>NCGG01000021.1 GCA_002278855.1 Sphingomonadales bacterium 28-55-16
CCCCGCCAGCGTTCCCATCATCCCGACCCACGTTCTAGACCGCAGCCTGACTGACGCGAATCAGATAACCGATATGGTTATTTGTAGGAAAGTGGTTTTCGCACCACATAAAAAAGGCCCGAACCATGAAAGGTCCGGGCCATGAGTTGGATGTTCGCGGGAGGAACATCGGGAGGCGGCGGGGCACAAAAGGAGAGAGAGAAAGGACCCCGCCACCAAGCCTAAAAAGCGTTAATAATTATACGCACGCTCCCCATGTTCCGTGAGGTCAAGACCTTCACGTTCGGCGTCTTCGGCTGGGCGCAGACCCGTCGTGCGTTTCAGTCCGTAGAATAGGATGGCGGAGACGACTGCAGTCCACACGACCGTCGTGCCCACTGCCCAGAGCTGAGTCATCACTTGACCCGCCATGTCATATTCGCCGGGAATGGCCGGGAAGACGGTGTAGTCGATCCAGCCCTGACCACCCAATGCGGGGTCAGCGACAATGCCCGTCGCTATCGCACCGACGATGCCGCCAACGCCGTGGACGCCAAAGACGTCGAGCGTGTCGTCATAGCCAAGCTTGTTCTTCACATATGCGACGAAGACATAGCAGATGCCCGACGCTGCAAAGCCGAGGAGGATGGACGTCATCGGCGCCGCAAATCCGCTGGCTGGCGTGATGGCAACAAGGCCAGCAACCGCACCAGTCACAGCGCCAAGCAGCGAAGGCTTACCATGGTGGAACTGTTCAATCAGGCACCATGCCACCGCAGCGGCCGCCGTTGCGACAAAGGTATTGATGAACGCCAGAGCCGCAAGGCCATTGGCTTCCAAATTGGAGCCAGCGTTAAAGCCGAACCAGCCCACCCACAGAAGCGACGCGCCAATCATGGTCATCGTCATCGAATGTGGCGGCGTTGCTTCCTTGCCATGGCCAACGCGCTTGCCCACGATGAGGCAACCCACAAGCCCTGCAATACCCGCATTGATATGGACAACGGTGCCGCCAGCAAAATCAAGCGCGCCCCAACCCCACATGAGGCCCATGTCGGTGGGTGCATCGACCAAAAAGTCTGGGCCAGCCCAATACCATACCATGTGTGCAACCGGGAAATAAGCGAACGTCAGCCACAACACCGTGAAGATCATCAACGGCGTAAATTTGATCCGCTCTGCAAACGCCCCAACGATCAACGCCGGCGTGATGCAGGCAAAGGTCATCTGGAACACCACAAAGGCATATTCGGGAATGTACACATTGTTGCTGAATGTCGCCGCATATGTGGTCGCACTGACACCCTGCAGGAATATCTTGGAGAAACCGCCAATAAAGGCGTTGCCGCTGGTGAAGGCGAGGCTGTAGCCATACGTCACCCAAACAAGCGCCGCGACCGACACGATCATGAATACCTGCATCAACAGGCTCAACATATTCTTTGTGCGGACAAGGCCGCCGTAGAACAAAGCCAATGCAGGGATCGACATCAGCAATACCAGCGCGGAGCTGATCAGCATCCATGTGGTATCGCCTTTATCGACCATGCCGGCCATTTGTTCGACCGTTGGTGCCTTGATCGGGCCATCGGCGACGGCGACTGTTGCCGCAACCTCGGCGACCGCAGCGCCAGCCGCTGCTGCGCCTTCGGCCGCTTTTTCAGCGGCCTCCTGCGCAAAAGCGGGCAAAGCGGCGAACAATGTCGCCCCCGCCGCGCCTAGAAATTTCAGTGTCTTTGACATTATCTGGTTCCCCTAGCTTGATAGTATCGCGTCAAAGCGCGGTTTCGTTGGTGTCGCCGGTGCGGATGCGTAACGCACCGGCCAGCTCGAATTCGAAGATTTTGCCATCGCCAATCGCGCCGGTTTCGGCTGCGTGCTGGATCGCCTCGATGACAGCAGGTGCCTGATCAGAGGCGCACGCGATCTCGATTTTCACCTTGGGCACCATGTTGGTTTCATATTCAGCGCCGCGGTAAATTTCGGTCTGGCCCTTCTGCCTGCCAAAACCTTTCACCTCAGTCACCGTCATGCCCGACACACCCAGCGCAGTGAGCGCCGCGCGCACCGGATCCAGCTTGTGCGGTTTGATAATCGCAATAATATATTTCATGCACACCCCCATTTGGCTTGTGCAGTGCACAATGCAAACACCGTGCCAGAAAGTAGGAAGCACGTGAAACGGGGGATTTTGAGAAGTTTGCAGCCATGCCAAGCACGCGGCGCGCGCGTAAACTGCCTATTATTTAATCAGTCATTTATTGCTGCCTAATATTTAGGCATTTAACCGATATATATCTCTGCCCATAAGGGCAAATGGTCGGATGCTTGTTTGGACAAGGCTGAAATATGGCAATCGGCCGCGCTGACCTGCACATCATGGCTGACGATGATGCGGTCCAGACGGGCTACGGGGCGCGCCGTATGGAAGCTTTTGGGGGTGCGCACCAGCCGGTGATGGTGAAAGGCAAGCTCGCTCAGCGCGCCGCTGTCGGACCATTGGTTGAAATCCCCCATCATCACCGTGGGCATATATAGCGGGCGTGCATCGATGGCGGCAAGCAATGCGCGGATCTGCTTACGCCGCCATAGGCCGGATAAATCAAGATGTACGCCGATCACGCGCAACGGATGCCCGTTGACGGCCAACTCCGCCATCACCGCGCCGCGCGGTTCCAAAGTGGGCATATCGATAGGCGCGGCCGATCGAACCTCAATCCCCTTGCGCAATAATATAGCATTGCCGTGCCAGCCAATCGCCGCCGGACGAAAATTCAACGGCACGGGTATATACGGCGTCTCGGCCGCCAACATCGCCAGCGGCAGCGCGCTGACCCGCGCGCCAAAGCGGCGGTCGACCTCTTGCAGCGTGACAATATCGGCATTGATTTCATTGAGCACCGACAGGATGCGTGCAGGGTCGCGGCGTTGATCCAACCCCACCGCTTTGCGGATATTATAGGTCGCAACCTTGATCGCGTGGCTCATAAAGGCATCATGCGGTCATATCGGCCAAATCGGGGTTCTGGCCGAATAGGTGCATCGGTCAGCCCGCCGTACCACCAACGGTCAGCGCGCTGACCAAAGTTGTCGGTTGGCCGACACCCGCCGGCACGCTTTGCCCCGCCTTGCCGCACACGCCAACGCCTTCATCCAGCGCCATGTCGTTGCCAAGGCCGATGACCTTATTCAACGCGGTTGGGCCATCGCCAATCAAGGTAGCACCTTTGATCGGGTCGCCAAGCTTGCCGTCCTTGACCAAATAGGCCTCGGTGCAGCTGAACACGAATTTGCCCGACACAATGTCGACTTGCCCGCCGCCGAAGCTTTTGGCGAAAATGCCGTTTTTGACGCGGCTTAAAAGTTCGGCAGGGTCGTCATTGCCGCTGCGCATAAAGGTATTGGTCATGCGCGGCATCGGCGCATGCGCAAAGCTTTCGCGGCGGCCATTGCCCGTTGGCTCGACACCCATCAGACGGGCGTTCATGCGGTCCTGCATATAGGCGCGCAATATGCCGTCTTCGATCAGGACATTTTCCTGCGTCGGCGTGCCTTCATCATCAATCGACAGCGACCCGCGCCGGTTCTGCATCGTCCCATCATCAACCACAGTGACCCCGGGCGCGGCAACGCGCTGCCCGATTTTGCCGGAGAAGGCGCTGCTGCCCTTGCGGTTGAAATCGCCTTCAAGGCCATGGCCCACCGCCTCATGCAGCAACACACCCGGCCAGCCGGGTCCAAGCAACACCGTCATTTCGCCAGCAGGCGCAGCGACCGAACGCAAATTGGTCAGCGCCTGCGCCAATGCGACATCAATCGCATGTTCCCACTCATGTTCTTCGAATAATTTGTCATACAGAAACCGCCCGCCAAAGCCGTAATTTCCGGTTTCGCGGCGTTCGCCATCTTGCGCGACAATGCCGACATTGAGGCGCACCAGAGGGCGTATATCGGTGGCGACAAAGCCATCGGCGCGGACGATTTCAACGACGCTCCAGCTGCCCGACAGGCTGACGCTGACCTGCGCGACACGCGGGTCACGCGCACGGGCTGCGGCGTCGATTTGCTGGCACAACGCCACTTTTTGAGCAAAGGGCACACGTTCAAGCGGGTTGCCGTCAGTGTATAAATGCCGGTTGTTCTGGCGCGGTGGCGGGGCGGGTTGTGCCTTCGCCGGATCCAGCAGCTTCAGCGTTTCGCCCGCGCGGCGGATGGCCGATTCACTCATGTCATTGGCGTGGCTGAAGCCCGTCATCTCGCCCGACACCCCGCGCAGGCCAAAGCCCGACCCCGTCGAATAATCCGCCATTTTCAAGCGGCCATCGTCAAAACCGAAACTCTCGCTCGCGCTATATTGGAGGTAGAGCTCGCCGTCATCGCACGCCCGCAACGCATCACGCGTAATGCGTAATGCGGCATCAGGATCGAGAAGGCCGGGTTGGTAAAGATAAGAGCGTGGATCGGTATAAGTCATCCGCCCTATATGGGACGGTGTGCCTGCGGTTGAAAGCGTAATTTGTGTTTTTCCTACCGAACACCGCGCGTAAGATGCTGCAACATGTTCCGCATGGCGTGACGCGAGAATATCCCCGCCCCTGGCGCATTCGGAAAAGTTGGTTTTCTCAAACGCATTACCCCCCTAAAGCCCATGAATGACCACGCGATTCCAGTTTTCGATTTCCGCCACCGATGGCAAGGCCCGCACGGGCAGTATTCAGATGCTGCGCGGGGAAATCCGCACGCCGGCCTTCATGCCCGTGGGCACCGCCGCCACCGTCAAGGCGATGCGCCCCGCCGAAGTGCGCGCAACCGGCGCGGACATCATCCTTGGCAACACCTATCACCTGATGCTGCGCCCCGGCGCAGAACGTGTGGCGCGGCTGGGGGGCTTGCATCAATTTTCCGGATGGGACCGGCCAATCTTGACCGACAGCGGCGGCTATCAAGTCATGAGCCTGTCGGCACTGCGCAAGATCACCGAAGAGGGCGTGTCGTTCCAAAGCCATTTGGACGGATCGAAACATATGCTGTCGCCCGAACGCTCGATGGAAATCCAGCGCTTGCTTGGTTCCGACATCGTCATGGCGTTTGACGAATGTCCGGCCAATGGCGTGTCACGCGATGACGCGATTAAATCGATGGAATTGTCGATGCGTTGGGCCAAACGATCGCGCGACGGGTTCGATGCGGGCGGCGAACATGCAGCGCGCGCGGCTTTGTTCGGCATCCAGCAGGGATCATTGGACGAAGAATTGCGCAAGCGTTCTGCCGACGCGCTGATCGATATTGGCTTTGATGGCTATGCGGTTGGCGGCCTTGCGGTCGGTGAAGGACAAGAGGCGATGTTTGGTTGCCTCGATTATGCACCCGACCAATTGCCCGCCGACCGGCCCCGGTATCTGATGGGCGTGGGCAAGCCCGACGATCTGGTCGGCGCTGTCGAGCGCGGTATTGATATGTTCGATTGCGTGCTGCCGACACGGTCAGGGCGCAATGGGCAAGCCTTCACGCACCACGGGCCGATCAACATCCGCAACGCCAAATTTGCCGAGGACCAAGGGCCAATCGACGACCGTTGCACATGCCCCGTCTGCGCGACATGGACCCGCGCTTATGTACATCACCTGATCCGTTCGGGCGAAATATTGGGCGCGATGCTGATGACTCAGCACAATCTGCATTATTACCAGATGCTGATGGCCGGCATGCGCGCCGCGATCTCCGCAGGGCGCTTTGCGGCTTTTGCCCAAGATTTCCGGCGGGATTATCTGTACACTAAAGACAAGGGATAAAATATGGAGCGCGTCGCAGAAGCCATCGCACGCGCCCACGCCAACAGCCCATTTCTGGCGGGGTTGATAGACCGCAACCCAGAGCTCATGCCGCTGATCCAAGCGGGCGATTTTGACAAAGCGCTCGCCAACGCCCTCGCCCGCAGCGCGGACACCGTCGGCACCGCATTGCGCAAACAAAGGCAGGGCGTTGCGCTTGTCACCGCTATCGCTGACCTATCTGGTGTCTGGGACCTGACCCGCGTCACGCATATCCTTTCGGATTTTGCGGACCATGCGCTCGACCGAGCCATCGACGCTGCGATACAAGAGCGCATACCCGGCGCACTTAATCAAGGCTTTGCCGTCATCGCTTTGGGCAAGCATGGTGGGCGGGAGTTGAATTATTCGTCGGATATTGACCCGATATTCCTGTTCGATCCCAAAACCCTGCCCCACCGGGCAGGGGAAGATGTGGCGGAGGCTGCGGTGCGTTATGGCCGCCGCGTGATTGCGCTCTTATCCGCGCTCGACGGCGATGGTTATGTGTTTCGGGTCGATATGCGGCTGCGCCCTTCGCCTGAAGTCAGCCCCATCGTCCTGCCTGTCGAAGCGGCCATCGGCTATTATGAATCAAGCGCATTGGCGTGGGAACAAGCCGCCTTCATCCGCGCACGTATAAGCTCTGGCGACCGAGAGTTGGGCGCCTATTTCATGCACGCAATCCAAGCCTTCATCTGGCGCAAATCGCTCGATTTCGGGCAGTTGAAGAACATCACGGCAATGACCGCGCAGATCCGCGACCATTATGCCAAGGGCCAGAAAATGGGCCTCGGTTTCGACCTGAAGCGCGGCCATGGCGGGATCCGCGAGTGTGAATTTTTCGCGCAAGCGCATCAGCTCATCCATGGCGGCCGCGACCCCGCGTTGCGCGTGCCCGACACCCGCGCTGCGTTGCACGCGCTGGCCGCAGCGGGGCCGATTAGCGCGCAAGAGGCAGCGACCCTCTCATCCGCCTACACCGATTTGCGGACATTCGAACACCGCCTGCAAATGCATAGCGACCGGCAAACGCATGAAATCCCCGCCAACCGCGATACCGCCGATGCCGTGGCGCGGTTGCATGGCCTGACCGATGCCGATGCGTTGATTGCCGCTATTCAGCCAATCACGGCGCAGGTTGCGGCAATCTATGACCGGATGGTCGACGCAGGCGGCAGCGAAGGGCCGCGCATGGCGGACGAAGGCCTGCCGCTTGAGGAACAATTGACCGATTTGGGCTATGCTGACCCAGCCGCCGTGATGCAGCGTTTGGCCCGCTGGCGCAGCGGGAAGATCCGCGCCATCCGCAGCGAATCCGCACGCGACGCGTTTGAGACCGTGCTGCCCGCGATCATGGCGGCATTGGCGCAAGCGCCCGATTCCGACCGTGCGATCGCGCGCTTCGACAATATGATTGAGGCGATGCCCAGCGCGATCAACGTCTTCCGCTTGCTCGAGGCGCGCCCCGGCCTGCTGCAATTGGTTGGCGATATCTTAAGCTATGCGCCGACATTGGCTGACGATCTGGGCCGCCAAAGCCGCTATCTTGATGCGCTCATGGACACCAGCGCGATGCATTTGCCCGGCGACGTTGCGGCCTTGCAGGACGCGATGCAGCGGCGGATTGGCGCCGCCGATTATCAATCCACACTCGATATTGTCCGCGATTATGTCGGCGAGAAACGCTTTGCGTTGGGCGTGCAGTTGATCGAAGGGCGCAGCGACGCCCTCGATATTGCGCGCAGCTACGCGCATCTGGCCGAAGCATCCTTGCAGACATTGACCGCCGCGACCGTCGCCGAATTTGAAAAGGCGCATGGCAAGGTTGCAGGCGGTGAACTGATCATTTTGGCGCTGGGCAGGCTTGGCGGCGAAGCGTTGACGCATGCGTCGGACTTGGACCTCATCCTGCTGTTCAGCGGCGATCATCTCACCGAATCCGATGGACCGCGCGTTTTGGGTGCGACGCAATATTTCAACCGGCTGGCGCAGCGCGTCATCGCCGCGATGTCCGTCGCGACCGCATCTGGCGCTTTATATGAAGTCGACACGCGGCTTCGGCCATCAGGCGCGGACGGGTTGCTGTGCGCGTCGGTCAAAAGCTTTGCCCAATATCAGCGGGCAGATGCTTGGACATGGGAGCATATGGCGCTGACGCGAGCGCGGGTGCTTTTTGGTTCAGCCGACGCACGGCGCACCGTCACGGACATCGTGCGGGATGTATTGAACAGCCCGCGCGACAGCGTCCAGTTGCACACGGATATCACCAAAATGCGCACGGATATGGCCGCGCACAAGCCGCCCAAGGGCGCGTTGGATGTCAAATTGCTACCCGGCGGATTGGTGGATATGGAGTTCATCATTCACGCGCTGCAGTTGCGGACCTATGCGGGTATGAAACCCCAGCTTGGCCCCGCGATTGACGCTTTGGTGGCGGCTGGGCATGTGCCGGAAGAATTTGCCAAGGCCTTTGCTTTGATGTCGCGCTTGCTCGTGATGGTGCGCCTCATCGCGCCCGACTGCGCCACCCCGCCAGATGCTGCACAGCGGCTCATTGCGCAGAGCCTTGGTTTTCCAGATTGGGCCGGGTTAATGCAGGCGGTTAGGGATTATCGCGGGGTTGTCATCGACCAATGGCACAGCTTATTGGGTCCACGTGATTTTTGAAAAGGAACGAGAATATGACGGATATCCACGATAAGCTGCCCGATGTCACCGTCGCCGATAGCGCAGGACAACCGGTCAATCTCGCGGGCTTGCAGGGGCCGTTCGTGCTGTATTTTTATCCCAAAGCCGACACGCCGGGCTGCACCAATGAGGCGAAGGATTTTACCGCATTGGCCAGCGAATTTGCGGCGCTGAATTGCCCTGTGTACGGCATGTCGAAGGACAAGCCCGCCAAGCTTGCCAAATTTGCCGCAAAATATGCGTTGAACGTCACTTTGCTATCGGACGAAGCCAGCGACGCGACCGAACAAATGGGCGCCTGGGTCGAAAAATCGATGTATGGTAAACTCTATATGGGCATTGACCGGTCGACCTATTTGGTCGGCAAAGACGGCAAGGTTGCGCAGCTGTGGCGCAAGGTGAAGGTCAAGGACCATGCGGCAGACGTGTTGGCAGCCGCCAAGGCTTTGTAGGTTTTTTGGGCGCGCACCCCATTCCATCGCCAGATCCTCAGTTGCGGACGATTCGGCGCTGATCATGCAGCCTGAATCCCATATCTAATGCGGCAATTTCCGATGTCTCGACGGGAACAAACCGGCTCGAGATAGGTTGTTCCGAATGCCCAATATGACCAAAGTCTTGCGGAAAAATACCCGTAAACCGCCACTTTAATGCGCCGTTGAACCCACAATTCAACGACTCAACGCGTTTGAGCGGCGGTTTGTCCCGCGATGAAGGCGCGGATGTTGCATTCATTTGATCCATCGGACACCACCCTCATCACAACGGGTGGACAGATCTACTGTCTCGGTCAAATTTCGGGGCTGCGCCAGAAACGGCGCGGGTCGCAACATAGGGTAGTTACACAATATGGTATCCAGCGCTTTGGCTTCGTGCCAATCACTGATCCTGAAAGCTGCCTCTGCTCTTGGCATCTTGGTGGCTGTTTCAGTCGCCACACCAGCACTCGCCAATTCCGCTGCCGCATCATCCGACACATTCCGCATTTCCTCCGACGATCTGATGGCAAACCAAAGCGCTCTGGGCGTTTCGGACCCTGAATTTCGCGCATTGAATGACAGCTGGGGCCGGATTAACGGCACCGCGACCAAGGTCGAAGTTGCTGTTCCTTCGATCAACCCTGTTGAGATCATGAAATTCTCCAGCGGGTACGGATATCGCCAAGCGCCAATGCGCGGCGCAAGTCGCAACCACCAAGGCCTCGATATTCCTGGCGCAGTAGGCTCGCCAATCTTCGCAACCGCAGATGGTACTGTTGGTCGTGCTGAATGGTTTGGCGGATATGGCAAGTTTGTTGAAATCAACCATGGCAACGCGGTGCAAACCCGTTACGGCCATTTGTCCGCGATGAATGTGATCCCGGGCCAACGCATCCGTAAGGGTGATATATTGGGCTATATGGGCTCAACCGGCCGTTCAACCGGAAGCCATTTGCATTATGAAGTGCGCATCGCTGGTGAGGCAATCAACCCCACTGCATTTCTGGCGCCATTGAAGTCAGACCCAAGCGGCGCAAAATTGTTGCTTGCGTCGAAAACTACTGATAGCAAATCCAGCGGCGGTCCTGCTGAAGGCGAGTAAGCGGACAGGCTAACGCATCACCTTTGGGAGAGGGTGTAATCTTGGGGGCTGGCATCGGAAACTTTGCCGCCCCTTTTCTTTAGCTGCGCCATCGCCTACATGGACCTTATGATCGACACCGACGTCATTTCCATGACCCCCAATGCCGCGCGCCGCGTGGCCGAAATCGCGACCAAGCTCGGCAAAGCACCGGTGCTTCGGCTTTCGGTGGATGGTGGCGGTTGTTCGGGCTTTCAATATCGCTTTGGTTTGGCAGATTCGGTTGAGGCGGATGATGTTCAGGCACAGGGCGAGGGTGCGTCCTTGGTCGTTGATCCCATCAGCCTTGATCTTGTCCGGGGATCGGCGGTGGATTTTGTCGAGTCGCTGGGCGGCAAAAGCTTCAAAGTTACCAACCCGCAAGCGCAGGCCGGTTGCGGCTGTGGTTCAAGCTTTTCGGTTTGATGCGATAGCGCGCACCCGCTAGGGTCGCCCGATGCGTATCGCGACTTACAACATCAACGGCGTCAAAGCGCGCCTTCCCCGTCTGCTTGAATGGCTCGAGGAAACCCAGCCGGACATTGCCTGTTTGCAGGAAGTGAAGTCGCAGGATGAGGGCTTTCCCATCGCGGATTTCGAACGCGCGGGTTATGGCGCGATTTGGCATGGGCAAAAATCGTTTAACGGCGTCGCTATCCTTGCCAAGGGCGCGCAACCCGCAGAGACCCAGCGCACCTTGCCGGGCGACCCGCTTGACGAACATGCCCGTTATTTGGAGGCAGATGTTTTCGGGTTGCGCGTCGCAAGCTTGTATCTGCCCAATGGCAACCCGCAACCGGGGCCGAAATTCGACTATAAGCTGGCGTGGATGCAACGGCTATATGCCCGCGCGGCGGAGCTGCTGGCGGCGGAAATACCAGCGATATTGGCCGGCGATTATAATGTCATTCCGCATGCGCATGATATTTGGGCACCCGGCGCGATGCTGGACGATGCATTGCGCCAGCCCGAGAGCATCGCTGCCTATCGCGCTTTGCTGGGCCAAGGTTGGACCGACGCGCTCGCGACGCATTATCCGCAAGGCGGCGTGTGGACTTTCTGGGATTTTCAGGCGGGCGCATGGCAACGCGACCATGGGTTTCGTATTGACCATTTGCTGTTGAGCCCAGTTGTCGCGGATCGCCTGACCCATTGCGGCGTTGATAAGGACCATCGTGGCCGGGAAAAAGCCAGCGACCATGCGCCGACTTGGGTCGAATTGGCGGACTAAAACAGATATTGTAGCACTCGCTACATTTTGCTATGCAGGCCACATCATTTGGGAGGCTTGATCATGACCTTATTCCGCATTTTCCTCGCTGCAATCATTGCCGCGGTGAGCATCTATACGACCATCATTATCGCGAACCATGGCATGGGCCTGTATCCCGTGTTTTTCGGCGACATCGCCGACATGACCTGGCGCGGACAGTTCAATGTGGATTTCCTGTGCTTTCTCTTAATGTCGGGCGTTTGGGTCGCATGGCGGCACGAATTTACCGTGGCCGGGCTCGTTTTGGGATTTGCCGCCTTTAACCTTGGTGCGCCGTTTTTGGCAGGCTATCTGCTGATCGAAGGATATCGGACCAAGAACAGCGCGGCGCTTCTCTTGGGCAGCGCACGGGCCGCGCGCAGCCGCTAAAGCGCTAGTGCGTTCACATCGTCAAGGCCAATGCTTTTCAGGAACAGCATCCCTTCGAGGGTGACCAATAGCTGCGCGGCGTCGATATCGCGTTGGGCATCCGTGTCGGACTTGAGCTGGGCTCTGCCCCACTCTAAAAAGCCACGTCCAATTTGTTCGCCCAGCGCGCGGTAGAAAGCGTCCCCCATCGCCGCCCGTGCCGCAACCTGAAGCCAGATCCGCATATAGGGCCACACTGCCTCTTCGAACAAAATGTCGGCAAATTGGCGGCGCAATTGATCCAAGGGCAAGGGCTCGGGCGATGTGCGCGCGGAAATCAAGGTGACCAACCGCGCCGAAATCTGCGCCAATACCGCCGTCATGATCTGCGCCTTGTCGTTAAAATAATAAAGCAGCATCCGGTCGCTGGTGCCCGCCGCCTTAGCCAGCGGGCGCAAGCTTGCCGCCGACAATCCCTCTGTCAGGACATAATCGGTCAATCGCTGGATAATCTCCGCACGGCGGGTGTCATTCTTGCTCACAGAAACACCTTAGCGCATTGCAACCGCGCCGCAAAGTCGGACGCTTGCAAAACTAGACAGCGGACGCAGCAATCACTATCGGCTGGCCATGCCAGAATCTAAATCATCCGCTCAGCCTTCGGACTCCATCCTGATCATCGATTTCGGATCGCAGGTCACCCAGCTTATCGCCCGCCGCGTGCGCGAAGCCGGGGTCTATTCCGAAATTGCGCCATTCAACAATGCCGAAGCCGCATTTGCGCGGATGCAGCCAAAGGGTATCATCTTGTCGGGTGGCCCTGCCTCCACCACGCACGCCGATTCCCCGCGCGCGCCGCAATGTGTATTCGACAGCGGCCTGCCCATTCTTGGCATTTGCTATGGCCAGCAAACGATGATGATGCAGCTTGGCGGACATGTCAGCGCAGGCGACGGTGGCGAATTTGGCCGGGCGTTTATCGAAGTGGAAAAACCCTGCGCCTTGTTCGACGGCCTTTGGGAAAGTGGCGAGAAGCATCAGGTGTGGATGAGCCATGGCGACAAGGTCACCAGCCTTGCACCGGGCTTTGAAGTGGTCGCAACCAGCGATGGCGCGCCTTATGCCTTCATCGCCGACGAAGCGCGGCAATATTATGGCATCCAGTTCCACCCCGAAGTCGTCCATACACCGGACGGCGCAAAGCTGATTTCCAGCTTCGTCCATAAAGTCTGCGGCTTGGCCGGTGACTGGACGATGGCCGAATTTCGCGCAACAAAGATCGCCGAAATCCGCGCACAAGTCGGCTCGGGCCGCGTGATTTGCGGACTATCCGGCGGCGTCGACAGCTCGGTGGCCGCAATCCTCATTCACGAAGCCATTGGCGATCAACTGACCTGCGTCTTTGTGGACCATGGCCTGTTGCGGATGAATGAACGCGAACAGGTCGAAACCTTGTTCCGCGACCATTATAATATCCCGCTGGTTGTGGTGGACGCTGAAGAGCGCTTCATGGCGGGCTTGGCGGGCGTCACCGACCCCGAAGCCAAGCGCAAATTCATTGGCGCTGAATTCATCAACGTTTTTGATGAAGAGGCGCAGAAAATCGGCGGTGCAGATTTCTTGGCGCAAGGCACGCTCTACCCCGATGTCATCGAAAGCGTCAGCTTCACCGGTGGGCCTTCGGTCACGATCAAAAGCCACCATAATGTCGGCGGCTTGCCTGCGCGGATGAACATGCAACTGGTCGAACCGTTGCGCGAATTGTTCAAGGATGAAGTGCGCGTCTTGGGCCGTGAGCTTGGCCTGAATGACCAATTTGTGGGCCGCCATCCCTTCCCCGGCCCTGGCCTTGCGATCCGTATTCCCGGCGAAGTGACCAAGGAACGCTGCGACGTGTTGCGTAAGGCAGACGCGGTCTATCTCGAAGAGATCCGCAATGCCGGACTATATGACGCGATCTGGCAAGCCTTCGCGGTTCTCCTGCCCGTCCGCACCGTTGGCGTGATGGGCGACGGCCGGACCTATGACAATGTCTGCGCCTTGCGCGCGGTCACCTCAACCGACGGCATGACCGCGGACATTTATCCGTTCGAAAGCGCGTTCTTAAGCCGCGTCTCCACGCGCATCATCAATGAGGTGAAGGGCATCAACCGCGTGGTCTATGACTATACGTCGAAACCACCGGGGACGATCGAGTGGGAGTAGTTCATACTCCGAAAACAACGCATTTCTAAGGTTTTTAAGTTTCACAGAACTTTCACATCAGGAAGAAATGCGTTGATTTTCAGTGCCACGCCTCATAAAGTTGCACGTAAACTTTCACAAAACGGACTCTACTGAGAATCGTAGGTCATGTTGGATGAAAGGTGCAGCTTGGTGAGGTGCTGATGGTCTCTAAGAAAAAACGCTTTGGTGACGATGAGATTGCCATCTTTGATGATGGCTGCATCTACAAGCGTGGCGACTATTGGCACTTTCGCTTGTGGCTCAAAGCTGAGAACAAATATGCTCGTAAGAGCTTAGGCACCACAAATCGTGCAACTGCGCTTGAGCGAGGCAAGGTCATTTATCTTGAGCTTCTAGCCAATCAGCAGAGTGGCAAAAAATACTTTTCATTGAATGCGAAAGAAGGCGTCAGGCTCTTTTTGGAACGGCGTACGAGAGACATAGGGTTTGGGATTCGGAAAGGTCGGCATGGAACGATCACCACACATTTGAACCATTGGTTGGACTTCATAGGGCGTGATGCGAAACTAAAGGATTTAGGTCGCACAGCTTGCGAAGACTATTTCAACAAACGCATGGCGTCAGCGAAGCGCCCACTTGCTCACACAACGCTACTCAATGAGCAAGGCACCATCAATAGCATGATGAAATACCTATTTCGTCACAACGAAGTGTTGATTGACAGCTTTGATTTTCCCAAGCTGGATCCATATCACGTTGATACAAACCTCATTAAACGTCAGACGTTTACGCCCTCCGAATACCAACAAGTCATCAAGGCGATGCGGGCTTACGGATCAAAGGTCAAAAACAAGCTGGATGATGATGAATGGCGGATGCGGCAGTTGATGCGTCATTATTTCATCATCGCTGCAAACTCGGGGCTTAGGTCGGGGGAGCAGCAGCAGTTAAGATGGTCAGACGTAGAAATTGTCAGAAACGAAAAAGGACAATCGTTTCAGCATAAAATTTTGGCAAGGATCAGCGTCAGAAAAGAAACTTCAAAGGTTAAAAAACCACGTGAATTTCTGTGTCGCGGTGGATTCTACTTTGAACGTCTAAGAGAGCTTTTTCCTCCCAAAAATCTCAACGATCTTATCTTCAGCTTGGATGGCGAGACGAGGCTGACTAATAGGGCTGTCGGCTATCATTTTGACAAAATCACTGAGCAGGCTGGAATTGCGGATCGTAAGATTAGAAAAATTGTTCCATACAGCCTACGTCACTTCATGGTTACGCATCGTGTGCTGAGTGGGCTGAGCTTTCAGCAGGTCGCAGAGATGATCGGCAGCAGCGCATTTCAAATCGGCAAGGTGTATTATCATCTTAACGAAGAGCGCCGATTCACAAACGCAACAGCAGATTATGTTCGTGACGAAAGCGGGCGATATATACCGATCTAACTTAAAACTTTTAAGTAAGCTCACCTGCACAGCTGTCCTGCACCATCATGCTAAATACACTCATAACGGAGTGAGCAATATGGGCGCTAAAACAGACGAAAATGACGAGATTCATTTACTACGAGATGCTGTGATTGCAGTCATAGATATGGCTGATGACGCTGACAGCGATCAAGTGAAGCTGGCGATGGACATCTTGCTGGCTGGCACTTCACAGCTTGGAACGATTTTCCAACGAAGATGCGTCCAGCTAGCGAACCAGAAACAACCCCGTGCTGCGAAACCACCAAAACCCGCTCCACAGAAGAGCCCTCAGACGCCAAAGCCTAAACCAAGCAACGCAGATACCCCTCACAGTAAGAATGACTCTGAGGACCGTCCTAAGGCGCTTTCTTCAATTCAGCAGGGAATTCGCCAAGCTGAGCCATCGCTTGCAGATCAGCAACAAGCGTTGCGTGGCTATGTCTATGGAGCTCAGAATGACGAGGTCGCATTTCGCAAAGCTGCACAGGCGATAGCACGATGAACGACAGGCTCATCCATAGCCAGAAGCGTCTCCACGACAGTTTGTTTGAACTTTATATGCAAGGTGGGTTGGAACTGTATCTAGCTGGCACTCGTGGTTTGAAGCGTGAGTTGATCATCAAACTTGAGACAAGCGCACTGACCCCTGAAAAGGGTGAGATAATTCACTACTACGCAGTCAATCGTTGGGATGATGATGACGAATTTGACGAGTGGGCAAAGCCCTCTAGTCCGTTGTCAGTTGAAGCTGAGCGTATCTTAGGAGTGACCAATTCACAGCTTGAATGCTGCCGTCCAACGGATGTGGCGCTGGATGAGTTTCTTACGTTCCTAGTCAGGTAAATCGCGGGAGTTGACGCTAGACTTTTCCACGATACCATAGATGAAATTTTTAAAAAATGGGGGCAGAAATGGTCAACAGAGTTAACTCGTGGATTAAATTTCCAGTGCTTAGCGAGACCGCGAGAGATGCACTGGTTACTTTGTTTACAGACGTACCAAAAACTGAAAGCGGTAAGGAGAATTTTCAGTACGTTATCATGAAGGTCGTTGGCGTGAGCGATCCAGATCTGTTTGACGATAAAAAATATTTTGACAGCAATTGGTGTGAAATTGAGGATTTCAATTTTGCCGAAGGCGACGACACTATATCATTAATTTCTGCTTGGGCTGCGCCAAAGATCGCGCTGGCTCAACTTGCCATATTCATTGGCAAAATTGACCCAAATGTAATTATGACATTGAACTATGATGATGAAAAAAATCCAGCCTCGTTCTTTGGATGGGCAATTTTGTTATCAGACGGGTTTGAGGAACTTGAAGAGATAGAAGAAGACGATTACTATGATTTGGCTTGCGAATTTGACCCAAAAGTTAAAAAAATGAAGAATGGCAGCGCAAAATATCTTGCTTATATGGAAGAGAATACAGCAGATATTATTTCTTATTATGTTCGCGGAAAGCTAGAATTTGAGGTAAATTGGACCAAAGAGAACAATTATGGGCGTGATGGTTGAGACTTTGGAGTTTGACTGCCTTATCTAGGATTCAGCTGACGAATTACATGGGTGGCACGGAACAGTCGTTGCTAGTGGATTTCATCGTTCAATTCCGTTAGCCTCTCATTCCACTGCATCTATCTGATTGGCTCCCATGTCCGCACTTGACCGTCTTCTCACCTCCTACCGCGACGCAGCCGTCACAGAGCGTGAGAAAGGGACATATTTTGAGCGCCTTGCTGTCGCCTATCTCAGAAACGATCCTGTCCAGGTCACGCAGTTTAGCCAAGTTTGGCACTTCACAGACTGGGCAAAAGAGCATGGCTTTGATGGGCGAGATACGGGCATTGATCTGGTCGCAAAGCTCATGGACGAAGACGGCTACGCTGCGATTCAATGTAAATTCTACAGCGCAAAGCATGTCATTCAAAAGAAAGACATAGACAGCTTTCTCTCTGCATCATCCAAGCCCCCCTTTGTGCGCCGCGTTTTCATTGACACAACGGAAGTGAACTGGAGCGTCAACGCAGAGGACACCATTCGTGACCAACACATCCCCGTCGTGCGTGTTGGCTTGGAAGCGTTGCGAGAAAGCGCAGTTGATTGGGCCGCGTTTGAAGCGACGGCAGAAATCAAGCTGCTGGCGAAGAAGGGTCTAAGGCAGCATCAGCGTGAAGCTCTTGAAGCAGTTGAAGTAGGATTTGCTGAGCATGATCGCGGTAAGCTCATCATGGCTTGCGGTACTGGCAAGACATTCACGGCGCTCAAAATCGCAGAGCATCTCGCTGGCAAAGGCAAGCGAGTTCTGTTTGTAGTGCCATCGCTGGCCTTGATCGCTCAGACTGTGCGTGAATGGACGAAGGACACTGATACGCCATTGCGTTCGTTCGCCGTATGCAGCGATGCTCAGGTAGGAAAACGACGCAAAAGCACCGATGACGTAGCCGAGATTGAAGTTCACGAACTTGAGTTTCCAGCGACCACGCAGCCTGAAAAGCTAGCGCAGAAAGCTGGCAGCCATGACGCGGAGCGAATGACCATAGTGTTTAGCACCTATCAGAGCATTCCCGTTCTGACTGCTGCTCACCAGCATGGCCTTGCTCCTTTTGACCTAATCATTTGCGATGAAGCGCACAGGACCACAGGCGCTACGATTGACGGTGATGACGAAAGCAACTTCGTAAAAATTCACGACAATCAATATGTGCTGGGCGCAAAGCGTCTCTACATGACCGCTACCCCGCGAATTTTCGGAGAGGCAGCGAGGACAAAGGCGAGTGAGGCTTCGGTCAAGCTCTACGACATGGACAACGAAGCCATGTTCGGTCCCGAATTCTTCGCTCGCGGTTTCAGCTGGGCTGTAGAGAATGGCTTGCTGACAGACTACAAAGTTGTCGTACTGGCGATGGACGAGGCAATCGTCAGTAGGTCAGTTCAAAGCAGGCTTGCAGACTCAGACAACGAACTTCAGCTTGATGACGCAACTAAGATTATTGGATGCTACAAGGCTCTATTGAAGCAGGGTGATGCTGACGGATTTGCTGCTGATCATCAGCCAATGCGCCGTGCCATTGCCTTCTGCAAAGACATTCGGTCCAGCAAGCTGATCTCTAATGAGTTTGGCAATGTCGTTGAAGAGTTCAACAATGCGACAACAACCGATGATGATGCAGCAATCCGCTGCGAGGTGCAGCATGTTGACGGCACTTTCAATGCAAAAACACGCGGAGAGCTGCTCCACTGGCTGAGCGATGATGTTGACACTGGCGAGTGTAAAATTCTTAGCAATGCACGCTGTCTGAGCGAAGGCGTTGACGTTCCTGCTCTAGATGCAATCATGTTCCTGCATCCCCGTAAGTCTCAGATTGATGTGGTGCAGAGCGTGGGCCGCGTGATGCGTCGTGCTGAAGGCAAGAAGCTGGGTTATGTGATTTTGCCTGTCGTGATTCCAGCGGGTGTTGACCCTGCAACTGCGCTAAATGACAACGAGCGTTACAAGGTGGTTTGGCAGATTTTGAATGCGCTGAGAGCGCATGACGACACCTTTGATGCAACAATCAACAAGCTAGAGCTAGGCGGCGGCAGCAACGGCAAAATTGAAGTCATCGCTGTCGCCGAAAACCTTCCCGTTTCACGTACTAGCGAAGGCAAGGGCGTTGGGATCGGTCACGGAGGCACGGGCGAAGATCGCCCTGACAATCCTTCACGTCCAGCCGAGCAACTGACATTCATCCAAGACGAATTTCCTGCAGCCATTCGTGCAAAGATCGTTCAGAAATGCGGCACACGGACATATTGGGAGACGTGGGCAAAGAACATTGGCGACATAGCGAAGGCTCATATTGAGCGCATCAAGGCTGTCTTGGACACAGGCGAAAACGAAAGAGCGGTCTTTGATGAGTTCCTTGCTGAAATCCGTGATGACCTAAACGGCAGCGTCACACGAGATGAAGCGATTGAGATGTTGGCGCAGCATCTCGTCACCAAGCCCGTCTTTGATGCATTGTTTGATGGCTACGATTTTGCAGGCCAAAACCCTGTGTCAAAAGCCATGCAGAAAGTTTTGGATGTTCTAGAACCGCAGAACCTTCAGAAGGAAGCTGCGGCCCTTGATAGCTTTTACGAGAGCGTCCAACGTCGTGCCAGCGGTATTGATAATGCTGAAGGTAAGCAGAAGATCATCGTTGAGCTTTACGACAAGTTTTTCAAAACGGCGTTTCCGAAGCTGCAAGATAAGCTCGGCATCGTCTACACGCCCGTTGAGGTCGTGGATTTCATTATTCACTCCGTGAATGACATTTTGCAGCAGGAGTTTGGGCAAACTCTGGGCAGCAAGGGCGTGCATATCATTGATCCGTTCACAGGAACGGGGACGTTCATCACTAGACTTCTTCAAAGCGGCCTGATTGCGCCAGAAGAACTAGAGAACAAATATCGTAACGAGATTCACGCAAACGAGATTGTCCTGCTCGCTTACTACATTGCGGCCATCAATATTGAGGCAGAATATCACTCGCTTTCAGGTAAACCATACGAGCCGTTTGAAGGTATCTGTCTGACCGATACCTTCAAGATGTATGAGACGGAAGACTTGGTCGCGGCTCTCATGGAAGACAACAGCGCAAGGCGTAACCGACAGAAGGCGCTTGATATCCGTGTTATTATCGGAAACCCGCCATACAATGTGAGCGATACGGGCGCTGATTATCCCCACCTGAATAAACGAATTTCTGACACATATGCAAAGCACACCGCAGCTACGAATAAGAACTCCCTTTATGACAGCTACGTTCAAGCAATTCGTTGGGCAAGCGACAGGATCGGAGACAGTGGCGTAATCGGTTTTGTAACGAATGGCGGTTGGATTGACGGCAACGCAATGAACGGTTTGCGGAAATGCCTGCAAGACGAATTCAGCAACATCTATGTGTTCAATCTCAGGGGTAATGCACGAACCAGCGGTGAGCAGAGGCGCAAGGAGAGCGGCAACGTGTTTGGCGAGGGCAGCAGGGCGCCAGTTGCCATCTCATTTCTTGTAAAGAACCCCCACGCAGCAACTCGCGGCTGCATTCGGTATCATGACATTGGTGATTATCTTACCAAAGAGCAAAAACTGGAGCGCATTTCTGTATTTAGTTCAACAGCCAAATTGACCGAAGAAGAGATCTGGAAAGAGATAGCGCCTGACGAACATTATGATTGGGTAGCTCAGCGGGATCAGAATTTTGGGAAGTATATCGCATTAGGCAACAAAAAAGATAATAAAGACCATGCTTTATTTATAAATTACACAAGTGGTGTAAAAACACAGCGAGATACATGGACTTACAATTTTAATAAAGAAACATTAGAAAAATCAATATACAAAACCATCAATTATTATCAGTCAAAGTTGATTGATTGGCAGGATAGCAAGAATGATTCCCCTGCTGATTTTATGATTGATAGTGATACGAATATTAGCTGGACCCGTGCTTTAAGATGGGATTTTGAAAAAAAGAAGGCGCTTGTTGACGATGGGAAGATTGTCATAGCTGCATATCGGCCATTCCAAAAGCAATGGCTTTATTACAGTAAACAGCTAAACGAGATGCGATATCAAACACATAAAATTTACCCTGAGCCTGAGCTGACCAATCGCACAATCGCAGTAAGCGGCATGGGGGAGAGGAGTGGCTTCAGTGCGCTAATGTTCGGCACCATGCCTGATTTGCACAGCATGAACAGCGCACAACATTTTCCTCTCAAAATTTACGAAAAGAACGATGCTGAAGGGGGAACACTGTTTACTGATGCCACAGCCTCATACAGCACAAGCGATGGCATTACAGATTTCGGCTTGAAGCGTTTTCAAGCCGCTTATCCAAATGCCACGATCACGAAAGAAAACATTTTCTTCTATGTGTATGGTCTGCTGCACAGCGCAGATTATCGTTCCCGCTTTGCGGACAATCTGAGCAAGGAACTGCCACGCATTCCTGCGGTGAAGAAAGAAGCTGCTTTCTGGTCCTTCGTGGAAGCAGGGCGCAAACTCGGTGATCTGCATGTCAACTATGAGACCGTTGAGCCCTATCCCGTTACGATCAAAGAAGGCGATTTGCGTCTAACGAACATCGCTGATCCAAAGAGCTTCTACCGCGTTGAGCAAATGAAGTTTGGAGGCAAAAGGCCAAATCTGGACAAGACAACCGTCTGTTACAATCCAAACATCACGATGACCGATATTCCGCTGGAAGCGTACGATTATGTGGTCAACGGCAAGAGTGCGTTGGACTGGGTGATGGAGCGTCAGTGCGTCAAAACTGACAAGGCCAGTGGCATCGTGAACGATGCGAACGATTATGCGAACGAGACGATGAACGACCCCGCATACCCGTTGAAGCTGTTCCAGCGTGTCATCACGGTGAGCTTGGAAACGATGAAGATTGTTCGCAGCTTACCCAAGCTGGAAATTGACTGAAACATCGGCCTGATAAGTTTAGGAAAACAATTAAAATGCTAGAGATTGCAGGAGGCGTCATACTCGGTGGCTTAGGGATATTAATTATTCTTTGGCTTATTGGGTTAATTGCAGAAAATGCTGAAGACATAGCTTCTGTATTCGGCATTCTTTTGGCAGCACTGGCAGTTTTTGGCGTTTGGTATTTTCTAGACTCAGAGTTTCCAGAGATAGACTGGATAAAGACCGCGTTTGCATTGTTCGGTATCATAATTCTAATATTATCGGCTTATGGATATTATAAATCACCGAAAATGACTGACAAAGAGAAAAAAACAAACCAAAAATTATACAAAGAAATTTTAAATAGAAATCAAACCAAATCTGAGAAAATAACAAGTATATTTATATACAGTCAGATAGCTTTAATGTTCATAGGTATAATATACGCCAGCTTCATAATGTAAAATTTCTTAGTTATGAAATTGAAATCTGAAATTAGGATTAGATTATTCGCTACATCAAGAAACATTGGCGAGGTGAATTTTCGCTTCAAACGTCGTTCTGGATAAACGCTCTAATAGCGACATTTATCGTTGCTGCGCTAATGATATATGGCGCTGACGGCATATACAACAGTGATCTATTTCAGAATGCGTGGGCTATTGCCACGTTAGCACTGTTGAGTGTGTGCATGATCACTGCTGTTTGGGCAATCACAGGTGTCTGGCGATCATCAACGAACTATCATAGGTCAGGCGGGAAGGCGACATTGAGCGTAGCGGCAAAGGTCTGTGTCGCAGTTGCTGCATTGGGTTTTGCTGCACAATCAAGCCAAGTTGCTCCACCAGCTATAGAAACTGCGCTCTTGCACGTCGGCATAGATACGCTTGGTTCCCCAGCTGCGCTATCCGTAGATGGCAAGAACTTAAAAATTAATGGTCTGATAACGTACAAGGTATCAGAACGTTTCAAAACGTTGATTGATCGGCATCCTGAGATAAAACGAATATCACTGACTTCTCTTGGAGGTCGCTCTGAAGCTGCTCTTCAGATTTCCTCCATTATATCCAAACGAAATTTAGAGACAGTAGCTGTTGGAGAATGTTCTTCAGCCTGCACAATCATATTTCTCGCGGGCAAAACTAGGGCGCTAGACGTGAATTCGGTGTTGGGGTTTCACGGTCCTAGAGTTTTGGGCATGAGTGATCTTGAGGTTCGTTACTCATCTCAAGAGGTGGTTGAGGCTTATCAGGCTGCTGGATTATCAGAGGCATTTATAAATCACGCTCTTGATACTCCACCGAGCGAAATGTGGTTTCCAAGTGACGATATTCTAGTTGAAACTGGCGCTATCAACTTGTTCACGAAAGCCTATGTGAAGCAAAATCATGACGAGGCAATAGAGCAGTTCAAAAAAGAAGCTCCGCTAAAAATTGACGAATTCATGTCAGTTGTCAGCGCAAAAAGAGACGATATCAACATCACATACACTTACGTAATCGCAGCACGAGAGGATGAGGTTGACTGGGCATCAATGTCAAAAAGGAGTGAACGTGACGCTAATGCGTTAATTTGCGGAGATGCCATCAGTAAACTTATGGTGAAGTCAGGTGCCACTTACAGCTATTTGTATGTGGACCAAATTGGTAAGAAGGTTGGCGTACCGCAAATCAAAGAGTGTAAGAATGCCCTTTGATGATATCAGCAACGATCTATTGATCTACGGTCAAAAGCGGAGATGCAGTGCAATGAAGCCCTATTTGATAATTTTGACGATGCTTGCTCTCACAGGTTGCGGATCGGTCAGCAAAAAGGAGCAGGCACTGAATAAGTGCCTCCTACATGCCGAAGACAATTTGAAGAATCCAACCAGCGATTCTCATTATCACAATTACATTGGGCTATGTATGGGCGCTGAGGGTTACAAGAGAAAGTTGGACAAAACATGCAATCAAAAAACAAATCCCTTAATTGATGCACGTTGTTTCAAATAAGTTATAAAAAAGCAGTTAGTTGCTTACGATGTTGCACCTAAACGAGACTTGCGCCCTCTGAAATAAGCAACTTCCCATACAAGGCTTTAGCCATCTGAATTGCTTCATAAGCGTTCGTTGCTGTGACGTACTGCTTTCCAAAGCCAGCACCTGGCTCATCCTTGTAACGTACTAGCACCCACCACTGCCTTGCTTGTGTCATTGCTTTCCTCTTCAAACTTAAAACTTTTAAGTTTCATAAAGCCGCGCCACATTGTGGAAAAGCAATAAGGTGGGGAGGCAGGATTCGTGATTCAGCACGGGAAAGAAAAAGAGCTTGTAAACGCACTCAGGAAAACGCTGCTCACACAAGCAACGGCTCGTTCAAGGCGTGAAAAGGAAGAAATTCCAGAAATCATAAAAGAACGCCGTCAGCAGCTTGAAGCTGGGTTTGCAGAAATGGACCAGCTTCATTTTGACCCTAACATGTCAGATGACGCATTTTGGTATGTCGCAGCTACAAAGCCATTCTATGCTGGGCACGTTGCGGCGCACGTTGATGCTCGTGACGGCTATATGCTTACGCAATATCTGGGTGACAGGGAGGCTTTAACTTCAAGCGAATGGAATCCAGGTCGCAAACTTTATGAGGAATTTTTGGACGATGAGGGCTGCTTTAGACACGCAGACAATCTGAGCAAAGTAATCAATGCCGCCAATCAGATATCAGCTACGAAGGTCCACAACTCGTATAAGACAATCATTGAGTATATCTGCCGAGATATCAGTGATCTGAATAACACGGCTTCGCTTCAGTCATTTCATAAGCGTCTGAATGCTGTGCTTCAGTACGGCGAAGTGACAACATTTCACGTGATGACAGAGTTAGGGCTTCCTGTCGTAAAGCCAGATCGTGTTGTTGTTCGTGTCGCAATCGCCATCGGTATAATTGATAGCTACAAGTCAGGCAGCAAGACATATCCTCTGCCAAAAACGGTTACATCAGATGAAGCAACAGACTTAGGGGCGATTCCTGCGTTTAACTGGGCTTTGCAGGAGGCTTGTCGTCGTATCGCTGATGAAGCTGGTGTTTCAATGCGATTGCTTGACTTCTTGCTCGTTAAACTTGGTCAGGAGCCTGACGAAGTTAACGGTTTTGTGCGAACTATCTGCACTGAGAGCAATCCCACATGCCAACTCTGTAAAGTTAAACCAATGTGCAACTATGGCAGCAGGCGATAGCTTCCCAAAGCGCCGTTATTTTTTAGTCCCTCCAAAAACATCCAAAATCTCAACCTAAGGCGACGCAAGGCTTTCGGACCTATGTCGCTGGCTATACGTGTTTATTTCTACACTTAGGATAACGGGGTTTAGCAGATGAAGGTCGCAATTTACGCACGAGTATCAACGACTGATCAGAACTACGAAGGACAGCTTGAAGAGTTGAACGCACTCGCTGAGCGTTCTGGTTGGGAAGTCGTTCAAGTCTACAGCGAGAAGATCAGCGGAACGAAAGCTACTGAAGATAGACCCGAGCTGAAGCGTATGATGCATGACGCAAGGCTCCGTCGCTTTGATAAAGTCGTCGTCTGGTCAGTTGATCGCTTGGGACGCTCCATGAAAAATCTCATTCTCGTGCTGACCGAACTGAAAGACAGCAAGATAGATATCTTCAGCTACAAACAGGCGATTGATACCAGCACTGCAATGGGTTCTATGTTCTTTCAGTTTCTCGGCATTTTTAGCGAGTTTGAAAATACGATACGCAAAGAGCGTCAAGTCGTAGGAATCAGAAAAGCGAAAGAGCGGGGAGTTCGTTTTGGTCGCAAGCCAACGACAGAAGCGCAGATCGCAAAAATTCAATGGATGAAACGAAATGGCTCATCAATCCGTGCTATCTGTAAAGAAGTGAAGGTCAGTCCGAATACGGTTTATGCAGTGATTTATTGACGATGTTATGCCAATGTGAGCGTCGTCATGCAGGGGCTAAGACATGGATCAAATGATATTGTTTTGGACCAAGATTGGCGCAATCGGTCAATTAGTTGGCGCACTAGCGACGTTCTGTGCAGTCCTAGTTTCATTGTATGTTGTGATTACTGAAAGGCGTGAGGGGATAAAGCTCGTCGTTGGGCAGAGAATGATAATCGGCGGCGGCTTAAATCTGGATGTGATTTCGTTCCAGATTACCAACGTCGGTGCGCGCCCTTTCGTAATTAATAGCATTGGATGGCGAACAGGATGGTTCAAGCGGGGTCCGAAGTCTCTACGTTACCAATGGGGCTTTCAGATGGGAGATAATTCTCCGCTCTCTACTCAGCTGCCTCACATTCTTCAGCAAGGTCAAACTGCTTCGGTGACGATACCTATGAATATGTTTTTCTATAACAATTCAAAAGAAAAGTCGCTTTTCCATCCGAGAAAAATTCTCAACTTTATAAATGTCGGAACAAACATGCATGGCGTCGTTAATACGGCTCTAGGTTCCGTGAAACTCGTGCGAGTTGAGACAGTCCTAACCAAAATTATTGAAGATCATTATTCTTCGGAATGATTTTTATGCGTCCCAGCTTCGCTGTTCCACATTCGCTTTCTGCTAACGCATCAGCGATTTAATTTCATATTTTTGGGTTGGTACATTTTCTTTAGATTTCTGCCACAGTGAGGCTTACGCCCCACTTTGGCTAACGTACGTTTTCTTTGAGTTGTTAAGCCTATGATTGCACACAACCATGCAATTCAAACGAACTGAATGGGAGATAGGGTTACGCTGTTACCTTTATGTGTGGTGAGTTGTTCGCAACGCAGCGTCTTAGAAACCAATCATTTACCCCTAAGACACATACAAGTTACCGCTTTCGCAGTCTCATCTTTCTTGATCCATCGCATAATATTTTTACAAGCCAGTTGCGACTTTGCTTGTTGTATTGCGTGTCTGTGGTCACGCTTACTGGGCTGCAAGTTCCGTTGGCGACAGCTAGGCTGGCAAACTCAATGCGACGATAATGCCCTATGATAGAACATAGAAACGTGAATAGGTTACAGACACGTTCTTTCTGCTCCACAGATAAATACTAGTCAGATTACTCTTACATTCTGACGACATGTTTATTTATCACGAGAGGATTAGAATGATAAAAAATGTAGTGATTTTGGAGATTTTTGATTTTTTGAAACAACGCGGAATCGTTTCAAGCGAGAGTGAATTCAGTGAAGGGTGGCTAGGGCAGTGCGATAGTTACTATCGCGGTTTGCGATTCAAACGTGGTGAACCCAGCATCGGTGTCGTAGCTATCTGTGGGAGCCGCATGAGACGAGCTGGCGAGCAGATTATTGCATCACCCAGACATGCCCATGTCGGTCGCCACTTTCTTGAACTCAGCGAAAAATGTCTTCAGCTCGTTAACGAGGACGCGGTTGAATTAGAGCTTATTTCTTAGGTTTCTCGGGCGGATCAAAAACGTCTAGCAGCTTCACATTATCTGCGATTAGCTGTTCTGATCCGCCGTTTTCAAAAAACACATTCACGAAGTGAACAAGCTCCTGCAAAACTGACGGAACTCTGCTCGTGTCAGGCTTTTTACCAAACACAAGATCACACGCTTCAAGCGCAGTCGCATGGAACGTGTATATATTATGATTGGTCATCAGGTGTTCGCCGAGATTATCAACACGTCCGAACCTGTTTGCTTGTTTATGAAAAACAATGTCATTCACGCTGAATAGTCCAGAAAGCGGCGAAAATTCTGGCAAGTCTACTGGTACATTCCCTCGTGCCACCTGCATATTTTGCGGAACTGCTCGTGATGGCATGCGCCATGTTCGCAGATTACTAGTCAGCTCTGGCTTATGATAAATCGCTCTGGTTAGACCCGATGCACGATGCGGGGAGCTGCTGTCATAGGTGAAGCGAATGGGACGATTAGTAGCTTTGGAAACAGCTTGCTGGATCGCTGTGTAAATGACGGATTGGATAGGTGGCGACTTGGCAAGAAGGTGAATGACTTCTGTGCGCTTCAGTCTGTCTTCATCTAGTAGCGTCCGAAGCCGTCTGAGCATGTTTCTCAGAAGCGACGACCTGCCACCAAATGCCCAGCCTTCAAACTCAAAATCTTTAACTGCATCGTACCAAAGCTCGCCTGCGCCTTCCTGCTTTATGTCTTGAATGACATTGAGAAACTTCGTTCCTTCGCCGCCGAAATTTCGTCCCCTGTTTTCCTGAAAGTAGCGCAGATTATCAACGCTCAGATCAATCAACTGTTTGATGCTGAGATTGCGAATGGGACTGGTACTTTCGGGTTTTTCTTCCGTGCTTGCCCATAATGGCAAATCCAATGTCATCGCATAGTCCGTGTATGCGTCTAACCAATTCAGCACTCGTTCGCGGTATCCTGTCGTGAACCAGTTCTGATAAAATTCTTGGGGTGAATCTTGGTAGCGATAAATTGCTTCCTTCTCACGCTTGCTCTTGATCGCACCTGTGCCAAGTTGGTAGCCGCCACTATCTCCAATCACGATGACGCCCTCACGCCGACGATTGAGGACCATATCATCAGTGGTGACGAATGCCTTTTCAAACTGCCCTGAGCTGTAGAGCGCATATTTGCATGACCACAGCCGACTGTCTGACGATAAGAAGTCTAAGTCTTTGGGTCGGAAATTTCGCGGTATTCGTCCTTGACGAGCATCGCTGCGTTCTCTCGTAGCGAACTCAGCATAATGCTGCTGCAACGATGGCAGATAGACTGCGTAGCTGTCGTATCGGTCAGTTAAATCAGCCATTGTTGTATCTGGCGAACAGCACATCATTGCGATTTCCGCGCTCATCAAGAGCAGGAATATATGCTTCGTGTTTTGCTGTCGCTGTCTCGTAACTAACGTTCAGCACAAATTCGTTGCCTCTGATGATGATTTCATCACAGACTGTCTGCGCTCTCGCCAGCATGGTGAAAAGCTCAATTATATCTAGAGGTGCCACGATGGTTGTATGCTTCGTCGCTGGTTCCAACGAGATAACTGCATCTCGCTCTGCTAGCGTTTTGCAATCATCGCCGTAGTGCGTGAACCCATCTTTGTTCACACCAGGTGGGTTGTCGCTCTCATAGTGCGATTGAAGTTCCAAATGATCAGTTCCCACCGCGAATGCGACCCGTGATGACTTTTTGTTTCTCAGATACTTGATAGCTCCAGTGAGCCACCCCTGAACCGACTGCCTATAAAAGCGATCAATGAACTTCTTTTTTGCTCTGATTTCCCAAGCATAGCCCATGCTATCGTCAACGATCATCGGCTGATAGCTATGTTCACTTTTGATCAGATCAGTGTCGTAGAAGTAGATGTTTCTAGAGTGACCTGACGACTGACTGACCAGCTTCAACTGCTTAGTTGCGCTTTTATCTTCGTCAGCATCAATCAAATCGTTGCTCGGTTCACAGCTAAAAAGAGGCAGCTGCGATTCATTCATCAAAATGTTTTCAATCCAATAGCGATCAGAACCGCGCAGCAGAATGTCACTGGGCACCGCAATCGGATTTTTGGGAATAGAGATTGTTGTTAGGCTGGCATCACTGAGTGTCTTGCTGACTAAGATTGAACCATCCGTTCTGATAACCAATCTTGCCCGCTCTGAACGCATGATAGCCTTATCTAAAATGTCATCCCAGCCAACCTTATGCTCGTCAAAGAATTTGCCGCTCAAACCGAGCTTATGAATCATGTGCGGGACGATGTGCGGGCGTAGGCACTCAATCAGCAATCTCAAAACAGGAGGAGTGTTGCTCAGATCAAGCTCACCGCATTCATTGATAACCGCTTCAACGATCTGCGTATCTGTCGTTGAAGCGATAAGCGTGATCTTGCCTGTCCGCTTGCTACGCTTTGCTAGCAGCACGACAATGTCATCATTCGTTGCTGCCAATGCCCCCGCGTCTACAGTAGCGAAACCTTTGGATGTTTTCAGAATGTGCGTCTTGTTCTTGAGAATCTTTCTCTCATCGGAACGCTTAAGCAGTGCTTGGTCTTCAGTGAGATTTTTGCTCTTTTTCGCTTTCTTGCTGATAGCCGTGCTAGCGTCTGGTTCGCCATCTACCGCTTCACGCACTAGCTCCTTCAATCCATCAACGCCGCCAGCTTCGTGAATAAATGCCTTCATCACGTTGATTTTTGAAGCGTTCTCGTAGCGTTGACGGTGAGCGTCAAACTCATTGTCAATCGCCCATAATGCCTTGCTGTAATAGCTGACCGTTGCATCGTTTGTACGAATGCGCGGGAAAGCTAGGCGAATGACAGGGCTGAAATTGTAGCGATTTCCCGTGTTGCGATAGGTTATGTTGTTCTCGGTATAAAGACGATCAAGATAGTCTGCTTCGTTGCGAGCCTCACGCCACCAAAAATAAGTCTCAGCAAGATTGCGATGCAGAAGTTCACGGGAGCTTTCGGCAAGCGTGTGTTGTTGTTCAGCTTGTTGCTGCAACGCTGTTAGTTGCTGACTTAGTTCTTGCTCGTTTGCCATTGCGCCCCCTTTTGCAAACGCAAGCTACCATCCGATTTGGTCGTTGCAACAGGATCGTGCAAACTTAAAAGTTTTAAGTTTATGCGTGTAGATTGGGGCGTTTGTCAGTCGGTTTGCACTGAATTGCTCGGTGCTCATGCATCATGCAAATCTCGCATTCCAGCATAGAGCGCATCAATCTCATCATCAGATAATCTGTTATCGGACTTCAGTATCGTCATCATGCCCGCGACTTTTCTGTTTGCCTCTGCCTCTACTCTCCTGCCCTCTCCAATTATGAACGCCGCCGCGATCAGCGCACACGCAATTGGGACCGTGACGAGATTAGCGTTAGCCTGAACATCGCTAACCGCCAGCTCAACCGCTGCAAGAATGATCACACTAATAAAGTTACCAGCGAAGATAAATCCGAGAGACAGCACAAGAGCTAATGCGGCGAAGTAGCTCAGTGATTTCTTCTTAGTGAATATCTCTTTTGCCATTGTACGTCCTCTTATCCGCTCTTGTGCTAAAGCTAATCGTTGAAGGCTAAGTCCGCAAGAAAACTCGCTCGGCAGCATTTTTGGCTGGAAATAGGTAGGAATTGAATAGGCAAGGATACAGAATCACGTTCTAGGAAAAAGGAGAATGTGAATATGTCTGCTATCGCTAATTTGAAGCTGATTGAGTTCAAACCCCAACACGCAAGCGGAGCTGTCTTTGTTCGTCGCAGGAAGCTAGCTGATAAGATCGCTCAGCAGATCAGTCTTGCGTCTGACCCAGCGTATGCACCCACTAAGATCATCACTCTCACTGACGAAAACGGAAACGAGCAACGCCGTGAAGTCGCTAAGCGCATCAAGCGTTGGTGGGTAACGAACGCTGATGGCTCAGTGCAGCTTACGATACGTTACGGCAGCAAACCAGTTGAGCTTGCGAAGGGCAAGAATGCAATTGAGCTTAGCTCTGCGTCTGAGATTGCGTCCACACTCTCGTTGATTTCTGACGCAGTGATAGATGGTGAGCTTGATGCTGCACTGGTCGTCAGTTCAGCATTCGGTCGTAAGCTCAAGAAGGGTGCAGCGTAGCTTCAATCTTCTTGATGATGCTTATCAATGCTCAAAGCATCTTGTTGCTACCTGTGAAGGATCAGGGCATTAAGTCGTTGGAAACTATGGACTAGAAAGCTCTCATGCAAACACTTAATCCTACACAAAACTTTCACGTGAAGAAAACTAGTGCATCAAAGCCGCAGATTTATGCGACTTTTAGCTTACGTAGCTATTGAGTGGGAGTAGGCGTTTCGCCCGCATGACCGCCCCGCTTTCGCCTGCGCAGATTAGCGAAATCGTCGAAATGGCGTTGTCGGACCATATCAGCTTCACGCAAATTTCGGCGCAGCATCAGGTGACGCCCGACGAAATAAAAGTCATCATGCGCACACAGCTAAAGCCCGGCAGCTATCGCGCATGGCGCAAGCGGGTGCGTGATTTCGGCGACCGGCGGGAGTATTATAAATGACGGCCATGCTATGCGGACATAACGACCGCTCGCTTCTCGTCTTGCGGCAACCAAATTGATCTGCGCCCTTGTGGGTCGTCCGAAACCTATGTTAGCTTGTATAATGACTTTTTGTTCGTCATCCGCATCGCTGTTGTTATTGCCTCCTGCGTCCGTGCATGGGTACAGGGCCTAGACCGTAATCATTCCAAGAAAGCACGACCGAGATGCCTACTTCAACCTATGTGGTTCTTTCCATTTATATGGCCTTTGGCCTGCTTGAATTGTTTCGCACCCGCCTTTTTTCGAAGAATGAACAAACCCGCCACGACGGCATTGTCGAAATTGTCAGCACCGTTTTGTTGTTGGTTTTCACCCAGCCCGCCATTTTGATATTTGTCGACTATGCGCTCGGCGCGCTGCGTCCCGAATGGCGTGGAATGTTGTCGGGTATCAATATATTTTTGGCGATCGGGTTGTTCCTGATCCTGGATGACATGATGCAATATTGGCAGCACCGTGCATCGCATAGCTTCGCGTGGCTCTACAACATGCAACGTGCGCACCACAACGCCCGCTATATGAGCATCCGGTTGGTCTACCGGAACAACATTTTTTATTACGCGCTGATGCCAAGCATCTGGTTCTCGGCCGTG
>NCGG01000041.1 GCA_002278855.1 Sphingomonadales bacterium 28-55-16
CGCAAGTTGATCGACGACGTCGATCATCCTTGGGCTGAGCGTTACACCGACGCTCTGGAACTGTTTCTTTTCCACTACCACACCTTTTCAGGCGTGGTTCGTCTATCGCAGGTAGCAGTATATAGCGCTGCATCGCACTTGCCAAGAGCGTCGGCGATGCAGCCCGGTGCAGCGCTATGGTATTGGTTTTTCGATGCTTTATTGAAGCCTTGAACATCCTGCAGCCGACTGCACCGCCCGAATTGTGAGCAAGACTCCAGCTAACCAATTGTGAAGTATGAAGAATATTGCTGCATCAGCCTACCGCGCAGCGGTGTACGGTGTGCAAAAAATCAGGAACTTGTGCCCTGTGCCAGGTCCATTGTCGTAGGGGGATCACTCGCGCAGGTGGTTCTCCAGCGGGATTGCGCGAGCGAGCCTGACTCGCGAACTCAGCGCAGGCGTTATGTCCGCCTACAGCGGGCGCTGTGGGACGACAATGGCTCTGGGTTTGGCCATGGCGATGGCTCAACCAGGCCATCTTCCGCGACGAAGTGGCGCGAGAGCAGCAAGCAAAAAAATGCCTCGAACAGACCCTGCGATTGGTGCATCTTCGCATGGTCTTTCAAGGCTTGGAGGAATGCGCAATGGTGTCGAACCGCGCTTGCAGCAGCAGAAAAGGAGCTGGAAGAGCGCAGGCAGAAGCTTGCAGAGCTTGAGCGCGAGGAAGCAGAACGAGAGCTAAATCGGCTGATCAAGAAGGTGGGTCAGGATACGGCGATTGCCCTTCTGGAGCTGGCCGTCAAGGTGAAGCCAAAGGTGGCGATTTCTGCCCTCGAGAAGCTTGGCGGGTGAGGTCTTTTTTCGTCGAGTTGGGCGGCGATGACCACCGCCCTGTCTCGTCAGAATTCATCGGCCATCTTGCCGGTAGCGGTGTAGACGATCTGGTCGATCAGGTGCATCGGCAGCTCGCCATAGTCTCCCTCCTCGATGAGGATGTACCCGTCCGGGGTCTCAACGACGTGGACGTCGAAGAATGTGTGGTAGGAGCGCCGCTCAGCTTCCAGCGTCTTTTCATCAAGGGCGATGATGTTGGGGTTGATCTGACGAAGCACCGAAACGTCGTCTTCGTAGCTTTCCGTTGTGTAGCACATGACCTTGCCTCCTGGCGCTTGGCGGCTCGTCCGCCATGCCATGAAACAGCGCCCCGTCAGT
>NCGG01000003.1 GCA_002278855.1 Sphingomonadales bacterium 28-55-16
CGGCTTCGGCTATTTCGGGGAGGGGAATGTCATCGTTCATTTTTACAATATCATATCTTCAGAAGCGCAAATCAACCTTGTGGCTTGGCAAACTGAAAAACTTCAGTTAATGGCCCCGCTCTGTCTTAGGGGCGTGCCGATTTTTTGGCAATGACCAGCCTCTTGGATCTGCGGAGAGATGGCTGAGTGGTCGAAAGCACCGCACTCGAAATGCGGCGTGCCGGTGACGGTACCTAGGGTTCGAATCCCTATCTCTCCGCCAATTTTTGCGCAAATACGAGCATTATTCGGAGAAATGGGATTTATCCCACCACTCGTCCCACCACTTCGTCGAAATCAGGAGGCTTGCTTGATGCAAGTAGGGCAGGGCGGGTGTAATTTCTAGCAATCACATAGCAAGCACCGGGCGACGCTGCGTTGCATCCTGGGCTTACCTTATTTGAGTTCGGTAATGCCGCACGAAGCCAAAAACCCTTACGTCTCGTCACAAAATGCTGGCGGTCGAGTGGGGTCCTTTGCGTCGCCGTTCGGCACGAACACGATCAGATCCTGCCTGGCCAGCGTCAGCAGGGCACGATACGCGTTCAGGAGCGCTTTCGGTAAATGTTCGGAATGGTCCGGAAGCGGACTGTGCGGTTTTGATACTCGATCCATGAAAGGCGGACGGTCTCCGGCGACGCAGTTGTGCCATTGATGCTGACGGGGAACATCAGGAAGTCGCAAAATTTACCATTTGATATCTCGTCTAATCCCGTCTAGCGCTCCGCCCCCTCCATAAGGGGTCTCATCGATAATGCTAAAATGTTTTGTTACAGCGATAATCAGTGCGATTTTCGCATTGGCACTGCCTGCCATCGCCGACGCTAAGGAGGGCTCCGTTCGTCCCTTTACGACTGCGGCCAAGAGTGCCGAGATCGTTACCGTCGGTTTTTACCCGATCAACGTCTTCGGGGTTGATCCGGCAACTAGCACCTTCACTTATGATGGTTATATCTGGTTCCGCTGGAAAGGCGCCATTGACCCGACCAAAACGGTCGAATTAACCAACTCTGTGGGCAAGTCCTCGCTGACCAAGCAATTACTCTATGATGCCCCGCAGGTTGCGCCCGACGGTTCAAAATACCAGATCATGCGGATCGAGAGCCAGTTTCTGAAGCCATTTTCTCTCGCAAGCTTCCCGCTTGACCAGCATGATCTGTCAGTCATGCTCGAAGACAGTCTGTACGGGGCGGACCAGCTAGTTTACGAGATTGACAAGTTAGATACGGGTTATGCGCCCAACCTCTCGATCTCGGGATGGAAGCTCCATGGTTGGACCGATGAACGTATGATCGTGGATTATGCCAGCACCTTCGGTGATCGGACGGAAGCCCAGCAATCGCAGTTTGCACGGATCAGTTTCAGCATGAACATTTCGCGACCCGAAAGCTATTTCGTGTGGAAGCTGCTGCTGCCGCTGGTCGTCGTGCTGTGCGGTGCGTGGATCGCCCTGCTGCTCAATCCGACACTGACCGAAACGCGGGCGGCCTTGCCGGCTTCGGCGCTTCTTACGACCGTCTTCCTTCAGCAGAGCTACACCGGTACGCTGCCCGAAACGGGTGGCTTGGTCCTGCTCGATAAGATTTACGTCGTCGCATATGTGCTGATCGTCTTCACTCTCGGTCGCGTAATCGTCAAGTCGCTCAACATTGAGCAGAAGGACGAGGCCCAGATACAATCCCTGCGCAAGAAGGATGCTATCGCGCTGGCTGTTCAGGCCATCATCTTTGCCGCCTCATCGGTTGCGCTGGTGGCATCACGTTAAGGACTGCTCCTACTCCGACTAAGTGCCTCGTCCCTAGTCGGAGGTCATGCGTAGATGCACTTGTAACGGTTTTGCGCCGGTCACTGATCTCATTATGCCACCTTTGTTTTGATTTGGACCTCATAGCAGCGGGCTCCATTGAAGGCATCGCTTTTTCAATAAAGCGGAGGCTTTCAGAGTAGCCACATAGAAGTATAAATGACTGCATCTGGGCGCAAAGCAGACATTTACATCGCTTCTTACTTCAGTCGCCTTGGTAAGCCCTTGCAACACTGCGTTAGTCTGAAACACACGGATTAATTCTTCGGGTTTTATACAACAGCCGTATATCTTCTTACGTCAATAATTTATAAAACAATATCAGATACATACATCTTATCATTTTCGTTATCCACGGTGCGCTATATATTTCAATGACTTACATGCGGTTTCTCGTGAAAAGCGCGACAGTATTTAATATCCAGCAATCACATAGCAATCACTGGATGATGCTTAGCAGCCTTGTGGCAGCCTATTATTTCGCCGGACTGGTGCCTTGTTAACTCAATAATTCTAAGGCCTAACCGTTGTGACAGGTTCGGCGGCTAAAATCTTATCGATGCACATTATCACAATTTGGTTCCAGTCATCGGGCGCTGTGTGCTTGGAGGAAATATCGTCAAGAACCCTTCCAAGTGTTAAGGCTTGAAAAAAGACGGATAGGCTTAGTGGGCTGAGATTTTGGTTTATCCATCCTCGTTGTTGAGCATAAACCATAGTGTCCGCAAAATCCGCGGAAACCGCCTGTTGTTTTTCGGCCAATTTAGTTAACATGCGCGGCCTAGACGCTGCATAAGCGAGCAAATTCACGCGCTCGATCCGCTTCGCGCTATTTTTCGTGCTTTGCACTTCAACTGTGATGGCGCTGACTGCCTCAATATAGGACGGCCGGTCTTTTGCGTTAAAAACGACGCTTTTAATATTGTGAATGTCCTTCATGGCTCGGTCAAAAAATCTGTCCAGCATAACGGTTTCCACGACATCTGATGCGTCTTCAAAATGATGATACAGCGACCCATGCGAGACGCCCGAGGCCCGCAGGATCATCTGGCCAGTAATCATGTCTGGATGATGTTTTTCGAATAGCGCGTCTGTCGCGTCGAGCAACAATTTTCGGGTAGGATGCACCGTTATCTTCCCTCGTTTTTTGCCATCGTATTGCTGTAATTTATTAATCAGCAGCGCGCTGCCGACCAATTGGCATAGCACCAAGTTGTTCAGGCGAATAAAAGGCCATGCCATAGATATCGAAGGATGCGCGTAAAAGGGCATCATTCTTCTCTCAGGCCGACCCTTCGCCTCATACCACATAATGTTTCGACAATCATCAATGGAAAATACTACTTTTATGGCACAGCTTTGTCCTTGCTAAAACTAGACAACCTGTTTACGGGCGCGTTCTGATATGCGTTTAATTTTTGTGTTTGATTGGAATTTTAAGTGAAAAAGTCGACATTTCTGCGGTTTACTGCATCGGTCATCGCAACGGGCATGGCGCTCTCGTCTAATGCTGTGCTGGCTGCTCCGCCGAGTTCGACAGAAGCGACCGTAGTCGATGGTACCAACGGAACTGGGACAGTTGTAGTCACCGGCACCCGCACCGTCGGCAGTTCGCAGGCTAATACAATCTATACAAACTACACAACGATTGGCGGCATGGGAAGCGGCGGCGGCGGCGGGCTCGGTGGCGTATTTTTCGTTGATAAAAACGCGACGCTAACGCTCAACAACGTATCCTTCAAAAGCAATATCGCCAAGGGCGGCGAGGGCGGAAGTGCAGCTCAGGTTTCATTGGGAAGCCTAGTTATAGCGCTCCCAAAAATCGAAGTGAATTTTGCGCCTATCGACGTTGCAGGCGGCAAGGCTCAGATTGCTCTAGTTAACGGGCAGCCGGTCTTGACTGGAATGACCCTTTCGAGCCCCAACAGCCTGCTTGGTGTTGGGGCAGCGGTTAACATTGCCGGTGTCTCTGGTAATACGACCATCGCAAGCGTGAACGGCAACTCGGTGACTTTTGCACAGCCACTGCAAGTTACGACGGCGAACCGGACGGTTACATTCGCTGGTGGTGCCAATATCGGCGCAGGATTTACGCAAGGTGGCGGCGATACTGGCTTGTTGGGGAGCGAATTGCGGGTCGGTATGCCCGTGTATGGAGCAGGCATACAGGCCGGAACAACAATTGCTGCCGTTAGCTATGATATTAACAACCGCGTCAATTTGGTAACCTTTAGCCTTCCCACGACCGCCACTGTAAGCAGCTTTAACGTGGTGAATGTAACAGATTTCTCAGCCTCGCGCACACTAGTCACAGGCCCGAACACAATTCAAGCTATTGGACAACAGCCAGGTTTTCTCGTTGGGATGGAAGTAAGTGGCGGTGGCATTGCAGCCGGCACGCGTATTACCGCGATTTCTAACGATGGAACTTTAACGCTGTCCAATAACGTCACTGGCCCAGTTACTGGTATCAGTGCAGTAACTCTCGGTGCGGCAGTGGGTTCAAACGTGATCAGCCTCGGCGGTGCACGGAGCGATCTAGCAGTTGGCATGGGCGTTACTGGTCAGGGTATTCCCGATGGTACTGTGGTAACGGCGGTTAACGGAAATCTTGTCACGCTCAGCAACTCGATAACATCAGCGGCCGCTTCTGCGATTTCAAGCAATGCCTTTGCGGTGTCTTTTGGGAAAGTAATCTCATCAACGGGTTCAACTCTAACCTTGGCGTCTTTGGATGGGCTGTCCGTTGGTGCGCTGTTATCAGGTACCGGCGTACCTACTAACGCACGTATTACTGCGATTAACTCCGACACTAAAGTTGTGACATATGTCATCGATAATGCCGCTGCTGCGCTCGCAGTAGGTGGATCGATGAATGCTATTGTTTCAACTGGAACAGTGGGCACGAATGGTAACAATGGTTTCAACGGTAGCATGTATAACGCAGTGCTCCATGACGGTGAAGGCGCCGCCGGTACAAATGGTTATGCTGCCGGCAACGGCAACGGTGCTGTTGGTGGTACTGGTGGTCGTGGCGGTAATGGTTCTTCAGGCCTGCCGTATAACGCTGACGCAATCCTCGGTGTAACCGGGTCGACCTTTGGCGCGTTAGATGACACGGCAGGATTAGTAGCTGACTGGGCGGATATGAGTTTCGCACGTGCAATCGTGCAGACCGGTAAGGTTGTTCAAGCGTGGATTGATGTTGGCATAGCCATTGCAGACTTAGCCGCTTGGAACATTGAACTAAGAGCTGGAACCGTCGCGCTTGGCGGTGATGGCGGCGCGGGTGGTAGCGGTGGCGACGGCACTGACTTCTTCGGCGGCGGCACCGGCGGTGCCGGCGGCAACGGCGGTCAGGGCGCGCTGTCATACACCGATGGCGGTGCTGGCGGCGACGGCGGTACTGGTGGTAGTGGCGGTTTTGGTGCGGGTGGCGGTAGCGGTGGTGCTGCTGGTGCGCGCGGAACGACCGGTGCAGCCGCACTTGGCGGAGCTGGTGATGGTGGCGCAGCTGGCTTTGGTGGTGGTGTTGGGACTAGTGGTGATGGCACCGGCGGCGGCGGCGGCTCGGGCTATGGTGGTGCGATTTTCGTGCGCACCGGCGGAACGCTGACTGTTACTGGTGATGCGCTGTTTGAAAATAACAATGTTTATGGTGGTTCTTCAAATAACGGTGGTGAAGCTGGGGAAGCCGTCGGTACCGATCTGTTCATGATGCGCGGTAGTAACGTTACGCTTTCGCCAGGCGCTGGAAAGACCATCCGTTTTGAAGGCACAATTGCCGACGATAGCGCGGCTAGCATGGGAACAGCAGCTTGGGCGTCCGGCAATGGTGCCAACATCCAAATTACAGGCGGCGGTCTGGTTCAGTTTGCAGGTGAAAATAGCTATTCTGGCCAAACCCGCATCGGCGGCGCGACCCTAGAAGCGGATCTCGGCGTTGGCGTTCATTCTGATAGCCGTGTTGTTTTCAATGGCGTCAGCACCATTGGCCAAAGCTTGTCTAATGCAACGGCCGGTGTTCTGCTTACATCGGGCGACATCAACAATCGCGTTGGAACGCTCCCTGGACAAGTCTCTTGGACCGGAAGCGGTGGTTTCGCTGCTCAGGCTGATGGATTGACGCTAAACTTCGGCATGATCACGCCGACATCTGGGCAATCTCTCGTTTGGAATGCTGGCGGCTTCGTGACGACCGGTTCGACCCTGGTCTTTGGATCTGATTACGGGACCGGTGTAGTCACCATGGTTAACAACGTTAACCTGAATAACCTTACAGGGCGAATTGCTGTTTATGACAATTCTGAAGTGGACACTGACTATGCTGTTATTGCAGGTAAGTTTTCCAACGGTGGGCTTGAAGTAAATGACAACGCCTACGGTGGTGAACTTTACTTCACCAATTTGAACAGCCTAAATGCTCTAACCGTCCGGAATGGTCTGGTAAGCACTGGCTATGACGGTTCAATTGGGCGCATGATGAACGCTAACACAGGCGGCGCACTGACCGTTCTGGGTGGTGCGGTTCAGTTCCATTCCGACGAACGTTTGTTAGCCGTAGATATACGCCAACAAGGTTCCGTTCGTGCTTTCGCAAATCTGCAGACTGGCCAAATCAATAACGCAGGATCGCTCGCTATTGATGGTGAGGCAGCAACAGCCAACGTCACCAATTCTGGCGTAATGACTGTTACCGGCACCGCCACGACTGGGGCAATTAACAACTCCGGAAATCTTGGTTTTGCCAATGGCGGCGTTACAGGCGCCATTGTAAATACGAGCACTGGCCGGTTAGCGGTAACAGGCGACATTACAACAGGCGCAATTTCAAATGCTGGGAGAGCGTCGTTTGCAAATGCGCTTTCATCCGGAAACATTGATAACACCGGAACTGCGGAGCTATTCGGGGCGGTTGTTGCGGGTAGCGTAAACAACTCTGGTAACCTGCTGTTCGGATCAACTTCGACTGTCGGCTCGGTTTTGAATAGCTCTGGCGGAACGATGTATGTCAAAGGCAACATGACCGCTTCTGGTGCGTTTAACAATACAGATGGCGGCACGGTATACTTGGCGGGTGACGTAGACACTGCGTCAACATTTACCAATGACGGCCTATTGGTTGTTGTTGGAGATGTCACCAACGGTGTTGAACTCGCAGCCATTCGTCGCATCTTGACCACCGGTTTTCAGGACCCAACTGGCGTCGTTAGCTTAGGCGGCTTGGACGGCCTCATTGGAAACACCCTGTCGGTCAACCAGTCGGGTGATAGTCTGTACTCAGGTACCATCGTCGGACCCGGTTCGTTCGTCAAGACGGGTGTAGGCGTCCTTACTTTGACTGGTGCAAACACTTTCACCGGAGGCCTGAGCATTGACGCAGGTGGCATTGACACCACCGGCGGTGGCACATTAGCCGACACGCTTGATATAATTGTGGCCTCTGGTGCCAGCTTCACCGTCGGAACTGCTGATGAGGTTCGCTCCATCACCAACCGTGGAACGCTAACTGCAAATGCCGACCTGATTGTTACCACATTTGTCAACAGCGGTGCCGCGTCCATGAATGCGGACTTTGGCGCACGTGGAAATGTGAGCAACGCATCAGGTGGGACACTGGAATTTAGCGCTGGAAATGACGCCGTTGTTGCTGGGAATGTTAGCAACTCGGGTACGCTGAACACAGCATCCGCACTGTCGGTTTCCGGTAATGTAACAAACGCTGTCGGTGCCACATTGGCCCTGAGCGCGGGTGGTACGAATACGCTTGGCAGTTTGACCAATAGCGGCACGGTAACTACCGCGGCTGCAGCGACAGTGGTAGGTGCGTTTATCCAGAATGCAGGCAACGTCACCGTTGGTAGCAGCTTGGCGACAGGTTCGTTGTCCGGCACCGGCGGAACGATCAATCTTGGTTCAAATTCCTTGTCCATCAACCAGACCGTTAACGGCACCTATGCTGGCGCTATTACGGGCACTGGCGCGGTGACGAAGAATGGTGCTGCCACCTTGACCCTTGCAGGCGCGGCCGGAAGCTTTGCTGCTGCAAACCTTTCGATCCAGCAAGGTACGGTTGCGGTAAATGGTGCGGGAATTCTAGACTCAGCTCTGTCTGTGGCTATCGCCTCGACCGGAACCCTCTCGTTGGTATCCGGCAACCAAACAATTCGCAATCTGACGGGTAGCGGCTCGTTGGCTTTGAACGGCAACAACCTGTCGTTGGCCCAAGGCGGTACTTTCGCCGGTACAGTTACCGGAGCGGGTAATGTGCAGGTTACGTCGGGTACGTTCAACCTGTCGAACACTATAAACTCCACAGCTGGTACGTTCATAGTTCAACCAGTGAGCACCATGAACGTCGCACCAACCGGAACATTGAATGCGCCCACCGTTGTTGTCGTGGGCACACTGGACGTCCAGGGAACTGTTAACGCCGCGACAACGAATGTTTCGGGGCTGCTCCATCTTGGAAACAATACCGGGACAGTCGCTGGCACACTTGCAAGCACAACCATCAATGTTAACGGTGGTGGAACTTTGTCGGGTGTTGGTAACGTCAGCGGTACAATCACTGTTGGGGGCGCAACCGCAGGTTCGTTGCGTCCAGGAAACTCGCCGGGCATTATGAATGTGTCAAATTTGGTCCTCGGAAATCTCTCAAACACCGTAATGGAAATAGAGGGTGCTAGCGCCGGGAGCTTCGATCGTATTAACGTAAGTGGTCGTTTGGATATCCAAGCGAACTCATCAATGGTAATAGCTAACTCGAACAGCTTTGAGATGGGACTTGGCGATAAAATCAGCATTTTCGCATTCGAACCCGGAAGCGTGAGTGGTTATTTTGGTTCGGTTTCCAGTCAATTTGGACGGTCCGTAGTGTATAACCTAGCGACTGGATCAGTGATTGGCTTGGGTTCGTTAACCCAAGGTCAATTTGAAGCAGCAGCCGCGACTACGTCAAATGACAAGGGGATGATGAATGCCTTGCGTGTTTCATCTGCCGGAGGCGTTAGCCAGTATTATGGTGGCCGACTTGTCGAGCATCTGACAGCAGCGTTGGCAAGCGGTACACCAAATGCGGCGTCCGTCGTTTTTGCAAAAGCTTCGCCTGAAATCTTCAGCGGATTGGGAGATCACATCAAGCTCTCAACACTGGATAACCGCATGGACCTTGGCGCTTATGCAAGCGGCGGCGATCGTGCTGTATATGTCACCGGTTCGTTTAACGCGGGAAGCGCACGTAACAAGAATGATGCTGGTTTTGCCCGCTTCAAGACGACTGATCAGCGCATCAACTTAGGCGTAGCTGCGCAGTTCGGTTTCGGTCTGGTCCAATTGTCGTACGGTAGTGCTAACGGAAACCTTCGCGGTGATTACTTCGATGGTAAAATTAATGGTGATCAGTTCTCCTTGGGCATGTCCTCACCGATCGCGATGGACGGTGGTCTTCGCATCCAGTCACGGTTCACTTATGGTGATTATGACTTTACCGGAACTCGCGTGACCAACGCCGGTCTGGCTAAGTTGAATGACCTGTCTGGCGATACACTCGTTTACGGTGGTGGATTTGAATATCTCAAAGCGTGGGATAAGGTATCGTTGAACGCCAATATCGAACTTCTGGGTGTGCGCACGTCCGTCGATGCGTTTACCGAAACCGAAGCAGCTGCTTTGGAGAACCTGTCGGTTTCAGCGCAGCGTGAACACTTCACCATGTTGGCTACAAGCATTAAGGTTGGATATAAATTCACACCGCGTGCACAAGCGTTCGTAACTTTGTCTACTGACCATGAGATGGGAACAAACGCTCATATTGTTACCGCTAAGGTTGCTGTTGAAGATGTCGCTTTCACAGTTGCTAATCCAGGTGTGTCGAAGACCCGCTTCAAAGCTGGCTTGGGTACCCAGGTTCAGTTAACTGACGCCATCACATGGGGCACCGAGGCAAATATCGGAAACACCTCAAGCTACGGTGCTAAAACAAGCGTAAGAATACGTTTTTAAGCACAACAAGCTTTATTATTACATACCGAAACCTGGACCCTGGATACGAAAGTATCCGGGGTCTTTTTTATTTTGTTGGTTGTGTGTTTTGTACGAATGACACGGTTGGAAAGCACAGCGAGACCGACCAAGCGGTTCTTAAAATACCATCTGCGCCAGCTTGTCGATCTGTTCCTCAACAAAGACCTGCCGGTCGATCAGCCGATCTACTAACCGTTCCCGGGTCGGCTTGCGGGTATATTTCGACAGCCCACGCAGCCGCTTCTGGGCCTTGTCGATGGCGCGGTGGCCTCGGTGTATCGGGCACTCTCGCTGCGAGCCGTAGGCCACGTTCCAGCCGCTTACCGACGCGAACTGGGCCTGACCCGGCGGGAGCACAAGCGCGGTGCTCCTGCGGCCTGTACGCGGGCACAATGCATAATAACGCTCGCCGCCATATGGCAATAGCTGCTCCTCCAGATAGACGACGCAGTTGATGACCTTGCCAAACGCGTATCCAGTGATGGTCAAGCGCGGTGATGGCTGTAGGCAATGGACGTCGGTTACAAGCGTTAGCTCGGCGATGGTCTGACCGTATTGGCTCCACACTTGGTCACGTCGTGTCATGCAGTGTCGCTGCAACATGCCGAGTTGCTTGAGGTTGGAAAGGTTGATGCGCAGGCAGTCATCGGTCGTCCAACGGTTGCTGCGTCGTCCAGATCCGTAACCGCCCATGCCCGCCTCCGCAGATTAATCGAAATGCTCTGCGTAAATAGCACATTTGATCGTTTTTGTCGATATATTGGCTGCAGTTAAGGCAACCGGTAGTTTTTTGCAGATCATGTGCCCGGAGGAACCTCGGCTCTGTAACTTGTAAAAAATTGCAATGTGACACGCTCCGCAGGAGAAGCTTGGCAGTTTGGAGTGCTCGTAAAATTTTATGAGGAGGGCTATCTGTCCGCAACTGTTCGCAAGTCACTGCGGACAGATAAACGTAGGATTTATGCGTGTCACAGGGGCAAAACCAGCTGTCCGCAGTTTGCCCCCCCCCTAACTCGTACGAGGAGAGGTATATTTTGTGAGGGTGGGTATTTGCGGACAGTAAGCATTTTGCCCCTCAACTCTTACAAAATCAGCCGTTTATCTGTCCGCAAATCACTGCGGACAGTTGCGGACAGATACCACGAAAATCATAATTCCGTCGGAAAATAGATGACGTCGCATTTACTGCCTTTGCCGAGAGTTGGCGCGTGCGCAAAAGTAGTTTTCTGCATATCCCCACGCATTTCCAACTGAGCTATCGCGTCTTTCATGTCCGACACATTCAGATGACACCGATTGGCAACCAGCGATACGGGCGCATAGCCCTTTGCCAGAGCCTGTGCCTCAGTCGGGCGGCATTTCACAGGCGGCGCTGTGAGGATGGCGTGCGCTATGCCCTTAACCTTCGCAGCATTTGCTTGTACCTTGCCGCCGTGCATATGCTGCTCGATAAACCGAAGAAGCATGCCGTCGCTTACCTCCACTAAATTGATGGCCCAATCGAGGTGTGCGATTTCAATTTGGGGGCTACCGGGCAAGTCAAAGACGGATAGCACGCCAGCTATGCGGAGTGCCTTCTCCAGTTTCCGAGACAGAAGAAGCCGTTCTGGCGCCTCCTCCGGCAAGCGTTGCTCGGCATCATACAACTCGACATTCAGTTCCTCGACGCGCTGTGCTGCACGCACACTGAATGTTATCGCTCCCGATGCGAAACGTAAGGCTTCCAGCTTTGAGATCATCCTTGCATTAAGTTCGAACTTCTCGCGCAATCCGGGCTGGGGACGAGCCGCACCGTCTCCGACTGCAATCAGCATCCGGTTGAGCAATCCCGAGGCGATATCGCCTTCGGTTAAGGCCTCGCCGAGTTTGGATGGTACGGCAAAGCCTATCAGGTTCAACGAAGGGTTGGGAACACAACGCGAGGCTGTGCCAGCTTTCACTCGGGTGTAGTATTCTGCTTTGCTCGCCGAGAACAGCTTCAGCAGCATTTTCTCGACGTCCCTCATATGCTGGCCGCTGTGATCTCCGCGGGCAGAGAGCACGTGCGCGATTTCGTCAATACTTGCGAACATACCCCCCTCGCAAAGCGCATCTTCGAGGCCTGCGCCCGATGCAAACTCGCCGAGCCTGCGTGCGCCAGCCGCGCGAGCAATCTCGCCGGACACGTGAAGGATGTGGTCCTTGCCTGACCCTGTGGGTGCGGCGCAGAGGCCGTACAAATTAAGGCGCATCCCATCCGGTAGATAGATCTTCGACCCGCAGGCTGATGCCATAGCGACCATCACTCCTAGCACCGTCATAGCGGGCTGGCGTCTATGTGCGGTCGCCAGCGCAAGGTCCGTCACATCCGCCATGAAGCCGGGAAACGGGTCGAGAAGGGGAGGAGACGGCGTGGCTTCTACCTTCGGCAGGTCTGCGGACTGCACAGGGGAAATGTCGACGCGAGGATCGCGGTAGCCCGCCTCCTTTGCCATTTTCATCACCGTCGCCATCGTGATGTTAGGCAGCCCGGAGCCTTTACGGCGGTCAAAGCTGTCCCACTGTGTGCGCAGGGCTTCCTCGCTGGGGTACTTCGCCCCCTGTGCCGACCACTCGTCCCATATGTAGAAACCGGTGTCGTCGCCCTCGCACTCGTGGTGCAAGGCCATGCCGACCTTGATCCAATCCTCGCGGGGCATGTCAGGGTCAAGCACAGACAGCAGCTCTTCCATCTGCGTTGCCGACAGGCCGACGCGGGGTTCGCGCCCAACCATGAAGTCTTCGGGATCTGGCACGCGGGGTGCCGTGGCACGGAACCGCGCCGCGCACAGTGGCGCGACAATGTGGTCCAGATCCGCCACGGTGTCTTCGAGGCCGAGAATGTCGGTGTACGGCATGGCGTTGCCGGTGAAGGTCACGAAGCCGTTGCTGGTGAAGACTTCAAAGCCGAAGTCGTTGCCCTCGGTCGGCGACTTGTGGTTGCCGTAGGAGCCGCGCACAAAGGCGCGGATGCCCTTGCCGCTTGGCGAATACTCGGCGTACGTCTGGCTGGCGATGTCCCTGACGACAGGCGGCAGGTTGCCCTGCGCGTCGACGCAGTTGTCAAAGTCAAGCGCCGTGATGCCGAACTCTGGCATAAGCGCCAGACCGACACCGGTGAAGCCGCGACGCGCTGCCGCGTCACGTGCTGCGGCGAAGGTGGTCATCCGACCGCGATCCTCAATGCCGCCCTGCTTGCCGTAGCGCTTGCCGCCGTCGACGTAGTACGGCACCTTCAGCGGCTTGCCGCTGGGGTTGCTTGCGTCTGGCTCAAGACGCCAGATAAGCCAGCCCTGAAGCTCCCGCAGTTCGGCGGGCGCTTCCACAGTCAAGTTCTGCGGCGCAATCGTTACTACGCTCTCCATGGAGTTGGTTCCAATTGTGTAAAGTCTAGGATTATGGCGAATTCTGGCTTGAGTAATTTACTCGAAGAAATTCCGAATAGCTTCTCAATCTGCATGGCACGCAGTGGAGGAACCCAACCTCTGTCGATCCACAGGTCGATAGATCGCCGCGTGACGTCCAGCATGAAGGCAAGCATATTTTTACTCCCAGCCAGTTCCACTGCCACTTCGATGCCAGTCATTTCCTGCATGCGTGCCCACCAGATGTCTTTTAACGTGTTGTAAAATTTTTCGTCTTCATATCTTGTCATAGCTCTTACTCCGAGTGGGGCGGGGCGTATCGCTACGCCGCCCACTTCTGTTGGGATTTAAAAGGAGGTTCAGGCCGCAGGCCTAAGGTGTTTGCGGTGAAAACTTGCTTCCGAGCGCAGCCGCAAAGACTGGCGCTAGAATAGCATCGTATTCCTCGCCAAAACCTTCAATTTCTGCGTCGGTCGGTTGGAAAGGCTGCCAGTCAAAACTCATGTACAGGCGCCTCCTGCCAAGCGCGTGCAGTTTGACTTCTACACTGAAGCCGTTGCCAACTGTTCCCGAGCTACGCATGATGACGCGACCCTTCTTCGCCGCTTGGCGAACGCTTTTAGGGCGGGTCATATCCTTACACCATATGTAAGGTTCTGCTGGTAAAAAACAGATTTATTTGCTATAAATTTCATTGGAAATACCCTCTTGGCCAGCATCTCCTTGCACGGGAGGCGCTGGCTTTTCTTTATATTGTGAGGTTGATTATGTCGGCGGCGCGCCACGCAGTCATGCGGGGTCCAAGCTTCGTTGGCTTGGGGTAGCGGCCCGACGCTACGCCAGCCCAAAATGTGCTGGCTCCCATCGGCAGGATGCCCGGCACCCCGCTTTTTTTATCGCCGATGATTTGTTTGATGCGCAGATACGCGTCTGGGTGGTACTCTTTTGACATTGCTGCATACTCCTTGTTGATGCAGCGACGTCTAAAGAATATCAAAAATTCAGTCCTCGCGAGAACTCGTCACGTCAAAAACAAAATTGATGGCGCGCTTTTGATCGCGGATGATTTTTTCCCAATAGGCGATCTTTCCAGGATCTAACTTGGCAGGAAGTACGCCTAGCACCTGCAACCTTTTCCGCAGCGCTGCCGTGTGGCCATTTTTGTTCGTGGAATAATTTTTTCCCGGAACCGCGAGCATGTATTCTAACATCGCCAGTACCAAGAATTTTAGTTTCCCGAACTCGAAGCCCGCAAGTCCTAGAGGTTCTAATAATTCATTGCCGCGAAGGTTCGCCTCTGTCGATTTTGGGAGGGCAACTATTCTTTGCGAAATGAAATCCAGCCAAGTTTCGCGCGTACCCTGAGACGCTTTGCCCTCGGCTATCAGTTTATACACTGCTGTTGCGGCAACCCTTCGCCCGTGCCAATTCTTCAGCGCCAGTTGAAGGAGCCAGTTCTCATCCCCCAAGCTGTCCAGCGACTGCTCTGCCCACCCGGTGACTGCAAGTGCGGCGTGAATGCGCGCCACTCGTGACATTGGCGCATTCCCCTTGGGCAGAAGTCCTTCCGGAATAGGCTCGCCACTGGGCGTACGCGCACGTGATGGGTCGTCGGCTGAGGTGATCCAGACAGCGGCCTCCTTGGCCCAAGCGAGCGTTTCTGCATCGGACATCTCGCCGTCCGCAATGTCGCGCCATATGTCGGCGACAGCCTCGCCATTACCATCGACGTGTGCCTTGTGCAGAGCGGATATGAAGTCATGATCGCTCATGCGCCGCACCAGTCGGCCCATTCAGCCATCAGTTTCATTCGCTTTGGCAGCATGTCGCCGCGGCGGTATGCCGCTTCGGTCTTGCTACCTATGGTGTGGGCGAGGGCCATCTCGACCGCATCGCGGTCATGATCGGTGTTTTCTGCCGCCCAATCGCGGAAAGTGGAACGGAACCCGTGAACCGTGAACGCGCCGAGATCCATGCGCTTAAGCACAGCGCTTAATGACATGTCGGAAAGGGGAGACATCCGTGTACCCGGGAAAATCAAAGGGCAGCCTTCGATACGTGGCGATTGCTCAAGCAGGGTTAGCGCGGCTGGAGAGAGGGGAACGCGGTGTTCGCGCCGCGCCTTCATTCTCTCGGCGGGCACTATCCATATGTCATCCTTGATTTCGGTCCATTGCGCGTGTCGCACTTCGCCCGAGCGCGCGGCTGTCAACACGGTAAACTCCAAGGCCCTTGCGCCAATACCGCTGCGAGCACGTAAGTCCGCCATGAATACCGCAATTTGTTGCCATGGCAGGGCTGCGTGATGCCTGACGGCCTTCACCCGCGACTTAGGCGGCAATGCAGCCTCAAGGCCGCCACGCCAGACCGCAGGGTTCTCACCATTGCGCCAGCCCAATAGCTTGGCACTGTTCAAAACCGCTTCAACCCGCATCCGAACGCGGCTGGCAGTCTCGGGTTTAACGGGCCATATCGGAAGTAGGACGTCGAGGACGTGTGCCGATGTGATGTCGCCAACGGGCATGTCACCGATAATGGGGAACGCGTACGTCTCAAGCGTATTCGCCCATTGCTGGCGATGCTTGGGATTGGACCAGCCGGTCTCCTTCATCGCTATGTGACGTTCTGCGGCGTCGCGAAATGTATGTAATGCCTTCGGGGTAACTGCCAACGCGGCGGCCTCTCGCTCGGAGGCCTGCGTTGCCCGTCGTGCGTCAAGGGGATCTTGCCCACTTGCGACCATAGCCTTCAACGAGGCAGCTTTCGCACGAGCTTCGGGTGCGGGGAGTGCTGTGATCGGACCTATGCCCATCTCGCGCCGCCTTTTATTTAATTGGTATCGGAATATCCAACTGGCCCCGCCAGTAGGACCTACGTGGAGGTAAAGGCCGCCGCCGTCGGAGTGAAGGCCCGGTTTAGCGTTTTTAATTTCTAGCGCTGTAAGTGTCACTTGCCCGTCATCCCACCATGTATCCCACCACAATTTACACAGATGCGGTGGGATGGCAATAGATGGCGCTGGACAATAAGTTGCAGCTGATGGATAGAATGGCTCGGATTTAAGAGGGTATTTCGGATTTTACTGGACGATGCTGGAACAATGATTGGCGGACTATCTCTCCGCCAATTACTCTCCGTAGCAAAATTCCGTATTTACAACGTTTTTGACACTCGGAAGTAATGCTGCAGAGCTATCTTGTGTAACGTGCCCACCAAGGTCGATCTTGGCTGCCTTTCTGATGCATGACCTGCCCAATCGAGGCGGCCTGAGGGCAATAGCAGTTTCCTCATATGTTAGATTTGCAAGGATTTGCCTCTTGCGTCGTTTTTTTGAAATTTCAGCGCCTTTCCGTTTTGGTGCAATTTCAAAGCTGCCGACTTGCACTCACTAACATTATGTTTATCATCAGCTAATAAGATGAAAACAGCCGCTGACTGCCGAGAGATAACTGCAGCATGGGGCGTCACAACGGGGGAGGATTTTTGATGCACAATTCATATCGCGCGGCGCAGATTGGGCGGCTCTTTGTGGCCGGCTCTGCGCTAACGGTTGCCCTGGCAACGGCACAGGCAGCTGGGGCGCAGACAATGTCTGCGCCGGTTGCAGAGCAGGCGGATAGTTCTGAGATTGTTGTCACGGCGCAAAAGCGCGAACAGAAGCTGCAAGACGTGGGCATTGCGATTTCGGTGTTAAGCAAAGATGATCTTGATAACCGCAATATCACAAACGCGACGGACGTTGTTTCGGCTATTCCGAACCTGAAATATAATGCTTATTCTTCGTCGCAAGTTGTCTTCAATATGCGCGGTGTGTCGCAGAATGACTATGGGGACCAGCAAGAGCCACCCGTTGCCGTCTATCAGGATGATTCTTACGCCAGTTCGATCACGACGGCGAGCTTCCCGATCTTCGATTTGGCCAGGGTGGAAGCTTTGCGTGGACCGCAGGGGACACTTTTCGGGCGGAACGCCACCGGCGGTGCGGTGCAGTTTATTTCCAGCCAACCGACTGACGTCTTGGACGGCTATGTCCGTCTGACTTACGGCCGTTATAACCAGACGCAGGTTGAAGGCGCTGTGTCTGGTCCGCTGAGCGATGCTTTAAGCGCGCGCGTGTCCGGCATTTTCGATCGCGACGATGGTTATATGAAGAACATCACGCCCGGGGAAAAGGACCGAGGCGCGAATAACCATTGGGCCATCCGGGGCATTTTTGACTATCATCCCAGCTCTGCCTTCAAGGCGAAGCTGACGCTGCGTTATTCGCAAGCGGACAAGGAACGTCAGGCCGGGGTGTATAATTATGGACCTGCCTGTCCCAATGCGGAGTTTCAGGGCGAGTTTCTCGCGCCGACTGCGACATGCGCTTATTGGGGTGTGACCGGAACGGCCGGAAACGGCTATTTCAATCCGGAAATCGCCGCGTCGCAGGGCGGAAGCCCTTGGAAAACGGCCGGTACAGGCGATGCCTATGTCGACCGTAAGCTCTTTGGAAGTACGCTGCGTATTGATGCTGAAATTGGCGGCTTAGACGTGACCTCGATTTCCGATTATCAGCATGTCGACAAATTCTACATCGAAAGCGGCAATGGTCCGCCTGAAATTCCCTATGTTGAAAACGTCACACCTCCGGCCACGGCGCCATGTCCTGCGCCAAATACGGCGTTGACCTGCTATGCATCGGGAACCGTATTTTTTCAGGACGCAAATGTGAATCAATATTCACAGGAACTGCGCCTATCCAAAACATCGGACCGCAACTTCCTGACCGTTGGCGCCTTTGGTATGATCATCGATGGGAAGTATAAGGCGAAATATGCCACCCCGTTTGACGGCTATGATCCCAGCGTCAATTTCACGCAGAAGACGACGTCTTACGCCATCTTTGCCCAGAATGAATTCGCGGTTAGCGATCAGGTTAAGCTGATCGGTGGTCTGCGTTATTGGCATGATCACAAGGTTGGGGATTACGTCGCAACCCACACGCTGCCGCTGTACGCGCTTTCGCTTCGTTTTGGTCCAAATGGCATATCCTATACCGACCTAACGGGGACCAATACGCCCGGGACATGGACCTATGGCGTAGGTACCTCTGGCGTAACCATTACGCCAGACGCGGCTTCGCCCAATTTCAGTGTCCTGACTGCGCGCGCGGAGATTGACTATAAGCCTAGCGACAATATTTTGGCTTATGCCAGCTATAACCGCGGCTCCAAATCGGGCGGGTTCACTTTTTCCACCGGCACACCGTTTCCGTCACAACTGGTCGATACGCTGAACAATCTTGCTTATCAGCCGGAAACGTTGAACGATTATGAAGTGGGTTTAAAAACGACGCTGGCGCGCGGGACAACGTTCAATGTGGCCACCTTCTACTATGACTATAAAAACTATCAGGCCTTTGTGCAGGTCGGGTTTACGCAGGTTGTCCGCAACCTTCCCGCCACGGTCAAAGGTATTGAAGCCGACTTCACTACGCGGCCCGTCCCTGGGTTAACCCTTCAACTCTCCGGTGCCTTGCAAGACAGCAAAGTTAAGAATGTACTGTTGCCGGATGGTGTGACGGTTGTGACGCATGATCTTCCGCAGGCGCCAAAACTATCAGGCAGTGCCATGGCACGCTATGAATTTGGATTAGCCGGTGGCACGGCGTCGGTTCAGGCTGATGCGATCTTTCAGAGCAAGATGTGTTTCACAGTCATGTGTGCACCAGTGGAACGAGAAGGCGGCTATGGCGTTGCCAACGGTCGGCTTGGTTTTACCACAGCCAATGAGAAGGTCGACGTGGCGGTATTCGTGAATAATCTCTTTAACCGTGCTTATCGCGTCTATGCTTTCGACGGGTCGCTTTATTGGGGGGATACGCTGGGGGTCTACGCCAAGCCCCGTACCTGGGGCCTGACGGTTCGCTATAACTTCGGCAAGTAATGCGCTGAGCGCTGGAAAAAATTGGCCCCACCGCTGATCTATTTGCAGCGGTGGGGCCTCATTCTTGGGGGAGAAAGACCGGTGGCGAGCACAGCGGCGGCAGCGAGCACAGAACAGGCAGGAAGCCCAATGCAGTTGCAACGCCAACTGGATTGGAAGGGCGCTTTCTGGGCGTCGAGCGGTGTGCCCGCTGGCGTTCTCCTGACCATGGGCGGCATTGCCACGATGATCGGTCAGCCCAGCTGGGTGATCTGGATCGCCTCCATCCTGATGGGCTTTACCCAATCCTTTGTTTATGCAGAAATTGCCGGGCTTTATCCTAATAAATCGGGTGGTGCCTCGGTCTATGGGGCTGCGGGATGGCTGCCTTATGGGAAGTTCATCGCGCCAATTTCCGTGTGGTGCAATTGGCTTGCTTGGTCTCCGGTGTTGGCGCTCGGGACGAGCCTTGGCGCAGGTTATGTCATGGCGAGCCTGTTTCCGGCTGACGCCGCAATTCGCCAATGGCAGTTTGATCTCGTGCCGCTCGATTTTGTGCGGGAAGGGCTCCACCTTCGGATAAATCTCGTTTCCATCATCGCAACAGGATTCCTTCTGCTGACGTTTGCACTTCAGCATCACGGTGCTGCGCGCGCGGCCCAGTTTCAGAAAATTCTTGGTATCGCCTGCATGTTGCCGCTGTTGCTTGTGGGCATAATCCCCCTGATCACAGGAAATATACCAACCGAAAATCTTTTCCCGATCCTGCCGATTGTACGCGATGCCGTCGGAAATATTGGTTTTGGAACATGGAATGCAGCGGGCCTCACACTTCTCGCAGGCGCCATGTTCGGGGCGGGTTGGTCAACCTATGGGTTTGAAACAGCCGTTTGTTACACGCGTGAATTCCGCGATCCGGCCAAAGACACCGCCCGCGCGCTTTTTGCATCTGGGCTTTTGTGCATGGCGATTTTTACGCTCGTACCACTGGTCTTTCAGGCGTCGCTGGGGCTGGAGGGTATGCTTGATCCTACGATTTATGATGGGTCAGGGGTTGCCAATGCGCTGGCAAAAATTTTGGGTGGCGGCGCTGTGGTCGGCAACCTCCTCATCGTGATGCTGGTTCTCGCGCTTTTGTTGATTGTCATGACATCGATGATGGGCTCATCGCGCACCCTGTATCAGGCATCGGTGGATGGCTGGTTTCCGCGTTACCTTTCCCGGGTCAATGCACATGGCGCACCGACCGCTGCGATGTGGACAGACTTGGTGTTTAACATCGTGCTCCTGCTCGCCTCCGATTATTTCGCGGTGCTGATGATTTCAAACGTCTGTTATTTTGTATTCAATTTCCTCAACCTTCAGTCTGGATGGATCCACCGGATTGACCGGGGTGACTGGAACCGGCCGTATCGCTGCCCTACTTGGCTGCTCGTGACAGGGGCTGTTTTTGGTTTTGTGAATATGGTCTGGATGGGCGCCGGCGCAGACGTATGGGGTGAGGGGACGCTGCGCAATGGCCTTTTGGCCGTGCTGGTGATCATCCCGGTTTTCGCGTTCCGTCATTATATTCAGGATAAAGGGCAATTTCCGGTTTCGGCAGCGGCCGATGATCTGGCTTTAGGCGCGGCAATTGTGCAACCAAAAGCTGGTTTGCTGCCCTATCTTGCCCTGATCGCAGCTGCGGTGACCGTTGGCCTTTCCGCCTATCTCGCGGAGTGACCAAGCTGTCGACCAGGTGAAGCTTCTTAGCTTATCCAAATGTTTATGCGCGTAGTGCTTATTATGCTTATGCCCAGAGCACTTCAGGCGTTTTTCATGTCATGACTGCGCATTGCCATTCGGACGCGTGACGAACTTACATATCGTTGGTTGTTAGCTCGTCCCGCGGAGCAGTGATAGCCTATAGCGCAAACGCGTTTTGCAGGTCAGCCAATACGGGGTCTGTATCGCTATGGGCCAAAGTTATAGCGCTGACGTCATAGCGTGCGCCGTCGTCCAAAGGCATCGGTATCACTTTGAGATTGTGTGAACGCGCTTCTCGGGCGGCAAATGGTACCGGCAATAAGGTGATCATGTCGCTGTCGGCAACAAGTGCCAAGCACGTGACTAAGCTCAGCACACGATAATGCGGAAAACCTGAACGGCGATATTTTTCTTCAATCTCGGGTGGAATCGCAGAACGAAAGATTGGACCATAACCCGGAATGGCCCATTTATACTGCAGCATATCATCGATGCTGCAGGGCGTCTGTAACACCGGATGGTCGTTGCGCAGAACCGCGACATAGGCTTCATCAATGATTTGATTTATGTGCAGCGCACGCTTCTCAGGAATGGCGTTCACGGTGGTTGAGTGAAAAAGTAGTATCTCAGCCTGTTTTTGACGCAGTCGCGCGACGGCTATGTCGAGTGGCAGGGTTTCAGCCGTAACCCGAATATTGGGATGCGTCTTATAAAATTTGGCAAGTGCTGGCGCTAAGGAGGCTTCAATGACCGCTGGTCCGGCAACCAGCCGGATATGCCTTTTTCCAGATACCACTTCCTCCCCAATCTGGTCCGCAAGCGCCAACAGTTCCTCTGCCCTTTGCGCGAGGCGGTTTCCGGAATCGGTGGGCACAACGCTCCGCGTGGTGCGATTAAACAATTCTGTGCCGAGTTCTTGTTCAAGCAGCTGTAACGACTTGGTGAGTGCTGAATGGGTCATGCCGAGTTCGCTAGCGGCGCGGCTGAGGCTCTTGTTGCGATACACGGCAAGGAAACGCGTCAGTCTGGTGAGGTTTATATTCATGTTCCAATTATTACATAATGTAATCTTATTATTCAATTTTATAAAATTCTGACTTATGTATTCCAAATCTGGATATCTGGAGGGAAATCTGTGACAGTCGAGCAGTTAATGAACCAAAATTGGGTTGCGATCACGCTCATCGCGTTCGCGACAGGTGTCTTGCTAGAGCTTGGGGCGGTTCACTTCCTAAAGCGATCAGGGCACATACCGCTCAAGGACTCATTGCTTTCGATCTTCCTAGGTCTGGCAAGCGACCCGGTGAATGCAATATTTGCGTTCATTACCACGGCAGCTTTGTTTGCTGTTGCGCCATTCGCCATTGCCGACATACCCGTAACATGGTGGTCGTTCCTGCTGTGCTTCGTCCTCGACGATCTGCGCTTCTATGTGCATCACCGCATTTGCCATCGCGTCCGTTGGGGCTGGGCGATGCATGTCGTCCATCATTCTTCTACCAATTTCAACATGCCCATCGCGTTGCGGCAGAGCTGGATGAAGCATTTTACGGGCACAATGATGCTCAAAATTCCCTTGATCCTGATCGGATTTGACCCGTTATTGGTTGTTTTTTGCGGGGCTCTCAACGCGACGTACCAATTCTTTTTGCACACTGAAACGATTGACCGCCTGCCGCGGTGGTTCGAGTTTGTGTTTAACACGCCAAGCCACCACCGGGTGCACCATGGCCGTAATGCTGAATATTTGGATGCCAATTTTGCCGGCACGCTGATTGTTTGGGATCGGATGTTTGGGACGTTCGTTGAGGAAGATCGCGCTGTACCGGTTGACTATGGATTGGTTAAAAATCTTGAGACCTTCAACCCTTTCACAATTTTGACTCACGAATATGTCGGTATCGCCCAGGATGCCAGCCAGCGCGGGCTGACTTTGTGGCAGAGATTTTGTTATATTTTTGCGCCTCCAGGTTGGAGCCATGATGGGTCGCGGTTAACGTCGATGGATATCAAGCGCGAGGCTGGTTTGCTGCCTCCTGCTGATACATCAGCGCACATACGGAACATATGATGCCCGCGCATTATGCCCTATCTGATGCTTGTATTGTGCTCGTCACGATCTTTGCTGGAAACGCTCTGCGGCGAAGCGGTCAAGATTTATTGGCGGTGGCTATGGCTTGCTTTGGGATAGCCGCGGCCATTGGCGTGGTCCGTTTTGCAGGTGGTTTACAAGATGCGCTTGCCAATCTGCACGCTGGCGCCTCGCAGCTTTTAGGTCTTGTGGGCATGTTAGCCGTTGCATCGGCTTGTGTGTTTCGCGGTGGGGGCAGGGGGGACCTATGGCGGTTGGCGGTAATCCTTTGCATTTCCGGTGCAGCGTATCTGGTTGCGGGGGCGCTAATTGGTCCCTTATTCCTTATGGCCCTCGTGGTGGCCGCTATTGCCTCAATCGTGCGGCCCGCCCCGTCGCGGCAGCCATGGCTCGTGCCTATCGGCGCTGTCATAATGCTTGCAAATGCCGTGTTGATCCGGCGTGCGGCGTGGCTCGATGAGGCGGTATCTTGGCATATTTATCATGTGCTGATTGCGATCGCTTTGGCCGCGTTCGCGAAGGGGATGTTGGCAACCGAACGGACCGTGCGCTGATCTGACCTTGACGATCCTATTCTAACCGAAGCTGGAGTAAACTCTCTAGGGCAGCCATGTGATGGCGGGCGGTTGGGTATAATTAAGCAAAATGGAAGACATTAGACACTAAGCAAATACAACGTGATTTGTTTGCGTTTTGCCGCGTCAGAAAAGCTAGCAGCACGATGTTCAAGGATCATGCATGAACGCATGATTTTTGGATGGCCGTTCATCTCTCGGTAAAAGGGGTGGCGTTACAATTCGCCGTTCGCTAGCAGCTATTTCAACTGGGACTTCGGGAATCACTTATGCGTAAATTGATGATACTTCTTGCGTTGTCGACTGCCCTGTCTGCGTGCAGCAGTTCGCAACTTGGCGGGACGGATAGTGTCTCCGACATAAAGGTCGTAGCGAGCGACATTTTGCCAGAACCCACACGGCTTGATTTGTTTGAACAAAACCGCCCTTATCTCATCGGACCATTCGATAAGTTGACCATTGATGTCTTTGGTATCGAAGAGTTAAGCAAGCAGGAAGTGCAGACCGACGCTGGCGGCCGTATTTCATTCCCGCTGGCGGGCATCATTGAAGCTGCTGGAAAGACACCGGGCGAGCTTGAAGAGGAAATTGAAGGTCGTTTGCGCGGCCAATATGTTCGCGACCCGCAGGTCACGGTGAACCTTAAAGAAACGGTGAGCCAAGTTATAACGATTGATGGCCAGGTTCGGGAGCCTGGACTTTATCCCGTTATTGGAAAAATGACGCTGATGCGTGCAGTAGCTGTTGCCAAGGGAACGGCTGAATTTGCCAAGCTTGACGACGTGGTCATATTCCGGACAGTAAACGGGCAGAAAATGGCGGCTTTGTATAATTTGAAATCCATTCGTCGCGGCATTTACAACGACCCCGAAGTATTCGCCAATGACGTTGTCGTGGTGGGCGATTCACAGGCGCGGCGCCTGTTCAAGGATGTCTTGCAGGCTGCACCGGCATTGTTGACGCCACTGATTTATATCTTGCAGACCAATTAACCTATTGCAGGCTGCGGGTGTCAGCGGCGCCTGCCATCTTTGGCCAGACGGGTTCAGGATCAGGGCAAAGCTTCAGATATATGTTGGCCGTCGGTTGACGGATGGTCATCTTTCGGCCTTTTCAGAAATAATGGGGCGCTGGCGTTAAAGTCACCGCAGCATCAAGTCTTGCCCTGTTTCGACAACATGCACCGCATCCGAAACCGAACCCAAGAATTACCTATGGCTATGGTTGCAAAATCGGCGCGCGGCGCTTAGCGTTGCAGCATGCACATCACGCCCCATTATGAAGAACAATATCTGTCGTTGATGCGGCGGATTTGGGAACATGGCACGGTGCAGCGCGACCGGACCGGGGTCGGTACCAAGGCATTGTTCGGTGCAAACATGCGCTTTTCGCTTGCCGACGACGCGATACCGCTGCTGACAACCAAGCGTGTATATTGGAAAACAGCGGCGCGAGAGATGCTGTGGTTCTTGACGGGCAATACAAATATTCGGCCGCTGCTAGAGCAGAAGGTCAGGATTTGGAGTGACTGGCCGCTGGATCGTTATCGTCGCGAAACAGGTGCGACCATTTCGCAAGAGGATTTCGAGCAGCATATTGTCGACGATGCCGCTTTTGCCGAACAATGGGGCGACTTGGGTCCTGTCTATGGCGCGCAATGGGTAAACTGGCCGCGGTACGAAGCCGCAGAAAACGGCTTATTCCGTCGCGCGGAAAAGGGCATTGATCAGGTCAGTATGCTCGTCGAAAGCCTGAAAAATAACCCAGGTTCACGCCGACATATTATCGAAGGTTGGAACGTAGCAGAGCTTGATCAAATGGCCCTACCGCCCTGCCACAAAACCTATCAATTCCATGTTGCCGACGGCGTTTTGAGCTGCATCTTGTTCCAGCGCTCGTGCGATTTGGGGCTCGGTTTTGCCTTTAACGCCTTTTCTGCTGCTTTGCTGACGCGGATGCTCGCGGCGGTGTGCGGTTATAAGGCTGGGGAGCTCATCTGGCAGGGTGGGGATGTGCATTTGTATCTTAACCACGCGCCGTTGGTGGAGGAGCAATTGTCCCGGTCGCCGTCGGGTAGCCCGAAATTGAAGCTTTTACGTACCCCGGATAATATCTTTGACTTCAAGATCGAAGATTTTGAGGTGCGTGATTACCAACCACAATTGCATATTTCCGCGCCCGTCGCGGTGTAGTTCTCTTTAGGTCAGTTATATTGACCTAAAACCATGTTTGAAATATTATAACAAACATTGATAATAAACTACCTGAGTCGTTCGGGTGTTTGAGAGCGGAGATGGATATGGCGCACGCACCGAAAGATAACCACGCGCCGTTGCATCTGCATATCCCTGAACCCAAATTTCGGCCGGGCGATGTTGCTGATTTTAGCGACATCATTGTCCCTGAGGTTGATGCCAACCCGCGTCCCGACGAGCATGTGGCGCCGGCGAACATTCACGCTTTGGCTTATGGCCTTGTCCGCGTACTTGGCGATGACCATCAACCCTCTGGCAGTTGGAACCCAAATCTTGATGTCGATACTCTGCGGGTCATGCTGCGAAAGATGCTGCTTTTGCGTGCTTTTGATGATCGCATGTTTCGGGCACAAAGGCAGGGCAAAACCAGCTTTTACATGAAGTCTTTTGGCGAAGAGGCGACGTCTGTTGCCACGACTATGGCGCTGCATTCGGATGACATGTGTTTTCCAAGCTATCGCCAGCAAGGCATATTGATCACGCGGGATTATCCGCTCGTGGATATGATGAACCAGATTTACTCCAACAGGGGTGACCGGCTGAAGGGCCGCCAATTGCCAATCATGTACTCGGCAAAAGAATATGGTTTCTTCAGTATATCCGGCAATCTGACCACGCAATATCCGCAAGCTGTCGGGTGGGCCATGGCGTCAGCATCGCGTGCGGATACCCGCATTTCGGCGGTGTGGTGCGGCGATGGGTCAACGGCTGAAGGCGACTTCCACAGCGCGTTGACCTTTGCGGCCGTTTACAACGCACCCGTTATATTTCAGGTTGTGAACAACCAATGGGCGATATCGTCTTTCTCTGGCTTTGCCGGTAGCGAACGCACCACCTTTGCTGCGCGCGCGATTGGTTACGGCATTGCTGGCCTGCGCGTTGACGGAAATGACGCCCTTGCGGTGTACGCGGCGATGCAGTGGGCCGCGAACCGTGCGCGCAATAATGGCGGTCCGACCTTGATCGAATATTTCACTTATCGTGGGGAAGGGCATTCGACCTCAGACGATCCCGGTGCCTACCGCGCGGCCGAAGAATATGCGTTGTGGCCGTTGGGGGATCCGGTGACGCGGCTCAAGGAACATTTGATCGCAATTGGCGCGTGGACCGATGCGCAACATGAATCGCTCATAATTGAGCTGTCTGTGCAGGTGAAAGCGGTTCAAAAGGAAGCCGAGCAGAATGGCATTTTGGGCCATGGTTTGCACCATCCGTTCGAGACGATGTTCGAAGATGTTTTCGAAGAGATGCCCTGGCATTTGAAAGAACAATGCGCCCAAATGCTGGAGGAGCAAAAGGACAAATTTGGTCCCGAGTGGGAGGCACGTTGATGGCAGAGCCTGCTACAAAAAAGATGAACATGATTGAGGCGATAAACAGTGCGCTTGATGTCATGCTCGCCAAAGACCCTGAAGTTGTCATCATGGGTGAAGATGTAGGCTATTTCGGCGGCGTTTTTCGCGCAACTGCGGGGTTGCAGGCTAAGCACGGGAAGACACGTGTCTTCGATACCCCCATTAGCGAGTGCGGCATCATCGGCGTTGGGGTTGGGATGGCGGCTTATGGCCTTCGTCCAGTCCCCGAGATCCAGTTTGCAGATTATATCTATCCGGGCCTCGACCAGTTGGTCAGCGAGGCAGCGCGCCTGCGCTATCGTTCGGCCAATGACTTTACATGCCCCATGACGGTGCGCTCACCGTTCGGTGGCGGCATCTTCGGCGGGCAAACGCATAGCCAAAGCCCTGAAAGCCTGTTTACGCATGTCTGCGGTATCAAGACCGTCATTCCGGCAACGCCTTATGACGCCAAGGGGCTATTGATCGCAGCGATTGAGGACAATGATCCGGTTGTCTTTTTCGAACCCAAACGCATTTATAACGGGCCATTCACTGGCTATTATGACCGCCCCGTGGAACCATGGTCGAAGCATGCAGGCAGTGATGTTCCGGAAGGACATTACCGCATAAATCTCGGCGAAGCCGCAGTCGTGCGCGAAGGCGAAGCTGTGACGGTACTGACCTATGGCACCATGGTCCATGTTGTGAAGGCCGTGGTTGCAGACCAAGGGTTTGACGCTGAAATCATCGATTTGCGAACATTGTTGCCGCTCGATATCGCGACGATTGAGGCATCGGTCAAGAAAACCGGTCGGTGCATGGTGGTGCATGAGGCAACACGAACCAGCGGTTTTGGCGCGGAACTGGCGGCGCAAGTGCAGGAGCCTGCTTCTATCATCTAGAGGCCCCTGTGGCGCGCGTGACCGGTTTTGACACGCCCTATCCACACAGCCTTGAATGGGCCTATTTCCCGGGACCGGTGCGCCTTGCCCGCGCCTTTGACAAGATCATGAAGGACTAACGCGATGCCTAAATTCACGTTCAACTTGCCCGATATTGGCGAAGGGATCGCCGAGGCCGAAATCGTCGCTTGGCACGTCAAGGTTGGCGACATGATTTCTGAAGACCAGCCTTTGGCAGATATGATGACGGACAAGGCCACCGTGGAGATGGAAAGCCCGGTTTCGGGCGTCATCACCAAGGTTGCCGGTGAAGCAGGTGACGTGATTGCAATCGGGGCGATGCTTGTTGAAATCGAAGTCGCTGGCGATGTCGGCAATCAGGCTCCCGCGGCGGCTGAGGCTGCGGACGCGGATATGTTGGCAGCGGTCGTTGCGGATGAAAATCCGTATGCGCCGGAGCCTGTCGCCGTTGCTGCCGCGACACCCGCACCCGCTGCTCCGGTGCCCGCGCAATCCCCCGCGCCATCTGCGCACGCCACTGAAAAGGTCATGGCGTCGCCAGCCGTTCGTCAGCGCGCCAAGGCGCTTGGCGTTGATTTGACGGACGTCAAGGCGGCTGGCGGACATATCCGCCATGCGGATCTTGACGCTTTTCTCAATTACGGCGCTTCAAAGGGCTATCAGCCCGCGCACACAAAATTACCGCGCGCGGACGAGGCCGTTAAGGTTATCGGCATGCGGCGCAGAATTGCCGACAATATGGCGGCGTCAAAACGCCATATTCCACATTTTACCTATGTCGAAGAAATTGACGTCACTGCCATCGAAGCGATGCGTGCAGATTTGAATGCCAATCGCGGAACGAAGCCTAAGGTTACGCTGCTGCCGATGCTCATCGTGGCGATCTGCAAAACCATGCCGCAATTTCCGATGATGAACGCACGGTTTGATGACGAGGCTGGCATCGTAACACGGCACGGCTCTGTGCATTTGGGGATGGCAACGCAGACCGATTCTGGGTTGATGGTGCCTGTTATCCGCGACGCGCAAGACCGCAATATCTGGCAGTTGGCGGCTGAAATCACGCGCCTTGCGGAGGCTGCGCGCAACGGATCCGTCAAAAGCGAAGAACTGTCTGGTTCAACACTGACGATAACATCGCTTGGACCACTCGGCGGCATCGCCACGACGCCAGTAATCAATCGACCAGAGGTCGCAATCATAGGCCCGAACAAGATTGTCGAACGCCCCATGTTTGTCGGTGACAGCATTGAGGCGCGCAAATTAATGAACCTTTCGATCAGTTGCGACCACCGCGTTGTCGATGGCTGGGACGCCGCAAGCTATGTTCAAGCGTTGAAGAAACTTATTGAGACGCCCGTTCTGCTGTTCGCTGATTAAAATTTGTACCCGGGCAGGGTGGTCTGGTCGAATTTTATTTTGAATGTCAGAAATGGTCCGGAACGGCTGTAGCGGGCCAGCTCAAAGTCACGGTCTTCAAAGCCGATGATGTTATAGCCAATGGAGATGTTTGCGTTGGCAAATGGTGCAACCGTCATCATGGGTCCAACGGCATAAGCGATGTTATCACCGTGCCGGCCGATCCGCATCGTGCCCGTAAATCCAATGTCAGCAAATTTGCTGATGTCGAATTTGAAATCACCGCCAAATACGTTGCTCCAGCCTTGGATATCGTCGATGCCAAAACGGTCTGTTGCATAACGCGTGCCCCAGAATAATGCATATTCGCCACGCGCGACAAAACTGCCTCCACTTTTGCGGACAGGCGTCAAGTTGACGGACAGGCTGTTTATTATTCGGCGCGATGTGGCGTCGCCATTCACATTCAGCAAGGCACTGCCAACTGGTCCGATGTCACCGGCAACAGCTCCACGCACGGCGTCATAGCGGAATTCGGTCTTATTCAGAAAGGACCACGCGCTGTATCCAGGACGATAGGCCCAGCTGATTTCGGCTTGCGCAGTGGTTGTCTTTGCGCCTCCGTCTTCCTCTGCGTGCAGCCAGCTGAGCGCACCACCGACGGCGCGGCCCTCGCCAATCTGACGCAGCAGTGCCGTCGTCACGCCATAACGTCTGTTGGTCTGTCCGTCACGGGCCTCAGCGCGGCCCGTCCAGCTCCATGTGGTGCCGCGATAGGTTGCACCGCCAGTAACAGCCGTAAAGTCCTCTGTGAGGGCTCCGCGCGTCCCCAGAAACCCTCCAGAGGCAACCGGCTGCTCTGGATGGACCACATCAGCAGGATTTATCCCGCCGATGGTCTTGTTGCCGTCTAGTGTCAGGTCCACCGACCAGTGATCCGTAATGCGAAACGACTGGGCAAGGCCATATGCGGCATAGGTGCGGGGACCATATTCGGTCATATGTTGTTGGTTGGCGCTCGCAAGCAGGCGGCCACCGGTCCATGGCGCAACATCAAAGCCAAGCCGCGCAGTGCGCGCATTAATATTTTCACCCTTGGCGATCTCATATCCTGCGACCAAGGCAATGCCGGATTGAACCTGATAGCGTGCCGAAACATTGTGGCGGGCAGGGAAGTCGATGCTCTCGTCCTCACCACCTAAGGCGAATTCGGTCTGTGCAGAAAGTTCAAGCTTGCCGTCAAAAAGCTGCTGCGAAGCCCCAAGGCGCGCGAGCGTCGATTGTTTCATTGCCCCGTCTGAGAATAGGTCACGCGCGTTCGTAAGTCCGGCGCGGAATGTTGTCTTATCCGCGCGATACTCTACTTCGCCGATAGCGGCCCTTCGACGTGCATCGCTGGCCAAGAAATTTTCCTGATACGCAATCAGCGATGCCGACAGTTGATCGGTCAGACGTATGCGGCCATCGACTCCAAATTTACGCGTTCCGATTTCGGACTGGTTTTGCTGTCCAACGCCAAAGCCGGCTTGCTGTTCGCGGACATATGCGAGCACATCGAAACGTGCGTCATGATGCTCTGCCTCAAGCAGCCACGATGTACCGTGGCCGGCGTTGCTTGCTGTTGCGGATTGCGCTTGTGCAGATGATCCCGCAAATTCAGCGCGAATTTCGGTGCCTGTTCCAGGGCGATAAATCATGTCAGCGCCCAATAGGTTGGTTTTGCTTATATCGCTTTCGTCATGGATAGCTGTTGCAGCAATCTGCAGCTTTGCATCGTTGCTCGTCCAGCGCACACGGCCGCCAGCATTCGCCATCCGCGTGCCAACGCCGTCGACCTCATATTCGGCGATGATGAATTGCGGATCAAGGCCGCCAGAACGCGACAATATCGGCGCACGAAAACGCAGGCTGCCGGAAAGATAATCAATGTCATAGTCAATGTGGCGCATCAAAATTTTGGTTTCAATGATACGATCGGACCGCAGCCGGTCGCGCGTTTCGATACGAATATGTTCCGTATTCGCAATGATGTCGCGCGCGCCCAGCATATAAGGACCCGATAGGCCGTTGCCTTGAATTTCGTCGCGACGATAGCGGCTAGGCGTGTCCGATCCAAAGGCCGTCGCCTGGATACCGGCATGGCGATATTCGGCCTTAACGCCGTTAAAGGAACGTTGATATCGGGCAAGTTCGGGCTCATCAATGCCAGTCTGGTAATCGCCAAACAGGGCGTAAAATTGGGGGCGTTCAAGCTTTAGATATAAACGGCGCACAGATGCAGCGTCATATCGCTGGTCCGTACCATCCGCATAAATCGTATAATATCGGCGTGGGTCGATGATCCCTGCAAATCGGGTCTCGTCTTCTTTCTTGTCACTGTCATAGGCCATGGTCATGAGCCATTTGCCCGTGACGCGACCCTTGGCGTACAAAGCGATGCGGCCGTCGACATTAAGCGGTTCATTGTCGCCTTTTAAGTCCTGAAGACCCGCTTCAAGTTTGTTGAACCCCACGGTTCCTGCGGCAAAGCCAACAACGGTCCAAGGACGGTTGCCGGGATCAAGCCAGGTTTCAACGCGTTGTTCCCGACGCACTTTGCCATCTGTGAAGGTAAAGCTTATTGCAACGGTACCTGATGCTGTGGTTGGCTCCAATTCGATATATGCAAGGCCATTGTCACCATGGACCCGCCAAACGGGCGCTGCGCGCTCAAGCCCTGACAATTGATTGGCTTGTTCGGCATCGATGTCAGCCGCGGGGCGGTAGGGGTCTGAAACTTGGAAATCGCCCACTGCGCCATGCTGGACTGGCTTATCATTGCGGTCGGTCAGGCGCACCGCGATGCGCGGCCGCGTTAGGCCATCTGCAACGAGGACTGACTCTTCCTTGATAAACTGTGCCTTCATCGGGGCGTGTGCAAAATAAGCGCTGCGTGTCAGTGTCTCAACGACATCACCATCCGCATCCTTTATGTGCGCCACAAGCTTGTTTTCGCCATCGTCGATGTCAACGCCGCGCCATATGGCTATGCGTATCTGCTCGTCGGGGCTTTTCATTACGCGATCAAAGTTAAGCCCGCTCACGGCTTTGCCGTTGACGGTTAGTTCGACAGTCTGTCCTGGGCGATGTTTTACAGCGATACGGATAGATTTTACCCGGGGGTTCTGGTCAACATCGGGATAGACAAAGCCGGTACCGGGTTCCTGACCTGTGAACCAGTCGCGCTCGGCGCCGGCGGCTTGCGGGTCGGTGAGAACAGCTGGAAGCTGTGCGGCAGATTTGCGGGTATCGGCGCGGGCTGCTGTTTTCTTGGCACGAAAATCGGCACGCTTTAATGCGCCACCAGTGCCTTCTACAAAACGTGAAATTGCACTCGCTGCGCTGCGCGTATTATTGGCACAATCGATCGGTACTTGGTCCAGCGGAAAGCTGTCGGGGTCGACCTGAACCACGTGGAGGCCTGGGATAAGGCCCTCAAAATGGTAGCGGCCGTCTTTATCCGTAACTGTGTATGTCCCGTCCTGAAGCATGACGCGCACGCCTGCGATACCCGAAGCCAAACGCGGGTCAGTCGCACAACCACCATCGGTAATGCGCCCGACCAAGCTAAAGCGCTCGGAGATGCCATCTTTGACGATACGTATCGGAGCATCAACGGTGCCGCTTTGTGCGCCGCGACTGTCGATGGCAGATGCGAGATTGACCGCATTGCCCGGCCGCGCGTCTTGTTGGACTTCTGCGAGATAAGTAAGTAGGCCTGAACTCCCAGCAGCGAGCGATGGAAGTTCGACGTTAAAATTGGTGCCATCGGCTGCAATTTCAGCGGTTATGGGAGCGTCTTGATAGCGGGCACTGCCCAAGCGCAGCCGAAGCGCAGTTGGGAGCTTATCCGTAATGGTTACCCGTCCCGACCTGCGCGCGCGATCAGGGTTTGTTATTGTTATACGATATTGCACGATATCACCGGGCATCGCGGTTACCGTTGACGTCTCTTTGCGTAATGTCAGGGCACCGCCAGGCCGATCCAGCGGGATGTCGATGCGGACCGGAGCGGGATCTGATAAGACAACAGCTGCGCCAAAAGAGCCCGCCGTGATGACATATGCGCCTCCATCGGGCCGGTTAAGAAGCGCGAGTTCATTTGGTGTGGATCGCGACGGAAAGCTAAGTGGTGCAGGCGGCGTAACCACCAATCGGTATGCTCCACGGCGCAAAAATGGGAATCTGTAAAATCCTGATGTAAAAGCATATACTGCACCACTTGAATCCGCGACAGTAGATCCGGTCACGACAGTGTTGGGGAAGGCAGAGATACCGTCATCGCCAAAAACTTCGGCAGGTTGTCCGGTTGTAGCGTCAACGATCATGATCCGCGTTCCGTCAACAGGTACGCCAGTGCCGCTGTCAAATGCGACGCCGAAGGGATCAACTAAAATATCGATATGTGCCGTTCCAACGGATGCGCCACTGTTAGCATCATCCAGAGCGATGCTTATCTTGTCGCCGGGGTTCACGGACAAAGCGCAGTCGCCACCTACTGCGGGTGGCGGAACCCCCTTGGTGTTTATATACCCTGTGAACAGGCCGCTGTTTGTTGCGTCTTCTGTAAATGAAATGCGTTCGCTGTCGCCATTGGACGTTGCGATTAATGCATCGAAAATGTCGATGGCGGCGGGGTTAAGATTTCGCGATGCCGTGTTGATGGTAATGACAAGCGGCTCGCCCGCTCGAATAGTCTTTGTTGGTAACAGGTTTGCCGCGGCCAAATGGGTATCTGCAAAAGCGCCGCCTATCGTCATGGGAATGCGGCCGGCGGTTCCGGTGCACATGGTCTGCGGTAGAGCTTGCACTACAGATCCTGCACTTTGTGTCAGGCGGAATAAAGAAATGCTTGCAGGGACGGGCGCGGGGTCAACCGTCAGTACGACCGTATTTGAACTTACGGATATACGTTGGGCGCCGACATCCCATTGTGCCGACGCTGTGTTGGCAATGGATTGCGGTGTAACTTGTGCAAACGTGTCTGTGCTGGCCATGGGGATGAGGCCCCCTGTTATGAATACAAACAGTGCTTTTTGGAGATATCTGGTCAACTTAGTCATATTAAATCAGCTCAGTGCGAAATCCAGTTTCGCCATATCCATCGACCCGTCAGTTAATCGTTGCGCGAAAAATTACCGCGCTTGCGCTGCCCCCGGCAACGTTCGACAAGAGAGCTTCAACCGTGTTTGCGGGTGTACCAAAGCTTCCGCTGTCGGCGTCACCCGCTGTATCCGTTGCAGCGGTGCCTCCTGTACAGCTTTGACTGGATCCCGGCGTTGTGACTGTTGCATTGACGCGGATCGAGCCCGTGACGAATGTCGTGTTTGTTGGCACAAGGTCAGAAATGCTGATGTTTGTAGCCGTTGCACCGCCCGCGGCGTTGGCGACGGAGATGCAATATTCTATGACTGCGCCTGGGATCGATTTGGCGTTGCTGGCGCTGAGACCGTCGCTGATTATCTGGCTGCTTTTATACACGCTGAGGACCGCAGCGGACACGGTAAAGTCGTCAGTAGCAACGTCAATGCCGTCACGCGCGGCTGACGTGCCGCCAATTCCGCTTTTGGCTGTATCGGCAAACACTGTTTCGACCGTGGCTGCACCGTTTGCGGTGGAATCAGTCGCAGCGGTTATTGCGCTGCCGTTGCTTTCAAGCGCGGTGGCAGTGAGCTGAACGCCAGCGACCTGGCCGTTGGTAGCAGTCAGCGGGACGTCGCCGACGCCAAAGACGAAGCGAGATTGATCGACGCCGAGATCGTCTACAACCGTTGCTGTGTCCGTAGCTGGCTCATATGTGCCGTTGGCGTTTGCATCGACGAAGAACGTGAAGTTAGTAAGGTTAAACGCGTCGATCCCTCCATTTGCGGTGTTTGTGGCGGTGGCTTGCTGAACGGCTGCAAGGCTGAAATCCAGCGTGTCATTGGACGTGTTGTTGATCTGGAAACGGACAACTGGGCCGGTTTGTCCCGGAGTTACCGACGTTGTGCCTGTCGTTGCCGCTTCGACCAGGCTGAAAATGATCTTGCGGTCCACTTTAAACGTGTCGGTTGCCGTCACGGCGGTCTGGGCCACGCCGCCCGTGTTATAATTAACATTCACACTATTAACGATATCGGTGCCGGGTGCCGTTCCGCCGGCAAATGCGGGTGCAGCGAACAGCATCGCCATAGTTGCTGGTGAACAGGCAGAGATCAATTTAAGCGTTCTGGTCATGGCTTAATACTCTCGTTAAAAATGATGATTGCGTTTGCGCCGCCGCAATTGAACGGTTTTGTTTTTTGAGATATTATGAGGAACCGTTGCTTGCGCCCCACATGCTTTGTTTTCAGGATGGGCATCATTGGATGACGACCTTGAAAGTCACAGTCCGGGTCTCGCCAGCGGGAACATCGCCTGCCGTTACCGAGATACGCGTCCCATTGAACGCGCCTGCATCGGCATCCGTTGCATCTGTCAGTGGAGCAGCTGCGCCGGCTGAGCTCTGAACCGATATGGAACCGGCTTGATAGGCCGTGCCCGAGGGGATCGGGTCGGTTATAACAAGGTTGTTGAGCGTGCCCGTCCCTGAAACCGTTGCTACCAATTGATATGTGACAACCGCTCCCGGTGTTGGCCGTTGGCCTCCTGAAGTGTCTGTAATTGAAGCGGATTTGACGAGCGCCAAAGAGGCTGATTGCACAGCTAGAAAGCTATTCGCGGAGCCATCGCCGCCCGTTGCACCAACGACAGCATTACCGCCACCTTGGCCTTGGCCAGCGAACGCAGTGCCCGGCGCGCCCGTGCCCGTCAGCGCGGCTGCCGTAATGCGCATGACGGCTCTGTTTCCGTCCGCAGCGCCCAGCGGAGTTGTTGTCATAACAAACACCGTTTTGCTTTGGTCAGGTGCAATGACGGGATCATTTGCGCCAGTGACGTAAGCAACATCGACGCCAGCGTCATATGCCCCGTTATCATTGCTATCTATGATGATCTGTTGAAGCGTCGGATCAAAATCATCACCGCCATTTGCCGTGTTAACAATAAGGGCAAATGCTTCGTCGCCATTTCCGGTGTTGGTCACACGGAACGAATGGATATTGCCTGATTTGCCGGGGCTAGTGAGCACATCACCGGTTGTTGTTTCAATGACTACAGTGTCCAGAAGTTCGTCGACTTTGATTGATGTCGTATTGGACGTGATCGTAACGGGTCCGCCGGCCGTATCGAGCGTAGCAGTTGCGGTATTTTGTATATCCGTGCCGGCCAACGTACCCGCTGCCAAAGCGGGTACGGATAACGATAATGGCAGCAACGCAACGATAACACGCGTCATCAGGCCACGACGAATCGCGCGGTCGGGTGCCGGGTGGACTTCGGAAATACTGGTCATTCCCGAACTTATGCCGGAACAGTATCAAAAAACCGTTAATGCGCCTTCAAACCGTTAACCATTACAACATACTGAAATTACGATAAAAATATGAATTTAAAGAAGGAAGGAAGGTAAATTCAGAAATATTTGATAAGAATTGCATCAATTTGGCGCGGGTGTTTGATTTGCGCATCTGTGACAAAACAATCTTTTCCTACGAATGCCGTTGACAGAATCCCGCGCCGCTTATAGTGCGCCCCAACCGCAAGTTAGCGGGTGTAGCTCAGTTGGTTAGAGCGCCGGCCTGTCACGCCGGAGGTCGCGGGTTCGAGCCCCGTCACTCGCGCCACTTCCCTAGTTTAAACTTGGGGTGGTGCGCGGAAGGACCCTGTTTCCATCCAGATCAAAAGCGGTCGCATCGGCAAAATCCAGATGGTTCCTGTTATCAAATAGATGATGCTTTGCACGGCGATGTGCTGCGCACCAATAAAGTCGGATGCGCTGACCACGATTACGGCCCAAATCAATATGATGAGTAGAATCGCCAGCATTCCTGCTGGTTTACGCCAAGTAGGTTGCTTGAGTGGTGTGGTCATAAGGTTATCCATGAGGTTTCTGTGAGAACGGCGTCAAGGGGCATGTCCCAAATATCCGATGCGAGGACAGGGGCGTGCTGCACCGACCATGCAAGGCCAATGGTGATCGACTGGTCAAGCACGCTCAAGGCGCGGTCGTAATGCCCTGCGCCCTGTCCAAGACGGATGAGCCGGTCATCAAAGGCCACCAAGGGGGTTAAAATGATGTCAGGTCTGCATTCTGGGTTATCATCGGCGGGTTGTAGCAGGCCGAAAGGGCCGGGAACCAAAATATCTCCAGGCGTCCAGCGCAAAAAACGCATTGGCGCGGTCTTGCCGGTGACATGGGGCAGGGCGATGTCATTGCCTTGTGCATGCGCCTGCGCCAACAACGCCGAAGGGTCAACCTCAGAACCAATCGCAACATAACCGGCTAATATTTTACTAGCGTGTAGATATTTATCGAGAGGGCTGGGTATTTTTGAAAAAGCTAGCGCTCTATCCTGCGCCGAAAGTGCAGCTACAAACTGGTCACGCACATTGCGATAATGTAACCGTTGAGACTGTTTGTCATATTCTGGATTCACAGCTTTTCCTGAAAATTGTTGGCGGAACCACCATGGGTCGTTTCCCGGAATATCCTCTGACGCCAGGACGTCAGGTGGGCACCGTGTGATCTGGACCTTAAGGTTTCCCAAACGGCCCAGGCAGGGACAGCTCCCTTAGATAGATAATCGCCTCAGGGATGTTCTCATCAGTTCGTGCCGGACAGTCCCGCCACCTTCCAATATAAGCGTGTATTGTTAATTCTCAAGCCTTAGCGCCAGATTTTCCAACCGCAGCGCAAGTCCTTCTAGTGCATCGGCGAATTGTGTATTTGCTGCGGCTGTACCTGCGCTAGCCGTTGCGTCAGCGCCGCCACCGGTATCGTGTAACCGATCGGCGAGCAAAAGCGCAGAAAACAAAAGGGCACGGGTCTCAGTAAGCCCCCGTGAGCCACCTCCAGCTTCAAGGGCGCTAGCGTCCACCATCGCGCCCAGATCCATAAGACGCTGTTCCTCACCGGGATTACAAGCCACAAAATAGTCACGGCCGGCGATGCATATTTTGACATCAGGCATCAGTTTGCGCCCGCAAGAATTTTATCCATGTCTTGAATGGCCGCAAGAGTCTCTGATTTCAGTTTTTCATGGCGCGCGAGGAGGTCGCGGTCGTCTGCATTTTTAGGCGCGGCGGTCAATTTTTCGATCCGAGACAAGGCATGTTCGATGCGTCCAATTGCAACAATAAAACGTTGGTCTGCCATGGGTTAGTTTCCTTTGCTCAGGAGTCTTAACAGACTATCTTTGCAATGCAAATGTATGGACGCGATTTTCAGGACAGATTCCACAGGTAAAAGCACCCGCCTCCCTTGACGCTTGGCGCGCGCATCCGCAAAGGGTTCGGACCAACGACTCGGCGGTTACGTATATTGCGATATGGCCCGTCACCCGCTCCCATTCGGGAGTAACAAGTGGGGAAAGAACATGACTGTTAGTGACCAGCAAATGGCCAATGCAATTCGGGCACTGGCCATGGATGCTGTACAGGCCGCGAATAGTGGCCATCCCGGTATGCCAATGGGCATGGCCGATGTCGCAACGGTGTTATATTCTAAATTCTTGAAATTTGATCCACAGGCGCCCGATTGGGCTGATCGCGACCGGTTTGTATTGTCGGCGGGCCATGGTTCCATGTTTGCCTACGCGACCTTGTACCTGACTGGCTATGCTAGTCCGACCATCGCCGATATTCGCAACTTCCGCCAATTGGGCAGCCCATGTGCTGGGCACCCTGAAAACTTCCTCATCGATGGCATTGAATGCACGACTGGGCCATTGGGGCAGGGCCTTGCGATGGCGGTTGGCATGGCAATAGCTGAGCGTCACCTCAATGCGCGCTTTGGCGATGATCTGGTAGATCACCGCACATGGGTTGTTGCAGGCGATGGATGCCTGATGGAAGGGATAAACCACGAGGCCGTTGGGCTTGCCGGGCATCTGGGGCTGGGGCGTTTGATTGTTTTCTGGGATGACAACAGGATCACAATCGACGGCGCGACCGATCTGTCGACCAGCGAAGATATCGCCGCACGATATGTTGCCAGTGGCTGGCATGTAGAGGCTTGCGATGGCCATGATTTCAACGACATTGAGCGCGCGATTTTGGCTGCTGTGGCCGATAATCGGCCGTCATTAATTGCATGCCGGACATTGATTGGCAAAGGGTCTCCAAACAAAGAGGGGACGAAAGCGCCGCATGGTAGCCCGCTTGGCGCAGACGAGATCATTGCGACGCGCGATGCGATTGATTGGCCTTATCCCGCTTTCGAAATACCGGCCGACATTCTCGGCGCTTGGCGCGCAACTGGTGAGCCAGGTGCAGCTGCGCACGCAGAGTGGAATGCCCGTTTTGCAGCATCTGCAAAATCGGCTGAGTTCAAAATGGCGATGGCGGGCGAGCCTAGCAATGCGTGGCTCAAGCCCCATCTTGATGGCTTGATCGCGGCACCGCAGAAAATAGCGACGCGCAAGGCATCTGAGATTGCATTGACTGCAGCAACCGCGGCAATCGCGGAACTGCTCGGTGGATCTGCCGATTTGACAGGTTCAAATTTCACCAGAACTGTGTCGACCAATACATTGGATAAAAACAATTATTTGGGTCGGTATGTCAATTACGGCATTCGCGAATTCGGCATGGCCGCGGCGATGAACGGCATGGCATTGCATGGTGGCATCATTCCATATGGTGGCACATTTCTGATCTTCTCCGACTATTGCCGCGCCGCTATTCGCTTGTCGGCATTGCAAGAAACGCGCGTGATCTATGTGCTGACGCATGACTCTATTGGCGTCGGTGAAGACGGTCCAACGCACCAGCCCATTGAACAGATCATGTCGATGCGCCTCATACCCAATTTGGATGTCTATAGGCCTTGCGACACAATTGAGACCGCGGAATGCTGGGCATTGGCCATTGAAAGCGCATCAACGCCATCGGTGTTGGCGCTTTCCCGCCAGAATTTGCCGCAGTTGCGTACGGATATAAGTGAGAATTTTTCTGCCAAAGGCGCGTACAAGCTGCGTGCCGCTTCGGCCGCACGCAAGGTTATCTTGGTCGCGACTGGTTCTGAAGTTGAAATTGCGGCAGCCGTGGCCGACAAGCTTGAAGCACAGGGCATTGGCGCTGACATTGTCTCAATGCCCAGCTGGGAGCGCTTTGACGCCCAGCCAGCAGCATATAAATCTACGCTTCTGCCGGCTGATACCTTACGCGTTTCGATTGAGGCGGGCACAACCATGGGTTGGGAGCGTTATGTCGGCGATGGGCTTCGGATCGGCATTGACAGCTTTGGGGCATCGGCTCCGATTGACGCCCTATACGATCATTTTGGCCTGACCGCTGACAAGATCACCCCGCAAATTGTCGCCCGTTTAGGCTGATAGGAGCAAATATGACTGTAAAAGTAGCAATTAACGGATTTGGCCGTATCGGTCGCTTAGTCGCGCGCGCGATATTGGAGCGCGATGATCATGATCTTGAGTTGGTCGCAATCAATGATCTAGCACCTGCCAAGGCCAACGCGCTTTTGTTCAAGCGGGACAGCGTCCACGGACCTTTCCCCGGCACAGTTGAGGCCGATGGCAACGATATCATCGTCAACGGCAAGCGCATTCATGTGACTGCAGAACGTGATCCAGCGAACCTGCCACATGCGGCAAATGGCGTTGATATTGCGCTCGAGTGCACAGGCTTTTTTACCGATCGCGCAAGCGCGGAAAAGCATCTCGCGGCGGGCGCAAAGCGCGTCCTGATCTCAGCGCCTGGCAAAAATGTCGACAAGACGGTCGTTTTTGGCGTCAATCATGACGTACTGACCGCGGCGGACATTATTGTTTCGAATGCAAGCTGCACCACCAACTGCTTGGCGCCCATGGCGAAGGTGCTGAATGACGCAATCGGTATTGAGCGTGGTTTGATGACCACGATCCACAGCTACACCAACGATCAGAAAATTCTCGACCAAATCCATGACGACATGCGCCGGGCACGTGCCGCGGCAATGTCGATGATTCCCACCACAACAGGCGCAGCGCGCGCGGTTGGTGAAGTTATGCCTGAATTGAAGGGCAAGTTGGACGGTTCGGCCATCCGCGTGCCGACGCCGAATGTCAGCATCGTCGACCTGACCTTCACGCCAAAGCGCGACACCAGCGTTGAGGAAGTGAACGCATTGTTGAAAGCGGCATCTGAAGGTGCCTTGAAAGGCGTTTTAGCCTATTCAGATGAGCCTTTGGTCTCAATCGATTACAATCACTGTCCTGCCAGCTCGACTATCGACAGCCTGGAAACGGCAGTAATCGACGGCAAGTTGGTGCGCGTTTTGAGCTGGTATGACAATGAATGGGGCTTCTCCAACCGCATGGTCGACACCGCCGGCGTCATTGGCACATATTTGTAAGGACGGGCTGATGGCATTTCGCACACTGGACGATCTTGGAGACATAAAGGGAAAACGCGCGCTTGTGCGCGTCGACCTGAATGTGCCCATGGCGGACGGGCGTGTGACGGACGACACGCGCTTACGCGCCTTGTTGCCGACGGTGTTGGAACTGGCTGACAAGGGCGCTAAGGTGCTTATGCTTGCGCATTTCGGCCGTCCGAAGGGAGCCAAGCATAGCGAAATGTCCGTTTCGATGGTGCTTGACGCATTGCAAGAGGTGCTCGGCCGCGAAATCATGTTCGTCCCCGAAATCGCGGGTGACGTTGTGACGCAGTCGTTGGGGATATTGGCAGATGGGGACATCGCGCTGCTTGAAAACACCCGCTTTTGGCCAGGTGAGGAAAAAAATGATCCTGCACTTGCGCGTGCCGTAGCCGCGAACGGCAACTTTTACGTTAATGATGCCTTTTCGGCAGCGCATCGCGCGCATATGTCCACCGAAGGGCTGGCGCATATCCTGCCAGCATATGCCGGCCGCTCGATGGAAGCTGAGCTGAAGGCATTGCAAGCGGCGCTTGGCGCGCCCGAGCATCCTGTTGCCGCGGTCGTTGGTGGCGCAAAGGTCTCTACTAAGCTCGACGTGCTCAACAATCTGGTTAAGCAAGTTGACCATCTGATCATTGGCGGCGGGATGGCGAACACGTTCTTGGCGGCACGCGGTGTCGATGTCGGCAAGTCGCTGTGCGAGCATGACCTTGCCGACCAAGCCAATGCTATCATGGACGCGGCGGACGCAGCTGGCTGCACCGTGCATTTGCCTTATGACGTCGTGACGTCAGTCGAATTCCGAGCAAATCCGCCAATCCGGACTGTTAATGTACATGAAGTCGCTGCCAATGAGATGATACTCGATGTCGGGCCTGCCGCGGTTGAGGCGCTGGCCGATGTCTTGAAAAATTGCCGCACTTTGGTGTGGAACGGGCCGTTGGGTGCTTTTGAGATTGCGCCGTTTGACGCGGCCACGGTGTCCCTCGCGCGCACGGCCGCTGCTTTGACACGCGAAGGTTCATTGGTGTCGGTTGCGGGTGGTGGTGATACCGTTGCCGCATTGGCGCATGCGGGCGTAACTGAAGACTTTACCTTTGTTTCGACCGCTGGCGGTGCCTTCTTGGAATGGATGGAAGGCAAACCGCTCCCGGGGGTCGACGCTTTGAACATCGTTTAAACATGCGGGGCATTGCCCCGTTTTTTTCAATCGTTGATGCATACGTATGCCCAACGCAAAATCTAGGAAGCTGCACATGAATCATTCCGAAATGCTTGAAAAAGTGGCCACTGCATCTGGCTTTATTGCGGCGCTTGACCAGAGCGGTGGGTCTACGCCCAAGGCGCTTCGGGGTTATGGCGTCGAAGAAGATGCGTACACAAATGACGAGGAAATGTTTGCGTTGATCCATGACATGCGTGCGCGGATTATTACTGCTCCTAGTTTTTCCGGTGAAAAAGTGTTGGGCGCTATCTTGTTCGAGCGGACGATGGATGGAGAGGCCAATGGCAAGCCTTTGCCGACGGCGCTGCAAGATCGCGGCGTGGTTCCATTTCTTAAGGTAGACAAGGGGCTTGAAGACGAAGCGGACGGTGTTCAGTTGATGAAGCCCATAGCGGGTCTTGATGAACTGCTGCAGCGTGCGAAAGCCAAAGGCGTATTTGGTACGAAAAAGCGCTCCGTCATCAATCAGGCATCGCCATCAGGCATCGCGGCGGTCGTGAAGCAGCAATTTGACATTGCTGAACAAATTCTAGCGCACGGCTTGATGCCGATCATCGAACCTGAAGTGAACATCAAGAGCGCTGACCGCGCGCAAAGCGACCTTATCCTTCGCGACGTGATATTGCAGGCGCTGGACAAGGTATCAGCGGACCACAAAGTGATGCTGAAACTATCGATTCCGGCTGAGGCGGGGACATTCGACGCACTCATCCATCACCCGCGGGTATTGCGTGTAGTTGCGCTGTCTGGCGGCTATGCCCGTCCTGAAGCCTGCGCCGAGCTCGCCAAGAACAAAGGCATGATCGCAAGCTTCTCACGCGCCTTGTTGGAAGATCTGCGCCATCAGATGACGGCTGACGAATTCGATGCAGCACTTGCTAGCGCCATCGATGAAATTCACGCGGCATCTGCGACTTAGGGGCAGGGCCACTTAAAGCCGCCTTCGCGGTTTGAGACCAGCTTGGAGAGGGGCCGGCGGTAAATGCGCAAGATGTTTGCCGCCGGCCTAAAGCCGCGCTATTGAGCGCCGCATGAAAGAATTTCTCTGCCAATTATATCTTATCTCGCCGCTTGAAGTTGGCGGTGATTTTCCCGCTCAGCTTGAGGCTGCTTTATCTGCGGGACCGGTCGCAGCGTTCCAGTTTCGCGTGAAGGATGTCGACCAACATGATGCAGCTGCTTTGGCTGAACCGCTTCAGGCCATTTGCGCGGCGCATGATGTGGCGTTTATCGTGAACGACAGTGTATCGCTCGCCAAGCGGTTGAAGGCCGACGGCGTGCATTTGGGGCAGGGCGACGGAGACGTGAGCGAAGCACGCGAGCTGCTTGGCCGCGATGCGCAAATCGGCGTTACATGCCATAATAGCCGCCATCTTGCGATGGAAGCAGCTGAGGCAGGCGCCGATTATGTTGCCTTTGGTGCCTTCTACCCAACACCGACGAAGGTGGTGGACCATGTCGCCGATCTGGATACGTTGCAGAAATGGTCGCTTGTAACGGAAGTGCCGTGCGTCGCTATTGGCGGTATCACGGCTGATAATGCGAAGCCTTTAATTGATAGCGGTGCCGACTTCATCGCTGTTAGCAGTGCGATCTGGACGCATCCACAGGGGCCTGCAGAGGCCGTAAAGGCATTCAACGCACTGCTTGCCTAATCGCGCTGTCATCGCTAAAGGCCGCGTCCAACGGCACGTTTTTGCGTGCCTGCTCTTTCCATCTGTCAAGCGAGTGCACTCATGAAAATCAACGCGGTTGAAATCAAGCCGGGTAACATTCTGGAATATGAAGGCGGCCTATGGCGCGTCGTAAAGACCGCGCATACCCAACCGGGTAAGGGCGGTGCATATATGCAGGTGGAGCTCAAAAATCTCCGTGATGGCCGAAAGAACAATATCCGTTTTCGTTCAGCGGAAAGCGTTGAAAAAGTACGTCTCGACCAGAAAGATTTCCAGTTCCTCTATGCCGAAGGTGACAATTTGGTGTTCATGGACAAGGAAACCTATGATCAGGTGACTTTGCCAAGCGACCTGTTGGGGGATGCGGCGGCGTTCCTTCAAGATGGCATGGATGTTGTTATGGAAATGTATGACGACGAAGCGCTTTCTGTCGCTTTGCCTGACCATATTGAAGCGACCGTCGTTGAAGCAGATGCTGTGGTTAAAGGCCAAACAGCGTCCTCCAGCTACAAGCCTGCTATTCTAGACAATGGTGTGCGCGTTATGGTGCCGCCGTTTATTAGCTCTGGCACGCGGATCGTGGTTGACGTCTACGAACGGGAATATGTCCGGAAGGCTGATTAATGCCTGCATTAACGGGTCTTTTGACCATCATGGAAAAAGCCGCCCGTAAAGCGGGTGGCAAACTCCGTCGCGACTTTGGCGAAATCGAGCATTTGCAGGTTTCACAAAAGGGACCCGCAGATTTCGTTTCCAAGGCCGATGAGCGCGCCGAAGATACGATTTTTCGGGAACTTGAAATTGCGCGTCCCGACTGGGGCTTTTTGATGGAAGAAGGCGGCGAGATTGCTGGCGCTGAGGGTAAGCCGCGCTTCATTGTCGATCCGCTGGACGGCACCAGCAATTTTCTCCATGGTATTCCGCACTTTGCTATCTCGATAGCCGTGCAAGATCCAAAGCCTGATGGCTCAGGTTGGGGCGATATCTTTGCGGGCCTCGTGTACAACCCGATTACCGACGAAAGCTTTTGGGCCGAACGTGGCAAGGGTGCATGGTTAGGCAACCGCCGTTTGCGCGTTTCGGCGCGCCGACAGTTAAATGAAGCGCTCATCGCGACCGGAACCCCATATAAAGGACATGGTGACTTTGAAGAATGGGCCAAGATTTTTGGCGCCATTGGGCCTTCGGTTTCCGGTATCCGCCGTTTTGGTGCAGCCAGCCTAGATCTCGCTTGGTTGGCCGCTGGCCGCTATGATGGTTTCTGGGAAAGTGGCTTGTCGCCTTGGGATACGGCTGCAGGATGCTTGCTGGTGCGCGAAGCTGGTGGCTTTGTGACGGATTATCGTGGACGAAGCCCGCATATCGCGGATGTTCAGGTTTTGGCAGCAAATGACATATTGCATAGCAAGCTGCATAAGCTGTTGGTTGGTGCCATAAAATAAACCACGAAAATGGTAGAAAAAATGCTGAGTCTTGGCCTTGCAGGTCAGGAGTCTTCTGCCTAAAAGCGCCGCAACTTACGGGGTTTCGGAAGCGAGTCTGATATGACTGATTTGTCGCAATATTTGCCTATACTGCTTTTCCTGGTGGTGGCGCTCGCCTTATCGTCAGCTTTTGTGTTTTTGCCGATCGGTGTGTCGCGGTTGACAGGCGCGCACAAGCCAACTGAAGCTAAGCTGGCGGAGTATGAGTGCGGGTTTCCGGCGTTCGAAGATTCGCGCAGCCAGTTTGATGTCCGTTTTTACCTCGTCGCGATTTTGTTCATAATATTCGACCTCGAAGCCGCTTTTTTGTTTCCCTGGGCCGTTAGCTTAGGTGAAACGGGTTGGATCGGTTGGGGTACAATGATGCTGTTCCTGTTCGAATTGGTCATCGGATTTATCTATGCATGGAAAGTGGGAGCACTCGAATGGGAGTAGTCACACCAGCACTCTCGGAGGTGCAAGCCCCGGATGCAGCGTTTTTCAAGGATATTGAGAGCGAAGTGAACGACAAGGGTTTTGTTGTTTCTTCGGCAGAAGATCTGTTTAACTGGGCACGCACTGGGTCATTATGGCCCATGACCTTTGGTCTTGCATGCTGCGCCGTAGAGATGATCCACGGTTACATGCCGCGTTATGACTTCGAACGTTTTGGTATTGCACCACGCGCATCACCCCGTCAGTCCGACGTCATGATCGTCGCTGGCACGCTCTGCAATAAAATGGCCCCTGCCTTGCGTAAGGTTTATGACCAGATGTCTGAACCGAAATATGTCATTTCTATGGGCAGTTGTGCCAATGGCGGCGGCTATTATCATTATAGTTACAGCGTGGTGCGCGGTTGCGACCGCGTCGTGCCGGTCGATATCTATGTGCCTGGGTGCCCGCCGACCGCAGAAGCCTTGTTATATGGCATCATGCAGCTCCAACGCAAAATCCGCCGGACAGGAACAATTGAACGGTGAGCCATTCCGCACCCCTGATCAATACGCCAGATGGCACGATAGAGGCTATCTCAAAAGCGCTTGGTAAGCATTTGGTTTCTATCGAGGAAGCCAATGGTGAAGTGGCTGTTCATGTCCATCGCGACGCTTTGGTCGAGTGTATGGTTCAGCTTCGCGATGCATGCGCATATCAGCAGTTGATGGAAATGGCGGGCGTTGACTGGCCAGATCGTGATCCGCGGTTTGAAGTTGTTTATTGCTTACTGAGCCTGACCAAGAACCATCGCATCCGCGTACATTTGGCGACCAATGAAGACCAGCCGGTTCCATCGGTTACGGGGATCTGGCCTGTTGCCGGATGGTTGGAGCGCGAAGTGTTCGACATGTATGGCGTTCTATTTTCCGGCAATGCTGACCTGCGCCGGATTTTGACCGATTATGGCTTTTCCGGACACCCGCAACGTAAGGACTTTCCATTGTCGGGCTATGTCGAGCTGCGTTATTCGGAAGAAGAAAAGCGCGTGAAATATGAGCCCGTCCAATTGGCGCAGGATTTCCGTAATTTTGATTTCCTCTCGCCATGGGAAGGCGCGGACTACGTCCTGCCGGGCGATGAGAAGACCGGCGAGGGCGCTGGCAATGGCGCGCCACCGGCTGCACCCAAAACGACGGATACCGCGCAGCAGGCAGGCGCGGGTAAAGCTGCGAACAAAGAGGCCGTTAAGCGCAGCGTGCGCAAGCCTAAGGCGACGGGGGATAAAGCATGAGCATGCAGCAAGATCTCGCCCCGACGACTGGCGATGACGTCATCCAGAACTACACGATTAACTTTGGTCCTCAGCACCCAGCAGCGCACGGCGTTTTGCGTCTGGTGATGGAGTTGGACGGTGAAATTGTCGAGCGGCTCGACCCGCATATCGGCCTTTTGCACCGCGGCACCGAAAAGCTGATCGAGTATAAAACCTATTTGCAGGCTTTGCCCTATTTTGATCGTCTGGATTACGCGTCGCCAATGGCGATGGAGCACAGTTATGTGCTTGCGGTTGAAAAGTTGCTCAACTTAGAGGTGCCGCTGCGCGCCCAATATCTGCGTGTATTGTTTGCCGAACTGACGCGGATCAAGAACCACACGCTGAATATCGCGCACCATATCATCGACGTTGGCGCGATGACGCCGCCTTTGTGGCTGTATGAAATTCGCGAAGACATCATGGCCTTTTACGAGCGGGCGAGCGGCGCGCGGATGCATGCCGCATGGTTCCGTCCGGGTGGTGTCCATCAAGATGTGCCATTGAAATTGCTGACGGACATCGCTGAATGGCTTGATGACCGCATGCCGCGCCTGTTTGAAGACGCGATGTCGCTGGTTGTCGACAACCGCATTTTTAAGCAGCGCAACGTAGATATTGCCATCGTGTCTAAGGAAGATGCGATCAAATGGGGCTTCTCCGGCCCAATGATCCGTGGTGCGGGCATCCCGTGGGATATTCGCAAAAGCCAGCCTTATGACGTTTATGACCGTATGGAATTCGACATTCCCGTCGGCACGCGCGGTGATTGCTATGACCGGTTCATGGTGCGCGTTGAAGAAGTGCGTCAATCGGTCCGGATCATAAAGCAGTGTTTGCAGCAAATGCCTGAGGGGCCAGTGTGTAGCGATGATCGCAAGATTGCGCCGCCCAATCGCGCTGAAATGAAGCAATCGATGGAAGCGTTGATCCATCATTTCAAATTGTACACCGAAGGCTTTAAAGTGCCCGCAGGAAGCGTCTACGTGGCCACTGAGAGCCCTAAGGGTGAGTTTGGGGTGTATTTGGTCTCCGACGGTTCGAACAAGCCCTATCGCTGTAAAATACGCCCCACAGCATTTTCGCACCTGCAAGCGATGGATTTCATGACACGTGGACATATGCTTGCGGATACGACGGCCATATTGGGCGCGCTCGACATTGTGTTCGGGGAGTGTGATCGCTGATGACACGCGAGCTTATGTTTCTGGCATCCGTTGCCTTTGGATCGGTCGCACTTGTTGCGGCGTATCTGTATCTTTTCCATGCTCAAATTTCGGCAAAGGAAGTTGGTACAACCGCTGCTGCCATGATGTTTGGCGCATATATTGGACGCGTTTGGGGACGGAAAGAAGCACATGGCTGACGCAGTACAGATCCCTGATGAGGCGGAAACCCGCGCGAAGTGGGGCAGCTTTGCCTTTTCGCCGGCGTATAAGGCAAAGGCAGATGTTTTCATCGGCCGCTATCCTGCCGGGCGTCAGCAATCTGCCGTGATGGCGCTGCTTGATCTTGCACAACGTCAGGTGGGCGAAGAAACGCATACGCAGGGCTGGTTGCCAGTGCCCGTGATTGAATATGTCGCTGGCTATCTTGGCATGCCCTATATGCGTACCTATGAGGTCGCGACATTTTACACGATGTACAATCTCGCGCCCGTTGGCCGTTTTCATGTGCAAGTCTGTGGTACGACACCATGTATGCTGCGTGGGTCGGATGATATCATCGCGGCGTGCAAGAACCGTGGACTGGTTAAGGGTGGGACAACCCCCGACGGGCTGTTCACGCTGAACGAAGTTGAATGCATGGGGAACTGCGCCTCTGCACCTATGGTTCAGATCAACGACGACAATTACGAAGATCTTGATTATGACAGCATGACTTCGATTTTGAGTGATCTTGCTGAGGGCAAGCAGCCGAAGGTTGGCACGCAATTACCGGGTCGGCACACCGTTGAACCTTATGGCGGCGCAACGACATTGCAGGCGATGGTCCATAAGAACCATGATTATCGGGAGGAATATTGATGGAGTTCCTTCCTCTGGTCGGCATTCTCATTGCTGCCTTTGTCGCATGGAAATTGCTTAAAGGCATCATTAAACTGGGCGTAATTGGGTTGCTCATCGCAGGCGCCGCATGGCTTCTTCTTGGAGGTTTGGGCTGATGCTCGCTGACAAAGACCGCATTTTTACCAATCTATATGGCTATCAGGATTTTGCCCTGAAAGCGGCGCAGGCGCGTGGCGACTGGGATAAAACCGCCGACTTGATGAAAGTTGGTCAGGACGCCATTATTGAGGAAGTGAAAGCGTCGGGTCTGCGCGGTCGCGGCGGGGCAGGTTTTCCAACAGGTATGAAGTGGAGCTTCATGCCCAAGGCGCCTACACCCGAGCGTCCAAATTTTCTGGTCATCAATGCGGATGAATCCGAGCCAGGTTCTTGCAAAGACCGTGAGATCATTCGCCATGATCCGCACAAGTTGATCGAAGGGGCGTTGATCGCTGGTTTCGCCATGCGCGCGCGCGCCGCTTATATCTACATTCGCGGCGAATATATCTTTGAAGCGAAGGTGCTCGAGCAAGCGGTTGCTGAAGCCTATTCAGCAGGCTTGCTTGGAAAGAACGCTGCAAAATCGGGCTACGACTTTGACGTGTTCGTCCATCGCGGCGCTGGCGCATATATCTGCGGCGAAGAAACCGCGATGATCGAAAGCCTTGAGGGCAAAAAAGGGCAACCGCGTTTGAAACCGCCATTTCCGGCAGGTGCGGGGCTTTATGGATGCCCCACCACCGTTAACAATGTCGAGAGTATCGCGGTTGTGCCAACGATCCTGCGGCGCGGTGCGGCATGGTTTAAGGGCTTTGGCCGCGAGAATAACCACGGCACAAAGCTGTTCCAGATTTCGGGCCATGTCGAAAAGCCATGCGTCGTCGAAGAAGAAATGGGCATTCCATTTCGCGATCTGATTGAGAAGCATTGTGGCGGCATTCGCGGTGGATGGGACAATCTGCTCGCGGTCATTCCTGGCGGATCATCGGTGCCGTTGGTGCCTGCCGCGATGATGATGGACGTGCCGATGGATTTCGACGGCTGCAAGGCGGTTGGCTCCGGCCTTGGTACTGCGGCGGTTATTGTCATGGACAAGTCCACGGACATCGTGCGCGCGATCTCTCGGCTGTCCTATTTCTACAAGCACGAAAGCTGCGGCCAATGTACGCCGTGCCGTGAAGGTACTGGCTGGATGTGGCGCGTGATGGAAAAAATGCGCACAGGCAATGCCGAGATCGGCGATATCGATACCTTATATGATGTCACCAAACAGGTCGAAGGACATACAATCTGCGCGCTCGGCGATGCGGCGGCTTGGCCAATTCAAGGGCTTATCAAACATTTCCGTCCCGAGATGGAGCGGCGCATTCATGAAGTCAAAGGCGACAATATGCTGGAGGCGGCGGAGTAAAAATGCCTAAAGTCACCGTAGACGGATTAGAACTCGAAGTTCCTGCAGGCGCGACTGTGTTGCAGGCGTGTGAGATGGCGGGGAAAGAAATTCCGCGCTTTTGCTATCATGAGCGGCTGTCCATCGCGGGCAATTGCCGCATGTGCCTGGTTGAGGTTGCCCCGGGGCCACCCAAGCCGCAGGCGTCGTGCGCATTGCCAGCCACTGAAGGGCAAATCATCCGGACCGATACGCCGATGGTGAAAAAGGCACGCGAAGGGGTGATGGAGTTTTTGCTGATTAACCACCCGTTGGATTGCCCAATTTGTGACCAAGGCGGCGAGTGCGATTTGCAGGACCAAAGCGTCGCTTATGGTCGCGGTGCTTCGCGGTTTGAAGAAAACAAGCGCGCGGTCACGGAAAAATATATGGGGCCGCTGGTCAAAACGGCGATGACGCGTTGCATCCAGTGCACCCGTTGCGTGCGCTTTGCTGAAGAAGTGGCCGGTATTGAAGAAGTCGGGGCTATTGGTCGCGGCGAAAATATGCAGATCACGACCTATCTTGAGCACGCCATGCAAAGCGAGCTTTCAGGCAATGTGGTTGATCTATGCCCCGTGGGTGCCTTGACGTCGAAGCCTTATGCGTTTGAAGCGCGTCCTTGGGAACTTAAAAAGACCCCAAGCATCGATGTAATGGATGCGGTTGGTACCAACATTCGGCTTGATAGCCGGGGCAGGGCCGTGCTGCGCGCCTTGCCGCGCATTAATGACGATGTGAACGAGGAATGGGCGTCGGACAAAACCCGCCATGCGGTGGATGGCCTAACGCATCGTCGCTTGGATAAGCCCTATATCCGCAAGGACGGTAAACTTGTAGTCGCGAGTTGGGTTGAGGCATTTGACGCCATCAAAACCCATTGGACAGGCGAAGCTGCGGTGTTGGCTGGTGATCAGGTTGATTGCGAGACCATGTTCGCGGCGCGCGCATTGGCGGGTACGTCGATGCTTGAAGGGCGCCAGACTGGCCTTGCCTACGACACATCATCGCTTTCGGCGGTGAATTTCAACACCACGATTGCGGGCATAGAGAATGCCGACATTATCCTATTGGTTGGAAGCGATTTGCGCCGTGAAGCACCTTTGGTGAACACACGCATTCAAAAGGCAATCCGTAAGCGTGGCGCAAAGGTGTTTGCGATCGGACCAGTCACAGACCTGACCTACAAGGTTGAGTGGTTGGGCGATGACCTGAGTGCACTCACAAAAATACCCAAGGTGCTTTCAGAGGCCCTTAAACATGCGGAACGCCCGGCCATCATCGTCGGCGGCGGCGCGTTGCGTTATGATGGCGTCCACGGCGCGGCTTTGGCTTTTGCCAAGAAGTTCAAGCTGGTGCGTGATGGCTGGAACGGGTTTAACGTTCTGCATTTTGCAGCTGCGCGCATGGGCGGACTGATGTTGGGCTACGCGCATGAAGGCGGGATCAAGAAGCTGGCTGCGGCCTTGCCGAAGCTTGCATTCTTCCTTGGCGCAGATGAAGTGGATTACAGCCTTTTTGCAAATAGCTTCAAAGTCTATGTCGGTCACCATGGTGACAATGGCGCACATCATGCCGACGTGATATTGCCGGGTGCAGCTTATTCCGAGAAATCGGGAACATATGTGAACTTGGAAGGTCGCGTGCAACGTGGCGAGCGGGCAGTGTTCCCGCCCGGCGATGCGCGTGAGGATTGGGCCATATTCCGGGCGCTGTCTGACGCGTTGGGCAAGCGTCTTCCATTCGACAATGTCGACGCGCTGCGTACCGAAATGGCCAAAGCTGTGCCGGCGCTTGGTGTTGAGGGTCTCGCCAATTATGGTTGGAACGAACCGGCGCTTTCGGCGGATGTTCATGGCAAAATTGCTGACTATCCAATCAAGGATTTTTACCTGACGAACGCCATCTGCCGGGCGTCGGAAACGATGCAGAAATGCTCTTCGGAGCTGGTGCACGGAACGCAGCTTCTGGAGGCGGCGGAATGACATCCTTCTTCCAAAATCTCGGCATGAATTATGAAGCCGCATGGTTCACCGCGACCATTGCGGGCATTCTGCTGATCGCTTTGCCATTAATGTTGGCCGTGGCGCTCATCATCTATTCGGAGCGTAAATTATGGGCCGCATTCGCCCTGCGCAGGGGACCCAACGTTGTTGGACCTTTCGGTATCTTGCAATCCTTCGCTGATGGCTTGAAGGTATTCTTGCAGGAAACGATTATACCGAGCGCGTCAAACCGCGGTCTTTTCCTGATTGCGCCGATCATCACTTTCACAGTCGCGTTGATGGCGTGGGCGGTCATCCCGTTTGCCGATGGCGTCGTGCTGTCGAACATCAATGTGGGCTTGCTCTATATCTTGGCCATTAGCAGCCTTGGTGTTTATGGCGTTGTTATTGCCGGTTGGGCGTCCAATTCGAAATATCCATTTTATTCCGCGATGCGCGCTGCGGCGCAGATGATTTCTTATGAAGTTTCGATTGGGTTCATCCTGATCTGCGTTGTTTTATGGGCGGGCACATTCAACATCAGCGGCATTGTCGAAGACCAGCGTGGTCACATTTTTGGTGTCATTAACGCTTATGCCTTTAACCCGCTGTTGTTTCCGATCGCTGTCATGTTCCTTATCAGTTCGATGGCGGAAACAGCGCGTGCTCCGTTCGATTTGACCGAGGCCGAGAGCGAGTTGGTTGCTGGATATCAAACCGAATATTCGTCCATGGCCTTTGCTTTGTTTTGGCTTGGCGAATACGCCAACGTCCTGTTGATGTGCGCGCTCAACGCGATATTATTCTGGGGTGGATATCTGCCGCCGGTTGAATGGGCACCGCTCTACGTTGTTCCCGGCATTATTTGGTTCTTTGCCAAAATCCTGCTGATGTTCTTCATCTTCGCATGGGTGAAGGCAACCGTGCCGCGTTACCGTTATGACCAATTGATGCGTCTGGGTTGGAAGATATTCCTGCCGATCTCGTTGTTCTGGGTCTTTTTGGTGAGCGGTTATCTTATGTTCACAGGACATTTCGCATGACCACCATCGCGCATCTCATCAAAACCTTCACCTTGTGGGAATTCGTCAAGGCGCACTGGCTGACCTTGCAATATTTCTTCAAGCCAAAGGCCACAATCAACTATCCGTTCGAGAAGAACCCGCTGAGCCCGCGCTTCCGTGGTGAACACGCCCTTCGCCGTTATCCCAATGGCGAAGAACGCTGCATCGCGTGTAAATTGTGCGAGGCTGTTTGCCCTGCATTGGCGATCACGATCGAGTCCGAGCCGCGCGAAGACGGCAGCCGCCGTACGACGCGATATGACATCGACATGACCAAGTGCATTTATTGTGGCTTTTGCCAGGAAGCATGCCCTGTTGACGCAATTGTCGAAGGACCAAATCTCGAATTCGCAACAGAAACGCGTGAGGAATTGCTGTATGATAAAGCCAAGCTCCTCGACAATGGTGCAAAGTGGGAGCGGGCAATCGCCGCGAACCTTGCTGCCGATGCACCCTATCGTTAAGGGCGACGCATCGTGATTCAGCTCATCTCCTTCTATCTCTTTGCAAGCATCGTCATTGCAGCCGCAGCGATGGTCATCTTCGCGCGCAATCCGGTGCACAGCGTCCTCTGGTTGATTGTCGCGTTCTTCAACGCGGCGGGCCTTATGGTCCTGATTGGGGCCGAGTTCATCGCGATGTTGCTGGTCATCGTATATGTCGGTGCCGTTGCGGTACTGTTCCTGTTTGTGGTCATGATGCTCGACATTGACTTTGCGGAATTGCGCGCCGGATTTGTCAAGAATGTGCCGCTTGGCATCTTGTTGGCAGTGGTATTGGTGGCTGAGCTGGTGCTGGGCATTGGTGCCTATCAAGCGGGTGCCGTAAAGCTTGGCACGCCGGACGTAGGCGTCGCCACGGCATCTGCAGCCGTCCCGAATATCGAGGCTATTGGCGGCTTGCTGTACAGCAAATATGTATTCCTGTTCGAAACCGCCGGCTTGATCCTGTTGGTCGCCATGGTGGGCGCTATCGTTCTGACACACCGTCGCAGCCATGGCACGCGTGGCCAGAATATCAGCAGCCAAGTGCAGCGGCGTCCCGAAGACGCGACGCGTAATGTTAATCAGCCCATCGGGCAGGGGATTGAGTTGTGATTGGTATCGAACATTATCTCGTGGTCAGCAGCATCCTATTTGTGATGGGCGTGCTGGGCATTTTCCTGAACCGAAAGAATGTCATCATCATCCTGATGGCGATTGAACTCATCTTGCTTGCAGTGAACATCAACCTTGTCGCGTTCAGCGTGTTTTTGGGTGATCTTACAGGGCAGATTTTTGCCATGTTCGTTCTGACGGTCGCTGCGGGCGAAGCGGCGATTGGCTTGGCCATATTGGTGATTTACTTCCGTGGTCGCGGGACCATTGCCGTTGACGATGTCAACCGGATGAAGGGATAACATCCAGTGACTTTCATCCACATCATTGTTTTTCTGCCGCTTCTGGCTGCGCTGGTCGCAGGCCTCGGCCAACGTTTTATCGGCGCGGTTGCGGCAAAGACGATCACGACTGCTGGTCTGTTTATCGCTTCGCTGCTTAGCTGGCCGATCTTCATCGGTTTTCTGAGTGGCAGTGAAACCGCTTATGTGCAGCCCGTGATGATATGGGTCCAGTCTGGCGATTTGACGTTCGATTGGGAATTGCGCGTTGATGCGTTGACCGCGGTCATGCTCGTCGTGATCACCAGCGTGTCTGCGCTCGTCCATCTTTATAGCTGGGGCTATATGGAGGAAGATCCTGATCAGCCGCGCTTTTTTGCCTATCTGTCGCTGTTTACGTTTGCGATGTTGATGTTGGTGACCGCGAATAACTTGGTCCAAATGTTCTTCGGTTGGGAAGGTGTTGGCCTTGCGTCCTATCTGCTGATTGGCTTCTGGTACAAGAAACCAAGCGCGAACGCGGCCGCGATCAAAGCTTTTGTGGTCAACCGCGTCGGTGATCTTGGCTTTATGCTGGGAATATTTGGCGTTTTTTGGTTGTTTGGCACTGTGTCTATCCCTGAAATCCTCGCCGCCGCACCGGACAAGGTCGGGTCGAGCATTGGTTTCCTGGGCTTGCGTGTGGATACGATGAGCTTGCTGTGCATATTGCTGTTCATTGGCGCGATGGGCAAATCGGCGCAGCTTGGCCTGCACACATGGTTGCCTGACGCAATGGAAGGCCCAACGCCCGTGTCGGCGCTGATCCATGCGGCCACCATGGTTACGGCGGGTGTGTTCATGGTCTGCCGCCTGTCGCCATTGTTTGAAACCAGCCAGTTTGCGCTTGATGTGGTGACGATCGTTGGGGCGACGACAGCTATTTTTGCGGCAACCGTTGGTTTGGTGCAAACCGATATCAAGCGCGTCATCGCCTATTCCACATGCTCGCAACTTGGCTATATGTTTTTTGCGGCAGGGTCCGGCGCATATGGCGCGGCCATGTTCCATCTATTCACCCATGCCTTTTTTAAAGCATTGTTGTTCTTGGGGGCCGGATCGGTAATCCACGCAATGCACCATGAACAGGATATGCGTTATTATGGTGGCCTACGGAAACATATCCCGCTGACATTTTGGGCGATGATGGCTGGAACGCTAGCAATTACGGGCGTCGGTATCGTTGGCGTAGGTGGATTTGCCGGCTTCTATTCTAAAGACGCGATCATTGAGGCTGCGTTCGCCAGTGGATCAACCTATCATATGTACGGCTTTGGCATTGGTGTCACCGCTGCGCTGTTGACCAGCTTTTACAGCTGGCGGCTTATGTTCCTTACCTTCTTCGGCAAGCCCCGCTGGGCGCAATCGGAGCATATCCAGCACGCGGTGCATGATCACGCCGATCATAATGACCATACGCATGACGATGCCGCCCATGCACATCATGGGCATGCCGCGTCGGATGATGGCACGGCGGGCTATCATCCCCATGAAAGTCCTTTGTCGATGCTAGCCCCATTGGCGTTGCTCACGGTCGGTGCGGTGTTTGCAGGCTTTGTCTTTCATAATCAGTTTATTGAGGCCGAGGCCGGTCAGGCGTTCTGGGCGAACAGCACGCTCTTTTTTAATGAACATCTCATGCATGCCATGCACGCGGTACCGTTGTGGGTGAAATTGTCTTCAACCGTGGCGATGCTCATTGGTCTGATAACGGCTTATCTGATGTACCAACGGTCAGACGACGCGCCACAGCGTCTTGCGACAATTTTTGCGCCAATTTATCGCTTTTTCCTCAATAAATGGTATTTTGACGAGCTGTATAACCTCCTGTTTGTGCGTCCCGCATTTTGGTTCGGGCGCCTTTTCTGGAAGCAGGGGGATGTCGGGATCATTGACCGCTTCGGGCCAAATGGTTCGGCTGCTGTCGTTTCTTTCGGCAGTAAGTTGGCCGTGCGGATGCAGTCTGGATATCTTTATACATATGCGCTGGTGATGCTTCTCGGCCTCGTTGTCGCTGTTAGCTGGATGATGGTGAGAATATAATGAACGCCGCGGATATCCCTGTACTTTCCATCATGCTTGCCATTCCGGTGGTAGCGGCTGCTGCCTGCCTTTTCGTGCAGGCTGAATATGCGCGTATTATTGCATTGGGCGCCACGCTGGCGAATCTGGTGTTGGGCGTCGGGCTATGGCTTAGTTACGATCCGGCAGGTGCGCAGTGGCAGTTTACCGAGGCGGCCACATTGTTTGGGCCAATTGGCTGGCGGCTTGGTATTGATGGCATTTCACTGACGCTCATCATGTTGTCGGTTTTCCTGATGCCGATTTGTATCGGTGCAAGCTGGACCTCGATCCAGAAGCGCGTTGGTGAATATTTGGCCGCGTTCTTGCTTATGGAAACGCTGATGATCGGTGTTTTTGCGGCGCAGGATTTGCTGCTATTTTACATCTTCTTCGAAGCTGGCTTGATCCCGATGTATCTGATTATCGGCATTTGGGGCGGACAGGACCGAATTTACGCGTCTTACAAATTCTTCCTCTACACATTGCTTGGTTCGCTCGTGATGCTGATCGCGATGCTGTGGATGATCCAATTTGCCGGCACCGCCGACATTCCGACATTGTTGAATACCGATTTCCCTGTTGAAGCGCAGAAGTGGCTCTGGTTCGCATTTTTCGCATCCTTTGCGGTGAAGATGCCCATGTGGCCAGTACACACCTGGCTGCCCGACGCGCACGTACAGGCGCCAACAGCTGGCTCGGTTATCTTGGCAGGCGTGCTTCTCAAAATGGGCGGCTATGGCTTTCTGCGTTTCTCCTTGCCGATGTTCCCTGAGGCAAGCGCAGACTTGATTCCATTGGTTTTTGGCCTGTCGATGGTTGCTGTAGTCTACACGTCGCTGGTTGCTTTGGTGCAGCAGGACATGAAGAAACTGATCGCATATTCTTCGGTCGCGCACATGGCGATTGTCACCATCGGCCTGTTTACGTTCAACCAACAGGGTATCGAAGGTGCGATCATTGTGATGTTGAGCCACGGGCTTGTGTCGGGCGCGCTATTCCTGTGCGTTGGCGTCATCTACGACCGTCTCCATACCCGCGAGATCAACCGTTATGGCGGGCTGAGCGTCAACATGCCGAAATATGCTTTGCTTTTCATGCTGTTCACGATGGCGAGTGTTGGCTTGCCGGGAACGAGCGGCTTTGTGGGGGAATTTTTGAGCCTAGCTGGCGCATATAAGGTTTCGACCTGGGCCACATTGATAGCGACTACGGGGATCATTCTTGGCGCTGGCTATATGCTGTATCTGTATCGCCGCATCGCCTTTGGCCCACAAGTCAATGCCGATGCCGCCGAAATGGCTGACATCAATGGCCGCGAGCTGTGGCTTCTTGCGCCAATCGCTGTCGTCGTTTTGTGGATGGGTGTGTATCCAGAGACATTTTTGGCACCTATTCGGCGTGATGTCGCAACTATTGTTGCCCGTGTCGAACGTGTTGCGCCCGCCGGTGACAGCAAACTCAAATCAGTGGACCCAACAACCGCGCGCTTCCGCGTAGACCATGGTCCAGAAAAAAATATGGCTGAGGGGAGCCATTGATAATGGAACTAAACGCTTCTCTCTCATTGGTCCGTCCAGAACTTATCCTGAGCTTCTCGGCGCTTGCGCTGTTATTGTTGGCCGCATGGCGGGAACAGGCTGGTCGGTTGGTCAGCATATTATCTGTTGGAGCCTTGGTTGCCGCAGCAAGTTTCGTTTTTGCCTTCCTTGACAATGGAACGAATGTTGCTGCCTTTGACGGCCTTTTGGTCAATGATGCTTTCGGTAATTTCGCCAAAATTCTTGTGTATATCGCAGCGGCCATTTCTCTGATCATTGCACCGCGTTACCTTGAAAAAGTCGGCGCTATGCGTGCTGAATATCCCGTGCTGATTTTGCTGTCCTGCATTGGCATGGGGGTCATGGTTTCGGCGACAGACCTGATTTCTTTGTATATCGGTCTCGAACTACAGAGCCTTTCGGCTTATGTTCTGGCAAGCTTTGTGCGCTCTGATGAGCGTTCGGCAGAGGCTGGTCTCAAATATTTCGTACTGGGCGCATTGGCCAGCGGCATGCTGCTATTTGGCGCATCTTTAGTGTATGGTTTTGCGGGTTCGACAAGCTTTGCGGCCATTGGCACAGCAATGAACGCGGATGTCGGGCTTGGTTTGATATTCGGCATCGTGTTCATTCTGTCAGGCTTAGCGTTCAAGATTAGCGCGGCACCGTTCCACATGTGGACACCGGACGTGTATGAAGGCGCGCCGACGCCCGTGACCGCATTCTTCGCCAGCGCACCTAAGGTTGCTGCCATCGCATTAACGATCCGCATCGTGCTTGAGGCATTTGGCTCGCAGATATTGGTTTGGCAGCAGATCATTATTGTGGTTGCTTTAATGTCCATCATCATCGGCGCAGTGGGCGCAATCGGTCAGCAAAATTTGAAGCGTCTGATGGCCTATAGCTCGATCAACAATGTTGGCTTTATGCTTGTGGGACTTGCCACTGGAACAGAGCAGGGCATTGCTGCGATGCTGGTCTACCTCACCATCTATGTAGCGATGACTTTGGGAAGTTTTGTCTGCCTGATGCAATTGAAGGACAAGGATGGCGGCTATCGCGAGGATTTCGGCGACATATCTGGGCTATCCAAAACGCGCCCTGGACTGGCCGCTACTTTTGCGATTTTCATGTTTAGCCTTGCGGGTATACCACCATTGTTTGGCTTTTGGGGCAAGCTGGTGGTGTTTAACGCTGCGGTCGCTGCCGGCCTTTTGCCTCTGGCCGTTATTGGCATTGCCGCGTCGGCAATTGGTGCCTTTTATTATCTTAAGGTCGTCAAGGTTATGTATTTTGACGACGCAGTAGACGTGATTGCGCAAAGCGATGACAAAGTTCTGGTCTGGACAGGCGGGCTTTTGGCCGCTGCCAACTCGCCGCTTGGCTATTTTGCGATACCTGCGCTTGGGAGCTGGACGGCTTATGCCGCAAGGGCGCTTTTCTGACGCCTATATTCGAAGAAGTCACGCTGACAGGATCAACGAATGCCGACCTCCTGGCGCGTGCGGCACAGGGCGCGCCCGAAGGATTATGGCTACGCGCAGATACGCAAGACGGCGGGCGGGGGCGACTAGGGCGCAGTTGGGAAAGTCCCAAAGGCAATATGTTTGCGAGCACGATTGTGCGGTTGCGCGAAACCGATCCGGCGCCTGCGAGTCTGGCCTTTGTGACGGCCGTCGCCGTTTTTGATGCGGTGCGGCAGATAGCGCCACAGGTGTCAATTTGCGTTAAATGGCCAAATGATATTTTGACACCCGATGGTGCAAAATTATGCGGTGTTTTGTTAGAGCGCGCGTCTGACGCAGTGGTGGTGGGAATCGGTCTTAACCTCATTTGGCATCCGCAAAATCTTGAGCGGAAAGTGACTGACCTACGGACGCTTGGTGCTACGCCACCCGATGCGCAAACAGCGGTAGAGATCGTTGCAGAGGTCTTTGCGCGTTATCTCGCTATCTGGCGTCAGTCAGGTGTCGAAGTGATTGTGCGGCATTGGGAGGCCCGGGCACATCCGCGCGGCACCGCTTTGTCAGCAATGCTGCCCGATGGAGAGCATTTGCACGGCCTTTATGCCGGGTTGAATGCCGATGGGGCGTTGCAGCTTCGCTTGGCGGATGGTTCAATCCGTGCCATTCACGCGGCCGATGTTTTTCTAATTTAGCAGGGGTGGGTTATGCTGCTCGCGATTGATACCGGAAATACCAATGTTAAATTCGCGTTGGTCGATGACGCAGGCGAAATAGTGCAGCGGTGGCGTATTGCCACGGATGCACGACGTACGGCTGACGAATATGCCGTCTGGCTTGATCAGCTAATCCAAATGGCGGGGTACACCCGCTCCGACATTCATGCCGTCATTGTTGCGACCGTGGTACCGCGCGCATTGCACAATCTACAGTTATTGGCGACGCGCTATTTTGGATGCGAAGCAATGGTTGCCGGGCGTGGCGCTGTTGGCTGGGGCATCCCATTGCGCGTAGCAGAACCACAATCTGTTGGCGCCGACCGCGCCGTCAATGCCATTGCGGCGCAATCTTTCGCAGCAGGGCACAAAATCGTGATCAGTTTCGGCACGGCTACGACTTTTGACTATATCGGCCCAGACGGTTCCTATCGCGGCGGCAGCATTGCGCCGGGGGTGAACCTGTCGCTTGATGCTCTATATGCCGCAGCGGCCATGTTGCCGCGAATTGCAATCGAACCGCCGCCAAATGAAAGCGTGATTGGCACAACGACTGTTGGACAAATGCAGATTGGCATCTATTGGGGCTATGTGGCGATGATCGAGGGGATGATCGCACGGATGAAAGCTGAAATCGGCGAACCGGTGTCTGTCATTGCGACTGGCGGTTTGGCTATATTGTTTCAGCAGCATGGCCATTTATTTGACTGGGTAGAGCCCGACTTAACGCTGCGGGGGCTGTCGCTTTTGTACAGAAATAGAGAACTTACCTAATGACGACCCCAAAAAATGAACTTCTTTTCCTTGCGCTTGGCGGGTCCAACGAAATTGGCATGAACGTCAATTTATACGGATGCGAGGGCAAATGGGTGATGGTCGATCTTGGCCTCACCTTTGCGAATTCCGAATATCCAGGGGTTGATCTGGTTTTGCCCGACCTCGAGTTCATCGAGAAGCGGAAGGATGACCTGCTCGGTATCGTGCTGACCCATGGTCATGAAGATCATATTGGCGCAGTTGCCTATTTTGCCGCTGACCTTGGCGTGCCGCTGTATGCAACGCCGTTCACGGCAACCTTGATCCGCGGTAAGCTGGAAGAGGAAGGCATAGCCGACATCGTGGAATTGAACGTCATTCCGATGGAGGGTGCGTTCTCGATGGGGCCGTTTGATTTCAAGTTCGTCACTTTGGCGCACTCAATCCTTGAAATGAGCGCCTGTCTTATCACTACGCCTTATGGGAAGATATTCCACACAGGTGACTGGAAGTTGGATCCACGGCCCGTATTGGGGACGCCGTCGACGCAAGAAGCACTCACTGCAATAGGCGACAGCAAAGTGCTCGCTATGGTGTGCGATTCCACCAACGTATTCAATTTGGAAACAAGCGGAAGCGAGGGCAGTGTCAAGGATGACCTGTTGAAGTCCGTCAAGGCAGCAAAGGGCAGGGTGGTTGTCACCACCTTTGCCTCTAACGCTGCACGATTGCAGACATTGGCCGAAGTGGCGCGCGAAAGCGGTCGCACGTTATGCTTTGCGGGCCGCTCGCTCCACCGGATTATTGAGGCTGCGCAGGCCAATGGGTATCTGAAGGATATGCCCAAAACCGTAGGCATGGAGAGTGTTGATAGTCTCCCGCGTCGTGACGTGATGGTCGTCGCCACCGGTGGTCAGGGCGAAGCCCGCGCAGCTTTGGCACGTATTGCCGAGGGTAATCACCCCATTAAGTTGGAGGAGGGCGACACAGTCATATTCTCGTCCAAACAGATACCGGGCAACGAAATCGCCATCGGTGTGATTATGAACAAGCTCGCCGAGCGTAATATTTTGACCGTAACCGAAAAGCAGGCGCATGTGCATGTTTCCGGACATCCCGGGCAGCCAGAGCTGGCAGCATTGTATGACTGGGTACGGCCTGAAATTCTCGTTCCCGTTCATGGCGAGCGTCGGCATATGGCAGAGCAGGCGCGATTTGCGCGTGCCCATGGCGTGCCTAAGGCCGTGGTCCAATCCAATGGAGACGTTGTGCGACTGGCACCGGGCGAACCTAAAATCATTGGAAAAGAACGGACAGGCCGCCTCATTCTTGATGGCGACACTATCATTGCCGCTGACGGCGCGACATTGAATGAGCGTCGTCGCCTATCATGGTATGGATTGATTTCCGTGGCCTTTGCCCTGGATTCTAAGGATAGGATGCTTGGTCGCCCCGAAATCCGTTTGCATGGCGTGCCGATTGAAGAGGATCTGGAAGATTTCTTGGAAGAGGCCAGCACTGCTGCGGTGAAAGCCGTCAAGGATCATCGCGGCGATTATGACAAGTTGCGCGAAACAGTGCGCTTGGCCGTGCGCCGAGTGGCCGTAAGCTGGACGGGCAAGAAACCTATTGTTGATATTCTGATAGTGGAGACAGCATGAACTGGAGTTCGATTGTTGCCATTTACGCCTTGTTTTGGGTCATGACCGCTTTTGTCATCCTCCCCATAGGCGTGCGCACACATGAGGAGTTGGGACTGCCGAAAACGCCAGGGCAGGCAGACAGCGCTCCGGGCAATTTTAGGCCTCGCGTTATCCTTCTGCGCACCACTTTGCTGTCAGCTGCGTTGTTCGGGCTATACTATCTAAATTATACATATGGCTGGGTTGACCGCCATAGCTTTGATTGGCTGTTTGTTCGTCCCAAATACTAGTTATTTGCGCAGGCGCTCAATGGCTTGAGCAAGCGCAACATATAGCTTGCCAATGTCGGATGAGAGCAGCGTAACGCCAATGGCATTGCCGTCGCGCGTACTCAGTAAAAGCCGCATGATCGCTTCAAAATCGTGGACATAGCGATTGACATGTGCGCGGAAGTCTCTGTCCTCGCCATAATGTCTGGCTATAATCTTGGCTTCGCCGGAGTCGAGCAGGCGAACAGCCCGGCGCGTAAATACGCCGCGGTCACCCTTCAGATAAGCGGCCCATGCCGTATCTGTGACTTCGTTAGACAGTATTTTCGTCACATCGATTGCGGTTGAGTTCAACGATTCGGTCAACACCACCATGCGCCGCGCAAAACTGTCTTCTTGGATCGACTCAAACGTGTTCTTTGTATCGGCAATACGACCCTCAAGGCTCGCCGTCATTTCGTTGAGTTCGCCAATCTGCCTACCCACTAATGACGCGTTGATCGCCGACAATTCGATGTTACGCGCAATCGCGCCTTGAACCGCGTCATTCATGGACGCCACCTGTGCATCCAAAGCGTTCGCCAGTGCCGCACGATTTTGTTCGGTCAACTGTTCGGCGATATGTGCAAGTTCTTCATCGAGAATTTTGCGGCTACTCTCCGCCGCGGCACGGGTCGTTTCACGCACCCGTAAAAGCGAAGATACCAGTCTGTTATTGGCCTCACCCGACATTTCTTCCAACAATGCCTGGGTCTGCGTTAGAGCGGCGCCAAGCGCATCTACCTGTTCATGGTGCGCCGCGAAATGGGCGTCACTGTCCGCCATCAGCGCACCGACAGCATCATGCTGCGTCGATATCAGATGCTCAACTGTATGCAGCTTATCTAGCACCACATCGCTTAAGCTCTCCAACGTCTCTGTTTTGGATAGAGCCAATTGAACCTGTGACACGCCTTCGGTCATGCGGATGTTGAGATCGTCCATTGCCGCGGGCATCCGCTGGCTGATGTCCTGATTTGCAGTCTCAAGCAAAATATTCAATTTATCCGTCTGGGAAATGAGATCCGCCGCAGTGATCTGATTGTCCGAAAGGGCTGTGCCGACCGAACGGGTTCTGTCACCAAGCGCTGCAACCGCATCCGCCAATTTTGACATTTGGTCGGTAGCGGCTTTATCGACTTCAGCTATATGTGCCGCGCTTGTTTGGATATGTGCGTTAATCGCTGCAATGATATTGCGGACACGCGCGTCTTCCTGCTGCGATTGCGCTCCTACCGCGCCAAGCGCATCTCGAAGGTCTTGAAGGCTGGATTGGATGTGCGCCTGGCTTCCCTCTAATATCGTATCAATGTCGCCGGAGGCTTGGGCTATGCCGCTTGAAATGGCCTGCGTTGCACTGTCCATCAGCGTTGCCATTTCGGCGCTTCGATCAAGCGCTTGCGCGCTCTTGTCATCAAGTAGCTTGGCACTGGAGCTTAACGATTGCTCTAGCTTAACCGACAGATCGGCGGCACGGGTTTCGACAGCATCGACATAGGTACTTACCGATTTACCAGCATCACTGACGCGCTCCAGCGTGGCAATGAGGGATTTAATCTGGACCTGCGCATTATTGCCGGCGCTTCCTATTTGATTTGTGACGTCTTTGGCTGCGCTCGTCACCACAGGCAAATGCTTGCGCAATTGCTCCAGGTTCGTGTTGGCTGCGTTGCTGACGGATTCAAGCGTTTTTGCCTTCTCATCGCTGTCAGCAAGCGCGGCCGAGAGCATGTGCGCGGAGTCGACGAGCTTTTTTGAAGACTGGCGACCAACCGCTTCCAGTTCGCGGGCGTTTTGCGCCAAAAATTCGCGGGCGAGCGCGATTTCTTCGTTCACCGTTCGCATACGCGCGGCAAGCGCGTCGCTCTCGATACGAAGGAGGTTTGCGACCTTCCCAAAGCGCGACGCCTCACGGCTGCTGTTGCGCATAGTCAGAAGCCATAAAGTCGCGATCAGCAAATTCGGTATCGACCAAGTTGCGACCATTGCGATGATCCGCTCATTGGCTAATCCCGCCTGTGCTTCTGCCCAATATGTGACAGCAAAAAATGCTGTCCAAGCCGAAAGGACAATGAGCAGAAAAGCAGGAACGAGATAGCGCAAAACGCTCAGGCGCGGCGTATCAACCATGATGCTGTCTTCGGCGTCCATGCTATCATCGGCATCAGAAGGCGCGTCCGTTTCGCTTGTAGCTGGCGCAGAGGCATTTTGATCGATTTCAGTGATTTCTCGGTTCAAGCCGACAATTTTTGAGCGGGTAGTCATACGCATGCATTTAGCACATTATTTCTTGAGAGAAACGCAAACTTCACACGCCTCGCAATAGGGTGATGAATTGTCATGGGTTTATGGCGCATTTGAGACAGTAAAAGCGGCGCGCGGCGTTTGCAAATTACGCTGTGCGGATCATTCTTCGCTGCTCGCGGTCCCAAAACGAAGGGGGACGATCTGCGCGTGGTGGTCTATGACGCAGATTAAGACCGCGCAGAACCAAATTTCTGTTGGCAAATGCGTATCAACATTCATATCGGACTGATGGTGACCATCCGCACTCAAAAAACGCCGAACATTGCGTTACTGTCCGTTGCAGGCAGCGGCAGTGAGGGTATTGAATCTGCAGCGGGCAGCGCGCGTCAGGATGTCGCTGGCGGAACGTTAATCGAATATCAGATAGCAACTTTGGCGCGCGTCGGAATTTGCAAATTTCTTGTTGAAGTCGAGAATGTTGACGGTTCGCTCATTGCGCTTGCGGAGCGCTGTCGTGACAAAAAATTAGAGCTCTATTTCGTCCGTAATGGTGCTGATCTTCAGCGATATATAGGGGCGGGGGACCGTATTTGGGTTCAATCAGCACAGTTATATGCGCAGTTTGGCCTTGTCGAGATGCTGACCAAGGCGACCGATAATTTTGTTGCGACCGTTGATGGTCGCGATGAAAATGCTGCATTTGAACGGATTGATCTGAACACACGATGGGCTGGCATTTCGGTTGTTGACCCTGATGCCATCGCGATGCTGAGAGATTTGCCCGATGATTGGAGCATCATTTCGTCTTTGCTGCGCCAAGCAGTATTGGCGCAAATTCCGTTTCGCCTGATGTCCCAGCAGCATGTCAGCAATGGTACGCTCACGATTTTGTCAGGGGCGCAAGATTTCTCCGCACTTAACCGCCAGATATTACGACGGCGCGTGGCAAGTCGGTTCGGCTTTGTGGAATCCTATCTATTCGGCCCCATTTGGGCGCGCATCGTCCCCGTAATTTGGCAAAGCTCCGGCGCAATCAAAATCACAAAATGCGCTGCCCCAGTTTTGGCTTCTGTCGCGGTGGTTGTCGGCGCAGGTGGCTTCGGAACTGCGGCGTGTGTCGTTGCATTTGCCGCCATCGCGGCCAATTCGCTTCGGCTTGCGGTGACCGATGATGCTGATGACATCCAATCTATTCAAAACTTGTCCTTGATGACATGGGCGCTCATCATTTTGGCGATGTTCAGCGCCGCTTATATGCAAATCTCGTATCGAGATGATGGCCTGTTTGCCGCCTTTGGGGTTTCGTCGCTTGCGTTTCTTACGCAGAAAATGGCGTTGCCCGACTGGGCTAAAAAATTGTTGCATTCGCCGGCAGCGCTATCGCTCCTCGCCGCGAGCGGGGCGGCCGTCATGGGTATAACGGCGGCGTTGGAGTGGATCATGGTTTTGCAACTTAGCGTGCTGATTTTGGTAAGCATACGCAACGACATGAAGCGCAAAAAGGCGAAGCAAGCTTAAAACGGCGACAACCTATTTGGCGTACTTGGCAAGTCCAAGCATGCAGGCCCAAAGCAAATAACAATTTAAAAGCTAGAAAGGCGGAGCGTTAAAGACACGCTCCGCCGTCCAAAATGAATTAGCGTGCGTCTAAACCAGCATAAGGACGCTGATTTGGTCCCGTGTAAAGCTGACGCGGGCGGCCAATTTTCTGTGCGGGATCGGAGATCATTTCATTCCACTGGGCAACCCACCCAACCGTCCGCGACAGGGCGAACAACACGGTGAACATTTCCGTAGGGAAGCCGATGGCCGACAAGATAATGCCCGAATAGAAATCAACATTCGGGAATAGCTTTTTCTCAATGAAATATGGGTCGTTCAGCGCCATTTCTTCAAGTTGCATCGCGACGTCAAAAATCGGATCGCTAATGTTGAGCTCGGTGAGCACTTCACGCACTGTTTGTTGCATGACCGAAGCACGTGGATCGTAGTTTTTGTAAACCCGGTGACCAAAGCCCATCAAGCGGAACGGGTCATTCTTGTCCTTTGCCCGTGCGATATAATGGGGGATGCGGTCTGGCGTCCCGATTTCGCGCAGCATGTTCAACGCCGCTTCGTTGGCGCCGCCATGAGCAGGACCCCAAAGGCATGCAATGCCAGCGGCGATGCACGCAAATGGGTTTGCACCCGACGACCCGGCAAGCCGGACAGTCGAGGTAGATGCGTTTTGTTCATGATCGGCATGGAGAATGAAAATTCGGTCCATGGCGCGCTCGATGACGGGATTCACCACATATTTTTCAGCAGGTACGCCAAAGGTCATGCGCAGGAAGTTGCCCGTGTACGACAGCTCGTTATCTGGATACACAAAAGGTTGTCCGACCGAATATTTATACGCCATTGCCGCAATCGTCGGCATTTTGGCAATTAACCGATGGCTTGAAATCATGCGGTGGGTTGGATCGCTGATATCCGTCGAATCATGATAAAATGCGGAAAGCGCGCCGACTACGCCGCACATGATTGCCATCGGGTGGGCATCGCGGCGAAAGCCACTGTAAAACGTTGCAAGCTGTTCATGCAGCATAGTGTGGCGCGAAATCGTATGGCTGAATTGGTCCAACTGGGCCTTTGTTGGCAGCTCACCATTTAACAACAAATATGATACTTCCATGAAGCTCGATTGCTCGGACAGCTCTTCAATCGCATATCCGCGGTGCAGCAATATGCCCTTGTCACCATCAATAAAGGTCAGTGCTGACTCACAACTCGCGGTAGACGTAAAGCCTGGATCAAAAGTGAAATGGTCCGACGCTGCATATAGCTTGCGGATATCGATCACGTCAGGACCTTCCGAACCCTTCATGATCGGCAAGTCATAGCTGGTTTCGCCAACGGTAAGCGTTGCGTTGTTATCGGCCATTTTCAAACTCCATATCTTGCTAACGTAATAAACGGGCGCTCATGCATGCGCATGTTTTCTTATTCGACATCGGGCGCAAAACACCCGTTACGACCAGATAAAGCCCTGCAAATGCCAATTTTTCATGGGGAGAAAACGGCTTTGTTATTGCCTAGCCCAATGGTAGCAAATTTTGCGGGCGTCAAGGCAAACAATCGTTCCTGGCATCAAGGGAATTTGCGGTTTACCAATGGCATGCTAAATAACTGTCATGGAACGAAAATTTAGCGATTGGAATGTCTTTGGGGTGCCCCGCTCAGCAGATGATTTGACGCTATTTCAAGCGGTCGAGAACTGGCTCGACCGCGAACGTGACCAATTGCCGCTCTGGCTTCCGGTCGGGACGGGATTCGGCATAGCTATTTGGCAATTTGGTGGGCCATCAATATGGTTCGGAGTGGTCGCTGCGAGTGCCTCTCTCGTCCTGTTTAGTTTTCTCGTCCCGCCGGGCAGCCTGTCTCGGCAGATTATCCAAATGCTCGCGTTGACATCGCTTATTGGCTTTTCGCTTATCACGGTAAGATCAGAAGCCGTCGCGCGCCCCGTTTTAGGAAAGATATGGATCGGGGAATTCTATGGCCGGGTGGAATCGATCGAAAATATTTCCGCCCGGAATGTATTTCGTCTTCGGCTTGCTACTGGATCGGGATCCGGCTTGCCGCCTTTTGTGCGGGTGAACGTAACGCCCGAACAATTTCGGGACAGCTTTCAACCCGGGGCAATATTAAGGTTGCGGGCGCGCCTGTTGCCGCCTGCGGGGCCCGCTTTACCAGGCGGCTATGACTTTGCGCGCCGAGCTTGGTTTCAACAAATTGGCGCAACGGGTTCCGCTCTGGGGAAAGTGCGGCTTCACCAGCCAGCCACCGGACATTCGGTGCTGGCATCCCGACGCGCGGCGCTTACGCAGCACATATTGGCGGCCATGCCAAAGGGTGCAGGGGGCATTGGTGCCGCACTTGTGACAGGTGACCAGGGGCATATTAGCGAAGCCGACGCACAGGCTATGCGCAATAGCGGCTTGGCGCATTTGCTATCGATCAGCGGGCTTCATGTGACGGCGGTAGTTGGCTTCATATTTATCGCTTTTGGCCGTCTTTTGTCATTGTCGTCGTGGCTTGCATTGCGGATATCTGTCCCAATCGCAGCGGCTGCTGCAGCGGCTTTCGGGGCGCTCGGCTACACTTTGCTCACGGGCGCCGAAGTGCCAACTATTCGGTCCTGCGTTGCGGCACTGCTTATATTGGTGGCCTTAGCATTGGGTAAGGACGCGCTCACGATGCGATTGGTAGCATTTGGCGCGCTTGTCGTCCTGTCATTCTGGCCCGAAGCGATGGCTGGTCCAAGTTTCCAGCTTAGTTTTGCAGCGGTTGCTACGATTGTCATTGTCCACCAATTGCCCGTCGTCATCCGATTTACAGAAGCGCGGGAGGAAAGCGCGTTTCTCAAGCTTGGCCGCGCGGTGGGGTCATTGGTGCTCACGGGTATTGCAATCGAGCTTGCGCTTGCGCCGATTGCCCTGTTTCATTTTCATAAGACGGGGCTTTACGGTGCCTTTGCCAATGTCATTGCGATCCCCTTGACGACCTTTTTCATTATGCCGTTTGAGGCAATTGCCCTCCTGCTTGACCTTTTTGGCTTGGGTGCACCCTGTTGGTGGCTCGCAGGGCAGGGCATATATATGATTCTGGCGCTTGCGCATGCCGTGACTGCGTTACCTGGTGCTGTCGCCATGTTGCCGGCAATGCCCGTTTGGGCATTTGCGGCTTTTATAGGGGGCGCATTATTGTTTGGGTTGCTCGCAACCCGGGTCCGATATCTCGGGATGCCATTTTGTATAGGCGGCGTCATCGCGATGGCTACCGCACCACGCCCTGACATTTTGGTCACCGGGGACGGAAAGCATGTAGCCCTTGTGCGTGCTGATGGGCACATTGCCTTAATGCGCGAAAATGCGGGTGACTTTGTGCGCGGCATGATTTTTGAGACTGCCGGCAGCGACGCAATCGCGACACCGATGGAACAATGGCCCGGCGCGGTATGTACGTTAGACAATTGCGTGATTACGGTGGCACAGGAAAAACGCGTCTGGACGATACTTGCGACCCGAACCGCCAGCCAAGTGCCATCGATGGAAATGGCCGCGGCATGCAAGCGGGTTGATATTGTTGTGAGCGATCGCTGGCTTCCGCAATCGTGCCGACCCAAATGGATTAAAGCAGACCGCAGATTGCTGGAGCAAAGTGGCGGTCTGGCTTTTTACTTGAACGAGCCGCGCATTATCGCCGCCAATGACGCCAACCGCCATATGCCATGGGTACAGGCGCGACTGGCGGCCGCCAAAGGCCAATAAAATCAATGATATCTGCGTAATAGCCCAGCAAGCTTACCTTGAACCTCAACTTCATGCGCAGCATAATATTGCGGTTCATAGCTGCCATTGGCGGGGTCAAGGCGTATCTGCTGACCTTCGCGACGGAGATATTTTAACGTTGCTTCTTCGCCCCTAATTAAGGCGACCACAATCTCGCCATCACGCGCGGTGCTTGCCTTGCGGATCAAGGCGTAATCGCCATCCAATATGCCCGCCTCCATCATGGAATCGCCAGACACTTCAAGCGCATAATGTTCACCTGCGCCGAGCAGTGCCATTGGTACCGATAAGGAGTTCTGTCCTTCAAGTGCTTCAATAGGGACACCCGCAGCAATCTTGCCATGAAATGGTATTTCCAGCACATCATTCGCAGCAATAGGAATTTGAATTTGTGGTTTGGCCTCTTTGATAGATGGGAGACGGGCCACATTGTCACCACGCGCATGAGCGCCCTCAGGCATCTTCATAACTTCAAGCGCACGGGCGCGGTTAGCAAGCCGACGGATAAATCCACGCTCTTCCAATGCGCCAATTAAACGGTGCACACCGGATTTGCTTTTCAAATCGAGCGCTTCCTTCATTTCTTCAAATGAGGGGGAGATGCCACTTTCGTCAAGTCGCTTGTTAATGAATATAAGCAATTCGTGCTGTTTTGCGGTGAGCATATTCAGGGTTCCATCCTGTTGAACATGAATGGAACGATTAGGGAACAAAAGGGGTTAAGTCAATAACAATCGCACATATTGTGTCTGCACCTTAGGACAGGCGTATATATTGAACGCTCGTTTCGGCGGATCGCGCCGGAACATGAATCGGTTGCAGAAGCAGCGCGTTGGCTTGCGACAGGCTGTGTGTAAGTCCGCTATCTTGGCTATTGAGCGCTGTGATCCGGCCTCTATCGATGCGGGCGCGCAGATATTCGGCTCTCACGCCGCCTGCGGGCAGGTCGCGGGTTGTAATCGCGTCATGCAATTCTGGAAATGGCGATTGGCAACCGGCCATATATCGCAGAAGCGGCAGCAAGAATAAGGTTGCGGTAACAAAGGCCGATGACGGGTTACCCGGAAGTCCAACTATGATTGTATCACCGATTTTCCCCGCCATTAAAGGCTTTCCGGGGCGCATGGCGACTTTCCAAAAGTCCATTTTTGCACCAATATTGCGCAATGCAGGCTGGACCAAATCATGGTCACCAACCGACGCCCCACCGGTTGTGACGATGACATCCGCTTGTGTCGCCAAGTCCGCTAAGCTGGCCTCTAGCGCTTTCAGGTCATCTGGTAAAATGCCGCCGTCAATGACGTCGCAAGCGAGGCCAGAAAGCATAGCCCGCAGCATGGGACTGTTTGATGATGGGATCTGCGCCGCGGTGCACTGCGTACCGGCAGCGACCAATTCATCGCCAGTGGCAACCACCGCAACACGAGGACGGCCACCAACGGGCAGGGTGCCGTAACCCGCCATGGCGGCAAGCGCGATTTGTCCTGCGTCAAGGAACGCGCCCTGCGGAAGAATGTCGGCACCTGCCAGAAAATCGCTTCCAGCTAGTTGAATATGGGGCTTGTCTGCGGGGCTTTGATCCTGCGTGGCGTGCACGATGTCCCCTTCTCGCGCGGCATTTTCTTGAATCAAAATACAGTCCGCATTTTTCGGAACATGCGCCCCTGTAAAAATACGGACGGCTTCACCGGCACGAAGTGCACCGAAATATGGTCGCCCCGCGGCGCTTTCCCCGATAACGCGCCATGGACCAGGAAAATCAGCTTTAATCACTGCATAGCCGTCCATCGCCGATACATCAGCAGTGGGCTGCGTGCGCATGGCCACCAGCGGTTTGTGCACATAATGGCGTACGGCCAGAGATAGTTCGACTTCGATCGGGGGCAAAGGCGACGCGAGCGCCAGCAATCTGGCCTGTGCCTTATCCACCGAAATCATGCGCGCCAGTCGCCTGACTTGCCGCCGGTTTTGGACAGTAAGCGCACGTCCGAGATAAGCATCGATTTGTCGAGCGCCTTTGCCATGTCATACAAGGTGAGCAAAGTGACGGTCACGGCCGTCAACGCTTCCATCTCTACCCCGGTTGGGCCGTTTAGCCTTACCCGTGCCTCGACCCGAATTGCGGTCGCTTCATATGCGAATTCGACGCTGATCTTGGACAGCATCAACGGATGACATAAGGGTATAAGATCGCTTGTCTTTTTCGCAGCCATGATCCCGGCGATGCGTGCGGTGCCAAGGACATCTCCCTTTTTCATATTGCCAGCGCGCACGGCATCAAGCGCCTCAGCGCTCATGCTAATCCGGCCCTCCGCAATGGCCTCCCGCGCGGTATCTGCCTTAGCCGAAACATCGACCATATGCGCGCCGCCATCGGCGTTGAGATGCGTGAGATCAGCCATGGCCAGTCAAAAGCCTTTGCGTAGCTGCCTGAATATCATGCTGCCGCATGAGGCTCTCACCCACCAAAAATATGTTAATTCCTGCTTCGGCCATGCGCAAACAATCGGCATGGGTCGCGATACCACTTTCGCAGACAAGCAAAATGTCATCTGGCACCAGTTTTGCCAAGCGTTCCGTGTTGGCCAGGTCAACCTCAAAGGTTTTTAAATTGCGGTTGTTCACGCCTACCAGCTTGGACTTGAGATGTTTAAGGGCGCGTTCGAGTTCGTCTTCGTCATGGACCTCGACAAGCACATCCAGATTTTCCTGCCGGGCAGCATCCTCAATCTCGGCCATGACGACGTCATCCAGCGCCGCGACTATAATCAATATTGCATCGCCGCCCATTTGCCGCGCCTCAGCACATTGCCACGGGTCGACCATGAAATCCTTGCGGATCACGGGCAAGTCACATGCTGCGCGCGCCTCGATCAGATAATCGGCATGTCCTTGAAAATAAGGCGCGTCGGTGAGGACGGAAAGACACGCTGCGCCACCCGCTTGATAGGCCGTTGCATGGGCGGCAGGATTAAAATCTGCACGAATAAGCCCCTTGGACGGGCTCGCCTTCTTGATTTCTGCGATCAACGCGATGCCTGACTGGCTTTTGGTCCGCAACGCTGCCTCAAACCCACGGGGCGCGGAGGGCGCGGGCCAATGTGCCAAGCTGTGCTGCTTGCGTTCGGCAACTTCAAGCCGCTTGGTCGCGCAAATTTCTGTAAGCTTGTCCGCCATCAATATGCCACCCAACAGTTCAGGAGCGCGTTGGCAAGCCCCTTGTCGATTGCTTCTGCCGCTTCTTCCACACCTTCGGGCATAGTTTGCACGACACCCGCCACCAACAAAGCCGCAGCCGCATTAAACAACACGGCATCGCGATAGGCACCAAGTTCACCCTGAAGCAATTTGCGTAACGCAAGCGCATTATGCTGCGCATCGCCGCCACGAATCGCTTCTACTGCATGTACAGGCAATCCAGCATCGGCGGCGCTGATGCGTTGAAAACGAATACCGTCCGGCGTGACCACTGCAACTTCATTACCGCCAGCAAGGCTCAATTCGTCTAGCCCTTCGTCGCCTGAAATGACGCGCGCATGTTCGGTGCCAAGATACTGCAGTGCTTCTGCGTACACAGGGACATAAGCCGGACGCGCAATGCCGATTAGCTGGCGTTTGACCCGTGCAGGGTTCGCCAGGGGACCCATGAGGTTGAATATGGTCCGCTGGCCAATGCGTTGGCGGATTGGCTGGATGCGCTTCATCGCCGGATGGTGGTTCGCAGCAAACAGGAAGCAGATACCAAGATCTTTAAGGGTTTCCTGTGCCATGCGCCCCGCACGGTCCATATCGAGGCCAAGCGCTTCCAACGTATCGGCTGCCCCTGCCTTGGAAGAGGCCGCACGGTTGCCATGTTTGGCAACGGGCACATCGCACGCGGCGACAACGATAGATACAGCGGTCGACACGTTCAGCGTATGGTGCCCGTCGCCGCCGGTGCCGCAGACATCGATCGCGTTCTCCGGGGCTTCGATCGGTATCAATCGGTCGCGCATTGCTTGTGCCGCAGCAGCGATTTCGACCATTGTTTCGCCGCGCGCGGTCAGCGCGATAAGAAAGGCTTCAATTTCGTCTTCAGACACGCGCGCATCCAAGATGTCAGCAAAGGCTTGTGCGGCCTCATCATGGTCGAACAGATGCTGCGGATCGGGCAGTTTGCCAAACGGGATCACAGGATGTCTGCCATAGCTTTGTAAGTGACCGCCATACCCGCAATGCGCATGAAATTTGCAAGCATCGCATGGCCATATTCTGTCGCGATGCTTTCAGGATGGAATTGAACGCTGTGAATGGGCAAAGTCGCATGGCGGAAACCCATGACATGGCCGTCATCGCTGGTCGCGTTGACGACCAAAGCGGGAGGGACATTTTCCACAATCAACGAGTGGTAACGTGTGGCCTGAAAAGGGGAGGGCAGTCCTTCAAACAACCCGCTTCCGTCGTGGGTAACAGGTGATGTCTTGCCATGCATCAAACCGCCACGGGCCACCGTGCCGCCGAAATGCTGCCCTATGGTCTGATGACCAAGGCATACGCCAAGCAGCGGCTTGCTCGCTTCGGCGCAGGCTGCAACAAGATCAAGGCTTACGCCCGCTTCATTAGGCGTCTTTGGTCCCGGTGAAATGAGGAAGGCTTGCGCGCCAGACGCAATGGCGTCAGCTGCCGAAATATCGTCGTTGCGGACGACTTCAACCTGCGCCCCAAGCTCCATCAGATAATGGACGAGGTTCCACGTAAAGCTATCATAATTGTCGATGACTAGGATCATGCGGCGTCCCTAGCGGCTTTGCAGCGCGGGTGGAAGGGGGCACTATTGCGCTAACAACTCGGCAAGTTCGTCCTTCCAAAATTTTGCCCAAGTGTGCGTGCCGTGGCCTTTTGTCTCGGGTGAAGCAGGGATAAGAATAAACTTGGTGTTGGGCAGCCGCTTCATCGCCCGTTCTGTGATGCCGTAATGTGCCGGATTGATGAAGTCATCGGCAGAATTGATCCACAATATAGGGGACTTAATCGCCTCAAGCGTTGGCCATGGATTATAGTGTCGAGACGAATCCAACTGATAGATGATGTCGTTCGCATCATTGCGCGTCACCACACGGGCAAATGCTTCGTCGGTAAAGGCTTCGGCGGCCGCGCGGGTAGGATATTGCGCCTGAAGCGCGAGCGGATTGGCGCCGGCGATAATGCTCAGCGTCGCTGCGGTGCGCAGGCCTGACATTGGCGGCGAAGTGTAATTGCCCTCGTTCCACGTCGGGTCTGCCTTGATTGCATCGATAGAAAGCTTACGCCACATACGGTTCTGACCAGCAATTTCCACCGGTAGGCACGCAAAAGGCGCCAGCTTTTCAACGGCATCGGGATAACGCGAACCCCACATGAATGCATGCATACAGCCCATCGATGTGCCCAGGATCAACTTCAGTTTCTTGATACCAAGCGTCTTCGTCACCAAGGCGTGCTGCGTCGCGATCATATCGGTATAATCATATTTCGGAAACGCCATGCGCAATCCATCGCTTGGCTTTGATGATTTCCCATGGCCAACATTGTCGGGGAGGATGATGAAATATTTCGAGGTGTCGAGCACTTGGCCGGGGCCGAACAATTCGCCTGCAAATTGCGGTTGGAAGAATTGATGTCCCGTTCCGCCCGTACCGTGCAAGATCATTACGGCATTGGATATGTTGCCACGCGCGTCGCGCTGTGGCGTTCCTAACGTGGTGTAATGGATTTTGACTTCAGGCAGGCGCTCACCCGTTGAGAAGACATAATCTCTAAACACCGCATCGGCCTCTTTTGGCGCAGATGGCTGTGCAAAGGCAGGGGCAGGGACGGCCGACAAAAGGGCCAATGAAGCTAGAAGATATTTACGCATAAACCCAAGTTAGCGACGCTCATGTGGACGTCAAGCTACTGCCCGAATTTCGCTTCGCCGGCAACGCGGACGGCTTCACGCGCGGCGGCGATAAGCGCGCCAGCCTTTGCTTCACATTCGCGCTGTTCATATGCGGGATCACTGTCGGCAACGATACCCGCACCCGCTTGCACATGCATGATCCCGTCCTTCACCACCGCTGTACGCAGGACAATGCAGCTGTCCATGTCACCATTTGGAGAGAAATAGCCGACCCCGCCTGCATAAGCGCCGCGTGTTTCTGGTTCCAACTCGGCAATGATTTCGCATGCACGGACTTTGGGCGCGCCAGAGACCGTGCCGGCAGGGAAGCCCGCGAATAAGGCATCAATGGCGTCCTTGTCATCCGCTAATTCACCTACCACGTTCGACACGATGTGCATCACATGGCTATAGAATTCGACCATATAGCTGTCCGTGACGGTAACGCTGCCGCTTTTGGTCACGCGGCCCACATCGTTGCGGCCAAGGTCAAGTAACATCAAGTGTTCTGCGCGTTCCTTTGGATCAGCGAGCAATGACGCCTTGTTTTCTGCGTCCTCGATACTGCTCTTTCCACGAGGTCGCGTGCCCGCGATCGGACGAATAGTAACTTCTCCCCCACGCGCACGAACCAAAATTTCGGGGCTGGATCCGATAAGTGCGAAGCCAGGCAAGTCGATAAAATAGAGGAAGGGTGAGGGATTTATTCGCCGCAACGCGCGGTATAGATGCACCGGCGGCAGATCAAAGGGTGCGGTAAAACGCTGTGCCAGAACGACCTGGAATATGTCCCCAGCCTCGATATAGTTTTTGGCCGAAGCCACCATTTCGGCATAGCGACCGGGCGCTAAAACCGGTGCTAACGCAAGATCGCGTTCATGGGCCATGGCATTTTGATGGACCACTGCCGCATGTCCCGCATCCAGCAATCGTTCGGTTTCATCCAAACGTTCGTTTGCAAGGGCGATGGCTTGTGTGTCGTCGGTTCCGGTCCAAACGGGCGACACAAGGAACATTTCATCTTTCAAACGATCAAACAACAGGATCACTGTTGGCCGAACAAACAGCATGTCCGGAAGTTCGAGTGCAGACTGTGGCGCGCGTGGAAGCTTTTCTACCAAGCCGATGGTTTCATAACCAAAATAGCCGACAAGACAGGCAAGGGCAGGCGGTAATTCTTGGGGGACATCCATCCGGCACTCTGCAGCCAGCGCGCGCAACGCATCCAAGGATGACAAAGGCGAGGGCACAAAAGCATCCCGGTCGGAGATCCATTGATCGTTGATTTCGGCTTTGTCACCTGCTGCCCGAAAAACGAGATCAGGTGCAATTCCGATTAAACTGTGGCGACCACGGGTTTCACCGCCTTCGACAGACTCAAGTATAAAGTCACCGCGTTCGGCCTCAAAAAGCTTGAGCGCAGCAGACACCGGTGTTTCGGTGTCTGCTATACGTTTGCGCCAAATGAGCTGCGGCTTAGTTCCCGTCACGGTTCGTCAGACGCGTGCGCAATTCAGCGATACCATCTTTATTCTTTTCGACGCCCACATCCTTGGCAGCAGAAAGGACCATTTGCGCGACATATTCCTGTTGCAGAATGCCGGAAAGTTCCTGTTTGCGCGCTTGAAGCATGGCTTTTTGCCCAGTGGCATCGCCTTTGACAATGTCGGTCAAATACACGACGAACCAGCCGCGGTTATCGCCTGCTTGGATGATTTTTGCGGTACCCTTTTTCATCGCAAACATCAGTGATAAGGGCGGCGGCACTTTTTGGCCTTCACGCGATATGTCGGCGCGTGTCCCACTCAAACGTTCAACTTGGGCGCCTTTAATTTTTGCTGCAGCCAAGGCCACTTCAAGTGGTTGCCCGGCTTCCACTGCCTTACGCAATGCATCCGCGGCTTTTCGTGCGCCCTTTGCGCCTTCCGATTGTGCCCATTGTTGCAAAATGATCGCACGCACTTTGCCTAAAGGCGGAGGGGCAGCTTCGTCAAAATCGGCGACGGCAATGATTGCAAATTTCTCCCCCGGCACCAGTTCAATCAACTGCGCTTCGCCATTTGTTTCCATTTGGAACGCGGCAGGCACGATCAACTGCATTTCGGGGATTGGCTTGTACGCAGCATTGCTGATGTCTTGCCCGTCCGCCAGTAATTTGGGGGACGTGCTTACGGTCAGGCCATTCTGCTTTGCGACATCCGAAATCGTAGCGCCATTGGCGAACGCATCTTCAATCTCTCCGGTCATTTCGGTGAGCATTTCTTCGCTACGTGTTTTAAGCAGTTCTTTTGCAATTTCCGCGCGTGCTGCTGCCAGTGGCTTGGCGGCAACATCATTAATGCTGTCGACACGGACCACGGCCCAGCCCAATTTGCTGCGGGCAGGCTTTGCCATTGTACCCGGCGGTGCGGCAAATGCGGCATCAGCAACAGCTTGCGATGTTGCACTTACAAGGCTGCTTTTGCTGATATTGATTGCTGTCGTGACTGCCAAGCCAAGTTCATTGGCAACCGCCGCTATGGACTTGCCGGCGGCGACCTGCGCAACAACGGACTTGGCTGCCGCTTCGGTAGGAACGATAACCTGACTGATATTGCGTGCCTGCGCGGCAGCAAATTTTGAAGCATTTGCTTTATAATAAGCTGCGATATCGCTCTCAGTGGGTTTGGCGCGCTTTGCAATGATATCGCTGCCAAAAATAGCGTAACTGATCGACCGTTTCTCAGGAATGGTGAACTTCGCGGCGTTTTCATTGTAAAATTTCGTAAGCACCGTTTCGCTTGGTGGCTTTTGCGGGAAAAACGCAGTGGCAGGTACAGCCGCTATTTGGCCTGACCGTTGTTCAAGAATAAGGGACGCGTATGGCAGAACAAAACCGTCGGGCGCTGCCGGTCCGCTTGCAGAGGCGGGTAATATCTGTTGCGCAAACAAATTTTGGCTGATGTCGTCGCGTATCGCTTTCTCGCTTACACCAATCTGCTGAGCGAAAGCGCGGAATGCTTCCGCGCTAAATTTGCCATCCAACCCCATGGCGCCAGGTATTTTGCGTATTTCGGAATCAACCAGACGTTTGCTCACCGCAACACCATATTGTTGCCCAAACACGGTCAGTGCGTAGCGATTGATCAACTGTTCCAATGTTGCATCCAAACCGCCGCCGTCAACAAAATTGGCCATGTTTAGCGTCGGGTTGTCCTTCCGTTCCGCCTTGAGCCGATTGTCCAAGGCATCGTTCAGTTCACCCAAGGTGATATTGCGGTTACCCACTTGGGCAACATTGCCGCCGCTCAGACCGCCAAAACTGCCTGAGTTGCTGACATCACCAAGCGCAAACGCGATGGCAATAGCTCCAACAAATAAGAGCGCAAAAACGGCGCCGAATTTCGAGTTAATGAGCGAACGAATAAAGCTAATCATGAACGACGATTTCCTGAATATAACGCACAGCGCGGCCTATGGGAGCCGCTTTAGGCGGCAAGCCGTTGGCAATCAAGGGATAGACTTGCCGTATGCTTGGAAAGCATGGAATAGCCCGTAACAAGATTCGGCCAATCAACGTGTAACGAGGTATCACATGCGCAAGCTAATCGTCGGAAATTGGAAAATGAATGGTACATCGCGCGATTTGCCTGAGATTGCTGCCATAGCAGCCGCTGCGCGTCGACATGCTTCCGTCGATTCTGCGTTATGCCTGCCGGCAACACTCATGGATCGAGCACGCCAAACCGTGGGTGATTTTGCGATCGGTGGACAAGATTGCCACATATCGGATGCGGGTGCGCACACTGGTTGTGTATCGGCGGCAATGCTAAGCGATGCAGGAGCCGTGCTTGCAATCATTGGCCATAGCGAACGCCGCGCCGCGCAGCATGAGCAAGATTCCGACGTCCGCGCAAAAGCCAAAGCTGCACGGGCTGCTGGGTTAAAGGTAATAATTTGCATTGGTGAAACGCTTGAACAGCGTGAAATGGGGGAAGCGTTAAAAGTGGTGCTGGGTCAACTGCAGATGTCTTTACCCGATGCTGTTACCGGTGATTGGCTGAGCGTGGCATATGAGCCGGTATGGGCCATCGGCACTGGCCGCGTTGCCGAAGTGTCGGATGTTTTGGACATGCATGGAGCTATTCGCGCTGCGCTTGCTGATCGCTTCGGTGACGAAGGTTTCAAAGTCCGTATATTGTACGGCGGGTCGATGAACGGCGATAACGCAGTCCAGCTTTTGACGGTTCCCAATGTCGACGGAGGTTTAATTGGCGGGGCGAGCCTCACGGCTGCGAAATTTGAACCAATATTATCTGCAGCAGCAGCTTTGAGCAAATAGCATTGAAGAATTGCCGTGCGCTCGCTATGTAGGCCGCATAACCGGCACTAAGGTGCCTTTCATTTTCGGAATTCTCTCATGGGTCTGTTTCATTTTCTTATCGTCGTTCAGGCAATCATTGCTGCGTCGCTTGTGGGCGTGGTTTTGATGCAGCGTTCCGAAGGCGGCGGTTTGGGCATGGGCGGCAGCCCATCAGGCCTGATGTCCGCGCGTGGTGCTGCTGACTTTTTGACGCGCACAACGACAATCTTGGCGACGTTGTTCATCTTGCTGTCCATTTCGCTCGCTTTTGTGGCCGCGAAAAAAGGCGGCACTGGCGAAATCGACAGTAGCTTGCAGCGCACGGAGGTTCCAACTGCACCTGCAGCACCCGTTACATCTGCACCCGCGAGTGCAACGCCTGGCTCAGCACCTGCGACTGAGGTTCCCCTCGACAAATAAGCGCTATTGGAGAAAAAACTGTTTTACACAGTTTATTTTTCGTCTGGTAGATTCGTTCGCTTGTGTTTTTGTAAAAAGGTAGCTTATGCCTTTTCTCCCATGACACGGTTCATTTTTATCACCGGTGGCGTGGTCTCCTCGCTTGGCAAAGGTCTTATGGCGGCATCGCTTGCTGCCCTTTTACAAGCGCGTGGGTACCGCGTCCGAATCCGGAAGTTCGATCCCTATCTCAATGTTGATCCTGGCACGATGTCGCCTTATCAGCACGGCGAAGTATATGTCACAGACGACGGGGCGGAAACCGACCTCGACCTTGGGCATTATGAACGCTTTACCGGCGTTTCGGCGCGCCAGTCTGACAACGTCACGTCCGGACGAATCTACCAAACTATCATCCAAAAAGAACGTCGCGGCGATTATCTTGGCGCGACCGTGCAGGTCATTCCGCATGTCACAGATGCGATTATGGAATTCGCCAAGGCAGAAACGCAGGATCTTGATTTCGTCTTGTGCGAAATTGGTGGCACCGTGGGCGATATCGAATCCCTACCGTTCATTGAGGCCATTCGGCAGTTGCGTAACGAGCTTGGACGCGAACGGACCTTGTCCGTGCACGTCACCTTGGTGCCCTACATTGCCGCCGCGGGTGAACTGAAGACCAAGCCTACGCAGCACAGCGTGCGCGAACTGACATCATTGGGCATTCAGCCTGATGTGTTGCTTTGCCGCTGCGAACATCCTTTGCCGGAGACGGAGCGCGCTAAGATTGCAGCATTTTGCAATGTCCGCAAAGAGGCGGTGATTCCGGCTTTGGACGCAAAGAGCATTTACGCCGTACCGCTGCAATATCATGCCGAGGGTCTTGATAATGAAGTGCTTCGGGCATTCGGGCTTGAGGCGGATGGCGAGCCTGATCTGGCGCGCTGGGACGACATCATTGACCGCCAATCGAACCCTGAGGGTGAAGTGACGATTGGCGTGGTTGGCAAATATGTTGGCCTTGCAGACGCGTATAAGTCCCTTAACGAGGCATTGACCCATGGCGGCCTGTCCAACCGGGTGAAGGTCAATATCAAGTGGATTGACGCTGAGCTGTTCGAACAATCCGAAGACGACATTGCAACTGCGCTTGAACCCATGAATGCTATCTTGGTCCCGGGCGGGTTCGGGGAGCGTGGCTCCGAAGGCAAAATTGCCGCGGTTAAATTTGCGCGGGAACGTCATGTGCCATTCTTTGGCATCTGCCTTGGTATGCAAATGGCCTGCATTGAAGGTGCGCGGAATACTGCGGGCATCACAAGTGCTTCAAGCACCGAATTTGGACCAACCACCGAGCCCGTTGTTGGCATCATTACCGAATGGATGAGCCAAGAGGGTATCCAGAAACGCGAAACCGGCGGCGACATGGGGGGAACCATGCGGCTCGGCGCTTATGACGCCGTGCTTGATGGAAACAGCCATGTGGCCTCAATCTATGGCAGTCAGGAAATTTCTGAACGGCATCGCCATCGTTATGAAGTCAACGTCCATTATAAAGATGCGCTTGAACAGGGCGGGTTGGTTTTCAGCGGAATGTCACCCGATGGGGAATTGCCGGAAATTGTTGAGCGTCCGGACCATCCTTGGTTTATTGGCGTGCAATTCCATCCAGAATTGAAATCACGGCCATTCGCGCCGCACCCCTTATTCTCAAGCTTTGTGAAGGCGGCGGTAAAGCAAAGCCGCCTTGTCTAATCTGGCCATTTTGGGCCAATAGGGCTCACATATAAACGACATGACGGGGGCAGCCGATTTCTGTTGACCGCCCCAATCATAAGCAATTACGCCGCACGCGGTCCTTTTTTCTTGGGCGTGTCTTGATGCGCAATCACCGTTTGCGCAGCGTTCGCGCCGATCGCTATCTTGCGCGGCTTCAGTGCTTCAGGCACTTCACGCACTAAGGTGATGATAAGAAGGCCATCAGACATATCCGCATGTGTTACATGGATGTGGTCGGCGAGCTGGAAGCGACGCTCAAAGTTCCGGGTCGCAATGCCCATATGCAAAAAGTCGCGATTGTCGTTGCTTTCGCTCTGCTTGCTGCCGGTTACGACAAGCAGGTTCTGCTGGGCAATGATGTCGATCTCGTCGATTTTGAAACCGGCGACGGCAACGGTGATCTGATAATCATTTTCGCCCGTCCGCTCGATGTTGAACGGAGGATAATTCTCATTCTGCGCAGAACGGCCTGTGGTTTCGAGCAGCTCAAAAAGGCGGTCAAAGCCGACGGTATTCCGGCGATAAGGTGTGAAATCAAAACGGTTCATGCAAATTCTCCTTCAAGCAATTTGGTTCGTCGCTAGCCCCGCAAATACAGCGGCCAGCATGTTCGTTTTGGAGCCTTTCGGCCTCCGAATGGGAAGATGGGTTACATCCAGAAAATTGCAAGGGGCAAGTTTATCGGGCGAGAAGGGCGGGCAAAAAACAAGGCCGCCCGGATGATCCGGACGGCCTCGCTCTGCAGCTTTGCTAGCGCATAGTTTCAGTCCTCTACCGGTCCCCACCGGCGGGTCTGATTTTCCCCCTGAACCATCGGCCACAAGTGGCGCTCGACGAATTCCACCTCTTCATCATCCTTCGCCGCTGTGTTTGCAATTCTTACCGGACTCGCCGCAACGCTTTTTTAAAAGCTGTTGCGCCGCTGCAACAATACTTGCCAGTTTCTTTGGTGGAACCTAAGAACAGCCTATGCCCAAATTATGCATGAGTGCCCGCACATGATATTGTCGCGTTATGAACGCATGGTAGCACGGCGATACCTGCTTCCGGGCAAGGGGGAGGGGTTCATTTTTCTTGTTGCCAGTATCAGCTTGGTCGCTGTTGCACTGGGCGTCGCCGCTTTGATCATTGTAATGAGCGTGATGAACGGCTTTCGCGCTGAGTTGTTTGACAAGATCGTCGGCCTGAACGGTCATGCTGTGGTGCAGGGTTATGGTGGCCGTTTGCAGGACTGGCGACAGATACTGAACGACGCGAAAAACACCCCCGGTGTGACCGACGCCACGGCGCTTATCGAACAGCCATTGTTGACGACTTTCGATGGCCGCGTTGAGGCTATTTTGGCGCGCGGCATGTCCGTCCATGACATACTCAAAAATGAAACGCTGAAAGGAAAGACTGTCTCTGGCAGTTTGAACGCGCTGAACCCAGACGAAGATAAGGTGGCGATCGGTTCACGGCTCGCGCAAAATCTGGGCGTTCAGGTCGGGCAAAGCATCACAATCATTAATCCTGCGGGCCGCACAACGCCTTTTGGCACCGTTCCGCGTGAGATTTCTTATGAAGTCGCCGCGATTTTTGAGGTAGGCGTCTATGATTATGACAAAGCGTTCGTGATCATGCCCATTGAGCGTGCACAATTGTTAATGCTCCTTGGTGATGAAATAGGCATGATTGAAATCAAGACCGAGAATCCGGACAAGGTGAACGAAATTCTGGCGCCGTTGCTGCCGAAGCTCGAGAATAAAGGCCTGATTGTCGATTGGAAAAGCATGAACGCGTCGTTGTTCGAGGCGCTCGCTGTCGAGCGGGTCGCCATGTTTGTGGTCCTGTCGATCATCGTGCTGGTGGCTGTGTTTAACATCTTGTCATCGCTGATCATGTTGGTGCGCGCCAAAACCCGCGATATTGCGATCTTGCGGACGATGGGCGCGTCGCGGAAATCCCTGTTAAAGATTTTTATGACCGTTGGCTTGCTCATTGGTTCGTCCGGCATTGTTTTGGGGATGATCTTAGGTGCAATTTTCCTATATTTCAGGCAGTCGGTTGTGAACTTCATTCAATTTGTCACCGGGCAGAATCTGTGGGACCCATCCATCCGTTTTCTCACTGAACTGCCATCGCGGACGGACCCGTTTGAAGTCCTGGCGATATCCACTCTGGCTTTGCTGTTCAGCTTTCTTGCAACCTTATACCCGGCGCTCAAGGCCGCAAGTACAGACCCTGTTCAGGTGCTGCGCTATGAATAACATGCTGGAACTCATCGACGTCCGCCGTAAATTTGTGCAAGGCGACGTCACCATTGAAGTTTTACGCGGCGTCGACTTTTCCGTCGGCAAGGGAGAGCTTGTGGCGTTGCTTGGTCCATCCGGCTCGGGCAAGTCGACGATGCTTCAGGCGATTGGTCTTTTGGAGGGCGGTTTTTCGGGCTCCATCAAACTTGACGGAGAAGAGGTCAGCGCAGCTGGGGTTGATCGTCAGACGGAGATCCGCCGGCAGAAGCTTGGCTTTGTGTATCAATTTCACCATTTGTTGCCGGACTTTGACGCGCTCGAAAATGTGATACTGCCACAATTGATTTCCGATGCCACCCCTGAAGCTGCGCTGCATCGCGCGACCTATCTTCTGACGCAGTTGGGCTTGGCCGAACGCCTCCATCATCGCCCATCCAAGTTGTCGGGTGGAGAACAACAACGCGTTGCAGTGGCGCGGGCGTTGGCGAACCGCCCCAAGTTGGTGCTTGCGGATGAACCTACCGGAAATCTGGATGAACATACCGCCGACATCGTATTGGGCGAATTCATGGCGCTGGTGCGCGAAGTAGGTTCGTCTGCTATAGTCGCCACCCATAATGAACGGTTGGCGGCCAAAATGGACCGCGTCGTGCGTCTGCATGATGGCAGATTGGGCTAAGCAGGGAGAATATCGATGTCGGTTTATGATTTCACAATAAAAATGCCCGGCGGCCAAGCCGAGGCTATGGCGGCGCATACAGGCAAGGTGTTGCTGGTGGTTAACACCGCATCCAAATGTGGCTTTACCCCCCAGTATAAGGGGCTTGAGGCATTGTATCGCAAATATAAAGACCAAGGGTTGGAAATTCTCGCTTTTCCTTGCAACCAGTTCGGCGCGCAAGAGCCTGGTGACGCACAGGAAATACAGAATTTTTGTTCCTTAACCTATGATGTGTCCTTTCCACTGGCCGCAAAGATAAATGTTAACGGCGCAGATGAAGACCCGTTGTGGCATTATCTGAAACAGCAACAGGCTGGCCTGATGGGATCACGCGGCATCAAGTGGAATTTCACGAAATTCCTTGTTGATCGCAAGGGCAATGTGGTTGCCCGCCATGGCCCGCAGGTTAAACCTGAGGCACTATCAAAAGACATTGAGAAACTGCTCGCTCAACCAGTGTGATTGTCCACAGCTTAGCCTAAAACTAGGTTTGTCGAATCATGTGGCTCATCTAACGTAGCGACATGGCTTACGTTCCCTTTGTTCCTCTGCGCGTGTATTCCGCTTACACCATATTGGAAGGCGCGATTGAGCCTAAGGCGATTGGTGAGACTGCAAAAAAGCTTGGCTTTCCTGCTATCGCGATTTGCGATCGTAATGGCCTTTATGGCGTTATGCCCTTTCAGGATGGCGCAAAATCCTATGGCGTGCAGCCCATCATTGGCGCGTTGCTTGGGGTCCGTCGGCCGACCAAAGACGGGAAATTCGTCCGTGATTGGCTGCCATTATTTGCGCAGGATGAAAGTGGCTACAATAATCTCTGCCGCTTGGTCTCAATGGCGCATCTCGATCGCCCAGAAGATCTCGACGCGCACGTCACATTTGAGCAGCTTGCCGCGCATAAAGATGGCCTTATTGCGCTCACAGGCGGTGCAGAGGGTGCGCTGGCACGGTTGTTAAGTGCGGGGCAATATGAGGCGGCATCCAGCTACCTGACGCAGCTACAGGCGCTGTTTCCCGAGCATCTCTACATCGAACTCAGCAGGCGCAACGACGCGGTTGAAGACGCTGCGGAAGATGCACTCATCGACCTTGCGTACGCCCGTGACATCCCCTTGGTCGCCACGAACCCTGCCTTTTTTGCCGAGCCCGATTTTTTCGACGCCCATGATGCGATGCTGTGCATATCGGACGGCGCCTATATCGAAAGTGCAGACCGCCGCCGCAGCAGCCGAGATACGTGGATTAAAACGGGCAAGCAAATGGGCGCGTTGTTCGCCGATGTGCCTGAGGCACTAGCCAATACGCTGGTCATCGCGCAGCGTTGCGCCGCGCTCGCGCCCTACCGAAGCCCAATATTGCCAAGCCTTGCGGGGGACCGTGACGCCGAAGATGCCCAACTGCGCGAAGATGGACGGCTTGGCCTCGAAAAACGGCTTGAGATCGCAGGGATAACAGACCCGGCGGAACGAGAGCTATATTTTGATCGGCTGAAATTTGAAGCCGATGTGATCTGCGCGATGGGTTTTCCTGGATATTTCTTGATCGTTGCCGATTTTATCAAATGGGCGAAGGAGCAGGATATTGCAGTTGGGCCGGGCCGTGGGTCTGGTGCGGGTTCGCTAGTGGCTTGGGCGCTGACGATTACCGATCTTGATCCGATCAAACTTGGACTGCTGTTCGAACGCTTTTTGAACCCCGACCGTGTATCGATGCCAGACTTTGATATCGATTTCTGCGAAACGCGGCGTGGCGAAGTTATCCGCTATGTGCAGAAAAAATACGGATCACGCCAGGTTGCGCAGATCATCACCTTTGGAAAGTTGAAGGCACGCGCGGTTTTGCGTGACACAGGGCGTGTCTTGCAAATGAGCTATGGTCAGGTTGATCGACTCTGCAAACAAGTCCCGAACCTTCCTGCGGACCCTTGGGACTTAAAGCGCGCGCTGTCCGGCGTGGCAGAACTGCGCGAAGAATATCGGCGCGATGCGCAGGTGAAGCGTTTGTTTGACCTCGCGATGAAGCTTGAAGGTCTGCCGCGGCACAGCTCAACGCATGCAGCGGGTGTTGTCATCGGCGACCGTGAATTGTCGGAACTGGCGCCCTTGTACCGCGACCCGCGTTCGGACATGCCCGTCACGCAATTCGACATGAAATATGTCGAAAGTGCTGGCCTCGTTAAATTCGACTTTCTGGGATTGAAGACCCTCTCTGTGCTGCAAAAGGGTAGCCAGATGCTCGCTAAACGCGGCGTAGAAATCAATCTCGACCTGCTGCCGCACGATGACCCGGCGGTCTATGACTTGCTGCAACGTGGCGATACCGTCGGCGTGTTCCAGTTGGAGTCCGAAGGCATGCGGCGCACGCTAGCGGCGGTGAAGCCGACCAATTTTGGCGACATTATCGCGCTCGTGTCGCTCTATCGGCCTGGCCCGATGGACAATATCCCCATGTTCGGCCGTCGCAAAAATGGCGAGGAAAATATTGAATATCCGCACCCATTGTTGGAGCCAGTGCTGAACGAAACCTATGGTATCTTCGTCTACCAGGAACAGGTCATGCAAGCCGCGCAGATTTTGGCTGGCTACAGCCTTGGCGAAGCAGATCTGCTGCGCCGTGCGATGGGCAAAAAAATTCAGGCCGAAATGGACGCGCAGCGCGAGCGCTTTGTCAGCGGTTGTGCTGCCCACGCGATACCACCCAACCGCGCGAATGAGCTGTTCGATTTAATCGACAAATTCGCAGGCTATGGCTTCAACAAAAGCCACGCCGCCGCTTATGCTGTGCTCGCCTATCAAACCGCTTGGCTGAAGACGCATCATCCTGAAGAATTCTATGCCGCGTCGATGTGTTTTGACATGCACCAGACCGATAAATTGGCGACCTTCATGGACGATATGCGGCGGCTTGACGTCATCTGTTTGCCGCCCGACATCAACCGCAGCGAAGCCGAATTTACGGTTGAGACCAATGCGGATGGCGAGCATGCCGTACGTTATGCGTTGGGCGGCATCAAAAATGTCGGTGAGCGGGCGATGGAGATTTTGGTCGCGGAGCGCATGTCCGCCGGCTTGTTCACAAGCCTTGATGACTTTGCTAACCGTGTCGACCCGAGCCAAATCAACCGCCGGAGTCTTGAAAACCTGGCTGCGGCAGGGGCCTTTGACGGGTTGGAGCCAAAACGCGCGGCCGTACATGGTGCGGCGGAAACGTTGTTAGCGGCGGCGCAGTCAGCGCGGGATTCGCGCGAAAGCGGGCAGGGTGGTCTCTTTGGGGAGGGCGGGTCTGACATGGCCGCGCTTCGGATCGACAGCAGCCTATATTGGGCTCCTGGCGAGCAAATGAACCAGGAAAAGGACGCGTTCGGATTCTATTTCTCTGCGCATCCTTGCTCCCAATATGACGCGCTCGCGAGTAGCCATGGTGCAAAGCCCTATGCCGTGTGGCTTGACAGCGGCCCCATAGCAGAAGGGGTTCGGCGGGCCGCTACCATGTCAGCGCTGATTGAAGGCGTGCGATGGCGTGAATCGCGTAAGGGCAAGCGCTTCATGATTGCCGACTTTTCGGACCATAGTGGCCAATTCTCAGTGCGTTGCTTTGATGAAGCCGTTGGAACGCAGCTCGCCGAATGGGCGAAGGATGCCGAATGCCTGCTGCTCCATTGTGAAATGGATATGCGGCCAGGTGATGAAATGCCAAGTTTTTCGGTGAAGAGCGCTAAGCCACTGAGCAGCCTCACCAGCGTTTCGCGGTTGAAGATGCAATTGGATGTGACGCACGAGGCTGCGATGGCGCAGTTGGCGCATCTTGTGGCACCATTGGATGGTGGCCGAAGCGAGTTGGTTATAAAGACCCGCGCCGATGACGGTCGCTGGGTGCAGATTGTCTTGGGACGCCGTTACCAGCTTGACGCGTCGTTGCTTGAACACGTTCGATCTATTGATGGTATTGAAAATGTTGAGCTTGCGCCACTGGGGCCAGTTTTGGCATTAGTGCATTAGGTACGGTCGTAATCGTGATTATTAATTGCGTCTCCTGCATTGGAAGGCGCCACATGAGGGAGAGATTTTAATGCGCGGCACCATGCAGGATTGGGACCTTCGCGTTCCGCATTTGATCGACTATGCAGCGCGTGAACATGGTACGCGTGAGATCATGACCCATTGGACCGACGGAACAATTGAGCGCACCAACTGGGCAGGTGTGGCTGCAGAGGCGCGCAAATTATCTCAGGCTTTTGCCGGTCTTGGTCTACAAAAGGGCGATCGGATTGCGACCTTTGCGATGAACCATCACCGGCATTTAGCGGCTTGGTATGGCGCAATTGGCTTTGGCGGGGTCATTCACACCGTTAATGTGCGTCTGTTCGACGAAGATCTGATCTACATCATGAACCATGCCGAAGATAAGGTGCTGATGTATGACGCGATGTTTCAACCCATTATTGACCGCTTGAAGCCGCATTTAAAGACCGTTGAACAGTATATCGTTTTTGACCGCGATGACAGCTATGGTGCCTTCATCGCGGCGCAAGATGGCAATTTCGAATGGGCCAGCGGTGATGAGCGTGATGCCTGTATGCTTTGCTATACCAGCGGCACGACAGGCAACCCCAAAGGCGTATTGTATCAGCATCGTTCAACCGTTTTGCATGCGATGGCCGAGATAGCGCCAGCCATTTTTGACCTTAGCCCGCAAGCGGTTTTGTTGCCGATCGTGCCCATGTTTCACGCCGCAAGCTGGGGACTGCCCTTTGCGGGTGCCGCCGCGGGCGTAAAGTTCGTATTTTCAACCACCAATGATGCGAAAACCTTACATAGCCTCATGCTTCAGGAAGGCGTCACCCATAGCGCAGGCGTGCCAACGGTCTGGCTTGCGATGTTCGCACATTTGGATGCAGAGGCTGCGGCTGACCGGGACGCTTCGCTTGGCAAATTGCGCTTGGTTACGATTGGCGGTTCGGCTGCGCCGCGTGCCATGATTGAACGCCTCATGACATCTGGTATTCGGGTATCGCATGCATGGGGGATGACCGAGACGTCGCCCATTGGCACAATGGGGGCGCCAACACCCAATTGGGATGCATTAACGCTCGACGAGCAAATCGACGTCGTCTGCAAACAGGGACGCACGCCTTTTGGTGTAGAGCTGCGGGTAATCGACAAGGATGGCCATATTGCGCCACGCGATGGGGTGACATCTGGTGCGCTGCAAATTCGCGGACCTTGGGTTATTAAGCGGTATTTCAAAGCAGAAACCGACGCCGTTGATGCCGATCAGTGGTTCGACACTGGGGACGTTTCGGTGCTCCATCCTGATGGCACGATGCAAATCACGGACCGCGTGAAGGATGTCATAAAGTCGGGCGGGGAATGGATCAGTTCCGTCGAGTTGGAGAATATTGCAGTTGGCTGCCCTGGTATCGCCGAGGCGGGCGCCATCGGCGTTCCCCACCCCAAATGGGATGAACGGCCTGTCTTGATCGCGGTGAAGAAGCCGGGCGCGGAGGTCGACGAAGCGACGGTGAAGGCCTATCTGGCGGAGCGCATAGTGAAATGGTGGATGCCCGACCGGGTCTTATTTGTGGATGAATTGCCGCATACGGGTACGGGCAAAATCCAGAAAGTGGCGCTTCGCCAACAATTCAAGGATTTCGTTCTGGAGGATTGAGGGTGGCGAAGGCTGACCTTGGACCAAATTAGGCTGCGTTGCCCGCCGAGTTTAGGTGGCCAGAGAGTGTCGGCGGGCTTTACATGGGCAGCTTAGACTTCGCGTAGCCTGGGCATCAACTCGACAAAGTTGCAGGGGCGATGGCGGCTGTCGAGCTGATGTACCAATATCTGGTCCCAACCGTCTTTTACCGCGCCATTTGATCCGGGGAGTGCGAAGATATATGTCCCCCGCGCGAGCACCGCGCATGCCCTTGACTGAATTGTAGATGTGCCAATACTTGCGAAGCTCAACCAACGAAACAGTTCACCAAATCCAGGTATATCCTTAGTTTTTACGCGATCCAGCGCTTCGGGTGTGACATCACGTCCGGTGAGCCCGGTACCACCCGTTGAGATGACAACGTCAACATGGTCATCATCAATCCAATTGTGCAACCGTGCCGTAATCATCGCGGTATCGTCGCGTAAGATGGCGCGGTCGACGATAGTGTGGCCAGCGGCGATGATCCGTTCGAACAAAATGTCGCCGCTGGTGTCATCTTCGATGCCGCGTGTATCGGAGACCGTTAGAAGCGCGATGTTCACGGGCTTAAAAAGCCTATCTGTATCGAGTGGCAATGGCGCCTCCTATAACTCGGCGTGCAGTAACATTGCCATTGGCGTCGGGAAATTTGGGCCACATATATTGGGCTAAACCTTTCAAGCTTCCTGATGCTTTCTTCTCGCGCATCTCATAAATCCAGTAATTTCGCAGGATGATCGATACGTAACCACGTGTTTCCCAAAATGGAATGGACTCGATAAACAATAAAGGGTCCCCATTGTCTCGAACTTCGCTGTTCCAGCGTGTCAGCGGTGAAGGGCCTGCGTTATATGCTGCGATCACCTTTGGAAGCAGTCCCTCTGTTGCGGGCATATCACGCAATTTTTCCAAGTAGGACTGTCCATACTCTAAATTCACGGAAGGACGATCAAGCTCTGAAGCAGTGAAGGATGCACCGCGCGCACGCGCCATGTCTTGGGCGGTGCCTGGGCGTACTTGCATTAAGCCCCGTGCGCCAGCAGGGCTTATAACGTCCGTACGGAAATTGGATTCCTGCAGCGCATGAGCATAAACCAAGGCCGGTGTTACGCGCCAGCCACCGCTTGGTTGCCAATTGGGCATGGGATAGCGCGCCATGGTGTTGTCCCGGCCAGGCGCGGGCCCATAATGGCCCAACCAAAATTGCGTTGATGCCAAGTTTAGCGCTTCAGCCAATTGGGCAAGGTTCGCGTGCTGCCGCGCATCCCCAATTCTCGCTTGATGACGCAATGCCGCGTCAGCCAATTTTGATTGACCGATTTCGGCAAGCGCCACTGCCAGTGCGGCGTTCTGCTGATCTTTAAGGCTTAACCAATCCAGCTTAGGTGTTTTTGTGGCTCTGCCGACAATTGGTTCCATGCCTAATGTTTCGCTAGCCAATATTCCGTAGAATGTTTCTGGCAGCTGCGCCGCCCTTTGCATCATTGGCTGAAAATATTGGGGCTGTTTTAACACCATCGCCGCCCGTGCGCTCCAAAACAGCCCTGCGGCCTTCAGATCGTCATTTGCAGCAAGGCGCGATACATGCTCAAACGCTTCGAAGGCTAATGCATATTCGCGCAGTCGCCATGCGGCAAGACCGCGCACCCAACCGGCTTGCGTGCCCCAGTCGCCACCTGCCATCTGCGCTTGGGTTGCAACGCGTTTCGCCGATGCATCGTCATTCTCGATATAATAGGACCAAGCAACCCGATAGCGCAATTCGGTTAATGCTTCCGGAGACAGTTCGGCAGCCTTAGTTTCCAGAAACTGTTCCGCGGCCAGAGACTGATCATTTTTTATAAAAATCTGCAATTCCGCGCGAATGTCATCGCGCGCATTATTGGTCGGTAAATCACGTTTGGGCGCACCGCCGAGCCATGATAAACGGCGAATGCCGGGCCGATTGGGCAAGGCTTCTGCCCCCCTTTTGCGCGCCATAATGCCAAGCTGCTCCGCTTGCGGCAAATATGGCGCGGTCTCGAGCAATGCTTGTAACTGCGGTGCCTCAACTTTTGGGCTATTGGGCGCGAGATATAGTTCGGCGCGCGCCATTGCTGACATCGGGCCTTGCGGAGCCGCATCTATCAAACGCGCCGCATCATCCCATTTCTCCGAACGGATGGCGTCGTAAATAGCCGTAAACAACGCTTTCTCTTTTGCCGTGAGAACATTGGGTGCGGTCTGTGCGGGGAGAGCAGTCCGAATTTCGTCACTGTTATGTGCTGCCGCTGCCGAAATCGGCGACGCAGCTAGAGCAATTGCTAACCATTTCGTCCGGCGCGCCTTCATATTCATTGGACTGCCCTGTTTGCGAACATCTGAAGGTCCCGCCACGCTTGTGCTTTCATGGACGGTCGCGCGATAAGGGTTCTTGGATGGAATGTCGTCAACGTGGCTATGTTGAGGCCAGCATGGTTGACATTCCTTAACGCTGTGCGCGCATTCATAAGTTCCGCGTTTAACAGCGCCTTGCATGCCGACGAACCGAGTATCACCAAAGATTTGGGCCTAACCAATTTTATCTGATGCAATATGAAGGCTGCGAGTTCGGCCAAGTCATGCTCGGGTACTTCTTCTGTTGAAGGCACGCTTGATGCTAGCCATGTGCAATAGCAGTTTCTAGTCTCTATCCCGATCGCGCCCATCATTCGGGTAAGCAGACCAGCATTGGCTGCGCTGTTGCTTTCTGAGGTTTCAATGATGTCTGGCAAGTCCGAGACAATCATCACGTCGCAAATGTCTGGGCCGACCGCGGCAAAGCGCACCGGGCTGTAGCTGTTGCCAGGCAAAGCCGCGCCAAGTGTCACCATGGTGCGTAAGGTAGAAATGTCGTGGGGCCATGCAACAGAAGGTGCTGCGGGCGGAGGCGTTATTTTTGGCGAAGCGGCCGTTTTTACAGGCGCTATGGCCGGATCCGCAGACGCTTCACCAGCGAGCCAGTTGACGCTGGTGTCACTAACAGCCGCGTCCATCCCGGCAAGCTCCCACCAGCCAGTAAGCGATTCAACTACATTAAATGCAGTAATTTCTAACCGATCCCCCATAAATCCCTTCAGTCACCAGTTGACGGCGGGGTCAATTGCTTGGCATGGCAATTTCCACAAGCTGTTCGAATATCGGGATGGCCTGAATTACATGCCGGGTAAAGGATAAAGGCAATGAGTGAACGCGAGTCGATGCCCTATGATGTTGTAATTGTTGGCGCAGGGCCAGCAGGCCTTTCGGCTGCGATACGCATAAAACAGCAATCGCCTGACACCAGCGTCTGCATTCTTGAAAAAGGATCAGAGGTTGGTGCGCATATTCTTTCCGGCGCCGTCATTGACCCCAAGGCACTTGACGAGTTGCTTCCCGATTGGCGCAATATGGGCTGTCCGCTGGCCGATACCCCCGTCAATGATAATCAGCATTGGATTCTTACCAAGACCGGTAAATTCAATATGCCGCATTTCCTGACACCGGGCTTCATGCATAACAAGGGGACATATACGGGTTCGCTTGGCAATGTGTGCCGCTGGTTGGCGGGGCAGGCCGAAAATTTAGGTGTTGAGATTTTCCCGGGCTTTTCCGCTGCAGAAATCCTTTACAATGAAGATGGCTCGGTAAAGGGCGTCGCAACTGGCGATATGGGCATCGCGCGCGATGGCAGCCATAAAGACGATTATATGCCTGGCATGGAATTACATGCGAAATACACCTTCTTCGCAGAAGGCGTGCGCGGGCACCTGACTAAAATGCTAAAGCCACAATTTGCACTGGATAAGGATTGCGAGCCGCAGGTTTATGGCATTGGCCTTAAGGAATTGTGGGACATTCCGCCCGAGCAGCATTCCGCTGGTCGCGTCATCCATAGCCAAGGCTGGCCGCTGACCGATGCAAATGGCGGTGCGTTTTTGTACCATCAGGCGAACAACCAGGTGGCTTTGGGTTTTGTGGTTTGGCTCAATTATGCCAACCCTTATCTGTCACCTTTCGAAGAATTGCAGCGTTGGAAAACCCATCCTGAGGTCAAGAAGATACTCGCTGGCGGCCGTCGCGTCTCCTACGGCGCGCGTGCGATCAGCGATGGTGGGTGGCAGTCTGTTCCGAACCTTGCATTCCCCGGCGGCGCGCTCATCGGTTGCTCAGCCGGTTTCGTGAACGTGCCGCGTATCAAGGGTACGCATACTGCGATGAAGTCAGGCATGCTGGCTGCTGATGCCGCTGTTGAGGCGTTGGCCGCGGGTCGCGAACATGACGCGCTGACATCTTATCAGACGGCCTATAACAATAGCTGGATTTACAAGGAACTGCAGATTGTCCGCAACGTCCTCCCGCTGGTCGAGAAATACGGCAATGTGGTCGGTACGGCACTTGCCGGTATCAATATGTGGCTGGAAAATTTCGGCATCCGTATGCCGTTCACGATGAAGCATCATCCGGATCACAAGGCGCTTAAAAAGAAGAATGCAGCCGAGCGCATTGACTATCCGAAGCCCGATGGCGTGTTCAGCTTTGACCGTTTGTCATCGGTGTTCCTGTCGAACACCAACCACGCCGAAGATCAGCCAATTCACTTGCAGGTCAAGGACATGGATCTTCAAAAGACCAGCGAGTTCATGGAATTTGCCGGCCCATCAACGCGTTATTGCCCCGCAGGCGTGTATGAGTGGATTGAGGAAGAGGGCAAAGACGCGCGTTATCAGATCAACGCGCAGAATTGCGTGCATTGCAAAACCTGCGATATCAAGGACCCGAACCAGAATATCAACTGGGTGACGCCAGAGGGCGGTGGTGGGCCAAACTACCCCAATATGTGATTGGGGTAGCGCTTAGGTCGTCGCCTTGGGTTAAGGGCTAACGGTGGAACATTCTGAAGTAGCCTTTGCAAAGATTAACCTTGCGCTCCATGTGCGGCGGCGGCGTATCGATGGCTATCATGATATAGAAACGCTGTTTGCCTTTGCACAGGATGGCGACATTTTAGATGCGCGGTTATCTGATGGCTTAACGTTAGAGATAGTAGGCCCATTCGGTAGCGGCTTAGAGGCCGATGAAACCAATCTTGTGCTGCAGACAGCAGCCGTCTTAAAATCGCATTTTGGCGAAACGCAAGGCGCTGCTATCCGGCTCAACAAACAGCTCCCGATAGCTTCGGGTATTGGCGGTGGTTCTGCAGATGCCGCGGCGACAGCTCGGCTGCTCAACCGGCTGTGGGGCATGGGTGCCTCCGAACAAGAACTGGCGGACATACTGGCGCCTTTGGGGGCAGACATTCCTGCGTGCGTGTTTAGCCGTTCAAGCTTTGGCAGCGGTACTGGCACAGCCCTGGCCTTTATGGACGACAGCAGCATCACTGCGCGGCATTTGCTGCTGGTCAATCCACTCGAGTCGGTCTCCACAGCGGCCATATTCAAGGCGTGGGGTGGCCTGGACGGCGGTGCGATTGGGCATGGTGATATCTGGGAAGCGGCAGTTGCCGGGCGCAATGACCTGACACCGATGGCTTCGGAAATTTGCCATACGATTGCGGACATATTGAAGGTGCTTTCGTTGGCGCACCCGGCGCTATCGCGCATGTCCGGGTCTGGGGCGACCTGCTTTGCATTGTTTGAAGACGCGGCATCGTTGGAGACCGCAAGAGCAGCGCTTAATCCGCATTGGTGGACCATGGCCACTATGCTGCGATGAACCATGCTCCGTTCGATATCTTAGGGAAACCGCGCAAAGGGGGTTTCCTCATCATCGGTGATCACGCGTCAAATGATGTTCCGGAAGACATCGTTCTTGGCATCGATCCTGCTCGTCTCGACGCACATATTGCTTGGGACATTGGCGTTGCGCCTGTTGCGCATTTGATAACGCAAAACAGCAACTTTGCCGCGCATTTGGGCCGCTATTCGCGCCTTGTTGTCGACTTGAACCGAGACGAAACAGATCCTGCTGTCATGCCCGTTATAAGCGATGCTATCGTCATTCCCGGCAATGACATCGCGCCAGATGCGCGAGAAGCAAGGTTGAGGCGTTTTTACAGACCTTATCATGCATATTTGAAGGACTTACTGTCCGACCACAGGCCTGCGCTCATCCTGTCATTGCACAGCTTTACACCAGCCTTGGAGAGCAAACCCAATGAGGCCCGGCCTTGGGAAGTCGGGGTGTTGTACAATGAACAGGAGGCTGCGTCTAAACTTGCCATTCCGTTCCTTGAAGACGCAGGATATCTGGTAGGTGACCAATTGCCTTATTCGGGCAAGTTTTTGAACGCGACGATGAACCGCCATGCGGAGGCCAATGACATCCCATATATCGGCATTGAAATGCGGCAAGATTTAGCCTCGACACCTTCAGGCCAAGCAAGATTTGCTCGCATATTGTCAGATATGTGCCATTTTGTGTCGGAACGACTTGGCTAATCAGCACAAAAACGCTTAAAGCGCTGGCTTGAAACGGAGTGTAAGATGTCAAACCAGTTCGATAAATCCAAATTGCCAAGCCGCCATGTGTCTGTAGGACCTGAGCGCGCGCCACATCGCAGCTATTATTACGCGATGGGTTTAACCGCTGAGGAAATTGCGCGGCCTTTTGTCGGTGTGGTATCTGCTGGTAATGACAGTGCTCCGTGCAACACGACGCTGGATGCCCAAGCGGACATAGCGCGTTTGGGTGTGGAGCAGGGGGGCGGCATGCCGCGCCGTTTCAATACCATTACCGTGACTGACGGCATTGCCATGGGGCACCAAGGCATGAAATCCTCGCTTGTAAGCCGCGAAGTCATCGCAGATTCGGTTGAGTTGTCCGTGCGTGGGCATTGTTATGACGCGCTTGTTGGCTTCGCTGGCTGCGACAAATCCTTGCCCGGCATAATGATGGCGATGTTGCGCCTCAACGTGCCCTCAATCTTCGTTTATGGCGGGTCCATTTTACCGGGGCGCCACAACAACAAGGATGTGACCGTCAAAGACGTGTTTGAAATCGTCGGTAAATATGCGGCGGGCGCTTGTCCTTTGTCCGAACTTGAAGAACTTGAGCGCGTTGCCTGTCCTGGCCATGGCGCATGTGGCGGACAATATACGGCCAATACGATGGCGTGCGTTGGCGAAGCGATCGGCCTTTCGCTGCCCAACAGCAATATGGCACCTGCGCCTTACTCGACGCGCGACCAGATCGCACATGCGGCAGGCTTTCAGGTAATGGAATTGCTCGCGCGTAACATTAGGCCGCGTGACATTTGTACGCGTGAAGCCTTTGTTAACGCTGCACGAATTGTTGCGGCAACGGGTGGGTCGACCAATGGTGCATTGCATTTGCCGGCCATGGCGCATGAGGCTGGTATAGAATTTGACCTGTTCGATGTCGCCGAGGCGTTCAAAACCACGCCTTACATGGCGGATCTACAGCCGGGCGGACAATTTGTTGCGCGCGATATGTATGACGCGGGCGGCGTGTATATGTTGATGAAGTCCTTGCTAAGCGAAGGGCTTTTGTTCGGCGAATGCATGACCGTCACGGGAAAAACGCTTGGCGAGAATATCGAAGAAATTACGTGGAATCCTGACCAGAAGGTCATTTATCCAGCAACAGCGCCAATAACCCCCACAGGCGGCGTGGTAGGGCTGCGCGGAACGCTTGCCCCCGAAGGCGCGATTGTGAAGGTCGCGGGTATGGACCGGCTGACGTTTACGGGACCAGCCCAAGTGTTTGATTGCGAAGAGGATTGCTTTGCCGCCGTCGAAGCACGGGAAATCCGGGAAGGATCCGTGATCGTTATCCGATATGAAGGGCCACGTGGCGGCCCTGGTATGCGTGAGATGCTCTCCACAACCGCCGCATTATACGGGCAGGGGATGGGTGAGAAAGTTGCGCTCATCACCGATGGCCGTTTCTCGGGTGCAACGCGCGGCTTCTGCATTGGCCATGTTGGGCCTGAGGCAGCATTGGGCGGTCCGATTGCATTGATCGAGGATGGTGACGAGATCATGATCGACGCAGAGAACGGCGTAATTGATCTGAATGTTGATTCCGAAATACTTGAAAATAGAAGAAAAAACTGGAAGCCGCGCCAAACGGATTATCAGTCTGGTGCCATTTGGCGATATGCGCAGAATGTTGGACCGGCCTATAAGGGTGCAGTTACGCATCCTGGCGGTGCTGCCGAGACCCATGTGTACGCCGATATCTAAGCGGCTTCGGAGTTACCTTGCTGCGGACTGCTTTGGCCGATCGGGGGGTTACAGCATCTTCACCGATGGCCGCGGCTTTGCAGCGGCGGATAGTTTTGATGCCGTGGGTATGACCTCCCAAACGCCGACGGTCAAAGACGCCAGTTGATTGCTTGGCCCTTCACGGGCATGGGGCGGTATGGAAATGAACGAAGAGATTATTCGGGTTGCCGCCCGCGGCGATGGCGTGACTGCAAATGGCCGCTATGTCGCGCTTGCGGCTCCCGGCGACTGTGTGGACCCTTCGGGCGGCCTTGTCCACGGCCCCCATCATGTAACCCCGCCATGCCAGCATTTTCCTTTATGTGGTGGTTGCCAATTGCAGCATCTCGACGAGGAGAGCTTGCGTTTGTTCATCGCGGAGCGCGTCACACATGCGCTTGCCACGCAGCAGGTTGAGATCGGCGAGGTGATGCCTGTTCATCTGTCACCGCCAAACACCCGCCGTCGTATTGCCGTTCGTTCGGCGTGGGCTGGCAAGCAATTTCAGTTGGGTTTCAGTACCGAAAAAAGCCATCGTATCATTGACATAAAGCAATGTGACGTCATGGCGCCAGAGTTGTTTGGCTTGCTTGCGCCAATGCGCGCGTTGCTTGAGCCACGGTTGAACCGTGCACGGCAGGTGCAGATTAAATTGGCGATGGTGGATCAGGGCGTCGACGTTCTCATTGAGAACTGGATCGCAAATGATCTCGACACGCACGAGCTGCTGTCCGAATTCGCCAAAACGCACAATCTCGCGCGGTTGTCGCTAGACGAAGGTTATGGCCCTGTTCCGTTTTACGAACCTGAGCCTGTCACGGTTACCTTGGGCGGCGTCGCTGTTGGCTATCAACCCTACGGCTTCCTGCAAGCCACAGTCGATGGCGAGGCTGCGTTGGTAAACGCCGTCAACGCAATCATGGGTAGTGATACGATCATTGCCGACCTATTCGCCGGGTCCGGCACTTTTGCGCTGTCGATGGGTGCAAGTCGAAAAGTTTATGCAGGTGAGGCCGATCTTCAGGCGAGCCTTGCATTAAAGGCTGCCGCCGGTCGCAGTGGCCGAACCATATTTGCAGAACATCGAGATCTGTTCCGGCGGCCATTGACGCCTGAGGAATTGAATAAATTTCAGACGGTCGTCCTTGACCCGCCGCGTGCGGGCGCAAAGGAACAGGTGGCGCAACTTGCAGCGTCTAACGTGGCAAATATTGCGTATGTCAGCTGCAATCCTGCGAGCTTCGCGCGTGACGCTAAAACATTGGTTGCCGCTGGATACAGGTTGCAGCGGATCTGGCCCGTAGGGCAATTCCGCTGGTCAACCCATATCGAGCTGGTTGGGCATTTCAGCCGTTAATGTAAAAGCACCGACATTACGGCATGAATGACGAGCATCATGAGTGCCAACGAAGACAATCCAAACAGCGCAAACCGGATGACGACCCGGTTCGACAAGATTTGAACGAGGCTGTGCGCTACGCGAAGCCCCACATAGACCCACGCAATGGTTGCATTCAGATTATCGCCTTGACCAACCATGGCAAGTGTCAAGCATATGGCATAAAATACCGTAGGTGCTTCATGTAAGTGGTTGTAATTATCCGCAACCCATGAAGCTTTTTCTTCGCCCTTAGCAATAAGAGCATCGCGTAACGCGCCGCTGGAGGAACCCACAATTTTCGTTCCGTCAATGCCTGCGCGGTTCATGGCGGGTATGCGCGTTGCATACATCCAGATCCAGATAATCATCGTCCACGCCGCAAGCGCGACGACTGGTCCTAAAATACTACTTTCCATATTATTTCCCCCTTAAACAGTCGCAAGCAACGCCTGCACTGCCAATATTGTCAGGCAAAGCGTTGATAATAAAAAGAACATGAAGCGGATGCTGACGGTGTTGACCGTTGCCTGCCAGATGCTGTGAATGACACGCAGAACGGTGTAGCCCCATGCCAATGCGACCGACAGATCCGTGGCCCCACCGGAAATCGCCAATATCATAATTGTGGCATAAAATATGGTCGGCTGTTCCATAAGATGCGCATAATTGTGCGACTTCCAAGCGACTGATGGTGGCACATTCGGGTCAATATCTTGACCACGTCCGCCCGGCGCAGCCTGTTTGAGATCCATACCGATCTTTGCCATGGCCGGAAGGCGCGTCCCCGCCATCCAAAAGAGCATGATGATGGACCAGACTACCAAAGCGGCTGCTGGCGCCAAAATAGGCGTATTCATAGAAAAACCCTCCCCGTCTTTTCAGATGGGGAGGGTGGTGCACCTCAGACCAATTGTCAAATGTAACTTAGATTTTTGAGCTTTGTGAGCGCTTTGCGCGGACACCGGCATCATTGGCTGGCGCCCAGCCATAAAGCGTGGCCATAGGCTGATCCTCTACGACGAGGATATCGGTTTCGCCAAAGCCGTTGAATTCCGTACGCATTGCACAGCCATAAGCGCCCAACATGCCAACTTCGATGTAATCGCCAGCCTGTACATCGTTAGGCAAGACGAATGGGCCTGCCATATGGTCCATATCGTCGCAGGTAGGCCCGTAGAAGCTAAATTCAGCCATTTGGGTACCAATTGACGTCTCAGACCGTTGAAGGGCCACAGGGAAGCGCCAGCCGATATGTGCAGCATCGAACAATGACCCATAAGCGCCATCGTTGATGAACAACTCGGTTCCGCGACGCTTCTCTACCTTCACCAACAATGACGCGTACTCTGCGCACAAGGCACGGCCCGGCTCACACCAAAGCTCCGCTGAGTAGCTTATCGGCAAATCTTCAAAGCAATTGTGAATAACGTCGAAAAAACCCTCGAGCGCTGGCGGCTCCATTCCGGGATAGACCGATGGAAAGCCGCCGCCGACGTCAACGATGTCAACAGTCACCGACGCCTCTACAATCGCGGCGCGCACATGCTCCATCGCTTCGGCATAAGCCGTTGGCGTCATGGCTTGGCTGCCCACATGGAAACAGATGCCAAGGCTGTCTGCGACCTGACGCGTTGCAACCAACAAATCAGCGACTTCAGACGGAACAGCGCCAAACTTTGACGCAAGGCTCAATTTTGCATGGTCCGACGAAACACGAATTCGGACGCACAGTTCAAGATCGTTCGCGCCATTGGTTGCGCGCACGATCTTTTCGAGCTCTTCATGACTGTCGAGGCTGAATGTGCGGACATTATGGTTGTGATAGGCCTGCGCGATGGCGCGCTCGCTTTTCACCGGATGCATGAAGCACATCTTCGCATCGGGCAGGAATTTGTGCACCAGCCGGACTTCGCCCAAGGACGCGACGTCGTAATGCGTGATCCCAGCTTCCCAGAGGGTCTCAAGCAGTGCAGGCGATGGATTAGCTTTTACCGCATACAGCGACTTGCCCTGAAACTTCTCAACGAAGAAACGGGCAGCGCGCGTAGCAGCATGCGGGCGTATTAGCGTGATTGGTTCGTCCGGGCGAAGCGCGCGGACTACAGCAAGTGCGTCAGTGTTCTCGTACAATTCAAGGGACCCCCAAAAGATAACATGAAACAACAAGGCTGCCTTGCGGTTATTGGAAGTCCCCCTGGGGCAGCGGACGTGCGCATTATCAAAAATTGATCGGTTGTAAAGCGATTCGTTTGGTTTTTAGCTGAGACGATCGCGGAACGCGGTCCAATCGAACGAGCGCACGCATTCAAGCGCATCCGTGTGGCTGTTCCACAACCAAAGCGAGGGTAACGGGACGCCGTTAAAGGTGTTGGTTTTCACCATCGAATAATGCGCTTGGTCAAGGAACGCAAAACGCGCTCCGGGTTCTGCTGGGACAGGAAGTACGTAGTCGCCTATAATGTCCCCGGCAAGGCAGGATGGCCCTCCCAGACGCACCGGAGTGCCTTCTGAGCGCTCTCCAAGCATTGCAGGGCGGTAGGGCGCCTCAATGACGTCAGGCATGTGGCAGGTGGCGCTGATATCGGTGATGCCGACCTGAATGCTGTTCTCGAAAACATCGAGCAGTTCGCCGACGAGTATCCCTGCATCAAGTGCAATCGCTTCGCCGGGTTCAAGGTAGACGTCCAGACCGGTTTCCGCGCGTATGTCTTGTATGAATGCTACAAGTTCGTCGCGCTGATAATCCGCCCGTGTGATATGGTGGCCGCCGCCAAAATTCAGCCAGCGTAGTTGCCCAAAATAAGGGGCTATATGTGGCTTCAGGGCATCCCAAGTGCGCTTGAGTGGTGCGAAGTCTTGTTCGCAAAGGCTATGAAAATGCAGACCTGACACGCCTTCGAGATGTTCGGCCTTTAACTGGCTAATTGGAAAGCCCAGCCGCGAGCCGGGCGAACAGGGGTCGTACTTGGCCACTTCGCCTTCGGCATGTTCAGGGTTTATCCGAAGTCCAACATCGACGCTGTCATTTAGGAATGATGCAAACCGGCGATGTTGCTGCGGGCTATTGAAGATGACATGATCGGAAATATCTACGATTTCGGCCATGTCGGCTTCTTTGTAACCCGCGCAATAGGTGGCGATTTCACCCTTGTAATAATCACGGGCAAGACGCGATTCCCAAAGGCCTGAACTGCATACACCATCGAGATATTCGCCGATAATGGGTGCCACTCTCCACATGGAAAACGCCTTCATCGCGCATAATATCTTGGCACCAGACCGCTGTTTTACATCGGCTAATATGGCAAGGTTCCGCCGCAACGCCACCTCATCTACCACAAAGGCAGGCGAGGGCACGCGGTACAGGTCAAAATGGGCAAATGCCCCGGGGTCGCCTGCCTTGGTTTCCATTAGAACTGCAGGGGCCCATCAAGTTCCTTTACCTGCCATGGCAGTCCATGCGCATTGAGCATGTCCATGAAGGGATCGGGATCAAATTGTTCGATATTCCACACGCCTGCGCCTGACCATTTGCCGGTGACAAGCATAGCCGCGCCAATCATGGCTGGAACGCCCGTGGTGTAGCTGACCGCTTGGTTGCCGGTTTCGGCATAGGCATCTTCATGGTCGCAGATATTGTAAATGTAGAGCGTCTTTTCCGTGCCGTCCTTGCCTACGCCGGTGGCGATACATCCAATGTTGGTCTTGCCCTTGGTCGTTGGACCAAGCGAGGCAGGTTCAGGCAATACAGCCTTCAAGAACTGAAGCGGCACGATTTCTTTGCCTTCGTACATGACTGGGTCAATCCGCGTCATCCCGACCGCCTGCAACACATTCAAGTGCGTGATATATGCGTCGCCAAAGGTCATCCAGAAGCGGATACGCTTGATTTCGGGCAGATGGGTTTTGAGGCTTTCGATTTCCTCATGATACATCAGATACATATTCTTGGGACCGACAGCTTCAAAGTCGAAGCTTTGCTTGACCGACATCGCTGGCGTTTCCACCCATGCACCATTTTCCCAATGCCGCGCCACGGCAGTCACTTCGCGGATGTTGATTTCCGGATTGAAGTTCGTGGCAAAAGCCTGACCATGATCCCCGCCATTGCAATCCAGAATATCGAGCGTGTCGATGCGGTCGAAATGATGTTTTTTCAGATAGGTCGTGAAAACACTGGTTACGCCAGGGTCAAAGCCTGAACCCAGCAATGCGGTCAAGCCTGCATCCTTGTAACGATCCTGATACGCCCACTGCCAATGATATTCGAACTTGGCGACATCAAGCGGCTCGTAATTCGCAGTGTCCATATAATGGACGCCAGCGGCAAGGCATGCGTCCATGATATTCAGGTCTTGGTAGGGCAATGCAAGATTTACGACGAGGCTGGGCTTGATCTGGTTGAGCAAAGCTGTCGTCGCGGGGACATCATCGGCGTCAAGGCCATAGGTGTCGATATTGACACCAGTGCGTTCCTTGACCGAAGCAGCGATGTCGTAGCATTTCGATTTGGTGCGACTTGCAAGACTTATATGGCTGAAGATATCCGCGTTCATTGCCATCTTGTGGACCGCAACCGCCCCGACGCCGCCGGCGCCAATTACCAATATCTTGCTCATCTGCAGTTTCCTCTTATCAGAGATTCGTTCAGCGCACGCATATAGGGGCCTTTTATGACAGGACAAGAATTGGCTGCGGCCATTAAGACGCCAACACTTGAAGGTGTGCAGCGGGCGATGGCCAAAATTGCTGATATTTTGCCCAAAACACCTTTATTACCCCTTGAGGTGGATGGCGCGACGATCTGGTGCAAGGCAGAAATGCTGCAGCCAATCGGTGCGTTTAAAATCCGCGGCGCGTGGCATCGACTGTCTGACCTGAACGCAGCCGAGCGCGCACGCGGCGTCGTAGGCGTGTCCAGCGGCAACCATGCCCAAGGAGTAGCCTGGGCCGCGAAGAAGCTTGGCATAGCCGCAACAATCGTCATGCCATCCAATGCGCCGCGCATGAAACTGGAAGCTACAAAAGCCTTGGGTGCTGAGGTTGTGCTGTACGACCGTGCAACCGAATCGCGTGATGCCGTTGCCGCCGGGTTGATCGCCCAAAGTGGAGCCACGCTGGTGCATGCCTTTGGTGATCCATGGGTTATTGAAGGGCAGGGCACCGCGGGCATTGAAATCGTAGAGCAGCTTGCGGATTTTGGTGTAAGCGGTCCCGACATGATTGTTTCATGCTGTGGTGGGGGTGGTCTGGCCTCCGGTCTAGCTTTGGCATGCCCCGACGCAGATATTGCGATTGTAGAGCCTGAAGGCTGGGACGACATCATACGGTCGCTTGAGGCCGGCGAAATTCTGCCTGTAAAAAACCTGTTGTACCCAACTTATTGCGACGCGTTGCAAACGCCGCAAACTTATCCCGTGAATTTCGAGATATTGCGGCAACGTGTGTCCAAAGGCGTTTCGGTCACAACGCAAGAAGTCACAACGGCCATGCGTGTGGTATTTGAAAAGCTGCACCTTGTGGTTGAACCTGGCGGGGCCGTCGCGCTTGCAGCTGTGCTTGCGGGTAAAATTCAGCCCAAAGGCGTGACCGCGGTAACGCTGTCAGGCGGCAATGTTGATTTGGACCTATTTGCGAAGATGCTTACTCAAGCCGCCTGAGCAACTTGGATTTCCATCCGCCCCCAAATTTCCACCAACGCGGCTGTCAAATCGCGCATCATAGCCTCATTATGCTGCGGCCCGGGCGTGAACCGCAACCGTTCAGTGCCGCGCGGCACCGTGGGGTAGTTGATTGGCTGGACATAAACCCCATATTCGGCGAGCAAAATATCGCTGACCTTCTTTGCTTTGATAGGGTCACCAACCATCAACGGGACAATGTGTGTGTTGCTCATCATCACGGGCAAACCAGCATCGGCAAAAAGATTTTTGAGCATCGCTGCGTTCGCCTGCTGCGCGTCGCGTTCTGCGCTTGAGGATTTTAAATGCCGCACTGCCGCCAAAACGCCTGCAACCAATACCGGCGATAATGATGTCGTAAAGATAAAGCCTGGCGCATAAGAGCGGATAACGTCGATGATATTCTGGTCAGCCGCTATATATCCGCCCATGACGCCAAAAGCCTTACCCAGCGTACCTTCGATAATCGTGACGCGGTCGGCCACAGCATCTCGTTCGGAAATGCCACCGCCACGTGCGCCATACATGCCAACAGCGTGCACTTCATCGCAATAGGTCAGCGCATTATATTTGTCGGCAAGGTCGCAAACTGCTTCGATTGGCGCGACATCACCGTCCATCGAATAGACACTTTCAAACGCAATCAGCTTTGGCACTTCAGGATCGTCAGCCGCCAGCAATTCTTCGAGATGTGCGAGGTCATTGTGGCGCCATACGCGCTTTTCACAGCCCGCATTGCGAATGCCGGCAATCATCGATGCGTGGTTGAGTTCATCGGAATAGATGATGCAACCAGGCAGAACCTTAGCAAGTGTTGATAGGGTGGCGTCGTTCGAAACATAACCAGATGTGAACAATAACGCCCCATCCTTGCCATGGAGGTCGGCCAGTTCATGTTCAAGTTCAACGTGATAATGCGTGTTACCGCCGATGTTGCGCGTTCCGCCAGACCCTGCGCCAACGTCGTGGAGCGCGTTTTCCATGGCGCTGATAACATCTGGATGCTGGCCCATGCATAAATAATCGTTGGAACACCAAACCGTGATATTTTGGGGGCCGTTATGTCCGGCAAAGCACCGAGCATTGGGATAGTTACCCTTGTTCCGCAATATGTCGATGAAAACGCGATAGCGACCTTCGGCGTGAAGCCGGTCAATTGCTTTTTCGAAAACAGCGTTATAATTCACGGATATCGACCCCGTTGGTTGGACCGCACGTGCGGACTGAAGACGCCCAATAATCGCGGGAAATGTAAAAATCCAGCGCGAACGACTTGCAACAAGCGTCATTCCAGTTTCGTTATTGTAATAATTGCGTTCAGAGTGATCTGATCCGTGTTAATCCAAAGCCAGATAATGCCGGAAGCAACGTATTTACCGCGGCAACTGGCCCGGTTGTTATGAAAGTGTGCTCATCTGGATATTCTGGCCAGGTCTGGTCTTTGGTCAAATGGCACATACGCCGTGCGATACCCGCTGCACCATCGACGAATGTCATATGTGGAGCGGCAGCCCGCAATTCATCCTCTACCAAAGGAAAATGGGTGCAACCGAGGACGGTAACGTCAAGCTGTTCGCCTTTTTGCTGATCCGTCAGTCCAGCCATTGCCCGCGCATAAACCGCCGGATCGACGGGTTCACCGCGCATTTTTGCTTCGGCTGCGCTGACAAGTTCAGGCGCGGCGTGGCGAAGCAGCGTCATATGCGGTGCATGGTTGGCGTGGAGTTTGTCGACATAAATTTGGCGAACAGTGGCAGCGGTGCCCAAAAGACCGATAACGCCGCTTTGCGTCGCTTCCGAAGCTGGTTTGATGGCCGGGACCGTGCCCACCACCGGCACGTCCAATGCCGCACGCACATGCGATAGGGCTATTGTACAAGCGGTATTGCATGCAATCGTCACCAGGCGCGGCTGATATCTCTCTACCAAACGGCCAAGCAACGCTGGCACACGCGCAGATATTTCGGCTTCGGTCTTGGTTCCATAAGGCAAGCCTGCGTAATCGGCGACAAAAACAATAGGGGCTTTGGGCAAGACAGCTTTTACGGCTTTCAGTACGGAAAGTCCGCCGATGCCGGAGTCGAAAAACAAAAGTGGCGCGCAGCTTGGAACGATTGACATGTTGTATCGATACCCCTCGGCGGCTTTGCTGGCAAGCCGACAGCCTTGAGCACGCGGAACATAACGGCTACGGAATACATATATTTAGAGGATTCGTCGGGTGCATTATCTTTGGTTCAACATGGGTGCTGGTCTTTTGCTGGGTTATGCGCTTGGCGCCATCCCGTTCGGTTTGCTCCTTACGCGATTGTCAGGCGGTGGTGACATCAGGGCAATCGGTTCGGGGAACATAGGCGCTACCAATGTTCTGCGTACGGGGCGTAAGGGCCTGGCCGCACTCACATTGGTCCTTGATATGCTCAAGGGATTTTTTGCGGTTTGGTTGGCCACGCAATTTCTACCGGGTGCAGAGATAGTTGCAGCGGCAGGCGCATTTTTAGGACATTTGTACCCGATATGGCTTGGGTTCAAGGGCGGCAAAGGCTCTGCCACTTATGGCGGCATCTTGTTTGGCCTTTTCTGGCCGGTTGGGGGCGTTTACGCCGTCATGTGGGTCGGTGTTCTTGTGGTTTCACGCATCTCATCTGTGGCTGGTTTGGCAGCTGCTCTCGCCGCACCTATCGCTGCCGCGCTCCTGGGACATTATGATTTGGTGGCGCTGCTTGCTGCATGCACGCTCATAGTGTTTTGGAAGCACCGCAGTAACATCGGGCGGTTGATGGATGGGACAGAGCCCCGCATCGGTTCTAGCAAAAGCTGATCGCCGGTATGGAGCGCAGCCAGATCCAGTTTGATCAGCTCCGCTTGATAAGGTCCCCCAATATTGGTCCCGTCAGCTATAAACAGCTTATGCAGCGTTTTGGCGGTGCAAGGGCTGCCTTGGAGGCTCTGCCCGACCTTGTTCGGCGCGGCGGTGGAAAGCAGGTGTTGCTCGCCCATGAAGCGGTGATTACGCGGGAGCTGCAATTTGCGTATGCTTTTGGAGCGCGCCATGTGTTTCTTGGTGATCCTGACTACCCGCCATTGCTATCACACATTGACAATGCGCCCCCCGTGATATGCGTGAAAGGCAATCTGGCGTTACTTGCCCGTCCGGCTGTTGCCCTCGTTGGCGCGCGCAACGCGTCAGCCGGTGCTTGCCAATTTGCCCGACAATTGGCGTTTGAGCTTGGTCAAACTGAGCTGACAATTGTGTCTGGTCTCGCACGTGGGATTGATACCTCGGCGCATGTCGGCGCGCTTGACAGCGGAACGGTGGCGGTCATTGCTGGCGGGATAGATCTGGTTTACCCCCCAGAAAATCGGGCATTGCAGGACAGGATTGCCGCGCGCGGGCTTCTTATCGCAGAACAGCCGCCGGGTACCGAACCGAGAGCGCGGCACTTCCCTTATCGCAACCGTATTATCGCTGGGGTATCTGCTGGAACGGTGGTGATTGAGGCTGCGCCAAAGTCGGGATCGCTCATTACCGCGCGGCTCGCAGCGGAGGCCGGGCGTGAGGTCATGGCTGTTCCAGGTTCGCCGCTTGATCCGCGATCGCGTGGTTGCAATCAGCTTATTCGGGAGGGGGCGACACTTGTGCAAAATGCATCCGATATTGCAGAGATGGTCCGTCCTATTGATAATCGCATGCTTGGGCCCGTTGCATCTTCCGCCAATCAAGTTCCAAAGATATCGGACGACGGCAGCAACACCGAACGCAACGCCGTTATCGACTTGATGAGCATGACCTATGTTTCGGTAGATGAATTGGTGCGGCAATCGGGAAGTAGTCAAGCAATCGTCCAGATGGTGTTGCTGGAAATCGAGTTGGCTGGAAAATTGGAACGCGGGGCAGGGGGTAAGGTGCGTTTTTTAGCATAAGATAACATCGCGTTTTTCATCTTGACGGGGGGCGTCTTACCCCGTCAGCCTATACGCGTACGCGAGAGATTTTAGAAAAGCACAATATATCATGCAATTAGTCATTGTTGAATCACCTGCAAAAGCCAAGACAATCGAGAAATATTTGGGCCCCGGTTTCAAAGTGCTGGCCTCTTACGGTCATATCCGTGACTTGCCGCCCAAAGATGGATCGGTTGACCCCGAAAATGGCTTTGAAATGTTGTGGGATAATTATGCTGACAAGGCAAAGCAGCTGAAGGCAATCACCGACGAGGCCAAAAAAGCCGATGGTCTCATTCTGGCTACCGACCCTGATCGTGAAGGCGAAGCAATTAGCTGGCATGTGCAGGAAGTGCTCGCAAAGAAAAAGGCGCTGCCGGCAAAAGTTGGTCGCGTAACCTTTAACGCCATTACCAAACAGGCCGTGACCGATGCGATGAAGCACCCACGCGCGCTGGATGTCGACCTTATCGATGCCTATCGCGCCCGCCGTGCGCTCGATTATTTAGTCGGCTTCACACTATCGCCTGTCTTGTGGCGCAAATTGCCCGGCGCAAAGTCTGCTGGGCGTGTGCAGTCGGTTGCGTTGCGATTGATTGTCGAACGTGAACGCGAAATCGAAGCGTTCCGTGCGCAGGAATATTGGTCCGTCAAAGCCAGCATGGAGCATAAGGGCCAAAAATTTGATGCCCGTTTGATCCAATATCTTGGCAAAAAGCTCGACAAGATGGATTTGAAAACGGAACGGGATGCAGAGCAAGCCCGCCTTGCAGTTGAGGCGGGCAATTTTAGCGTGGAAACCGTTGAAACAAAACCTGTGACCCGCAATCCGCAGCCGCCCTTCACTACCTCCACCTTGCAGCAGGAAGCGGCTCGCAAGCTGGGTTTTTCCGCAAGCCATACGATGCGTATCGCGCAAGGCCTGTATGAAGATGGCGCGATTACGTACATGCGTACCGATGGCGTGCAGATGGATCACAGCGCCATTTCCGCGGCCCGCAAATCCATATCTGATCGGTTTGACAGCGGCTATTTGCCGGAAAAGCCACGTGTATATCAGACAAAGGCGAAAAACGCGCAGGAAGCGCATGAGGCAATCCGCCCAACGGATTTTAACAAGGACAAGGCAGGTTCTGGGGATCATGGTCGCCTGTATGACCTTATTTTTAAGCGCGCTATGGCGAGCCAAATGGCCTCAGCACGGATGGAGCGCACAACCGTCGACTTGCTAGACGGCACCGGGCAGACAGGGTTGCGCGCAACTGGACAAGTCATGAAATTCCCTGGTTTCCTTGCGGTATATGAAGAGGGCCGCGACGATAGTGACAGCGAAGATGGCGCTATTTTACCAGCGATGGCCGTGGGTGATGCGCCAGCTAAGCACGCTGCAGAAAAAACGCAGCATTTTACGCAGCCACCACCGCGTTTTTCGGAAGCAACCTTGGTCAAGCGTCTGGAAGAATTGGGCATCGGCCGTCCGTCAACTTACGCATCAACTATTCAGGTTCTCAAAGATCGCACATATGTACGTGTGGAAAAAAATCGTTTCTTTGCAGAGGAATCGGGGCGATTACTCACAGCATTTCTCGAACGTTTTTTTGAACGTTATGTCGCATATGATTACACCGCTGGTCTAGAAGATCAGTTGGATGAAATCAGTGGTGGCCGTGCCGATTGGCAGTCATTTTTGGAGGCTTTCTGGCGCGACTTTAAGCCGAAGACAGCCGAGGTTATGGAGCAGAAACCATCTGAGGTGACGGCCGAGCTTGATATCTTTCTGTCGCCTTATCTCTTCCCCGAACGCGAAGACGGCACTGACCCGCGCCTTTGTCCCAAATGCGGCGAGGGCAGGCTCGCCTTACGCGGAGGGAAATTTGGCGCTTTTGTTGCGTGTTCCAATTATCCAGACTGCAAATATACACGTAAATTCGCGCAGCCCGGGGGTGAAAATGGCGAAGATACGGGCCCCGAAATTCTGGGCAAGCACCCCGAAACACAGTTGGAAGTAAGCCGGAAGACTGGCCGTTTTGGTCCTTATTTTGAAACGGGTGAAGGTACGGATGTCAAACGGGCCTCTATTCCAAAGGACATTCCGGCAGAGGATATCGGTCTGGAATGGGCGGTAAAGCTTCTGTCATTACCCCGCACTATCGGGATCCATTCCGAGAGCGGCGAACCAGTAACAGCAAGCATTGGCCGTTATGGGCCGTATCTTGCGCATAATGGCAAATATGCGCGCTTGCAGTCGACAACCGAAGTATTTGAAACCGGCATGAACAGTGCTGTGGTGAAGCTGGCTGAAGCTTTGGCGAACCCCGGCCGAGGCCGTGGTGCCGCACGTGCGCCATTAAAGGAATTTGGTAAGCATCCGCGCACCGATGCGGAAATCAAGCTCATGGAGGGCCGCTTTGGCCCTTATGTGACCGATGGCACCACCAATGCGACATTGCCAAAGTCGATTTCGCCTGATGAATTGACGCTTGAGGAAGCCGCACAGTTGATTGACGCGCGCGCCGCGATGCCGCCCAAAGGCAAGGTCAAGAAAAAGGCCGCACCTAAAAAGAAGGCTGCACCAAAGAAGGCCGCTGCAAAAGCCAAGCCTGCGGCAAAAGCGAAAGCGAAGGCCTGAAGCGTACATAGTCGTACCAGCTAAGGCTGCTGCCTGTTACGCCGATCGGTTTACCGAGAAGCGTGGCGGGCCACAGCCTTTTTCGGTGCTGGAAGCAAGATGCGGGAACACGTTCAACATGCCGGTTTGGGCGTCGAAGATTGTGTTACTCCACCCACTCAAGCCCAATGTCGCGATATAGGCTGCGGTCTTCGTCCCATTTGGCATGCACTTTTACATGCAAATAGAGATGCACCTTCACGCCCATGAGTTTTGCCAATTCAAGGCGGGCGGCTTCGCCAATCGCTTTGATGCGCGTGCCGCCTTTGCCTAGCACAATGGCGCGCTGGGTCGGGCGGGCAACAAGTATCTGCTGGTGAATTTCGAGTGAGCCATCCTCGCGCTCGCTGTACTTTTCGGTCTCAACCGCGCTGGCATAAGGCAACTCTTCGTGCAGCTGCAAATAGAGCTGTTCGCGCGTGATTTCTGAGGCGATTAGGCGGTCTGTCGCATCGGACACCTGATCCTCAGGGAAATGCCATTCCCCCTCAGGCATATTGTCGGCAAGCGCGGTTTTGAATTCTTCAAGGCCATCACCTGTGGCCGCGCTGATATAATAGATTTGTTCAAACGCGCATTTGTCGGTCAATTTTGTTGTCAGCGCGAGCAGCTTATCCTTAGCTGCAATGTCTACCTTGTTCAAAACCAGCCATTTGCGTTCAGGTCGATCCTTTAGGCCATCTAGGATTTTTTCGACCTTTGGTCCGGCGCCAGCGCGGCCATCGACGATCAACGCAATCATGTCGGCGTCGCCTGTTCCATCCCAAGCCGCCGCAACCATAGCGCGATCAAATCTGCGCTGTGCTGCGAAGATGCCCGGTGTGTCGACCAAGATGATTTGCGTCTCGCCAGCCAGAGCCACCCCCAACATCCGGGTACGCGTGGTTTGTGCCTTTGGACTGACAATAGCGACCTTCTGCCCAACCAGAGCGTTGACCAAAGTCGACTTGCCTGCATTCGGTGCGCCTATAATGGCGACATGTCCGCATTTCTTGGTCATGCGTTGGCTTCCAAAAAGGCAAGCGCAGCGCCTGTTTCAGCGGCCTGTTTGCTATTGGCGGTCGCGGTGACTGGGGTAAAGCCCTTCACAGTGACGGTGATTTCAAATTTCATAGCGTGGGGAGGGCCTTCTTTTTTAGTGATGACATATTCCGGAACCTTGCGCCCATGGGCAGCACACCATTCCTGTAATGCGGATTTGGGGTGCTTTGGCGCGCCATTTGCGGTTTCCAATAATGGCCCCCAAAGCCGTTCTATAAATTTGCGCGCAGCATTTAACCCATGGTCGAGATATAAGGCGCCAATGAGCGCCTCCATGACGTCACCCAACACATTGTCGCTTTGTTGGGCACCATCGTCCCGCGCCTGCTTACCAAGCCGCAAATAGGGTGGAAGGCCAATTTTTCGGCCAATTTCTGCGCATGTCGCGCCGGACACCAAGGCGTTCAAGCGATGCGACAAGCGGCCTTCCGCTTCGTCGCTGTACCGGTGATACAGCATGTCGGCTATGATCAAGCCCAAAATCCGGTCACCTAAAAACTCCAGTCGTTGATAATCCGGCTGCCCGGTGCTTCCGTGGGTCAATGCGCGATTATACAATGCGCGGTCAGACGGCTTTTCAGGAAGTAATTCCCCAAGCCAGATGTCTTGTTCGCTTTCAGTCAAAATCCTTGTCCAATGCGTTCGGGGCGCATGGCGGTGAACCAAGTCCATGGGAGCAACCAGTGTGAGGATCCATCGGTTGAGAAAACAGAAACAAGCGCGCGGCCGACAAGGTTTTTCTGCGGTACAATGCCGATGGCGCCCGGCTTGTCCAATGGTGTCCACCGACTGTCTGCGCTCCGGTCACGATTGTCACCCATCAGGAATAGGTCATCCTGCCCCACAACAAAGGCCTCGGTGTTGTCCCCCTCAAGGCCGTTTTGCAGGTCCAAAATTTCGTAGCTTTTGCCTTCCGGCAGTGTTTCGCGATATCGTGGATAGCGGCATTGCGAACCTCCCTTGCTGCTCGGCTCTTCCATATCGGGTCGCCAGCAAGGAAATGGATTGTGGTCAAGCTCTGCTGTGTCGCGCATATTCTGTGTAACGGGGATCACGAGGTCAGCAATGCGTTCCTTCTTGACCGCTACGCCGTTGATTTCCAATATCCCGTTCCGCATTTGAATGACGTCGCCGGGAAGCCCGATGACCCGCTTGATATAGTCTGCTCCGTTAGACATCGGCGCCTTGAAAACAACAACATCGCCGCGCGTGGGTTCGTTAGCAAAAATACGGCCTGAAATGAGCGGCAATGATAGAGGTAAGCTATATTTGGAATAGCCATAAGGCCATTTGGCTACCAACAGATAATCCCCAATCAACAGGCGGGGCTGCATCGATTCCGAGGGAATATTAAAGGGCGAGACGATAAAACTGCGCAGCACGAACACGAACAAAGCGAGCTTTAGCAGGAAGCCGCCATATTCACGCCATTCGGAGGCTTGCGTTGGCGCAACCGGCGTTTCGGGCACAACTGCGGGCACGTCATCCGGTTTTTCGGGGGTTGAAGTCACAAAATCTCGCAAAAAAAGGTCGGCTGACGACGGATTGGCTGGCCTTTTATAGCGTAGGCGCGTTATTTGCCAGCGCCGAGATTCACTGCCGGTCGCGACGCTAACATTTAAGGGATAAAAGATGACCGATAAAATCTGGACGGAGCTGGAAAAGCATCAGCCGCAATCGCTGGTCGATCTTTTCGCATCGGACAAGGAGCGCGTGGCAAACATGACCCTTGAACATTCGGGTCTGCGGTTCGATTTGTCGAAGACGCATCTCGACAGCATCGCGCTTGGTCACTTCGAAACGCTTGCTATCGACATGGAACTTGATCGTTTAAAAACAGCCTTATTTTCCGGCGCGGCCATCAACGTCACAGAGGGGCGTGCCGCCGAGCATACCGCAGAACGCGGCTATGGTGCCGCGGATGCCGTTATGCATGCGCGTGCACTTCAGGACAGAATGCGTGGCCTGGTTGAGGCAATTGACTCCGGCTTTATGGGCGATATCCGGCATATATTGCATATCGGTATTGGTGGGTCAGCGCTTGGCCCTAAATTGTTGGTCGATTCGCTTGGGCGTGATGGCGCGCGATATGATGTCAGGGTAGTGTCCAATGTCGATGGTGCGGCGCTTACCGAAGCGGTCAAAGACATGGATCCGCACAAGACGATTGTCGCTGTTGCCTCCAAAACATTCACCACCACCGAAACCTTGCTGAACGCGACGAGCGCGATGGAATGGATGATTGAAGGCGGTGTACAGGATCCATACGCCCAGTTTGTTGCGCTTACCGCCTATCCGGACAAAGCCATCGAATGGGGGATCGACGAAAGCCGTATTTTACCATTTAACGAAGCAGTTGGCGGACGCTATTCCTTGTGGTGCTCCATCGGCTTTCCAGTCGCACTTGCGCATGGCTGGGCGGTGTTTGCTGACATGCTTGAGGGGGCAGGTGCAATGGACCGGCATTTCCGTGACGCACCTGTTTTGGAAAATGCGCCGACAATGGCTGCCTTTGCTGATCTTTATTATGCCCAGACCAAATCTTGTCAGACACGGGCGGTGTTTGCATATGATGAACGATTGCGTTTGTTGCCCGATTATCTTCAGCAGCTTGAAATGGAGTCAAATGGCAAGTCGGTTACAGCCGATGGTGCGCCGCTTGGCAGACACAGTGCGCCGGTCACTTGGGGCGGCGTAGGTACGGATGCGCAACATGCTGTGTTCCAGCTTCTGCATCAGGGAACGCATCTGATCCCTGTTGAATTCATCGCCAGCAAATCACCGGGGCATGATTTTGATACCGCGCATCATGAGACGTTGTTGGTCAATTGCTTTGCCCAAGGCGCAGCGTTGATGGCGGGGCAGCATTCGGGTGATTTGGCGCGCAATTATGTCGGCAACCGCCCGTCGACGACGATCTTGCTCGACGACGTCACGCCGTCAACCATTGGCGCCTTGATTGCCTTTTACGAGCATAGGACGTTCGTCAACGCTGTTCTGTTGGGGATCAATCCCTTTGACCAATTCGGCGTTGAACTTGGTAAGCAAATCGCCAAAAGCATCAGTGAAAATGGACCAATCGGCTTTGATCCGTCCACTGCGGCGCTGATCGAAGCGGCGCTGGGGGACCATTAAGCAATTGGCATTTGTTCGATAAGACAGCGCTAGAATTCCCGTTGGTAAAAGCAAGCATGCTTGGCCATAACTCGGTGACACAGGAAAGAACGCAATATGGCTCAATTTGACTACGACCTCTTCGTCATTGGCGCAGGTTCCGGCGGTGTCCGCGCTTCCCGCATAGCCGCATCGCACGGCGCGCGCGTTGCCGTTGCCGAAGAGCATCGCGTTGGCGGCACCTGTGTTATCCGCGGCTGTGTTCCAAAAAAGCTGTTGGTATATGGCTCCCATTTCGCTGAAGATTTGAGCGATGCGCAACGATTTGGCTGGAACACCGAAGGCGCGACGTTCGATTGGAACATATTGCGCGATAATGTCGCTGCAGAGGTAAACCGCTTGGAGGGCCTGTATGGCCAGACGCTTGGCAACAACAAAATAGAGGTTTTCCGAGAGCGTGCGATAGTGACGGGGCCAAATAATGTTCAGCTGTCCAGCGGGCGCAGCATTTCGGCAGCGTATATTTTGATTGCGACGGGGGCGTGGCCATCTGTGCCCGTAATTCCCGGTGCTGGCCATGGCATCACATCGAACGAAGTTTTTAGCCTGCCGGAATTGCCCAAGCGCGCCGTGATCGCGGGTGGCGGCTATATTGCCAATGAATTCGCAGGTATTTTCAATGAATTGGGCGTTAAAGTTAATCTTGTAACACATGGTGACCGCGTGTTGCGCAGCTATGATGATGAAATCGTCGACAGGCTAGTCGAGATTAGCAAGCATAAGGGTATCGATATCCGTTTCAACTTTGGTTTCAAATCCATCGTCAAGCAGGACGATGGCAGCTTGTTGATTGAAAGCACAGATGGAGAAACGATTGAGACCGATTTATTGTTATGGGCCATAGGACGCACACCACACAGCACTGGGCTTGGCCTGGAGGGCATTGGCGTTGAATTGGGCAAAGACGGCGCCGTGATTGTCGGCGACGATAACCGCACCAATATTCCAAGCATTTATGCGGTCGGTGACGTCACCAACCGTGTCCAGCTCACCCCAATAGCCATTCGGGAAGGCCATGCCTTTGCCGATAGTGTATTTGGCAACAGCCCGCGCACGGTGAACTATGAATGCATTCCCACCGCCGTGTTTAGCAATCCGCCCATCGCCAGCGTTGGAATGACCGAGGCAGAAGCACGCGCGCAGTTCGACGACGTGAAGATATACAAAAGCGATTTTCGCGCGATGAAAAATGTACTGGCTGATCGAAACGAGCGGGCTTTGTACAAAATGATTGTCGCCGGCCCAAGAGAGACGGTGATCGGCCTTCATCTGATTGGTCCAGACAGCGGCGAAATTCTTCAAGCTGCGGCAATTGCTGTTAAAGCCAAGCTGACCAAGCAGGATTTCGACGATACAGTCGCCTTGCACCCTAGCATGTCGGAAGAATTGGTCTTGATGAAATAGTCAGGGAAAATGAATTGGCGCGTCGCCGGCTTTCCATTGCGGATATCGCGACATAATTTGTGCAAACAATGCGCTGTTCAAATGATGTGCGAGCCATCGCTGCAACGCGGGCAGAGGCAGCCTATCGAACCAGTCCGCATCCGTGGCGGCGAACTGCCGAACAAACGGGAATATGGCGATATCTGTCATCGCTGGCTGCGTTCCGCCAAGATGCGGATTATCAGCCAGAACGGCATTTAAGTGCGCCAGATGCGCCATGGCAGCATCACGGTGCGTGCGGCCATCGGCAAGCTGATAACGATGCGGATATTTATATCTGTCCAAGGCTTGTTTAAACGGCCCGTCAGTGACCAAGATGGTCTCTTGGCATGCATGACCTAGCCATCCCTTCGGATCGCTTTGTGCGAGCGCCCAGCGCATGATATCGATGCTTTCCTCCAATACTTTGCCGTCAGGCAGAACGAGCACGGGAACGGTGCCCTTGGGTGAAGCCTCTAGCATTTCCAGTGGCTTGTCGCGGAGCATGATTTCGCGCAGCTCGACTGCTACACCGCTAACGGCGACGGCCATGCGGGCGCGCATGGCGTAAGGGCACCGGCGGAAGGTGTACAGGATTGGAAAATCAGTCATCCGCTCGGGGATTAACACCTATATGTGGCTTGCCGCGTTTTTTGGCCAAGGCAATTTGCCTTTGCCGCTCGGCAAAACGCGCGCGGTCCTCTTCGGAGCGTTCGGCAAAGCATGCTGGGCAAGATACGCCTTCGATGAACTGTGCCGATGCCTTGTCGTTTTGCGATATTGGCCGACGACATGCGTGACATAGCTCCATTTCGCCAAGCTCCAGCCCGTGTGTGACTGACACCCGCTCGTCGAACACAAAGCATTCGCCTTGCCATTTGCTTTGCGCCTCCGGAATATTTTCAAGGTAGCGCAGTATGCCGCCTTCCAGATGATACACCTCATCGATGCCCTCGGCCTTCAGGAAAGCTGTCGATTTTTCGCATCGGATCCCGCCTGTACAGAACATGGCAAACTTAGTTTTACCAGCTGCGAGCTCTTCGCGATGAGCGCGAAACCATTCAGGAAATTCAGAGAATGACTTGGTGCGCGGGTCAACTGCGCCCTCAAAAGTCCCGATTGCCACTTCGTAATCATTACGCGTGTCAATCAACACCGTGTCCGGATCGGCAATCAATGCGTTCCAATCCTCGGGCTGCACATAAGTGCCAACCTCGCGTTTAGGATCAATGCCGTCGACGCCCAGTGTTACGATTTCTTTCTTGAGCCGCACCTTCATCCGGTAGAACGGCATTTCCTTGGCGTGCGAGTATTTTACGTCAAGTTCCGCGCAGCCGGGAAGAGCACGCAAGAACGCAACGAGCTTATCAATAGCGGCAGGTTGCCCTGCCACTGTCCCATTTATGCCCTCGCGTGCGAGCAATATAGTGCCCTTTATGCCGCCTGCCACACATTGCTCTTGAATGCGCGGTTGCAGCGCTTCGGGGGATTCGAACGAGACAAAGCGATACAAAGCGGCGACTTTAATGGGATGAATATATGCCATGACGCCGCCTTATAACCGGCTTTTTGCATTTTTGCAGCTTTCAATATCGAGTTTTACAGGAAGCAATTTAATCACATGATTAATTTGCAATTCTTGCAGCAGGATGCCAAAGCCGCACGCAACAAAATTGCTTATGGGGAATGCCATGTCGGCCAATATCGCTGAACTGGAAGCACGTCGCGCGGCGTCGAAATTGGGTGGTGGGCAAAAGCGTATCGATGCGCAGCACGCCAAGGGGCGCCTGACCGCCCGCGAACGTCTCGATATCCTGCTCGATGAAGGCAGCTTCGAAGAGCTGGACGCTTATGTCACGCATAACTGCACGGATTTTGGGATGGCAGACCAAAAGATACCGGGAGACGGCGTTGTCACCGGTAGTGGCACGATTAATGGCCGTTTGGTATATGTCTATAGCCAGGATTTCACTGTGTTTGGCGGGTCATTGTCCGAAGCCCACGCGATGAAAATCTGCAAAGTTCTTGATAATGCTATGAAGGTCGGTGCCCCCGTCATCGGCTTGAACGACAGCGGCGGTGCGCGCATTCAAGAGGGCGTTGCCTCACTTGGTGGCTATGCTGAAGTGTTCCAACGCAACGTATTGGCGAGCGGCGTTGTCCCGCAAATCAGCCTTATCATGGGGCCGTGCGCTGGTGGCGCAGTATATAGCCCCGCGATAACCGACTTCATCTTCATGGTGAAAGATTCGTCTTACATGTTCGTAACGGGTCCTGATGTGGTCAAAACGGTGACCAACGAAGTGGTGACGCAGGAAGAGCTAGGCGGCGCGGTATCGCACACGACGAAGTCGGGCGTTGCCGACAATGCGTTCGAAAATGACATTGAGGCGCTTCTCTCGGTTCGCGATTTCTTTGATTATTTGCCCGAAAATAACCGTGCCGGTGTTCCAGAGCGCCCAACGGAAGACGCGTGGGATCGTATTGAGCCAAGCCTTGATAGCCTTATCCCGCCAAGCGCCAATCAGCCTTATGATATGCATGAGTTGATCCGCAAAACGGTTGATGAAGCCGATTTCTTTGAGGTGCAGCCAGCGCATGCGGCTAATGTTATTATCGGTTTTGGGCGTATCGAGGGCCGCACCATAGGCATCGTAGCCAATCAGCCGATGGTGTTGGCTGGCGTCCTTGATATCAACAGCTCCAAGAAAGCGGCGCGTTTTGTCCGGTTCTGCGACGCGTTCGATATTCCGATTATCAGCTTTGTTGACGTTCCCGGATTTTTGCCCGGCACCGCGCAGGAATATGGTGGCATCATCAAGCATGGCGCTAAGCTGCTGTTCGCTTATGCGGAAGCGACGGTGCCTAAAATTACCGTGATTACCCGCAAGGCCTATGGCGGCGCGTATGACGTCATGGCGTCGAAGCATTTGCGCGGCGACCTCAATTACGCATGGCCGACCGCGGAGATCGCAGTGATGGGCGCAAAGGGTGCGGTTGAAATCATCTTCCGTGGGCTTGGACCGGAAGAAATCGCCGAGAAGACCAAGGAATATGAAGACCGCTTCGCGAACCCATTTGTCGCCGCGAGTAAGGGCTTTATCGACGAGGTGATTTATCCGCATTCAACCCGTAAGCGGATTGCGCTGGGTTTACGGAAATTGCGGAACAAGGATTTGGAAAACCCTTGGAAGAAGCATGATAATATTCCGCTGTGAGGATCTAGTATGAAACTCGGCCGCCTCAATCATATCGGCGTTGCGACGCCATCCATAACGGACAGCATCGTCTTCTACCGCGACGTCATGGGCGCGACCAAGATCCATGCACCCTTTGACCTGCCGGAGCAGGGGGTAAAGGTGTGCTTTGTCGATACGCCCGGTGCGGATGGCGCCATGAGCGGAACGCAGATCGAGTTGATTGAGCCTTTGCCGGGCAATGCATCGATCGCAGCGTTTCTTGAGAAGAACCCAGCAGGTGGGCAGCACCATGTGTGTTACGAAGTTCCCGATATCCACGCCGCAAAGGCGGAGTTTGAAGCGATGGGCAAACGGGTGCTAGGCGAACCGCGGATTGGCGCGCATGGGACGCTCATATTTTTTGTGCATCCCAAGGATATGCAAGGTGTTTTGACCGAAATTATGGAGGTGGAGGATAAAGCGCACTGACCGCGCAATAATCTCCATCGTCCTGCTGAACGTTTTTTTACCTGTGGTGACTGACGTTCCAGCATCCATCAAGCTACTCGGACCGAAGACATGAGTGGCAAAATGGTCCCTGACCCGAGTTCAGGGTGACGGAATAGTGAATGGAAGTTTTTATGACCAATATCGATCAGTGGAAAAAAGCGGCCGAGAAAGAGGTCAAGGGCAAGGACCTGACGTGGCACACGCCAGAGGGCATCGCCGTAAAACCGCTATATACGGCTGAGGATTCAGCGGACCCGGGTTTTCCTGGTTTTGCGCCGTTCACACGCGGCGTGCGTGCATCCATGTATGCTGGTCGGCCATGGACGATCCGCCAATATGCGGGTTTTTCGACCGCTGAGGAATCCAACGCTTTTTATCGTCGCAATCTCGCCGCTGGACAAAAGGGCCTGTCGGTAGCCTTCGATCTTGCCACGCACCGCGGCTATGACAGCGACCATCCCCGTGTTGTTGGCGATGTTGGTAAGGCCGGCGTTGCCATCGATTCGGTTGAGGATATGAAAATCCTCTTCGACGGCATTCCGCTTGACCAGATGTCAGTGTCAATGACGATGAACGGTGCGGTCATTCCGATCCTCGCCTTCTTCATCGTAGCTGGCGAGGAGCAGGGGGTATCTCAAGCGCAACTTGACGGCACCATTCAGAACGACATCCTTAAAGAGTTCATGGTCCGCAATACCTATATTTACCCACCTGAGCCTTCGATGCGGATTGTATCGGACATCATCGCCTACACCAGCGCGCATATGCCCAAGTTCAACAGCATCTCAATCTCCGGCTATCATATGCATGAGGCGGGCGCCACGGCAGTGCAGGAGCTTGCCTTCACCATCGCTGATGGCAAGGAATATGTGCAGCGCGCCATGGCCTCAGGGCTAGATATTGATGCCTTTGCGGGACGGTTGTCCTTCTTTTTTGGCATCGGCATGAATTTCTTCATGGAAGTGTCGAAACTACGTGCCGCTCGGACTTTATGGCACCGCGTGATGGACGATCTTGGCGCACAGGACGAACGATCCAAAATGCTGCGTACGCATTGCCAGACATCGGGCGTGTCGTTGCAGGAGCAAGATCCCTATAACAACGTTATCCGCACAACAATCGAGGCGCTGGCCGCGACTTTGGGCGGAACGCAGTCATTACACACCAATGCCTTGGACGAGGCGATTGCGCTTCCAACCGAATTCTCGGCACGCATTGCGCGCAATACGCAGATTGTCCTGACAGAAGAAACCGGCATTACAAAGGTCGTCGATCCTTTGGGCGGAAGTTATTATGTCGAAGCCCTCACCGCAGAACTGGTGGATCAGGCGTGGAAGATTATCGGCGAGGTTGATGAACTGGGCGGCATGACCAAAGCCGTCGCCTCTGGGATGCCCAAGCGCCTCATTGAAGAAGCCGCCGCTGCACGCCAAGCGCGCGTGGACAAAGGCGAAGACGTTATTGTTGGCGTTAACAAATATAAGCTTGCCACCGAAGAGCAACTCGACACGCTTGAAGTCGATAATGATTTTGTTCGACAGGGACAGATTGTGCGCCTTGCAGCCACCCGTGCATCACGTGATGAGGCGGTGTGTCAGGCGGCGTTAAACGCGCTGACCGATGGCGCAAAAGGTGATGCAAACCTCTTGGCGCTTGCCGTAGATGCAGCGCGTGCACGTGCTACGCTGGGCGAAATTTCCGACGCTATGGAACGCGTATTCGGACGTTATGCGACCACCCCTGTGCCCGTTCAAGGCATCTATGGGAGTGCGCATGAATTCGACAAACGTTGGGCGCAAGTTCTGGATGGAGTCGCATCGGTCGAACGCCGCTTGGGCCGTAAGCCCAAATTGCTCGTCGCCAAAATGGGTCAAGACGGGCATGATCGAGGCGCGAACGTTATTGCTTCGGCCTTCTCTGATATGGGCTTTGACGTCATCAGCGGGCCATTGTTCCAAACACCCGAAGAAACTGTGGTTCTGGCCCTGCAGCATGACGTTGATGCGGTGGGCGCATCCAGCCTGGCCGCAGGCCACAAGACGTTGATCCCCGAACTCATAAAGGGGCTGCGCGAAGCGGGGCGTGGCGACATCAAGGTGATTGCCGGTGGTGTCATTCCGCCGCAAGATTATGAGTATCTGCGCGAGGCGGGCGTTCAGGGCATTTATGGTCCGGGTAGCAACGTTGTTGAGTGTGCAGCCGATGTTTTAACGCTATTGGGGCATAATATGCCACCTTTGGGGGATGCCACATGACCGTCCGCACCGATTGGACACGGCCGGAAATTGCTGCCTTGTTCGACCTGCCGTTCGACGAACTTCTGTATCAGGCTGCAACTGTCCACCGCGCCAATCATGCGGCAGGACAAATCCAGTTGTGCACATTGCTCTCAATCAAAACCGGAGGCTGCCCCGAAGATTGCGGTTACTGCAGCCAATCGGTGAAAGCAGACAGCGGTGTTGAAGCGACCAAATTGATGGATGTTCAAGCCGTATTGCAAAAGGCAGCTGAGGCGGCCGACGCTGGCTCACGCCGTTTTTGTATGGGTGCAGCGTGGCGAAACCCGAAAGACCGCGACATGCCTGCGATCGTACAGATTGTTCAGGGTGTGCGCGCGATGGGCATGGAAACTTGCATGACGCTGGGTATGCTAACACCCTCCCAAGCAGATATGCTGGCAGAGGCTGGCTTGGATTATTACAACCATAATATCGATACGTCGCCAGAGCGATATAATGAGATCATCACCACGCGGACGATGGACGACCGGCTCGATACGCTGGCCGAGGTGCGCCGGGCAGGCATCAATGTGTGCAGCGGCGGAATTGTAGGCATGGGCGAAACCCGTGCCGACCGTGTGGGCTTCATCCACACGCTGGCGACACTGCCGCAGCATCCCGAAAGTGTTCCGGTTAACGCCTTGGTGCCCGTGAAGGGTACTGTACTCGGCGACATGCTGGCGGACACGCCGCTGGCGAAGATCGACGATATTGAATTTGTACGCACAATTGCGGTTGCGCGTATCACCATGCCTATGAGCATGGTGCGGTTAAGCGCTGGGCGTGAGTCGATGTCCGAGCCGACACAAGCCTTGTGCTTCATGGCTGGCGCGAACAGTATCTTCACGGGTGACAAACTGCTGACCGCAGCCAATGCAGGCGACGACAAGGACGCGGCAATGTTGGCAAAATTGGGTCTGCGCCCGATGGACGCAGAAGAGCCCCTGCGCGCGTGCAAGTCGCTGGAGCCGGCGGAGTGAACATTGCTTCAACATCACTGCCCAAAGCCTATCTTATAGCCGAAATTGAAGTGGTCGATGCAACAGCATATGAAGCCTATAAGGCAGCGGCGGCGCCTATCGCCGCCCAATATGGAGGTAAATACATCGTCCGGGGTGGAGAGATACATCTGGCTGAAGGCGCGGCTCCAAGCGGTCGCGTGGTGGTGCTCGAATTCGCACATTTGGCAGCGGCGCAAGCATTTTTGAAATCTGAAGCATATCGCTCCGTTGCTGAAATCCGGCATAAGGCTGCAAAATCTCGAATTATAATTGTCGAAGGGATCATTCCTTAGTGTTCAAAAAAATCCTGATAGCCAACCGTGGTGAAATCGCTTGCCGTATTATCAAGACCGCGCGCCGTATGGGCATCGCGACTGTCGCAGTCTATTCCGATGCTGATGCCCGCGCGCCCTTCGTGCAAATGGCCGACGAGGCAGTACATATCGGTCCATCGCCTGCTGCGCAGTCCTATTTGCTCGCTGACAAGATAATTGCGGCGTGTAAGCAAACGGGCGCAGAGGCGGTACACCCCGGTTATGGTTTCCTTTCGGAACGCACCAGCTTTGCCGAAGCGTTAGCCAAGGAAAACATCGCCTTTATCGGGCCGCCGGTAAACGCGATTGCCGCGATGGGCGACAAGATCGAATCCAAGAAACTCGCAATGGCCGCTGGCGTCAATGTTGTTCCCGGCTTTGTCGGCGAGATTGATGACACCGAACATGCGGTGCGGATTTCGGAAGAAATCGGCTATCCCGTCATGATGAAAGCCAGCGCCGGCGGCGGCGGCAAGGGCATGCGGCTTGCCTATAATGAGCAAGATGTGCGCGAAGGCTTTGAGGCAACAAAGCGCGAAGGGCTGAATTCGTTCGGCGATGACCGCGTTTTTATCGAGAAATTCATTCTCAACCCGCGCCATATCGAAATCCAGATATTGGGCGATCAGCATGGCAATATTCTCTATCTGAACGAACGGGAATGCTCGATCCAGCGCCGGCATCAGAAGGTCGTTGAGGAAGCGCCTTCGCCCTTCGTGACGCCAAAGATGCGTAAGGCCATGGGCGAGCAGTGCGTCGCACTGTCACGCGCCGTAGGCTATCACTCTGCGGGCACAGTCGAGCTCATTGTATCGGGTGCGGACCCCAGCGGAGAAAGCTTTTACTTTCTCGAGATGAATACGCGTTTGCAGGTCGAACATCCAGTTACTGAGTGCATCACTGGCATCGATCTGGTTGAGCAAATGATCCGCGTAGCCGCTGGCGAGAAGCTTGGCTTTACGCAAGATGACATTAAAATCGACGGTTGGGCCATTGAAAACCGCGTCTATGCCGAAGACCCCTATCGCGGGTTTTTGCCAAGCACAGGTCGGCTGACGCGCTACAGGCCACCTGTTCAGGGATGGACCGATGACGGCGCAGAAAATGGCCGCCGTGGTGTTGACGGCATTCGTGTTGATGACGGTGTCTATGACGGCGGTGAAGTAAGCATGTTTTACGACCCTATGATTGCCAAGCTGATCACATGGGGGCAAAGCCGTGACGAAGCGGCTGACTTGCAAATTGCCGCGCTTGATCGCTTTGAAATTGAAGGCCTTGGGCACAATATCGATTTCGTGAGCGCCATCATGCAACATCCCCGCTTTCGGTCGGGGGAAATAACCACAGGATTTATTGCCGAGGAATATCCCGACGGCTTCCACGGCGCGGCATCCACCCCTGATTTTGTAAAATCCATCGCTGCCATAGCAGGTTTTGTCGCCACTGCAGAAGCAGACCGTGCACGGCATGTTGATGGCCAATTGGGCGATACTTTGCCACCGCCGTCCCGTTGGCAGGTCAAAATCGGTGACGCTGTGCATGACATCGAAATGATCGATGGCGAAATGCACGTTGATGGTGCGCTGTTCGACCTATCGATGGAATATGACCCAGGCGATCGTATCATTGAGGCCGAAGTTGATGGCGATGAGCTCGCCGTTAAAGTCACCAAAACCCGAACCGGCTTTACTCTGAGCACACGCGGCGCGACGCATGTCGCGCGCATATTGCCCGGGCATATCGCGCATCTCGCTGCGCATATGATCGAAAAGATTGCGCCGGATTTATCAAAGTTTCTCATTTGCCCCATGCCGGGGTTGCTCACGACATTACATGTCGGCGAAGGCGACACTGTCGAAGCCGGGCAACCGCTCGCTGTGGTCGAGGCTATGAAGATGGAAAACATCTTGCGCGCGGAGAAATCGGGAACCGTGAAACTGGTGAATGCAAAGGCCGGAGATAGCTTGGCCGTGGACGCCGTGATTTTGGAAATGGAGTAAGGCGGCGTTTCCTAACCCAAAATCGCAACCGCCCGTATCCATCCCGCGCTCGCGCGCTCAATTTTTACAGGGAAGCATGAGACCGTAAATCCAAATGGTGGCAAGGCCTCCAAATTGGTCAACTTCTCAATTTGGTAATAAGGCTGGATCCGACCGGCCTTATGTCCTTCCCAGATAATCGACGGATCGCGTTTTTCGGCCCAGCGCTTTGCCGTGTGGCTAAAGGGCGCATCCCAACTCCATGCGTCGGTGCCAACAACCTGAACACCGCGTTCTGTAAGATACAGCGTGGCTTCCTCGCCCATGCCAACACCTTGGTCCGTGAAATTTTCGGTACCATATACGGCCCCAGACTGCACCAGAACGATGTCGCACAGTTGCAGGGCGTAGCCGATCCGGTCCAATTCTGCCTCAACCTCAGCTGCGCTGACGACATGGCCGGCGGGCATTCTAGAAAAGTCGAGCTTCACAGCTGGGGCAAAAAACAGATCAAGAGGCGCTTCGTCGATAGACGGAGCAGGCGTGGCGCCATTGTCCGTGGTGGAGTGAAAATGCCAGGGCGCATCCATATGCGTGCCATTGTGCGTCGACAATGTGAGGCTTTCGACTGCCCAGCCTTCGCCATCAGGGAGGTCTTCCTTCGTCAGACCCGGGAAGAACATCGCGATCTGCTCCCATGTGTCTTCATGGGTCATGTAGGTGATTTGGGGCCGCATGACTGGCGGGTCTGACACCACATCATTGGTAATCGGGATCGACAGATCTATAAATTGGGCCATGTTCTTCTCCTCGAGCGCAAGACTAATGCCGCTTGTGGATAAGCGCAATAAGCCGCTTGAACGCAGCGGTGTTGCGATTAAGACAAGGGTGAGGGACTTAAGGGGAATTATATGAGCAGTACCGCCGACACCGAAGTCATACTGGATCCACAGCGCGACCGCTTAGTTATAACAGCATCATCGCTGGGTACAGTTTTCGAATGGTATGATTTCTTTGTCTACGGCATATTGGCAGCGTTGATTGGGAAGCTTTTCTTTCCCGCCGACAACCCCACGGCTGCGACGCTGGCGTCGCTCGCCATTTTCGGCGCAGGTTTCGGTGTGCGGCCCTTTGGCGCGATATTGTTTGGATATTTCGGGGATAAGATTGGCCGGAAATATACGTTTCTCGTTACGATCACCCTAATGGGTGTTGCTACGGCTGCCATTGGCTTGCTGCCGACTTTCGAAACTGCCGGTGTTTGGGCAGCAGGGTTATTGCTGCTCATGCGCTGCCTTCAAGGACTTGCGCTTGGGGGAGAATATGGTGGTGCGGCCATCTATGTCGCGGAGCATGCCCCCGACGGCAAGCGCGGCCAATATACCAGCTGGATTCAGGCCTCGGTGGCAGGCGGTTTTCTGCTCGCGGTAATCGTTGTCCTGCTGACGCGGCAGTCGATGAGCAATGAGGCGTTTGAATCTTGGGGCTGGCGCGTACCGTTTCTGACATCGATCTTATTGCTGGCGGTTTCGCTGTATATGCGCCTAAAATTGTCGGAAAGCCCGGTTTTTAAGGCTATGAAGGCTGCGGGAACAACGTCAAAAAACCCGTTTATGGAAAGCTTTCAATATCCAGGTAATGTCGGTCGGTTATTCGTTGCCTTATTTGGTGTCGCGGCTGGTTTGACGGTCATATATTACACGTCACAGTTCGGCACATTATACTTTCTCACGGGGACCGCGCGCGTTCCGGAGACTGACGCCCTTTTGTATATGGCAGTTGGTGCCACTCTGGCTGCGCCGACATATGTGGCCTGTGGCTGGTTGTCCGATAAATGGGGCCGTAAACGGCTCCTCCTGCTCGGCTATGGTCTATCGATTGTCGGTGTGTTCCCAATTTTCTGGATGATGGCGGATGCGGCTAACCCAGCCTTGGCGCGCGCCACCGTGAGCAATCCAGTCACATTGTCGATGCCTGAATGCGATTTCAATGCGCTCAACCGTGTTCATGAAAGCGAATGCGCCCAAGCACTTAACTTTTTGACGAAGCGTGGCATCGCATACAACAAGCGGGCTGCAGAGACCGTATCACTCAAGGTTGGTGACGCGCAATTGCAAGGCTTTAACGAAAAGGACTATATCGCGGCACTCGAGAAGGCGGGCTACCCAGATAAGTCCGACCCTGCCCAGCGTCAGCCCTGGAAAATCATACTTGCTGTGTTCCTGATGGTTGCGCTGTCGGGGATGACCTATGGCCAAGTCGCCGCGATTCTTGTCGAAATGTTTCCGGCGAAGATCCGCTACACCTCCATGTCGATACCCTATCATATTGGCGCAGGCTATTTTGGCGGCTTCCTACCTTATATTTCGCAATATATCGTGGCCCAGACTGGCCAGCCATTTTCCGGGCTTTGGTACACTGTTGGCGTTACCGCATTGGCGTTTGTCGTGGCATTGATATGGCTGCCGGAAACGTCGGGAAAGACCAAGCTGGATTGACAGGCGCAAGGGCAGGGGCAAAAGGCGGCCAATGATTGAATTTGAGCCCCCCTCGCGCATTACTCTTGATGGAACGGCACTGGTTTCTAACTGGCGTGCACTCGCTCAACGGAGCGGCGCGGCGCGTGCCGGAGCTGCGGTCAAAGCAGACGCTTATGGTCTTGGTGCGCGTGAAGTCGTTGCGCGGTTGCGCGACGCGGGATGCCGAGACTTTTTCGTAGCGCATTGGGGCGAAGCAGAAGCGATCGCGGATCTTGTTCCCGCCGATTGGATAGCGGTTCTCAACGGCATCTCGTCCGCAGACATACCCGGCGCGCGCGCTTTAGGCGCAATACCGGTCTTAAACACCGTTGAACAAGTGGCATTGTGGCGCGCATCGGGCGGTGGGCGGTGCCACATCATGTTTGATAGTGGTATTAACCGCTTGGGGTTGGGATCGGCGCAGCTCGCCGCTGGGGCTGTTGCGGGCGTTGAAATTGATTTGTTGCTGTCACATCTTGCATCTGCGGATGCTGACGTGGCGCAAAACAGTGCGCAGCGCGCACAGTTTAAGGCTGTCGTGCCGCATATAAATGCAAAGCGTCTGAGCTTGGCAAACAGCGCGGGCATTATGCTTGGCCCTGATTATCATTATGACCTTACGCGACCAGGCCTTGCCCTTTACGGCGGAATTGCGCGCACTGAAATGGCGACCTTCATCAAACCGGTGGTTGCGCTATCGGCAAGACTGCTTCAGGTGCGCGACGTTCCCGCCGGGACCCCTATAGGGTATAACGCAACGTATATTTGCGGCGCGGACACCCGCGTTGGTACGGTTTCGATTGGCTATGCCGATGGCTATTTGCGGGCCTTTTCCAGCAAGGGCACTGCGCGCGTGGGGGAGCATATTGTCCCCGTCATTGGCCGCATTTCGATGGACCTGGTCACCCTAGACTTAACCGGGGCTGCCGGCTTGTGCGAAGGTGATTGGGTAGAACTGGACTATGACCTCATGGCCGCATCCGCGCTAACTGGACTGTCTCAATATGAATTGCTTACCAATTTAGGATCAAGGTTCGCCCGGAATTGGGGCTAATGTTGGCGGCGGAGCGTTGTGCCTCTCGCCGATGTTGCAGCGCACTATAAATTGGTGCTACGGATGCAACAATATCCGGGGAAGGACCAATTATGGCACGCGCAGCCAGCAAGAACGGTGATGGGCCGATCATCATTAAAAAATACGCCAACCGACGGCTTTATAACACCCACTCGTCAAAATATATCACGCTTGATTTCCTCGCTGAACTGACGCGCAAGGATATTGATTTTAAAGTCGTTGATGCAAAGTCTAACGAGGATATCACGCATGGTGTTCTCACGCAGATCATCATGGATGAGGAAAACAATGGCCAGCAGATGCTGCCAGTAGGGTTCCTCAAGCAACTTATCGCCATGTACGGCGACTCCATGCAAGGCATGGTCCCCCAATTTCTCGAAACCTCCATGGATAACTTTCGCAAGAACCAGCGGCAGGTTCAGGAAGTTATTGAAACGGCCATAACGTCAGGCCCCTTCGGTCATATAGCCAAGCAAAACATTGAATTCATGCGGACAGCGCGTGAGGCGCTTATGCCAAATCTGGGCAGTTTAACCGGCAAAAAAACCGAGCGCGACGAAACCGTTGCGGAACTCAAGCAACAAATCGCTTCGCTTCAGGCCAAGATCGATAACATGGCAAACGACCAAGTTTCCTAAAATCACGTAAAATTACAGGTAAGATTTTGATAAAACATGCATTAAGCGTCACGCGCGCTCAAAATTTCGCGGGCTGGTATCAAGAAGTCATCTCAGAGGCCGATTTGGCTGAAGAATCGGGTGTGCGGGGCTGCATGGTCATTAGACCATGGGGTTATGGCATGTGGGAACGTATCCAGAAGTTGATGGACGCTGAGATCAAGGCCGCCGGCGTTGATAACTGCTACTTCCCATTGTTCATCCCATTATCCTTCTTCGAAAAAGAAGCTGACCATGTCGAAGGCTTTGCCAAAGAGATGGCAGTTGTGACGCACCATCGTCTCATCAGCGACGGCAATGGCAAGTTGATCCCCGACCCGGGATCAAAGCTTGAAGAGCCACTTGTGGTTCGTCCGACATCAGAAACGGTGATTGGCGCGGCCATGAGCCGTTGGGTGCAAAGCTGGCGTGATTTACCCTTGATGGTGAACCAATGGGCGAATGTTGTGCGCTGGGAAATGCGGACACGCATGTTCCTGCGCACGAGCGAGTTTTTGTGGCAGGAGGGGCACACGGCCCATGCCGACCGCGCGGATGCAATGCAGGAAACCATGCGCGCGCTCGAAATGTATCGCGCCTTTGCTGAAGGTCCGCTGGCGATGCCAGTCGTGGCTGGCGAGAAGCCAGAGAATGAACGTTTTCCCGGCGCAGTGGCCACCTATAGTATCGAAGCGATGATGCAGGATGGCAAAGCCTTGCAGGCTGGCACGTCACATTATCTCGGCACGGGTTTTGCCGAAGCATCGGGGATTAAATATCAGGACAAAGAAGGCAATCAGCAGCTTGCCCATACCACCAGTTGGGGCGTGTCCACGCGTATGATCGGCGGCGTTATCATGACGCATGGTGATGATGATGGTTTACGCTGCCCGCCGCAAATAGCGCCACATCAAATTGTGATCATCCCGATGCTGCGCGACAATGACGAAGACGAAGCGGTTTTGGATTATTGCCGCAGCCTACGGGCAGAATTGTTAGCACTCAGTGCATTTGGCGAACCATTACGGGTGCTGCTGGATAGCAAGGCCGCAAAGGCGTCAAACAAACGCTGGGCTTGGGTGAAGAAAGGCGCACCGATCATAATCGAAGTCGGCCCACGCGACATGAGTGAAGGCAAAGCTGCCGTCATCCGCCGCGACCGCCTTTACAAGGATGATGGCAAGCTTGCCACGGCATTTACGCCGCGAGATGCATTTGTGGTGTCAGCTGCTGCTATGCTCGAGGATATTCAGAGCGGGCTATACACAGAAGCAAAGGAACGCATGGAAGCCAATATCCGCCGTGACGTAACTGACCTTGCAAAGCACTTTGCTGGCGATGAGGCAAAATTTGCCGGATGGGTTGAGGTGCAATGGGCACGCCCGAGCGGTGCAGAGCTTGATAAAATCGTGGCGCAGCTCAAAGCGCTCAAGCTTACCATGCGCAACAGCCCGATCAACGCGGTACCCGCGGACGGACCTTGCTTCTTCACAGGCGCGCCAGCGTTGGAGCGGATATTGATAGGGCGGACCTATTAGAATATGACCAAATACGCGCAATTTGAGGGGCTTCCCACCCGCGATCAAATTCTTGAATTCATCAAGACGTCGAAGGACCCTGCGGGTAAGCGTGAGATTGCGCGCGAATTTGGTTTGCGCGGCAATGAGAAAATTACCCTTAAGGCGTTGTTGAAGGACATGACCGATGAAGGGTTGATAGATATGGCCCCGGGCCGCGCCTTTCACAAAATGGGCGGTGTGCCTAAGGTTACAGTGCTTAAAATTGTGGCGATTGATGGCGATCAGGCGGTTGCCGTGCCAGAACATTGGGAAGCCGATGGCATTCCTTTGCCTAAAATTCGCGTGATCGAAGCCAAAGGTAAGCGCGGGGCCTTGGGTATTGGTGAACGGATATTAGCACGCACGGAAGAGCGGGGCAGCGGTTGGGTTGCCCATATTATGAAGAAGCTTGCAAAGGGTAGCGAGCAAATATTGGGTGTCGTCGAGGGCGGCGAAAATGGTCGCTATTGGTTGAAGTCGGTCGACAAAAAGGCGCGTTTTGACACCCAAATCGGGGACGTTGGCGATGCGAAGGCCGGCGAGCTGGTATTGGCCGAGCTAACAGGTAATGCCCACAAAAAATCTGCGCGGGTCACGCAAGTTTTGGGCGATCCGTTCGCACCCAAAAGCTTCAGCCTAATTGCCATCCACAAATATGGCATTCCGTTTGAAATGCCTGAGGCCGCTGAACGCGAGGCAGACCGCGTGCGCGCATTGCCCGTCACGAGTGACCATCGCGAAGATCTTCGCCATTTGCCTATCATTGCCATCGACCCTAGAGACGCGCGCGATTTTGATGATGCCATTTGGGCCACGCCCAACGCCGAAACTGGCGGATTCGATGCCATCGTCGCCATTGCTGATGTCAGCTATTATGTCCGCCCCGGTAGTGCGCTTGACCATGAGGCATCGAAGCGCGGGAACAGCGTGTATTTCCCTGATTTGGTTGTCCCGATGCTGCCACACGCCTTGTCATCGGACAAATGTTCGTTGCGGGCAGGGGAGGACCGTGCGGTACTTGCCTGTCACCTCGCGATTGGCAAAACAGGTCAAGTGACGTCATGGCGTTTCACCCGCGCGGTCGCACGGATTGCAGCCAATATTCCCTATCCGGATGCGCAGGCCGCGATCGATGGGCGGATGGAAAACCCGCTGCTCGAAACGGCGCTTAGGCCATTATGGGCGTGCTGGCGGCTTTTGGCCAAGGCACGCCATAAGCGTGCGCCGCTTGAGCTGAACTTGCCCGAGAAACGGATAACGTTGGACGAACAAGGTCGTGTCACGGGCGTTGCCGTTCGCGAGCAGCTAGAAGCGCATCGTTTGGTGGAAGACTTCATGATCGCTGCAAATGTCGCCGCGGCCAAGGCATTGGAAGCCAAAAAATCATCCTTGATCTACCGCGCGCATGAGCCGCCAAGCCGTGAAAAACTTGTTGCGCTGAAGGACTATCTCAAGACCTTTGAAATCGAATTCGCGTTGGGCCAAGTGGTCAAACCCGAAACGTTCAATGCAATTCTTGAAAAAATCATCGACGAAGAGGTCCGCCCGCAAATCATGGAGGCTGTTCTGCGCAGCCAGACACAGGCGTATTATGGCCCGAATAATGTCGGCCATTTCGGCTTGTCATTGGGTAGCTATGCACATTTTACGTCCCCTATTCGCCGTTATGCCGATCTAATTGTACACAGGGCGTTGGTGAGCTCTTATGGGCTTGAAATGCCCAAACCCAAGTTGAAGGATGTTGAGCCGACAACTGGTTTGACCGAAGCAGCAATAACGAAGCTGGCGGCAACTGCGGAAGCCATAAGCCGTACCGAACGTCGCGCGATGGAGGCGGAGCGCGAGACGACGGACCGTTACATAGCGGCCTATCTTTCCGCGCAGGTCGGACAAATCATTCAGGCACGTATCACAGGTGTTCAGAATTTTGGCTTTTTCGCTACCGTTGAGGGGGTTGGCGGTGATGGCTTGGTTCCAGTATCAACCTTGGGCAAAGACTATTTCCATTATGATGAGGCGAGCCAAACATTAGTCGGCGAGAAAACGCGGCAGGAATATCGTCCGGGTATGCGGCTTGAACTGCGGTTGGCGGAAGCAAACCCAATTTCAGGATCTCTGCGGTTCGAATTGCCAGAAGGCGGCAGCTATGCGCCTGATCGGTTCAAGCATAAGGGCAAGCCCAAGACCGGAAAATATGATGCGGGAAAGCGCGGTCGTCCCGGGAACATCCGTCATCAGGGAAAGAAGCGGTAGACTGTATCAAGTTAAGGTGCGGCGTGGGCCGCGTTTTGCCGATCACGTTATGGTGCACTTGTTTCATGGTGCACTTGTTTCAGCATCTTAACTTCGTCGGACCTAACAATTAAGAAACTGAAACAAATTCAGGGTAACGAAGCCCGTTGCGTGCTAACTCAATTCATCCAATTGTGCATCGCTCAATGATCCAGGGATGACCATGACAGGGCAAGGTAAAGTCCCCGCATTCACACCGGTAAAGTGCGCAATCAGCGGCCCCGGGGCACCTTGGGCAGCGGCGCCGAGTACAAGCGCCGCAATGCCGGGATGCTCCTCGAGCATCACTTTCACCACATCGATTGCTTCACCGGGTTTTACGGTAATGGCTGGGCGCACGCCCATCTCGTCGAAGATTGAGCCTGCGGCAGCCGTGACAAGCTGTTCTGCGCGATCACGTGCCTCTGCTTCCATCGTTGCCTGAACACCACCCCACGCGACAAAATCTGCTTGCTCAACGAGTGCCAAAATATGCACTGTTCCACCTGTTTTGGCCGCACGACGAGAGGCGAAGCGCAACGCAAGCCGTGCTTCCTCGGTCTCGTCGATGACCACCAGATATGTCCGCATATGTTCCTCCGGCGCCAGCTCATGCGCAAGCCTGTTGTGAATTCGTATAGCCTGCGCGAAATTTGCAGGATTGGCAACCTCATCACGCTTGACGCTTGGGAAAGCTTGGCTATTCGGAGTCGTTATCAAAGTCTACAAAAGGCCATTACCCGATGCCCATCGAACTCAAAATGCCCGCGCTGTCGCCAACTATGGAAGAAGGCACATTATCACGATGGCTTGTGAAGGAAGGCGATAGAGTGTCGTCGGGCGATTTGTTGGCCGAGATTGAGACCGACAAAGCAACTATGGAGTTTGAGGCGGTTGATGCCGGGGTTGTTACAAAGCTGCTCGTGGCCGAAGGTAGCGACGGCGTAAAGGTCGGCACGGTGATCGCAATGATACAAAGTGAGGATGAGGACGCGGCAGCTGCGCCGAAGTCAACCGCACCAGCAGTGCTCAAAGCGGAAGCGCCAACACCAGCCCCGGTCGTGTCGCGCCCTGTTGAAGCCCCGCTAAAGGCGCCCCACGCAGACAAGCACGTGGTAGACGTTCAAAACGAACGAATCAAAGCCAGCCCATTGGCGAAGCGTATTGCCACCAACAGCGGCCTCGACCTAGTTGGCGTTACAGGTACCGGTCCCAATGGCCGCATTGTCAAAGCCGACGTTGAGGCACTCTCCGGCGCAGTCCGTCGTCCAATCACACCGCAGCAACGCGAACAAGACGTTCGCCGGGATGTGCCGGCACCTGTGCAAACAATGGACACCGATATCCCACACGAGGTCATTAAGCTCAGCAATATGCGCAAGACTATTGCGCGACGCCTCACGGAGTCGAAGCAACAGGTCCCACATATTTACCTGACCGTAGATGTACGTCTTGATGCGTTGCTGAAGCTACGCGGTGAGCTCAATGCGTCGCTGGAGGCACGCGGCATCAAGCTTTCGGTAAACGATATGCTGATCAAGGCTCTGGCCCTTACTTTGCTTCAGGTGCCGAAATGCAATGTCAGCTTCGCCGGCGACAATATGCTGCAATATATGCGCGCGGACATCAGCGTTGCCGTTTCCGTACCCACGGGCCTGATTACGCCAATCATCACCGATGCGGCGCACAAGTCGCTGTCCACAATATCCCATGAGGTATCGGTCCTTGCCGCCCGTGCCAAGGAAGGCAAATTGCAGCCGCATGAATATCAGGGTGGCACTGCATCTATTTCCAATATGGGCATGATGGGCATCAAGCAGTTCGACGCCGTGATCAATCCGCCACAGGGCATGATTCTCGCCGTCGGGGCAGGGGAAAAGCGCCCCTATATCGTGGATGACGCGCTCGCCATCGCAACAGTCATGAGCGCAACAGGTTCGTTCGACCACCGCGCCATCGATGGCGCAGACGGCGCAATGTTCATGAAGGTGTTTAAGGAACTGGTAGAGAAGCCTATGGGGTTGGTGGCGTAAAATGGCCGATTATGATCTGATCGTCTTGGGATCAGGCCCGGGTGGATATGTGGCCGCCATTCGCGCAGCGCAGCTGGGTTTAAACGTCGCCATTGTCGAGCGCGAAAATTTGGGTGGGATTTGCCTCAATTGGGGCTGCATCCCGACGAAGGCATTGCTGCGGTCGGCGGAAATTTATCATTATATGCAGCATGCGGGCGATTTCGGCCTGACGGCAGCCAATATCAGCGCCGATATCGACGCGGTCGTGAAGCGTTCGCGTGGCGTTGCCAAGCAGTTGAATCAGGGCGTCACGCATCTGATGAAAAAGAACAAAATCACCGTCCATTTGGGCGATGGAAAGTTGCTTGCGGCCAATAGGCTTTCGGTCACCAAAGACGGTAAGACCGAGGAGCTCACGGGCAAGAACATCATCCTTGCAACTGGCGCGCGTGCGCGGGATTTGCCCTTTGCCCCTGCAGATGGAAAGCGCATCTGGACCTATCGCCACGCAATGGTGCCGTCGGAAATCCCGAAGAAACTTTTGGTCATTGGTTCGGGTGCGATCGGTATCGAATTTGCGAGTTTTTACAATGACATGGGCGCTGAGGTGACCGTCGTTGAAATGCTCGACCGCATCGTCCCCGTTGAAGATGCGGATGTATCGGCCTTCCTTGAAAAGTCGCTGACAAAGCAGGGCATGACCATCATGACCGGGGCCGGTGTCGAAAGCCTGAAGGCGACCGCGACTGGCGTGTCGGCATCAATCAAGGGTAAGGACGGCACCGTTGTGGCGTCCGCGTTTACCCATTGTATCGTCGCTATAGGCATTGTGCCGAATACCGAAGATATTGGGTTGGAAGTGCTTGGCGTAGAAATGGATCGTGGGTTCCTCAAAACCGATACCCACTGCCGCACAAACGTGGCGGGCCTGTGGGCGATTGGCGATATCACTGCGCCGCCTTGGTTGGCGCATAAGGCGAGCCATGAAGGCGTGATTGCCGCTGAAACCATTGCTGGCGGGCAACCGCATGCAATGGACCCCTTGAATATACCCGGCTGCACCTATTGCCATCCGCAAGTTGCAAGCGTCGGCATGACCGAAGCAAAAGCGAAAGAGGCCGGTTATGACGTCAAAGTCGGCAATTTCCCGTTCTTGGGTAATGGCAAGGCCATCGCGCTGGGTGAGGCAGAAGGTTTCATCAAGACGGTGTTCGACGCTAAAACCGGCGAGTTGCTTGGCGCGCATATGGTGGGCGCAGAGGTAACTGAGCTTATTCAAGGCTACACCATCGGCAAAACGGCTGAACTGGTTGAAGCCGATTTTATGCACACCGTTTTTCCACATCCAACCTTGAGCGAGATGATGCACGAGAGCGTCCTGGGTGCTTATGGCAAGATGTTACATATGTGACGTTTCCCGCGCGCCTGTTCGTATCACCGAGAACGGCATCAGGTACAATTCCAATAGACTGACAGAATATTAACTATCAGATACGAATTTTCGCTGTCCTACACGCCGGTAATTTGTCATCTTCTGTTCCAAGGATAAATTATGGGACGCGAGACATGCAGTTAATGGCTATTTTACCACAGAATATGCGAGTCGCGATGTTGATCGGCGCAGCAATTCTGCCCGGCGCGGCGCAGGCGCAAACGACCGTTATCACTGCCGACAAAATGGTGGATGTGTTGAGCGGAAAAACCGTCGACTTTCCTGCCGTTTTTGTCGGCGCAGATGGCCGCATCACCAGCATCGCTGATGCACGCACCGTGAAATGGGGCAGTGACGTCACGCATATCAACATGGCGGGCAAAACCATTTTACCTGGCCTCATCGACATGCATGTTCATCTGGATGGGCCTGCAGATATCGGGGGCTACCGAGGGCTTGAATTCACCGACAGTTTCTGGGGCATGACGGCAGTGGGGGCAGCGCAGGCAATGCTTAAGGCTGGCTTTACCACCGTGCGCAATGTTGGTTCAGACAACCGTAATGACATTGGTTTGAAACAAGCCATACAAAACGGCTATGCCACCGGGCCACGGATTGTGCCGGCTGGTTATGCTTTGGGGGCCACAGGTGGACATTGTGACTCGACCTTTCTGCCACCAAGCCTCGAAAAATCCGGCAAGGAAGAGGGCATTGCCGATAGTGAAGACGAATTGCGGTATCAAGTGCGGCGTCAGCGTAAATATGGCGCAGAGGTCATCAAGGTGTGCGCAACCGGTGGGGTTTTCTCTCGGAATACAGAGCCCGGCCAACAACAGCTGTCGGAGCGCGAGTTGCGCGTGATTGCCGATGAGGCCCATCAATGGGGCTTACGCGTTGCCGCGCATGCGCATGGCGCAGACGGCATCAAGGCGGCGATTAAAGGCGGGATCGATACCATCGAACATGCCAGCCTTGTCGATGATGAGGGGATCAAGCTCGCTACCGCACGTGTGCGCCCAGTCTGGTTCTCCATGGATGTTTATAACACCGATTACACACAGTCCGAAGGCGCCAAAAATGGCGTGCTTGAGGATAATTTACGCAAAGACCGCGAGGTCGCGCAAATCCAACGGGACAATTTCCGTAAAGCACATAAGGCTGGCGTGCGGATGGTCTTTGGTTCCGACGCAGGCGTCATGCCGCATGGCCTGGTGGGTGGCCAGTTCAAGATCATGGTGCAATATGGCATGACCCCGATGGAAGCGATTCAAGCCGCCACCCGCAACGCAGCGCAAGCGCTTGATCGTGAGAAAGATGTGGGTGCGATAGCGGTGGGCCGTTTTGCCGATATCATCGCCGTCGATGGCGATCCCTTAGCTGATGTGCGCGAATTGGAATCGGTCGACGCTGTGATCAAGGGCGGCAAGCTTGTGCCATAATGTATCTTGCATCAAACCGTCAAAGCGCATTGATTGCGCCACGACGCTTGTGTAAAATGCATGGGTAAGAGGTCGTAAAGCCTTTGAGGCAAGAACATCGGGGATTTTGGAACATGATCACTATCATCGCAACCGCATTGCTGAGCATGGCCGCCATGAAGGGCGACGCTATGGACACCGCGCGTAAGTCATTCAACAATTGCATGATTGAAGTGCACAACACCGCGATAAGTGAAAAGGCGAGCCCAAGCGATTTCATCAACACGTCCGATGCGGCGTGCCCGACACAGCGCGCGGCGTACAAGGAAATCCTTGTGAAGTCGGAACGCTCTTATGGTTCAAGCCAAGCCGACGCGGAAAAATTTGCATCGGAAGAGATCCAGATGATTGTGGATTCGATCGTCACCAGCTTTAACGAGAATTTAGACAACGGCGCGAAGCTGACACCTGAGAAGTAAGGGCGCGTTTTTGATTCAAGTGGCCAATACGCCCTAAATTGCTCTCTCCCTTTGTCGAAAGTGGAGCAATCTGCTGTTAGCACGATACCTCATTTGGGGCGTGGCGCGCGAGAGCAAATGGTGCGAAGGCTGTTGTTTGATCTGGCGGATAGAAATCAGCTCACAAATGATATTGTAATTTGAAGCGGCGCCGTTAACCTTGTTTATTTAGTGGGATTTAAAGGAGGTAGTTACCATGAAAAAAACTTTGATACTTATTTGTGCCGCGGCGGCTATGATTTCGTTTCCGGCGCAAGCGCAAAATGCAGCCGTAACTGCGGCACGGGCTAATGTCGCCGCCGTCAGGGCTGCAGCGGTCACGGTCGTGCAGACAAAGGGATCGAAAGAGGCCGTTAATGCTTTGAAGGCCGCCGTAAGCACAGTCAAAGCAGACGTTCAAGCCGTGCGAGCAGATACAGACGCTAGCAAGCAAGAAATTGCTGCTGCAACTTATCAAGCCGTACAGACCAAGGCTACGCTTGCATTTTTGAAGGCACTTGCGGCCGCTGCAAAAAAGCCGTCTGGCAACTGAACTTCATATAATTGATATTGATAGTGCGGTTTGTTTTTATAGCGCTGACGTTCATCAGCTTCGTTAGCGCTATAACGCCTGTATATGCTCAAAATAAAGACGTTGAGAGCATTGTTCTGTCTTCGCCACTGCCTGCTTCAAACAAACCGACACTGTCGGTAGGCGTTGATGCGTCAACCGGTAGATATGGTGATACAGATTCCACGAGCACATTCATCATACCGTTCAGTTTGAGACAAGCCGTCAGCAAAAATATTACTGTATCGGCCAGCGTATCTCGCGTTCAAATATCTGGTCCAAATGTGGTTGTTGGACCCGACGGCCGTCCTTTACCCGGCGTCCCCCTAGTTCGATCGAGCCGATCTGGACTAGGCGATTTATCTCTTGGGGCCTCATGGGAAATACCCATTAAGAGTGACCATTGGACTGTACAGGCGTCTTCTAGGGTTAAGGTCCCATTGGGTCAAAAATCAAAAGGCCTTTCCACTGGTAAGGCAGACATTTCCGGCAAAGTTGAAGTTACCTATATATCTTTCCCGTTTGCGCCGTTTGTAAGCGTTGAATATCAAGTTTTGGGAACGCCGCCAGGGTTCGAACTTCGAAATACGATTAACACGTCCATCGGCACAGCATGGATAAAAGGCACAAATGCCATCATCACATCTTATGACTATAACCGCGCAATCAGCCCTATGGTAAAAGACGGGCACAGCCTATTTGCCGCTTACAGCATGCCGGTTTCCAAAAAAGTTCGCCTAACTTTATATGGTATAAAAGGCCTGTCGGCGGGGAGCCCAGACGTAGAAGCCGGGGCGATGTTCAGCCTAACTCTGTAGCCGCACAACAATATTAGCAGCGTTACGCGGCCAAATTTTGGCGGACAGGGTGTCCGACCTTTTGTATGTTTTGTAGGTACCCCCCTAATACATTTTTCCTATTTCTTAATTCAAAAACACTGCTCGGATGGGGTGGGGGGTAACCGACAAAACATACAAAAGCCTGTCATCCAAAGGCTAACGAACTATTTCAGCCAGCACCCGTCCAGCAAGCGTCTCAGCCTATGTAATGCAAGGAATTTGCCATGCTACCAAACGTAGCCAATGGGTCTGCACGGAGATGTGTTGCTGTTGCCCGCTCGACCGGTGAGCAATGTAAGAAATTAGCAGTCGGATCGTGCCGCACGTGTAGGAGTCACGGTGGGCACAAGAGGGTGCTGCGCGGAGACCAGCACTGGAACTATCAAGGTGCAGGCCATACGCTACCTGAACGGCAGGAACGCCATGAAATGGCAGTATTCTTCCACGAGACAGAAAATCTCATGGCTAAGTTGGGGATGTTAGCACCGCGGTCGACCCGGACCCGGGGAAGAAAACCAAAGGTCTGAATGACTTCACCCGCTTCACTGGTATTAATTAAAACTCACCGCATTTCTGAAGGTTGCTGAAATTCACATCTTGTCCAGCGATGGACAAATTGCCCGCCCCATACTTCAGGATCGTCAGTGTGTCTGAAATCAACTCGCCCTCAATCGACATAGAGACGAGCACTTTCCACTGGTCGCCTTTGGGCGTACCTACCATGCCGGTGGCGTTCAGGGCCTTCATACCAAGCTCATATCCGTCAATGCGGTCGCCCGTAATTTCGACGATACCTTTGCTCTCAGGGTCGTCGCACGTCGCCTGGAGCGACATGTTTTCTTCATAAACCCATGCCCATTTGCCCTGGATATCAGACGGCAAGATTGTTGGCGCAGATCGAGTAGCTGAGGACCCAGCCGCCCTTGCATCAGTTGCCGCGCCACAAAAAGTAAGAGAAACAAGCGCTGCTCCGGCTATCAATTTTGTGGTCATTTTTCTCTCCAATGCTAGTTTTAGATGGTTATGAAATAGCAGCCTGGGTTTTACAAGTAATGTGTTGAAAATGAAAACCCATACCAGCCAGCCCTTTATTCGCTTAGATACCAGCGGTGATTGTTCCCCGTCAACACCGAGGGCACAGATTTAATGTATCGATTTAAGGAGTGATTTTGTCTCGTTTTCATTCCCGCGTAACTACGATGAGACCAGTATGGCATCAAATTTAGTAATGCGCTACGATTGCTCCCGCACTAGATGGTAGCGTCGGGTCTACTCTAATTGTAGGTTAGGATTTTTTTATGAAGTGGTCTAAAATTTCGGCAGCAACCGCCCTAATGCTTTCCTCTGCTTCTGTTGCTTATGCTCAGACTACACCAGCCTCTTTTCAAATAGGCCCAGAGTATTGGGGTGCTACTGGAACATATGATGACAACAAAACACGGGCAAAGAAGTTTCAATAACGAATACAGCCTTAGAAAACCTTCGTCGCTGTGGGATCAAAGCAATGAGCGATTACTCATATGCATATAAGGGGATGGCACCTGACTTTATGGTCACCATAACCGGACCCCACTTAAGCGTAAGCGCAGCGAATGTCGAACTTCAAAGAGCAAGGCGTTGCGGTATTAACGGTTACATCAAGCGTGCGACATTAGTTGGCGGAGAATAGTTAGTTGGTCCCGGTGGCCCGCCGATGTATTCACGCCAGCTAAGGCTGTGAATGAAACGCAGCTAACCGGACGTGCAGAATAATATGTAAGAAGGAACCGTGGGTCCCATCAGCCAGAATAGGAGGGTGCCACCCCGGTGGGGTCTCGTTGGGTAGGTTTTTGAAGGGGGTGGGGGCACTAATGTGGTGCGAGGCAGACGGTAGTTAGCCTGCGCTTAAAGGTGGGTAGAAAGGTGGGTAAACCTACGATTTCCGCGCAAGCCCTTAATTTTATTGGTTTGCTGGCGGACAGGGTGGGATTCGAACCCACGGTGAGCTTCCACCCACGACGGTTTTCAAGACCGTTGCCTTAAACCACTCGGCCACCTGTCCGCTTACGAAAGTGCGGTTTGCGATGGCAAGCGTAGATGATGCGTCTTTGTCTCGTCGCGCACGATGAAATGGGCGTTTGACGCGATCAAAGCATTTCACAGGCTTTGTTCTGTGTGCCAATATATGGGTATGAACAGAACCGCGGGCCACGTGTGGTCAAATCGTAAGATATTGATGACTATTGCCATGAGCATCAGTGCGTTGGTGCTTGGGCCAAAATTGTTGGCGCAAGATGTTCAAGCATCCGCCACGCAACTGCCCGCGTCCGCCCCATTTGGTGGCATAGATAGGCATGAGGCGGGTTTTCGCGCCTATTTAGCGCAGGTTCGGCAGCGCGCATTACGCGAAGGCGTTACCACCGCGACGCTTGACCGCGTGTTGCCATCGCTGAACTTCAACGCAAACGTTGTCCGCCTCGACAGACAGCAGCCCGAAGGCGCAACCAATGCTCCGGTGCCGAATTTTGCGCCCTATAGGGCACGCCACGTGAATGCGTCGCTGATTAGCCAGGGCCGCGCCAAATATTCTGAGCTTCGGCCATTGCTGGCGCAGATAGAGCGTGAAACCGGCGTGCCTGAAGAGATTATGCTCGCCATTTACGGGCATGAGACGAGTTACGGCGCGGTCACCGGCAATTTCAATGCGCCTGAGGCTTTGGCATCACTGGCTTATGAAGGCCGCAGACGCCCCTTGTTTGAGACGGAGTTGGTCGCCGTCCTTAAAATGATCGACCGTGGCGTGCCACAATATGCGATCACAGGAAGCTGGGCAGGGGCACTGGGCAAGCCACAATTTCTGCCTTCTGTATATTTACGGCTCGCCCGCGATGGCGATGGTGACGGCTATGCCGACATCTGGCGCAGCGAAGTTGATGCGATGACCTCGATCGCCAATTATTTTGTCAATGCGGGCTGGCGTCGTGGTGAGGCATGGGGTTTCGCGGTCAATGTTCCGGCCGCGTTAAGCCGTGACACCTTAGGTTCCCGCATGACGCCGCCGCGGTGCCCCCGCGTTTTTGGCCGGCACAGCCAATGGCGCACCATCTCTGAATGGCGTCAGCTGGGTATATCGCCGCAGCGCGGTGTGTGGCCAAAGGACAGCATGATGGCGACATTGATTGAACCCGATGGCGTGGGCAAGACCGGCTATCTTGTCGGCGGCAATTACCGTGTAATATTGGACTATAATTGTTCCAATTTTTACGCGCTTTCGGTGGGGCTGCTGTCAGACGAGCTACTTCACTAGTATTTCGCTCCAGCTTAGCTGAGCGCTATACGTAGCGGTTAAAATCGCTTATCGAATGGCCAAAGCAGCTGGTTCTGAAGAAATTGGCATGCGATGATGGAACAGAATAATATATGCGCTATTTTGCGGACAGTTTGATGGGTAAGCCAGCAGGTGCGCGCCTGTGACCGTGCGTGGCCGTTTTATATCCATTGAGGGCGGGGAGGGCGTTGGCAAGTCGACCCAGATCGCTGCGCTCGCGGCATATATTGTACAAAAAGGCTTTGAGGTTGTGTTGACACGCGAACCGGGTGGCACAGAGGGCGCGGAGACCATACGGCAATTGGTGCTTGGCGGCAGTGCCGAGCGCTGGCTGCCGCGTGCCGAAGCATTGTTATTTGCCGCGGCCCGAAGCGACCATGTCGAACGGCTTATCGAACCTGCCTTGGCAACCGGGAAATGGGTGATATCGGACCGATATATAGACAGCAGCCGTGCCTATCAGGGTGCAGGCTCAGGTCTATCGGATGCCGACATCATGACGCTGCACCAAATCGGCAGCAGGGGCATGTTGCCAGACCGAACTTTAGTGCTGCGGCTTGATACCAAGGAAGCAGCCAACCGTGCTGCCACGCGCGATCAGAATCAAGCTGACCGTATTCAAGGACGTCCAGAAAACTTCCATTCGGACGTCGATATGGCCTTTGTCAGCTTTGCTGAACGCGAGCCGCGCGTGCGGCTTGTCGATGCATCGGGCACGGTTGATACGGTTACCATGCGCCTACTCGCCGAAATCAGCGATTTGCTGGAGCCTGCATGAACGCCTTTGTAGGACATGATAAGGCGTGGCGACAATTTGCAACCGCCTGTGACAGCGGCAAGATCCACCATGGCTGGATTTTGGCGGGGCCACGGGGGCTCGGAAAATCCGCCTTTGCCTTGCGCGCGGCGGCACGGTTGGTTGATCCGGAAAATGCCTATGGCAGCATGATCGCACGGGGCGCCCATCCGGATATAATATCCGTAAAACGCCTTCCGAAAGAGGCGTTAAAAGACGACGAGGACATATCCGACGCGACCGAACTCAAACGCAGCATTACGGTAGACCAGATCCGCAGCCTACAACAATCGCTCACCACACGGCCAGGTCTTAGTGAACGGCGCGCAATCATCATCGACGCGGCCGACGACTTGGAACGCGGCGGTGCCAATGCGTTGCTGAAGTCGCTTGAGGAGCCGCCTGTTGGCACATTCTTTTTTCTGATCAGCCATGCGAGCGACAGACTTTTGCCCACAATCCGTTCGCGGTGCCAAATTTTGCGCTTCGACGCTTTATCTGACAGCGACATGAGGGGCGTTTTACATCAAGCTGCACCAGAGGTCCGTGCAACCGAGATTGATGCGCTCATCCGTTTAGGGAATGGCACCCCGGGCCAAGCGCTTGATTTTCTGGGGCTTGACCTCGAAGAGATTGAAGACGCCATGACGTCAATATTGCGCACAGGTGACCGTGACAACGCACTGCGCAGCGGCTTAGCAGACAAGCTGGCGCTTAAGGCAGCACAGCCGCGTTATGAGGCGTTCTTGCGCCGTGCGCCTGCTTTAATCGCAGATTACACCCGAACGCTTGACGCGTCGCGGGTAGAAAGTGGGGTTGCCGCTTGGGAGGCTGCCAGCAGCCTTGCGGGCCGCGCTATCGCCCTAAGTCTCGATAAGCAAAGTGTTGTATTCCAAATGGGAAGCTTGCTGGCATCGGTACAAGCGCATAAAGCACGAAATTAGCCAATATTAAGAGTATTCATGTCCAAACCCTTCTACATCACCACCGCCATCGCTTATCCCAATGGAAAGCCGCATATCGGCCATGCCTATGAGGCGATTGCAACCGACGCGATTGCACGTTTTCAGCGTCTGAATGGGCGTGACGTCTGCTTCGTTACTGGCACCGACGAGCATGGCCTAAAAATGGACCAAACAGCGCGTGCCGCGGGCAAAGCAACGCGTGATTTGGCTGACGAAATGTCACTACATTTCAAGAAAATGTGCGAAATACTTGATATTTCATATGATCATTTTTGCCGCACAACCGCTGAACAGCATCACATAGCAAGTCAAGCCATCTGGCAGCGCTTGGAGGCCAATGGCGATCTGTATCTGGATCGCTATGAAGGCTGGTACTCCGTTCGTGACGAGGCATATTATGACGAGTCCGAACTGACCGAAGGGGAAGGGGGGCAGAAGCTGTCCCCCCAAGGTACGCCAGTCGAATGGACCGTTGAGGAAAGCTGGTTTTTCCGGCTTTCCAAATATGAGCAGCCGTTGCTCGCATATTATGCCGCGCACCCGGATTTTATCCGTCCAGACAGCCGCAAGAATGAAACCGTCAAATTCGTTGAAGGCGGATTGAAGGACTTATCTGTGTCGCGCACCAGCTTTGACTGGGGTGTGAAGGTTCCGGGCAGCGAGAACCATGTGATGTATGTGTGGCTTGACGCGCTGACGACCTATATCTCTGCGATTGGCTTTCCCAACGAGACCGAAGAGTGGCGCAAATTCTGGCCCGCCAGCGTCCATATCATCGGCAAAGACATTGTGCGCTTCCACACCGTATACTGGCCAGCGTTCCTGATGTCCGCGGGCTTGCCTTTACCCAAAATGGTGTTTGGCCATGGCTTCCTGCTCTCACGCGGCGAAAAAATGTCTAAGTCCTTGGGCAATGTCGTCGACCCAATGGAACTCGCCGCGTTGTTCGGTGTCGATGCATTGCGGTACTTCTTACTGCGCGAAGTCAGCTTTGGCCAAGACGGCAGCTACAGCCCTGAAGCCATTGTCACCCGTGTAAATGCAGACCTTGCCAACAGCTTTGGTAATCTGGCGCAGCGCACATTGTCGCTGATCTTCAAAAATTGCGAAGGCTATCTTCCAGCGATCCATGGCCATCATGGAGATGATATTGCCTTATTGGAACTGGTTGGAAACGCGGTTTCGAAACATATTCCTGCGCATTTCGAAGATCTAGCGATGTCACAAGCTTTAGAAGCTTGGATGCAGGCGGTATTTGCCTGCAACGCATATGTCGATGTGCAAGCACCCTGGGCGCTGAAAAAGACGGATCCTGCGCGGATGGAAACTGTATTAGCCACGTTGTTCATTTGTATCGCGCAGCTTGCGATTGCCATATTGCCTGTCATTCCGGGGTCAGCAAGGAAGTTGCTCGATCAAATGGGCGTGCCAGATAATGTGCGCAATTTTACAGACGCCGGTTCGCATTGGTATTCGCCGCTGGCGGAAAGTGGTTTCCAGATTGCACAACCCATAGGCCTTTTCCCTAGGCTCGAGTTGCCAGCAGAGGAGGGGGCTAACGCCTGATGTTCGTCGATTCCCATTGCCACCTCAATTATAAGGGCTTGGTTGAACAGCAAGCAGACGTCCTGGCGCGCGCACGCGACAGCGGGGTTTCCGCGATGCTCAACATTTCCACGCGCGAGCGCGAATGGGACGAAGTCATCGGCCTGGCAGAACAAGAAGCCGATGTGTGGGCCTCGGTCGGTATCCATCCGCATGAGGCTGACCAGCATGTCAGCATCGATTGCGCAAAGCTCGTAGCGAAATCTACCCATCCGCGCGTTGTTGCTATCGGCGAAACCGGTCTCGATTATTATTACGACAAAAGCGACCGCGCACAGCAATGCACTGGCTTTCGTGCGCATATAAAGGCGTCACGCGAGACAGGCTTGCCGATCATCATTCACACCCGTGATGCAGAGGCAGACACCGCAGCGATACTGACCGAAGAAACGCAGGAAGGCGCATTCACTGGGGTCATCCATTGCTTCACCGCCAGCGCCGCCTTTGCCCGGATCGCCTTGGATCTTGGCCTGTACATCTCGCTATCTGGCATTGTGACCTTCAAAAACGCGCAAGATCTCCAAGATATCGCAAAATGGCTGCCTGCGGATCGGTTGCTCGTAGAGACAGACGCGCCGTTTCTCGCACCCATTCCGCATCGTGGCAGAACGGGTGAGCCGGCATTTGTGGCGGACACCGCCCGCTTTGTGGCGCAGCTACGCGGGATTGAAACCGAGATCTTAGCACGGCAAACTGCAGATAACTTCTACAATCTGTTTACAAAGGCGGCACGATGAACATCTTAGAGGACGGCCCATCCTTGATTTGGGGCGTCATCTGCATCTTGCTGTTGGTTGGTTCGTTGGCCGCGCGACGCTTGCCTTTTGGATATGTCGCCAAGGCAGGGTTGGCATGGATCGCCATTTTTGCGGCGTTGTTTGCTATTTTCAGCTTTAGGTATGAATTCATAGGCATTTGGGAACGTGTCAAAGCCGACATTTCAGGCACCGCAGGACAAAATATCAGCGGCAACGCCATTGAATTGCGGCGGCAGGACGACGGCCATTACTGGCTTCAGGTTGAAGTGAACGGCAAGCCGGTTCGCTTTATGATCGATAGTGGGGCCACATTAACGGCTATCAACGCAAACACAGCCAAAGAGGCGCAGGTCGATGTGGATGCCAACGGCTATCCGATCATGCTCGGGACCGCTAACGGCCGTGTTGCCGCAAAACGTGGTTTGGTAAAATCACTTAAAATTGGGCCTCATGTAATCGAAAATCATAATGTGGTGGTATCCGAAAATTTTGGTGACACAAATGTACTTGGCATGAACTTCTTGGATGCGATGAAGAGCTGGAAGGTGGAGCGCAATGTCATGGTACTTCAGCCGTGAACCGCGGGACGGCTTTGGGCGCCAACTTAGACCGGATCAATAATATTACTTAACATAATATATATTATCGAACTTATTATAATAGGCTGATATATGCGTGCTGATATTACCCCGCTCTTCGACATCATGGCCAGACTGCGTGATCCTAAAAATGGGTGCCCTTGGGATCTTGTGCAGAACTTCTCTACCATTGCCCCCTATACTATTGAGGAAGCCTATGAGGTTGCCGACGCAATCGAGCGGAATGATCTGGACGGATTAAAGGACGAGCTGGGCGACTTGCTGCTTCAGGTCGTGTTCCATAGCCAGATGGCGTCAGAGCTTGGCGCCTTTGGCTTACACGACGTTATCGACGGTATTTGTACAAAAATGATCCGACGCCATCCACATGTTTTTGGCGACGCAGTGATCAATGATGAAGCCGTTCCTGACGCTTGGGAGAGCATTAAAGCCGCTGAACGCAGTGGCAATAAAGACAACAGTGCACTTGCCGGTGTTGCACATGCCCTTCCCGCATTGTTGCGCGCCCAAAAAATACAGAAACGCGCTGCGCGGACCGGGTTCGATTGGCCAGATCAATCGGGCGCCCGCGCCAAAATAATAGAAGAATTACAAGAGGTTGATAGCGCAATTTCAGAAGAACATGTTGCGGAGGAAATCGGTGATCTGCTTTTCGCAGTCGTCAATCTCGCGCGCTTTCACAAGGTGGATGCAGAACAAGCATTAAAATCCGCTACAGCCAAATTTGACCGCCGTTTCCGCGATATGGAAATGGCGGCAGGGAAAGCCTTTTCTGGGCTCTCACTTGATGCCAAAGAAGCGCTTTGGCAGCAGGCCAAGTCTAAAGAAGCTTAAAAGCCCTTTTAAACGTCGACTTGCGCGAACTGCTTTTCAAACTGCCCCCACAACTGACGACTGAGCGATACGTCGACAGACAGCGATTCTCCGTTGAGCACCTGATGCGTTACCGTGCCGCGTCCATGCAGCCACGCCAATGCGGCACCATCGTCCGCGCGCAGCTGCACGGTACGTAGGTCGTTGCCCTTGGCAATCAGCGCCGACACATGCGCCTTGAACGCCGCAACACCCTCTCCTGTTTCGGCTGAAATCATGAGAATGTTGTCGTCGCGCGCTGACATCCCGGACAATTCGTCACGCCGATCGCTGCCCAAAAGGTCCATTTTATTCCATAATTCAACCATATGCGGCTGATTACCCACATCTGCATCGTCGAGAACACCAAGATCGCGCAGTATTTGAAGCACATCTTCTCGCTGGGCATCGGTTTCGGCGTGCGAAATATCGCGGACATGGACCACGATATCGGCCGATATCACTTCTTCCAACGTCGCACGAAAGGCAGCGATTAATTGGGTTGGTAGATCCGAGACAAAACCAACAGTGTCAGACAAAATCGCCTTTTCAATCCCTGGAAGTGTGATTTGGCGCATGGTGGGATCCAACGTCGCAAACAACATATCTTCGGCCAATACGGTTGCGCGGGTCAGTTTGTTAAACAAGGTTGATTTACCGGCATTGGTGTATCCAACCAAGGCAATGATGGGCCAAGGGGCGCGTTTACGACGTGCACGATGCAAGGAGCGCGTTCTTTTTACCTCTTCTAACTCGCGCCGCAGCCGCGCCATGCGGTCGCGGATCATCCGTCGGTCGGCCTCAATCTGCGTTTCCCCAGGACCACCAAGAAAACCAAAACCGCCACGCTGACGTTCCAAGTGAGTCCAACTGCGCACCAAGCGCCCCGCTTGATAGTCAAGATGCGCCAATTCGACCTGCAACCGCCCTTCGGCAGTGGCGGCGCGCTCGCCGAAAATCTCAAGGATCAAACCTGTCCGGTCGATGGTCTTCAAACCGGTGCGCTCTTCGAGGTTGCGCTGCTGAATTGCGGTTAAGGATGCGTCAACGATCAGAAGGTCGGCCTCCAAATCGCGCCCCATTTCGGCGATCTCTTCCACCTGCCCACCACCAAGCAACGTTACCGCGCGCGGCGAACGCACCCGATAATGCTTTTTGCGGACAACATTCAAACCGATAGCAAGCGCAAGTCCCTCCGCCTCGGCAAGTCGCGACTCCGGGCCGACAGACGCTCTTGCGGGCAGTTCCGGGTAAACGACTAAAGCACGCGCGCCACGCGCAAACTCGTCCGTTTCACTGCGTTCAAAGCCGCTCAAATATCGCTCTCATCGACGCCTTGATTATATTCAGCAAGGTTGACCGGTTGTGCGGGTTGAATGGTGGATATGGCATGCTTGTAAACAAGCTGCGTCGTGCCGTCCCGTTCTAGCATCACGGAAAACAGATCATAAGCTGCAATGACACCCTGTAGCATAACGCCATTGACCAAAAACGTCGTGACCGGTTCATTCTTGTCACACATCGCGTGTAAAAACACATCTTGCAATATGCCAGGTCGGTGACCGCTGCGCGACATCATTTCGTCAAATAGAGCTCTATCGGGGGACGAAGACGGCATGATTGTCGAAATGGAATGTTTATAAACAAGCTGCGACATGCCATCACGGCGCAAAAGCACCGAGAAGTTATCAAACCACGTTACAACACCTTGAAGTTTTACACCTTTTACCAAAAACATGGTCACCGGCGTCTTCGTTTTTCTGAGGGAGTTCAGAAAGAGATCTTGAAGTCCGTTATTTTTTTCAGTCATTATTCGTGTCCGATTATATTTATTGTTAAGCTTTATCGAACTGAGCGTTCATCAAACGGTTGGTTAACAAAGCGTTTTTGGCAATACACGAGTGACACCCAATTCGCAATTCAGCTCAAACGTCTTCCTCACCGTTTACATCTAATCCGTTTTTCCGGACCGATATTCCAAGCAGCTTGAGCTTTCGGTGCAACGCTGAACGTTCCATACCTACAAATGCCGCCGTTTTCGATATATTGCCCGAGAAACGCTTAATTTGAACCCGAAGATATTCCCGCTCAAAAGCCTCGCGTGCTTCCCGTAATGGCGCCCCCATCAATGATGTTACATTGTGCTCCGCGCCTTCGTAGCTGTTAAGGATTTCCGACGGCAGCATGTCGGCTTCAATCGTCGCTATGCCGTCCGCCGGGGCCAATATAATCGTACGTTCAATAATGTTGCGCAACTGGCGAACATTGCCTGGCCATTCGCACGCTTGTAGCGCAGCCAAGGCGTCATCGGAAAAATTGGGCGGCGAAATGCGATGCTCAGATGCAAATCGGGCGGCATAATGATGGACCAAATCTGGTATATCTTCCCGGCGCCCCGACAATGGCGGTATTTCGACCGGCACGACGTTTAGCCGATAAAAAAGATCCTCGCGAAACCGGCCTTCGGAAATTTCAACAGCGAGGTCGCGCGCGGTTGCAGATACGAAGCGGACGTCTACCCTGATTTGTCGATCGCCACCGACACGCACAAAGCTTTGGTCCGTTAATACGCGCAAGATTTTCCCCTGCGTCGTACGCGGCATATCCGCTACTTCGTCGAGAAATAACGTGCCACCATGTGCCTTTTCGAGCATGCCAGCCTGAACGAGATGCCCATCCTGTTCAATGCCAAACAACTCTTCGTCAAACCGTTCCGGTGAGAGACGCGCTGCGCTAACCGATACAAAGGCAGAACCCGCCCTCGGGCTCCAACTGTGCAGCAAGCGCGCCGCAACCTCTTTGCCGACGCCTGCGGGACCTGTAATGAGCATCCGGCTACCGGTACCAGCAACCTTTTTCAATGTCGCACGCACGGCGTTTATTGAAGCCGAAGACCCGGTCAACTCTTCCGAATGCCCTACCCGCGCCTTCAGCGCCGCGTTTTCTGCGCGCAGCCGCTCGGTTTCCGTTGCCTTCGATACGAGGTGCAGCAACTTGCTGGCTTCAAAGGGCTTTTCAATGAAGTCGACGGCACCCTGACTAATGGCCGCAACAGCGGTATCGATATTTCCATGGCCTGAGAACACAATGACCGGGATCTGCGGATCGCGCATTTTGATCGCGCGCAAAAGTTCAATGCCGTCCATTGATGACCCGCGCAGCCACACGTCCAAAAGTATCAATGACGGTAAACGCTCATCGAGTGCAGCCAGAGCATCCTCAGCCGAGGCTGCAGTTCTCGTGCCATAACCTTCGTCTTCGAGAACGCCCGAAACAAGATCTCTGATGTCTTGCTCGTCGTCTACAATCAGTATGTCGAGTGCCATAACTAACTCATAACCTCATCTGAATTGGATGGAGGCAAGGAAGATTTAACTTTCCCCACCTTGGATGCAACGACTTCTGGGTAAAATTTCAGTATCACAACTGCCCCTGCCGGGATGTTGTCCGAAAGCGAAATTTCACCGAAATGCTCTTCGATAATCTTCTTCACGATGGCAAGGCCAAGTCCCGAACCGGTCGCGCGATTGGTGATATAAGGTTCCATTATTCTTTGCCTGTCGGACGGCAGACCAATCCCATTGTCCGCAATGCGAACGATTAACACCTTGTCGTCAACCGAGAGATCAACGGCTATCGCGCCCTCAAATTCATCCGTCCGCCGCTTTTCTTCGATGGACTCAACAGCGTTTTTAAGAATATTTGTCACCGCCTGGCCCAACTGCCGCCGGTCCGATATCAGCGCCGGTATTTTCCCATTCTGCCGATAGCTAAACGCAATATCGGGGTGCGCCACTTCAAACAAGAACACCGCTTGTCCAACGATGTCATGCACATTCTCTGCACGAAACAAGGGCTTAGGCATACGCGCGAAAGACGAAAACTCATCAACAATGTTTCGCAAATCGCCAACCTGCCGCACAATTGTGCTGGTCAGCTGCTCGAATATCGCTTGGTCTTGTGGGATGTGCTTACCGAATCTGCGCTGCAATCGCTCCGCCGCCAATTGTATCGGTGTCAGTGGGTTTTTGATTTCATGCGCAATACGGCGGGCAACGTCTGACCACGCCGCACGGCGCTGATCCGCTAATTGCTGGCTGATATCCTCGAACGTCACCACACTACCCTGCTCGCGCGGGGAAACGGTAACCGCGACGGTCAGTGGCTCAGGTCCGTCGCCCAATTGCACAACGCCCCGCGCGCTTTCACTGGCTAACGCGGCGAGCGCCGGCGCAACCACGGCAAATGGCTGCCCAACGATAGTCGCCGATGCGTTCTTCAACAGCTTTTCCGCCGTCGAGTTGGCCAATTGCACAACACCGTCGCCGTCGACGGATACAACCCCAGCAGAGACGGATTCCAGAACAGCCTCGATAAACAACCGCCGTTCACCCAATTGATGGTTGGTTGCCAGCAATGCTCCGGTTTGGAGCTCTAACCGTTCGGTCATGCGGTTGAATGATTGCGACAAGAATCCCACCTCATCGTCGCGGAACATGTCAATGCTGACCCGCGCCGACAAATCACCGTCCGCAATCTGCTGCGCCGCATCGACAAGGTTGTTTACAGGCCGCACCAAACGGTCGGCCACGCGTAATGCGATCCACAACGTAATACCAATGATCATCAACGACACAAAATACAGGGCGAGGTTGAACTGGATTTGAAGCGCCCGCGACCGCGCAACCATCTTGTCATAATCTTCCAACACGGATTGCGCGCGGGCACCTAAAGCAAATGACGGGACCGTTTCCGCGCGCCTAACATATAAATAGGTTCTGGGGCGATCATATAGCACCACGACTGCGTCGATGTTGTTTGGACTAACGGTTACGACAAAATTTTCGCCTGACTTAAGCTTACGCAACGCTTCTGCGCTGATCCAATTGCCCCGCGGTTTTTCAGCCAATACGGCCTCTGTATTCTGCTGCCCATCTGGTCCAATAGTCACAATCGCGGATTCACTTAATTTGCGATTTAGAACCTGCTGTGGATACGCAATTTCGAGGAATTCAGAACTGTCTATTTTCACTTGCGACAGAATGTAGCGGATATCGCCCGCCATAGTGACCGTCTCTGCGCCAACATCCCGCACTTTCTCGTCATAATAGCCTTTCGCAAGCTCACCTGCATTTTGCAGCATGCCCCGCGCAGAACCGGAAAACCAGAACTGAACACCACTTTGAAAAAGCAGCGATGCAAAAATAACCAGCAGAACAGTAGGCACAGCGGTAATTGCAGAAAATATGGCAACAAGCCGGACATGCAGCAATTGCTTGCTCCCGATATTGCTATTTTCCGCCCGCTTGAGCGCAACACGCCGCCCGAAAAGCACCAAAAGCAATGTCGCTGGCAGTAAGTTGCCGACCAACATCGTTGCGGATGCAGCGGGCCCAAGCGGCTCAGGCGCTTGGCCCTGCCCCATCAAAAATGCGGCGGTGACGACGCCTGCGACAACAAGCATCACTGCGCTTGCGATTTCCAGGAATTTTATCGACTGGCTATTCCCCAACAGGTCAGCGAGCCATTCAAAAAGGCGACGTACCACGGAAGGTGCTGATGTGTCCTTCGCTAATCCGATTGTTGCCATAAAGACACTGTGGCATTCATTGCGTTACCTGAAAAGCACAAAATCATGGCTATAATAGCACGCAACCTATTAGGCGCACGCCCTAACGCCCACCTGAGGGGCCAATTCCATAATCGGTGAGCTTTTTACGGAGCGTATTGCGGTTGATGCCGAGCAAGGCAGCCGCTTTCAGTTGATTACCTTTGACTTGCCGCATCACATGCTGAAGCAGTGGGATTTCAAACTGCGCCAACGCACGCGGATATAATTTCTCACGCAATGAGCGTGGTTCGGCATCCTGCGCAGGTTCAATAAACTGCAAGATAGTGGCGTCAGTAATGACATCTTCACGGCATAACAAAGCGAGACGATAAATAAGGTTTTTCAGCTCACGAATATTCCCGCGCCACGGCATCGCCATCAAATGGCTGACGGCATTGTCATCTATCTTCCGAACGGGCAGCCCATCCTTCGCCGCCATCATAAGGAAATGTTGCGCGAGCAACCCAATGTCTTCGGTACGTTCGCGCAAAGGCGGCATCTCGATTGGAACAACATTCAATCGGTAAAACAAATCTTCGCGAAAGCCGCCTTTTTCGATCAAGGCAGGCAGGTTCTGATTGGTCGCAGCAACAATACGCACATCCAGGCGTATGCTCGCCTTTCCGCCAATACGGCTAATAACACCGCTTTGTAACGCGCGCAGCAGACGGGTTTGCGCATGCATGGGCATGTCGCCGATTTCGTCAAGGAACAGGGTCCCGCCTTGCGCCTGTTCAAATCGGCCAATCGATTGCCCCACTGCACCCGTAAACGCGCCTTTTTCGTGGCCAAAAAGTTCAGCTTCAATCAACTCGCTCGGGATGGCCGCCATGTTCACGGCAACGAATGGACCCGTCTTGCGATGGCCAAGATTGTGAATGGCTTCAGCCACCAATTCCTTGCCCGTGCCGCTTTCACCGGAAATCAGAACAGACAGGTCGTTACGCAGCAGCCGTGCGACCATGCGATAAACATCCTGCATGGCTGCACTTCGACCAATCATCGGCAGATTGGCCTCGGTAAGCGATTCAAATGGACCTTCCGCGGTTGAGCGCCGTTTTTCGATCCCCTGCTTTACTGCGAGAACGAGCTCGTTCAGGTCAAAGGGCTTAGGGAAATATTCAAAGGCATCTATCTCGCTGGCACGCACTGCCGTCTCAAGCGTGTTCTGCGCGGACATGATGATGACGGGCATGTCCGGCGATGTGTCCATCGCATCTTTCAATGTCGTTAAACCATCGCTGTCCTTCAACATGACGTCAGTCAACATTAGGTCGAAATGCCCGCTGGCCAGAACGGCATCGCGCGCTGCCACCGAATCACATAATTGCGTTTCGATATTCTCCGCTTGCAGTGCCGCGCTCACCACCAGGCCAATCGACGCGTCATCTTCTACAATGAGAACCCGTGGCGGCTTCATGCGTTCAATTTCCCTGATGCAACCGGCAGCAGTAGCCGGAAAGTTGTTTGCCCCTGCGCAGCGTCGCGTTCAAACAGCACCCGGCTGTGCATCTGCTGTACCAGCTTGCGCACAATCGCAAGGCCAAGCCCCTGCCCGTCGCGCTTCGTGCTGACAAAGGGCGAAAATAGCTCGTCAACAATATGATCAGGGACCCCAGGACCATTGTCCGAAATAGCGATTTCGACCGGAAGCTTAATCGAGCGCCGGTCGACATCTGCGTCCCGTAAAGCACCGCTCATGACATAACGGGTGGATATCCCGATGACACCGTCCAAACGCCCCTGCAGCGCGTCTGTCGCGTTCTGCAGCAGGTTAATAAGCACCTGAACCATCCCATCGGCATCAATCAGAACATCTGGTAAGGACGGATCATAATTGATTGAAATTTCAGGCATTGCACGGTTTGCTGCACGCAATGAACGAATTGCGCGTTCGATCAACAGATGGATGTTCGCAGGTGCAAGTTCCGCAGGCTCAGAACGGCCAAGCTTTTGCATCTGGTCAAGCAATCGCGCAATACGGTCGACTTCGTTGACGATCAAATCTGTCAAAGCAACATGATTTTTATCAACTTGCCGCGCAAGCAATTGGGCAGCGCCCTTGATACCAGCCAAAGGGTTTTTGATTTCATGGCCCAATATCGCTGGCGCACCCATGGCTTGCTGTTGCCCACTGTCGCGCTGGTCACCAATATGCTCACGGCCGCCATTGCGAGGCGATATGATGGCAATTCTCCAGTCGGCGTCCTTGGACACAGACGATAGGCTTATATCGACTGTAATGAGCCCGTGTGGGGTTTTGAGCTCCATATCTTGCGCGGAGATATCGCTGTCCGATGACAGCAGGGCTGCATTCATCCTTTCGCTCTCAAAAATCAGGGTTTCGTCAACCCTCTGCCCCTCAAGCCGCCTTTTGCTCCGCCCAAAAAACGCTTCACTGGCGTCATTGGCGAAATCGATGCGGTGATCGGGGGAAATCAGCAGCACTGGGACGGATATACTCGCGAGCATCTGACCATAATCGGGGCGATGCATGGCTTCAGACATAATTTAAGCAGCCGTTCTTGAAAGAAAAGGCGCATAAAAGCGTGTCAGCTCGTCGATAACGACGTCGGGATCATCAATCCGGTTCATATAATTCCTGAACTCGGCCGAACCGTTCAGGCCTTTTGTATACCAGCCAATATGCTTGCGGGCGATGCGCACCCCGACATCACTGCCATAATGGTCCAGCATTGCGCGATAATGGTTTATTATCAGGTGAAACTGGGTATCGATATCCGGATCATCGATGGTTTGCCCTGTGCGGAACCAATGCATCATTTGCCCCAATAGCCATGGCTTACCATAGGCCCCTCGACCAACCATGACGCCATCCGCGCCACTTTGCGTCAAAGCCGTCTGCGCATCAGCAATCGTGCAAATGTCTCCATTCACGATGACCGGCAACGACACCGCGTCCTTAACCCTGCGGATAAAGGCCCAGTCCGCCGAACCTTTATACATTTGATTGCGCGTACGGCCATGCACAGTGATCATCTTTGCACCCAAATCTTCAGCGATCCGGGCCAGTTCTGGCGCATTCAAGGTCCCATGGTCCCAACCCATGCGCATTTTGACGGTGACGGGCACCGACACGGCTTTCACCGTTGCTTCGATCAGGCTTGCCGCCAGAGGCAAGTCCCGCATCAAAGCTGAGCCAGCATCGCCATTCACAACTTTTTTAACGGGGCACCCCATGTTGATATCAATGATCGCCGCGCCACGATCTTCGTTCAGCTTTGCCGCTTCTCCCATTTCATAGGGTGTGCAACCGGCAAGCTGCATAGATACCGGCTCTTCAATCGCGTCCCATTCACATTTTTGAATGCTTTGCCGCGTTTCACGGATCATAGCTTGGCTGGCAATCATTTCGGTCACGTTCAAGCCCGAACCAAATTGACGCACGATCTTGCGAAACGGCATATCGGTGACGCCCGTCATCGGCGCCAAAATGACGGGGCAATCGATTTGGATATTGCCGATTTGAATAGGTTTAAGTTGCATCTTCAAATACTGCCTAAAATTTAGGCAGGCCGATACCCGCTTTCAGCTTGGCGGGCAAGTCCGCTGTCGCTAGAGCGCGCAAATGGCAACTCGTCCAAACACTGTCGCTTTGATCGTCGCCGCCGGCTCAGGCAGCCGTGCTGGCGGTGCGCAGCCAAAGCAATACAAGCCCGTGCGCGGCACGCCGATGCTTCGGCATAGCTATCGCGCATTGGCAGAGCATGACGCCATTGGACAAATTTACGTCGCCATAGGCGCCGGACAAGAAGACCAAGCGGCTGCGGCGCTTAAAGGTTTGAATGCCCCAATATTTGTTCAGGGTGGCTCGACGCGGCGCGAAAGCGTGCATCATGGACTTCAAGCGATAGCCGCAAATGGTGGCGCGGAGCGGGTTCTGATCCACGACGCGGCGCGGCCATTTCTCCCCGCCCAGGTGATTGATGATCTGCTTGCCGCGCTCTCACTCGCACCGGGCGCGGTCCCTGCCCTGCCCGTTGTCGATAGCCTTTCGCGGGGGGATGGTGTGCTATCGGACATTGTTGCACGCGAAAATCTTTGGCGCATTCAAACACCGCAGGCTTTTGCCTTTCCCGATATTTATGCCGCGCATCAGTCTTGGACCGGCGCAGAACCGAGCGACGATGCGCGGATGCTGATGGCGCATGCCGGCGAAGTGCGTATCGTGCCGGGCGCGGAAGCGCTGAACAAATTTACCTTCTCAAGCGATTTTGCAGGACATGATATGCCTTCATTCCGAAGCGGCAACGGTTTCGATGTGCACCGTTTGGTACCCGATGCCGAACTGTGGTTATGCGGCGTGCAGATACCACATCATCTCGGCCTTGCAGGACACAGCGACGCCGATGTCGCCATGCACGCACTCACCGACGCCATCTTGGGTGCTATTGCACAAGGCGATATTGGCGACCATTTCCCGCCAAGCGACCCACAATGGCGCGGGGCGTCTTCGGACCGCTTTCTCGCGCACGCCATGACACTGGCGCGCGAAGGCGGCTTTGAACTGTCAAACGCGGATGTAACCATCATTTGTGAGCAGCCCAAGGTTGGTCCCTTTCGCGGACAAATGCGCGCACGCTTAGCTGAAATAATGTCTGTTGACGTGGACCGTATATCGGTAAAGGCAACCACAACCGAAATGCTTGGCTTCACTGGCCGGGGTGAAGGCATTGCTGCCCAAGCCACCGCAACTTTTGAGAAAATCTAAAATGGATTCTGTCTTACCTGCCGAGATTGCCGAATTGGCTGCGCGTGTTGTTTCCGAAAACAAGGCGGCCGGGCGCACGGTGGCTATTGCCGAAAGCTGCACGGGTGGTCTCGTCGCCGCCGCCATTACTGAAGTACCTGGCAGCAGTGCGGTGCTCGGTTATGGCTTCGTGACTTACAGCAACGACGCAAAGATAAAGTTGCTCGGCGTCAATGAGGACATCATTGATGCCTTCGGCGCTGTGTCGGTGGGCGTGGCGTGGGCGATGGCGCAAGGCGCACTCAAGAAAAGCGGCGCGGACGTTGCGGTAGCGATTAGCGGTGTTGCTGGCCCCGATGGCGGAAGCGCAATCAAGCCAATTGGAACGGTGGTTTTTGCTGTTGCCGTGAAAGACCAGAACCCGAATGAAGTTGTGGGGGACCAAAAATCCTTTGGATCAGATAAAAGCCGCGCCGATATCCGTGCATTCGCAACGCTTCATGCGTTGGAACTATTGCTTCCGCCAACACCATAAAGCGCATCCGCTCGGTCAATAAACGCTGCCGTCATTTTGCGCAGCGCGGAATCGAAAAACTGTCCGGCGAGCGCCTCAAACACACGGTTACGGAACGAAAAGTCGACGGTAAAGTCCACGATAGAGCCACCATCTTGGACGTCCTCGAACGTCCATGCATTATGCAAATGCTTCATCGGCCCATCGAGATAATCCACAATGATCGATGATTTTGGCGTTTTTACGACCCTGCTGCTGAAGGTTTCGCGCAGCGATTTAAATCCAACGATCATATCCGCGAGCATCTCGTCTTCGGCATCCTTACGAATACGGATGGCGCTGACCCATGGCAGAAACTCTGGATAGCGGTTTACGTCCGCCACCAAATCATACATTTGCGCTGCGCTATGCGGCAGGCTCCGGCGTTCGTGATGGTGCGGCATGAGTAGCTTTGGTCCTAGCGTGCCTTAGCAAGTTGCGCAGCCCGTGCGTCCCGCATTTTGGCAAAATCATCACCTGCATGATAGCTGGAACGAGTCAACGGGCTTGCGGCCACCAGCAAAAAGCCCTTGGCGCGCGCAATCGCAGCATAAGCGTCAAACGCAGCGGGCGTAACGAAATCCATAACCTTGGTATGCTTGGGTGTTGGCTGCAGATATTGCCCCATTGTAAGGAAATCAATATCGGCGCTGCGCATGTCATCCATGACCTGATGCACTTCCATCCGCTCTTCACCTAATCCAAGCATCACGCCCGATTTGGTAAAGATAGACGGATCATGCCGCTTCACCGTTTCAAGCAAGCGCAACGATGCATAATAGCGCGCGCCGGGCCGGATGGTTGGGTACAGGCGGGGCACAGTTTCAAGGTTATGATTGTACACATCAGGGCGCGCAGCCACGATCGCTTCAATCGCGGACTGCGCCTTGTTCCGGAAATCAGGTGTCAGGATTTCAATTGTTGTATTTGGCGTATTACGGCGCAACTCCTCTATCACCTTTACAAACTGGCTCGCGCCGCCATCGGGCAAATCATCACGGTCGACGGACGTAATGACAATATGTTCAAGGCCCATCTTGGCTGCGGCAATCGCTACATGCTCGGGCTCAAGCGGATCAACTGCGCGTGGCATGCCTGTTTTGACGTTACAGAAAGCACAAGCCCTTGTGCACACATCCCCGAGGATCATCACCGTGGCATGTTTCTTGGTCCAGCATTCGCCAATATTCGGACACGCCGCTTCTTCACAAACGGTGTTTAAATTGAGTTCGCGCATCAATCGGCGAGTCTCATCAAATCCGGTTCCTGTTGGTGCCTTAACCCTGATCCAGTCCGGTTTGCGTTCTCTGGCGGGGCGCTCTGGCATGATGATGGGGACGTTCATACTGTCCGGATAGCCGCGGAGCGGCGTCTTGCCAACTGCAACTTGCCTGCTATGGGTTGCAAAATCCGCAAAGGTTCTATGATGATCGCAGATACCCTCACTTCGCCGGTAATCCTCTTTTTTGTACTGGGCTTTATTGCCGCCGCTCTCAAATCGGATCTGAGTATACCTGAGGCGTTCGCTAAGGCGATGTCGATATATCTCATGGCAGCAATCGGATTGAAGGGCGGCGTTGAGGTATCCAAGAGCGGTATAACCCCAGAAGTCATCGCGGCAGCAGCTGCTGGCCTTACCTTAAGCTTTCTTTTGCCGGTGCTTGCATTTGCTTTGTTGCGAAGCATCGGCAAATTGTCACAAATTGACGCAGGAGCAGTCGCCGCGCATTATGGCTCGGTTAGCGTGGTTACCTTTGTAACCGCAATAGAGCTGCTAACAGGTCGAGGTCTTAGCCCTGCTGGCTATATGGTTGCTGTCCTTGCGCTCATGGAGACGCCTGCAATCATCTCCGGTCTGATGCTTGCCCGACGGGATGACACAGCGTCCGGTGAAACCAGCGGAACACCTTGGCATGAGGTGTTAACCAATGCTTCCGTAATGCTGCTAGTTGGCAGTTTTGTAATCGGGGCTATCGCTGGATCTGATGGCTTTGCAGCCGTCAAGCCTTTGTTTGACACAGGTTTCCGCGGTGTACTTTGCCTTTTCCTGCTGGACATGGGCCTCATTGCTGCACGCCGCTTGATGCAGTCCCGCAAGGTGACGTTGCGGCTGGTTCTGCTCGCGATTTTGCTGCCCTTAGTAAACGGCACGATTGGGACAGTATTTGGAACGCTTATTGGACTTGATGTAGCCTCGTCAGCGGCGCTTGGCATATTGGCGGCTAGCGCCTCCTACATTGCGGTTCCAGCGGCAATGCGGCTGGCTTTACCTCAAGCTGATCCCGGCATTTATCTCAGCATGTCACTTGGCGTTACTTTCCCGTTCAACATTATTTTTGGCATTAGTATTTTTGCCGCTCTTGCGCAAAGCTTAGGATAACATATGGTACAGACCGTCCTGCGAAAACGTATTGAAATCTTGGTCGATACACCGCTTGTCCCGCGTATTGTCGCCAGGTTGAAGGCTGTAGATATCTCTGGATGGAGCCTCATCCATGTGGATTCTGGTGGCGGGCGTGCCGGTGAATGGCAGCATGACGACGTTACCGGTGCCAGTGCCAAAACAATCGTGTTGGCTATCGCGTCCGATACCAAAACGACCGAATTAATCGACGCAATTGCGCCATTGCTTGATAGCTATGGCATGCTGCTCACCATAGGCGACGTTCAAGTTGTTAGAGGTGAGCGTTTCTAATGCCTGAATTTGCCGTTCTCGTAGAGGGTTATCAAAGATTTAAGTCGGACGCTTATGTTCGGCAAAAGGCACGGTATGACTCGCTTGCCAATGATGGACAGGCCCCGCCGATTATGATCATCTCGTGTTGCGACAGCAGGGTCGATCCAGCGACGGTGTTTGACACCACGCCGGGTCAGGTTTTTGCGCTGCGTAACGTCGCCAGTCTCGTTCCGCCTTATGAGACGGGCGGCGGTCTGCACGGTGTCTCAGCTGCCATTGAATTTGGTGTCTTAGGGCTAGAAGTGCGCCACATCGTCGTGCTGGGACACGCACAATGTGGCGGCATTAAAGCGTCGCTGGAGGGTGCAAATCTCGGACATGGTGGCCACAGCTTCGTGGACGGCTGGGTGGACATCATCCGCCCTGCCCGTGACAAGATACTCGCCTCGACATCTCAAGATCCGCAGCGCGATTTGGAGTTAGACGCCGTGCGGGTCAGCCTCGCGAACTTAAGAAGTTTCCCCTTTATTGCGGCACGCGAACATACAGGGCAATTGAAGTTACATGGTGCCTATTTTGGTATTTCTGACGGAAATCTCTATATACTCAATGACGAGAATGACAAATTCGAGGTGCAATGACCGAGCCAATTAGCCTGCCTGCTTGTTATAACGATCTGGACCTAAGTTTTGAAGAAGCTTGGCGTCTTGTCGAAGCTGGCACTTCCGATCGAAACAGCCCTGCACATATGCCAGCAGTGGGAACAGTCGATGAAACCGGCGCGCCGCAACTGCGTATCATGATCCTGCGTGAGGCATTTCGTGACACGCGGACGCTGCGTTTCCATACCGATTTACGGTCAATCAAGGCTTCGCAAATTCACAATAACAGCGCAACGGGCGTTCTATTTTACGACATGTCGGCCAAGCTACAAATTCGGATGTCGGGCCAAACACGCTTGCTATCCATGGGAGACATTGCGGACACTGCATGGAACAGCTCCACCCCCTTTGCGCGGCGTTGTTACATGGCTGAAGCTGCCCCAGGCACAGCTGTTGCCGAACCGTCATCGGGCCTACCCGAATGGATCCAAGGCAAGCAACCCGACGAAGCACAGCTGGCCAACTACCGCCCCAATTTCACAACAATGCTGGTGGAAATCCAGTCCATTGAATGGCTGTATTTGGCCAACGCGGGCCACCGCCGTGCGCATTGGCAATGGTGCGATGTGCAAAAAACATGGCAGGGCTCTTGGCTAATCCCCTGAGGGGATAAATCTACTGAGCTCAGCAATGACCATGATCGCGTGATGATGGGCCGCAATGGCCCTTTATGTCATCATCAACGCGTCATCTTTTTGTAAGTAGCACGATGCGGACGCGTTGCTTCGTCACCAAGACGCGCAATCTTGTCCTCTTCATAAGATCCGAAATTGCCTTCGAACCATTCCACATGGCTATCACCTTCGAACGCCAGGATATGTGTTGCCAGACGGTCAAGGAAGAAGCGGTCATGGCTGATGACGACAGCGCAACCAGCGAAGCTCTCCAGCGCTTCTTCAAGTGCGGACAAGGTTTCTACGTCAAGATCATTGGTCGGCTCATCGAGTAGAAGCACGTTGCCGCCTTCTTTCAACATCTTCGCCATGTGCACGCGGTTGCGTTCACCACCTGACAACAGGCCAACCTTTTTCTGCTGGTCCGTGCCCTTGAAGTTAAACGCACCAACATATGCACGGGTCGGCGTTTCATGCTTACCCAGCTTCATAAAGTCCGCGCCGCCGGAAATTTCTTCCCAGACATTTTTGTTGGGGTCCAGATCATCACGGCTCTGGTCAACAAATCCAAGCCTTACGGTTTCGCCAATATCTACCTCGCCGGAATCGGGCACTTCTTGGCCTGTAATCAAGCGGAATAAAGTCGATTTACCGGCACCATTCGGTCCAATTACGCCGACGATACCACCCTGTGGGATGGTGAACGACAGATTTTCGAACAGCAACTTGTCACCATAAGCCTTGGTGACATTCTTGACCTCGATAACCTTGCTGCCAAGACGCTCCGGTATTTGAATGACAATTTGTGCCTTGCCCGGTGTGCGGTTTTCTTGAGCCTCGACCAATTGATCGAAGGATTTAATACGCGCTTTGGACTTGGTCTGCCGCGCTTTCGGGCTTTGCCGGATCCACTCCAGTTCGTCCTTGATCGCCTTCTGACGGCCTGCGTCTTCGCGTGATTCCTGCTCGAGCCGCTTGCCCTTCTTCTCCAGATAGGTCGAATAATTGCCTTCATAGACAAAATAACGGCCGCGATCGAGTTCAAGGATCCAACTGACCACATTGTCGAGGAAATAGCGGTCGTGGGTTACGAGGATGACGTTACCCTTATAATCGACCAAATGCTTTTCCAACCAAGCCACAGATTCTGCGTCAAGGTGGTTGGTCGGTTCATCTAGCAGCAGAATATCCGGCTTCTCCAGCAACAAACGGGTAAGCGCGATACGGCGCTTCTCACCGCCGGAAAGGCTCGTCACGGGGCTGTCACCCGGTGGGCAGCGCAAAGCGTCCATAGCAAGCTCAAGCTGACTATCCAGCGACCAGCCATCGACGGCATCAATCTTTTCCTGAAGCGTGCCCATTTCCTCCATAAGCGCGTCAAAATCTGCGTCTTCTGGCGGATCACCCATGATCATTGAAATCTCGTTGAAGCGATCCACAAGGTCTGCAACCGGACGGACGCCGTCCATAACGTTTTCGCGCACGGTTTTGTTAGGGTCCAATTCTGGCTCCTGCGCCAGATAACCAACGCGGATGTGCTCGCCAGGCCATGCTTCGCCGGTAAATTCAGTATCCATGCCGGCCATGATTTTCATCAATGTGGATTTACCCGTGCCATTCGGCCCAACGATGCCAATCTTTGCATCTGGGTAGAATTGCAGATTGATATTGTTAAGGACCGGCTTGCTCGCACCGGGGAAGGTTTTGGTCATTCCCTTCATTACGTAGCTATATTGGGCTGCCATGGGGATTAGTTCCTATGTTGCATTACTTTGATTTGGCCGCATCCCTAGCTATCTGCACGATTCCTCGCAAGGCGGGATTGCAAAACTGTGCGATGGGATTAAGCCTGTGCCTCATGAAGAAAAACATCGCTCTGCTCGCCGCAGCATCTTCGCTGCTCCTAATCCCTTCGCTTGCTTATGCTGCACCGGCCCCGTCGAACAGTGAGATAATCGCTGCGCTGCGTGACAAAGCGCTTCAAGCGGATGATGTTGCTTATGATATCGTTGAAGGCCTTACGACCGAAATTGGTCCGCGACAGGCCGGTACAGAAGCAGAAGCGCGTGCCCGTATATGGGCCGTTACAAAGTTAAAGGCGCTGGGCTTCGACAATGTACGGATCGAAGAATATAAAATGCCAACATGGGTCCGCGGCGCCGAGACAGCTGAGATCACCGCGCCATTCAAACAGAAAATGGCCGTTGCGGCGCTTGGGAACAGCGCAAGCACGGGGGACGCCGGTATTGATGCCGAGATTGTATATTTTCCGACAATCGACCATTTGCGCGCGGCCCAAGACGGCAGCTTGAAAGGCAAGATCGCGTTTGTGAGCCACAATATGAAGGCGACACAGGACGGAAGCAGCTATGGCGCATTTGGTCCTGCCCGCTTTGTTGGCCCGAACATTGCCGCCAAAAAAGGCGCTGCCGCCATTGTCATTCGCTCCATCGGGACCGATCACCACCGCAACCCGCATACAGGCAATACGAATTTCGAACCCGGCGTAACGCCAATCCCTGCCGGCGCGCTATCTATCCCAGATGCAGAAAATCTTGAGCGCATGATCGCGCGGGGCAAGCCGGTGCGCATGAAATTGAAACTGACTCCCCAAAATTTTGGGATTCAGACATCCGGTAACGTGTTGGCTGAGGTGACAGGCTCTAACACCGATCTGCCCATTATCGTCATCGCCTGCCATTTGGATAGCTGGGACCTTGGCACGGGTGCGATAGATGACGCTGCAGGCTGCGGTATCATTGGCGCCGCTGCCACCCATCTTAAATCCATGGGCCAACCCAAGCGCACGGTTCGCGTGCTTTGGGCCGGTGCTGAAGAAGTCGGGATTTGGGGCGGTCGCGATTATGGTGAAAAGCATGCACGCGAGCCACATGCCTTTGCCATGGAATCTGATTTTGGAGCCGGCAAGATATGGGCCGTGGACTTCAATCTTCCCGAAAGCGCGAGCGCACTGCGCGCGCAAATTACCGCAGCACTCGCGCCATTGGGCGTTGCGCCGCGCAAGGAAGCTGCGGGTGGCGGCGCAGATGTTGGCGCAATAATTGCCGCGCAAAAGCTTGGCGTCATAGATATGCAGCAAGATGGAACCAAATATTTTGACTTGCACCACACGCCCGACGACACGTTAGACAAGATCGATAAGGCCGAATTGCGCCAGAATGTCGCGGCATGGATTGCAACATTGGCCTATGTAGCCAATTTTGAGGGTGAATTGAAACCGAGTTCTCCGCAATGATGCGTGCACTCCCTTGGCTACTCGGTGCACTGATGCTCGCAGGGTGCACCGACACCCCAGCCATTACCGAGGCTGATCCGAAAGAAAACGATAGCCAAGCTACGTCTCAACGGGATGCGGTGGCCCAACAGAAGCTAACGATTGAGCAAGCAGCTGAAGAAGCTACAAAGTTGGTTGAGGCGGATGCAAAGGCTGAAATAGATGCAGCTAAGGCAAATGGTTTGGAACCGGCACAATAGTTGAAATATTCCGCGCTTTGCGTCTTCTTTGCGTGAAATCTCAAATTTTTGCGATTGATGTGCGCGGGCTTAGGAACGATCGGCCACCATTTGCGTTGGCTTATCATGGTCCAATGTCACACGCCGCAACGCTGGCTCGCTTGGGCTGAATTGCCCCGAACCCTGTATGCAATCGCTAATCTTCCATATTGTTGGACACAGCTGTCCACTGCACCCCGGGGGGACGCACGATCGATTTTTGTCATTCCCGGGATTGGAATGACCGACCGTTCAACCATTGTCCTACGGCATTATTTGCGATTTCTAGGCTATCAGGTGCACGCTTGGGATTTGGGCAGAAATCTCGGTGCAAAAACCATTGGCGTGCACAATGAGCGGCTTATCGAGCGCATAAAGTCCGTTCATCACTTGGCGCAGCAACCCGTAACGTTGATCGGTTGGAGCATGGGCGGCATCATGGCCCGCATGGTTGCCCGGCGTCACCCACAAATGATACGCCAAGTTATCTCGCTCGGTTCGCCCTTTGTCGGCGATCCATTCGCGAGCAACGCATTTGAAATTTATGAACGCCTTAGCGGGCATAGCTTGAGAGCACCTATTGCCCAAGCACAGATCGCGCAAAGCAAGCTCCCTTTGCCCGTTCCGGCAATTTCATTTTACTCAAAGAGCGATGGAATAGTCTCATGGCGCGCCTGTCTTGAACCGAACACACCCACGGCACGCAACATTCCTGTCCGCTCCGCCCATTGCAGTTTTGGCTTCAGTGCGGAGGTACTTCTGGCAATCGCTGACCGACTGGCTGTTGCATCTGCCGGGATAGAACCAACGGCTTCACGCGATAAACAAAGGCGGCCGATGCGTATCTCTTATGATGTCGATAGGCGCCCCGAAGGGATATAAGCAACGGTTAGCCGAAGACCGCCAAGGCATAAGCTGCAACACACAAATACGACCCAAAGGGCAGATGCAAAACCCGCCTTTTGTCGCCGACATACGCCGCCGCTACATGGGCAAACCCAACGAGACACGCCAACAGGAGCGTAAAGGGCAAAAACTGCCACCCTAACCAGATACCAATCGCGCCGAATAATCTGGGATCACCGCCGCCCATGCCTTCGACGTTCCGGAACTTTCTGAACCCCTGACGAATAGCCTCCAAGCATAGGTACCCGAAAATCCCACCAAAAGCGCGATCCGTCCAAACCATGTCAGGTAAGAGAAAATAGCCCCCTAGGCTGCCGGCTCCCGCAAGGGTCCATATAAGCCGATTAGGCAGCCACAACCGCTGATAATCGAGGATCATGAGTGGCAGCAAAAGCCAACCGAATATGGCCGCCGCCAAGGCCGCCTCGCTCGGCAGCATCAATATTGCAACCAGTCCCATCGCTGCGGAGGTGAGCTCAGTGTATAAAGCGCCTGCGCCGATGCCTTGGCCGCAATATCGGCATTTGCCCCTCAGCCACATATAGGAAAGAACGGGAACAAGATCCCCAACCGCAAGCACCGTTTGACATGCGTCGCACCGCGATCGCCCATGCGAAACCTGCTCTCCACGTAACCAACGGCTGCATAAGGCAGCGGCAAAACTGCCCCAAATTGCGCCTAAGATGACGAACGAGCTCAGCTGGTACCAGAAAGGTAGAGCGAAATGTACCTCGCCGAACGACCCCAAAAACGTGCTCAGAACCTGCCCTTTTGTTCAAGCCGGTAGCCACCAGCCACTGGACGGAAACCCGCAAGGTTCAGGGTTGCTGCTTGATCGCCTCTGTTTGCATCAAGCGTTACCGCAATAGTGTATGAACCATCCGCCGACAGACGAATATCGGCACGCTCCATCGCCGACTGACTGACCAGAGGCAACAACAGACGCGGACCGTCGCAACGCGGTTTGCCCAGCATCCCGTTTTGCAGGTTAAGCCCAGATATGTTGTCGGAGAGAGACAGGCGCACTTGCCCAGCTGCGGCGATGCACCGCCCTGCTACAAAACGCGCGGAAAAGCTTTCAAATTGAATATTCTCTGCCGGAAATGGCGCCAGAAGCGATCCCACGGGCAAGGTCGCGGAAAAATCGTTCACCGATAAGCCACCAATCCCGCGTGACACCGACCCCTTTATACCAGGCGCCAATGGCGCATCGCCGCGCGATATCAACAATTCTGCACGGCCAAGAAATAGTGGCCAAAGCAAGATACGCGCATTGACATCACCAATGGCCAAAGTGCCCAAGCGAAGATCGCGAACCGACCCATCCCATATGATACCCTCGATCTTGCGCGCGGTTACGCCTTCGCCAACGACAAGCACACGCAAGGGCATAAATATTACAAGGCAAAGCGCCAACAATGCGGTCAAGGCAAGGATGAACCGACGCCTCATTGCGCGCCCATCTGCATTTGGGCATCAACAGTCACGGTTCCATTAGCGCCGGAACGCAAGGTGGCTGCACGCACAACGACATTTTGTGCTTCAAGCTCGGTCACCCAGGCTAGGAAGGCCGGCGCCCGCGCCTGCTCAATTCGAATACTGATTTGCCCCGGCGCGGCGTTCCCAGACTTTATGGCATCAAAACCTTTTTCAGCGGCGCTCTGGGTAACCAACAAGCCGATGTCCGTGGCGGTCTCGTGACCTGTTCGCGTCGCTGCCCCCTGTGTCGAAGCCACTAAGGCAACAATCCGCCCCCGACGCTGCACCGCCTCATCAAGGTTTAAGGTGGCTTTTTCTAAAGCGGAGAATGTCGGCAGAATGATTGCGAAAACAACAAGCGTTAGCGCGGACAAAACACCGGCGGTTGCCACCAACCATTTCTCGCGCTGATTCAGCGCTGCAAACCATAAACGAACCGACGCTATCATGGCATCCTCATGGTTATATCTACCAATGTTGAACCGCTGGCATCTTGGCGCGGTGTGGCGGTAATCCGGAAACCGTCCTGCTGAATGCCCAAAAGTGTTTTGTTGATGTTATCCGCCGTGGGCCCGGCCAGCACAACGGACAAGATACCGTCAGGCGTGAAGCGAAGCTCGCGGACCGATACGTTTGGCGATGCCTTAACATTACGCCACAAGGCAGCTGAAAGCGGCGCAAAGCTTCCTTGAACAATACCCTTGCGGTTCAACGCACTGACAAGCGCGCTTTCGACTTGGATTATGTCCTGAATAGAAGGATCAATTTTCTGGGCAGCAACCAATGCGGTATCGTTTTCCGCACTGGTAGCGCTCCAATATCTTCCAAGCGTCACGAAAGTGGTCATCACCGTCAGGGCAAATATCGTCAGCAGTATCCGCAAAATCCACATGCGCTGATGGCTGGTCGTCCAAACGCGCCGTTCCCTTTTTGCAAACATGCCTTCGCGCATGTTCAGCACTGGCACGGCGCCTGCTGATAACAGCATAGCCTGCAAAGCGCTTTGTTCAATATCGACCGCTTGGCCGGCACCGACGAATATATCGCGGAGCATCTTCTCATCTGGAATGGCTATTCCCGGACCGCGCAATACGGCAACACCGTCCAGTTCGGCTCTGGCATAGCCGTCCGAACCTGTGTCCAACACGAGCGACAGCGGAATGACGATGTCCGGATTAACACCCTGTGCGATTAGCCGATCCAGGCCATATTGCATGACCTCAGGTGTGATAGCGGCGGTCACCAAGGACCCGTCAAAATCAACCCCAGCGGTGCAATGCACCGGTCCAATTGACTCTTCGCACGCACGCAGCTGGGCAACACGCATAGCTTGCCGCGCTTCAAGCTCAGGGAAGGTGAACCAACTATTTCGCACATCTTGAGGCGCGACAACCGCCATTATGGCTGTGTCATCTGCTGTTACCTCGAACGCGGATAAAGGTCCCGCTGCTTCCCACACGCCTTCAGATACCCGAAAAATGGTCGGGTCATCTTCTAATGTCGTAGGAAAACGCGTGAGGACTAAGGTCATTCTTCTTCCCCCCAACTGCGCCACACAACGCGTGCAGGCGCCGGAGACGCAACAATCATCGATTGTCCAGCCAGAGTCAGTTCCCCAAACGAAACCTGCGTGTTCAAAAGGAAGTAATTGCTCGTCAGTTTAACTTGCCCTTGCACCTGAGAAGTCGGCTCAAGCGCCGCAAGTTCAGGTGCGGCCCAGAATCGAATGAGGCTTCCATAGCCACTTGATGGCCGCTTGGCGAGATAGCTCCGCGCAGACGAAATCTTCATCTGCCCCGGCGGAAATAGCATCGCCAACAAAGGTGCCTGCTCAGGCAGCAAGGTGTTTACGTTCAATGGCGACAATGCTGCCTTCGGCAACGCACAAATCCAGTCCTGAAGCTTGGCATAGACAGCTGGTGTAACGCCCTTCACAGCCCGCAATTCGCTTGGATGCGCAAAGAGCCTATTCGCCGCCAAATATGGCGTTGCCGCAGATTGGTAAGCGTCATCTTCTGCGCCATTGGTAACCGGGGTAATATCGCTATCCGCCCAATCGGTGGCTGCCGCGGCTATAGTGCGCGCAGTATTTTCATCCGTACCCAAAGCGACCATCAAAGATGTCATCTGCGTCGTTCCTGTGGCATTTGACAGATAGCGCCCATCTGTGTCGGTCACCAGGCTGTTCAAGTTAAAACAATTGCCGGCATCGCGCAGTGAGGCGGTCGCTGAACCAAGCGGAATAGGCAGACTTTGACGCTTTCCGAGCCAGTTTCCTTCTAATGTGGTCTGTGCTGCATCGCGCGCTATCAAATCCTCAATCCGTGCGGCAGCAATCGCTTCGGCGGCGTAAGTAAACATGCGGGCTTGGGCCAAAGCGTTACCATTTGCGGTCAATTTGCTTGAAAGCGTCAGGCGATCAAGCGTCGTTGCGGCAATGACCGCAAGCACAGCAACCATAAGAAGAACCGACAGCAAGGCCGCGCCGCGCTCCGCTGGCTTGGGGTGCATCATTGTTCGGTGTCCGCATCAACACTGGGCTGCGGGACGCGCGTTTGTGCTCCGACGAGGAAAAGCAAGCGCTCCTCCGCCCGGCCCTTTACCGTCACGCGCAATGCAACAGCGCGGGGCAAAGCATTGGCGTCTGCGGCGCTCCAGTCACCACGCCACTGTCCTTTATCGTCCCGATACTCGACATTGGCGGACGTAACATTTTCGAGCAAGGTCGCCGCATCTGCAGGGGCAGCACCATCCAACATCGGCCAACTCAAGCGCTTTAGTGCGCCGTTCTCCAGAACATAAGCAACGCGTTGCAAGCCCGCCCTTGGCGCTGCATCAAAGTTCGACCAACCAGCCCTAACAAAGCCAAATAAGGCGCCAGAAACGGCCGCATCGCCTTGCGTAAAAGCGGGCACGGGTTGCCCTGACGAATCACGCATTGGCCGCGCAATAGCTTGCGCCAGATCACCTTCTAAGCTGTTGGCCAAACGGTGTGATAACGCCATTTCTTCCAAGCGCTTTTTCACGGCAATTTGCGTGTCAGTACCGGAGCGCAGAAGCATCACGCCGGCAACGGATATCAGCGCAAAGATCGCCAACGCCACGAGAAGCTCAATCAAGGTGAAGCCTTCTTCGGTACTTCGAGACGTGGTCATTGCTCGATCGGCCGTGCAATGGACAGGCGTGCCTTACGCAGCGCGGCGTTGCCTGTGCCGACCACCTGAATATCGATCATCACCAAACGACTATCGTCGGTAGGACTTGCGGTTGCCGTCCATAGCCACTTCCGACCACCATTAACATCTTCGCCGCGTGTTTCACCTAAAGTAGGTGGCACGGGGTTGGACAATATTTCAACCGCCACATTACGGGCAACCTGCCAAGCCATGCTGCTATCGCCCAAATTGCTTGTCGAACGCACAGAATATCCCTGCAACCGCACCATCGCCAGCGCAGCCAGACTAAAAATCGCCAAAGCAACCATGATTTCCAGCAAGGTGAAGCCGTTGCGTTGCGGACGGGGCTTAACGAACAACACGAACATCCCCTGAAGCGGCCAGGGCAAGCGTTACCGCGACATTGTCATGTTTGATAACGACCTTGGCGGCACTGGAGGGCATCCCGGTGCTGTCAAACGCGACCCGCATTTGACGCGAATCGGTCAACTGAACCGACGTGCCACGTTGCCAGTCGGTGCTTGTAAAGGGCGCCTCTGACAAGGAAACCCAAGCTCCATCGTTTCGCGTTTCAAAACTATAGCCGGACGGCCGGATGGTGACCGCCATGCTACGTGACTGCACGATCGCATTATCCCGCAACGCCGCAACACGGGCGGCAAAACGCTCTGCCTCGTCCCGCACCCCGCGCTCTGGCGAACGGACCGTCATCACGACTGCAGCACTGGCTATGCCGATGATGAATATCACCACCATCAACTCTACCAACGTAAAGCCGCGCTCGCTTGCATTTATAATTCTAGAATTCGGCGCCTTAAGCGCCGTAAATATCCGCATTTTCATTCTCGCCACCAGGCGCACCGTCTGCGCCGAGCGAATAAATATCAAAGGCACCATTTTTTCCGGGCATGCTATATTGATAAGGGCGGTTCCATGGGTCCATCGGCAGCTTCTTGATGTACCCCTCCGTACGCATTCCACCTGTTGTGGGCGGCGTTACGAGCGCCTGAAGCCCCAAGCCTGCATCGGGGTAGGTCAGATTGTCGAGCCGATAGGTTTCCATCGCTTGCCCCAACACGGCGATGTCCGCCTTTGCCTTTTGCACCATTGCCTTATCCTGGTTCGGGAGAACATTGATAGCGACAATCGTGGTCAGCAAAGCCAAAATGAACAATGTCACCATCATTTCGACAAGCGTAAACCCGTTGCGTTCTAACTTGTTCTTTTTCCGTCTAAACTTGGCGGGTGGCAGATTTGGATCAGTGAACAGGTGAAACAATATGCGGAGCATGTCTAAAGTCCCGTAAGATTTTGAAGTTGAAGGATAGGCAGCAAAATTGCCAATATGATGACAGCCACAACGCCGCCCATGACGACTATGATTAATGGCTCAAGTAGCGATAACGCAGTGCTGGTAAAATTATCAAATTCGCGCTCAAGATATTCTGCAGCACGCTCAAGCATTTGATCAAGCTGGCCAGCGCTCTCACCACTGGCGGTGAGATATACAAGAAGCGGGGGAAAAACGCCACTGGCGCGCATTGCACCCGAAAGGCTGCCACCACTGCGCACAGCTTCGACAATATCGTCATTGGCGGCGGAAAGAACCTTGTTGCGGATTGTGCCGCCTGTGAGGCGAAGTCCCTCCAGCAAGGGCAGTCGGCTTGCGACCATTGTCGCCAATGTCCGCGCCATCCGCGCGGCATGGAGGTTGCGCAAAAGCTTTCCCAGCAAAGGAATGCGCAGAACAGTGCGATCGACAGACATGCGGAAAGCGGGCCGCTTCAAACCTTGCGCAAACAGGAATGCGCCCGCAAAGGTGATGATGATCAGCAGCCAATAATAATTGGCCAAAAAAGCAGATATTCCAATGACAATCCGGGTGATGAGCGGCAGCTGCTGATCCACATTGTCAAATTGTTCAACGACGCGCGGGACAACGGACACCATCAATCCCATCACCACCAATATTGCTACCAATGACAAAATCGCTGGGTAGGCAAGCGCGCCAATGAGCTTGCCACGCATTTCTGCCTGACGTTCAAGCAAAACTGCGAGCCGGTCTGTGATCAACGGCAAGGTACCCGCCCCCTCGCCTGCTGCAATCATCGCGCGGTATAGGGCGGGAAAGCTATTGCTTTCACGTCGCATAGCTTCCGACAACCGTTGCCCCTCGACAACGCCTGCATGCACGCCAGTTAAAATCTGACGGACATGCGCTTGTTCGCTTTGGCGGCTGATCGTGCGTAACGCTTCTTCCAATGGCGATACTTGGGCCAATGAAGACAGCTGCCGTGTAAACAATGTCAGCTGTTTCCCATTTAACCGCGCTTGCCGCTTGAGGGGTAAATGTGCAAATGCCGACGCGCGCGCTTCGGCCGGCGCTACGGTTACGACATAAAGCTTCTTTGATACCAATTGCGCACGCGCCATATCATCATTGGCTGCAGATATGCGCCCACGCCGTTCACGCCCATCTGGGTCAATTGCGTGATACGCAAATTCAGGCATCAACAATGTCTTCACGGCGTGAAATGCGAATGGCTTCCTCAGGCGTCGTATCGCCGCTGCGCACCAATTTGCGCGCCGCGGCACTAAGATTTGGCTGATTTACAAATGCGTGCCGCGACAGAATGGCTTCATCACCACCATCATTAATGAGCCGCCGAATTGTGTCATCAACGCGTACGGCCTCAAACACACCAATACGGCCCTGAAACCCTGTGTTGTTGCATTCAGGACAACCAACTGCCTTGTATACAGCGGTCCCTTTATCAAAACCGAGTAAGGATGCCGTATTTCCGTCGGCTTGAACAGTTTCGCGGCAAGCCGGGCACAATCTACGTACGAGCCGCTGCGCGATCACAGCTCGTAAAGTTGAGGCGAGCAGGAAAGGTTCAACCTTCATGTCGCGCATACGCGTAATCGCGCCCAAGGCATCATTTGTGTGGACCGTGGTGAGCACAAGGTGGCCCGTTAGAGCGGCTTGCACGGCAATGTCGGCGGTTTCGCGGTCCCGAATTTCGCCGACCATCACAACATCAGGGTCTTGCCGCAAGATCGCACGCAAACCAGCGGCAAACGTCATACCTACTTTTGCATTCACTTGGGTTTGGCCAATGCCTTCAACCGCATATTCAACGGGGTCTTCTACCGTCAGGATATTACGCGAGCCGTCATTCAATCGCTTTAGGCCAGCGTATAATGTGGTGGTCTTACCCGACCCAGTGGGGCCAGTGACAAGGATAATACCATTAGGCTCAGCTAAAGCCTCACGCAGGATTTTGAGCGCGTCTTCAGACATGCCGAGCAGCTCAAGTGATATCCCCGCATTTTCATTGTCGAGGATACGCATAACCACACGCTCGCCTGCGCGGCTAGGCAATGTCGATACGCGCACGTCAACCATTTTCCCACCAAGCGTCAGGCCAATACGGCCATCTTGCGGAATACGACGTTCGGCGATGTCTAGCCGCGCCATGACCTTGATACGGCTCACGACCACTGGGGCAACATTGGCAGGCAGACGAAGCCGCTCTTGCAACACGCCATCTGCGCGCATGCGGATAACCAAGCCCGTTTCATATGGCTCAATATGAATGTCGGACACCCCCTGCCGGACAGCCTCGGCGATGATGCCGTTAATCAACCGGATAACAGGCGCATCATCTGCACTGTCGAGCAAATCGTCCGCACTGGGCAGCATATCCGACAATAAATCACCGTCATTGCTCCCAATGGAGCCTGCCATCGCGGCGGCGCTACCGTCCATCGCATAATGGTCTGATAAATAGCGGTCAAATACCTGATTATCGGCGATTTCAACGTCGAACGGCATCGCTAAATAACGGCGGACCTCAAGCAGCATGACTGGATCGGCGCCCGCACGCATGGCGACCACCAAACGATCATTGTTTTCATGGCGAATGACCAATCCATGCGCTTTGGCAAAGGCATAAGGCAAATCAAGCAAAGGTGCACCCTGCGCCGTTGCCCCGCGCACATCCTGTTCGTCCCGCGCCAACGTCTCTTGTTCTTCTGTCCCCTCAAGGCGCGTCACGACTGCCCGTCCCCATTGGTCTTAGAAACAGAGCTTGGCGGTACATCCGTCGGCTCAAGAGGCCCGCTTGACTGTGGCCGGGCTAAACTACCATCTGCCCCGATCATAACGTCATTCGCGCGGGCGCCCTGGTCGGTTGGCGGGACAGCGCCCATATAATCGCGAAGCAGCTCGTCAATACTCGGCTCAACATTAGGGTTTTTGATCCGTTGCATATCACGAACATAATCATAGCGCCGCGCCGTCAAACGGTCGCCATCTTCACGACTGCGCAAAATTGTAGGCCGAATAAAAACCATCAAGTTTGTTTTGCTGCGGCTGCGGCTGCGTGATTTGAAAAGCTCGCCAATAAGCGGAATATCACTCAACAATGGAATACGTTCGATTGTCCGCCGTTCATCGTCATTGAGAAGCCCGCCAATGGCTAACAACTGCCCATCACCAACAGTCAGCGTGGTCTCAAATTCACGCTTGTTCAGGATGAGGTCGCTTGACCGCGAAGAAACTGGCCCGGCAACGCTGGATACCTCTTGCTTGAGGAACAGCTTTACGTCGCCCTGCGCATTGACCTGCGGCGTAACTTCCAGCTTGATGCCGACCTCTTGCCGTTGCACGGTACGGAAGGCATTTTCAAAGTTCGCTGACAATTGTTCGCCTGTACTGACGGGCACTTCTTGACCGACGAGAAACTTCGCCTTTTGGTTGTTGAGCGTCACGATGTGCGGCGTTGCCAGCAGGTTGGATTCTGTATCCGCGGCAATCGCGTTTATGATCGTCCCAAAAATAGCGTTCTTGCCAATGTCGAGGGCGAAACCACCAAAACCGCCGGTGGCGCTCAATATCGAGGCAGCAGCCGCTTGCTGCAAACCATCGCCCAATCCGCTGTTCGTCGCTGTGGTCGTTGTGTTGCCATTAACTGTCGTCGTTGTCCGCGACAGTTGTTCTGCACCAACCGCACCCGCAATAGTCAAGATATTGGGCGTTGCGTTGGTATAATTGGTTGCCGCAAATGGCGCATCTTTGCCGCCTACCAGGAATTGAACACCCAACTTTTTCGCGGCTTCATTACCAATTTCGACAACAATGGCTTCAACCAGAACTTGTTCAGGGCGGGTATCAAGTTGCCGTATCAATTCACCTAAAGTGCGCTGCACCTCAGGATTGGCAGCAACGATAAGCGCGTTTGTACCTTCATAGCGGGTGACGACAACTGGTCCACGTCCGCCAATGCCGTTCACCCCCGAACCAGAGGCTGATGCAATCACCGGTGCCGACACAGGCGCAGGCGCCCCGTTATTGGCGGCGGCAGCAACCGGCGGCAGGTCATTGGACTGGGTAGCGCCACTCTGACCACCAATGAGCGATTGAACCGTCTGCAACAGCGTTTCGGCATTGGCAAATTCAAGTCGGTACACGCGAATTTCTGCGCCCGATTGCGCGCGTGCATCCAATTGCTTCGCCATTGCAGCAAAGCGTGCAACCGACGTTGGGTCGCCGCGCAAAGCGATGGCGTTGCTGCTGTCCACCGCGGCGACCGAAACGGGTGATCGACCGCCCTCCCCGCCACCTTGGCCAGCTAAGCCTTGCAGCGCAGTTGCGATTTCACGCGCACCGGCATTTTCCAAGTTGACGATCTGGGTAGCAGCGCTGTCGCGGTCAATTTGCCGGATCAGATCACGGATACGACGGATGTTATCGGCGTAATCGGCAACAACAAGGCTATTAGCGCTGCGATTTGCCGTGAGCGAGCCCTCACGACTGATAAGCGGACGTAGCGTTTCTACCGCGCTCGTTGCGTCAATCGAACGCAATCGGAAAACTTCGGTGACAAATTGGCTGGCAGTGGCGGCTTGGCTGCCAACGCGGCTTGGTTGCGTGGCGGCGCCATCAGAAGGTTGAATGCGATAGCCACCTCCCCGCATAGGAATAGCGACCAGTCCGTTTGCGCGCAGCGTCGACAAGAACACTTCAAAATACTCGGAACGCGACAATGATCGGTCAGTTACGACGGACACCTTACCCGTGACCCGCCCATCGACGATGAACGTCTGCCCAGTGACGCGCGCGGCATCCTGCACAAAAGCGCGAATATCAGCGTCGCGGACATTCAATGTCTGCTGTGCGGCCAATGGAGCGGCAAGGATCAAAGTGCTGCATGCGAGCAATGAAGTAAGTTTACGGATCACTATTGTTCCAAATTTAGAGCTATGGGGACCTTCGAACCGCCACGTTCGACCTCGAAACTAATGCGGGCGCCCGGTCGTAATTGGGCAGCAATGTCGGCTGCTGAAGAAATGGGCCGACCATTCACACCGACGACAACATCGCCGGCGAGAAATCCTGCGAGGCGCAGCATCGTGCCATCGTCGCGCGCCTGAAGAACAAGTCCAGTAACACGGCCACCTTCATTACGCGGCGCAAAGCCAATGGCCTTCTGAAGTGTCTCCGCGTTCAGGCCGCCATCTGCAGAAGGTGCAGATGCAGCTTGGGATGGTGCGCCCGCCGGTCCGACGGTTTCCGCTGGGACCGATTGGTCAAGATACAGCGACTCTTTGACGCCACCGCGTGACAAAACCACATGGTCAAAAGCGACTGAAGCCAACGTCACACCCGGCGCGACTTCCTCACCCACCGCATAGCTATTTTGAACGCCATCTTCGCCAGCGATGATAGCCGACCCGCCCCCCGAACTTTCGTTCGCGCGCACGCCAAACAGAACCAAACTCAACGATGTCACATTTTGCGTCGTTGCGGCTGAAGCCTCTGAACGGTAAAATGGATCAAAACCGCTAAAAAGTGCAAGCCGTGCTGCGGTCGGAACGAGATTGACGGCAGGAGCGCGCCACTGCGCGGTGGGGCCGACTGGCGTCACGGAAACCCAAAACAACCGCGCGGCTTGAACGGCGCATATTGTCGCCAGAAGCGCGATAAGGATCGCGCCAACTGGGAGCGATGTCAGCCAGCGTGATTGCGTCTTCACCCTTTCAGCCAACGACATTGCCACAAAATCCCCCAGCGCGAATCCGCTAATATGTGCGGAACTAAGACGCTGCTGTGACGTAAAAGTGAAGCTAATAAGACATTTTAATGACTATCAACGCTGAGCGTCGGATAAGGCACAAAATTACGGCGGCATGTTGGTCAACACGCCGCCGCAAGTCAGGGGGAAGTTTCGATTTAGAACGTAAAGCTAAGTCCAATCGAAGCGCTCATACCGGGATCATATTGGTTATATATGATGCGGTTATCGCCCGACTGTTGGAACTCGCTATATTTTGTGCGTGTAAGGTTACGAAGTTCGATCTTCAGATCAGCTTCCTGCCCCGCAATTTTAATGCCCTGCCGTCCAACAAGATCTAACCGGAAGCCAGGGCGCTCAACGACATCTGGCTGCGGCGGTGTCCCATTGATACCACGGCTGGACACCCGATCACTGGAATAGGTCAACAAGAACGTCAACTGTGACAGCTTATCTGTATCCTCAATGCCAGCCTGGAAATTGACGATATGGTCGGATTGACCCGTCAAAGCAGCACCATCGCGGAAATAGTCCGTAGCCTTGGTAGAAAATGCTCCGAAGAAGCTCGTTTTGTCGTCTGCCTGAACTTTCAGGCTTGATTGTGTGTAGGTATAGTTGGCCACGAAAACCAAGCGACGCGTGGCGAAGAAATCGCCGCTACTCAGGTTGCTAAGATCAACATATTTCTGAACGTCGATCTCGGCGCCATACAGCGAGGCTTCTGGCGCATTTGCGAACGATGTGGTGAAATCGTTGGTAACAAATGCCTCAATTGGGTTTTTGATCTTTTTGTAAAATGCAGAAAATGAAAAACGCTGCTCTGGTGCGAAATAATATTCAAAGCGCGCCTCACCATTGTACAACTGGCTATCTACGAGCAACGGGTTACCACGATAAGCGCGGTTCGTGTCGGGATCAAAATAGGGCTGATTGATCAACTCACGAAACTGCGGACGCGCAATAGTTTTCGAACCACTGAAGCGCGCTTTCATTTGATCCGTCAGATCGACTGTGATCGTCGCAGCAGGCAACCAATATTCACGCGCCAAGTTTGTCGCCGCTCCGGACGCACCGGGTACATTGAATACTTGGATCGGAACCACGGACTGCACCGCTTTTTCCCACCGAACGCCTGCGTCGATATTGACCATATCACCGATCTGGGCGTTGACTTTACCGTAGCCAGCCCATGTCCGCAACTTAGCTTCAAAAGCTGGGTTGCCTTCATCGCCTTCAAACAGAGAAATTTTGTAGAAGTCGATAAGCTGAGGTGTCAGCAAAAGGTCGGTGCGAAGAAGACCTACGCCTCCAGGCAAGCCATTCGCGTCGAAGAAAAATTCACGGCGCGAACTAATCCGGTCGGTGTCCGAATAGGCATTACCAACCGTAATTCCGATATCAGGCGTAAGTTTATACGTTACGTCGACACCGCCAGAGATAAGCTCTTCTGTTAGCTTCGAAAAAATGACCCGCGCGTCGCCACGGTTACGGTTAAGAACGTTAACGAAATACGCCCCAGTCGGATCAGCCGCCGCATTGGTTCGAACATATTCTGTCGACAATTCATAAGGTGCATCACGCTGCGATTTTGCATAGGCGCTGCGTACCTCAATCCGAAGATCGGGCGACACTTTGAATTCGCCAACCATCTGCGTATCAACCAGTTGCCGTTCATACCACGCGGTTTTCTGACGCATCACGTCGGCGCTAGATTTGTCCAAGTTGCCGAGGCTTAAACGACCCTGCTTAATGGTGTCGTGAATATAGAGGTTGGTCCAGCGAAGTTTGTTTTCACCAAATTCAAATCCAAGGCCAAGCAGACCATTCGCGACCATACGTTGATCCGTACTAACCTGATGAAAATCTGATTCCGTCGTAGCTAGGTTAGCAGACGCGGAACGCTGCTGAATGGTGTCACGCGTCGACCATTTGTTGCTGTATCCGCCACCGGCGATAACGCCGAGTTGCGAAGCACCGACATCAAAAGTCTTGCCACCGGAAAATGATAGCGAACCATTTGCAGGTAGCTTTGTATCCCGCTGCAATATCCCATTACGACCAGTGACGATGCCTTTAGCAACGTCTTGGACGTTTACTCTATTTGAGCTGAGCCGCTCACCGCTCGCGAGGAAGCTCTGCAGTGCGGGTGTTAAATCCCGATTAGCATTGGTGTACCCCGACCAATCAGACGAGCTGCCATAATAAGTGTAACCCAGACGTCCCGTGGTTTCGCTGTCGCCGGAGATCGTGCCCCCGATGGTGAAAAACGGATCGCGCGGTGTTGCCTTGGTTGTCAAATTGATCACACCGCCGCCAAATTCACCAGGGTAGTTCGCAGAATAGCTTTTTTGCACCAATGATGAAGCGATTACGCCCGTTGGAAATAGATCAAGCGGAACAACGCGCTTCAAAGGCTCGGGGCTTGGCAGCGGCGAACCGTTCAATAAAGCGAGTGAATAGCGATCGCCAAGACCGCGCACATATACATAACCGTTACCAACGACGCTAAGCCCCGTTACACGGCCCAACGCGCCGGCAATATTGCCCTCGCCTGTCCGCGCAATATCCGCGCTCGAAAGCACGGAAACAACCTGCGGTGAAGACTTTGCAATGTTCCGGTCAAGATACCCACGGACCACAATTTCGCCGCCCGGTACCGATACTTCGGTTTCCTCTTCAGGCTGGGTAACTTCCGCTGCCGCAGGCTCTGCAGCTGCTGCTTGCTGGGTTTCAGCTGGAGTTGGCTCCGCCGTTTGCGCAAGCGCCATATTTGGCGCGACGAGCGCGGTTGTAAAGAGCAGCAGGCTTGCACGCCTAAATGAATACGACATTGGATTTTCCCTATTTCCTATTGAAAAAGGGTGGAGCGGGCCCATGCGGCCGCGCTCCACCCAAATCATGGCTCGCAGCTTAGTATGTAGGCAGCGAGGTGCAGAGGCCTGTCAGGCTCGTACCCAAGGTTGCGGTGGCACTGTTACATGTCCAACCAGCGTACCAAGTGTCAGTCGCGTCTTTTACGGCACCAATATAATTTGTGTTCGTAAAGAACGAGCTGAATGTGGTTGGGTTCGTACCAACAACTGCTGTTTCGTTCGCACCATTGATAAACACTGACGAGAAGCTTGTTGTGAAAGCGCCGTTGTTGTTGTTCGTGCCGGTACCGAAGATCGTAGCAACCTGCTCTGCGGTATATGCACTTGGAGCCGTTCCTGAACCCAAATATTTTGTCGCGTTGCACTGCAATACCACCGAACGCGTGGTCAGCGTTGCTGGTGTTGTTCCCGTACCGTTCATGCGAATACACTCATTATTGGGCGTGGCGATGATGCCGTTGACCAAAGTTGTGTCGGAGTTTCCGCGGAACAAGGTCGCTGCAAGGTCGTTGCTTTCATTGTCCGGCGAACTTTGCGACTGCAGACCCGTGAAGTTCACAATCCGCATTGTGCTCCGCGGCGTGTTATCTTCTGCACCGTTGCTGTCAAATTCCATCAATGCATCGCCCTTACCAGCACGCTGGATAAGCAAAGCAAATTGGATATTGGCTTGAGCGCCCGTGTCGATGTCAAGGCTGTCATCATCCGCGCCGGTTGCAACATAATATTTCATGTTGATCGCGCCGCCGAAAAATTCAACGCCATCGTCTGAGCTGTTGTGCGATTGAAGGTGATCAATCGTCGTGCCCGTACCGATGCTCTCAGTCGTTAGTGACTGCAGTTCCTTACCAGCACCAAGGACAAAGCCTGAGTAGCGGATTTGGACATAGCTCAAACGGCCCGCGTTATAGGCGTTATCTGTACCGCCAAAGATCGCCTTATCAGCAGAACCTTCGGTGTCACGCTCACAGGTGTTTCCAGCGACCGAACCATAGTTACAATCAGTCGTAATACCGCGGCCCATGAGAACGACGCCGCCCCACTGACCTTGCGATGTGTCGGTATTGAAACCGGCGACATTGTCTTGGCTTGTAAAGATGATTGGGAGGCTAGCGGTGCCGATAGCGTTAATCTTGTTGCCGCGGTTAACAGCAATCCATGACTGACCAGTTGCACCGTATAGGATCACGCCTGGATCGATCGACAAAGTTACGTTTGTATCGGCCGTTAGTGGCGTGGTGCAACCGACAGTTGTCGATGTGTAAGGCGCTCCAGTCGTTGGCGCTGTAAAGCCGCCATCACAACCAACGTTGACGCGGCCATTGATGGAATAAAGCACGCCAGCCAATTTCGGCAACGAGCTCGAAACCTTGATCAGGTTAGGCAATTGGCAAATCCGATACGAACCCGTTGGGCCAGAAATCGTTCCCGCGTTCGTCAAACCCTGAGGGTCAGCGATCGAAGGGCACGCACCCGCCGCAGTTACCGTTGCTGGCGGCGGTGGTGGTGGTGGTGGGGGTGGAGCGGCTGGGTTGTTAATAGTGATATTACCACCAGTGCCGGGCGACGCGATATCGTCTGCGCCACAACCAGTGACAAGGGCAGCTGCTGCTGTCGCATACACGATGCCGCGCAATTTTGGGTTTAACATTCTGAATCTCCGCAACAATAAAAACTTGCCCGATTATAGGCAGATGCAACGGACCAGTGACGAATCAACATTAGGCCCCACCCGTTGACATAGCGGCTAATAAGAGCCGCCTGTGACATGGATATGCGCATCACATTGCAGTTGAGAGAATCTTTTGCGTCAGTAATATTACAACCCGTAAATCACGGGCCTTACGCGGCATGAGTAGAATTTAAAAAAAAAGCGAGCCGTCAGACCCGCCTTATATATGCTATTTATTAGGACATTGATTGGAACGGGGTTTACCGCGTCGCGACGCGCCTCTGCAGGCTTGCATAAGCCTTACGCGCAGCTACCTTTGAATTCATGACACGGCAATCTGCCAAAACCAAGTCGACACTGTCGCTGCTTTCAAATGCGGCTTTAAAAACCTTCAGCACTTCACCGACTGATGACGAAATATTTCAGACTTAAAACTGCTATCAAAATCACACAATAAACGCATGAAACCACCGCACACCGTCCCTAGACGCCCGCTTGTAACCGCATACAGGGAAGGAAATATCCATGCGTAAACTTTCAATCTTACTTCTAACAGGCGCAGCTTTCGCGTCAGTTCCAGCAATGGCGCAACAAAACACTGCCCCAGCCGCCGCAGACGCGGAAGAGCAAGTTATCGTTGTCTTCGGCAAGGGCGAAACCCGCCAGGTGCAAGAAGTGTCCAGCAAAGAGCTTTTGATCCTTGCACCGGGCACCAGCCCTTTGAAGGCAATCGAAAAGCTCCCTAGTGTGAATTTCCAGTCAGCTGACCCATTCGGCACCTATGAATGGTCAAGCCGCGTGTCGATCCGCGGGTTCAACCAGAACCAGCTTGGTTATACACTTGACGGGATCCCGCTGGGTGATTCCTCTTATGGAAACAACAATGGTCTTCACATCGGCCGCGCGATTATTTCGGATAATATCGGCGTAACCAGAGTGTCGCAGGGTTCGGGCTCGATCGGAACGCAAGCAACCAACAACCTTGGCGGTACGCTTGAATTCTTCTCTGCAGATAACAGCAATGGTTTTGGCGCAGATGCTAACCTGACCTATGGTTCGGAAAACACGATGCGCGCGTTTACCCGCGTGAACTTCGGCGAAGCAGGCGGCCTTCGTGGCTTTGTATCAGGCGTGTATCACAAAGCTGACAAATGGAAGGGCGGCGGCGAGCAGAAAAACTGGCAAGTCAATGCTAAGGCGATTGTCCCTGTAGGCGACGCTGAATTTGATGCCTATTTTTCTTATTCCGATCGCGCAGAACAGGATTATCAGGACCTCTCGCTCGAGATGATTAATCGTCTTGGTTATGATCATGATAACTTCTTCCCCAATTATGCAACGGCGATTGCGGCTGCGCGGGGTGTATTTGTTGCTCCAATCAATAACCTCGATGACAGCTATTATGATGCATCAGGATTGCGGAAAGACTTGTTGACCGCTTATGGGTTAACTGCCCCACTCGGCGACAATGTCACCTTTAAGGTAAAGGGCTATTATCATAACAATAGCGGCCAAGGCACATGGGGAACACCTTATGTCCCCAGCCCAAATGGCGTTCCGATGTCGGCGCGCACCACTGAATATGACATTCAACGTGGCGGCGTATTCGGTTCGCTGAATACCCAAGTCGGTGACCATGATATTACGGTTGGCGGCTGGTACGAGCACAATGATTTCACGCAAGCACGTCGTTTTTATGCGTATGAAAGCAACACTGTTCCTGGACTTGACCACACAAAGTTCCTAACAAATCCATTCTTCACCCAGTGGTTGTTCGATTTCAATACCGACACGCTGCAATATTATGTGCAAGACAAGATCAGCCTTGGCGATCTAACGATCAACCTTGGCTGGAAGGGTTTCCAGGTTAACAATGAATCCAACCCGCGTATTCAAGGGTCGTTGTCTGCTGGCGCAATCAAGTCACAAGATTGGTTCCAACCGCATGTCGGCGCTGCTTATAAGGTAAGCGATAAGGCCGAAGTGTTTGGTGGGTTCACGCAAGTCACGCGTGCATTTGTATCTTCTGCAACCAGCGGTCCTTTCGCCACAACGCAGGCTGGGTTTAACGCGCTTATCGCCCGTGGGCTCAAGCCAGAAGGTTCAGATACCTTTGAGCTTGGTGCGCGATACAATGACAACGTATTCAACGGCGTAATTGCAGTTTACTCCGTCAATTTCCGTAACCGCTTGTTGGGTGTACAGACTGGTGCAGGAATTGTTGGCAACCCTGCCATTCTGCAAAACGTCGGTAACGCCCGGTCGGTTGGTTTTGAAGCAGCCGGCGACGTTCGCCTCGGTGGCGGCATGACCTTGTTCGCGTCATACAGCTACACGGGCGCGACCTATGAGGACAACGTCATCACGCCAACGGCAACAATCGCCATTAAGGGCAAGGAAGTTGTCGATACGCCAAAGCATCTGCTGCGCGGCGAATTTGCCTATGACAGTGATACGATCTTCGGACGCATCGGTGCCAATTATATGAGCAAGCGTTACTTCACCTATCTCAATGATCAATCCGTGCCTGCACGGGTTCTGTTCGATGCAACATTGGGCTATCGCTTTGATGCGGGACTGCGTACGCCACTGGAACTCCAGTTGAACGCCGTTAACTTGCTCGATAAGCAATATGTGTCGACCATCGGTTCGAATGGTTTCGGCAATAGTGGTGATAACCAGACGTTGCTCGCTGGCTCGCCCCAGCAGTTCTTTGTAACGTTGAAGGCCGGCTTCTGATGAAGTCTGCTTTGCTGATCGGCAGCGCGCTCCTTGCGAGTGCGCTGCCGTCAGCAGCCTTGGCTGAGCCAGTGCTGCTGATTTCGATCGACGGCTTGCAGCCCGCAGATATCATTCAAGCAGAGCAGCGGGGGATTGACGCTCCCAACCTAAAAAGGTTTGTAGCCGAGGGAAGCTATGCTGCGGCAGTGCGCGGTATATTGCCGACTATTACCTATCCAAGCCACGCAACGCTGCTCACTGGCGCAAGCCCTTCACGACATGGTATCGTGGGCAATAACAGCTTTGATCCGCTGCAAATCAATCAAGGCGGGTGGTTTTGGTTTGCCAGCGATTTTAAAGTTCCAACGCTTTGGGATGTTGCCGCCAAGGCAAAGCTGACGACAGCAAATGTCCATTGGCCAGTCAGCGTCGGGGCCAGAGCCATCACATGGAATATCCCGCAAATCTGGCGTACGGGCCACAATGACGACGCCAAGCTCGTCAAGGCATTGGCAACGCCAGGATTGATTGAGTCTTTGGAAGCCAGCCTGGGAACATATGCGCCGGGTATCGATGAAAGCATTCAAGGCGATGAAACCCGTGGCCAGTTTGCTGCTGCGCTCATTGCGCGCGAAAAGCCCTATTTTACGACCGTCTACTTAACTGCCCTTGACCATGAACAGCATGAAAAGGGTCCTGACACATCAGCCGCGCATGCGGTTCTGTCTCGGATTGACGCAGTTGTTGGTAAAATTATCGCTGCACAGATGCTGGCACATCCAGACAGCGTCATTGCCGTTGTGTCTGACCATGGTTTTTCCAAAGTTGATACTGAAGTCAATTTGTATCGCGCCTTCATTGATGCAGGTTTGATCGAGATTGATGCCAGCGGCAAAATCAAAAATTGGGAGGCCAGCCCTTGGAACTCCGGCGGGTCATCGGCTGTTATTTTGAAGCGGCCATCTGATCCGGCTTTGGTTGCGCGCGTTGCCAAGCTTTTGGCCGAACTGAAGGCTGACCCGAAAAACCGCATATCCGACATCGCGACGGCAGCTCAGGTTGCCCAGATGGGTGGTAATCCAGATGCAAGTTTCTACGTCGGATTCGCACCTAACGCTTATGCGGGCGGATTTAAGGGTGGAAGCGCACCTTTGATTAGTCCTTCCGGCAGCAACGGTATGCACGGCTATTTCCCCATGGATCGGTCGATGCTTTCAAGCTTCATGATCATGGGCAAAGGGGTGCCTAAGGGCCGCAATCTCGGCGAAATTGACATGCGTGCTATCGCGCCAACACTTGCACAAGCCATGGGCCTAACTCTTCCCGATGCGGAGGTCGCTGCACTTAAATAAAACGGTAGGTGGCATAAGCGATGGAAAGAAAACTGTCATCGTTTTGCCACCTACCTGACCCATCCGTCGGCTAGGCCGCATACATCTGGTAGGGGGTATAGGCAGATGGCGGACACATTATTTAGTGGTACAGATGTTGGCAGTAACCAGCTTATAGAGCGGGACATAGTCACACCGAAGCTTCCAACATGGTTCGATAAACCCGAACCCCGAAGCTATCAGCCGAAGATGAAGTTCCGTACGGTCTGGATATCAGACATTCACCTTGGCACGGCGGGTTGCCAGGCTGGTTTGCTGAGTGACTTTTTGCACGCGATTGAATGCGAAACACTGTATCTCGTCGGTGATATTGTGGATGGTTGGCGCCTGCGAAAGGGCTGGTATTGGCCAGACCAACATAATGAAGTCATCCGGCGGCTTTTGAAAATGGCGCATCGCGGTACGCGCGTAATTTACATCCCCGGCAACCATGACGAAATGTTCCGCGATTATGCCGGCCTAAGTTTTGGCGGCATTGAAGTGCAGTTGGAGGCCATCCACACCACAGCCGATGGCAAATCCTTGCTTGTCACCCACGGTGATGCCTTTGATGGTATTGTTCTCTATGCCCGCTGGCTCGCGTTTTTAGGGGATCAGGCATATACTTTACTGCTGAAAGCCAACATCGCGCTCAACGCCGTTCGGCGTAGGCTTAACATGCCATATTGGTCGCTGTCTTCTTACCTAAAAAAACGTGTTAAGAACGCAGTTCAATATATTGGTAAATATGAAGAAGTTGTTGCACGCGAAGCGTTGCAACGTGGGGTACAGGGCGTAGTTTGCGGCCATATCCACTGTGCAGAAATACGACAGTTCGACACCATAACATATTATAATGACGGTGACTGGGTTGAAAGCTGCACCGCGCTCACCGAGGCAAAAGATGGGACAATGTCCATCATCGATTGGGCCGCTCATGTGCGTGATCGCGCAGAAAAGCATGCCAAGGTCGCAGCATGAGGCTGGCCATTGCCACAGACGCTTGGGCGCCGCAGGTCAATGGTGTCGTGCGCACCTTGACCGAAACGATCGGTCGCTTGAAATCACGCGGCCATGACGTTGAAGTTATAGCACCCGACCGTTTCACCACCATTGCTTGTCCTGGCTATCCAGAGATACGCTTGGCCCTCGCCCCGCGTTTCCGGCTGCGCAAGATATTGGGCACATTCAAGCCCGACCTTGTCCATATATCGACTGAAGGTCCGATCGGATGGAGCGCACGGGCCTGGTGTCTGAAACATAATGTGCCCTTCACCACAGCGTTTCATACCCGGTTTCCGGAATATGTAGCTGCGCGCACGGGTCTGTCGCCTGATTTCATTTGGCCAATCATGCGTAAATTTCACAACGGTTCACGCGTAGTCCTCACGGCCACACAAAGTCTCCGTGATGAGCTTGAAAGCCGCGGCATACAGCCGACGCAATTGTGGTCACGCGGCATTGACCATGGGCTCTTTCATCCAAAACAGGCCCAGCATCCGGCACTGCAAGACCTTGCAAAACCGATATTATTGTCGGTCGGCCGCGTTGCAGTTGAAAAAAATCTAGAAGCATTTTTGAGCGCCGATGTGCCCGGAACCAAGGTTGTCGTAGGCGATGGCCCTGCCCGTGCGGCGCTTGAGGCACAATTTCCTGACGCCGTTTTCCTGGGAACCCGCCAAGGCGAAGAACTCGCCAGCATCTATGCGTCTGCCGACGTTTTTGTTTTTCCAAGCAAGACAGACACATTTGGTCTCGTAATATTGGAAGCCCTAGCCTGCGGAACGCCGGTGGCGGGCTATCCTGTCCACGGACCGCTGGATATCATTGGCACCGAAGGCCTCGGTCCCAGCGGTGTGTTACAGAAGCCAGTAGGTTGCCTAAACCCCGATTTGACGCGCGCCATTGAAGCAGCGCTTATGCTGAACCGGCAGGATGCAGCTCGTTACGGCGCGACCTTTTGCTGGGATGCGTGCACTGACCAATTCGTGAACGGTATTACCCGCAACGCAACCGTCAGCGCGCAGGCAGCGTAAGCGCGCCTGGATGGACCGACCGCAAAATTGGGATCCATCCTGCATATCGCTGTGACCGAAGAATAGTTGGACACACCGGGCTAAAAACGGGAGGATTCGCAGGCGATGTGTCCGGAATAATAACGGGCAAGCCGCCTTATTGTTCCCGCAGCCCCTTTCGTATGAAAGGGGTTATCGCAATATCATCGTGCGGACTGCTATAACTGCGGCAGCGACTGTGCGGGCGGCGTCATTTGCGGGCATGCCATTTCCAGGAAAATGGGATGGCAATATTGATCGCATATCCACCGCCCCCCCCCTTAGGCCAAAGGCCGTGTGCCTAATGAGGCCAGGTTAAACAGGGCTTCAGCAAGGGCGACTTCAAGTGAGCCCAGCCATTATTTTTGGGCGCTTATCCTTACGCAGTCGATGCGGTTGTCATGTTATCGCGAACGAAGGCTGTCTTTTTCGTGGGAAAGAATTGCTTATTGTGCAAAGGGCCTTCCAGCGTGCAAATGGCGCCCAATTTTGGATCGGATATCATGGCGTTTAATACAGTTAAAGTTTTGACCACCCAGCACTGGAACGCGGGGTTGTTTTCGTTTTCCGTCGAGCGGCCAACTTCTCTCCGCTTTGTCAGCGGTCAATTTGTAATGCTTGGCCTTATGGTCAACGGCAAACCACTTTTGCGCGCCTATTCAATCGTGTCGCCCTTTTGGGAAGAGTCGCTCGAATTTTTGAGCATCATCATCCCCGATGGCCCGCTGACGAGCCAATTATATAAAATCAAACCCGGCGATGAGATATTATTGGGGGCAAAGCCGACGGGTACATTGACGATGGATGCTCTGGTCCCGGGTAAGCGCTTGCATATGATTGGGACCGGAACGGGCCTTGCGCCGTGGATGTCTATCATCCGCGATCCTGAAGTGTACCAGCGCTTCGAACATATCACCGTTCAGCATACGGTGCGCCAAGTAGAAGATTTGGCCTATCGCGCGCTGCTTGAAAGCAAATTGGCGAGCGATCCCTTGGTTGCAGATGAGGCAAAGCTGCAGCTGACCTATGATCAGTCCGTGACGAAATGCCCCACTTGGACACAGGAAAATCGACGCATTACTGATCGCATTGCGTCCGGGGACTATCCGTTAGATCCCGCCACAGACCGTGTCATGCTGTGCGGCAGCATGGCCATGATCAAGGAAACAGGCGCGCAGCTTGAAGCGTTGGGTTTCGTTGAGGGTGCTCAATCAAAACCCGGTACATATGTCCTTGAACGCGCCTTCGTCGGGTAGAGGCTAAGCGGGGTCAAAGTGCCCTGCAATAGACCGACAGCCGTTTACGACCAGAGCAATGCCCTTTTGGTTTCGTGCGGCATTCCAGACCGGAAATAAGGTTAGTAAACTGCAAGGGGCAGCGCCGCTCGGTGAATACCATCAGCTTGCATGGAAATTCCGACGGTGGCGTCGACCGTTCAAACTGCGACGGACTCATGGAAAGAAATGGTCGGGGAGACAGGATTCGAACCTGCGACCCTCTGGTCCCAAACCAGATGCGCTACCAGGCTGCGCTACTCCCCGACATGGGATCACTGGTCTAGCCGTTATGAGCGGCCAGCTCTAACCAACTGAGCTACAGGCCCTGACCGGCTCGCCAACTACCTGCGCGCCGATAGCCGAACTTTGGCAGAATAGGCAAGCCTTTATCTTACCTAAATGACGTAATTTGATTAGCGAATTTGGATTCGGCTGCAATCTGATGGTGGACAGCCATGCTTCGTTACGGTTGGAAAGATTGCTTAAGCCCGCTTCAAGGCCGCCCAAATGGGTCAGAATTCCAACAAAAGATAATCGCAAAAAGCTTAAGTAGCGCCCTCAAAATACGCCACGGGCAATGTGCGCCTTTCCGAATACAGATGCTTCACCTGAACACGGCCGCGACAATCCGCTATCGACAACGCGAAAGCATCAATTTCGGACCCAAATACTATCAGACAATTGCAATCCAATATAATTATATTATAAGCATGGGGCATAATAGAAACGGAAATAACGAAATTATGGCCAATATGAACCTTGATGCGATAGATATGAAGCTTTTGGCTGAATTACAGGCGAACGGTCGCATCACCAATGTGGAGCTTGCCACAAAGGTTGGCCTTACGGCGCCGCCCTGCCTCCGCAGGATGCGCGCGCTGGAGCAATCGGGTACAATCAAATCCTACCATGCCGACGTCGATGCAGGTGCTTTGGGCTATACCATCACCGTGTTTGCAATGGTTAGCCTCAAAAGTCAGGCTGAGGAGGATTTGAAGGCATTTGAGGAGCATGTCAGGGCCCTGCCCGATGTGCGCGAATGCCACATGCTCAACGGCGAAATTGATTTTATCTTGAAAATTGTAGCCCGCGATCTTCAATCGTTTCAGGAATTTCTCACATCGAAACTGACATCCGCGCCCAATGTGAGCAGCGTCAAAACATCGTTGACGATCCGTACCGCCAAAGACGAGCCCGGCGTTCCTATTCCTCAGGCATAAAAAAGGGCCCGATTGCTCAGGCCCTTTTTCATTTCTATATTCTAAATCAGGTCGAAGGCGCGGCTGCGGCAGGCGCAGCAGCAGGCTTCGTCAGATGATCGATATACATGTTCCAATATTCGGCAATTGCCTTGCGGTTAGCATTATTGATCATGGCAAAGTCGGCTTTCGCGCCCGCATAGTCACCCAACATCACTTTGGACATGGCCAGGCGGAAGCGCGTGCGATCAGTCTGGTCACCACCATCCTTATCGAGCACGGGCGCCTTGCTCAACGCGGATTCATACAATTCCTTCGCGGTCTTGTAATCCTTGTGTGAGAAAAACGAATCCGCCGTCAGCGACGACAACATACCCTTTGGGCTGGCTTTTGCAGGGGCTATGGTCCCTGCCAAGGTCCGCGTATCTTCCGCGAGCCTTGCTTTCGCTTCATTATATCGCTCGCCAAATGTGACGTTGTTGCGCGATATAACGCCCTTGGCGAAGCCTTCCTCTAACACGGATACCGCCTCTGCGGGGTAGCGCACACCGACATAGCTCAAGCTATCAAGATATGCCGCATATTCCTGCTGGAAACGCAGGCCGTTTGTTGCGCGCATTAGCCGCATGACATCAAGCGTTTCTTCCGGCGTAAATTCCCGCGAGCGGTCAAAAAAAGCCAGGGCGTCATGCCAGTAATCCGGGTTATTCTCGGCAATGACCAACTCTTTGTAGAAATTAGCAGCGCCCGCATAATTCTTAGTTTTCGCGGAGAGGCTCGCCGCGCGCACGACATAGGCCTTATTCACAGGACCGGCAGCTTTGCTCGACTCAATCGCTTTGGCAATCCATGCAATCGCATCCGCGTCCTTATTCTGTTGCGACATTGCGTTCGAGATTAGGTACTCGATGTTATTCGCCCGATGCCCCAGATTATATGCTTCGATCATATATTTTTCGGCGTCGGCAAACCGCTTGCCGTCATAACAAATGCCGCCCTTGCGGAAGGTGTATTCCCGCTTCAAATCGGCGGGCGTAGTTGCTGATCCGATCAGCAGGTCAATGCCCTGCTCCTGAAACGCCAAATCTTTCAACGGCGCGCCGATGTTGATCGCTAATATCCCTGCTTCAAACCGGTCATCGTCATTGCCGATCGCAGCAACAACGGTCGGAAATGCAGCCTTGGCTGCGGCGGCATCCTTGGTTTTGTTCAGCATGTTCGCAACTGGCATATATGCCGCAATAAATGGCTTAGAATAATTCCGCTTCGGCGCAGCAGGCGCGACTTCCTTACCCTTTTTTTCCTTTTTAGGTTTTTCATCGGACTGCGCAAACGCCGCTGGTGCTGCGGATACCGCGACCAACGAAAGGGCTAAGGCAAATTTTGAAACCAGTTTCATGTAACTCTCCGCGATAGTAATTTTGGCCGTGGCCACCTAATGATTTGGCGTATAGAACCTTGCCATCTTCTGTGCAATTGCCATAGCGCCACTGCATGAATTGCCGTTGAACAAACTGGAGCAAAAAACAAGTGGTTGATCGAAGTGCAGTGATAATTGGTGCCCGTGGCGGCATCGGCGCTGCACTTGCAGATGCATTGGACGCTGACCCGAGATGTACAAACGTCATGCGCCTCCACCGGGATAGCGATCTGCCCATTGATATTCTGGATGAAGCGAGCATTGCGGCGGCTGCCACATCTTTGGCGGACACGCAGCCGCCCGTTCAGTTGGTGATCGTCGCCACTGGCTTGCTGCATGCCCGCAGTCAGGGGCCGGAAAAAAGCCTGCGTGAACTTGCCTCCGATTGGATGATACAAAACTATCGCGTGAACGCCGTCGGCCCCGCGCTTGTCGCCAAGCATTTTCTGCCGATGATGGCCAAGAATGAGCCAATTTGTTTTGCTGCCTTATCGGCGCGGGTGGGCAGCATTTCCGACAATCGGCTTGGTGGATGGCACAGCTATCGTGCATCGAAATCGGCACTCAACATGTTCATCCGGAACATCGCCATTGAATGGCAGCGTAAAAATCCGCAGTCGGTCATTGTTGGCCTGCACCCTGGCACCGTGGAAACAGCACTCAGCGCTCCATTCAAGGGCAATCCAGCCCATGAACGCTTCACCCCGGCCCGCGCAGCCGAAAACTTGCTCGGCGTGCTGCGGCAGCTTAAACCAGAGCAAAGCGGACAGATTTTTGCTTATGATGGCACCCCTATCGCGCCCTGACGGCCGCCATAGCGTGAATCTGTGGATAAGCTGGTGAAAACACCGCGAATGCGGCAGTCGCATGTGGCCATTTGGGCGATAGGCGTATACGGTCGCCAGACCCAAAAAATATAAGGATTTTCGCGCCGTGAGCGACGACATAGTGACAATGGACCCATCCGATATTTCGCCCGTCGACATTGTCGACGAAATGAAGTCGAGTTATCTCGATTATGCGATGTCGGTCATTGTGTCCCGGGCCTTGCCCGATGTCCGCGATGGTTTAAAGCCAGTCCACCGCCGCATCTTGTTCGCCAGCCAGGAAGGTGGCTTTGTCGCTGGACGGCCATATCGCAAATCGGCGAAGATCGTCGGCGACGTCATGGGCAATTATCACCCGCACGGCGATAGCGCGATTTACGACGCACTTGCCCGTATGACCCAAGATTGGTCCATGCGCGTGCCTTTGATCGATGGTCAGGGGAACTTTGGCTCGATGGACCCTGATCCGCCAGCATCCATGCGCTATACCGAAGCGCGCCTGAACAAGGTCGCTAACGCGCTATTGGACGATCTCGACAAGGACACCGTCGATTTCCAGCCAAATTATGACGGTAGCCGTGAAGAGCCCCAGGTTCTGCCTGCCCGTTTCCCTAACCTGTTGGTCAATGGCGCGGGCGGTATCGCCGTCGGCATGGCGACCAACATCCCGCCGCACAATCTGGGTGAAGTGATCAAGGCTTGCTTGGCTTATATCGACAATCCTGCCATCACCATCGACGAACTCATTGAAATCGTCCCTGCCCCCGATTTTCCAACAGGCCCACTCATCCTTGGAACCGGCGGCGCACGCGCGGCCTATCGTGAGGGCAAGGGATCCATCATGCAGCGCGCGCGGCATGAAATCGAAGAAGGAAAAGGCGACCGCCGCTCTATCGTCCTGACCAGCATTCCGTTTCAGGTTGGCAAGTCCGGCCTTGTCGAGAAAATCGCGGAAGCCGCAAAAGACAAACGCATTGAGGGTGTTTCCGACATCCGCGATGAATCGAGCCGCAAGGGCGTGCGCATTGTTATCGATCTGAAGCGTGACGCGACCACAGACGTTGTCCTCAACCAATTGTGGCGCCACACACAGGCGCAATCCAGCTTTCCAGCCAATATGCTCGCCATTCGTGGCGGTCGGCCAGAAGTTTTGAACCTACGCGACATCATCGAATCCTTCATTCGATTCCGCGAAGAAGTCATCACCCGCCGCACCAAGTTTGAATTGAACAAGGCCCGCGAACGCGCGCATTTGTTGCTTGGCCTTGTCGTTGCCGTGACCAATTTGGACGAAGTCGTCCGGATCATTCGCGGTTCTGCCAGCCCTGCAGAAGCGCGCGCTGCGTTAATTGCACGCAAGTGGCCGATTGCCGAAATCGCGTCCTACATCAAATTGGTCGAAGCGGTTGAAACCGAGATTACCGGCGACAGTTACCAATTATCCGAACTTCAAGTCCGGGCGATCCTTGAACTGCGTTTGCATCGCTTAACCGCGCTTGGCCGCGATGAAATTGGAAAAGAACTTCAAGGACTTGCGGAAAGCATATCAGAATTTCTTGCCATTCTGGGCGACCGCGTAAAGCTATACGCCGTGCTTCGCGACGAGCTTGTCGCTATTGATGCGGAATTCTCGACCCCGCGCTTGTGCGAAATCACTGCTAGCTGGGATGGTTTGGACGACGAAGACCTCATGGAGCGTGAGGAAATGGTCGTTACGGTCACCCATGGCGGATACATTAAGCGCACCGCTTTGGCGACGTTCCGTGCGCAAAACCGTGGCGGTAAAGGCCGCGCCGGTATGGCGACCAAGGAAGAAGATGCCGTCACCGAATTGTTCGTGACGAGCACGCATACGCCGGTTCTGTTCTTCTCCAACATTGGTAAGGTGTATCGCCTTAAGGTTTGGAAGCTTCCGGAAGGTGGACCGACGACACGCGGACGGCCCATGGTTAACCTTTTGCCGCTTGGCGAAGGCGAGGTCATTTCCAACGTTTTAACCCTGCCCGAGGATGAAGCGGAATGGGGTGGCCTCAGCGTCGTTTTTGCAACTGCTAAGGGCTACGCGCGCCGAAACAGCATGGACGCGTTTGCCAATGTGCCAAGCAACGGCAAAATCGCGATGAAGTTCGAAGGCGAGGATGCCGATGACAAGTTGATTGGCGTTGAGCTGCTGAGCGCCGACGACGACGTCCTTCTTGCAAGCCGTAACGGCAAGGCCATCCGCTTTGCCGCGGACGACATTCGTGAATTCCAAAGCCGAGCATCGACGGGCGTTCGGGCCATGAAGCTTGGCAAGGACGACGAAGTTATTTCACTCTCCATTCTGAAACGCGTTGGCACTTCGGGCGAAGAGCGTGAGGATTATCTGCGCTTTGCCCCTTGGAAGCCTGAAAAGGAAGGCGAGCCAACGATGACCGCCGAACGCATCGCCGAATTGGCGGAGCATGAGCAGTTCATCCTGACTGTCTGCGCCAATGGTTATGGCAAATTGTCATCTGCATATGGCTATCGCCGTACGGGACGTGGTGGACAAGGTATCACCAATATCGACAATATCGAACGCAACGGCCCTGTTGTCGCAAGCTTCCCTGCTACAAAGGGCGACCAGCTGATGCTCGTGACCGATCAGGCAAAACTTATCCGTATGCCACTCGAGAGCCTGCGCGTTCTTGGACGCGGAACCGCTGGCGTGCGCCTGTTCAATGTGGGTGACAATGAACATGTCGTTGGCGCGGCAAAGATTGACGAAAGCGATGAAGATGCCGACGAAGGTGCGGCTACACCCGCTGATGTCACTGCACCGGAAGGAAACGAACCCGTATGACTACCGCGAGCGTGATTGCCGCCGTCCTTGCGGCAGCTGCCCAAAGCGCGCCTGCCGCTCCCGTGGCTTCGCCGAATGATTATGCGCTTGAGCAAAATTGGTTGTGCCGTCCCGACCGTCGTGACGCATGCAGCACGCCAAGCCTAAGCGTCACCGACATTGCACCTGACGGATCGCGCACCGTTCGGGCTGTAGCGCGATCCAAAGCTCCGGAAGCGGATTGCTTTTATGTCTATCCGACCTTGTCCTATGACGCAGGCGGCAATAGCGACATGATCCCGAATGACGAAGAATACCGCGTGGTTGAGGCACAATTTGCACGTTTTGGTACAGTGTGCCGGACCTTTGCGCCCATCTATCGCCAGTCGACGTTAAGTTGGTTGCGTTCGAACATCACAGGCAACCCCATCCCGATGGATCCGGAATTGCGTTATAATGATGTGCGCGACGCTTGGCGGCAATATCTGGCGGCCGATAATAAAGGACGTCCATTCGTCCTTGTTGGCCATTCGCAAGGGTCAGGTTTGCTCAAGCGCCTCATTGCAGAGGAAATTGAAGGAAAACCTGTAGCGTCAAAGATGCTATCGGCAATGCTCGCGGGCACCAATGTAGCTGTGCCAAAAGGCAAGGATCAAGGCGGTGATTTCAAAAAGACTCCCGTCTGCCGAAGTGCGGGACAAACCAATTGTGTAATCGCTTGGACAAGCTTTCGCGAAACCGCGCCGCCACCTGTAAACAGCCGTTTCGGCCGCGTGCCAGACATGGAACAGGAAACAGTTTGCGCTAATCCAGCAGCACTTGCCGGCGGCATGACGACACTGAATGCACGCTTTCCCGCCGGTGCTGGTATCGGCGACCTTGTCGCAGCCAGCCCGAGCTGGACCAAAGACAATGCGCGCATCACCACAGCCAGCGTTGCGGTACCCGGGCTATATTCTGCACAATGCGTGACGGTGAACGGCGCAAATGTCCTGTCAGTCCGCATTAACGCGGATCCGGTGGATCCACGCATTGACGATGTCGGCGGCGATGTCCGCTTTGGCGCATTTGTCGCGAAGGATTGGGGGCTTCACTTGATCGACATTTCGCTCGTCATGCAAGACATGGTTGATCTGGTTCCCGTGCAACTCACCGCCTGGAAAGCACGCGCCGGACGGTAATCACTGTTGCGTAAAAACGATGGTGACGCATATTTTGCGTCATCCTTAGCACAATTTAGTCGCGTTCTTCGCCATCAGCAAAATGGCCGCGTTTGACCAATGTTTGCGCGATACCGACGGCAATCATCAGCACGCCGAAATAATAGAGATACCAGATCGCAATCCCGGTCATTTCGGATTCTGCCAGAGGACCAAGCTCCGCAAAGATCAACAGGTCCGAAATAACAAACAAAATCGCCCCGAACCCAACGCGGTAGCGGGGAAAATTGCTGCTCCATGCCATCGCAGCCATGGTCGCTAGGATAACGCTATACGCCGCGACCTGGATGCCCTCGACGCGCGTGGGCGGAAGGAAAAATGCGATCACCGGCGTGGCCAGTAGAATTGTAACAGCCCATAATTTCTGGCTGAACACCGGCTTGACCCGCCGATGGCGAAAATAGATAAATATGGCGACGAGATGGCCAACGGCAAAGGCAAGCGCGCCAGCCACCATGCTGAGTTCAATCAGCCCGTCACCCAGAGTATAAAATGCAAGCATGAGCGCCAGAGCGACAAATTCGCCTTTATGGTGGCGGCGCAAGGCAAAGGGCACGAGAAAGCCTACCGCCGCCATTTTCCAAAGCACTGCGATCAACCCGCCATCTAGTGGCAGGAACAGCCATGTTGCCGGAAAGCTTATCCCCGCAAACAAACTGGCGAGCAAATAGGGACGTTTATGTGCGAGATCCTGTGACATGCTCTGGAGCATCGTTCAAACAGCTACGCAAGACAAGTGGAATATACCCTATCATCCCGTCTGCTGTCAGCCCAGGTCCTGCGCGCACGCCGATGTCGCCATGCAGCCAAGCCGCGATAGCCGCCGCGTCAAAGGCGGGCACACCCTGCGCCAATAATCCGCATATCAACCCCGTCAGGACATCACCCGACCCGGCTGTCGCCAGCCAAGGCGACGCGCGGCGGTTCACCAAAATGCGGCCATCGGGCGCAGCGATCCATGTCTCTGCGCCTTTGAGGAGGACGACGCATTGCGCCCTTTCCGCTGCACGCCGCGCGGCACTTTGGCGGTCCTTCACATCAATATCCGGAAAAATACGCTGAAACTCACCCAAATGGGGTGTCATGACGTCAGTCAAATTTACTGCCGCGAAGAGAATATCAGGTGCGCTTTCAAACGCGGTCAATGCGTCGGCGTCCAACACCGAAGGAACACGGCACTCAAGCACTTTGAGCACAGCTTTCTGCACCCCAATGCCTGCCCCCGGACCGATAGCAAAGCCAGATACACGACCGTCGATAAAGTCGAAATCGGGGTCGGTTTCGCGCAGCATGATCGCCGTAACATGGGCAGCATGTTCCGCCAGCGCGACCTTCTCGCCAACGATGGTGACCACCCCTGCCCCCACAGCCAACGCCGCTTGGGCCGATAGACGCGACGCGCCTGTCCGCAAAGCTGGCCCGCTCCAAACCATCGCGTGTCCCTTGCTGTATTTATGCGCATCAGGTGACGGCGGAACCAGCGTTGGCCGCAAGATCGTGCCGTCTTCAGAGCAGTTAAGTGTAAATCCCATATCCCATCTAGGCGCTTTTGCCTGTGCAGCGCCAAAGATATTTGATAGCCGCGCAGAATGAGCAAATCTTTTGATGTCCAGATTATCGGTGGCGGCCTTGCTGGCTGTGAAGCAGCATGGCAACTCGCCCAGCGCGGCGTGCGCGTAAAACTGTCAGAAATGCGTGGAACAGGGGAAATGTCCCCAGCCCACCAAACCGAGGGCCTGGCTGAACTGGTATGTTCCAACAGCTTCCGTTCGGACGATGCCGAAAACAACGCGGTTGGACTTCTGCATCAGGAAATGCGCGACTTGGGCTCGCTGATCATGCAGGCGGCTGAGGTCGCTAAGGTTCCTGCGGGTTCTGCGCTGGCTGTAGATCGAGATGTTTTCTCAGAAACTGTAACCAAACATCTTGAAAATAATGATAATATTGAAATTGTGCGCGAACGGGTTGACGTTATTCCAACGGACCGCCCCGTCATAATCGCCACGGGTCCGCTGACCGCAACAAATCTTGCGGAAAGCATCATGGCCAAAACGGGCGAAGACCGCCTGGCCTTTTTCGATGCGATTGCGCCAATTGTGTATCATGACAGTATCGACATGGACATCGCTTGGTACGCATCCCGCTGGGACAAGGGCGAAGGCAAGGACTATATCAACTGCCCCATGGACGAGGCACAATATCGCGCCTTTCACCAAGGCTTACTCGATTCTGACAAAGCCGAATTCAAGGAATGGGAGACGAATACGCCCTATTTCGAAGGCTGTATGCCTATTGAGGTTATGGCATCACGCGGGTTGGACACATTGCGCTTTGGTCCCATGAAACCCGTGGGACTGGATAATCCGAGAACAGGCCGCTGGGCCCATGCGGTCGTGCAATTGCGGCAGGACAATAAGCAAGGCACGCTGTGGAACATGGTCGGCTTTCAAACGAAGATGAAACATGCTGCGCAGGTTGCGCTTCTGCGTACGATACCCGGCCTTCAAAATGCTGAATTCGCGCGGCTTGGCGGCTTGCATCGCAATACCTTCATCCGGTCGCCTATCTTGCTTGATCGCCAGTTGCGGCTGAAATCTGCGCCGCATATTCGTTTTGCGGGGCAGATCACGGGCTGCGAGGGCTATGTGGAAAGCAGCGCCGTCGGCCTTATGGCAGGCATCATGACTGCCGCCGAACTTGCTGGTCGCACGGTCACTGCGCCGCCTTCCACGACGGCACTCGGCGCCTTGCTTGGCCATATCACCGGGGATGCCATGGCCGATGATTATCAGCCCATGAACATTAACTTCGGCTTGTTCGCCCCGCTCGAGGATAAAGTGCACAAGAAGTCCCGCAAAGCGGCGATGACTGGCAGGGCGCGGGCCGACTTAAACGCGTGGATGGCAGGGCAAGCCATAGCGGCTTAGCGTCATTATCGCTTAACAACGGCACCCCGGTTTGGCGACCAACTTAGGGCGCGTTTGGGCAAACTCCTTACGGGTCAGTAACTGGTCCTTATTTCTATCCGCGCCGGCAAAGCGTTGCCCGGTCGCCGCCGCCCATTCTTCAAACGTCAGCAGATTGTTGCCATCGGTATCCAGCGCCTGAAACGCCTTGGTTCGGCTGCCCATCATCTCAAGCCGTGAAACCAGCTCATCTCTGTTGCGATCATAGCGATTGAAGCGCAATTCTTCGCGGCTGGCCTTCGGCGCCTCAGGCGGTGTGGGCGGCGCGGGGCCAAAGGCTGGTGCGTTTGAGGCAGCTTCGGGAAGGGCATCCGAAATTGCAGTTGGCGGCGGCGGTGCGGGAATGACGGTTTCCTGATATGCGGCAGTCTGCCAAAACAACAGCCCCGCCCCGACCATCAACAATGCCGCCACACCGCCTATAAACGCCCGCTGCATTGCATTTGCCTCCCTAAATGCTGCCCTTTCAAAGGGCGTGTTTCTATAGCCCCGTTAAAGCATACCACACCAATCGAGGCCCCGATGCAGTCCGCACAGACATTGTCAGTATCGACAAAGGCCGTAATGCTCGCGCCTTGGGTAAATCAGATTGCGGTGCAACGACGCAGTCCGGCACACGCGACGGAAAAGCCTGCCGCAAAGCTGCAATAGCCCAAATCTGCCCGATAGGCCGCATGTCCTGCGCACTGCCCACCCAATGGGCGTAGCTTTGGTATATTGCTTCTGAACGCAACTGCGCATGCTTGGCCGTTAGATCATGGGTCCATTCATCGCTGCCCAACAAAATCTCCCAAGACGACGCCAGTGCCTCCAGCGCAGAAAGCGGAACATAACCATCAGTCTCATTAAGCGCGTGCAATAAAGGCTCACCCGTTGGCCTGAGATGTGGCGCTTTGGCAAAAGCGTCGCGCCACCACGCCATCTTGATTTGCGCGATCATAGGCTCCCTCGCCTTGCGCAGGATATCGGCAAAGCGCATGTCCAACTGAAGCATGAACGTAAAAGCCGGCTGGATATGCGCCGGCGCATAAGTAATCGCCAAACGGGTTGGCGGCGCGATGTCCAAATTAGAATCCGTCATGCGTGTGTAACTTCATGTATCGTGAAGTCATTGTTAATACAGTAAAAACCATTTGCATTCAACATCAAGAAACCAACGTGGGTATATAAGCCTTCACAAATCCCATGTGGGCTCTTGGAGACGATCGCTGTGACCAACAATTTCGATGCCTCCCATGCATTGGGGATTATGTCGCGACTTGCTGGCAACCAGCACGGCAATATCATTGCCATTTTTGCCGCAGCGATTGTCCCTGCGATCGGACTTGTGGGCGGCGCTGTAGACATGAGCCGCATCTATCTCACTCAAGCGCGGTTGCAAGGCGCTTGTGACGCCGGCGCCTTGATTGGTCGCAAAACGATGGGCGTTGGTACATGGGCTGCCAACAATAATGCCGCGAATGCGAGAGCCACACGCATGTTCGACCAGAATTTCGAAAGTGGCGCTTATGGCTCAACTGGTTTGACACGTGGGTATACAGAGACAGGTGGTAACGTTGTAGGCACCGCCTCAGTGACCGTGCCTATGGTGCTAATGCAGGTACTGGGCCAAAGTTCAAAAACGGTTTCAGTCAGTTGTCAGGCGGAATTGCGGATACCCAATACCGACGTGATGTTCGTGCTGGATACTACGGGATCCATGGGCGAACCGGCTGAGGGGTCAGCTGAGTCGAAAATTTCCGGTCTTCGCCGGGCGGTCAAATGCTTTTACGAGGAGCTGGCTAAGCAGAATATCGTAAACATTACGCCCGCTGAGTGCCGAGAAACTTCAGATCCTGTGAACACAAACTCGCCTAACGTCCAACTTCGGTTCGGCTTTGTACCTTATGCGATGAATGTGAATGTCGGACGGCTTTTGCCACAAAGCTATTTAGCCGATCAGTGGACATATCAGTCGCGCGAAGCATCCTTCGTCACAACTTCGGCAAAGACGATAGTGTATGGCACCGAAAGTTTTCCGACACCGATAAGTGTAGTCGTTACGAACCCCCGCGACACCGGATGGGTTCACACATCCGCTAATGTTACGCAGAACGGTATCAGATATGGTTGGTTTTACAGACCCAGCACTGCCGAGGAATGCGACAGCAGGGCAACCCCCTCTGTCGACAACACCCCGATAACCGGCGCCAACACACTTATTTCGCAGATACCAGCCCAGCCCGTTGAACCTGCTTCCTCGCTGACCAAGACATACCAGCGAGATACCTTAAATGCGACACGAACCTATCGCTATCTTTACACTGGGAATAGAAGCAACCCGGCTGACACGGGCGATTGCATTTTGCAGGTTAACAGCACTAATCAGACCAACACCCGGATCACAACAACGACTGTAACGCCAATATCTTGGGCCACGGAAAGTAGCTTTGCGGGCTGGACTTACAAACCGGTCACCTTCAACGTCAGCGGACTGAAAGCGGCGAATGGTTCCTGGGCGTCCTCCGTTTCGCTGCCACTCGGCACCGAAGGTGCACTGACAGACTTAGCATGGACAGGATGCATCGAAGAGCGCAAGACTTTCCGTAGCCAAGATGCAGACCCCACTAATGACTGGGATCCCATTCCTGCATCGGCACTCGATATGAATATCGATCTTGCACCAACCAACGACGTCACGACCAAGTGGGGACCATATCTTGCCGAAACGATCTGGCAGCGATATCTCATTGGTACCGATATTGCTGGAAACAAATTTAGGTCGACAACACCTACACTAGACAATGTATTTATCAGTCGCATCGACGCCGAAAAGCCATTGCCTGCCCCGTTGACACTTGAGTTCCCGCGATCAGATGTGTCCAATTGTCCAACATCGGCCAGAACGGTAAAGACTTGGCTACCCGCAGATTTAAACGCTTATGTAGATTCACTTATGACCGGGGGAACCACATATCACGACATAGGCCTGTTATGGGGTGCGCGCCTCATGTCGCCCACCGGCATATTCGCGGCTCTAAATGCGCCCCCAAACGTCAACATGGAACGCCATATGGTTTTTATGACCGATGGTGAAACCGTTGTCGCGCCAAGCAACTACTCGGCTTATGGTATTCACTGGTATGACCGGCGTCAGACGCCACTCGAGACTGAGCCAACTCAAGCCCAACTTCAGGCCATGACAGATGCCCGATCAGCGGCATTGTGCACCGCAATCAAAAACAAAAACATCAACCTGTGGGTCGTTTCCTATGGCAATATTGGCTCGGCAACCAACGATCGGCTAAGGGCCTGCGCCACACCGGGCAAGTTTTTTGAGGCCCGAAGTGTAGCTAGCCTTATTTCCAATTTCAAAGGCATTGCCGCCGAAATATCCGCACTCCGGATAACCAAATGATTGCATCCGCCACCGAATGGTTTGGACGTTTTAGCCGTCATGAAAGCGGCGCGTCTATCTTGGAGTTTGGCCTTATCGCTCCGGTAGCGATGCTGTTGATATTTGGCACCATGGACATTGGTCACAGCTATTTTGTGCGCGCTACGCTGAATGGCGCCATGCAGACTATGGCCCGCAATTCAGCCCTAGAGAGCTCGGCAAATCCAGTGCAACTGGATGCGGTTGATCTTCGGGTGAAAGAATCCGTCCTAGCACTCGCCCCTGGCGCAACGATCACGACGAGCCGAAGCTACTATCAGACATTCTCAGAAGCGGCATCCTCGCGCGCAGAAAGCGTCATCGAGGATCCGGCAACAGCGAATTTTCGTTGTGATGCAGGTGAAAGTTTTTGGGATACAAACCGAAACGGGACATGGGACGCCGATGGTGGGTCTAAAGGCCAAGGGGGCGCAAGAGACGTCGTCATCATCAAGTACAAAGTCAAATATCCCCGCCTCTTTCCTCTCGCAAAGTTCATGGGTTTGCCGGCAAATGTTGAATTGGAGTCGAACTCAATCCTGGCCAACCAACCTTATGGGGAACAGGCCGCTAAGGGCCAACCTGTACAAACCAACTGTCCGGGGTTTTAACGCGATGGCCAGTATCTTTTCCGCACAGTTTGATCGCTTGCGGCGCGACCAAAGCGGTCTTGCAATGGTCGAATTGGCGATATCGCTGCCTTTTTTTCTTACGCTCACCATAGGCGGCGTAGAAGTCGCAAATTATGCATCCCTGACGATGCAATTGAACCAAATCACGTTGCACACTGCGGACGGCGCTGCGCGTATTGGCTCGACGACGCGATATGGCAACAAGACGATTTCTGAGGCTCAGATAAAAGACATATTCGAAGGGGCAATGCGTGAGGGTGAACCAATTGGCGTTGGTGGAACCCATAGCTATGCCGATCCCAAAACCGGCGCACAGACCATAAGGGGAAATACGCGCATCATCTTATCCAGCTTTGAAGAGGTCAGCGCTTTCAATGAAGACCAGCCACGTTATCGCATCCGTTGGCAACGTTGTGCAGGATCCGCAAATTTCTACACATCCAATTATGGTACCAAAGCGACAGCAACCAGCGTCACCGGCATTGGCCCAGCAAACCGCCAGATAACACCACCCCCCGGCGGAAGCCTTATGTTTGTCGAGTTGCAATATTATTATAGGCCTATGATCCTGAACGGATTTACCAAGCTAACGGACCACACAATCAGTCAAGTGGCGTCCATGGTTGTTCGCGAAAGGCGCGATTTGGTTGGCCCCACCGGCAGCGACGGTATCTATAATGCAGAAAATGTTACGCCCGCAACGTGCCCTTGGGGATGATCCAACGCCGGAATAACAGGAAATCAAACGCCCAATGTTTTCCGCACACCCGCCGCAATCTTGTCGGCATTAATCAACGCCGCTTTTTCAAGGTTCGCCGCATAAGGCATTGGGACATCTTCGTTCGTGATACGCAATACAGGTGCGTCCAAATCGTCGAACCCTTCCTCCATACATATCGCCAATATTTCGCTGCCCACCGAACATACAGGCCAGCCTTCTTCAGCCACCACCAAGCGGTTGGTTTTTGCAAGGCTTGCCAATATCGAAGCCTTGTCCAACGGACGAATAGTGCGCAAGTCGATGACCTCGGCGCTGATACCCTCTTCTGCAAGTTTTGCTGCGGCCTCAAGTGAAAGCCCAACACCAATGGAATAGCTAACGATCGTTACGTCGCTACCTTCGCGCATGATCCGGGCTTTGCCGATTGGCAAAACATGATCGTCGCCAGTTGGAACTTCGTACGTCCGGCCATAAAGCAGCTCATTTTCTAGGAACACAACGGGGTCTTCGCAACGTATAGCGGCTTTAAGCAATCCCTTGGCATCAGCAGCGTCATATGGCGCAATCACGATTAAGCCCGGTACGCTGGCATACCAGGGTGCGTAATTCTGGCTGTGCTGCGCGCCAACGCGCGCTGCGGCGCCATTTGGACCGCGAAAAACGATCGGGCAACGCATTTGGCCGCCCGACATATAGTTTGTCTTCGCGGCAGAGTTGATGATGTGGTCAATTGCCTGCATGGCAAAATTGAAAGTCATAAATTCGATGATCGGCCGCAAGCCACCCATGGCTGCGCCGGTGCCTATACCCGCAAAACCATATTCGGTAATGGGCGTATCAATAACGCGGCGCGCACCAAATTCATCGAGCAGGCCCTGCGTAACCTTGTACGCACCTTGATATTCAGCGACTTCCTCTCCCATCACGAAGACGCGGTCATCGCGGCGCATTTCCTCGGCCATCGCATCGCGCAAGGCTTCGCGCAGAGTAACCGAATGCTTTGCGCCGCCATCTGGACGCGCAGGAGCGGCGACACTTGCCACTGGCGCGCTGCGCACCGGCGGCTCTATTGGAGGCGCTGCGGGCGGTTTACGGGTGGGTTGGGCCGCGCCAGTGTCGTCTGCGCTGTCACTGGTAATGAGCGCGATGACCGTGCCAACCTTTACGCCATCCGTGCCTTCAGCGACCGTGATAGACGCAATCACGCCTTCGTCGACCGCTTCGAATTCCATCGTCGCTTTATCGGTTTCGATTTCGGCAAGAATGTCGCCGGACTTTACACTGTCGCCTTCTTTGACCAACCATTTGGCCAAAGTGCCTTCTTCCATCGTGGGGGATAGCGCGGGCATCTTAAGTTCGATTGCCATCAATATTGCTCCACCAGCACGTCCGTATAAAGCTCGGAAAGATCAGGTTCCTGTGACGTCTCAGCAAAGTCGGCGGACATATTCACAATCGTTCGTATCTCTTTTTCAATGACCTTTAGCGCGTCTTCACCAACCCCCATGTCAGCGAGATGCGCTTTACAGCCTTCGATCGGGTCACTGTTGTCGCGGACCGATTGCACCTCGTCCCGGCTGCGATACTTGGCAGGGTCGGACATCGAATGCCCCCGATAACGGTAGGTTTTCATTTCCAACAAGACAGGGCCCTTGCCACTGCGCACCCAATCCAACGCCACCTCGGCTGCGCCCCGCACCGCAAGCACATCCATGCCATCTACCTGAATACCAGGGATGCGGAAACTCTCGCCCCTGCGGTAAAGCTGGTCCTCCGATGACGCGCGATTTACGCTTGTACCCATCGCATATTGATTGTTTTCGATCACGAAAATGATCGGCAGCTTCCAAAGCTCCGCCATGTTGAAGCTTTCATATACTTGCCCCTGGTTGGACGCGCCATCCCCGAAATAGGCAAGGCACACACCGCCATCGTTGGAATATTTATGTCCGAATGCAAGACCGGCACCGAGTGATACCTGCGCCCCGACAATGCCATGCCCACCGTAAAATTTATGTTCGGTCGAAAACATGTGCATCGACCCGCCTTTGCCCTTGGAAATCCCGGCAGCGCGGCCAGTAAGCTCCGCCATGATAAGATTGGGATCGATGCCATAAGCCAGCATATGGCCATGGTCGCGATATCCGGTTATTACACTGTCCTTACCGGGCGTAAGCGCCGATTGAAGACCGATGGCCACAGCTTCCTGCCCGATATATAAATGGCAGAAACCACCAATAAGACCCAGGCCGTAAAGTTGACCCGCTTTCTCCTCAAAACGGCGAATAAGCAGCATGTCCCGGTAGAACTTCAAAAGCTCTTCCTTATTTGCTATATACGGTTTCGGTTCTGTCGGACGCTCACGATTGGCGCGCGCCGCATCCTCGCTAACACTCGCCTTTTTTGCAGGTGACTTCTTCGCTGGGGTGGGAGCCAAGATAATTTCCTTTTGTGGAATTTTATATGCGAGTGCTAAGTCGCCTAATCAAGATAAGCTTAGGTGAAAAGCCCTTTTCCGCAACGGAAAGCAATGCATTGCTATTCATTGCATGTAGCCCATATCAATTGAGTGGAACGACAACCTCGTCAGGGGCAACGACATTCAATTCCTTGCGCATTAATTCGCCCGCCAGATCGGGGTCGACATTGTCGCGATCCAGCAAAAGTTGACGGTTGCGCAAAGCATCCCGTTCCTTTTGCAATTTTGCCAGTTCAATTTTCCGTTCGCTCAAGGCTGAACGATAGTCGGTCCATGCAATTATACCCGTTGGACCAAGCAAAGCGTATGAGGCAATGACAAGCAGCGCCAAAAGCGCCAGCGCTGGACCAACTACCGACTTTAAATATTCAGGCTTTTTGTTGCTGCGGGCCATCATGTACCTGAATCATATTTTACACTAAATGGCAAGAATATCGCGGTCAGCGGAAAATACCTCGACCCGCATAAATTGCGGACGCGCCAAGTTCCTCTTCGATACGAATAAGCTGGTTGTACTTCGCCAACCGGTCCGAACGCGCCAAGCTTCCGGTTTTGATCTGACCGCAGTTTGTTGCAACCGCAAGGTCAGCAATCGTCGCATCCTCGGTTTCGCCCGAGCGGTGCGACATCACCGCCGTGTAGGACGCGCGGTGCGCCATGGACACCGCTGCAAGCGTTTCGGTCAGCGTACCAATCTGGTTGACCTTCACCAGCAAAGAGTTCGCGAGCCCTTTACCAATACCGATAGCAAGACGGTCTGGATTGGTGACAAACAAATCGTCACCCACCAACTGGACCTCATGCCCGATTTTGTCCGTGATGGCCTTCCAGCCTTCAAAATCATCTTCACTCATGCCGTCTTCAATCGACAAGATTGGGTAATCCTTACACAATGCCGCAAGATAATCGGCCATTTCGTGGGGGGAGAGCGAAAGCCCCTCGCCCGATATCTCATATCTACCATTGCGGAAAAATTCGGTTGCGGCGCAGTCCAGCGCCAATACAACATCGTCGCCCGCCTTGAATCCAGCCTTTTCCACCGAGGCCATGATGAAGTCGAGCGCAGCACGTGTCGATGCCAAATTGGGCGCGAAGCCACCTTCGTCGCCAACCGAGGTCGCAAGGCCCTTTTCATGCAGGCCTTTCTTGAGCGTATGGAATATCTCGGAGCCCCAGCGCACGGCTTCGGATATCGATCCAGCGCCAACAGGCATCACCATGAATTCTTGAAAATCAATGGGATTGTCGGCATGTTCGCCGCCATTGATGATGTTCATCATGGGCACGGGGAGGACATGCGCATTCACGCCGCCAACATACCTATACAAAGGTAATCCGCGCGCATCTGCCGCAGCCTTCGCAACGGCGAGGCTAACGCCCAAAATCGCATTAGCGCCAAGGTTCGATTTGTTGTCGGTGCCATCAAGATCGATCATCACCGCGTCGATATTTTCTTGTTCCTCCGCGTCGAGCTCAACCAAAGCTTCAAAGATCGGACCATTGACGGCTTCAACCGCCTGAAGAACGCCTTTACCCATATATTTAGACGCGTCGCCATCACGCTTTTCCATGGCTTCATATGCGCCTGTCGAAGCACCTGACGGCACTGCGGCGCGGCCAAAGCTGCCATCCTCCAACAAAACATCAACTTCAACCGTCGGGTTGCCCCGGCTATCCAGAATTTGGCGTGCGTGAATGTCGAGGATCGCAGTCATAAAGAAAGTCCGATTATTGGATGTTTTGGGTATGTAATCCCGTCTATCCTTGTGCTTAGGATTTGGCAACGATGCACCGACATATCGATTTTAAAACTAAATTTGCGGTGCTATAGTTGACTAAGGCACCTGCAATACAAATATGCATTGGTAGTAAGACCGAAGCTTTCGACACATTATGTAAAAGGAGTCATTCTTATGGCCGACACCGAAAAGCCTAAAGCAGCCGCAAAGGCCGAACCCGCAAAAAAGGCGGCAGCAAAATCCGCAGCCAACAAACCCGCCCCGAAAACTAAAGCGAAACAGGCAGGCGCTGCTGCCCCTAAGGCTGTAGCAAAAGCGCAACCGGCCAACGCTAAAGCGGGCAATGCCAAATTCAAGGTCAAATCAGACATGAATGATTTCAAATCGCAGGCAACCGATAGCGTCCGGGCAGCGGCAACTAAAGGCAAAGACCTTGCCACCGAGGCAGTGGGCAGCATTGGCAAACTCATCCGCGATAGCGCGGGTACAATCGATGACAATGTTGGCAAGCAATATGGTGACTATGCGCGCAATGCTGCCGATATGGTTGAGGGCTTTGCTGGCAAAATGGATGCCAAGGATGTCGACGCGCTTGCAGAAGACGCGCGGCATTTCATTCGCAAAAGCCCCGGGGTCGCCATAGGTGCTGCGGCCGCGATAGGCTTTGTTCTAGCACGCCTGGTGCGTTCGGGCGGCAAAGACGCGTAAATCTTAACACGGGTGGCATTGCAAATTGCCCCCAATGGCCGATAAGCGGGTCCAATGACGACGGACGAAACCAAATATAATGCGGCAGAAGATATTCCGCCGCCGATCGAACCAACAGCCAATGAACAAGTGGCGCTGGTGCTAGAAGACTTGCGAGCAATGGTGAAGGCAGAGATGCGCTATCACCGCGCGCGTCTTAACTATACCGGCCAAGTGCTCCGTTGGTCTTTTCGTTATGCAGCAGTTGCGGCATTCGCTTTTGGCGGTGCATCTATTGCGCTTGTCCTTGGACTTGTGCTGACATTATCGCCGCTCATTGGTCCATTAGGGGCTACGTTAGTCGTCACGGTCAGCTTTGCGATCATTGGTGCTATATTTGGCGCTTTGGCTCAAAAATGGATGCGGAAAGTTTATTTTCCGGAGATTGAGAAAAATGTCGACGATGAAATCTGACGAACCCGCTTTTACCGACCGCGAAAGCGTTATTTTGTCAAATGCGGAACGGCGTTATTTGCGGCGAAAGCTCAAAGGCAGCATGGCAGCGACAGGGGAGGTTCTAAATCCCCGCAAACAGCTGCGTCGTTTGATTGAACGCAAATCGACAGACGTTAAACAGTTCGTAGGCGAGACCGCTTACAGTGCGAAACGCCATGCCCCCATGATCGGTATTGTTGGGGCAAGTGCATTGCTGTTTGCGGCGCGTGGCCCGATTTCACGTTGGATTTCCAGCTTGCGACAGAGTAAAAACAAAACGCCCAACGGCAAATGATATAGGATAGATATATGAGCAAGATTGGCGACAGCATCAAATCCGCAGCTGATAGCGCGAAAGCAAAAACCACCCAGTCAAGCGCCGCGGCGCGTAAAAAGGCATCGGAAGCTCTTGAAAAAAGCAAGGATGCAGCCGCCGCTGGCGTTGAACAGTCTAAAGGCCTCGCACGCCAGGCCAAGGCGAAAACAAGCGAAGGCATCGACAAGAACCCGCTGGCGATTGTGCTCGGCGGCGTTGCTATCGGGGCTATCATCGGTGCGCTTTTACCACATACGCAACGCGAAACAAAAATGCTGGGCAAGACCGGCAAGAAGCTGAACAAAAAGGCGCGTAAAATGGCCGAAGCTGCAAAAGTGGCAGGCATGAACCAAGTCGACACGCTCGGCCTCAATGGCGATGCGGTGCGTGCACAGTTCAGAGAGCTTGTCAGCAAGGCGGCTGTGGCTGTAAAGGCCGCTGGTCAGGCTGCTGCGGATGCAGCTAAAGAAAAAAATTAAGGATAGTCGGTTGAGCGATACGAAGTTGCATCTGGTTTTTGGTGGCCGCGTGGAAAACCCACAGACCTTGAAATTTACCGACCTCGATAATTTGGACATCGTGGGTATGTTCGCCGATTACGCCAGTGCCGAAGAAGCATGGCGGGCAGCGGCCCAGCGCACGGTTGACGATGCCGAAATGAAATATGTCGTCGTGCACTTGCACAAGCTATTGCAACCCGAAAGCTGACAAGCGCCGCAGGCCCGATTACGCTTTTCGATAGCGCCACAACAACATTGGACGCGCCAAAAGCATTCCGGCGACAAACCCCCCAATGTGGGACCAGATTGCAATGCCAATCCCGATACCGGGGCCAACAAATCCTAAAGCCAGATTAAGGCCCACCCACGCCAAAGTGAGATGTAGTGGCCGTGCATAAGCGGCGGGAATCGGCCCCCATGCCTTGGGCTTTTTGTTAGGAAACAACAACGCATAGGCGCCAATAATGCCCGATATAGCGCCGCTTGCGCCAATTGCGGGTGCCATCATATCGATGGACATTGGCCATGCCATAAACGACGCGAGCCATTCTGTTGCCGAAGCCGCATAGGCAGACAAGACATAGAGAGACAGGTAACAACCGCCACCCAAAACGCGCTCCACCATTTTCCCAATCAGCAGCAACGTCAGCATGTTCATGACCACATGCATGATGCCGCCGTGCAGAAAAGCCGCCGACAAGGGCGTCAAATATGTGGGAACCATAAAACCGGTGTCCGGAAACGCCACGGCCATCGTGCTAAAGCGGATTGGAAACAATCCACCTGCCATAACAGCATAACCCCACCAAGATGGAACAAGCAGGATAGCGGCTATCACCAGATTGATGATGACCAATATGTTGGTCACAGGGCCACGCGGAAACTGCATATCAGGCCATACAGCACTGCATGCAACAGCGCATGATCAGATAAACTCGATTTTGGAAACGAGATAATATTTGTCACCGGACGGGACCGTAACCTCGATTTCATCGTCAACAATACGCCCAATGAGGGCACGCCCCAATGGCGAATTATAAGAAATACGGCCTGCCTTTGCGTCTGCTTCCGTTTCACCGACCAGCTGATAGCGCACTGGCTTGTCATTTTCGTCCATCAAGGTGACCGTTGCACCAAAGACGATTTTTTCACCCGACAATGTTGAAGGGTCGATAATCTGGGCACGCCCAATCTTGTCCTCAATCTCGGAAATCGAGGCCTCAACCTGCCCCTGACGTTCCTTAGCGGCATGATATTCAGCATTTTCCGACAGATCGCCATGCGCACGGGCCTCTTCGATTGCTTCCACAATCATGGGGCGTTCGTCACGAAGGCGCTTCAGGTCGGTCGTCAGCTTTTCATAGCCTTCCGCCAACATCGGATATTTCTCAAAACTCGCCATCAGGCAAAAACCCTTCGTCACAAAAATATCCCGACCGGACGAATGACAAACATCCATCCGATATGCAGTTCAATTGTCGGGGAAAGATACTGCGCCTGTTAATAATAGTCTTGAAGTGGCCGAACTTCAAGTTGCCGTTGTTGCAGCGCGGCAATCGCCTGCGCCACAGCGACGCTTCCCGCGGCCGTGGTATATTGCGAAACCTTACCCACAAGCGCGGAACGCCGGATTTCTTCGCTGTCTTTGAGGCTCTGCCAACCTTCTGTTGTATTGAAGATAAGTTGGATTTCGCCATCCTTGATCTTGTCGACAATATGCGGACGCCCCTGCGCGACTTTGTTGACGCGCTCAACCTCTATACCTTGAGCCATCAGATAGCTTGCGGTGCCATCGGTGGCGCAAACGGTAAAGCCGCACGCAATCGCTTGGCGGACTGCAGGTACAATGACAGGCTTGTCGGTGTCCTTAACGGATACAAATAATTTCCCGCTCATCGGTGGTGGCATACGTGCACCGATTTGCGATTTGGCAAAGGCGGTCGCAAAATCACGATCAATGCCCATGACTTCGCCAGTGGACTTCATTTCCGGAGAGAGCACGGGGTCAACACCCGGGAAGCGGTCAAACGGGAATACGGCCTCTTTCACTGCGATATAATCGATATCGAGATTGATTGGCGGCAAATCCTTGAGCTTTTCACCCGCCATGACGCGCGCGGCGATCTTGGCGATTGGTGCGCCAATTGCCTTTGCCACAAATGGCACCGTCCGGCTGGCACGGGGATTAACCTCAATCAAATACACTTCATCATCTTTGACCGCGAACTGGATGTTCATCAAGCCGCGCACATGCAGGTTCACTGCAAGCAATTCTGTCTGGCGGCGGATTTCCGCAATAATGTGCGGCTGCAGGCTATAAGGCGGGATAGTACATGCAGAATCGCCGCTATGTACGCCTGCTTCCTCAATATGCTGCAAGATGCCTGCGACGACAACCTCGTCGCCATCGCACAACGCATCAACATCGACCTCAATGGCGTCGCGTAAATAGCTGTCGATAAGGACGGGCGAGTCGCCCGAGACGATTACCGCCGTCTGGATGTAATTCTCCAGCTGCGCCTGCGTATCGACGATTTCCATCGCGCGGCCGCCAAGCACGTAGGATGGCCGCATCAAGACAGGATAGCCGATAGTGTCAGCAACTTTGATGGCTTCATCACGGCTACGCGCAATGCCGTTTTCTGGTTGCTTGAGCTTGAGCGTGTTGATCAGCGCGGCAAAACGCTCGCGGTCTTCAGCCAAATCGATAGCGTCGGGTGATGTACCCAATATCGGTATTCCCGCCGCCTCAAGTGCCTTGGCCAAGTTTAAAGGCGTTTGCCCGCCAAACTGAACAATAACGCCCTTCAGCGTGCCATTTTGTTGTTCGACGTGCAGGATTTCGAGCACATCTTCGGCGGTCAGCGGTTCGAAATACAGGCGATCCGACGTATCATAATCGGTCGACACCGTCTCCGGATTGCAGTTGACCATGATCGTCTCATACCCAGCATCTGCCAATGCAAAGCATGCGTGGACGCAGCAATAATCAAATTCGATTCCCTGCCCGATCCGGTTGGGACCACCGCCCAAAATTACGATTTTTTCGCGATCCGTAGGCGCGCTCTCGCACTCCGGCGTGCCAAAGCTTGGCGCCTCATAGGTCGAATACATATAAGGCGTTTTTGCTTCAAATTCCGCCGCGCAGGTGTCGATACGCTTGAAAACCGGACGGACACCCAATTTGTGACGCAAGGCGCGCACTTCATTTTCCGTGACCGCCCCCGCCATCGCGCGCGCAGCTTGCATCGCAATACCCGAACCACGGCGGATGGCCGTCTCCATCCCGGGACGCACATTGACCGATTCCACCGCCAGATAAGCCAGACGCTTGTCTGAAAAACCCATGGCTTTCAGACGGCGGAGCGCTTCCGCTGTATTGGGTAGGCCGTTCGTCTTAACGTCATTCTCGGCGGCGATGATTTCCGCAAGCCGCTCGAGGAACCATGGGTCGAACTTCGCAATCGCGTGGATCTCTGCTACGCTCATGCCCTCACGCAGCGCTTGTGCCGCGACCAGCAAACGATCAGGCGTCGCACGGCTTAGCTCGGCCGAAAGCTCATCCTTCGAAGCGCCCTTCAGCGCGTCGATATAATTGAAACCCGACAGCCCCGTTTCCAGACCACGCAACGCCTTTTGCATGCTTTCATGGATGTTGCGGCCAATCGCCATCACTTCGCCCACAGACTTCATGGCCGTGTGGAGAAGCGGTTCGGCACCCTTGAATTTCTCAAAGGCAAAGCGCGGGATTTTGGTGACGACATAATCGATCGTTGGCTCGAACGATGCAGGCATTGCGCCCGTGATGTCGTTGGTAATTTCGTCGAGCGTGTAACCAATAGCAAGTTTCGCTGCGACCTTCGCAATCGGGAAACCCGTCGCCTTTGATGCAAGCGCCGACGACCGCGACACGCGCGGGTTCATTTCGATAACAATAAGCCGTCCATCATTTGGATTGACTGCGAACTGTACGTTCGAACCCCCTGTTTCCACGCCGATTTCACGCAAACATGCGATGCTCGCATTGCGCATGATCTGATATTCTTTGTCGGTCAGCGTCAGCGCAGGGGCAACGGTAATCGAATCGCCGGTATGAACGCCCATCGGATCAATATTTTCGATCGAGCAGATGATGATGGCATTGTCCGCACGGTCACGCACGACTTCCATCTCATATTCTTTCCAACCGAGCAGCGACTCTTCAATCAACACTTCAGTCGTCGGCGATGCATCAAGCCCGCCGGTCACGATCTTGATAAATTCGTCGCGGTTATAGGCAATGCCGCCGCCTGTGCCGCCCATGGTAAAGCTTGGGCGGATGATCGACGGTAGGCCCGTGCGTTCCAGAACCTCCAACGCCTCGTCCATCGAATGCGCGATACCCGACCGCGCCGATTCCAGACCAATTTTGGTCATCGCGTCGCGGAATTTGATCCGGTCCTCGGCCTTGTCGATGGCTTCGGCATCGGCGCCGATCATCTCGACGCCATATTTCGCCAGCGTGCCATCGTTGAACAACGCCAACGCAACGTTCAACGCGGTCTGCCCGCCCATGGTCGGCAACACCGCGTCGGGCCGTTCTTTTTCAATGATTTTCGCGACGATTTCAGGCGTAATCGGCTCAACATAGGTCGCATCCGCCATATCCGGATCGGTCATGATCGTCGCCGGATTGGAGTTGACGAGGATGATGCGATAGCCCTCTTCGCGCAGCGCCTTGCACGCCTGCGTCCCCGAATAATCAAACTCGCACGCCTGCCCGATGATGATGGGGCCAGCGCCGATGATGAGGATGGATTTTATGTCAGTACG
>NCGG01000042.1 GCA_002278855.1 Sphingomonadales bacterium 28-55-16
CGCCCGCAAGCTGATCCAGGCTTCAGAGACCTATGCTGTTCTTAACCGGCAAGCTGTTCTCGGTTTTCGATCGAACTACGCATTGCGGCTGTATGAGCTTGGCGCCCTGCGTCTGCATAGACGACAAGCGACCTGGCGTGGCGACATGACCGCTCTGCGCGCTGCGTTGGGAGTGCCTCCAGAAGTTTATACCGATTTTGCCCAGCTGCGTCGGAAGGTTCTGGAAAAGGCTAAGGCCGAGATCGATCAACTCGCCCATTTTCGCGTCGAGTGGCGTGAGATTCGCCAGGGCAGGACGGTCGCCGAGATTGAGTTTCGATTCGAGCCGAAGGATGCTCCTGAACTGATTGCGACGGTCGACGAACTTGAACGGCATTCGGGAGGCCGCAAACAACGGCGGGATGGGTCGGTAGAGTCGGTAAGCCTGGCGGCCCCTGCATTGCCGACTACAAAGTTAGGGCAAGCCGCGAAGTCGGCTGGTGAAACGTTTCCAAGTGGCACGATACGGTTCGGCGCTGAAGAGCTAGCGGCGATAGCGCGCCGCAGCGGCGGGGGCTGGGATATCGATCTGATTGCAACCGCTTGGAGAAGCTTCGTGGTCCAAAACTCATATCGGCTTGGACGGGGTTCTGTGAAGGTTGGGTGACTCGTCGGGGTCGCGCGCAGTAGAAATTGCACGCGTGCAATTTACCAATCCCCCACCGAGTCAGGCTAGGCGGTTAAACCGCGCTCAGCGTCTTTAAACGGCCTCCGCACTTTCGAAATCGTCGATTTTATTGACAAAAAAGCGCAAGTGAGTGCACGTTACCTCGAATTTCAAAAGGTGGGTGTATGTCAACAGCGCTGGATATTGAGGGCACCCAGGATCTGGTGTCGGTCGCGACATTGGCGGCTCGCACGTCCTCCGTCTTGGAAAAGCTCCGCGATTCCGCCCGAAGCGCCAGAGCGGACGACCGGCGCGAGCCTACTTTTACGATCAGCAAGGCGGCCGAACTCGTGGGCCGAACCGCTGCAGCGATTCGGGATGCGGAAAAGGACGGCCGACTTCCGGAACCCGTCCGAGGCGATAACAACCGGCGTGA
>NCGG01000022.1 GCA_002278855.1 Sphingomonadales bacterium 28-55-16
TCAACTGGCCCGTGTTCATTTCGGGCACGATGACCTTGTCAAAGCTCTTCAACAACTCGGCCATGTTTTTGGGCATGGGCCAGATATGGCGAATGTGGACATGCGCGACGTCAACACCCTCGGCACGCTTGCGACGCACAGCTTGCTTGATGGGTCCATAGGTTGATCCCCAGCCAACAACAGCGAGCTTCGCGCCGGCTGCGCCCTGCTCAACGATCTGGTCGGGGATGCTGTCGGCAACGCCGTTTACCTTGGCCGAACGAATGTCGGTCATCGCCTGATGGTTGGCGGGTGCATAGTTGATGTGGCCCGTATCGACTTCTTTTTCGATACCACCAATGCGATGCAGCAATCCGGGCGTGCCGGGCTTCACCCATGGACGCTTCAATTTATGGTCGCGCGAATAGGGCTTGAAGCCATCTTCGGGCACGTTATCCAGAAACTCGACCGGGAACGGCTTATACTCTTCCAGATCGGGTACGAGCCACGGCTCAGCCGCGTTGGCGATATAGCCGTCGGTGAGCAGCATGACGGGCGTCATATACTCAACCGCAATCCGCACAGCTTCCACCGCGCAGTCGAAGCAATCAACGGGCGAGCGCGCTGCGATCACGGGCATCGGCGCATCGCCGTTGCGGCCATACACGGCCTGATACAGATCGGACTGCTCGGTCTTGGTCGGCAGGCCCGTCGAAGGGCCGCCACGCTGGCTGTTGACGATGACCAAGGGAAGCTCGGTCATGATGGCAAGGCCCATAGCTTCACCCTTCAACGCGATGCCGGGACCTGACGAGCTGGTAACGCCCAACTGCCCCGCATAGCTTGCGCCGATGGCCGAACAAATCGCGGCAATTTCATCTTCGGCTTGGAATGTGGTGATTCCATATTCTTTTAAGCGGCTCAGATGATGCAAAATCGCTGACGCTGGCGTGATGGGGTATCCGCCGAAGAACATCTTGAGACCAGCCAGCTGCGCCCCTGCAACCAAACCAAATGAGATAGATTCAGCGCCCGTCACCGTCCGGTAAAGACCCGCAGGCGCCGGCGCGGCATCGACATGATATTGCTTGAGCGGTCCAGCCAATTCAGCCGTCTCGCCATAAGCATGACCAGCATTCAGCGCCGCGATATTGGCGTCGGCCAGTACCTGATTCTTGGCGAATTTTGCGTTCAGCCAATCGATAATCGGCTGACGATCACGATCGAACATCCACAGCGCCAGTCCAAGCGTCCACATATTCTTGCAGCGCAATGCGTCTTTGTTGCCCATGCCAAACGGCTTGACGGCCTCCAGCGTCAGCGCGCTGATGTCGAACGCCAGCACTTGCCATTTGGCAAGGCTGCCATCTTCAAACGGGTTGGTGGCATATTTTGCCTTATCGAGGTTACGTTGGTTGAACTCGCCCGTATCCGCGATAATCAAACCGCCTTCGCGCAAAGACCCGACATTGGTTTTCAACGCAGCGGGGTTCATCGCGATCAGCACATCAGGCTGGTCACCAGCGGTATCGATTGCAGAAGAACCAAAGTTAATCTGAAACGCCGAAACACCGAAAAGCGTACCGATAGGCGCGCGGATTTCTGCAGGAAAATCAGGGAATGTCGCAAAGTCATTGCCCGCCAGTGCGGACGACAGCGTAAACTGTCCCCCGGTCAACTGCATGCCGTCGCCGCTGTCCCCTGCAAAGCGCACAACAACTGCATCGCTTTGCATTAGTTTCGGGGAGCTAATAGTGCTTCCCACTAACTGCTGTTTTACCATGTTATTTCCGTTTTTGTTATTGGCCATGCTGACCATGACACCGCATAATAAGGCGCTCCCATAGCAATTGAAATTCTAAAAACAAACAGTTGTTTTACGATTGTGGGCCTGCTATCTCAGTGACAAATATTATTTGAGTTACGCTGCAGGCCGAACTGGACGTGCTGGCGTTAATGGAGATGTTGGTGAGCAGCGTGGAGTAGTATCTCGTGGTAGTGAAATCACTTTACAAGCATCAGTCAAATTCTGACTAAACAAAGCGTCGGCTATAATGCCAAAGAAACATAAGAAAATTGCGTAGGAGACGATAATGAGCAAGCAGCCAGATTTTGATGCCGTAGTAATCGGCGCTGGCATCACTGGAATGTACCAGCTGTACAAGCTGCGTGAGCAGGGCTTTAAAGTGAAGGGCATAGAAGGTGCTCCCGATGTAGGTGGAGCATGGTTTTGGAACCGTTATCCCGGATGTCGCGTAGACTCTGAAAGTCATACTTACAGCTATTTTTGGTCCGATGAACTTAAGCAGAAGTTTAACTGGACCGAACGTTTTGCGGGGCAGCCAGAGGTTCTTACCTATCTACAAACAGCCGCTGACCTTATGGACATCCGCAAGGATTATATTTTCAATCAGCGCGTTAAAACCGCGCGCTGGGACGATGAAAACAAATATTGGGTAATCCAGCTGGAAGAGGGCGGATCAACCCCCATCACTTCGCGGTTTTTCTTCTCCGCTATGGGGCCGCTATCTGCACCGCAAATGCCAAATGTTCCGGGCGTGTACACGTTTGAAGGCGACTGGTGGCATACAGGTCGCTGGCCGCGCGATCCTGACAGCAATCATGGCGCAAAGATCGATTTTACCGGCAAGCGCGTCGCCGTCGTCGGTACGGGCGCGTCGGGGGTTCAAGTCATCCAGGAAATGTCGAAGGTCGCCAAAGAACTTTTTGTATTTCAACGTTCGCCCAACTGGACCAACCCTCTAGGTAATGCGCCTGTCAGCCAAGAGGAAATGGATGAAATCAAGCGCAACTACAACAAACTGAACGAGTTCTGCGACACCACATTATCCGGTTTCCCTCACAAATGGATCGACCGCGATACGCTTGACGTTCCCGAAGAGGAGCGCGACGCGACATTTGAAGACCTTTACAAAGGGCCTGGTTTCCGCTTGTGGTTGGGCAATTATCACGACTATCTGGAAAATCCTGAAGCCAATAAGGTCGTGACAGAGTTCGTTGCGCGGAAGATCCGCGAACGCGTTAAAGATCCTGTGACCGCGGAGAAATTGACCCCACGTGACCACGGCTATGGAACGCGCCGCGTCCCGATGGACACCAAATATTACGAATGTTACAATCAGGACAATGTCCATTTAGTGGACTTACGTGAAACGCCGATGGAACAGGTCGAGGCCACAGGCATTCGCACTTCTGACGGCAAATTGTACGAGGTCGATGTCATTGTCTATGCGACTGGCTTCTATGCTATCCGCGGTTCACTGAGCCGGATCGAGATTTATGGCAAAGATGGTCGTTCGCTCAATCAGGTTTGGAGAGACGAAGGCGTGAAAACGTATCTCGGATTGATGGTCGACGGCTTCCCCAATTTCTTCACGCTTGTTGGCCCGCAAAATGGGACTGTGTTCTGCAATATTCCGAGATGCTCGGCGACAGCTATCGATTGGAATGAGGGGCTGATGCAGAATGTGTTCGATATGAACATAAAGACAATCGAAGCTGACCCGACAGCACAGAATGAATGGAACCATTTGTGCGAAGAGAAACTTGCGAAAGGGCTGCTAGGTAAAACCGATTCATGGTTCACTGGAGTCAACAAGAATGTTGCGGGCGCTCAAAAGCGCGAGGTTCTATTCTACGCCGGCGGTATTCCGGAATTCAAAGAACTCTGCGTAGATATCCAAAACGACAATTGGCGTGGTTTCCTGTTTGATGGCGCCCCTGCCGCGAAGCTGACCGAGCCTGCGTGAGTATTTCGAAAACTTTAGAGACGCGCCTGTCACTGGCCGGTAAAACAGCCGTAGTGACAGGCGCGGCCAGTGGAATCGGTCTAGCTACTGCTCGGCTGTTTAGCCAATTGGGCGCACAAACCGTGTTGCTCGACCGTGACCCTGATAAATTGAAATCAGGAGTCGATGTGTGCGCTGGTCAGCCGGGACAAGCAATCGGCTTTGAAGTTGATCTGGGCAACGCTGCAGCCATTGAAAAATGTTTTGAGCAAATAAACGACAAATGCGGTGGCATCGACATTCTTGTGAATTCGGCTGCCATGAATGTTTCAGGCCCAAGCGTCGATTATGATTTGGCAACTTGGCAGCAGGTTATCGATGTGAACCTGACAGGGTTATTTCTTGCGTGCAGGCTTTCGGCCCGGTCCATGATCGATCGCAAGGTAGGCGGATCCATAGTCAATGTTGCTTCGGTTGGAGGGTTAAGCGCCAATATTACCGGAAGGGCAAACGCAAATCCGTCTTACCGCGCAACGAAAGGCGGGGTAGTAAATCTGACCCGTGCGCTGGCTGTCGAGTGGGCGTCGCTGAACATAAGAGTTAATGCAGTGGCGCCGGGTTATGTAAGAACACCGATGATAAGTCGGCTGACGGATGATCCAGCAAGAGAAGCGGCAACAGTAGAAAAGATACCATTAGGACGGTTGGCGGAACCTGAGGAAATCGGTTGGGTGATAGCGTTCTTGGCAGGCGAGGGGGCCTCTATGGTCACTGGGCAGATACTACCGGTCGATGGCGGCTTGTTGGCATGATAGTTTGGTTGGACGATGTCTAAACGCGCCAAACCTCATGTACATCCTGTCGACGAGGCGTGGCTTGCGCTGTCCAGTGAAGCGCGAATTGAACCTGATATCGATATCGTCGATTCGCACTTTCATCTTTGGGACTTTTCCGAACCAGCTTATTATTCCAACACGTATATCGAGGACGCGAAGTCCGCTGGGATTTCGTCCTCGGTCTACGTCGATTGCACAATGGCCTACCGTGAAGATGGCCCCGTCGAATTGGAACCTGTCGGCGAAGTAGAATTTGCGCTTGCTGAAGCCAACACCTCATCGCAGGGCGTGTCGGTGGCGGCGGGAATTGTTGGCTGGGCTGATCTGACCTTGGGTGAGAATGTCGGTTCTGTTTTGGATGCGCTTGAAATTGCAGGCGGTGGGCTTTTCAGGGGTGTTAGAACGCGTGCGACATATGACCCTGATCCTGCCGCTGGTTATGGCGCAATGGGCGTTGGCCCCAGTCTTCTTCTGAGAAACGATTACAGGCGGGGCGTCGAACAGCTTCATTCACGCGGGCTAGTTCTGGACGTGTACGCCTTCCATACGCAGTTGCAGGAAGTTGCGGATTTGGCTCGCGCGTTTCCCGACTTGCCAATTATTCTCAACCATATTGGTGGGCCACTTGGCATTGGCCGATATGCCGATATGGGCGAGCAGGTCTTTGCCGATTGGGCAGCAGGCATGAGCGATGTCGCATCTTGCCCGAACGTTGTCGTAAAGATCGGTGGCTTTGCAATTTCACGCATTGCCATCGTGCCGCTGCATGCGCGCGAGCGGCCATATTCTTCGCTTGAAGTTGCTGAGTTTTGTAGGCCTTGGGTGGGCCACTGCTTCTCAGCCTTTGGCGCGCAGCGGTGTATGTTCGGCAGTAATTTTCCGGTCGATAAAGTGGCTATGCCCATGCTGACGCTCGTCAATGCGATGAAACACCTAACTTCGCATCTTCATTATTCCGACCGCGAGGATTTCTTCGCGACCAACGCCCGGCGGATCTACAAAATTTACCGGCAAGCGCCGAAAAGGAAAATTAGAATGTTATCGCCATCTTCATCTGGCCAGTCGTTATCCGGCCTCAAGGTTCTTGATATTTCGAGGGTCATGGCGGCTCCATTCGCGGCTCAGATGCTGAGCGATCTGGGCGCCGAGGTCATCAAAGTTGAGGCTTTGAGTGGTGACGATACCCGCATTTGGGGCACTCATTATTTTCGGTCAGCCAACCGTGGTAAAAAGAGCATCGCGGTCAATCTTAAAGACAAAAGAGGGCAAAAAATTGTCCAGAAACTCGCGGCACAATCGGACATTTTGCTCGAAAATTTCAAGGTCGGAGATCTGGTGCGCTACGGCCTGGACTATGAAACTCTGAGCAAGGAAAATCCTGGGCTGCTTTATTTGTCGGTAACCGGCTTCGGTCAAACCGGTCCTCGCAGCGCACAACCTGGCTATGATACGATCATCCAGGGAATGACCGGGATTATGACTTTGTGTGGCGAGCCGGATCGTCCACCCGCGCGTGCCGGTCTACCGATGGTCGACATCATGTCTGGGTTAGTGGGGACTGTCGGAATTCTTGCTGCCTTGCATGAGCGGGCTCGATCTGGCCGAGGGCAACATATCGATATCTCGCTTTTTGACGTCGGTATGATGATGCTGGTCGATGCAGGGCAGGACTTTTTGGATCACAATCATGTCCAATCAAGATTGGGCGGTATTAATCGCAATTTTTCGCCCGCTCAGCCATTCCAAACATCGGATGGTTGGATTACGTTGGCAGTGGCAACAGACGATCAGTTTAAACGCATGTGCGATGCGATGAACATTGGTGAATTGGTTAATGATCCCAGATTTTCAGATAATACAGCCCGTGTCGCAAACCGGATTGCGCTCGCTCAACTTCTGGCGCCTCTTTTTATAACGGACGCGACAGCCCAATGGGAGCGTACCTTCTTGGAAGCTAAAGTCCCGTTGAGTCCGATCTTTAACATAGAAGAGGCCTTTGCCGAGCCACAAAGCGCCGCGCGAAATTTGATTTGGACGGTCGAGGACAAAATGCGGCTGATTGCAAATCCGCTTCAGCATATGAGCAGGACACCAGCGCGCGCTGCATCACTACCGCCAGAGCTCGGGCAGGACGCACGCTCGGTTTTATGCGACAATCTTGAATTTTCTGACGATGAATTTGACACGCTCGTTGCCGATGGCGTTGTTGGATCGCCGCCAGAATAAAGTTGTCGCTAGAATAAAAACAAATATTTGTACATGTCACGGCATCGAAAAGATAATTCGAAAGGGAGGAGACACATGGAGCCAGTTGAAAAGAACGCAGAGGTCGAGGCCCGTCAGGGTGGACCCTATGCATGGTATGCGCTTGGTGTCCTTATCATCGCTTACACATTCTCGTATTTGGATCGACAGGCGCTCACACTGATGGTCGGCCCGATCCGTAAATCACTTGATATCTCCGACACCCAACTCAGCCTCCTTCATGGTCTTGCGTTTGCTATCTTCTACACCTTGCTTGGGCTTCCCATCGGCCGCCTTGTTGATGGACACCGCCGAACCACGATTATCGCAGTTGGCATCGCCATCTGGAGTATCATGACGGCGCTCTGCGGTCTGGCCAAAAACTTTACGCACATGTTTCTTGCCCGAATAGGGGTCGGGGTCGGTGAAGCAGCTCTTTCGCCGGGAGCATATTCGCTTATCAGCGATTATTTCCCGCAGCGGACCAGGCCAATAGCGCTAAGCCTTTATTTGAGCGCAGTTTATGTGGGTTCTGGCCTTGCGACCATAGTCGGCGGCGCAATCATCTCCGCGATGCCTGCATTCAACGCACCGATTGTCGGCTATCTTGAGCCATGGCAGGCAGTATTTATCGTAATCGGGCTTCCAGGAGTTCTTGTCGCGATTTGGGTGCTGACATTGCGAGAGCCCGCGCGGACCGGGAAGAAGGTCGGCGTAGAGCCGACCATCGGCGCGACTTTTCGCTATATTTGGGAAAATCGCAAAACCTACCTTACGTTTATTATGGGTTATGCGATGTTTACACTCATGTGGACCAGCGCGACTGCATGGTACCCGGAATATTTCAAACGCATTTTTGGATGGACAACAAGCGAGGTGGGAACACGGTTTGGTCTGACAATAATGATTGCGGGTGCCGCTGGTGTCTTGCTTGGTGGCCTGCTGTCCACCAAGCTGCGTGATCGAGGCAAGCTGGACGGCGGTATCCTGACGGCGATAGTTGCGGCCGCAATCGCGTTGCCAGCGGGATTGATCAGTTGCTCGCTCGGTTCTGCCTGGGGGACTTTGGCCGCGGTGTTTGTCTTTCAGTTCGGCTGTGCGATGCCGTTTGGCGCGGCGGCGGCGGCACTGCAAGAAATTACCCCTAACCAGATGCGGGGTCAGATTACGGCCATCTATCTATTTGCTGCAAACATGTTCGGGATCGGTCTTGGGCCAACAGTCGTAGCGTTGGTTACCGACAAGGTCTTCCACAACGATTTGGCACTTGGTAGTTCAATTTTTGTGGTAATCGGGGTCAGCGGCCCGCTTGCACTCATTCTTCTCTGGTTCGCGCGCTCAGCCTACAAAAAAACATTAGCAAATGTGGATTTTTCATGAAGGAGATTTAACTTAATTGCGAGAGCCGTTCGATTGCTAATTCGGTAAGCTTGAATTTTTGCGGTCGTCCGGTTGCCGTGAGTGGGACGTCCATAGGCTTTAAAAGCACCCCATATTTAGGGATCTTGAACCTTGCCAGTCGCGCAGCGCAATGGGCAATTATATCATCGACAATCGGCATAGCGCCATCTATCGGAACGATGCACAAGCAGCCCACTTCTCCCATTTTGGGATCCGGAACACCAACCGCAAAAACTTGCGCGATGCCGGGATAATTTATTAGCAAATCCTCAATTTCACGGGGCATCACCATTTCACCGCCGCACCGGTAGGTCTCCTTGAGGCGTCCGGTCAGTTTCAAATGTCCACCTTCAGAAAGCCGACCAATATCGCCTGACCGGAACCAGCCATCGGCTGTAAACGCTGCATCGGTCTCTTCAGGCTTTTCAAAATACCCCTGCGTAACAACTGGCCCACGAACTTGTAACTCGCCATCACAGCCAAAGGGCAATTCTTGCCCTGTTTCGGGTTCTGCCACACGGTATTGCGCTATCAATCCTCCAATCGCACCGTCACCAGCCGGCCCAGCGAACTTGTAACGGCCATTTGAGTTTAGCAAAATCTCAGCGTCGTCCTCCGTCCAGGTGCACATGACCGATGCAGTCGTTTCGGTCATGCCGTAAGCTGTATGGATTTCCTTGGCGCCGAGCACGTCACGAATGTCGGCCCAGACTGATGGTAGATTGACGCCGCCACTATTAAACACCGACAGCAACGTCTCAGAGTGGAAGCGACGCATGCGCGCCTGCTCAATCAAAGCTTGCGTCATCATTGGTACGCAAACTATGTCAGTCGCGTCTAGCTTTTGGGCGATGCCCAGCATTTCAGTTGGATCGAAAATGGTTTGGGGGATAATTGAACCGCCAACAAACAGTGCCGCGACCCAACACTCGACGTAGCCAAATACATGGTACATCGGTAACGCAAAGAGAATGCGGCGACCGTCTTCAAATGACCGCGTTAAGGCCGAAGAGAAAGCAGCACGAAGAATGTTGTCGTGAGTCAACATCGCACCTTTGGGGCGCCCGGTGGTACCCGACGTGTAGACGATGTCCGAGACCGACGAAGCTGAAGTCCTCGCTTCGCGTTTCAAAAGCTCAGCATCGCTCGCAGCGGTCGCAACGCAAGCAAGGTCAGAAATAGATCTAAATTCTGCCGATTCGCTGCCGTTTTGGTGCAATACAAATATATGCTCTAAGTCCGGTAGGCTCGAACGCAAACGATCAAAATCACTTGTGTAATCGCGGCCGCGATGCTGGCTCATGCCGATCAGGGTTTTGCTTTTTGACTGCTCAAGAACATACCGCATCTCATCATATTGGAGCAGATAATTTATAGGAACAGAGACACAGCCAGCGCGAGCAATCGCGAGTTTCATGATAGGAAATTCTGGATAATTTGCCATCACAATTGCGACGTGCTCACCGGCTTTTAATCCGAGACCAATGAGACCAGACGCCCATCGGCGGCTCATAGACTGGGCTTCACGATAAGTAATGCTGCTGTCTGACGTAAGCACGGCAGGTCGCTCAGGGAACTCGCTTGCGATGAGGTCAAACAACCCGCTGATTGTGAGCGCTGGCCATGAAGGAAACCGCGAGAGTAGCTTTGATCGTCTAATTGACGGGCGTTCCAACTTTCCTTTACTCCTCCATTGACCAAGCTTGCCAAACGCATTAACAAACATTTGTTTATTAGCAAGCTCGCGCCATTTGTGCAGCTAAAACCGGCGTAAAAGGATGTTGGTCGATGGATTTTAGTTTTACCGAAGAACAGCGGATGTGGAAAGACGTTGTGCATAATTTTATGGACAATGAATTTGGCCGTGAGCTCACGTTAAAGCATGATCAAAGTCGCGAGTTTCCCGAAGAGCTATATCGCAAGATGGCGAAAGAAGGTTGGCTTGGCCTTTTGATCCCTGAGGATCAGGGCGGTCTTGGAATGGATAAAGATCCGGTCATGTTCGCAATCTTTTGCGAAGCGATCGGCAAGCTCAGTCTCGATACCGCGGCATGCATAATGACTTCGATGTTCACGGCAACAAATGTTGCAAAACATGGAACGGCCGAGCAGCGCAAAATATATCTTGAGCCCTTTTTGGCCGGTGAAGCAAAATTCGCCATTTCCATCAGTGAGCCCCAGTCCGGCTCGGACGCTGCAGGCGCAAGGTCGACCGCCAAGCATGTCGGTGATGAATGGGCAGTTAAAGGGAGCAAGGTCTGGTGCTCTGGCGCACACCACCCCAATACGTGCATTGCTATGATGCTGCGTACAGGTGAAGGGCGTTATGATTTTAGCGTACTGCTCGTTCCGAACGATACGCCAGGATTGGAAATTCAGAAAATGGACACGCTTGTCCGCCGCAGCCTTGGAACAACATCATTATTCATGGATGATCTGCGTTTGCCTGAGAGCGCTTTGTTGGGCGAAGCGGGTAAGGGGTGGAAATATATCGGGGAACATCTTGATTTTGAGCGTCTGTCGATCGCGGCTTCTCAAATCGGCAACGCGCGTACCGCTCTTCAGGATACGCTTACTTATTTGAGTGAGAGAGAAGCTTTTGGTAAAAAGCTTGTGCAGTTCCAAGTACTGAAGCATCGTTTGGCTGAAGACCAAGCAAGATTGTCAGCCGCTTATTATCTTGTATATGCGGCTGCGTCGGCGATGGCGCGTGGCGAGAATGCAACCAGTCTGGTCTCTCAGGCGAAGCTGATATCGTCTCAAACTCTTTTTGATATTGCTACAAACGGGATGCAGGCACTCGGAGGCTATTCCCAGTTGCCAGAATATCATATGGAGCGTTATTTCCGCGAAGCTAAGCATGGTATGGTTGGGGGCGGCACCAACGAAATACTTAGAAGTATAATCGCAAAATCGATGGGGCTATAAGCGCGCTCGATTTGTCGTTGGGGTAGAATTCAATATGGCAATAACGCAAAAAGTCGACATGGATGGCAAGCCTCGCGTCGTTATCATGAACGTCGCTATGCATCTTTTCGGCAAGCAGGGCTTCAATGGGACCTCGATGCGTGACATTGCAAATGCTGTGGGATTGCTGCCTGGGAGTCTTTATGCGCACATTGAGAGCAAGGAAGCGTTGCTACTTGAGATCGTGGCAGATGGGATCGGACGTTTCTTGGCTGCCGTCGAACCGCACGTGGCATCGTCAGGCAATCCGTTAGACCGCCTTCGTAAAATGATCATTGCCCATGTTGAGGTCGTCGCTGACAACCCAGAGCGGTCGCAGGTCGTTTTTCATCAATGGCGCTTTTTGAGCCCTGAATATCTGCCTGAAGCCATTGAACGAAGAAGGCGTTACGAAGCCTGTTTTGTCGAAGTTATCGAAGAGGGCGTAAACGCGGGGCTGATAAGATCTGACTTGAATCACCGAATTGCCGTGCTTTCTATACTTGGAGCGATGAACTGGACCCCGGAATGGTTCTCCCCTGATGGGCGATTGAGCGCAGCTGAAGTCGGCGATTTGATGGCAAACACTTTGCTTGGCGGTATCTTAAGTTAAAACAATTTTTTGGGCGCTCACTTGACTCGTGAGACAATTAAGCATACCAAAAACAAATGATTGTTTTAATGGGGCTAAAATGAGCAAGGCATTCGTCGATCCGGAGCCCAAGTGGTTCGAAGATTTCGAACTCGGTGACGTTATGACCACGCGTGGTCGAACCGTCGATATCGGAGATATTACCAGTTTTGCTGGGCTTACGGGAGATCATTATCAACTTCACACCGACGCCGCCTTCATGGAGAGCAACCGGTTTGGCCAGCGCATCGCACACGGACCATTAACCTTCTCATTGGCTGTCGGGCTCGTGGGCCTGAGTGGTTTTTACGGAGACGCTATTACAGCGCTTATAGAAATTACAGCCCTCAAGGCGACGCAGCCGGTTTTCGCAGGCGACACGCTGCACGTTGTGGCGACGGTTACCAATCATGATGCAAGCGGGCCTAAGTATGGAACACTTGGTGTGACATATTCGGTCCGCAATCAATCAGGAGATGAAGTGATGACTTTCCTGCAAACCATGCTGGCGAAGCGCCGCAAATTGGAAGGTTGAGTATGTCTGAAAAATGGACTCTTCACGTCGCCCCGGGCGCCGATAATGATCCGGTTTTTGTTGGTGTTGGTGAAATTCCGACAGGTAAATTTCCGGATCGTGGTTTTATCCAGGCGTTGACCAAGGTCGCAATTTTGGCGCTCAAAGACGCAGGAATGGTTCCGCGTGACATTGATACCATCATGCTCATTCCTAATCTTCACTCTGCTGCCGACCAGGCCGATCTTGTCTTTTCGCGGATGGTCGAAGAGCTCGGGATTCATGGTACCTGTAAATCAAGTTACATGGTGCATTCAGGAGGGTCTACGAGCGACAACGCTGTTCGCGCGGCGCATGGCCTGATTGCAGCCGGACATGCCCAGAATATACTTGTGCTCCAATGCGAGCGCTGGGGGTCTGCCGACCTCCAGGAAATGATTACCATGTTGTCTAAAAACGGCATTCCCGGCGAATGGGAGCTGCCAACTGGCATCCAGTTCAACGCCATTGGAGCCATGATTACTCGCAGATATATGCATGCGTCGGGTAGCACTCCTGAAGAAATGGCATCGGTTTGCGTTACCCTGCGCAACTGGGCCAATCTCAACGAAAATGCGATGTTCTACACCAAGCCTCTGACGGTGGAGCAGATCTTGGCGTCGCGCATGGTTGCGGACCCACTGCATAGTTATGAGTGCCCGCCAATGGCAGACGGTGCATGCGCGTTCGTGATGACCAATACGGCCAATGCCAAAAAACGGGGCATTTCAAACGCCGTCCGCGTTGCTGGTTCGGGCGGCTGCGTCAGCCATTACTGCCTAAGCCAAGAAGTTGACCAAGCAGTGCTCGGTTGGCCACTTGCTGCGGAGCGTGCCTGGAACCAATCGGGTTGGGGGCCTGAGGACGCAGACATCGCAGAAATTTATGACAGCTATGCCGCAGTCACCGCAATAGCCTTGGAAGGTATTGGCATCGCAGCAAAAGGCGAAGGCGCAAGATGGTTCGCCGCAGGCCACGGTGATCCCGGAGGTAAGCTTCCAATGAACACAAATGGTGGATTGCTCTCGGCTGGTCACACTGGTGTTGGGGGCGGAACAGCTTTGCTGGTCGAAGGTATCAGGCAATTGCTGCACCGCGCACCAAGCAAACGGCAGGTTGAAGACTGCCAGCGCGCAATTATCGGCGGATCAGGCGGAAGCTACATGGATGCACAAATCCTGCTCCTCGAACGCACCAAATTGGGAGCCTGAGACATGCAAACGCCAAAAATCGTAACCGAATTCCGTACAGGGCTCTCCGACGGTAAATTGCTTGTCCAGCTATGCAAAGATTGCGGTAAGCCTAATATGTGGCCGCGTTATGCATGTCCGCATTGCCAGTCGGAAAATTTAGATTGGCAACACTCGGGCGGCGTTGGAACGCTGCATAGCTTCTGTGTATTACGCCAAGGCGCACCCGAGGGGTTTGAAGAAGACCTTCCTTATGCAATCGGTGTCGTAAAGCTAGATGAAGGTGTGCAGCTGGCGGTGCGACTTGTTCCCAGCGCGCCGGATGACTGGTCAGAATATCAGTGCGACGACCGCGTCGAATTTGTCCCTGTTTCAGCGGACCAAATCGAAAAGCGCCCTTGCGCTACATTCAAGCGGATTGCGGACTGAGGCCTGTGAACACCTTTGCGTTTCTGGCTAAATCGGCACGTCACGGGCCAGATACCACAGCACTTTTGCAAGGTGATGAGGTTGTTACCTATCGTGAGTTTCATGACCGCGCTTTGGCGATAGGTGGCAATCTTCTTGCTGCAGGTTGTCAGCCAGGTGACCGCGTAGCTTTCTGCCTCGCCAATTCACCGCGCATCATGGAACTGATTTTTGGTTGTTTCGCTGCGGGATTGGTCGTTGTTCCGGTCAATGCTCGGCTTCATGCGCGAGAGATGGCATATATTGTTGGTAACAGCGGTGCCAAGATACTGGTCCACGGCGCCGAGTTTCAGGATGGCATTCAGGCGAACATCGAATTGTTTACTGGCGTTACGCGCTACTGCACTGACGCAGTCGATGGTGCCGTTGATTTTTCGGCGCTTGTCTCGATGGAACATGCACTCACGGCCGCAGTCGACGCTTCACCCGAAGATATCTGCTGGTTGTTCTATACTTCCGGTACAACCGGCAAACCCAAGGGCGCGATTTGGAACCACCGGATGGTTCGGTGTGTGATCATGAACTATCTTGCTGATCTGCATAATATTCAGCCCGGCGAGGTCGTCTTGCATTGCGCACCCATGTCACACGGAAGCGGCATTGTTGCGCTGCCAACTGTTGCGCGCGGCGCGGTTAATGCAATTACAGAAACCGCCAGCTTCGAAATTGACTCTTTGCTGGCAACGGTTGAACGCCTTCGTGTTTCGCATATTGCCTTCATGGCCCCGACACAGATCGTCAAACTGTTGGAGGACTTTGAACCTGGAAAATACGACATCTCCAGCCTTCATGCCATATGCTACGGCGGTGCCCCGATCTACGTGGACCAGTTAAAGCAAGCAATCCAGACATTTGGCCCGATATTTGTGCAGCTTTACGGGCAGGGGGAAGCGCCAATTACGATTACGGGCATGTCTGGCGAGCGGCACCGCGAGTTGCTGGCAAATAACGATCCACGCATAGGTTCTGCAGGCCAGACACGCACCGACGTTGAAGCACATTGTGTCGACGAGAATGATAACCCTTTGCCGCCGGGCAAAGCAGGAGAAGTGGTCGCCCGGGGCGACGTTGTAATGCCCGGTTACTGGCAAAATCCTGAAGCAACAGCCGAAGCGCTGCGCGGCGGTTGGCTGCACACGGGCGATATCGGCTATTTTGATGATCAGGGTTATTTGTTCCTACTAGACCGCGCCAAGGACATGGTGATTTCCGGTGGGAACAACGTATACCCGCGTGAAGTAGAAGAGGTCATCATTCTTCACCAAAAAGTCGCTAACTGCGTCGTCTTTGGAATTCCCGACGAGTATTGGGGCGAAGCTGTCCATGCGGTGGTGGTTCTGAAAACCGGTGAAACGATGACGGGCAGGGAAGTCATCGATTTTTGCGGTGAGCATATGGCTGGCTACAAAAAACCGAAAGCGGTCGATTTCGTGAGCGAACTGCCCGTCAGCGGATACGGCAAGATACTGCGTCGAGAAGTGCGCGATGCATATTGGGTTGGTCACTCTAGTCGCATTGGCGGTGGCTCAGGCACAAAGGTTGCAAGCTCATGAGACAGGTTGCAATCGTCGGCGCCGGTATGTCGCAATTTGGCAAGCAAATCGGAAGGGGTCTTAGAAGTCTCTCGCTTGATGCTGTGAATGGTGCGCTAGCATCATCGGGTCTTCAGTTCGAAGATATCCAGAGAGTTTACTTCGGAAATGGGATAGCTGGTACCGTCGTTCAGCAGGATATGATCAAGGCGCAGGTAGTATTCCGGGATCATCCGCTTGCTCATGCCCCGATGATCAATGTGGAAAATGCCTGTGCGTCTGGCGGCTCTGCTTTTCTTTTGGCGGTAGAGGCGGTAGCCAGTGGTTGTGTTGATGTTGCACTCGCAGTTGGTACTGAACAGATGCACCATGTGGATAAAACGCGGGCCTTTAACGCGTTGCGTGGCTCTACTGATATTGACGAAATTGGCGAGGTCGAGCCAGGTTCGACGAGTGCCAATTCAATTTTGATGGATTTCTATGCTGGCGTCGCCCAATCCTATCTTGATAAATATGGCGCTTCGGTTGAGGATTTTGCACGCGTAGCCGTTAAGAACCGCGAACATGCCTCGCATAATCCTTTGGCCTATTTGAGAACGCCACAAACAATCGAAGAAGTGTTGGAAGCGCGAGTAATTGTCTCGCCGTTGACCTTGCCAATGTGTTCACCGGTTACGGATGGCTCTTCGGCAATAATCGTCTGTTCGCTTGAAAAGGCTAAAGCTATAAGTGAGGCCCCCATCTTAGTCCGCGCGTGTATGAACGCCTCCGGTGCTGGCGGCCGGCCAGTGATGACTGCCGCGCAACAGGTCTATGCATATTCAGGAGTTAGTCCACACGACATTGACCTATTTGAACTGCACGATGCAGCTGCCCCAGCCGAACTGATGCAATATCATGAAGTCGGTCTGTGTGAGGTTGGCGCCGGTACACAACTGATCCGTGATGGCGTAACCAAGCTAGGAGGAAAATTTCCGGTTAACACCAGCGGTGGGCTTTTGAGTCGCGGGCACCCGCTCGGTGCTACAGGTTGCGCACAAATATATGAGTTGGTGCAGCAGCTGCGCGGAGTTGCTGGTGCGAGACAGGTTGAAGGTGCGCGCCTCGGGCTGGCAATCAATGGCGGCGGCTGGCTTGACGGGTCATACGCGTTGGCGATAGCCACGCTTATCGAACGGGTGTAGCATAGGCGAACCGATGACATATCAAACAATCATCCTTGATCGTCCCGCGGACGGTGTGGCCATGATCACCCTTAATCGCCCGGAACGAGGCAATGGGGTTGTACCGGAAATGGCAGCAGACTTGATTCACGCGCTTAATGCGCTGGACGCTGATCTGACTGTCCGTGTTTTGGTTATCACAGGTGCAGGAAAACAATTTTGTGCGGGCGCTGATTTGGTTGAATTTAAGCGCTACTTGGAAAATGAGCATGCAGCGGCGCAAGAGCCATACAATGCCCGTGTCCTATTTCCAGTTACGCAGAAAGTGGCTGCTTGCCGCCTGCCTGTAATTGCAGCAATAAACGGCGGTGCCACTGCTGGTGGATTGGATTTCGCGCTTGCTTGCGATATCCGGATCGCGTCAACGGCGGCGAAAATGGGTGAGACCTATATCAAGCTGGGCTTGGCACCAGGCAATGGGGGCACATATTTCCTGCCCCGCTTGATCGGCAGCGGGATGGCGGCCGAGATGGCGTTGACGGGTGATATTGTTGATGCGCAACGCGCGCTCGAAATTGGATTGGTCAATCAGATCGTTGAACCCGATGCGCTGATTGCGACCGCCGTTGCACTTGCAGCACGCATTGCTGAACGCCCTCGCCTTGCGATCGAGGCAACCAAGCAGCAATTAAGGCAAAGTTGGCATATGGATCTGCAAACGTCGATGAATGCAAGTTTTTGGGCAGTGGCGGCGCTGACCTATAGCGACGATTTGCGCGAAGGCGTCAACGCGGGCTTGGAAAAGCGGACACCTGAATATAACCGCCCTAACTCGTGAATCGGCTTCGCGACTAAATGCAGTCCGTTCGCCTTAGCTATGTCGCCGGTCTGGGTATTGAAATATCCGATCTAGAGCTACGTATGCCGAGGGCCTCAGGTATCATTGATCCGGAGCCTTTTCGTGCAAGAGCGCGCGGGCAGGGCAATCCACTCTCCGAATATCACGCGCTGTCGGGAGGGATGCGAAGTATCCACCTGCCGGTTGGCCATAATGCGCGTCTATTCGAGACCAGTGACCCAGTACTTACATTCGTAATTGCCGGTACAATTGAGGCTGAAGTGTCTAATCTCGGTAACGTGGTGTTGTACCCCGGTGATATTTTTCTGACGGATGCCGGTATACCCGAACAACTCGTCACCGTAACCGGCGACTGCAGGCTCATTCAGGTCTTGGTCGAACCGGATTGGCCAGGCGATAAAACAAAGCCAGTTAAGCCAACCTCTGACGGCCGTCGCGGTTTTCATGAGCTGAATTGCAAGCGCATGGTAAAAGGCGCGGATGATAAATCGTATTTCTACGATTTCGGATCGTTGTTCATGGAGCCCGGTATATGGAGTGACGTCACTCCTCTTATCGGATTTCGGTTCATTGCCATGGCCGAGGACACGTTTATCGATTGGCATCCCGAAATAGTAAATAACCTCGTGATTGTCATGTCGGGAGCGCTCGAACTCGAGGTCGGCGGGGGCGATGGCGCCATCGAAATTTTCCGCCGAGGTGACGTATGTCTAGCGCAAGACCGGACTGGCGAAGGGCATATTGACCGGATGCACGGTTATGTTCAGGTTGCAGTTTTGATCTTAGATGATGAACATCTCTGGCCCCTTGAGCGCTAGCGAGTAGGGGATGTCGACCTACAGGCACTGGCCGTTCTTGCATCTTACCTGACAGATTGGCCTGTCGCTGCTGTGCTGACCACGCAACGTGGCAATCATGTGCAAAAATATTACAGGCGATACCTGAACCGGTTCTAGAACCGCGACATCACTTGCTGGTTCGGTGACACCTCATCAAATCGTGAAAGCTATCGAAGTGTCCACGTCAATGTGGTCACGATGTGATATTGGTCAAGGCCATCTGGTTTAGAAAAATCTTCGCCTCATCGGAAAGCGGTTGTGATGTTTTGGCGGCAATATTCACCTGAGCCATCGTACTTGACGAAACGGAAGCACAACGGTCGTGCTGAAAGAGCGCTTGCCTCACCGTGATTGAGCTATTTCCGATACGCTCAATGCCATTTGCGACCGTTACGATGCCGGGATAATTCAGCTCGCCGACGAAATCGATTGTCGTAGTCACAATCACAAAGAAGCAATCGGGCAACAACAGTTTTTCGTTTTCGAGCACAATGGCTGCGCGGCCTGCTTCGTAAAAAAAAGAAAATGACACATTGTTGACATGACCTTGCCTATCGGTGTCGCTCAGTCTAATTTTCTCGTTTATTAAAAAAGGGTAAGAAGAGATTTCCTTTGGATCAAACATTCTTGTGGTTCAGCATTTTAGTCATTGGTTTTCGTGAAAAACGGAACGTAGCTCAACAACATAGGGTCGGCGATGGTATCAGTCATGGTGAAGGTTGATCGGCGCTCTACAAGTGCCTCATAGGCCGCTTTGGGATCATCCAGGTCGTAAATAGCGAGATATCTATGCTGCGGTTGTTGCCCGGCAGGAGTAATTTGTTGCGCGACACGATAACGGGTCATTGATCGCATAGATGGCAAGGATAGTAAGTCCTTTCCATGTACCTCATTGTACCAGCGGTTGAATTCATCATCCCGCTCTGGCGACACGCTGTTCGTCAGTGCAATCCATACCGGTCTTGTCATATTCACTCTCCTCAAAAACAAGATGACCGACGCACATTAGCGCAGCGGTTGATAGTCTAGTCTAGCCAGCATTGCCAAGAATGCGTGTTAGGCTTCGACTACCGATATTGCTCGCTCGGGACAGCTTTTGATGCCGAGCTTCGCATTGGCCTCCTCGCCTGCGGGTACGTCGATCGTTTTACCGGCATCGGCATTGTAACCATCTTCATCATTTAAGCGAAATACGTTGGGAGCGTATTTTGCGCAGCGACCGTGGCCGGTGCATTTTTCTTCGTCGATATGTACCTTCATGATGCTTTTCTCCCTAACAATGCTGGCTGCAACATCAGTTCTTCGCTCCAGAGAGCAAATCAACAACGGCGAGCGCTTCCAAACTCAATCCGAGACTCAGGCCTTCATCCATTAACCGCTTATAACGCTGGGTCAGCACCACGCGCGAATAGCGAAGCGCAAGATCAGTCTTTCCAGCAAAAACTTTCGCGATTTCCATCGCGCGCGTTTGCAATTCATCCGACGAAATGACTTCACCGACTACGCCATAATCTAGCGCCTTATGCGCATCTAACTCTTGTCCCATGAGCAGGAAGTATCGTCCGCGATTCGCGCCCAGTAAATGCGTCCACACCACATGTGCGCCATCACCTGGGACGATTCCGCCGATGAAATGCGGGGCGTCCTGAAAAATAGCGCTTTCGGATGCAATGACGATATCGCTTAGTACAGGTATTTCAGGATGAAACCGTGCCGGTCCGTTGACAGCGCTAATAATCGGTACTTCAATATCGAGCAGGTTTTTCAAAAGCTTCCTGCCATCGTAGAATGTGTGATCCCACTCAGAAGCGGTATTTAGCTTAAAGCTAGCGAAGTCTATTTCTTCGCACCAAACGCCACCAGTACCGGTCATTACAACGACCCGATTGCCCCGGTCGGCTCCAATATCCGCGAAGCAATAGCCTAGCTCTTCGTGGCTCTCTTCGCTCCACACGAAAGGTCCGTCCTTAGTGTGCAAACGCATTAGCAAGATGCCATCGTCATCACGTGTCAGCGCGATGTTGTGATAGCGACTTCTGTAGTCTTCGAATTTTGGTGCTAGTCTGCTCATGCGATCACCATTCAAGTTGGAGGGTACGCATGGAACGCAAAAAGCCCGTTACATAGGTTGGCTCACCGCCCGGCTTCACGCGATATTCGGGGATGCGCTTTAGCCACTCTTCCAATGTCGCTATCAATTCAATACGCGCCAGATTGGAGCCAATGCACCGATGCGGACCAACGCCGAACGTGGAATGCGGAATGCCCTCGCGGCTCAGGTCGATTTTTTCTGGTTCATCCATGTGGCGCGGATCACGTGACGCACACGCATAAGTCAGCATAACGAACTCGCCTTCCTTGATTGTAGTGCCGGCTACTTCAACATCTGTAGTCGCAGTGCGTCCTAGTGCAACAACTGGAGGAAAAAAGCGGGCATATTCCTCAATGGCGTTTTCGACCAATTCCGGGTTGTCAATCAACAGCTGCCGCTGGTCGGGGTTCGTTGCAAGGTGGTGTATTGCTGAGCCCATAACAAATGTGGTGGTGGCGATGCCACCAAAGGTCAAATCGACGAGGATACTGACCTTGTGTTCCCATGGTGATTCAGTGCCATCGTCATAAGTTACCCCGGCCAAAATCGTGTCGATCAGATCGCCGCGCGACGGCTGCGTCGAGCGCCATTGAAGATGTTTATCGAGATATTCAAATACCTCACCAAAATTTCGGGCACGTTCGTCAAGATCGAGGGCAAACGTCCCTTCTTCGACGCCATTTACCAGCATAGCCAAATCGTCAATTGGCAGACCAAGAACGTTTTTGAAAAATGCCCAGCCTGGGAGCAGCGCACCAAATTCGCTGATGAATTCGCATTCTCCACGGTCAATGAATTTGTCGATCAGCGCATTTGCATCGTCCCGAACAACTTGCTCATAACCTGCGCAAACTTTAGGGCTAAGGTGCGGGTTCAGCACTCGGCGCCAGCGTGTGTGGATCGGTGGATCGCTCTCTTCAGGCATCAGATAGGGCAAGCCGTCCGGCCGATTGGGCATGTAGCCCTTTGCGCTACTGAAAGTCTGCCAGTCCTGTGCAGCGGCACGGACGTCGTCTTGCGTATTAATCATATAATAGCCTTTGCCGACCTTTGAATGGACGACAGGACATTTATGAGCCATAAAATTGAGCGTTTCGTCGAAGCGATCATTGAATGCAGGATCATCCAGATCAAAGTCATTCACCAGATCGCGTCCAAAACGCTCAATCAGAGCTTCGGGCGTGGTTTCTTTGTCCAGTGATTCGGCTGGCGAACTACGATTCATGGTTGCAATTCCTCTCTCACGATCTATTTGCTTAAAACAATCATTTGTTTTTGTCATCATTCGGCTTTGGCGTCAATAGAGGAAGTGCATTTGTCCAACACACATTGCAGATCGATGGCAATGTTCAGTCAGGACCGCATAGCATGAAGTTGAGAGGCCTATAATGAATACTGCGAGGCAGCCAGTTGATAGTGATAGCTATGTTACCGGACAGCAAGAGCCTTTTCTCACAACCGGCCGAATAGGAGATGCACTTCGAGAAGCTGCGGCGTGTTGGCCAAATGTCGAGGCATTGGTTGCGGTAGAACAGGGAGTACGGCTGACCTGGTCGGAACTCGATACTGCCGTAGATAATTTTGCAGTTGGTCTGATCTCCATGGGACTTCGCAGTGGTGATCGGGTGGGTTTGTGGGCGGTCAATTCAGCTGAATGGGTGATTGTTCAACTGGCAACTGCCCGTGCCGGGATGATTTTGGTCACGATAAATCCTGCTTATCGGGCTGAAGAATTCCGGTTCGCGATGACGGCCGCCGGGTGCGTGGGGTTGATCGTTGGCCCCGCTTACAAAAACAGTAATTTTGCTAAACTTGCTTTGGAAGCTGAACCAAATCTTGGAAATTCCTGCAAACAAGAGATATTGCCCGCAATCCGTGTTGCAATTCAATTCGGGTCCAGACCCATACATGGGTTCGTGAATTGGGACGATGTGTCAGCGGCTGGTCTGACTTACAGTGACAAAACAATCGATAACGTATTCTCGGGGTTCACCGAGCAAAGCCCGGTAAACATCCAATTTACAAGCGGTACTACTGGCGTGCCTAAGGGGGTTACCCTTAGCCATCAAAACATTCTGCAAAATGGTTGGTTCACTGGTGGTGCGTTGGGGCTCACCGAACGTGACCGACTTTGTATTCCGGTGCCGCTTTATCACTGCTTTGGCATGGTAACAGGAGTTTTGGCGTGTCTTGCCCGTGGTGCTACAATGGTACTGCCGGGACCGGTATTTGATGCAGTGGACACTTTAGATGCTCTCGCAAGTGAGGGATGCACCGCAATATACGGCGTGCCGACGATGTATGCAGCTATGCTAAGATCTCCTGATTTTGCGAACTTTAATCTGCAGAGTTTGCGGACCGGAATAATGGCTGGGTCTATATGCCCCGTGGATCTTATGTTGGACGTTATGACCCGAATGAATGTGGGGCAGCTCGCCATTTGCTACGGAATGACGGAGGCACCGGTAAGCTTTCAAACATCACCTGCAGATACCATCGCTGAGCGCACAGGAACCGTTGGGAGAATCCAACCCAATGTCGAAGCGAAGATCATTTCCGAAACCGGCCAAATTGTTGAGCGAGGTGTTACAGGTGAAATCTGCGTGCGCGGGTACAACACGATGATTGGATACTGGGGTGACCCAGCTGCAACCGCTGCGACAAAGGATGAGAGAGGATGGGTCCATACCGGCGATTTAGGGATAATAGATGCCAATGGATTTCTCCATATTGTCGGTCGCATCAAAGATATGGTTATTCGCGGCGGTGAAAATCTATACCCCAAGGAAATCGAAGAATTTCTGCGAGCGCATCCCGCGATTATTGATGTCCAAGTGTTTGGCGTTTCCGACCGTTATTATGGCGAAGAATTATGTGCTTGGATAAACGTTGAGCGGACGAGCTCGCTCAGTGAGGAGGATGTGAAAACATTTTGCCAAGGGAAAATTTCTCACAATAAAATCCCGAAATATGTTCGTTTCGTTCAAAGCTTCCCAATGACTGTGACAGGTAAAGTGCAGAAACATGTCCTAAGGGCGCAGATGGAGGAACAGCTGCGTCAAGCCTGATGTCGTTCGCGGATTGAATGGCGGCAGAAAGACACAAAACGAGCCGGTGAGGGCCGAAACGCAACATTAATAAACAAACACTTGTTTTATTCATAGGGACTCGACATAACAACGGCCAACTAGGCAACAAAAAGGAGCAGGATAATGGGTAAACTTCAAGGAAAAGTCGCAATCATCACTGGCGCAGCACAAGGCATGGGTGAGGCGCATGCCAAAGCGTTCGTCGAAGCTGGTGCTAAGGTGATCCTGACTGATGTAAACGACAAGGATGGCCAAGCGCTTGCAGATAGCCTCGGCGAAAATGCTATGTTCATCAAACAGGATGTCCGTGATCCTGATGTCTGGAAGTCGGTCGTGGAGCAGGGTGAAGCGCGCTTCGGCACGATCAATGTACTCGTCAACAACGCCGGAATTATCGGAACTATTGCTCACACGATCGATTTAACGCAGTCTGATTATCAACTTATCATCGATATCAACCAGCTTGGGGTCTATCTTGGGATGCAGGCCGTGCTACCGTCGATGATTAAAGCAGGCGGAGGGTCAATCATTAACATCTCGTCGATCGCGGGCATGATAGCCTGCGTGGGTTCGCCCAACCTCGCTTATGTTGGCAGCAAATTTGCGGTGCGTGGAATGACCAAGCAGGTCGCTGCTGAATATGGTCCCCAAAATGTGCGTTGTAACTCGGTGCATCCGGGCTACATTCTTACACCGATGATGGTCGCTGCGACGGATGAAAATGGTGGTGGTGCCGGTGATATGATACCGTTGAAGCGTATGGCCGCACCAAAGGAAGTTTCGGAGCTGGTGATGTTCTTGGCGTCGGAAGAATCGTCCTTCATTACTGGGATGGAACATGTCATCGATGGCGGCATGACTGCCTGCTAACCGTTCTTAAACGTGTGAGAAGAGGGCGCGATTGTTCGCGCCCTTTTTTTTTATGCGTTGGTTTGATCACATAAACTTCGGGGCGCCGGAGGAAATATTTGCGGTCGCGTACCGGAGACGCAAACTGTGTTGACAAATCACAAAAACTGCCTAGCATGAAAAAACAAACAGTTGTTTTACAAAAGCTGAAAAAAGATTTTGTCGCATTTGCGCGTCAAGGGAGAGGGTAAGAATATGAGGAAATTTATCACGACTCGGAATCCATCGGTATTGCTCACAAGCGCAGCGATCATTGCGATTGCAACAGGTGTGGCACCCGCATTCGCACAATCGGATCCCAGTGAGCCGCAGGCCGCTGAATCGGAAGGAACATCGAGCGACATCGTGGTGACGGCGCAGCGTCGCGAAGAACGCCTATCACGTGTTCCTGTCTCGGTGGTGGCCTTCGGCGCAGAGGCGCTCCAAGAGCGCAATATCAATAGCGAGCAGGATATGGGTTCATTGGTCCCTGGACTTCAGGTGAAGAATGGACAAAATTCTAACCAGTTGAGCTTCACGCTCCGTGGTCAAACGCTTGATCCATTTTCAGGAACTAGCCCTGCAGTTCTTACCTACTTGAACGAAGCACCCTATACGCCTGGGAATACCGCCACGGCGTTCTTTGACCTTGGATCAATCCAGGTTCTTAAGGGGCCGCAGGGAACTCTGTTCGGACGCAATGCGACGGGTGGTGCCGTTCTCTATTCGACTCCGATGCCAGGTGATATCGTTTCGGGCTATGTGACCCTTCGCGGCGCGTCGCGGGATTACGGTCAGCTGCAAGCGGCAGTCGACCTGCCCTTAGTTGCTGAAAAGTTGGCCGTTCGTCTCGCTTTTGACGCTACCCGCGGCGATGGGTATATTACGAATATTAACACAGGAAGCACGCTCGGCGACAAAAACAGCCGTTCGGGACGCGCTACAGTCCTCTTTACTCCAACTGAAACTATCAAAAACGTGACCGTACTCCAGTATGATAACGTTAAAGGGACAGAGGGTGCGGGCGGGATTTTCACCTATAATACTGCCCCCACATGCGTGCGTGCGCCAGCCGGCTGCGCCGGCGTATCTGTCGCTGCCCAAGCTGCAAGCCAGTTTACGAGTAACGGCACGACCCGCATTCCAAACACTTCAGGTAAAATTTTGACGGCTACCCTCGATCTTATTTACGGTGCGAACAATCGCCCTGCTGCTCCTGGCTTCTGGCCCGGCGGCGTGGAAGGTTATGTGCAATTTGCGCGTGCTAACCCTTATAAGGTCTGGCTCCAATATGATCTCCCGCATCGTGCAAAAAATCTGTTTGTGTCGAACACAACTGAAGTAGAAATAGGTGATAACGCCAAGATCAAAAACATCTTCAGTTACATGGATGGTGAAGCTACCACACCGGGTAATCTTTCAGGTGGCCCCTTCGGCGGACTTTGGCTTTTCAAGCTTGCGGGTATAAACGCCACGGGTGCGCCTGGCGGGCAAAGCTTTTTCTCCGAAACATTTAGCAATGAATTGCAGATTCAGGGTGAAGCCGCAGATGGACGGCTTAATTATACAGCGGGGGTATTCTACTCCAACCAGAAGCGCTTCGAGATCATCCCAATCAACATCGGTGCTGATATTGTTCCAGGCGGAATAGCAGACATTTCTTATGCTTATCGGAACCGGCAGACATCAAAAGCTATCTTTGCTCAGGTTGGCTATGAAATCACAGATAGCCTTACTGCGTCCTTAGGCGGTCGATACACTTGGGAAAAAGTTGGTATCACTCAAGCGGCTGGAAACGTGTTTGGAGTAGATCCCAATTCTGCCGCAGCAGCACAAGATGAGAAGCTCTCTGCTCCATCATGGAACGCCAGTCTGCAATATCAGATTGATCCCAACAATATGGTTTATATCAATCAGCGCGGAAGTTTCCGCTCTGGGAACCTTAATGGGACCGTTGCGCCGTTTACAGACCCATTGACTGGTAGGCCCGCCAACTTCTTCAAGAATGAGAAGGTGCGCGATTTTGAATTGGGCTATAAGTTTAACGGAAGTATCGGCTCTGCGCCAACGCAATTCAATATTGCTGCGTACAAAGTGATTGTCAAAGATGCCCAGCGGGCTCTCTATGCGATTGTAGGCGGAAATCCTGCTGGCTTTACAGTAAATGTCCCTGAAGCTGTTACCCAAGGACTGGAGGTTGACGCTAACGTTGGTCTCGCTGATTGGTTAAGTGTGGGCTTTAACCTTGCTTATACCGATGCCAAGTATACTGAAAATTCGGTTCCAATTCCTTTCGCCGGTAATTTGCTAGTAGACTCCTATTCCGACAGTCCAGAATGGTCTGGATCGGCGAACGTAAACGTGTCTCTTCCTGTCCCCGCCACAATCGGCGAAATGAGTGTGCGAGCTGACTATTATAAACAGACACACATTTTCTTCTCGAGCACCAACGGTACATCAACCCCTGGAACCCGGTTAGACGGATATTCAACGGTTGGGCTGCGGTTCGATTGGAAAGACATCATGAAGTCTGATGTTTCTGCTGCTTTGTTTGTACGAAACCTCACCGATAATGTTTACAACATCGCAGGCTATGCCTTGGGTGCGTCAAGTGGATTGAACACTGCTTATCCTGGCGAGCCGCGGACAGTCGGAATGGAGCTGTCGGTTAAGTTCTAACCAACTGCAAATCTCAAAAATGTTTATAGGGGTGTTGGTCCGAGAGGCCCGACACCCTTTTTTCGTCAGTGATGCGGCACTGCGCCAAATCGTCCGACGCAATCGGTCGTTTAAACAATTTTCCAGTTTATAGAGCTTTGTCACCCATATCTCGCTGGACATGGGTTGGAAGCGAATTCAAGGTGAGGTTGATATGAAACTTCGCAGAATGGTGAGCCCGTCAATTCAGACCGCGTACTCTTGGAAAACGGCTTTTCTAGTTGAATGATTTTTTCATTAGAGGGCCGTTATTGACAACTTGATGGAGCCAGTCGATCACCGCACGCACGCGCGCTACCTTCGCCAAATCGCGATGAACGACGACCCAAAAGCTGCGCCGGATCTCTGTATCGGGTATTATTGGAATCAGGCTGTCGTCAAATGCCGCAATAAAATTAGGCAGAACGCATATACCGAGCCCAGACTGTGTCATAGCCAATTGAACATTTATACTTGAGCTGCTGAGCGCAGGCACAAAACTATCATCAATCTCTGACAGATAACGCAATTCTTCTGCATAGATGAAGTCTGGAATGTATCCGATTAGCGCATGCTCCCTCAGTTCCGTTATCGTCTGAGGTTGACGATACGTGTCAAGATACGCGCCTGAGGCGTACAACCCCAGTGTGTAATTTGCGAGCTTGCGTGCTATCAGTGGTCCCTTGACTGGCCGGGCGAGCATGACAGCTAAGTCAGCTTCGCGCTTGGACGGATTGAGAAATCCATTTGTCGTAACAATTTCGAGCTTAATTCCAGGATGGAGGGATTTGAATGAAGGTAAGTGTTTAGCGACTACCCATGTCGCAAATCCTTCCGATAAACTTAGCCTAACGGTTCCTGCGAATCTGCTTTTTTCTCCAGTTATAGAGCTCGCGGCAGCTATTGCGGACCGTTCGATCTCCTCTGCATAAGCCAGTAATTCAGTGCCGCTAGCAGTCAGCATATGACCAGCGGGCCCGATTTCGAACAAGCTGGTTTTGAGTTCGCCTGCGAGCCTGTCTATTCGCCGTCCGACAGTCGTGCTGTCGACTAAAAGGCTCTTAGATGCGGCTGTTAACGTGCGTGAACGCGCAACCGCGAGAAAGAAACGAAGGTCGTCCCACTGCATACCAGCCACTCCTGCAAAAACGCAGGATGTATATGCATAACTGTCTATATGTCTGCAAATTAATTAAGCTAATAATGAAGCTTCAGCATTAGGAGAAGAGCTATGCGTCAAATCGATCATTTCATCAGCGGTGGCACGGGCACGAGTTCGGCGCGCTTTGGTGATATCATGGACCCCAACAATGGCGGTGTTCAGGCGCGTCCAACCCGCAGCGCCGTGCGCGCGTGATGTTCGAATTCAAACGCTTGGTTGAGGCCAATATGGATGAGCTTGCGCATCTGCTGTCGTCCGAACATGGCAAGGTGATTGCCGACAGCAAGGGCGATATTCAGCGCGGGTTGGAAGTCATCGAATTTTGCTGCGGTATCCCGCATGTCATGAAAGGCGAATATAGCCAAGGCGCTGGCCCCGGAATTGATGTCTATTCGATGCGTCAGCCCATCGGCGTCGGCGCAGGCATTACGCCTTTCAACTTCCCCGGCATGATCCCCCTGTGGATGTGCGGCCCCGCGATTGCGACGGGCAATGCGTTCATCATCAAACCAAGCGAACGCGACCCAAGTGTTCCTGTGCGCTTGGCCGAACTGTTTATCGAAGCTGGCCTGCCCGAAGGCATTTGTCAGGTTGTGCATGGTGACAAGGAAATGGTCGATGCCATTCTGGATCACCCCGCCATCGGCGCGGTCAGCTTTGTCGGTTCGTCCGACATTGCGCATTATGTCTACAATCGCGGCGTTGCCAACGGCAAGCGTGTGCAGGCCATGGGCGGCGCGAAGAACCATGGCATCGTGATGCCAGATGCTGACCTTGACCAAGTGGTGAACGATCTTGCGGGCGCTGCCTTTGGTTCGGCCGGTGAACGCTGCATGGCGCTCCCCGTCGTTGTGCCTGTTGGCGACGACACAGCAGAACGTCTCAAAGCTAAACTCATTCCCGCAATCGAAGCATTGCGCGTGGGCGTATCGACCGATGCCGAAGCGCATTATGGCCCTGTTGTCACGGCGCAGCACAAAGCGAAAGTTGAAGGCTGGATCCAGACCTGTGTTGATGAAGGCGGCGAGCTGATTATCGATGGCCGCGGGTTCAAGCTGCAGGGGCATGAGGAAGGTTACTTCATTGGCCCAAGCTTGTTCGACCATGTCACCACCGACATGGAAAGCTACAAGGAAGAAATTTTCGGCCCAGTGCT
>NCGG01000023.1 GCA_002278855.1 Sphingomonadales bacterium 28-55-16
GCACGGCATGGAGGGCGTGAAGTTCTGGACCAAGGTCAAGACTGTTACGCAACGCTGGCCAGATGGGTCGCCAGACGGCGGCAACGCCTTCGTCATTCCGACAATGGGATAAGCGACATGAAAGTGGCGTTTATCGGTCTTGGCAACATGGGCGGCGGCATGGCTGCGAACCTTGTGAAGGCAGGACATTCGGTGAACGCCTGTGATCTGTCGGCCGACGCGCTGACGCGTGCGCGGGATAAGGGCTGCGCCGTTTTCACATCTGTACGTGAAGCCATGGACGGTGTGGAAGCTGTCGTGTCGATGTTGCCCAATGGGCAGATCGTCGCCAGCGTTTTTGAGAATGACATATTCGGCCATGCTCCGGCAGGGGCGATACTGCTCGATTGTTCAACCATCGATGTTGGCACTGCGCGCAGTGTCACGGCTGCTGCAGCAGCAGCTGGCTATGATATGGTCGATGCCCCCGTGTCGGGCGGAATTGCCGCCGCCAATGGCGGGACTTTGACCTTCATGGTGGGCGGCACCGATACGGCCTTTGCGCGCGCCGAACGGATATTGGCCTGCATGGGCAAGGCAGTCATTCACGCCGGCGCGTCGGGCGCGGGGCAGGCTGCAAAGATCTGCAACAATATGCTGCTGGGTGCGTCGATGATAGCGACCTGCGAAACCTTCGTCATGGCGGAAAAGCTTGGCCTTGATCTCCAGACTTTTTACGATATTTCGTCACAGGCCTCCGGCCAAAATTGGTCGATGACAAGCTATTGCCCAGTTCCCGGCGTTGGGCCAACGACGCCTGCTGATAATGATTACCAGGGCGGCTTTGCCACGGCATTGATGCTGAAAGATCTTACCCTGGCGATGGAAGCCGCAAATTTGGTCGGCGCAGATGTGCCCATGGGCATGCGTGCGGCCGAATTATATGAAAATTTTGTATCTGCAGGCAAGGGCGGTCTTGATTTTTCCGCTATCATCCAAAGCCTCAAAAACTAACCCATCCGCTCAGTCTGCGGCAATCCATTCGGCGAGTTCGGCCAATGGCAACAAGCGATGAAATTCCACGCCGACAATCCGCCGACTGCACCATTTAACGGTAGCTGCGACGGATTGCTTGGAATCGGTGCGGATGATTATGTTGCTGTTCATCTTGGGTGCCGCATCGCAAAGAAGCTTGGCGCCCCGCTGTGAAATGTTGGACAAGACCGCATCATAATCATGATTATTATATGTCACGCGTAACGGCTGACATGCCTGAAAACGCGGAAAACGGCTGCGCTGACCATCGATCCGGATTGCAGGCTTTGCCAGAATTTCTTCGACTGAAATCTCTTTGATGAATTTGACACCGACCGTCCGTCCGTCGCGCCACACAATTTCGCCATTCAGTTCCTGATCGTCAAGCAAAGCCACCGAGATCTTGTGGCCCACTTCAAGCGGGAACAAGGCATCGATCATCATGCCGCCCGAAGACACATCGCGCACCATCCCTAAACATTCTGCGTGCATTTGAACATCTTTCAGCCGCGCAACGCGCATAACCTTAATGCTGCGCGCATGCTCGCGACGGTCGGATGGTTTGCGCACGTCCGGCGGGGCGGCCGCGTTAGGCGAAGGGTCCAAGGATCGGGCCGTGTTGGATTTCATTATTCGTCCATAGCGTGCAAAAATCTAACAAAGTGAATGATAAACAGCGTTAACGGCGCAGCAATACATATCGCTGCGGCATTGCAAACTACGCCAAAAACATATTAGGGGTAACGTTCGTTTATTCCTTACATGACGCTCGGCCATGACAACTGCCGACCCACAAATTTTAGGAGCAGCCCGTGCAATCCGTAACCACTCAGAAACGCGACGATATCCTTGTAGTTCTTGTCGACAATCCCCCCGTTAACGCGCTTTCGTGGCATGTCCGTCAGGGACTGAAAGAGGGTTTCGAACAAGGGCTGTCGGATGACAGCGTGAAGGCCATTGTTCTGCGCTGTGCCGGTTCAACCTTTATTGCAGGCGCCGACATCACCGAATTTGGCAAGCCCGCGCAGGGGCCGGATTTCAATGAGGTGCTCAACATGATTGAGGCCGCAGGTAAACCCGTTGTTGCGGCCATTCATGGCACTGCGCTTGGTGGGGGGCTTGAGACCGCCTTAGTGTGCCATTACCGCATAGCTGTGCCGTCTGCTAGGCTTGGGGTACCAGAGGTCAAGCTTGGCCTTCTACCGGGCGCTGGAGGGACGCAGAGACTGCCGCGCGTGGTCGGGGTTGAGGCCGCTGCCACAATGTGTTCGCTTGGTGAACCTTTGTCCGCGACAAAGGCCGCGTCCATCGGCCTTGTGGACCGATTGGCGGGCGAAGATAGCCTTGCCGAAGACGCCATTGCCTATGCGCGCGAACTGATGTCTGTGGGGCCACGGCCCACCCGCGACCGTCCCCTAGGCGGCGATGTTGCGGTCATCGAGCAGCTCAAAGCCGCGAATGCCAAGAAATGGAAGGGCTTTGATGCACCTTATGCCAATCTCGCATGTGTAGAGGCCGCAACGCGACTGCCATTTGAAGAGGGCATGAAATTTGAACGCGCCGAATTTGTAAAGCTCATGGGTGGATCGCAATCCGCGGCACAACGCCATATGTTCTTTGCGGAACGTCAAGCAGCGAAAATTGATGGGTTGCCCAAAGACATTCCATTGCGCGACATTCAGAAAGTCGGCGTCATTGGTGCAGGCACCATGGGCGGCGGCATTTCGATGAATTTCCTATCCAAGGGCATCGCCGTGACCATCGTTGAAATGGTACAGGAGAATCTGGACCGCGGTGTTGGTGTGATCCGTAAAAACTATGAAAACAGCGCTGCCAAGGGGCGCTTCTCGCAAGAGCAAGTGGAAGGCATGATGGCCCTTTTGACGCCATCGCTGACGCTTGATGATCTCGCTGATTGCGATCTGGTCATCGAAGCGGTGTACGAAAGCATGGATGTTAAGAAAGAGGTGTTCGGCAAGCTGGACGCCATTTGCAAGCCCGGTGCGATCCTGGCGTCGAATACTTCCTATCTCGATGTCGATGAAATCGCGGCAAGCACATCGCGCCCACAAGATGTGGTCGGCATGCATTTCTTCTCGCCAGCCAATGTCATGAAACTGCTTGAAGTTGTCCGTGGCGACAAAACTGCACCTGATGTTCTGGCCACTGCAATGGCGATCGGCAAGAAAATCGGCAAGGTCGCGGTGGTCGCTGGTGTCTGTCATGGCTTTATCGGCAACCGCATGCTTTCAACACGCCAGCAGCCCGCGATGCAGTTGCTTTTGGAAGGCGCAACGCCTGCGCAGATCGACAAAGTGCACACGGACTTCGGTATGCCCATGGGGCCGTTCCAAATGAGCGATTTGGCTGGTCTCGACATCGGTTGGCACCGTGACCCATCAAGGGTCGAGACCATCCGCGATGCGCTTTGCGCGGCTGGCCGTTTCGGTCAGAAGAACAGCAAGGGCTTTTACGATTATGATGAAAATCGCGTGGGCACTCCAAGCGCAGAGGCACTGGCGATCATAGAAGAGTTTCGCGCAACCTCTAACTTGCCGAAGCGCGAGATTAGCGATCAGGAAATCGTCGAACGCACGCTTTATCCTATGGTCAACGAAGGCTATAAAATCCTTGAAGAAGGCAAATCGCAGCGTGCATCGGATATCGATGTCGTCTGGATTTATGGCTATGGCTGGCCAATCTATCGCGGCGGCCCGATGTTCTGGGGTGCGCTGGAAGGCGAAGGCAAGATTGCCGAGGCGCTTGAACGGCACGGCGTAAAGGTGGCAGAAAGCTTGAAAGCAAAGGCCTGATATTCAGACTGTAACACGCACCCGGCGCAGCAAAAGCCTGCGTCGGGGGGTGAGGTTTTATGCTGATAATGATGAAATAGAGTTTCAAGAGCTGCCAAAACGGCTGTTGGGTGCGGCCAAGAATAATCGAGCAAAAGCCAATAGCAGAAATTCTTACCGCATTGATTATGGTATCTGTACGTCCAGTCTTTGTCATTAGATAGATAAGTCTCGTTGCCCGTAAGCAGCCATTGGCTCTTAAACATGGCCTTGAGCGTTATCTTCTGTGGCAAAGAAGGAAGCACGAGGTCATCTATGATTATTCCTCGAAGATAGGTTTTCGGTCTGACAAGTTGCAAACAAGCTCTGTCAGGGTAAGCTGCGTATTTGAGAGGCCTTATTAAGCTCGCGCCTCCAAAAACAGCTCGTCATGTGCCACGGTTACCCGCAGTTTCGGAAAAAAGGTCACAGAGTGCGAAAACCGGACTGCCCGCGCCTGATCCAGTTTAGATCGTTTCGCGGTCCGTCTATTTGCGTGAGCGACACGGCCCTATGCCTAGCAGCATCTGCCGCCGCGTCGCTCTATCAGTGTTTCTTAGTATGCCGCCGACAAGGTCAGGAACCATTGCCGCGGTGCGACTGGATAAGCCGAGTAACTGTTTGTGGCCGATCCTATTGAGATTGTAGACTTCCCTTGCTTGTCGGTCAGGTTTGTCACGTTCAAAGCAATCTCTGCTTTGTAAAGTGGCAACACATTCTCCGGCACCTTCGCGGCGATCCGAAACGAAGTCAGGAAGTTAGACTTCACGCTCGCATCGTTGCTGAAGGTGGCGAAACGGCTGCCGACATAGTCGCCAATCAGTTGCGCCTCGAGTGGACCGACATTGAGCGTTGCTACCGTCTTGTTCATCCATTTTGGAGTGCCCGGAAGCTGCTTGCCACAGGTTGGAACAACGCCGCCAGTGACAAGAAAACCACCGATGCAGGTGCCTGTGGCAGCGCCGATGCCCGAAGCTGTTGAAGTGTAGTCACTTTGATACTTCGAAAGATTGTACGACAACGCGTTGTAGAGCGAGAATGTGCGTCCGAAACGCAGCGTGAAGGCTGCGTCAACACCATCGGTTTTAACATCGCCAACGTTGACGAGGATTGAGGTGCCACCGGTGATCGCTCCACCGGCAATACCACCGGGGTTTGTTGAGATAGCCAGCAGACGGTTGCTGAAATCAACATGGTAATAGTTGACTTGTGCCTGAAGGCTGACGTCGTTGCCGAAGGTGCGCTTGGTCCGCACCCCACCTTCATAGGTCCAGCTGCTCTCGGGCTGGCCGTCTGTAGCAAACGCATTGAACGCTGCCTGACTGCCTGTGAACCAAGGGCCTCCGCCGCCCGCCAGATAAGCTTGATACTGCCGCAGGTTTTTCTGTACGTTAAAATAGACCTGTTCGTTGCTGTTGACATCATAGGTCGCACCAACCGCAGGCAAGAACCAGCGTTGCGTGTTGATTTTTCCTTGGGGAAGACCACCTGTCAAGCCAGAGAGAGAGCCCAGCTTAGGTTGCACTGGAAAGCGACCATCGGCCCATTGCGCGCTTGTCTTGAAACCCGCCTGAACGAGCAACCGGTCGGTTGCCTGCCAGGTATCTTGGACGTGGAGCTGGAGTTGGTTGATGCTGGCTTCGCCCTGATACTGAGTAAACAGTGGTGCCGCGACCGAAAGGGGCCGGATATATGGCGTGCTCTTTGAGGGATTGGCAACGTCGACCGCGTACCAACGACGCCATTGGGTCGTACTGTTGTGCTCGAACCAACCACCGAGCTCGAACTTATGGCTACCTAATTCAGCCTGAAATGCCGTGATCAGTCCGCCGCGATCGATACGATACTCAGTTGTTCGGGTAATGAGACCTGATCCACCCGTCGCCGCAAGCAGAGCCGCACCAGCTGAAGTTCCCTGTGCAGCGGTTAGCGCAGTACAGGCAGTTGGCAGTTCTCCATTTTTGTTACTTGTAAACCGGCAATTGCTCGGAATGGACGTGTAGTTCGGATCAAGATAAGCTTGGGCAGTGGTGATCGACTGACCGAGCGGACCGGCAACGACGCCGGCGCCGTCATTGTGGTGGTAATATGCAGTTGTCGACCAATTTATTTTGTTCGAAAGCTGTGTTTCGAAACGCGCATAGCCAAGGTAATCTGTCCGCTGGGCATCCGAATAATAGTTACGGTAGTTCCCACCTTCGGCCACAGGTGAATTGCCGAGTGCGCTCAGGTAGCTCGTTCGGTAGGTGGTGAAATCAGGATAGAAGAAGGGCTTGGTATAAGGTGTGTAAAGCTGGACTGCAGTCGCCATGCCGCCAGCAGAGGGTTTGAAGAACGAAGTCGCGTCCTCATTCGGCTGGATGAAGTCGTTGTAGTCGAAGTAAAGTGTGAGCTTGCCGATCTTGGCATCGTGAACGAACTTGGCGTTGGCCTGATAGCCGCCTTGGATGCCGTTAAAGTCCCAAGCGCGGGCGCGTTGGCGGGCGCCGGACAAATAGAGCGCGTTTGCCCCGTTTGGCCCGAACTTGCCGCTATCGACGCGAACGAAAGTGCGTGAGGTGTTATAACTACCGACAGTCTGCGCGGCCTGGATGCCGAACCTTTCGAGCGGAGCTGAAGAGAAGGTCTCCACGGTGCCACCGAGGTTGCTGTTTGATGGCGTCGCAAGATCACCAGCGCCGGTCGACACGATGACGCGGCTGACGTTTTCTGAAATCACGGCGCGCTGGGGCGAAAGGCCGTTATAGTTGCCATAGCTCTGATCGCCCAATGGCAAGCCGTCCATGGTGTATCCAAGCTGGTTGCCCGCAAATCCATGGATAAAGATTTGCGCATTCTGCTCGTTATAGCCCCATGGGTCGGCGGTGATGTAGAGCACGCCCGGTAGGGTCTGGATGGCCTTTAGAGGAGAAATTCCGGGGAGGATCTTCTGGATCTCGGATTGAGGGATAGAGGTGGATGACCGAGTGGACTTGGCGGTGACCATTATTATCGCGCTATCTTCGACCTCTGGGCTTTGAGTACTGGCTGATTTGGCATCGTTAGCCGGTGCGGCGGCATGCGCCATGTCAGCTGCAAAAAGCGCGCTGACTAGCGCGAGCGTACTGATGGTTGTTTTAATCACGGAGACCCCCTTAGTTATGCTGCAGTGCAATAGGGTCTCCATTTGGCCGTTTTTTCCGTCATCACTGTTAATGTTTAGGGGCAAAACTATGACAAATTTACATTAATACTGTGAACCAAGGCGGCATGCCGATTCGCGTGGCGCCTCAAGATGGCACAGGCGCCATTCCAAATTGACTGTCTAAAATATTGTTCAGGAGCCGTAGGTTTTCACGCCAACCGCAAAACCTAGGCTAACGCCCAGTTCTGTAGGTTCATTGTTTGCCTGCAGCTCACCGAACTGGCTGACATATTGTCGCTTTCTGTCATATCCATTTCTACAGAATGGGGTAAGATTTCTGCAGTCTAACCACCAAAACCGGACTTTTCGCTCGGCCCAAATATTGCTCACCCATAAATGCCTTCCGATCATTAGCCTGACGCGTTTGTCCAAGGCTATGGCGATTGGCCAAGTAGCCTTGTCATCATCTGCAAAATTCGCCAACTTGGCGCGTGGTTGAAATCGCTTACCAAACTGCGCACAGCGCTCCGCCCTTTTTGCGCCCCCCGATGTCGCGTCGATCGATGGTTGTCGCCGGCCTTTCGACGGTCGTTGAATGGTATGATTTCACACTATACCTTTATTTTTCGACCGTGCTGGCGCGCGTATTCTTTGGCGCTGGCCCACAGTCGATGACGGAAACGCTTGGCGGATTTGCTGTCGCTTATCTGATGCGGCCAGTGGGCGCGCTGGTTTTTGGTCATTTTGGCGATCGACTGGGTCGGCGGATAACGATGCTGGGCTCGATGGCTCTGATGACCGCAGCCATGCTCGCCACCGCCATGTTGCCGACCTATGCTCAAATTGGCCCGCTTGCCGGTGTGTTGCTGATTGCGCTCCGCTGTTTAATGTCTTTTTCGGTGGGCGGCGAATATACCGGCGTCGTGGCCTATTTGTTGGAGGGGGCGAAGGACAGTCGGCGCGGATTGATCACCAGCTGCGCATCGGCAGCAAGCGAGATTGGTGCTTTACTGGCGGCGGGTGCAGCGGTGCTGGCCATTTGGGCTGTGCCCGAAGACGCGCTTATATCATGGGGTTGGCGCTTACCATTCCTGTTCGGCGCTGCGCTTGCCGGTTTGGTACTGGTAACCCGCGCAACTTTGCAAGAAACACCTGAGTTTCTTCGCCAGCGTGATGCTGGCACGGTCCCAGAAAAACCTATCCAGCATAGCCTAACCCGACACCGTGGCGCTATTGCGCGCGGTTTTGCAATCTCTGCGCTGGGTTCAATCACTTATTATGTCGGCATCACTTATGTGCCGGCGTTCCTTGATGCCACTGGCACTATGCCGGAGATCCGCGCGCTGTCGATCTCTCTCCTTGCAGCTTTGACTGTTATCTTCGTTACGCCGCTAATAGGACTTGCGTCCGACCGCTTTGGTCGTCGTCCCATACTGATGACGCTGGCGGTTGCCGGCATATTGCTGCCGCCCGGCATGTTTGTGGTTATGGCTGGCGGTGGTGCTGCGACTTGGGTTGGGGCAGTTGTTTTGGCAGCACTTGGCGGAGCGGTTAGCGCAGTAGGCGCCGTCGCGACCGCAGAGCAATTTCCCGGCGAGGGAAGGCTCAGCGGCCTCGCTTTGGGCGCAACAACTGCAACTGCCATATTCGGTGGACTCGCGCCTTTGGTTGCGCATCTATTGGTGACGAACAGCGGATGGGCACCTGCACCCGGCGCAATGATAGCATGTGTTGCTTTATGTGTAATCTCGGTGTTTTGGCACATGCCTGAGACGGCGCCAGCTTGCGCAAGGCGTTAGGACAATTTTGCCTTTAGCGACGTCTTGAATCTACACTTTTGTGCGTTTACTAGCTGACGGTCTCCTCTCGGTTCACCATGCACCAACTGAACGGATCTCGGTCGACCTTGTGCCCCTTCGCTGCGAACGGCAATTGCACTTGCGCGCGACACTGCGCTACGCCAGAAAGGCCCTAAGAGGAGTCCTGGCATTCCAACGAAGATTGATTGGACCTGTGGCACTGCGGCTAAAAGGCTAGAGCGCGCGTTGCAGATGCATTCAACGCGTTGATGTTGCGGTCAGCGGTCGAAAGGATGGTTACATATCATGCAACGGAAGATATCGACCGATGTTCTCGTTGTCGGCGGTGGCACGGCCGGATTTGGCGCTGCCTGCGCGGCGGCTAGCCAAGGTGCCCGCGTCCGGTTGATCGAGGGAACCAGCAAGATCGGTGGGGTTATGTCGTTCTGCCCTGGAATGCCTTGGGGCGGCGGTTTCCCAATAGGCCGGAGCATCGGCGGTATCTTCGACACATTGACTAATATGCTGTGCTCCATGCAGCCGCCCCTGGCCGAAGTCCGGCCGTCTACGCTTCAGAATTTCGGTGCCGAAGTGATCTATGATCACGAAGCAGCTGTGTTCGCCATGTTCCAGATGCTGGAGGACGCGGGCGTCAATGTTCATCTTAACACGTTCGCTGGATCTCCGGTGCTGGACGGGAAGCGCATCGTGGCGGTAGATTGCTATGACCGGACCGGACCGCTGACCATCGAGCCAGACATTGTGATCGATTGCTCGGGCGACGGTGACATCTCCGCCAAGGCTGGCGTACCCTTCGCACTCGGCGACGCGCGCGGAAACATGATGGGCGTGACGCTGTCGTTCTCGATGCTCAATGCATCTTGGGAACAGGTCTTCGCCAGTGATGATCCCTATTTTACCAAAGAGGCCGAGCGCGGCATTGCAGAGGGGCGGTTGCACCCCGATCTGGCCAAGCTTTACCTAATGCGCGGATTTCACCGCGATACGGTCTTCTGTAACTCTGTTCATATCCGCGGGGTAGACGGAACCGATCCGCAGCAGGTGGTCAAGGCAACGCAGGAGGGGCGGCGGCGCTGCCATCAGTTGGCTAAGTTTCTGATCGACTGCGTACCCGGCTTCGCGCACGCGCGGATAAGCGAATTGGGCCCCACTATCGGCGTGCGCGAAACACGGAAGCTTGAGGCAGTGCATCGTATCCTTGCAAAGGAGCTGGTGGCTGCCACCAAATTTGCAGATGGGATCGTCTGCTGCGACAATCCAATCGACGATGTTATGCGAAGTGATGCCACCATGACGCATGACGCGATTGTGGCGCAGGGCAGCTATTACACCATTCCCTTCCAGGCAATGGTACCGCGTGAAATCGAGAATTTGCTGTTCGCCGGAAGGCTGGTCTGCGCCGACCCTGCCGCCTTTGCTTCTGTTCGCGGCATGCCTCAATGTATGGCGATGGGTGAGGCGGCGGGCATCGGGGCGTCCATCGCCCATATACAAAACCTCGCTGTTCAAGCGCTTGACCCTGTTGAAGTTATCGCGGCTCTCGCCGCCCGAGGCGTCAGGGGCATAGGCGGTGAGACTCTGTCCGATTATGCCCCGGCCTTGACATCATTTGCGGTCCACAAAAACTGAGAACCATCAAATAAGTGTTGCATCCAACGTTGCACGGGTCGCTCGTGCCACACGAAACCGGCCGACAAGTTTAGAAAAATGTTTGGGAATACCCAAAACAGCTGTCTGGTGCGGCCAAGAAGACTCGAACTTCCACGGGCTTTCGCCCACAACGACCTCAACGTTGCGCGTCTACCAATTCCGCCATGGCCGCACGCGCTTATCGTTGATGCTTCCCCAATATGTTGTCGCAATTCCCTGCAGCATTGCGGCAGCAGAAGGCGTGGCACGGTTACGCACCGCGGCAGAGCGGTCACGCAGGGCTGGGCGAACGTCGTCGATCCTAAAAAGAATCAATTAAATAGAATAATTTGTATAGGCGTCACAGTCACCCGACAGGCGACTGTCAAGATTCCGACGCTGCCCTTAATCGCGTCGCAGCAGGAATACCGCATGTTGCGCCAGCAAATTGGCGAGGCGCTCATTGCGCGGCTTGTCACCTGATAGAAACCACTGCCCTTCAATCTTGATATTCCGTTCGACCAATAAGCTGCGGAAGTCGTCAATGGTCACATGGTGGATGTTGGGCGTGTCATACCAGCGGTCGGGAAGCTGCTCCGTCACGGGCATCCGTCCGCCAAACATATGGGCAAAACGGATACGCCATTGACCGAAATTGGGGAAGGATACAAAGGCCTGCCGCCCGATGCGCACGAGGTGATCAAGAACGAGATCCGGCCTTTTGGTTGTCTGCAGCGTCTGGCTCAAAATGGCGTAGTCAAAGCTGCCATCAGGATAATAAGCCAAATCAATATCGGCGTCGCCCTGAACCACGGATAGCCCGCGCGCAACGGCGGTGGCGACATCGCGTGTATTTAACTCCATTCCGCGCGCGTCGACGCCCTTTGTGTCGCGCAGAGCTGCCATCAACAGGCCATCACCACAGCCGACGTCCAATATGCGCGCGTTCGCACGTACTTCTCTGGCGATGATTCCAAGGTCGGGACGCAGCGCTGTCATCGGCCTTCCCCTGCGCGCAAAAAACCATCGACGATGCGGTTCATTTCAGGCGCATCTAAGAGAAAAGCGTCATGACCAAAGGGGCTCGAAAGTTCCACAAAACTGGCTGCTGCACCGGCGGCATTTAGCGCATGTACGATGCGCCGCGATTCGGCTGTGGGGTAAAGCCAGTCGCTATCGAAACTGATCAGGCAGAAACGGGTTTTGGTGCCCGCAAAAGTTTTCGCCAGTACGCCGTCATGCGGCTCAGCCAAGTCGAAATAGTCCATGGCGCGCGTTATATAAAGATAGCTATTGGCGTCAAACCGGTCGACAAAACTGAGGCCTTGATGCCGCAAATAGCTTTCGACTTGAAAGTCTGCGTCAAAGCCAAAGCTTTTGGCATCGCGGTTTTGCAACCGCCGGCCAAATTTCTCGGTCAGGCCTTCTTCTGACAAATAGGTGATGTGCGCCGCCATACGCGCAACAGCAAGGCCTGCGCTTGGGGCTTCGCGCCCATAATAAGCGCCGTTGTTCCAACTAGGGTCGGCCATGATTGCTTGACGGCCAACTTCATGAAAGGCGATATTCTGCGCCGAATGCCGGGCGGTGGAGGCAATGATAACCGCCGACCGGACGCGTTCGGGGTACAAGGCGGCCCAGCTTAACGCCTGCATTCCGCCCATCGAGCCGCCCACCACGGCCTCCAAAATGTCTATACCCAGATAATCAAGCAGCAAGGCTTGCGCGCGGACCATGTCGGCGATGGTAATCACCGGAAAGCCCATTGCGAAAGGCGCGCCCGTATTGGGGTCGATGCTGGCGGGGCCGGACGAACCCATGCAACTGCCCATGACATTTATGCTGATGATGCAATGCCGTGCTGGGTCAATGGGTTTGCCAGGGCCAACCATCCGCGTCCACCAGCCTGCTTTGCCGGTTACCGGATGTGTTGAGGCCACATATTGGTCGCCTGTGAGCGCGTGGCAAATCAGGATGGCATTGGATCTGTCGGCATTCAGCGTGCCATAGGTTTCATACGCACATTCGACAGGCGCAAATTCTGCGCCGCTGTCGAGCTTAACTGGCCCAAGCAGCGGTGCTTTTTTATCCAGCCCGAAACGTGTATCTCCATGCATAATGACTGCCATATCAGCGGTTTCGTGCGAAACAACCCAAACTCGTAAAAGAACTGCTGACGAAATGGCGACACGTTGCGCTTCTGTGTTGTCACCGCTATGGCCGCGGGCATGACCACGCCAGCAGCCAAACCATGGATCGAAGCGATCAGCGCCTACACACCCGGCAAAGCAAAGTCGGATGATGGCCGCATATTGATTAAGCTTTCCGCGAACGAAAATCCGCTGGGATGCAGTCCAAATGCTAAGGCTGCTTTGATAGACAAAAGCGCTTCACTGGCGCGCTATCCTGACCCGGCAAGTACACTGCTGCGTGAAGCACTTGGCGCGGTATATGACATCGACAGCGATCAGATTGTCTGCGGAACCGGCTCGGATGAGTTGCTGAACCTGATCGCCATGGGTTATGCGGGGGCGGGCGATGACATTATTTATGTCCGCTATGGCTTTTCGGTTTATGACATTGCGGCGCGCAAGGCCGCGGCCAATGTGATCGTTGCGCCAGATAAGGATTATGGCACGGACGTCGATGCGCTGCTGGCGCTCGTCACCGACAAGACGCGGGTGGTTTTTGTGGCCAACCCTAACAACCCAACAGGCACCCATTGCGACGACAGCGAAATTGCGCGGCTGCATGCAGGTCTGCCCGGCAATTGCGTATTGGTGCTTGACCAAGCCTATGGCGAGTATCTTGAAGAGGATGGCCCCGCCGCTTTGGAACTGGCGCGCCGGCACGACAATGTCCTGATTACCCGCACTTTTTCCAAAATCTACGGCCTTGCCGCAGAGCGTATTGGTTGGTGCTATGGACATCCGGGCCTTATCGCGACGCTCAACCGGGTGCGTGCCCCGTTCAATGTCACAACCGCTGGCCAAGCCGCGGCCATCGCTGCGCTTGCGGACACCGAATTTGTGGCGCGCAGTCGGCAGCATAATGCCGAATGGCGCGCATGGATGGCGGCGGAATTTGACGCTCTTTCCAACCATGGCTTACGGGCGATACCATCCTGGGCAAATTTCCTGATGGTTTTGTTCGAAGGCAAATGCAGCGCGGAGGTCGCGTATAACGCACTGATGGCCGAAGGCTATATTGTGCGCTGGCTGCCGGGGCAGGGCCTTAGCAATGGCTTGCGGATCACCATTGGCACCGAGGATGAAAATCGCGGCGTGATGGCGGCTCTGCGCAAAATTCTGGACGCCAGCGTCTGATGCTGCCCTTTGCGCGCCTTACGATCATTGGCTTGGGCCTAATCGGTTCATCGGTCGCACGCGCAGTCAGGGCGCAAATGCCTTCGGTGCGTATCACCGGGCATGATGCCGACCCTATGGTGCGCGCGCGCGCAGTCGCGTTGGGGATTTGCGACGATGTTGCGGATACCGCTGGCGTGGCGGTGATGGACGCTGACCTCGTGATCCTGTGTGTACCGGTTGGCGCGATGGGCGCCGTCGCTGCAGAGTTCGCCAATGACCTGCCTGCCGACGTTATTGTCAGCGACGTGGGCTCTTGCAAGCAAAGCGTCGCCGACGCATTGGCCGCCGTTCTCCCCGCAGCCACGATCATTCCTGCGCATCCCGTTGCAGGTACCGAAAAAAGCGGCCCCGATGCTGGCTTTTCGACCTTATTCAAGGGCCGCTGGTGTATATTAACGCCGCCCGCACATGCGCCGGAAGCTGCGGTCGAACGGCTGCGTGATTTTTGGCAGCGGCTTGGTGCCGATGTCGAGATTATGGACGCACGCCATCATGACATGGTCTTGGCCGTCACCAGCCATTTGCCGCACTTGATCGCCTATACCATCGTTGGCACGGCCGATGATCTGGAAGGCGTGACACAAAGCGAAGTCATCAAATATTCCGCTGGGGGTTTCCGCGACTTCACCCGCATTGCTGCCTCCGACCCGGTGATGTGGCGCGATGTATTCCTATCCAACAAGGACGCGGTTCTTGAGATGCTGCAACGCTTTTCCGAAGACTTAAGCGTGCTGCAACGCGCTATCCGCTATGACAAAGGTGACGAATTGGAGGCATTGTTTGCCCGCACCCGCAACATCCGTCGCTCAATTGTCGAACAGGGTCAGGATGATGACGCCCCCGACTTTGGGCGCAAGCATTAAAGGCGTTCTGCGTTTAACGCGTTAATCGCGGCGTGGACACGCGCTTCAATCTCGGCGCGCGGCAGACCCGTAGGCAGCTCTTCGCCAACCTTATACGTAATCGTTCCTGATTTCCAAATGCCGGCCTGACGCGGGCTTAGCGAACCACTGTTTACAGCAATGGGCACAACCGGCAGATTGATCAACTTATACAGCCCCGCAAAACCGGACTGTAATGGCGGTTGTCCCCCCGGCGCAACGCGCGTGCCTTCGGGAAATATGACGATTGGCCGGCCGTCTGCGATCATCTTTTTGGCCAACACAAGCATCGCACGAAGGGCCGCGGCGCCGCCGTTGCGATCTACAGGGATCATGCCATAGGCCCGCGCGGCTGGTCCCCACAATGGAATGTCGAACAGTTCCTTCTTCGTCACCACGGCGGGTGTGTGAAACAAGCGCGGCATGTCGATCGTCTCGAACATGCTTTCATGCTTGATCGCATAGAGCACGGGTTTGTTCGGTAAGTTGCCCTCAACCTTGACGTGAATGCCCAATATCCTGCGATAGCAGCTATACTGCCATCTGGACCATCCCCGCACCGCCCATTGCATCAAAGGAATGGAGAACCATTGCGCCAAAAAGGCGGTGACAACGAAAAACAACGATCCAGTGTAAAAAACGAAAATATACAAAGCGGATCGGATTACCGCGATCATGCGTTAAAGCCCAAGAAGCGATGCGACCGCCCGCAACCAGTATTTATTATATTCCTTGAACAACCCGCTAAGCGATGGATGCGTCGAAACCGCATCATTGGTAACAATGATGCGCTCGGGCAACGCCCTATCTAGTTCGAAACGCGCGCGGCGCATGTGCCAATCATGGGTAACAAGTCGCAGGCTCGTCACTTTGTTCCGCTTTGCCCACGCTGCTGTTTCCAAGGCGTTTGAACGCGTATCTACAGATTGAAATCCGAGTGCGATGCAGCATTTAAAATATCGCGCGGATCCGGGATATTGTGCTGCCAGTTCGCGGGGTTTTACATCGCGGTCCACGCCGGAAATCAGCATTTTTTTGGACTTGCCAGATTCCAGTATCTCCAGCCCACGGTCAATTCTGTTCGCGCCGCCGGTGAGCACAACGACCGCGTCTGTCGGCGCGAGCGGTGCTGGCTGGGGCAATAGCAAAGCGAACCAGGCAAAGCCCAGCATCCAGATCAGCAATATGAAAGCAATTGTGCGTTGGATCATAACATTTTCTTCAATGCAGAAATCACCGTGAAACGCGCCATAAGCATAGCAAGCGCGGTGACGGCAAGCGGAATGAGCGCAAGGATGATCCAGCCATACACTGGAAACGCAACGCCAGCTAACAAGCTTGGCTCTGCAGCGGCAAGCTGATCACTTAATGTAGCCATGACAAACGCAGCGGCGCAAAAGCCGACAAAGCCGCCCCAAAGCGCATCTAAAGCGACGCGACGTTGAAATAAGCGCGCCGCTTGCAGATCGGTTCCGCCCATCAAATGCATGATTTCAAGTGTCCCACGATGCGTATTCAATGTGCTACGCACTGCCAGTATAACAACTGCGGACGTTGCTGCCATCAACAAAAGAAACACCGTGCCAGCCAGCACAAGCAGCATATGCATCAACCGGTAGAAGGGTGCCATCCAAGCACTGTGCGGATCAAGCCGGACATCCGGCGCAATGCGGCGCAGGGAAGCGCGCAGGGTGCGCAGGTTGGCTTGCGCCTGTGCGTGCACAAAGCGGACATCGATGAGCGCGGGAACGGGTATATCGGCATCTAATATGTCTGCCCCTAAAACAGGTTCAATCAGCTTGCGAACGCTGGCGTCGGATAGGGGCTCGACGGACCTTATGCCGTCCACTTGGCGTAAATACTGTGTCACTTCAGCACGTTTGGCGGCGCGTTCAAAAGGGTCTGTCACGATGATTTGGACGGTAAACTGCCGCGCTAAATCCTGTCCACCTTGCTGCGCAGCATGCGCAAGCGTCAGCCCGGAGGCCGCAACCAGCAGCGTCAGAAACAGTATGATCGCAATCACCCACGGCATAGGGCCCGATAATCTGCCCTCAGGAATAAGTTTGCGGTCATGCGCTGGTAAGGCAAAGTCCAGCAACATCAGTTTCTTAAGACAAGCGGTTTTGGCGGATATCGGAGCGAGCCGGTGGGATCGGACAGACGGCCATTGTCGAGCCGCATCATTTGCGCGCCTTCGACATCTCGAAGCAGATGAATGTCGTGCGTAGCCACCACGACTGTTGTGCCAAGCTTGTTCAGTGCCGAAAAAAGCTGCAGCAACCGCAGCGCCATTTCGGGGTCAACATTTCCCGTTGGTTCGTCCGCGACGAGTATTTCGGGGCGGCCAATGACGGCGCGGGCAATCGCGACACGTTGTTGCTCCCCGCCTGATAGCATTGCTGGCCGCGCATCTGCACGCTCTGATAGGCCGATCCACGCGAGCATCTCGGCGACGGGTCCCCTCAATTCGCGTTCTGCGATACCTGCAATGCGCAACGGCAACGCGATATTGTCGAATGTCGATAAATGCGGGACCAATCGAAAGTCTTGAAACACCACACCGATACGGCGTCGAAATCCCGGCAGGCGGTTGCGCGGCAAGGTGATGGCGTCGTGACCAAATATGCGGATTGCGCCGCGGCTGGGGCGATGCGCCAGATACAATAATTTCAAGAGGGACGTTTTTCCGGCGCCGGATGCGCCCGTCATGAAATAGAAGCTGCCGGGATACAGCGTGAAGCTGAGATCAGTAAGCGTTTCCGCGCCTGTCCCATATCGGAGCCCTACATTATCGAATTCCACCACGCTCTGCATCAATGCGAGGAATGGCACAAACCGCATGATGGGGCAAAGGCTATTCTGAGGTGCGTTCAGTGGCGAATAGCCCTCGTCCACAGCAATTTTTAACAGCAGGGTTGCAAGTCGACGACGGCTGATGTTTATGCTTCATGATGTTGCTCGTTTGCCCATCCTGCCACACACGCTATGTTGTCCCTGACAATGCCGTTGGGATTGACGGTCGCCAAGTGCGCTGCGCCAATTGCAAACATAGCTGGTTTCAGGCTGTCGCAACGCCGCCAGTTGCGCCAGCGCCATCGATAGCCGCCCCAGCAGAAAATACGGCTGTAGCGCCCGTCCAGACGCCGGCAGCAGCGCCATCGCCGATCGCGGCACCCACGGCGCCACCGCCCTTGCATGCGGCGGCAGAAGACGTCCCAGTGGCTGCACCAAGCGCGGTCTTGTCGTCAGACAATTCGCCGATCGTTGACGCCGAGGAAGCGCCAGCCGAGCAGGCGCAACCCGCGTTTCCGCGTTTTGTACCAGAAGGGTCCATTTCGCCACCGCCCGCCGCGGTTTACGCCGATCCGTCATCCGCGCCCAGCATTTTGGCAGACGGTGCACCCGCGCACAGCCATTTCGCGCATGAGCGACCGTTTAATCAACGCCGCAACCCTGCAAAAATCTGGATGCTCGTGGCCATTGCTTTTGCGCTCACGATCGCCGCAGTCAGCCTGTCTATCTCTTATTTCGGCGGACCGAATATGGGTCTTTCCGGTGCGGCTAAAGAACCCGATTTGAAAATTGTTTTGAACAACAATCTGGAACTGAATGAGCGCGACGATGGCACGCCTTATTTCATCGCCAGCGGGAGCATTGTGAACCCAACCGGAGTGAAACAAGCTGTACCTGAAATGCTGGTGACATTGAAAGACGCCAGTGGCCGGCCGGTGTATAGTTGGAAAATGAAAGCGAAAGTTAGCACGCTGGCCCCCGGGGCCAAAGTCGGCTTTAGCGAGGCGCGGCTTGACGTGCCGCTGGCTGCCAAACAAATTAGTGTGGGCTGGGTGCTGGCGGGCGATTAAGCCTGCGATTTATTCGGCTAATGCCGCCCATGCATAAGCGATTTCACTTATCGCAGAACGCACTTCGTTTATTTCGGCGGGATCGATCAAGCTCGCTTCGGCACAGATCCTCGCGCAGGCATCGACCGCAATGCTGGCGCAAGCCAATCAAAGCCAACAAGGTGTTTTGAACCTGCTGCGTTAATGTAAACGTCAAATCCCAAAAATGCTCTGTCCCCCGCAGAGCAAACATTGCCCCGATGGCCCAATGTTGGCTGTCGGGGTATTTGGTATAAAGGTCACTTGAACTCGGCAAAGCACTTGGCTATGCGACGGGCTTGGCCCGAAACGCCACATGCCGCCTTAGCTCAGTTGGTAGAGCATCGCATTCGTAATGCGGGGGTCGTAGGTTCGAATCCTATAGGCGGCACCATTTTCTATATATTCCAATGATTTTTTCTAAAATGGGGCTACATATGTGGCCATTCCGCTGTCGGCGCATCCAACCATCGTGTCTGGAAAATGGCCAAGCAACATGCTGTTATGCAAGCGCATATTTTTGCACAGCATATTTTGCGCAACAGTTGGAGTCGCTTGGGCTTGACCGATCGCACTTAGATGGGCAGTTGACCGTTCATGACCCAATTAACCGTAAGCCAAGCCGTACTTTCGCGCCGTTCTGTCCGCGCGTTCACATCCCAAACCGTTCCGTTGGAGGTGCTCCATCGGGTGATGGACAAGGCAAGATGGACGCCCTCGGGTTGTAATTACCAGCCTTGGGAAGCAACTATATTAACAGGCGCGCCGCTTGCGGAGCTGCAGCAGAAAATGCTGGTTTCGCCGATACAAAATCCGCCTGAATATTCATGGTCAGACCCAGACGTCATTCCGGAATGCAAAGCGCGCTTGGCGCAAGTTGGTGCATCCATGTATCAAGCTATGGGTATTGGTCGATCTGATGCGGATGCACGTAGCGATTTCGTGCACAATAATGTTATGTCCTTCAACGCGCCGGCTGTCCTGCTTTGCTATTTTGACCGCCGTATGGGATCGCCGCAATGGTCGGATGTCGGGATGTGGCTCCAGACCATCATGCTGTTGCTTCGCGAAGAGGGGCTGGATACCTGCCCGCAGGAATTCCTCTCCATGCATGCAAAGCTGATCAAAGAGTTTATCGATGTTTCAGATGAAACGCATATTTTCTTTTGCGGTATTGCCATTGGCTATCGTGATGAAGACGCAGCGGTAAACGGTTTTGAACGTCAGCGTGAACCCGTCGAAGCCAATGTACGCTTCGTTGGTTTCTGAAATCAGAGCATAATCAACGCTTCTAATGGATCGTAAATGCATGTGCGGGGCGTGGTCCACCACAAGGGGTGCGCGCGCGTTGCGGATATAGCGGCGCGCGCACGTGCATTCGCGGGCTTCCCCGCACTTAATTGCAATTTTGTGACATAAAGCCTCTATATCTATCATAAATATGTCACGGTTCTGACATCGTGCTTTGGTAATCGAATTCTACGAACGACCAAATCGTTGAGGATAGGTTGTGCGCTGGTCTATTGTTATACCTGTTTACAATGAAGCAGACTTTCTGCCGCAGACTCTGGTATCGATTGTTGCGCAAACGACAACGTTTGATTTGATCATTGTTGACAATGGCTCGACCGACGGCTGCATAGATAAAGCCCGCATTCAGCTTGCCGATTTTCCTGGTAAAGTCACCTTCTTGCACGAGCCTCGGCCCGGCCAAGTCTATGCCTTGCAAGCCGGCATCGCCGCCGTTGCGTCGGAATTCACAGCGATTTGTGACGCCGATACCTATTACCCGCCGCATTATTTGGCCGCGGCGACGCGTTTGTTCGACGCGAAGGGTGAAAATTATGTGGCGGCATGTGCTTATCTGCGCCGCGCCGCGTTTTTTGCAGGGTTGGGCAGCATGGCGCATCGGTTGCTCGTTGCGCGGATATTGCCGCATCAAAATCATACCAGCGGTGCGGCACAAATGTTTCGCACAGCCGCATTGCGGGCAGCGGGCGGCTATGATCCGATGTTATGGCCTTATGTGCTTAAAGACCATGAGCTTATGCATCGCGTTTTGAAACTTGGCCGCCAAGTATATCATCGCGCATTATGGTGTACCACCTCTGACCGGCGCGCGGACCGGGGGAAAGTGCGTTGGACGCTTTTGGAACGGGTGGCTTATCATGTGACCCCCCGCTCAAGACAGCATGATTTCTTTTACAAATATCTTGCCGCGCGTTTTGACGCCCGGGGTCAACGCGACACTGTGTTGCGCGAACGTGATTGGTCCGTGGCGTGACATTGTCTGGGACCCCCTTTGCACATTTGGATCTGCCGACTTTGAAGCCGGAAAAAAAGCTATGGTCGACCTGGTTATCGCGGTGCCTGTCGGGGGCGCTTCTGATTGCCATGGTGCTGCAACTTAGCCAGATCGACCCGAAGCAGTTGCACGACGCTTTGCCTGAAAATTTATGGTTTTTGCCCGTTCTGTTGGCGCTTTATTTTGCGCTGCCTGTCGCTGATTGGGTTATCTTCCGACGTTTATGGACGCTTCCCGTGTCGGGTTTCTTTATCCTTCTGGCCAAACGCATCGGCAATGAAGTCCTGATATCTTACTCAGGCGAAGTGTATTTTTATCTATGGGCACGAAACCGGACAGACCTAAGCTCGGCGCCTTTTGGAGCGATTAAGGACGTCAATATATTATCCGCTTTGGCGGCCAACCTCGTCGCGTTGCTCCTTCTTGCGCTCACATACCCCTTTATCTCGCAACTCCATCTGGGCGCATATACGGATGCTTCGGTTATTTCCGCAGGCGCGTTTTTGGTTCTGTCATTCGCTGTTCTCCTGTTTTCACGCCGGGTGTTTACGCTTGAACGCAGCGCACTTTTGTGGATTTTTGGCGTGCATCTCACGCGGTTGATGGCGGGCGTGCTGCTGTGCGCCTTATTATGGTATATCATTTTGCCCGGCCCACATTTCGGCTTCTGGCTTGTATTGTCCATGATCCGGCTTTTGGTTGGACGGTTGCCCTTTCTGCCGAACAAAGAAGCGCTTTTTGCAGTCATCGCCGTATTTCTGGTCGGACAGGATAATGCAGTGTCGACGCTGATCACCTTAACCGCGACCACGATGATGGCGCTGCATTTCTTAGTTGCGGCGCTGTTAGGTGGCGTAGCGCTTCTCTCGCGGAATAAGGGCATGTTTCCCGAAAAGGCCGTTGCGTGATGCGGTATATACTCGCTCTTGCTGCGGTCGCGCTGGCTGTGCCTGCAAACGCGGTGATACCGCCCAAATCTGAACGCGGACGCAGCGGAGCTGACTGCCGGGCGGCAGAATCTGGTCCTGCGGTGCGCGTCAATATTGTGGGGCTAAGGGACCGCAGAGGGAAACTCATCCTCGAATTATACCCTGAAAATGACGCAGATTTTCTCCAAAGTGATAAAATCTTGATCGCGGCGGGTAAGCCTTTTCGCCGTGTCCCTATGCCGACGCCCAATATTGGACCCGTAACGATGTGCATCCGTGCGCCAGGTCCCGGAAGTTATGCATTGGTTGTACTGCACGATCGGGACGACAACGGAAAATTCGGCCTATCGGGTGATGGTGTCGGCTTTGCCAACAATCCGAAGCTTGGCTTGCGCAAGCCACGCGCAAAAACCGCCGGACTGACGCTTGGTTCGGGTGTGCGATCCATTTCGATAGTCATGAATTATCGGCAGGGACTGAGTGTTGGCCCAATTGAGACGCGGACCGCAGAGGGGCAGCCATGAAGATCGTGGATGTATGCGAATTCTACGCGCCCGAAGGTGGCGGCGTTCGGACATATATCCACGCTAAGCTCGCCATAGGTGCACGCTTAGGCCATCAAATCATTGTGATTGCCCCGGGTAATCGGTCCGAAGTCATCGAATATGAAAATGGCTGCCGGATCATTTATGTAAAAGCCCCTCCGCTGCCCTTTGATAAGAAATACGGGATGTTCTGGGATGCGGCCCCCGTCCACGCTATATTGGATGCAGAACAACCCGACGTCCTGGAAGCGTCGTCACCATGGCGCGGCGCGTGGATTGCACGCAGTTGGAAAGGTCACGCACTGCGCGCGATGTTTATGCACCATGACCCGCTGTCGGCATGGGCATATCGATGGTTTGACGGTGTCGCATCACGCGATGCCATTGACCGGCAATTTGAGTGGTTCTGGCGCTATCTTCGGCGCATGTGTAACAGCTTTGATTTCACAATTTGCGCCTCGCCCAGCCTTCAAAAGAGGCTGGCCGATGGTGGAATATGGGGCGCGGTAAACATTCCGATGGGCGTAGATGCGGGTGTTTTCTCTCCTGCACGGCGACATATGGCGGTCCGGCGCGATTTGCTGGCGCGCTGTAACCTCCCAGATACCGCCACTTTGTTGTTGGGCATCGGTCGTCATACGCCCGAAAAGCGCTGGCCGTGCGTGATCGACGCCGTCGCACGCGTCGCCGCGAAACAGCCCGTTGGTTTCGTGCTCATCGGCAATGGTCACCAACAGGCTTCGGTGATTGAACATGTCGACGGCAACCCGCATATTCAATTGCTAGAACCTGTGCGCAATCGGACTGCGCTGGCAACGATAATGGCAAGCTGTGATGCACTTGTTCATGGGTCATCAGCAGAGACATTCGGTCTTGTAGCGTCCGAGGCATTGGCATCTGGGCTGCCGCTGATCGTTCCGAATGGCGGCGCTGTCGCAGATATTGCACATCCCGACTTTAGTGAAACCTATACACCCGGAAATGCGCATGCGGCGGCGGATGCAATCACGCGCCTTCTTGATCGTGACGCAGATCAGCTTCGGTCTGCCGCACATCGCGCGGCCGCAACAGCACGCACATTGGACGACCATTTTGTAGAACTGTTCCGAACCTATGCAGATGCCATTTCAGAAAAATGGGAAGCAGCGTGATGACTGCAATCATGCGCATTTACCGTCAGGTCGCCATCGTCCCGACGCGGAAGATCAGGCAGGGGTTTAAGCGGAATATGCGTTACCCCAAGCCACTTTGGTACCAGCTTCTTCGCTTTGCATTTCGCAACAGCCAGAAATAGCCCGCGCAAAAAATTGGTAATTAGGGCCTTTACCGAAGGCTATCGCAGTCAAGCCACTAAAATTACGCAATAAACCTGCACATGCGGGCGCGCCTCATGCGGAGCATTAGCTTCAAAATATCAATATTGAGATACTCAATATTGATACATTTCCGTATTTTTACGTATTGTTTAAGTTATTATAAATACACATTTTTTTCGTAAAATATATTTACTCAAAAAAATAAAAATTATATTTTATAATTATTATAAGCTAAGTGTAAGATATATCAGAGTAATTATAAATTAACTTATAGATAACTTAGTTTGCTTACAACCCTCCAATGACGATGCCTTCATTGGCATCTGACATTTTAGTATCGGGGGTCCAGCCGTGATAAAGAACAATGATGCCACGCATGCGTGTGGCATAATGTCGCGTCTTTTAAAAAACGAAGAGGGCAATATCATTGCCATTCTCGCAGCGGCTGTGATCCCTGTCATAGGCCTGGTGGGCGGCGCGTTGGATATGAGCCGTCTCTATCTTACCCAAGCGCGGCTGCAGGGCGCCTGTGATGCTGGCGCGCTCATTGGCCGCAAAACCATGGGTGTCGGCACCTGGGCTGCAAACGGCGGGAACGCAGATACCCAGGCGCAAACATTATTCGACCAGAATTTTGAAGATGGCGCTTATGGTTCCACAGGCTTGGTGCGCAGTTTTTCCGAGACGGGTGGGAATGTCGTTGGCCTCGCTTCGGCGAGCGTACCGATGGCATTAATGCAGGTCCTGGGGGCCGGTTCCAAAGTCGTGTCTGTCCGGTGTCAGGCCGAGTTGCGCATTCCCAACAGCGATGTCATGTTTGTCCTTGATACCACAGGGTCGATGAATGATCCGGCTTCGGGATCGGCCGAAACCAAGATTTCGGGGCTCCGCAAGGCGGTCAAATGCTTCTACGAGGCACTGGAAAAGCAGAATATCACAGACATCGCGCCAGCGGACTGCGGTGAGACAAGCGATCCGTCCACCACCAATAGCGGCGGCGTCCAGCTTCGGTTTGGGTTCGTGCCTTATGCCATTAATGTCAATGTCGGGCGGCTCCTCCCGCTGGAGTATATGGCCGACCAGTGGACATATCAGTCGCGCGCAGCAGATATCGTGACCGATCCCACGCCTTCAGTCACCTATGGCACCGAAAGCGCGGCCACGTCAGTGGGCACGGACAATATAGCCGTCGCAAACACAGACTGGGCGGACACCAGCCAGGATATTGTCCAAAATCGTGTGACCTATGCCTGGAATGCGTCGACCACTTCGACAGAATGTGCGCGATTGTCTCCACCGGGCACGCGCACAACCACCACGACCGGTCCAACCGAATTCATTGCGCAGACGCCCGTGGTACCGGTTGAATCCGATACCATAAGTACCAAGACCTACGCACAAGACACGACAACGTCGACCCGCTCGTATCGCTATTTTTTCAGTGCGAATAGCAATCCGAAAAAAAAGGGCATCTGCAAGCTGCAATTCCGGGACACTGCGCAAAATATACGGACATCAACCACCCAAACAACCACACCGATTATATGGACGCGGAACAGCTATTTTTCTGGATGGACCTACAAGCCCGTCACCTTCAATGTCAGCAGCCTGAAGGACGCCGCCTCAAACACCTACCGGGCGGCACTTCAACTGCCTCTTGGTACCAACGGCGCCAATATGTCGGTGTCATGGAACGGTTGCATCGAGGAGCGGCAAACCTACCGCGGACCTGACAATGACCCGTCGGATGACTGGAACCCGATCCCTGCGTCTGCCTTTGATATGGATATCGATATGGCGCCAACCGCTGATGCCGCCACACAATGGAGCCCGATGCTGACCGCCGCAATATGGGAACGCTATCTCGTAACCGACATTGCTGGTGTAAAAACGCGGTCAGCTACACGGACGTTGGACGATGTTTTTGTTGGCCGAAATGATGGCGTGAACATGCCCGTGCCATCGTCAAATTGTCCGTCGGCAGCGCGCACGTTCCAGACATGGACCCCAACCGATTTCCGCAATTACATCAATGAATTGTCTACAGGCGGCAACACCTATCATGACATCGGGCTGCTGTGGGGCGCGCGGATCATGTCGCCGACGGGCCTTTTTGCCGCCTTAAACGCCCCAGACAATGTCACCATCGAACGACATATGGTATTTATGACCGACGGTGAAACCAATGTCATCAACGACGATTATGCGTCTTATGGTGTCCATTGGTATGATCGCCGCCAGACGCCGATAAGTTCCGCGCCGGCGAACAGCCAGCTCAACAGCTTAACCGACGCGCGTTCCGCCGCGTTATGCACCGCCATTAAAAACAAAAATATCAACCTATGGGTTGTGTCTTATGGCAATGTCGGTTCGGCCACCAATGACCGGCTGCGTGCATGTGCGACCCCTGGAAAATTCTTCGAAGCGGCGAGTGTCAGCAGTTTGGTGAGCAACTTTAAAGCCATCGCTGCAGAAATATCCGCGCTCCGACTGACGCAATAAGGTGAGAGCGATGATCGCCTGCACGCAAAGTGTGATCCGCCGCGAAGATGGTGCCGCCATTTTGGAATTTGGCCTTGTCGTGCCCATTGCGATGATCTTGATGTTTGGTGCGATGGATATCGGCCACAGCTATTATGTCCGAGCGATATTGGATGGTGCGATGCAAAGCGCGGCGCGAAGCTCATCGCTTGAAGGTGCTTCAACATTAACAGCGCAAGAATTGGTTGATCTTCGCGTTGAGGAAGCTGTTTTAGCTTTGGCGCCAAGCGCGACGATCACGTCGACCAGACGTTATTATAAAACATTTTCAGACGCCGCATTGGCCCGCGCGGAAACGGTTATTGAGCCGCCCATTGATGCCAATCTGCGATGCGACCCGGGTGAAAGCTTCATAGATGCAAATCGCAACGGGATTTGGGATTCAGATGGCGGGTCAAATGGTCAGGGCGGCGCCAAAGATATTGTTATTATCAAGTTCAAGGTCAGCTATCCGCGCCTTTTCCCGATGGCAAGCATGCTTGGTTGGCCGGCCAATGTAGAGTTGGAATCGAACTCTATCCTGGCGAACCAACCATATGGGGAGCAATCTGTTTATGGACTTCCCGTCCAAACCAACTGCCCGTCTGGCTGACATGGCACCCACACCCATATCTTGGACGCTTTGCCGGCTGAAAAAGAACGAAAGCGGTTTGGCGATGGTCGAATTTGCCGTGTCGCTTCCCTTTTTTCTGGGGCTGACGATAGGCGGCGTAGAAATTGCCAATTATGCGTCCGTGGTGATGCAGTTGAACCAGATTACGCTCCATACAGCCGACAGCTCTGCGCGTATTGGTGCCAATACGCCCACCAGTAATAAGACGATTTCAGAGACGCAGATAAAGGACATTTTTGAAGGCGCGCTGCGCGAGGGAGACCGTATCGCCGTTGGCGGGAGCCACGCCTTTGTTGACCCTGTGACGGGGGTTCCATCGATACGTGGCAATACACGCATCATACTTTCGAGTTTTGAAGAGGTGACCCCGTTTAACGCATCTTCGCCGCGTTATCGTATTAGGTGGCAAAGATGCACCGGAACGGCCAATTTCTACGAATCTCATTATGGAACCAAAGCGACATCGACGCGCGTGACCGGCATCGGACCTGCTGGTCGGCAGGTTTCACCCCCACCCGGCGGCGTGCTGATGTTTGTAGAACTCCAATATTATTTCAGACCGCTGATTGTAAATGGTTTCACGCAGTTGACCGATCATACCATCAGCCAGGTTGCATCGATGGTTGTACGCGAAAAGCGCGATCTGGTGGGGCCTGCCGGCAGCGACGGGATTTACAATGTTGAAGCCGCCACGCCTGCATCTTGCCCATGGGGATGAGCCGGCAGCCGCAAATTTCGCTGCCTTCCGGCATATTTCCTCAAACGATAAGGATGCGTTGCAGCAGCCACATGGCCGCGATGCTGCCGATGGCATAAGCGCTGATGATTTGGGTGCGGGCCACGTAGAGGGGATTTGCCCTGCGCAGTGCCCCTAATATCAACATCGCCCCGCACACGATGACAAGTTGCCCGGCCTCAACGCCTAGGTTGAATGTGAGCAACGCCATCGGGACTTCGCCCTGAGGCAATCCAATCTCGGCGAGCGCGCCTGCAAACCCAAAGCCGTGCAATAGACCAAATAGGAAAGCGACGACCCAGGGTATGCGTTCCGACAGGCGCAGCACGCCCGGTTTGCGTTGCACGATTTCCGCGGCCAGAAACACAATAGACAGCGCAATGGCTGCCTCCACGGGTGGACCCGGCAAGCTAATCAGTTCCAGCGTTGTTGCGACTAAAGTGATGGAATGGGCCACGGTAAAGGCTGTGACGGTTGCGGCCACGCGCCATGCGCCATTGAGCAAAAGCACAAGACACAGCACAAACAACAAATGATCATATCCCATGAGGATATGTTCCACGCCGGTCACGAAATAGGTGTGCGCAACCTGCCATCTGTCTGGTTTCTGCGCGATGCGAGCGGCGGGGTTAGCGGGCGTTAGCCGTGCGGCCTGCGTTATGCCGGTTGCAGACTGATACCGCAGCAGTGCGTCGGCTGATATGTCCTCAATACCGCTGAGGCGCACCGATCGGCCAGCCAATGTCGCGCGGCAGGTGATGTTCCAGCGCGCGAGCAATGCGGCCGCGTCAATGCTGCGTACGGGTTCGGTTGCGGCACAATCATTCGGAAAGACGGGCGCCACGCGCGCGGCGAGACCGGGCTTGATGGGCGCTTTCCATGTGACGCCATATTGATGCACAGCCGCGTTTGCCGCGCGCATTTCCCGAACCTCCAGATAACCCGGGCGTAAATCGTCCGCACGCACAGCCGCAGTGAATCCCGCAGCCAGCACCAGCAAAAGAAGGATCCGCAAAATCACGGCTTGGTGATGCGGATGTCATATCCGTCCAGCAGCGCCTGATATGCCGCGGCTTCACGCTTGGTTTGCGTTTCTGCGCGCCAGTCATTGGAAACACGTTGGCGGATATCCGAAAATTTGGGCGTGCCCGCAGCAATGACCTTGCGCACACGGACGGCATGCCAGCCAAAACCGGATTGCACAGGCCCGCTCCAGCGACCTTGCGGCAGCGTGCGCAGACTGTCGGCAAAAGCGTCGCCAAATTGTTGTGCAATGCGATCGGACGGCGTGTTTTCCATGCTTGCGGCGACGCTGAGTGGCTCGGCTTGCATGGGTTTGCCAGCGGTCAGGGCCGCGACCCATGCTTTTGCTTTGTCTTTCTCTTCGCCCAAAAATTGCTGGTCAAAACTGAACGTTGGTTTTTCGGCGTAACGCATTTTGTTGGCGGCGTAGAAATGTTGCAGCGCTGCGTCCGACGGCTCCATATTCTGAATTTCCGCGGTTGCGAGAAACTCCATTTTGGCACGCAAACGGCGGCGGATGATGGGGTCGTCGGTATCAAGACCAAGGCGCATCGCCTCGCGGAAATAGACTTCTTCCTTGATGTAATCGCGGATGACATTGTCAAGTTCTTGGGCGCTGGGCGGACGGCTCCATGTCTGTTCCCATTGCGATGCGAGGCGCGTCACTTCCGCCTCATCAATTGTGATGCTCCGGTCAAGAGTGTCTTCACCGCCGAATTGACCCATTACAAGGAACAGGGCGGTGCCTGCGGCAAGAAAGTGGACAAGCGGCTCGCGGAGCGCCTGCTTAAAGACATTGGCGATCATAAAATTGCAACTCCAGGTCCAGGGTGCTCTACCATGATGATGGGGATATCGCCGTCAGGCGTTCTATACTGCGCCGTGATCGCGGCTTGTACGTCGGCAACTTTCGCGCGCGGCATAACCGCGACACACGCGCCGCCAAACCCGCCGCCGGTCATCCGCGCACCGCCTTGCGCGCCAATCGCCTTTTGCAACATTGCGACCAGCGCATCAATTGGCGGCACGGTGATTTCGAAATCGTCACGCATGGAAAGGTGGCTTTGCGCCATCAGCATACCAAACGCCGCAAGGTCGCTTTTGGCGAGCGCGTCGGCGGCATCCAGCGTGCGTTGGTTCTCGGTAAGGACATGGCGCGCCCGCATTTTGGTCACGGGGTCAAGGCCTGCGGCTTCGAGCATGTCGAGCGTCGCATCGCGCAACGCTGCGACGCTCATCGCCGTTGCCGCTGCCTCGCATTGGCGCCGCCGTGCGTTATAATGCCCGTCGACCAATCCCCGTGTAACGCCGGAATGTACGATCATGATCGCGACATCATCCGGCACTGGCGCGTCGGTCAAACCAAGGCTGCGGCAATCAATTAACAGCGCATGGCCCGCTTTGCCTTGTGCCGAAATCAACGGATCCATGATGCCGCATTTGGTGCCGACAAAATCGCACTCGGCCAACTGCGCGATCTGCGCGAGGCGGGTGTTATCTATGTCGATGTCCGCGCATGCCAACATGGCTTTGCCCAAGGCAACTTCAAGCGCGGCCGATGAAGACAGTCCAGCACCTTTTGGCAGGTTGCCCGCAATGGCGATTTTAGCGCCACTGAGGGCATATCCCGCATTTTGCAGGGCACACATCATTCCGCGCACATAATCGGCCCAGGGTTGCTCTGGATTGCGTTCTAGGGGTGATTGAAGACCGAACTGATCGCGCGCGTCTCCGAAGTCGGCTGCCATCACCTCGACATGGTTGTCATGGCGTTTGCTGATAGCCACCATGGTGGCAGGGCCAATGGCGCAGGGCAGGACAAAACCGTCATTATAATCGGTATGCTCGCCGATCAGGTTAACCCTGCCCGGCGCACGCACGACAAGGTCGGGTGCGTGGCCAAATCGCGCGGTAAAGCTGGCCATGACGCGATCATAGAGCGCTTGGTCCTGCGGCGTCATGGCGCGCGCCGATAATGGATTTTGGACGTGGCACGCAAATGTGCGGCCGCCGTTTCTGGCGTCAGGTCGCGCTGCGCCTCGGCAAGCATTTCATAGCCGACCATGAACTTACGGACGCCCGCCGAGCGCAGCAGCGGCGGATAAAAATGTGCATGCAATTGCCAATGCGGGGCGTCCGCTATTGCGCTTGGCGCGCCGTGCCATCCCATCGAATATGGAAAGCTGGTCTGGAACAGATTGTCATAGGCTATGGTGACCGCCTTTAGGATATCGGCCAGATCATCACGCTGCGGCGGCGTGAGCGCGTTGAGGCGCTGAACGGCAAAGCGCGGCAGCAGCAGGATTTCAAACGGCCAGCTTGCCCAATAAGGCACGACCGCAATCCAGTGATCATTGCTTGCGACAGTGCGGGCTCCGTCCTCGGCTTCTTGCGCGGCATAGGTCAGCAACATGGCCGAACCATGCTCTGCCTGCCAGCTTGCTTGCGTCGCATCCTCGCGGGCGGGTTCAGCGGGGACATAATCGGTGGCCCAGATTTGCCCGTGCGGATGGGGGCTGGAGCAGCCCATCATGACGCCCTTATTTTCGAAGATCTGGACATAAGCATAAGCGGCGGAAAGCTCTGCTTCTTGCGTTGCCCAATTGTCTATGACCCCGCGAATGTCGTTCACGGGCATTTCGGGCAGGGTTTTTCCATGGTCGGGCGAAAAGCACAGCACTCTGCAGGTCCCATGCGCGAGAGCCGCACGAAACAGGGGTTTGTCTTCGGCTACTCCGCACCCTTCGCCGGGCATCAATGCGGCAAAGTCATTGTCGAAAATATAGACGTTTTTGTAATCGGGATTGCGCACACCGCCAGCGCGTTCATTGCCCGCGCACAGATAACAATCTGGGTCATGCTTGGGGCGAATGGCATTGTCAGGGGTGTCCTGCTGCCCCTGCCAAGGACGTTGGGCCCGATGCGGGGACACCAATATCCATTCATTTTTCAGGGGATTATAGCGGCGGTGGGGCTGCTCACTGAACGGCATTGGGCAGTGTCCAATCAATTGGGGTGCTCCCGTTGCTAACCAGAAAGGCATTGCATTGCGAGAAATGTTTGCACCCTAAAAAGCCGTTATGCGCCGATAAAGGCGATGGATGCGCGGCCTTCAGTACCAAATGGCGGCTGGCATCAACATTTGCTGCCTTTTTGTGGGCATACGCGCCCCACAGCATGAATATAACGGGTTCCGGCTTGTTGTTTACAGCCGCCACAATAGCGTCGGTAAATTGCTCCCACCCCCTTTTGCTGTGCGCGGCGGCTTTGCCCATTTCGACGGTCAGGACACTGTTGAGCATTAGGACGCCTTGCTTGGCCCAATGCTCCAGAAAGCCATGCGTTGGGCGCGGTAGACCCAAGTCGCTCTCCAGCTCTTTGTAGATGTTCAACAGGCTCGGTGGCGGACGCACGCCATGTGGCACGCTGAAGCATAGACCATGCGCTTGGCCCAGCCCATGATAGGGGTCTTGCCCCAAGATCACGACGCGTACTGTGTCCAAAGGCGTCAGCTCAAGCGCACGAAACCAAGCGTCCCGCCGCGGGTAAATCGTTTTGCCCGCCGCCATTTCGGCGTCCAGAAAGCTCTGGAGCGCCAGCGTCTCTTGTGTGGCCAGCGCGCCTTGCAGCGGCGCTTTCCAAGCATCGGGTAACGAGAAAGCGGTCATTCTGCCTTTGGCGGCGCCGTCAATAAATCAGTCCAGGCCTTCACTTCTTTCGACGTTGCCGGGCCAAGCAATTCCATTGCGTGGCGCAATCGCTCCCGAATGATGTCGCGGCCAAGATGGGTGATGGCATCGAACAAGGGCACGCCCTGCGCGTTTCCGGTGATGGCAATGTAGAATGGACGAATGACGTCCTTCAACTTCGCATCCAGAACCTCAGCCGTGCGGCGCAAAGTAGCTTCAACGCCTTCCTTGTTCCAAGCGATCATGCCGTCGAACTGCTGCAACGCGATCGTGTAGGCGGCGCGCTGCGCATCCTGCTCAAGCTTCACACCGTCGCGCAACCGGTCGGCGGTCATGCCCTCAATCCGGTTCATGAAAAACATCGCGGTCAGGCCCCCAAGGTCCGACATTTTGGTGATCCGCGCTTGCGCCATTTCGGCGATAGGCATCAGATAGCTGTCATTCAGCGCCCATGCCTTGACTGCATCCAGGAATTCCGAAACGCTCAATTCCTCACGCAAATATCGGCCATTCAGCCAATCGAGCTTTGACGTGTCGAACACCGGCCCGCCCAGCGAGATGTTGTGGACATCAAATTCGTCGATAAGTGTCTGCAGCGAGGTTTTCTCGTCCTCTTCGCTGGCCGATTTGATGAACAATCCGAGGAAGTTCTGCATCGCCTGCGGCACATAACCTGCGCGTTGATAATAGAGGATGCTCGTCGGGTTTTTCCGCTTCGACAGTTTCGATTTGTCGGCATTGCGCAGCAACGGCAAATGCGTGAGCACGGGCGGCTCCCAACCGAAATATTGATACAGCAACAAATGCTTGGGCGCGGATGAAATCCATTCCTCGCCGCGCATCACATGGGTGATACCCATCAGATGGTCATCGACAACATTGGCGAGATGATATGTGGGCAGGCCGTCCGATTTCATCAACACTTGCATGTCGACGACCGAATAGTCGAATGCGATCTCACCGCGCAGCGTGTCTTGCACGACGCATGTGCCGCTTGTCGGAATTTTCATGCGGACGACATGGGGTAAGCCTTCGGCATCATGCTTCGCGCAATCATCAACGGTCAGCGAAAGGCACCGCCCGTCATATTTTGGCGGCTGTTTTGCGGCGATCTGGGCCGCGCGCGATGCCGACAGCTGTGCAGGCGTGCAATAGCATTTGAACGCATGGCCATCGGCCAGCAGCTGGTCGCAATATGTGGTGTAAATCGCGCTGCGTTCCGACTGGCGATAGGGGCCATGTGGGCCGCCAACATCAGGACCTTCATCCCAGCTCAGGCCTAGCCAGCGCAGCGATTCCAGGATCATCGTCTCCGATTGCGACGTTGACCGCGCCTGATCGGTATCCTCAATCCGCAACAAAAATTCGCCACCATGTTTTTTGGCAAAACAGTAATTGATGAGCGCGATATAGGCGGTGCCGACATGTGGGTCGCCTGTTGGGGAAGGCGCTACCCGGGTGCGGACAGGACGGGTGATGGCAGTCATAAATGTGGCTTCTTTCAGTGTCGGTTGCGCGGCCCTCTATCAAGCTGAACGTCGCTTGTCATCTTTGCGGTGCGTTGACGGAAATTAGCTTAAGGGTAAAGTCTGCCTAGCGGAAACCTTTGAACGGGCGTAGCAGTTACCGTTCATGCCTCATATTCTACCTAGACTCCTGTCGCTGGGCACCGCTGTGCCACCGCATCGCATCACACAGGCTGATGTCCTCTCGATTCTGGCGCAGGCCAAGGGGCAAGCCCTACCGCCGCGCATGGCAGATATATTGGGCAACACCGGTATAGCGCAGCGCCATATAGCGATGCCGCCCGAATATTATTTTGACCCCAGAAGCTGGGCAGGGCGCGCACAGGTTTATCAAGCTGTCGCCGCGCAGATGTTTGAAGCAGCGGCCACGCAGGCTTTGGCGCGCGCGAATGTGCAGGCCGCTGAAATCGGACAGATTGTATTTGTGTCCACCACCGGAACGATGACCCCTAGCCTGCCAAGCCGGATGATTGCCGCCATGGGCTTTGCACCTGATACGCGATGCGTCCCCTTATTTGGTTATGGTTGTGCAGGCGGCGTTATCGGCCTGGGCGTTGCAGCGGACCTATATCGGGCCGCCCCTGATAAGCCGGTTTTGCTGGTCAGCCTTGAGCTTTGCAGCCTCGCCTACGATCATGCGCGTCTGGATAAAAAGGATATGGTCGCCCTCGCTTTGTTTGCCGATGGCTGCGCTGCCGCCGTCATTGGGGCGGGTCCGGGTCCGGAATTGAGCGCCTTTGCAAGTCACGTCTGGCCGGATACGCTAGACATGATGGGCTGGGAAATTGGCGATACGGGGTTTGATCTGGTTTTAGCGCGCGATATTCCTGTCTTCGTGAACAGCCATTTTGCATCGGTGTGCGACGCATTTATCGCAAAACATGGCTTAACCAAATCTGAGATGGGTGAGCCTGCCTGCCACCCGGGCGGCGGGCGCGTGGTGGATGCATTGGCCGCATATTTGGGCAATGATTTGGCTGCAACCCGGCACATCTTGCGCGACAATGGGAATATGAGTTCACCGACGGTGTTGTTTGTATTGGAGGCTTTGCTTGCCTCAGGGCCAATACAGAAGCCCACATTGTTGACGGCTCTGGGGCCCGGCTTTGTCGGCGCTATGGGGGTCGTTAAGCCATGACAAGCAAAAGTGGGCACCGGTTTTGCGGCTCGGTCATGGTGACCAAGGGGATGCGGCTATGACGTTGTTCGACTGGCCAATCTGGGCGCTTGTCGTGTTTGCTTATGTCATCATCCAGCGGTTGGCTGAATTGGCCTATGCCAACGCCAACACCCGCCGTTTGCTGGCCGAAGGTGGCCGCGAGCATGGCGCAAAGCATTATCCCTTGTTCATATTGCTCCACAGCGGGTGGCTGGTTGCGATAGCGTTGTTTGCTGTACCGACCCCAGCACCGGACATGCTGCTGCTCAATATCTTCATAGCCAGCCAAAGCTTCCGCTTCTGGACGCTGGCGAGCATTGGCCGTTGGTGGACGACCCGCATCATCAGCGCGCCTCACTTTCCGCGGGTCAAGCGAGGGCCCTACCGGTTTATCAAGCACCCAAATTATACGCTCGTCGTTGTCGAGATTGCACTCTTGCCGCTCCTGCTCGGTGCACCTGCCATGGCAGTCACGTTCTCGATACTGAATGCTATGTTGTTGTGGTGGCGTATCAGGATCGAAAATGAAGTGCTGACGGAGCGCGTTGGCACCCCTTGACCCGGCAGCCACCGGACGCTAATGGCGCGCATTCCCAAGGCCGGAGGTATGATTCTCTTCGGTCCATTGGGAAATACTCAGAATAGCAGCACATTGTGTGATCGGCCGGGTGGGCCAAAGGCTGAGCCTCCACCGCAAAATACGGCTGCCCACCCAAAGTAACCGCTTTTAATAAGGTGAAGATATGCCAACGATTAACCAGCTGGTCCGCAAGGGCCGGACCCCGCAGAAGGTCAAGTCCAAGGTCCCTGCGATGGACCAAAACCCACAGAAGCGCGGCGTTTGCACCCGCGTTTACACAACGACCCCGAAAAAGCCGAACTCGGCTTTGCGTAAGGTTGCAAAGATCCGTCTGACCAACCAGCGTGAAGTTATTTCCTATATCCCCGGTGAAGGCCACAACCTTCAGGAGCATAGCGTTGTGCTTATCCGTGGCGGACGCGTACGCGATCTTCCCGGTGTGCGTTACCACGTGCTGCGCGGCGTACTCGATACGCAGGGCGTCAAGGACCGCAAGCAATCGCGTTCCAAATATGGTGCAAAGCGTCCGAAGTAATTCGAACGTACCATACGCTGGCCCGATTGGCGCGCATACGCGCTGCCACTGGTCCCATGAGATAAAGGAAATATATTATGTCACGTCGTCGTCGTCCCGAAAAGCGCATCATTCTTCCCGATCCCAAATTCGGTGATATCGTGCTTTCAAAGTTCATGAACAACCTCATGCTTGATGGTAAAAAGTCAGCAGCAGAGCGTATCGTTTATGGCGCCTTGGAAACCGTTGAAGCCCGCGCCAAGAAAGATCCAATCCAGACCTTCCATGAAGCGCTAGATAACGTAAAGCCAGGCATCGAAGTTCGCAGCCGCCGCGTTGGTGGTGCGACTTATCAGGTCCCTTGTGAAGTGCGCCCAGAGCGCGCGCAGGCACTTGCGATCCGTTGGCTGATCGGCGCTGCACGTAACCGCAGCGAAACCACCATGGCTGCCCGTTTGTCGGGTGAGTTGATGGATGCCGCATCGAACCGCGGTAACGCTGTCAAAAAACGTGAAGATACGCACCGTATGGCAGAAGCCAACCGCGCGTTTGCACATTATCGCTGGTAACCCCCTTCGGGCCGCTTCGGCGGCTCACACTTCGGAGTAATGAATATGGCACGCAGCCATCCACTCAATATGTATCGCAACATCGGTATCATGGCGCATATCGACGCCGGTAAAACCACGACCACCGAACGTATCCTTTTCTACACCGGCAAGTCGTACAAAATCGGCGAAGTGCATGATGGCGCGGCCACTATGGACTGGATGGAGCAAGAGCAAGAGCGTGGTATCACGATCACTTCGGCTGCTACCACCTGCTTCTGGAACGATCACCGCATCAATATCATTGATACGCCAGGCCACGTTGACTTCACGATTGAAGTTGAGCGTTCGTTGCGCGTTCTCGATGGTGCGGTTGCGTGCTTCGATGGTGTTGCTGGCGTTGAGCCGCAATCCGAAACCGTATGGCGTCAAGCTGATAAGTACGGCGTTCCGCGCATGTGCTTCATCAATAAGCTTGATCGCACCGGCGCGAACTTCAAATATTGCGTTCAATCGATCATTGATCGTCTGGGTGCGAAGCCTGCAGTTTTGTACATTCCAATTGGCCTTGAAGCCGATCTGAAGGGTCTGGTTGACCTCGTGCACAACCGTGCGATCATCTGGAAAGATGAATCGCTTGGTGCGGACTTCTTCTACGAAGATATCCCTGCTGATCTGGCTGCGGAAGCTGCGAAATATCGTAGCGACCTGATCGAGCTGGCCGTTGAGCAAGACGATGTCGCCATGGAAGCGTATCTTGAGGGCAATGAGCCCGATGTTGCAACGCTGAAAGCGCTGATCCGTAAGGGCACGCTGAACCAGTCGTTCGTTCCTGTCTGCTGCGGTTCGGCGTTTAAGAATAAGGGCGTGCAGCCTTTGCTCGACGCCGTTGTCGATTATCTCCCTTCGCCGCTTGATATTCAAGACGTCCAGGGCGTCCACATGGACACGCTCGAGCCAGACAGCCGTCCACCTGCTGACGATGCGCCGTTCTCGGCACTTGCGTTCAAGGTTATGAACGATCCATTCGTCGGTTCGCTCACCTTCATCCGCATCTATTCAGGTAGCCTCGTTAAGGGCACCTATCTGAACTCGGTTAAGGATAAGAAGGAAAAAGTCGGCCGTATGCTCGAAATGCACGCCAACGAACGTAAGGACGTTGATGAGGCATTTGCAGGGGACATTATCGCGCTTGCCGGCATGAAAGAAACGACAACCGGTGACACATTGTGTGCCGAACGTTTCCCGATCATTCTTGAGCGTATGGAATTCCCTGAGCCAGTCATCGAACTGTCGGTGGAGCCAAAAACCAAGGCTGACCAAGAAAAGATGGGCATCGCGCTCAATCGTTTGTCGGCTGAAGATCCTTCGTTCCGCGTATCGACCGATCATGAATCGGGTCAAACGATCATTAAGGGTATGGGCGAGCTTCACCTCGACATCATCGTCGATCGTATGCGCCGCGAATTCAAGGTTGAGGCAAATGTTGGCGCGCCGCAGGTTGCGTATCGCGAATATCTCGCGCGCGAAGTTGACGTTGATTACACCCACAAAAAGCAGTCGGGTGGTTCGGGTCAATTTGGCCGTATCAAGTTCACGGTAAAGCCGGGCGAGCGTGGCACGGGCGTTGTCTTTAAGGACGAAGTCAAGGGCGGTAACATTCCAAAGGAATATATCCCTTCGGTTGAAAAGGGCATGCGCGAAACAGCCATGTCGGGTTCGCTAATCGGCTTCCCGATTATCGATTTTGAAATCACGCTGTATGACGGCGCGTATCATGATGTCGATTCGTCGGCTCTGGCATTCGAAATCGCTGGTCGCGCGGGTATGCGTGAAGCGGCTCAAAAAGCAGGCATTAAATTGCTTGAACCCATCATGAAGGTCGAAGTTGTATCCCCTGAAGAATATCTGGGTGATGTGATCGGCGACATGAACTCACGTCGTGGTCAAATCCAGGGCACTGACAGCCGCGGTAATGCTCAGGTTGTCGAGTCCATGGTACCTTTGGCCAACATGTTCGGCTATGTGAATCAGCTCCGCTCGTTCACGCAAGGACGTGCAAACTACTCGATGTTCTTCAATCATTATGATGAAGTGCCGTCGAACGTTGCAGCCGAAATCAAGGAGAAGCTTGCCTGATAGGCAAAAGCCGACTAATGGCGGCGCCTGATTCAGACGGCGTCGTCCCACCTGATCAAAATATTACCTAATCGAAAGAAGGTTTGAGAAAATGGCAAAAGCTAAATTTGAGCGGACGAAACCGCATTGCAACATTG
>NCGG01000024.1 GCA_002278855.1 Sphingomonadales bacterium 28-55-16
ATAGATTATGGCACGCGTCAAACGTGGTGTGACCACCAAAGCCAAACATAAAAGAATTTTAGAGCAGGCGAAGGGCTATTATGGCCGTCGCAAAAATACGATCCGCGTTGCACGTCAGGCCGTCGAAAAGGCCGGCCAATATGCATATCGTGACCGTAAGGTAAACAAGCGGAACTTCCGCGCATTGTGGATCCAGCGTATCAACGCCGCTGTCCGCGCCGAAGGCATGACCTACGGCGTGTTCATGCACGGCCTGAAGCTCGCTGGCGTTGAACTCGACCGGAAAGTGCTTGCAGATCTTGCGATGCACGAGGCGGCAATGTTTAGCACCATCATTGCGCAGTCGAAAGCGGCGCTGTCTAAGGCAGCTTAAGCCTCGCACTTCGATACATGCGCAAAAGGGCGTGGGCGGCACTTGCCGTTCGCGCCCTTTTGCTTATTCAGGCGAACCATGATGACAGATATTGCGACACTCCAAACTGAACTGACAGCGGCCATCGAGTCAGCGGACACGCTAGATTCCTTGGAGGCTGTGCGGATCGCGGCGCTTGGCAAACAGGGTAGCGTTTCCGCGTTGCTGAAAACGATGGGCGGCATGTCGCCCGAAGAACGGCAAATCCAAGGTCCGATCATCAACGGACTGCGTGAAAGCGTCACATTGGCGCTGGCCGGCAAAAAGGCGGATCTCGAAACCGCCGACTTAAACCGCCGACTTGCCAGCGAGCGCGTCGACATGACGCTGCCCGCGCCAGAAATACCCCGCGGAACCGTGCATCCCGTCAGCCAAGTGATGGACGAATTGGCTGAGATTTTCGCCGATATGGGTTTTGCTGTGGCCGAAGGGCCCGAGATCGAGGACGACTGGCACAATTTCACTGCGCTCAATATTCCAGAAACGCATCCGGCGCGCGCGATGCACGATACATTTTATTTCCCAGACGCCATGGCGCGCGACGGGCAAAAAATGGTGCTGCGGACGCACACCTCTCCTGTGCAAATCCGTACCATGACGTCGCAGGAACCGCCCATTCGCATCATCGCGCCCGGCCGCGTGTATCGGAGCGACAGCGATGCAACGCACACCCCGATGTTCCACCAGATTGAGGGTCTTGTCATCGACAAGGGCATTCATCTTGGGCATTTAAAATGGACGCTTGAGACATTTTTGAAAGCGTATTTCGAACGTGAGGACGTCGTTCTTCGTCTGCGTCCAAGCTACTTTCCATTCACTGAGCCATCGGTCGAAGTCGATGTCGGTTATTCCGTCATCAATGGTAAACGCGTGATCGGCGGGTCCGAAGGTTGGATGGAAGTGCTTGGCTCCGGCATGGTGCACCGCAAGGTTATAGAAGCCTGCGGGCTTGATCCCGATGTGTGGCAGGGCTTTGCCTTTGGAACCGGCGTCGATCGTCTGGCGATGCTGAAATATGGCATGGACGATTTACGCGCCTTCTTTGACGGCGATAACCGCTGGTTGCAACATTATGGATTCAATGCGCTCGATGTCCCGACGCTCAGCGGAGGGGTAGGCGCATGAAATTCTCCTTATCATGGCTCAAAGAGCATCTCGACACCGACGCCGACATGCACGCCGTTGCTGACTGCCTGAACCGCATTGGGTTGGAAGTCGAAGGCATCGAAAACCCGGCCGATGCATTGTCTGCCTTCCGTATTGCGAAGGTCTTGAGCGCTGCCCCGCATCCGCAAGCGGACAAGTTGCAAGTCTTGTCTGTCGACGCCGGCGGCGAACCACTTCAAGTCGTCTGCGGCGCGCCGAATGCGCGTGCGGGCATGCTTGGTGTATTCGGTCCGGCAGGCGCTGTTGTACCCGCAAATGGCATGGTGCTGAAAGTTGCCGCAATTCGGGGCGTTGAATCCAACGGGATGATGTGCTCGATTGCCGAACTGGAACTTGGCGATGATCATGATGGCATAATCGAGCTTTCGGACGACGCCCCAGTTGGGCAGATCTATGCGGATTGGGCCGGACTTGATGACCCCGTGATCGATGTCAGCGTCACCCCCAATCGTCAGGATTGCATGGGCGTGCGCGGGATTGCGCGCGATCTGGCCGCTGCTGGGCTTGGCACGCTAAAGCCGCTTGGCGACGTCTACAAAATCGACCTATCCGTAGCCATAGAAGGCAGCGATGCAGCACCTATCGTGCGCACCGACGATGCGGCCGGATGTCCTGCATTTTACGCCCAATCGGTCTCTGGTGTACGCAATGGCGACTCCCCCGAATGGATGCGCAGCAAGTTAAAGGCCATTGGCCAGAAACCGATTTCATTGCTCGTCGACATCACAAACTTCGTGTCGATCGATCTTGGTCGTCCACTGCACGTCTATGACCGCGATAAGCTGAAAGGCGCGCTTGTGGCCCGCAAGGCCGTCGACGGCGAGCAGATGGTCGCGCTCAACGGCAAAAGCTACACGCTTGACGCCAGCATGACGGTGATTGCGGACGACGCGATGGTGCATGACATTGGCGGCATCATGGGGGGCGAGCATAGCGGTGTATCGCAGGACACGACCGACGTCCTCATTGAGTGTGCCTTTTTCGATCCCGAGCATATCGCACGCACGGGCCAAAAGCTGGCATTGACCAGCGACGCACGTCAGCGTTTTGAACGCGGCGTCGATCCTGCCTTTTTGGATGACGGGCTGGCAATTGCGACCAAATTGGTCCTTGACCATGCTGGTGGTACCGCAAGCGCCATCGCGCGGTCCGGTCAGGCGCCAGTTGCGCCGCGCAACATTGTATATGACACCGACTATTGCCGGCGCCTTGGCGGCATCGATGTGCCGCAGGACGAACAGCGCACTATCCTTGAAAGGCTGGGCTTTTCGGTGACCTCCGACTGGAGTATCGCTGTCCCATCCTGGCGCCGTGACGTCGACGGTCCCGCCGATATTGTGGAAGAAGTTGTCCGCATGGTTGGCCTCGACAATGTTGTGTCCGTTCCACTTCCGCGCGCCGACGGTGTGGCTCAGCCAACCGCAACGCCCGCACAGTCATTGGAGCGCAAAGTGCGACGCGCGGCTGCTGCACGCGGGTTGAACGAGGCGATCAATTGGTCATTCCTGCCACAAAAGGCGGCAGACGCCTTTGGCGGCGGCGACTGGAGCCTTGCAAACCCGATATCCGAAGACATGAAGGTCATGCGGCCTTCGCTGCTGCCCGGGTTGCTATCAGCCGCGCAACGCAACATGGACCGCGGCGCATCAGCCGTGCGACTGTTTGAGATCGGTCGGCGTTATCTGGCAGGCACCGACGGCACCAGTGACGAGCGTGTCACCGCAGGCATTGTTCTGGCGGGCGAGCGCGCGGCGCGGAACTGGGCGTCAGGTAAAGCTGCGCGCTTTGATGCCTTCGATGCAAAGGCGGAGGCGATTGCCTTGCTGAAGGCCGCGGGTGTGGCCACCGACACTTTGTTGGTGATGGACGATGCTGGCGCGCATTATCATCCCGGTCAGTCCGCGACTTTGCGCATGGGGCCGAAAAATATATTGGCGGCCTTTGGCACATTGCACCCGGCAACGGCCAAGGCATTCGACCTGGATGGCAGCATCGTGGCGGCCGAAATCTTTCTGGACGCCATACCGCTCAAAAAAGCTGCAGGGTTTATGCGTCCGGCATTCACGCCGCCTGCATTGCAAGCGGTCACCCGCGATTTTGCGTTTCTGGTTACCCAAGACATGCCCGCGAATGACCTTGTCCGGTCCATCAAGGGTTGCGACAAGGATAATATTATTGCCGTCCGCTTGTTCGACCGGTTCGTGGGTCAAGGCGTGCCTGAGGGCCACGTCAGCTTGGCGGTTGAAGTTACGCTTCAGCCGTCCGAAAAAAGCTATAGCGAGGACGATCTGAAAACGATTTCAGACAAGGTGATCGCGGCGGCCTCAAAATTGGGTGCGGCCTTACGCGGATGAAAAAGGGCGCGTGATTGCCGCTGATCCCCTTACAAACGGGTTGAAGCGGTAATCAATCGTCCCTAAGCCGCGGGGCATGACGCTGAACCGCCGGACCTTTGCCATTATTTCCCACCCTGACGCTGGTAAGACCACGTTGACGGAAAAACTGCTGCTGCAAGGTGGCGCGATCCACCTGGCTGGCGAGGTCAAGGCACGTGGCCAGGCGCGGCGCGCGCGTTCGGATTGGATGAAGATCGAACAGCAGCGCGGTATTTCGGTCACCTCATCAGTGATGACCTTTCAGAAAGACGGCATCGTCTTCAATCTGCTCGATACGCCGGGGCATGAGGATTTTTCGGAAGACACATATCGCACACTGACGGCTGTCGACTCCGCCATCATGGTCATTGACGCGGCCAAAGGTATCGAGCCGCAGACCCGCAAACTGTTCGAAGTTTGCCGTCTGCGCAGCGTACCGATCATAACCTTCGTCAACAAGGTTGACCGCGAAGGCCGCCCAGCATTTGCGACCATCGACGAAGTTGCAGACGCGCTGGCGCTTGATGTGTGCCCCATGAATTGGCCCGTCGGCATGGGCGGTGAATTTGAAGGGCTGTATGATTTTAACAGCGGTCGCCTGAGCCAGCCGTCCGGCGACAGCAAGGCTTTCGAAGGCAAGACGAGCGACCATAGCGGGCTTGATGCCGAAAGCCTTGAGCAGGTGTTGACGCCCGCAGGTGTTGCCCGGCTGCGTGAAGAGGCCGAGCTTGCCCAAGCCGGATATTCCGACTTTGACCTGACCGCTTTCCAAAATGGCGACCTGACCCCTGTCTACTTCGGCTCTGCGTTGAAGGAATTCGGCGTGATCGAGCTGATTAATGCCATCGCCGCTTACGCCCCGCCGCCCCGGCCACAGCCAAGTTCAAAGGGCGATATCGATCCGTCGGAAAAAGAAGTCACGGGCTTCATTTTTAAAGTGCAGGCGAATATGGACCCGCAACATCGTGATCGCATTGCGTTCATGCGTTTATGTTCTGGCACATTTAAGCGCGGTATGAAGCTGACGCCGTCGGGGCTTGGAAAGCCGGTTGCGATCCATTCCCCGATCTTGTTTTTTGCACAAGACCGCGAAATTGCCGACAGCGCCGAGCCCGGGGACATCATTGGTATTCCCAACCATGGCACATTGCGCGTTGGTGACACTTTGTCCGAACGTAACGATGTGCGCTTTACGGGCTTGCCGAATTTTGCTCCGGAAATCTTGCGCCGCGTGGTGCTGCGTGACCCCACCAAAACGAAGCAGCTGCGCAAGGCGCTGGATGACTTGAGCGAAGAGGGCGTGATTCAGGTATTCTATCCTGAAATCGGTTCGAACTGGGTAATCGGCGTGGTCGGGCAGTTGCAGCTCGATGTGCTTATTTCGCGGCTTGAGGCGGAATATAAGGTCGACGCTTTCTTGGAAGCCGCGCCTTATGATACCGCACGCTGGTTGATTGGCTCAGACAGCGCATTGGCGCAATTTATATCCTTTAATGGCGGCAACATGGCGAAAGATCGCGATGGCCATCCCGTCTTCATGGCGCGGTCGTCATGGGATGTCAGCTATCAGCAGGAAAAGCATCCCGACCTGAAATTTAGCGCCACCAAAGAGCGCTAACGCCAGACAGCAACGCCAAATGGCGCTATGTCTGCGGTCCCGATAACGAACTGGGCACCGTCTGGCGCGGGTGCCTTGGCCGACACGTCCGCAAGGTTGAACGCAAAGGTCAGATCACCGCGCCGGCGCAAGCGCAATGTCGGTGGCAGCGGCGTGATGGCAATCCCCGCCTCGGCACACATATCCGCCAGCATGCTTTTGACACACGCATCGTCGGTCAAGGTTGCGAGATACAGGCTTCGCCCCGACCGGATCGCCGCGGGTGCGCCATCCTCGTACGTTGCGATGATATCTGCATCGCCGACCTCAATCATTTCCCGCCAACCCCCGCTTTCGTGCGTTTTGCCTTTGTAAGAAATTGTCCCGCTGCAGTCGGGACGTAGCGTTTCCACAGACGTCACTTTGATCGGTATAAATGCGCGCAGCCTTCCTGGCGGAAGCCCCGCACTCATGGAAAATTCTTCGGTCTTGGCGCCGGAGCGCGGGCCGAATAGCAACAGCCCATCACTTGCCGCCAGCGCATCAAATGCCGCATCATCAACGACGGCCAGCGACGGCATAATGATCAGCCGATAACCCTCCAGCGGGGCGGCACCGACCGAAACAAAGTCCACATCAACGCCAAGCCCGCGCAAGGCGCAATAATATTGGAACACGACCGCATCATAATGATAGCCCGCGCCTTGGCGTTCAATATCGTCCACCCATCCCGACACAGGGTCGATGATAATCGCCACAGATGCCTTGGGTGCGGCCATCGACAGGTCACCTAGCGCCTGAATCTCTGCGGCGACCTGTGCAACTTCTGCCCATGCCGTGGCGGGCATATCATCCGGCCGCAATAAGCCTGCATGCATTTGTTCTTGCGCAAACGGCACTTGCCGCCAACGGAAATAGGCCACGGTTGCCGCGCCATGGGCAAATGCCTGAAGCGTCCAATGGCGGACCATACCCGGCGCCGGACGCGGATTATGGGGTGCCCAGTTCACTGGGCCCGGCTGCTGCTCCATCACCCACCATGCGCCCTTGGACAGGCCGCGCACGGAATCAAAATTTAGTGCCGCAAGATCGGGATGTCCGGTGCGCATGAACGGCTTCCACTCGTCCGCCGACGCCTTCGCCATCAATTGGTCGGAGAAACCGAGCGGATAATTGTCATAGCTCACAAAATCGAGCGCCTGCGTTAAAGCCGCATTATCGACACCCGTTGTAGCCGGCGGAATGATGTTGTGCGTCACCCATTGGTCGGGTGCGGCATGGCGACGGATGGCGGCAATCATGACATCATGAAAATGCACCACCTGTTCCGACACAAACCGCCGATAGGCAAGTCGATGCGCAGGATTGGTCTCACAAACCGTGAAAAATGGCAGTTCAATCTGGTCGAAATCGTCATATTCCATCGACCAGAAAACATTGCCCCATGCGGCGTTCAGCTCATCGATCGAACCATAACGTCGTGCACAATAGGCACGGAATTTTTCAAGCGCTGCTGGCGATGCGCTCATGCTTGTGTCGTGACAACATAATTCATTGTCGGTTTGCCAACCGACAATATCGGGGTGGCTGCCATAACGCGCCGCCATAGCTTCGGTGATTCGTTCGGCGTGCGCCAGATAGGTTTCACTCGAAAAATCATAATGTCGCCGCGACCCGAATCCACGTATTTTACCCGTGTGAATGTCGACGGGTAGAATGTCTGGATAACGGTCGCACAGCCATTTGGGCGGCGTCGCTGTGGGCGTGCCTAACACCAGCTTCAAACCAGCCGCTGCCAAGGTTTCAATCGCGCGATCCATCCACGCCCAATCAAACACGCCTTCACTCTTTTCGATCCGTCCCCAGGCAAATTCGCCAATGCGGACATAGGTCAAGCCCAAGTCGCGCATACGCTGCGCATCGCGCGGCCAGTAATCTTCCGGCCAATGTTCTGGATAATAGCAGACGCCTAACATATGCCCTGATGTAGCGGACCGCACGCAACTGACAAGTCCGCAAGGATCCTGCGTCGAATCTCGATATTTTTATTGAACATGCTATTGCGGATGGCCATTTGGGTAACGACCGACGCGTTGCCAGAAAACGAATAGGTCTACACGATAGAAACACGCCAAAATTTGTTCGCTTTGCCATTTTATCGCCATGAGTCGCGCCTATCGGCAAGCGCATAACCACGTTGGACACATCGGATTGCGCATGAGTGACATGTTATTAACCCCATCGACGCCCGTGCCGGATGCCTTGTCGGGCGTCGACGTCGCCGATCGTGCGGCAGCGCTTAAACATGTGCCCGACGATAAAGCCATGCTGCGCGCGGTAGCCGAGCTCACCCGCGACCTTGGTGCGCCCAATCCGCGGATCTTTTGGTCCGACTTTTTGACATCCGCTCTCTTGGGCTATGCCGGACTGTCAGTCGCTATTCTCTCTGAAGATATCTGGCTTCAATGCGCTGCCGCTTTGGTGTCGGTGCTCGCGCTCTATCGGGCTGGTGGCTTTATTCATGAAGTATCCCATGTAAAGCATTCTGCGCTTCCCGGCTTCCGCTTTGGATTTAACGCGGTAATCGGCGTGCCGCTTTTGGTGCCGTCTTATATGTATGAGGGCATCCACAACCTCCACCATGCACGCACACGTTACGGCACCGATCAAGATCCTGAATATCTGCCGCTTGCCTTGATGAAGCCTTGGACATTGCCCTTGTTCATTGTGGCTTCGCTGTTCGCACCATTTGCCTTGTTGTTCCGCAACGCCGTGCTGGCACCACTTTCGCTGATCATTCCGCCATTGCGTAAGATTGTTGTTGAGCGCTATTCGGGGCTTGCGATCAATCCCGCTTTCCGCCGCCGGCCGGCCGAAGGCGCAGCACATCGCAATTGGATCATTCAGGAAACCGCAGCGAGCATCTGGTCGATTGTCCTGCTGGCCGGCGTATTTGCTGGCTTTATTCCCATCAACGCGTTCCTGATATTCCTGTGTATCGTGTCGAGCGTCGCGGTGCTCAACCAAGTTCGCACCTTGGTTGCACATTTGTGGGAGAATGATGGCGAACCCTTAAGTGTCACTGCCCAATTCCTCGATAGCGTCAACGTACCGCCTCCGGGCGTGCTCGCGTCGATTTGGGCGCCCGTGGGGCTTCGCTACCATGCGCTGCACCATTTGCTGCCAAGCGTGCCCTATCATGCCTTAGGTGAAGCCCACCGCCGCCTGACAGCGCAATTGGCACCTGATTCCGCCTACCACCGCGCAAATTATGATGGCTTGGCGGGGCTGGTCTATCGCCTTACCCGCAGCACCTTCGTGCGCGGCACCTAAACAAAAACTGTCTTTGCACACCTTGATGATCCGCAAGGGACGTTATAATACTGTCGGAAAACTGGAGCGGGCGAAGGGATTCGAACCCTCGACCCCAACCTTGGCAAGATTCGGCTCGATGAATTATTTATTTAAATTCAGATATTTATAAGAGACTTGAAAAATCCGAACACGATCCGAACATTTTCAGCGGCATTTTCTCAGAACGCTTTGTGTTCAAGGTTTCCAGACAGATGCGAAGTGGCAGCTTTGCGCCCAAATATCGGTCATCCAAGCTTTTCATACAGCCTCTAAAAGCAGACACCCATCACCGTATCGACTGCAACTGAGCGCGGTTGATGCTTTTTGCCGCCAAACGCAATACCAATTCACCTGTTAGATATGTAAGCGAATTCAATGCTAGCTCCACCGCAAGGCGAAGTTACGTGCTTGACAAGGGCACAGCAAAATGGTCCCACTGGTCCGGCACGCGGCGCGCTACAAACCTGCATGGCTGCCGCAACCATGCAAGGCAAAAAATGGACGATCTTTCCAATGACGTGGTTGCACGGAACCGCGACTGTCAATTCTCTCCATATGGCACCGAGCGCCTTGAAAGGTTGGGAATTCCCAATGTGCTGCGATGGCCTTTGCGTCTATTCAACCTTACCATGTCATATCGACTCAGCCATGCATCGTTGATTGCGTTCGCCTTCTTAAGCATGACAGGATGCGTTCAATATGTTGCCCGTCCTGTTTCGCCAAATGCGATAGCGACAGCGCAAGTTGAGCATCGTTTCGATCCGTCGAGCCTGGTCGCCCGTTATGCTTTGCTTGCACCGTTGCAGCACTTTGATCCGGAGCGCTGGGACCAACTCGCGTTATTTGTCGCGATGCTCGAATACAATCCAGATATTGCATCGGCCAGAGCCGGTGTATTGCGTGCAGTAGCCGAAGAGCGCGCCGCGTCCGCCCCTGTCGGACCAACGCTCACACTCTCTACTGAATATGCTGGGGCCACGACTGAAGCATCGCCGTGGCTGTTTGGAGTGGCGCTCGACGTGCCCATCGACATCGCAGGACGGCGGGCCGCGCGACTTGACGCTGCTGGGCTCAAGACCGCAATGGTGCGCTACGATTATCTGGAGACAATTTGGACGGCTCGGCAGGCTTTACGCACGGCGCTTGTTAATCGCTTTATTGCAGTTCGTCAGTCTAACGTGGGACTGCAATTGGTCGCTTTGCGCGAGCGGCATTTTGCCGCGGTGGCGCGGCGGGTAGCGGCGGGCGAAAGTTCGCGAGCTGACCTCGAGCGCGTCCGTGCAGATCTCAGCGATACACGTCGCCGAGCGACCGATGCGTCAGCGCGGGTTATAGCCGAAACCCGAACAATTGCGCATCTGACCGGAGTACCAGTATCGGATCTGTCCGGAGCAAAAATTATTTGGGAGGAGTTTGACGCGCCAATACGCTTCGCGCCCAATCCTCGTTCACGCCGCGCAGCGTTGGTTGCACGCGCCGACATCCTTCGCGTCATGTCAGCTTATGAGCAAAGCGAAGCAGATCTGCGCGGAGAAGTTGCCCGGCAATATCCAGCAATCAGCGTGGGGCCAGGGTTCACATGGGAACGCGGCTTGATAAAATTGCCATTTTCGCTTGGTCTTGTTTTGCCTCCGCTCGACTTAAATCGCCGAGCAATTGCTGCCGCTGAAGCAAAACGGGCCGAAGCTGGGCGTTTGCTCGAAGCAGCAGTTGCCAATGCCACAGCGGCCATCGATGCCGCCGAGATTGAAGCTCATGCCGCGCGCGAAGCGCTGGCCGCAATACGCCTCAATGAGCTTCCAGCCGCAGTGCGACTGGCGGCGCAAGCCGACCGAGAAATTCGGGTGGGCGCTATCGACCGGACCGACTGGGCAGCGTCGCAAAGCGGCTCGCTTGTGGCGCGGCTCGCCGAACTCGATGCCCTTGCACGTGTTCATGCAGCCGACACTATGGTTGAATTAGCTTTACGACGCCCGCTTGCAGGGCCGGAACTCAATATCGTCGGAACACTGGGGGCACTGCAATGAAGCGATTGATTCCACTCGCATGGACGGCATTTGGGGCAGGGCTGTGCGCCATTGCCTTTTACGCACTTTCGCCAACAAGAACGGCGCCCGATGCGGATGACAAGCCGGCGGCTCCCGCCGTTGTCGCAAGCGGCGGTGATCCCTTGAAGTTGGACGCGAGGGCGCTCGCGCGAGCTGGGGTTCGGGTCGGGGCCCTTTCAGCGTCGCAGGCCAGCGAGCAGCGCACCGGGTTTGCGCGTGCGCTCGATGTCGGCGCGCTTGCGGCCATCGACGCCGAGGCCAAGGCCGCCGATGCGACAGCTGCGGCTTCGCGCGCTGAAGCGGCTCGCTTGGCGACATTGGCGTCTCAGGATCAAAGTGCTTCGCGGCGGTCGGTCGAGGCGGCACGGGCGCAGGCGCAGTCTGACAACGCTCGCGCCCAATTGGCCGCGCGGCGGGTCGGTCTCGAATTCGGACCCGGCCTTGGCCGGTTGGGGCGCGGCGGTGTGTCCGCACTGGTCGGTGATGTGGCGGCAGGACGCGCCGCTTTGGTGCGGATCGACATTGCGGGTGTAACGCTGCAACCCGGCAACGTCGTCCGCATTGGCGAAGGCGATAATACTTCGAGCGTCCGCGTTCTTGGCCCTGCGGCGAGTGCCGATATTAAATTGCAGAGCGCTGGCGTGCTTGCGGTTGTGCGCGGAGGCGCAGCGCAGGGGCTACTTGCGGGGCGTGTCCTCCCAGCATCTGCTGATAGCGGGGCGGTACAGACTGGCATCATAGTGCCCCGCGATGCAATAATTCGCTACCAAGGTGCGTTGTGGATTTACGTGCAAAAGCCGGACCAAGCGTTTGATCGCGTCGAGTTGATAGACGCGCGCGCAATTGCCGATGGCTGGTTCGTACCATCGGGCTTGGCGCCTGGCACACGCGTGGCGATCACAGGTGCGGGGTCGCTGATGGCAATCGAGCGCGGCAGCGAAACATCGGGCGAAGAGGAATGACCACTCGATGCTGAAGGCCATCGTTCGCTTTTGTATCGCTCATCCGTGGCTCGTCCTCGGGGCTGCGGTGATGGTTATGGCGCTAGGCATCGCCACGGTCGACCGTGCGCGCTACGATGTTTTTCCCGAGTTCGTGCCAGCACAGGCAACGATCCAGACCGAAGCACCCGGTCTTGTCGCCGATCAGGTCGAAGCGCTGGTCACACGGCCTCTTGAAGACGCGATCAACGGCGCGAACGGCGTGGCATCAGTGCGTTCGGAATCGGCGCAGGGCCTATCGGTCATCAACGTCTCGTTTCGAGAGGGCAGTGATCCCTACAGGGCGCGTCAAGTCATTGCAGAGGCCATAGGCGAAGCTGCAACCAAATTGCCGCGGGTCGCTAACGCGCCGCGCTTGAGCCCGCTCACATCGTCAACAATGGATTTGCTCAAGGTCGGATTTGCCAGCGACAAGCTCGATCCCGGCGCACTGCGCGATCTTATCCAGTGGACGGTCCGGCCTCGTCTGCTTGCAACGCCCGGTGTGGCACGCGCCATCGTCTTTGGCGGCGCGTTGCGACGCATTGAGGTGCGCGTTCGTCCAAGCGCTTTAATTGCCAGCGGCGCGTCGATGTCCGATGTCGGAAACGCGGTTTCTGCCCTCGCCAGCATTCGTGGCGGCGGCTTTGCCGAAACCGTCAACCAGCGCATTCTTGTCCAGCCCGTCGCAGGCGCCGTGACATTGAAAACGCTTGCCAAGGCACCCGTTATAACCGGATCAGGTATAGCCACGACCGTTGGAGCGCTCGCCGACGTTGTTTATGCCCCCAGCCCTCAATTTGGTGATGCCCTCATCATGGGACGGCCCGGCGTCCTTGTCGCCATGTCGAGCCAATATGGTGCCAACACGCTGGAAGCAACACGGGCAGTCGAGGCGACGATTGCCGACCTGCGCCCCGCACTCGAAAAGCAGGGCGTTAAGATTTTTCCAGCGTTGCACCGACCAGCTAACTTCATCGAAGCGGCACTGTCGGGCATCGCAGTTGATCTCGCCATTGGCGGGTTCATGATCGGGTTCGTCTTGCTTGCGCTGCTGCGAAATGTGCGGGTTGCTTTGATAGCCTTTCTGTCGATCCCGCTATCGCTGCTGGCAGCCTTGATAGCGCTTGACCTGTTGGGGTTCACGATCAACACAATGACGCTCGGCGGCTTTGCCATCGCGCTTGGTGTTGTAGTGGACGATGCGATTGTCGACATCGAGAATATAATCCGCCGATTGCGCGAGGCAGGCGACGCCGACCGCAGTTCCGTCATCGAAGCCGCATCGGTCGAAGTCCGCGCACCGGTCGTTTACGCAACATATGTGCTAGCGTTCACTGTAGCACCAATCCTGTTTCTGACTGGAATTCAGGGTTCGTTCTTCGCGCCGCTGGCGTTGGCGTTCCTGCTCGCAGTCCTCGCTTCGTTGGTCGTGGCGATGACAATCACCCCCGCACTGGCAGCCATCTTGCTGGCAAATGTCGGCTCGGTTGAAGAATCGGCGCTGCTGGACCGGATCAAGGCGCGTCACGCACGATGGCTTGGGCCATTGTTTGGTCGAGCACGGGAAGTCGTCGGCGTTACCATAGCCGTGGCAGTAGTCAGTCTGCTTGCGTTTATGTCGTTTGGGTCCGAACTGCTACCAGCGTTTCGCGAACGACATTATGTGCTTCAGGTCAGCGGTCCGAACGGAGCGTCGATCGAGTGGATGCGCCAGATCGGTGTTAAAATATCGAACGACCTTGTGCAAATTCCAGAAATTGCGACAGTCGAACAGCAGATCGGACGCGCCGAAGCTGGCGAGGATACGTTCGGTCCAAATCGCAGCGAATTTCATGTCGAATTGAACGCGAAGGCCGGGAAGAATGAGGATGCCGTTCTCGCGCGTATTCGTGCGGTGCTGGCAGGCTATCCGGGTATGCAGAGCGAAGCGCTCACGTTCTTGGGCGACCGGATATCGGAATCGCTCTCGGGTGAAACCGCAAAGGTCGCCATCAGCATATATGGAGCGGATCTCGATACACTTGACCGCAGCGCTGCTGATATTGCTGCCGTTCTCGCTAAAGTGCCAGGGGCCGCTGACGTTAGGGTTAAGGCTCCGCCGGGAACGCCTGTGCTGCGAGTTGCACTGGACAGCGCGCGCATGGGACTGCACGGAATTGCGCCGAGCGATGCCTATGACGCGATCGAGGCGACGTTTCAGGGGCGGGTTGTTGCGCAGTTGCCCGGTGCGGATCGAACCACCGATATTGCGCTAATCCTGCCACCCGAGTTGCGCCGCGATCCCGAGAGCGTTGCCGATGTGCTAGTGCGCGCTGCCGACGGAGCAACGGTTCGGCTTGGCGACATTGCGAGCATCCGACTGATAGAGGGCCGCGCGCTGATTTCGCGTGAAGGCGGACAGCGGCGCCAGGTCGTGACCGCCAACCCGACTGGATCGGATGTTGCAGGATTTGTCGTTAACGCCCGGAGGGCTATCGCCGAACAGGTCAAATTGCCACCGGGTGTGTCGCTCGCATTCGGCGGCGTTGCCGAAGGACAGAAGGCAGCTACCCGTCAAATCGCGATTAACGTCGCCGTCGCAGCAATCGCCATTTTCGCGCTCCTAATCCTCGCATTCGGCGGCGGGCGGGCTGCCGGACTGATACTGGCAGGAACGCCTTTCGCATTGGCCGGAGGCGTCATCGCCGTGGCGCTGACAGGCGGCGTGCTGTCGCTCGGTGCACTTGTCGGGTTCGTAACCTTGTTCGGTATCGCCGCGCGAAATGCGATCCTGCTGGTATCGCATGTCGATCATCTTGTCGAAGCTGAAGGCGCTCCGTGGGGACTGGAAACAGTGATGCGCGCGACGCGCGAACGCGTAACGCCGATCCTTATTACTGCGCTCGTAACCGCACTGGGACTAGCACCGCTTGCGTTTGAGGCCGGACAGGCAGGGCGCGAGGTTCAGGGGCCTATGGCAATCGTCATCCTCGGCGGGCTAGTGACGTCCACCTTAATGAGCCTAATCCTATTACCCGCACTCATCCTGCGTTATCGCCATGGCCACGCCGTAGTATCCGGAGATTGAGTATTTGATAATCCCGTTGATCGAAGTTGAAGGTAAGGGCGCGGGCAAGTTTACGGCGCTTTTTCCGGTTTGGGTGCAAAAGGATTTAGGCCCCTGGTCCATATTTGGTGGGGGCGGTTATGCGATCAATACAGGCGTTGGCAATAACGACTATTGGACCGGAGGTGTTGCCGTATCGCATCACGTGACGCCAAAGCTCCTTCTCGGTATCGAGGGAAACAGGCAAGAGGTGGCCACCATTGCTGGTAGTGGTTCAACAAGCATTGGCGTGGCCACAATATAGCATTTGAAAGTGCCGTTCCGGCTGCTCGCCTCGGGTGCCCCTACCTTTGGGGACGTCGGCGAGGCAACGGGGCTCCCTCTCTTTGTTGCATTGGGTATGAATTTTTAAGTCCAATTTCCGCGCGGACCGCCCTGTTAATTGACCGCCTGCTTTCAAGTGGCAGAAGAGGGTCAATCAACAGAAGCAATGTCGTCCTGAGCTGGGCGGCAGCCCAAGACGCAAGGTCTAGGAGCGGTTAGAACTTGATTGTCAGATCTGCGCTGACCGACCGTCCGGTCTGGAAGAAGCACTGGTCGAACGGCACGGTCTTTCCGGCGGCAATATTCGTGACCTCCCGCGAATCGAACAGGTTGGAAACCTCCACCCCGACCCGGACCACACCGAAATCATAGTTCAAGGAAGCCATGGCATCATTGTAGCCTTCGCTCTTGTACAGCGGATTTTCCAGAGCAACGAACCACTGAGGGCCGGTGTATTTGTCGATTAGCGACACGGCAATCGGTCCGCGCTTGAAGAGAACACCGCCCGCGAAAGTGAACTCAGGGGCATTCGCGACTTGGGTGCGAAGCTCACCGGCGTTGTCGGTCTTGGCATAGTTGCGCGAGCCGTTGACGAATACCGCTAAGCCATTCGGTAAGGCATAGGTTAACTGGCCTTCTACACCCTGATATTTTACGCTGCCCTGGTTGATGAAGATCGTCCCTTCGCCAGGCACGGTCGAGACGAACGAAGCGAATTTGTTGTTGAAGTCAATCTTGTAGACAGCGACGTCAGCGCTGAGGTTGCCGCCATGGTATACCAAGCCAGCTTGATAGTTAGTCGATTGCTGCGGCTCCACAGTGGACAGCTGCGGCTTGTTCACATTGAGGACGGTGATCGGGGGAGCCAGAAAGCCCCGTGCATATTGCCCGTAGAGCGCAATGGCATCTGACGCCTGATAGTTGATTGTAAGGAACGGCAGGTCGGCGTTCCACGTATCGCTGACATGCTGTTCATAGCGGGTCGTCTGATTGTAATTCGCATTGATCTTGCGGTTAAAGTTGATGTGCTTGAAGCCCGGAGTGATTTTCAGCCCATCAGTAGGACGCAGTTCCAGTTCGGCAAACTCTTCTGTTTGATTGATACTGCTGTTCTGGTCGAACCTGATGTTGCGCGGCGTTGCAACACCACTCACGGGGTTCAACACTATCTTCTGAAGATAGCTCGGTGCAAGCGTCAGCAAGTTAACGTCGCGTTGTTGGCGATACGTATCACTACGTTCGATCCATGCTCCCAAAGTCAGAGTGCCAAGGTCAAAGTCATACCGCACTTTCGCGATATCCCCCCAGACGCGGTATTTGTTGGTCTTGGTGTAGCCCGGGATGCCGGGAGAGGTAGCGCCGCCCGACGTCAGCGTTACCACGTTGGCCGCCAAAATCGCCGCCGGTGTTGCCGTGGCGAACAGTGTGACATCGTTACCGCTCAACGTCTCATTGTCGTAGCTGTAGGTGTAAGCTCGGTTTTCGAAGCTAGTTCCCGGCGCGATGTCCGATTCGAGCTTTACGAGTTCAAAGTCAGTGGTCTTGTGCGTTTCATTGTAGCCATAATAAGTCTGGGAATTGGGGTCGTTGTTAAGGCTGAAATACTTGCCGTAGAGCGCGATCTGCGCTTTTGTGGCACCATCCTTATCGGGCTGGTTGAAGGTGTTCTCGTTATAGGTCGCGAGCAGCGTCAGCTTCACGTCAGGACCAAGCGGGAGCATGATCTTGCCGAAGACGTTATTCGACTTGAAAGGGCTGTAGGTCCGCGCGCCATCCGAACGGATATGCTGGCCGCTGAGAACTATTTCCGCTCCACCAAGTTGTTCGATCGCTCCACTCTGCAGGAAAACGCGCTCAAGCTGGGTGTTGTAGCTACCGTAGCTGAGCAGCGCTTCAGCGCTCAAATCTGCGCGGGTCGCGCGGCTGAACATATTGATATTGCCGCCAAAGGTCGCTTGACCAAGTTGGCTGGAATTGCCCGGGCCGCGATCGACCACGAGGGTCTCGATGGTATTTGAGGGGAAGAAAGTGTTACTGTGGTGCGTCGGGTCGTTCTGGTCGTTGAACGGTACGCCATCATAGGTAATATTATACTCGCCGTCCTGGAAACCCCGAATTTGTGCTTTTGACTCGCTCAGGCCAGGCCCGTTGGCATTGCCATAGTTAGATACACTAGGGGAGATCAACGCGATCTGGTTGAAGTCGGATGACGCCGGCAGCGAATCCTCAATGAAGTTTCGTGAAACGATTGCCTGCGGCTGTGTTGTATTGAGCGATGACGTAACTGGAGCGATTTGGTTTGGCCGCGTTGCGGTAACAACTATGTCTGAGCCTTCAGCAATTGATCCTTTGGTGTCAGCTACTTCCGCGGCTTTATCATCTGCGGCATCGTCTGCGGCGTGCGCCATGTTCGCCCAGGAAAGCGTTGCGATGCTGCATGCAAGTAAGGTTGCATAGCGGTAATGTGAAGTTGACATAAGGACCCCCGAAAAAATTTTTTATCTGCCGCCCCGCTAGAGATGCATTAAGGCTATCAGATGATATTTTTTTGACGGCCTAGACTTTATTTTGTCTCTTAATTGTCACATTTCCAGCGCGTGGTCCGACCAAAAGGGGATAACGTTGCACTTCAAACATGTCTCTTATTTCGTCAGTATTTAGCGCTGTGTGATTAATATCGGACAGTCCGCTTACGGCCCAAACGCTGCCATGACACCTGATCAAGGACGAGGGCCGCTTAGGTTTCCCGTCAAAATAGCCTATTCCAATTGGAACGCTGGCGAACGGTGTTCGACACCAACGGCTTTTCTCGGGCAAATGCGACTTATGTGGGGTTCGGGGTTGCGCGGACCGGTCCCAAAGCGTTACGGATGAGCTCGCTCATCCGTTTTTAGGAACGAGCTGCTGAACACAATGATTGGTGCAATACCAATTGCGTATACCGGCCATGCCGCATCCAAGGCCGACTTAAACGCTGAATTTCCAAGATTTTTGCGCGGGCGTTCTAATCAGAACGCTTATACAAACGCACGCCGAAAGGCCGCCTTTGGTAGCAAAGGCGCCATCGCCTAAAGCATTGAAAAACTGGAGCGGGCGAAGGGATTCGAACCCTCGACCCCAACCTTGGCAAGATTCGGATCTATGAATTATATATTTAAATTCAGATATTTACAAAGCTTCCGAAAAATCCGAACACGATCCGAACATTTTCAGCGGCATTTTCTCAGAAGGCTTTTTGTTCAGGTTGCCAGACACTTGCGCCGTTGCCATTGAAGAACATGGCTTCGATATGCCGGCTATCGTGTTTTCGGCTCTAGTCAAACCCTATCGGAAGCCTTGGCGGGCCTCGGTTCGGAACCACCAGGATCTGGCCAATGGAAAATTGTTGGAGCAGCCCTGACAGCGTGCCATATGTTTTCGCCTAAGCATCAAAAATGGACGCAGTTCTTATGCCGAAAACTTCGATAGAGGTCGGGTCACCGCGCACCCCCCACCTTGGTCGCCGAGAAGGCGGGCTAAGTATCAGCGCATTGCGGACCTTTGTGGCGGTGGTGGATACTGGGAGCTTTTCCAAGGCCGCAGTCGCGCTCGGGGTTACCCAGCCAAATGTCTCCAACCAGATCACGGCTCTGGAACAGACTTGCGGATTTCGCTTATTGAACAGGCGCTCCCAGAACCAATCGCTCACCTTTGCTGGGCGCGACATTTATGTGCGCGCGCGCATCGTCCTGAGCCGCCTGTCGGATCTTGAGGCTGCTGCAGACCTGTTCAGCGGTCTCAGGCGAGGTCGGCTGACGATAGGGTTTTCAAGCCCCACCGCCGCGTTAAAGGCTATGAGCCGTTTCATGCGCGCCCATCCTGAAATCGAGGTCCAGACGATAACGGGCAACACCCTGTCCTTGCGGCAAGATGTCCTGGCCAGCCGGGTCGATGCCGCCATCGTGTCGATGCTGGAGCCCGATGATGGGCTAGCGTGCACGCTGCTCGATACAAACCATTTGGCGCTGCTGGTTCCTCAGGATCACGAGCTTGCGCGGCTGAGCGCGATCGACTTTAAGGATATTGCCACCCTGCCATTGATTGTGCGGGAGGAGGGGTCCGTCACCAAGGCGTTGGTGGAACGGGCGTTCGGTAATTTGGCTCTGGCCCCGACGCCGGTCCTCGCCGTTCACGGCAATGCCGGAGTGAAAGAGGCGGTGGCCGCCGGTATTGGTGTCGCGCCGATTTTTGCAAGCGAAGCCGGGCAGGATGCGCGACTGACGGCCGTACCGTTGCGCGGCGATAACCTCACCGCTGGGCTGTTTCTAGTGACCTTGCCCGAAAACTTGGAAATGCCCACGGTTGCGGCGTTTGCGGCTGTCGCGAAACTGTCATAATATTTTGTGATATTTTTCTTCAAATCATTATCCATGAATGATACTGATATCAGATAATGAATATTCTTCTCATAACGCTCGACCAATTTCGCGGTGATAGCCTCGGCTGCGCTGGCCATCCGATCGTACAAACGCCCAACCTCGATCAGCTGGCGGCCGAGGGCTTGCATCTGCGCCGCCACTTCAGCCAAAGCGCCCCTTGCGGCCCCGGCCGGGCCAGCCTCTATACTGGGATGTATCAAAGCAACCACCGGGTGGTGGCCAACGGCACGCCGCTTGACTCGCGCTTTGATAATATCGCCAAGGCCGCGCGCCGTGCCGGCTATACGCCCGCTCTGTTCGGCTACACAGACCAAGCTATCGATCCCCGCGAAGCACGTGGTCCCCAAGATCCGCGCCTACAGGATTATGAAGAGGTGCTGCCGGGCTTCGACCTCGGCTTTCGGCTGGGGCCGGGGCGTCCCGCGCCGTGGACCAATTGGTTGAGAGATAAGGGCTATGATGTGCCCGAAGACGCTATGGCCGCGATCGCGACCGAGTCTCAGCGTCATGAGGATCTCAGCCTCTCAGCTTTCCTAACGGACAAGTTCATTGACTGGGTGGGTAAGCAGGATAAGCCGTGGTTTGCACACCTCAGCCAATTCCGGCCACACGAACCCTTTGCGGCGGCCGGCCGCTTTGCCACGATGTATGATCCTGCGGATATGGTCGACCCCATTTCTCCTGCAGCCGAACGCCACCCGCTGCATGAAGGCTTGATGCGCCACCCCCTGCTGGCCGCACCGGTTGATCCCGACGCGATGCGCCGCCTGCGCGCGCAGTATCTCGGCATGGTCAGCGAGGCCGACCATCAACTCGGGCGGGTATTTGATGCATTGCGCTCGATGGACCAATGGAACGATACACTGATTGTGGTGACGTCTGACCATGGCGAGCAATTGGGCGATCACGGATTGATGCAGAAGCTGGGCTTCTTTGAAAGCAGCTTCCACATTCTCGGGATCATTCGCGACCCGCGCAGCGGCAAGTCGCGCGGCGCTGCCGTCGATCGCTTCACCGAGAATATCGATCTTTTTCCAACCCTATGCGAGGCCATGGGGCTGGGTGTGCCAGCGCAATGTGACGGCCTGCCACTCACCCCATTCCTCGACAATGCCGAACCGGACTGGTGGCGTGATGCGGCGCAATGGGAATTCGATTGGCGCTTTTCCTTCATCCCGCATGGCCCCCATGCTTGGCCGTGGGATCGCCGGCTTGAACAAATGTGTCTGGCTGTGCGGCGTAGTGACACGGCCGCCTATGTTCACTTTGGTGACGGGACGAGCCTCGCCTTCGATCTCGCTGCCGATCCCACCTGGCGAACGCCATTAACCGAGCCGGAAGCCGTTCTGCGCGAGGCGCAGGCTCTGCTAACGTGGCGCGCCCAGCATGCCGACCGCACACTGACGGGCATGCTCGTGGAGAAGGGTGGCGTTGGTCGCTGGCCGGTACTTCCCGAAAACTGGAGCGATAGAACGTGACCCCAATGCCAACTACCGACGTGGAGGCCTTTGTTCCCGCGGCAATCCAATTTAACGACGTTGAAGACGTGATCGCGTTCCTGGACGCTCTGGGGGCAAGCCCGATGATCGAACCCGGATTGGTGGAACTTGATCACGCGCTCCAATGTGCCGCTGAGCTCAAGGCATTGCGGCCGGATGATGAGGAACTGCAGGTTGCTGGCTTGGTGCACGATATCGCCCATGGCCGCTGCCACATCCGCGACCATGACCGGGTGGGTGCAGAGGCGCTGCGTCCGATCTTTGGCGACCGGGTCGCCAATCTGGTTGCCCTGCATGTCGAAGCCAAGCGTTATCTGGTCGTCGCCGACGATGGCTATCGCGCAAGGCTCTCCCCGGTGAGCATTAAGACGATGGAATTGCAGGGTGGGGCGATGAACACAGCCGAAATCGCCGCCTTTGAGGCCAAGCCGAACGCGCAGGATGCATGTCTGCTGCGCATGGCGGATGAAGCCGCGAAACTGGCGGGCCGTGACGTGCCGGGCCTCAATGCCTGGATCGATACGCTCCGGCACGTTGCTTCGTCGCGGTCATGACTTGGCAATCCATCGCGCTGGATAATCCTTCACTCACGGTTGAAGGCGCCTTGGATGTGCAACGTGTCGCCGATCATATGAAGGTTCGGCGCTTGCCCGCTTGGACCCAAGCCCAATCACCCGAGCCAGCCTTTGATTTGATGGCAGCGATGGCATCGGGCGTCAGGCTATGCTTTACGACTGACGCCGACACTATCGAGATTGACGTACTTGTTACCGGTCTACAATTCGCTGGCGAGGCCCGCAGGCCGGTGGTGTTTGACCTCCTAGTCGCAGGATCGCTGAAGGCCCGAGTGGAAGTGACTGCGGGACACACCGTCGTCGCGGATGAAGCAGCGGTGCGGTTTGAGCCAGGTGGGCCGTGCACCGTGGCTTTCAGAGGGCTTGGCGGCGACACCAAGCAGGTCGCGGTGTTCTTGCCCCAATCTGCAATGGTAGAGGTCCTCGCGCTACGCATTCCCGCGGAAGCCAGAATTACCAGCTCTCCTGCAGCGCCATTCCGCTGGGCGCATTATGGCAGTTCAATCAGTCACGCGATGGAGGCGACCGGCCCTGCCGACACCTGGACTGCGATCGCGGCACGGCAAGCTGGGGTTGATTTCACTAATCTTGGTTTTGCCGGCCAATGCCATCTTGACGGTTTCGTCGCGCGGACGTTGCGCGATGGCGGGTTCGACGCGATCAGCATGAAACTTGGCGCCAATGTGGTGGCGGGCGACACGCTACGACGGCGCACATTTGCCAGCGCCGTGCATAGCTTTATCGACACGATCCGCGAAGGAGCCGAGGCAGTCCCGCTGCTTGTTATCTCGCCGATCCATTGCCCGCTCATTGACGATAAGCCAGGTCCACTAAAGCGCGTGACGGGAGGCGGCTATGTCCGGCTCGACCGCCCTGGCGCAATGGATGACGGCGCGCTGACCTTGGCGAGTGTGCGGGTGATCCTGAAAGATATAGTAGCGCGGCGACGGGCGGCGGGCGATCCCAACCTGCATTACCTCGATGGAACGAAGCTCCTTGCCCCGACCGATGCAGCGTTGATGCCGGATCAACTGCATCCGGATGCAGACGGACAGGCCGTTATGGCAGAGCGGTTCCTTGACGCGGTTGCCAAAATGACCGATCCGGGGCGAGCTTTCTTCCCCGGCCCCACGGCGAGCCAGTGACCATGACGAGACTGACCAGGCTCACTTGGCCACAGCTTTTTGCCCTTTCCGCACCAGCCTTTGTCACCGCCGGTTTTCTCGTGCCGCTGGCCGTGTTCATCCCGTCGTTCCTCACCGAGCATGTAGGGCTGTCGTTGGCGGCAGTAGGTACTGTCCTGCTCATCGGCCGGCTGTGGGACGTGTTCAATGATCCGATCATGGGCGCGCTGACCGACGCGACATCGACCCCGATCGGCCGGCGGCGTCCCTGGATCCTTGCAGGCGTGCCGCTGGCGATGTTGGGCACCTGGCAGATCTATTTCGCCGAGACGGGAATGAGCTTCGCAGCTGTCACCACCTGGATGGTGCTGCTGTTTGCCGGTTGGACCATGGTGATTGTCGCGCACGGTGCCTGGGGCGCGGAAATTTCGAGCGATTATCATGAACGCTCGCGGGTATTCGGGGCAAAGACAATTGCCGTAGCGATCTCACTGCCGGTGTTTGTCCTGGGGCCGGCCATATTGGAGCGAACGTCGGGCGCGGATGTCGCCCAGCAGATGGCGCTGATGGGCACCATCGTACTGGTCGGCTTGCCGGTCGCGGTCGGGTTGTTGTTCTGGCTCACCCCAGAACCATCGTCCAAGCCGATGAGACTGACCTGGGGCAGTATCGCCGAATCTTACCTGATCATTTTCCGGCAAAGAACCTTTGCCCTTATTTCAATCGCTTACTTATTCGTCGGGGCCTCAGAAGCGATTAACACCAGTACCTATTTGTTCTTGGTGCGAGATGCGCTGGCACTGCCGAACTGGACTGCATCCTTCTTAGTCGTTCAGGCCCTGACCTGTCTCATTTCACTTCCGATATGGCTCACGGTTTCGCATCGAACCGATAAGCGCGTTGCTCTCATGGGTGTCTTTTCATTGATGGCGCTGCTCGCACCGATCCCGCTGTTTCTGCCCCAAGGCAAGGTGGGGGCCTTTGCCCTTTATGCCTGCGCCAAGGGCCTCACCTGGGGCGCGGAATATACGCTATTGCGCTCGATCGTCGCCGATCTCATTGATGAGGACGCCGGCAAGTCGGGGGCACAACGCGCCGGGATATTCTACGCCTCCTTCAGTCTTACCTTTGGGATTGCCCAAGCACTGGGATCTGCCGGAATATTGTGGCTGCTTGCCGCCTATGGATTTTCGCCATCGGCACCTGCGGAAGACCGCGCGGCCTATGGCGACTTACTGCGCTGGATTGCGACCAGCGCACCGCTAATCGCAGGGCTAGTCTGCATTATCCTAATCGGGAAATTTAAAGTGAAGCGGCGCCCGGCGGCGTAGCCGCTTAAGACTGAGGCCCGATGCGCCGACCTATACCTGGCAATCGGAAGTGTTCTTCTCGGACAATAATCATCGCAGGGATTTGCAGCTTCACATTTGCAACCTTCATTCCGGGCGCGCCTCGCTTGCTCGGTGCAAGGATCACCGGACGTTTCTGATCGCAATTGCCTCGGCCGACGGTGAAGCCATTGCCGTCGGCCGGAAAAGGAAGCTAATCGACATGTCCTCTGACCCCCAGTTGCGATCGTTCTGACAATAGTGACGGTCGCCTGAAAGCTGCCGGCCCAGAGGTTGCCATGGCACTTGATCAAGGACAAGGTCCGCTTAGGCTTTCCGTCAGGGCAAACTGTTCCAATCAGAACGCTGATAAAAACGCACGCCGAAAGGCCGCCTTCGGTTGCAAAGGCCCTATCGCCTCAAGCATTGAAAAACTGGAGCGGGCGAAGGGATTCGAACCCTCGACCCCAACCTTGGCAAGATTCGGCCCTATAAAATTTCTGTTCTAAATCATATATTTATGTGGACTCTAAAAAATCCGAACACGATCCGAACATTTTCAGCCCGTTAAATGATGCGCGCGAATCCTGCCGCGCCACGCGCTGGGGACGAACGTACATCAGGCTTGTTCAATTGCAGGGCGGTATTCAACATTTGCCCCACATCGCCTTCGTCCCCAAGGATTGCTTCCATGCTGCGAACGCATAAGCAGACTTTA
>NCGG01000030.1 GCA_002278855.1 Sphingomonadales bacterium 28-55-16
GCAATGCGCTGACATCGGGCAAAGTTGCCACGAGAGCGCCATGTCCGGCGCTCGGTTCAAGAACGATATCGGTTGCGAGTGGCTGCGCCAAAATCACGGATAGCGCTGCTAGGTCTGCGGGCGTCGAGAATTGCTGGTACCTGATCTGCTCTTCACTTCTGACCGTATGTGTCGGCAGTGCCTCGATAAGCGCACTGATCTCCGAAATCTGGGTCAGCATCTGAGGTTTGCTCAGCAGTCCGGCCATGTGGCGCGTCAATGCCGCCTCGAGCAGGTCAAAAGCGTCCCTCTGGCTCCAGGCGCCGTTGGCGGAGCCCTCCCCGTAGAGCTGGCGCATCGTATCAAACAGGCGTTGCTTGTTCGCCAGTCCGGTGGCGATGGCGTACTGGATTTCGGTGATTGCTGCGTCCAGCTTCTGGCTGGATTGTTCAAAAAGGTCGGTCACGGTCTGCTCCTGATGCTGAACCGCATCAGGCCTTCCCCCTTCCCTCTCGCCTCGGGGTTATGAGCCCGTGATCACTACAGGCTATGCGGCAAGGGGTGGCCGGCAGGGACGGGAATTCGGGACCGGTACCATTCCGATGATATCGGTTTGACTTCTAGCGCCGAAAATGATCATAAAACACAAACTGGGTCGCAGAACTGCGATTCATCGAAAGGCAGACGCATGTCCTACACCGTGAACACACTGCGAAATATGACCAGATCCTGCGAAATGATGCGCGATCGGGTCAAAGCTGTGGTGTTCAAACCTGATGAACGCAAGGTCCTCGATATCACCTTTGGGCCTACGGCGGCAGCGGAATTGGTCGGAAGAACGCCTGAAGCGCTTGCCAAGGCAGAGAAGGAGGGGCGTCTCGCGCCTCCGAAACAGCTCAACAATGGCCGCCGCTATTACACGCTCGAAGACCTTACTCATATTCGCAAGGCGCTGAACATTCATCCGGGCAAGCTAGCCCATGAGAATGCGGTTGTAGTAGCCGTGCAGAATTTCAAGGGCGGCGTCGGCAAGAGTACGATTACCAAGCATTTCGCCGATTTTCTCGCACTGAACGGATATAGCGTTCTCGTGATCGACTGCGATCCGCAGGCGTCAACGACAACTATGTTCGACATCCAGCCCGAAGCACTTATCGATGAAGAGGAGACTTTAGGAAACTTCCTGTCGCCTCGCAGTACATTCGATGATTTCAGGAAGGCAATCCGAGAAACCGCTTGGCCTACAATCAAAATAGTGCCGTCAAGCCTTGGCCTGCAGGATGCAGAGTGGGACCTCACGGCAACATTGACGGAGGGCGGACAAGCAGTGCGCGAGGGACTTCAGCGTCTCCGTATTGGCATCGACAGCATCATCAAGGACTTCGACGTCGTCTTGCTCGATCCTCCGCCGGCTATGGGGTTCCTGGGCCTCAATGTGATGGCCGCCGCAACAGGTATGCTTATCCCGGTTCCGGCAAGGCAGCTCGACTATCTTTCAACCATCCATTTCATGGACACGATCGCCGAGAATATCGAGATCCTCGAGGATCACGGAACGCCTGTTGATTACGGGTTCATTCGCGTCGTCTGCTCGGCCTACACCCCCAGCAAGCCAGGTGAAGCCGACATGTGGAAGATGATGAAGGCCACATATGCCAATTTCCTGCTGAATCAGCCGATCCTAGCTTCTGAGGAAATCAAGAATGCCACTCAAGCATTCCGGTCGATCTATGAAAGCAAGCCTTCAGCTGCGCACGCAACCTACCAGCGTTGCCGGGACAATCTCAACGCAGTCTTCGGAGAAGTTCTGAACGAAATACATGAGCAGTGGCCGTCGAAGAGCATTTCGAGACGGTCATCTGACACGGCAGGGAGTGTTGCAGCGTGAGCCGTCGTTCATTGATTGGCGAGGCCCTCGCCTCCCCTGCCCCTGACCAGCCTTCCGTCTCTGAAGCCAAGGACGCTGCAGGGGCAACCGCATCGCGCAATTTCACAACACGTCGGCTTGAAGGCTTCACGGAAGCAGCGCGGATGGTCAAGCGCCCGACCATCCGGCTCAAACCTGCAGAATGTTCGATCTGGCCGGGAAACGCCCGTGATTACGAACAGCTCACCGAACCCCGTTTGCGATCTCTGATTGAATCGATCCAAGCAGAAAACGGGAACCGCATCCCAGTAGTCGTGCGCCGGAAACAGCAAGGTGAGCTGCAGTACGAACTGATCATTGGCACAAGGCGCCACTGGGCTGTCGCGTGGCTCAACGCCAATCACTACCCGGATATCGAGCTCGTCGCGATTATCGAAGATCTCGATGACGAAGCTGCGTTCCGCCTTGCTGATATCGAGAACCGCGAGAGGGAAGATATCTCAGATTTAGAGCGCGGTTTGAACTACAAGGCAGCAGTCGATACTTATTACGATGGCCTTCAGGCCCGGCTTGCTGAACGCGTAAAGATCTCGAAATCTACGCTCGCCCGGTACATCGGCCTGACAGAGATCCCGCAAACAATCGTAAGCGCATTTGCGTCGCCAATGGAACTTCAAGTGCGGTACGGTGACAAGCTTCTTCCAGCCATACGCAACCCATCGCTGCGCCCTAGGATGGAGGAAGCAGCAAAGCAGATCGCTGCGGAGCAAAGTTTCCGGCAATCCGGAGACGAAGAGCCAATTTCTGGCCCTCAGGTTGTTGTCCGTCTGCTCAAGGCAGTTTCGGGCAGGCCTGGCCGTGTTCAGAAAGCCGTAATCGAAGCGGCGGGATCGTCCATTGGTGTCATCGAAAAGGATCGTGCACGAGGGCTCACGATAACGATCAACCCCACTGATTTGAGCGCTGACGAAATCCTCGATGCATTGCGCCCTCTGATTGAGAAGGCGAAGATTCTAAAAAGGCCTGCCCCATGAAGGAGGGTTTCGGACCCACCTATGGCCATGTGTTCACCACTCTGAAAATGTGGTTTTTATCGTTGTATTTCATATGTTTAGCTCACTTGTCCCACATGTGGGACAGTGGCAGATTTACTGGGCGAAGAACGTGAGCGAGAAAGATCAGCCCTCCTCCGGTCGCCGGGTGCAGTTCGAGATGTTCTTCACCCTGCCTGATTTCAGCGACATCTCGCTGCGGGACTATCAGGAGACCATGCAGCGTCCTTTCTTCAGCCTTTCGAAGAAGAAGCGCCTGAAACCCATTGAGTACCTCAGTCCGGATAAGTCGGTCACCGTGCATGTATCAGCCAACCCAGCCTATGGGATGGCGACCATCTGGGATGCAGATATTATGATCTATCTGGCGTCCCACCTCAACGAATTGCGCGAGCGGGGTGACAACGACCTGTCGCCGACCATTCGTGTTCAACCTGGCGATCTTCTCAAGCGAATCTGCTGGGGTGTAAGCGGGCGCGCTTATGAGCGACTGATCGCAGCGCTTGATCGTCTTCAGGCCACGACGATCAAGACGAACATCCGCGCGAACTCCAAATCCCGCGAGACCACATTTTCGTGGATCGATAGCTATACTCATCTCGTTGATGAACGAACCCAGCGTTCGCTTGGGATGGAAATCACGCTTTCCAAATGGTTCTTCGACGGGGTCATGGACAAGCGAAATGTCCTTGCGATTTCGCCTTTGTATTTCGAGATAACGAGCGGACTTGGGAAATGGCTCTACCGCGC
>NCGG01000004.1 GCA_002278855.1 Sphingomonadales bacterium 28-55-16
TGAAGCTGGGGCCCATTTCGGCCACCAAACACACCGTTGGAACCCGCGTATGAAGCCGTATATCTTCGGCGCGCGCAACGGCATCCACATTCTCGATCTTTCGCAGTCCGTGCCGTTGTTCGCACGTGCGCTAGATTTCGTTGCGCAGAGCGTTTCGTCTGGCGGCAAGGTTTTGTTCGTTGGCACGAAGCGCCAGGCACAAGGCCCAATCGCTGATGCGGCCCGTGCATCGGGTCAGCATTTCGTCAACCATCGCTGGTTGGGCGGCATGCTCACCAACTGGAAGACCATTTCGAACTCGATCAAGAAGCTCAAGACGCTTGAAGAGCAGCTTTCGGGTGACACGCACGGTTTCACGAAGAAGGAAATCCTTCAAATGACCCGCGAGCGCGACAAGCTTGAAATGAGCCTTGGCGGTATTCGCGACATGGGCGGTATTCCTGACGTCATGTTCGTCATCGACGCCAACAAAGAAGAGCTCGCCATCAAGGAAGCCAATGTTCTTGGTATTCCTGTGATCGCGATCCTCGATTCGAACGTATCGCCTGACGGCATTGCATTCCCAGTTCCTGCAAATGATGACGCGGCACGCGCCATTCGTTTGTATTGCGACGCTGTTGCCACCGCGGCAACCAAGGGCAATGTAAACGCTAAGGTTGCCAAGGGCATTGACCTTGGTGCGGAAGTTGAGCCAGCGGCTGAACCTGCTTTGGTTGAGGAAGCAGCGCCAGTAGCTGAAGAAGCTGCACCAGTAGCTGAAGAAGCTGCACCAGTGGCTGAAGAAGCGGCGCCTGCTGCTGAAGAAGCAACCGCAACCGACGCGTAATCAATTTGTCGTTTCCCCCGCTTATGCGGGGGGCGGCTCCTGATGTTTGCTTTTGAAGTAAGCGCAGGCGTTGTATCTCCGAATGCACGGGGATGACGAACTTACATGAGGTCATATTGGCCTTTGCACCTTTCGAAAGGACACTTTTATGTCTGCAATTACCGCTTCAGCCGTTAAGGAACTGCGCGAGCTTTCCGGCGCTGGCATGATGGACGCCAAAAAGGCGCTTGAAGAAACCAATGGCGATATCGAAGCCGCAGTTGATTTGCTGCGTGCCAAGGGCCTCGCAACCGCTGCCAAGAAATCGAGCCGTACTGCGGCTGAAGGTCTTGTCGGCGTTGCTGTCGAAGGCACCAAGGGTACCGCTATTGAAGTCAACAGCCAGACGGACTTCGTTGCCAAGAACGAGCAGTTTCAAGAATTCGTCGCTGCCGTTAGCCAAGTTGCGCTTAGCCTCACGGCGAATGAAGCCGAAGCTGTTTTGGCTGCGCCTTATGACGGAAGTGAAACCGTTCAGGAGCGTTTGACCAACAATATTGCCACTATCGGTGAAAATCAGGTTATCCGCCGCGTAAAGTCGCTTTCGGTCAATAACGGCCGTGTTGTCTCTTATGTTCACAACGCTGCGGCGCCTGGCATGGGCGGTATTGGCGTTCTTGTTGCGCTTGAGAGCGAAGCAGACGCTGCGACGCTTGATGGCCTTGGTAAGCAGCTGGCGATGCACATCGCGGCTGCTTTCCCGCTGTCGCTTGATGAAACTGGCCTTGATGCCGAAACGCTTGAGCGTGAGCGCGGTATTGCGCGTGAAAAAGCATCGGAAAGCGGCAAGCCTGCGGATATCGTCGAAAAGATGGTTGAAGGCGCTGTGAAGAAGTTCGCTAAGGAAAACGCCTTGTTGAGCCAACCCTTTGTGATGGACGGCAAGACGCCAATTTCTGACGTCGTTGCAGCCGCTGGCAAGGAAGCCGGTAAGCCAATCGTGCTGAAGGATTATGTCCGCTTCCAGCTTGGCGAAGGCATTGAAAAAGAAGTGTCTGACTTTGCCGCTGAAGTGGCTGCTGCGGTCGGCGCATAAATATTCTTGGCCACCCTGCCAAAAGGCGGGGATAAGGTCTTGGCGATGTGGCGCACGGCTCCTATAGCTGGGCGCCATTATCGTATCAGGGTGAGGGACATTATGGGCGCGCACGGCTATCGTCGCATTCTGCTAAAACTATCAGGCGAAGTGCTCATGGGGGATCAAGCCTATGGCATTGACCCAAGCACTGTTGCGCGTGTTGCCGAAGAGGTGAAGGCTGCACAGGATACTGGCCTGCAATTGTGCCTTGTCATCGGCGGGGGTAACATCTTCCGTGGCATGTCTGGTGCAGCAAAGGGCATGGATCGCGCGCAAGCCGACTATATGGGCATGCTCGCCACCGTCATGAATGCACTCGCTATGCAAAACGCGCTTGAGCAGCTGGGCGTGCCAACCCGTGTGCAATCCGCCATTGAGATGGACAAGGTCTGCGAACCCGTCATCCGCCGCCGTGCCGAACGGCATTTGGAAAAAGGCCGGATCGTTATCTTTGCTGCAGGCGTTGGCGCTCCGTTCTTTACGACGGATAGCGGGGCAGCATTGCGCGCGGCTGAAATGCAATGCGACGCGTTGTTCAAGGGGACCTCGGTAGATGGCGTGTATGACGCTGATCCGAAAAAGGTGTCGACAGCAAAGCGTTATGAAACATTAAGTTATGACCGTGTCTTGGCTGATAATCTTAAGGTGATGGATGCAAGCGCTGTGTCTTTATGCCGAGATAACAACATTCCTATCGTGGTGTTCTCTATCCGCGAGCAGGGCAATATATTGAAGGTGCTCGACGGAAGCGGCACTTCCACTGTGGTAACAAGCGAAGGAAACTAATCCATGCCGCAATATGACAAAACCGACGTTGAGCGCCGTATGAAGGGCGCCGTCGATTCCTACAAAAGCGATCTTTCCGGCCTGCGTACCGGCCGCGCAAATGTGACCTTGCTCGATCCTGTGGTTGTTGAAGTTTACGGCTCGCATATGCCATTGAGCCAGGTTGCGACGGTCAGTGCGCCTGAGCCGCGTTTGCTGTCGGTTCAAGTATGGGACCGCTCAAACGTTACGCCAGTGGAAAAGGCCATTCGCTCTGCTGGCCTTGGGTTAAACCCGATTACCGATGGGCAAACGTTGCGCTTGCCCATTCCCGACCTCACCGAGGAGCGCCGTAAGGAATTGGCGAAGCTTGCTGGCCAATATGCCGAGAAAGCCAAAATCGCGATCCGCAACGTACGCCGCGATGCGAACGACGCGTTGAAAGCTGACGAGAATAAGAAGGACATCAGCGAGGACGACCGGAAGCGGTTGGAAACTGAAGTCCAGAAAATGACCGATGACATGATTAAGGCGGTCGACGAAGCCGCCGCGCATAAGGAAAAGGAAATCCTGAGCCAGTGAGGCTGGAAGCAAACTTTTCCTCCGTTCGCTTCGAGCGCGTTTAAATACGTAATGGCGCTCGTCGAACCGCAACCCGTCCGCATAGCCGCCGGAACCGGCGCAATGCCGCGGCACGTAGCCATCATCATGGATGGCAACGGTCGCTGGGCCAAAAAACGCCTACTGCCCCGCGCGATGGGGCACAAGCGCGGTGTTGAAACCGTCCGCAACATTGTGCGCGCGGCAGGTGAGCTTGGGCTTGAAACGTTAAGCCTATACGCCTTCTCGAGCGAGAATTGGAAGCGGCCCGAGGACGAGATAAGCGACTTGATGGGGCTGATGCGCGATTTCATCAAATCCGACCTTGATGAATTTGCGGCGAACGACGTTCGGTTAAAAATTTTAGGTAATTACAAAGCATTATCGCCAGATATCGTAGAAATGCTGGAAGAGTCCATTGCGCGGACGTCAAAGAACAGCCGCACGACCTTGGCGGTAGCTTTGAACTATGGATCGCAGGACGAGATGGTCCGTGCCGCCCGCGCAGCCGCCACGCAAGGCGAAATAAGCGCGTCTAGCATTGAAGCCAATCTGGACACGGCTGGGCTACCGCCGCTCGATTTACTCATCCGAACGTCTGGCGAACAGCGCCTGTCCAATTTCATGTTGTGGCAAGCAGCTTATGCAGAGTTTTGGTTTACCGAAACCTTATGGCCTGATTTCAGCAAGGAAGAACTTGCGGCCGCATTGCACGAATTTGCGCGCCGTGAACGGCGCTATGGTGGTCGATGACCGATAAGGCGGCACCGCTCCTAAGGACGCGTTCGGACTTAGGCATACGCACATTGTCCAGCGTTGTTATGATGTTGGTCGCGATTACGGCGATTTGGATTGGCGGATACGCCTTTATGGCGCTTGTCATGGTGGTAGGGCTTGGCGTTTTTTACGAATTTGCGAAGCTTGTATTGGGTTTTGCCCAAAGCATTGCAACGCGCCTGTTATGGTTAATAGGTGGTTTGTTATACGTAAGCCTTGCATGCTTTACGTTGCTGCTATTCAGCGCACCCTTTTTCGGAATGACCCCGGCCATGATGTTGATTGCCGGTGTCATTGGTACCGACATTGGTGCGTATTTTGCAGGACGAACGCTTGGCGGACCCAAAATCGCGCCACAAATTAGTCCATCCAAAACTTGGTCTGGCCTTATCGGCGGTATGATTGGCGCGGGCCTGATGATGGTTGCCATTCAAGCAGGCATCTACGCCTTCAGGGGCGGAAATGTTGGCGGTGGCGATGTGTATCTTACATATGGTTGGTTCCGGCTGTTGCTGACGGGCGCTGCACTTGCTGTGGTCGCACAAATGGGCGACTTTTTTGAAAGCTGGATGAAGCGACGGGCAGGGGTCAAGGATTCGGGGCGGCTGATACCGGGGCATGGCGGTTTGTTTGACAGGACCGACGGCCTCATCGCGGTGGCCTTTTTTGCTGGGGTTATCATGCTGTTCCAAAGCGTGGCGGAAGGTTGATCGATGGTCCGCAGCGTTTCTATTTTTGGCGCAACAGGTTCGGTCGGGCTGTCGACACTGGATCTCATTCGCCAGCATCGCAGCCATTACCGCGTGGTCGCGTTGACGGCGAACGGCAATGCTGCAGCAATAGCGCAACTAGCGCGCGAGTTTGATGCAGAACTTGCCGTTGTTGCCGATGAATCGGCTTACACTGAACTCAAGGACGCTTTGGCGGGGACAAACATCGAAGCCGCAGCAGGTCCAGAAGCACTTGTAGAGGCCGCTAGGCGCGATGTGGACTGGACGATGGCCTCGATAGTCGGCTGCGCCGGATTACCCTCTACGATGGCTGCAATCGAGGCTGGGAAGACTGTTGCCTTGGCCAATAAGGAAGCGTTGGTTTCAGCAGGCGAATTGATGATGGCGGCGGTGCGTCGTTCAGGCGCGGTGCTGCTCCCCGTCGACAGCGAGCATAATGCCATATTCCAGTGCCTATCTGGCGGCAAAATCGACCAAGTGCGTAAGATTACGCTCACCGCAAGTGGCGGACCTTTTCGTGCCTTCTCGCTTGACGAAATGCGGGATGTGACGCCTGCGCAGGCGGTCGCACATCCCAATTGGGACATGGGCGCAAAAATCAGCATCGATTCTGCGACAATGATGAACAAGGGCCTTGAACTGATTGAGGCGTTTCATTTGTTCCCGGTAGGTTTGGAAAAGCTTGATATTCTTGTCCACCCGCAATCCGTCATCCATTCGATGGTCGAATATGTTGATTGCTCCACGCTGGCCCAGTTGGGTTCGCCCGATATGCGTATTCCCATTGCAAGCGCGCTGGCATGGCCCGAGCGGATAGCGACAAGCTGCAAACCGCTTGATCTTGCAGCAATCGGCCAGCTTACTTTTGAGCAGCCTGATTTGGTTCGCTTCCCCGCGCTTCGGCTGGCGCGCGCTGCCATTACTGAAGGCGGCGCAAAGCCCGCGATCTTGAATGCAGCGAACGAGGTCGCGGTAGCAGCCTTTTTGGACGGCAAGATCGGGTTTCTGGAAATTGCAGCCCTGGTCGAAGAAACCCTGATGGCTTATGTGCCCGCTGCACCTATGAATTTGGATGCGCTGTTCAGCATTGATGCAGGCGCCCGCCAATATGCGCAGGACGAATTGGAGAAAATAACCCGTGGCCGCTGAATCCCCCAACATTTTTCTGACCCTTTTCGCGTTCCTCGCGCTGATCGGTTCGCTCGTCGTCGTACATGAATTGGGCCATTATCTCGTCGGTCGCTGGTTTGGTGTGAAGGCGGAGAAGTTTTCGATTGGCTTTGGACCACAGATTTGGGGCCGCGTGGACAAGCGCGGCACATTGTGGCGCGTGGGCCTTTTGCCGTTAGGCGGTTTTGTCCAATTTGCCGGCGATATGAACCCCGCAAGCCAGGCGGATGAAAGCTGGAAGCAACTGCCAGAGCATGAGCGCAACCAGACATTTCAGTCGAAAACATTGTGGCAACGTGCGCTGATCGTGGCGGCTGGGCCGGCGGTGAATTTCCTGCTCGCAATCCTAATCGCGATGGGTTTCCTGCTCGCATTTGGTAAATCGGTAACGCCGCCGGTCGTAGATGTCGTTCAACCGAACAGCTCGGCAGCGGTAGCCGGATTGCAGGTCGGCGATCGGATCCTGACGTTGAATGGCCGCAAGGTTGAAACCTTCGATGCGATGGCCAACGAAGTCGTGATGATTCCGGGCGAAAAAATAGTCATGGAAATCGAACGCGACGGTGCGCGGCTTGAAAAGCAAGCGATAGTCGCGGCGGTCACTGAAGTGGACAGGTTCGGTAACGAATATCGGATTGGCCGCATCGGGATCGGTGCAAGCAAGATAGAAACACGTGAAGTGGGGCTGCTTGAGGCGCCTTGGGCTGCCGTGAAGCAAACCGGTAACATCCTGCGTCAACAAGTCATTGGTCTTGGTCAGATCATTTCTGGCCGTCGGCCTATTTCGGAACTGGGCGGCCCTTTGAAGATCGCCAAAGTTTCTGGCGAGGCCATGAGCCTAGGCATTTTGACGTTCATTAGCCTTGCGGCTTTAATCTCGATTAACTTGGGGTTCATCAATCTCCTGCCAATCCCCATGCTCGATGGAGGGCATTTGCTGCTCTACGCAATTGAAGCAGTGCGTCGGCGCCCAGCCACGCCAGCAGTGCAGGAGTGGGCTTTCCGTGCAGGATTTGCGATGCTGGCAGCGTTCATGATCATGGTAACATTTAATGACCTCGCGTCTTTCGGGCTTTTCGGTGCCAGTTGAGGGCATTGCATACTTGATTGCGCGCGCTGCATCGGGCAGGGACGCAAAACTATTTTAGCGGCAGTTTGCCAACGCCCGGTGGCGGCCGGACATCAGATCGGATGACAATGAAAAGTAGACCTCTCGGCAACTTCAAAAGCTTTGGCGTATTTTTGCTGGGTTCCACTGCGCTTGCGGCGACCGGAAGCATGACGCCGGCTTTTGCGCAGGCAGCACCCCAGAAGCCAGCTGCCCTGCCTGAGGCAGCTGCACCAACCGAGATTATCCAATCCATCACCGTTATTGGCACGCAACGACTCGAAGCGGACACGGTGCGGTCATATATCCGGTTACGCACCGGCCAACCATGGACTCAGGTGTCTGCCGACCAAGCACTTAAGGACCTTTACGCGACCGAGTTGTTCGCGGACGTTGCTGTGCGCAACAATTCCGGTGCAGTGGTTATTGAAGTGCGGGAAAACCCAGTCGTCAACCGCATCATTCTTGAAGGCAATAAGCGCATCAAGAATGACAAAATTGAACCTGAAATAAAGTTGGCGCCGCGCCAGATTTATTCCCGGTCGAAGGTCCGGGCCGACGTTGCGCGTATTGTCGAATTGTATAAGCGCCAAGGGCGCTTCGCTGCGGTTGTTGAACCAAAGCTGGTTCAGTTAGACCAAAACCGCGTTGATATCGTATTTGAGATTACCGAAGGGCCAAAATCCAAGGTTCAACAGATCAATATCATCGGCAACGATAAGTTCTCCGATGGTCAGCTGCGCGGTGAGATGGTTACCAAGCAGGCACGTTTTTACCGCTTTTTCAGCTCCGGCACGAGCTACGATCCCGACCGCTTGGCGTTCGATCAGCAGAAATTGCGTCAATTTTATCTGACCCAAGGCTATGCTGATTTCCGCGTTGTTTCGGCTGTGGCGGAACTCACGCCGGATAAGCAAGATTTCATCATCACGTATGTGGTTGAAGAAGGTGATCGCTATAAATTTGGCGATGTGAAGGTAGAGAGCCAGATTCGCGATTTTGATTCGGACCGCCTGACGTCCACTTTGCGTATGAAAAAAGGCGACTATTATGACGCCAAAATGGTGGAAGATACCGTCGAGAGCCTATCCGAAACAGCCGGTTTATTCGGGTATGCTTTTGCGGATGTGAACCCTGATTTCCAACGCAACAAAGAAACGTTGACGATGGGTATCACATTTAACGTTGCGGAATCGCCGCGCGTTTTCGTTGAGCGGATCGACATTAACGGTAACACACTTACTCAGGATAAGGTTGTGCGCCGTGAATTCCGCCTGAATGAAGGCGATGCCTTTAACAGCATTCAGGTGAAGCGGACTGCGGAGCGCATCAAGTCGCTCGGCTATTTTCAGGAAGAGCTGGAAGTTGAGCAAGCGCAGGGCAGTGCGCCGGACCGTATCGTGCTTTCAACCAATGTTGAGGAAAAGGCGACGGGCGAATTGTCCCTATCGGCTGGTTTCTCCTCGATTGAAAATTTCATCTTCCAAGGTTCAATTAAGCAACGCAACTTCCGCGGCCTTGGTCAGGAATTGCGGACGAACATCTCATATTCGTCCTATTCCAAATCCGCCGAAATTGGATTTACCGAACCATATCTGTTTGACCGGTCGATTGCGATTTCAGGTGATATCTTCCGCCGCGACCTCAACAGCTTCAACTTCTTCAATAATCAGCGCAACACAACATATCAGCAGGCAACAACGGGCTTCCAGTTGCGCCTTGGTGTTCCCGTCAACGAATATATCTATTTCCAGGGACGTTACGGCTTAAGCCAAGACGATATCTCGCTTGATCAAAACACCTTCTTTACCGATCCCGACGGCTCGGGCCCGCTTCCCGCTTCCTGCGACCCGATCGTTGCTGGGCGTTTCCTGTGCGACGCGATTGGTAAGCGCCTGACGTCGTCAATTGGGTACACATTTTTATATGACGACCGCGACAACCGGGTGCGTCCAACGCGCGGCCAAAGCGCTGGCATCAGTCAGGATTTTGCAGGGCTTGGCGGTAGCGTTAAATATATTAAAACGCGGATTAACGCGGACAAATATTGGAAGCCTTTTGGCAACTTCGTGTTCGGTTTGTCGTTTGAGGGCGGGTATATCCATCCGCTAGAAAATCGTGGCGTGTCAGCACAGGGTATTGATGACGTGCGCTTGACGGATCGCTTTTATTTGGGTGAACCGCAAATGCGTGGTTTCGACATCCGCGGCGTTGGTCCGCGGGTACAGCGGATCTTTTATCAAGGCTCTGTCGTGAATGGGTTGGCCGTGAATACACCGCTTACGGACCGTAACCAGATTCAGGACGATGCTATTGGCGGCCGTTTCTATTATCTGGGCCGCGCAGAATTGCAGATCCCACTGGGTAGCGGCGCTAAGGAACTTGGCTTGCGTCCGTCAGCGTTTATCGACGTAGGATCGGTTTTCGACGTGACGCGGCCAGTCCTGCAGAGCGTCCAGCAACGTGCAGTGTTGGCCGATGGCACGCAAGGCGGGCCACTTTATTATTTCGTCGATACTGCCGGCACGCTGCAGACGTCCACGACCGCAGTTAATGCCGATGGCTCTGCGCGGGTCGCGGCGTTGCGCTTCAGTGAAAATTTCCTCGGCGATTCGTGGAAACCGCGCCTATCGGTCGGATTTGGCGTAAACTGGAACTCACCCTTCGGTCCATTCCGGATCGATATCGCGCGTGCTCTGCTCAAGCAGCCAGGCGACGATACCAAATTGTTTACATTCAACGTAGGAACGCAATTCTAATGAAAATTCGTAATACCGCTCTCATCGCTGCTCTTTTGTCGGCATTTGCTATCACAGCACCCGCCGCTGCCCAGGTTTCGGGCATCGCCACGTCAGACACGGCAGGTGCTATCTTGCGTTCAAAGGCGCTTGGTACTGCGTATCAGCAAATCGGCACGCAATACGCAACAGTATCCCAGCAGCTTCAGACTAAGCGTCAAGAAATCAACAGCCTGAATGCGCAGCTTGATACCAACAAGGACAAAGAGCTCACGCAGGCCGAGCTCGATGTTGCGATTAAGGCAAAAAATCCACTGCTCGCGCAAATTGATGCGAAGCAAAAGGAAATGACCGCGCTTCAAGATCCTATCATTCTCGCACAGCTTTATGCCATCGAGCAGATTGCCTTGAAGTATGAAGCGGCACAGCAGGCCGTCATTACCGCAAAGCGCATCAGCGTCATTCTGGCACCCGACGCATTCGTCTGGGCGCCAGAGTCGGTTGATGTGACCGGCGCGATCACGGCTGAACTCGATAAGGCTGTACCAACTGTAACAACCACGCCGCCAGCAGGTTGGCGTCCGTCGCGTCAGATTGGCGCTTTGTATCAGCAAATTCAGCAGCTTATAAGCGCTGCGTCGCAGCAAGCCCAAGCACAAGCCGCTGCTGCTGCCCAGCCGCGGGCAGGGGCTGCGCCAGCATCACCCGCTGCACAACCTGAAAGCCGTTAATCCGAATGTCGGGGGACGATTTTAGCAATTACGACGTCCGCAGGGTGATGGCGGTGCTGCCGCATCGTTACCCGATGCTGTTGGTCGACCGGGTAGAAGAACTCGTTCCTGATGAGCGTATTTGCGCTGTTAAGGCCGTGACTATGAATGAAGGGTTCTTTCAGGGGCATTTCCCTGGGAGACCCATCATGCCCGGTGTGATGATTGTTGAGGCACTTGCCCAAGCGGCTGGTGTTCTGGCGATGGAAAGCCTTGGTTTGATCGGATCGGGCAAGCTTGTGTATTTCATGTCGATTGACAATGCCAAGTTCCGCGCGCCGGTGGAACCCGGCTGTCTTTTGCATCTGCATGTCACGTTCGTGCAAAAGCGTGCACGCGTTTGCAAATTCGCTGGACGTGCCATGGTTGGCGATCAAGTAGCTGCTGAAGCCGAGTTTATGGCGATGATTGCTGAGCCGCCTGCTTAAAGGGCCTGCCTGCGCGCGGTGGCTAACGCCCCCTAAGCGCGGAGCGTATTTTTAACAGTCAGTTCTTGCCTTCTTTACGCGTGCCCGCTATGCGCGGCGCTTCCGAATTTAGGGCTTCCGGTCGGAAACCGGTGGCTGAGCAAAGGAATTATGTATGAAAGCCGACATTCACCCCGATTATCACATGATCAAGGTGCAAATGACCGACGGAACTGTCTTCGAAACGCGCTCCACTTGGGGCAAGGAAGGCGACACGTTAGCATTGGATATCGATCCAACTTCGCACCCAGCATGGACTGGTGGTTCAGGCCGTATGCTTGACACTGGTGGCCGCGTTGCCCAGTTTAACAAGCGTTTTGGTGGCCTCAGCCTCAAAAAATAAGTTTATCCATGTGCCGGGTTGACGCCCGGCATAGGACAAATTTAAGACCAAAATATTGGAGTGCGTCTGCCTTAGTGACGCTATGGCGATCGTAGCTCAGTTGGTTAGAGCGCTGGTTTGTGGTACCAGAGGTCGGGGGTTCAAGACCCCTCGGTCGCCCCATTCTCCCTACACATTCCGGATGACAATTGCTGTGCGTAATATTATTACGCATTTTCGTAATTTGATTCCGAAGCCGCAATGCGGCATTTTCGAACTGGGGAATGCATAATGCCCGCTATTTGGGACCTGCCTGATTTTGACTCGCATGAAGCGGTTCATATGTTTGATGACCGAGTGACAGGGCTTAAGGCGGTTATCGCTGTGCATTCGACGCATTTGGGGCCAGCGGCAGGCGGCACCCGCTTTTGGCATTACCCCGAATCACAAGCAGCGATCACAGACGCGCTGCGCCTTTCGCGTGGAATGAGTTATAAGAATGCCATGGCGGGGCTATCTGCAGGTGGCGGTAAAGCGGTCATTCTGGCGAACCCTGCGCGGACCAAAGCACAAGATATGCTTGATGCATTTGCCCGCGCTGTGGATTCTCTGGGCGGGAAATATGTCACAGCGCAGGATGTCGGCATGTCTGAGGCGGATATGGTTTCACTGTCAAAAGTGACCCCGTATGTTGCTGGATTACCTGACCAAGGTGGCGATCCTGGCCCATATACCGCGCGCGGCGTATTTTTAGGGGTTCAGGCTGCAGCCAAGCACGCTTTGGGCACTGATGACATGTCGGGCGTTCACGTTGCTGTCCAAGGCGTGGGCAGCGTTGGCGGTGGACTTGCCCGTTATCTCGCTGAACAGGGTGCTAAGTTGACGCTGGCGGACGTTGATGAGCAGCGTGCAGCAGACCTTGCGGCTGAGCTAGGTGCGACGTGCGTAGCGGCAGATCGCATAATGCATGTTGAAGCGGATATTTTTAGTCCATGCGCGTTGGGGGCTATACTTACGGAAGCGAGCGTAGCGGCATTAAAAGTGCGCGCGGTCGCCGGCGGCGCGAACAATCAGCTCGCCACAGGGCATGAGGGCCGAATGCTAGCCAATCGCGGCATTCTCTACGCGCCTGATTATGTTATCAATGCTGGCGGCATTATCAATGTTTTGCGCCAAGTTGAAAATGCGGACGATGCAGAAATTAACCGTCGGATTGACGCCATTCCGGGCCGGTTGTCTGCCATTTGGGTTGAAAGCGATTCGGATGGAACGACGCCAGCTGAAGTCGCCGACAATATGGCAAAAAAGCTTATTGGCAGATGAAGCCGAATCCGTTGGCGTAACGCTTTTACAATGCTAGAGGCTCACCCCAGATATGCACCGTTTCGCCAATCCTGCTCGTTTTTTGCGTATCGCAAAGCCACTAACCCCGGCCTTATTTTGGCCCGGGTTAGTCTTGACGCTTGTCGCCTGTATTTGGGGGATATTTTTCACGCCTACTGAACGTTTGATGGGCGATACAGTTAAGATCATATTTGTCCATGTCCCCGCTGCTTGGCTTGGCATGGGGGGCTGGACCGGCATTGCCATAGCGAGCATCGTCCAATTGGTGTGGCGCCATCCACTGGCGGGCGTGTCCGCTCGGGCTATTGCTGTTCCTGGCGCAACTTTTGCAGCCATTTGCCTTATCACGGGGTCGATCTGGGGGCGTCCAACATGGGGAACCTGGTGGGTGTGGGATGGCCGGCTGACATCCATGCTTGTGCTCTTCTTTTTGTATCTCGGATATATCGCGTTATCAAACGCGTCGAGTGACAAGGGGGACACGAGCCGCGTTGCGGCTGTTTTTGGCATTATTGGCGCAATCAATATCCCCATTATCAACCGCTCGGTCATCTGGTGGGAAAGTCAGCACCAAAAGGCGAGCATTACCCTCAGCGGATCGTCCATTGACTCTGCTTATTTGGTTCCATTGTTTGTTGCCGTCGCCGGCTTCAGTTTATTGTTCAGCGCGCTTGTGTTGATGCGAATGCGCGCTGCACTGGCAGAAATGCGTATAGAGGTGCGGATGCGCCGGATGGCGGAGGATTAATGCCCCACGCCCCGTTTATCATTGCGTCCTTTGCCGTTGCCGGCGTCGGCATGACTTGGCTTATAGTTTCGAGCTATCTGTCGATGCGCCGCGCCGAGGGTTTTGCAGCCAAACTAAAGGATCGGCCATGAAACCAAAACATCAGCGGTTGCTTTTGGCAGCCATTGCTGTTGTTGCGTTGGTTGGTGCTGGCCTGATTGCCGCATCAGCCTTGCGCGAAGAAGCGTCCTATTTTTATACCCCGACAACCTTAGCGTCTGCAAATGTTCCGCCCGGAAAAGCGATCCGACTAGGTGGCATGGTGCAAAAGGGGTCCATCGTGCACGGCGCGGATGGTGTGTCGATCACCTTCACGGTTCAGGATCAGGAGCGCAGTCAGAAGGTCGCTTATCGCGGAATTACCCCAGATCTCTTTGTTGAAGGCTCTGGCGTGGTTGCGGATGGTCGACTTGGGGCGGACCGCGTGTTCGTGGCCGACAGCTTGCTCGCCAAGCATGACGAAAATTATGTGCCCAAAGAATTGGCTGACATTGATATGAATGCGGCTGCTCATACGAAGGACACGCTTGTACCATGAAGACATTAGCGGAATGAGGGCTTTCACATGATTGCAGAAGCCGGATTAGCGGCTCTTTGGCTCGCGGCGTCGATGGCGCTGCTTCAGTTCATGGCCGGGCTGACCCTGTTGCGCGCTGGCGCGGGGCAGTTGGTCCCTCTCATTAAACCTGCTGCTTATGTGCAGGGTGCCTTGTGCACTTTTGCGTTCTTCGCACTGATGTGGCTGTTTTACGTGACGGATCTGTCCGTGCTTTTGGTCGCAAACAACAGCCATATTGATAAGCCACTTATTTTCAAACTCGCTGGCACATGGGGTAATCATGAAGGCTCGATGCTTTTGTGGGTGACGATATTGTCCGTGTCAGGCGCTGCGATTGCATTTTTGGAAAAGCGTGTTGAGGCCAAGACGCTGTCGGCCACTTTGGCTGTGCAAGCGTTTCTTGCGCTTGGTTTTTTTGCGTTTTTGTTGTTTTCGTCCAACCCCTTTGAACGCCTTGTACCCGCACCTGTTGAGGGCGCCGGCCTTAACCCGTTGCTTCAGGACGTTGGTCTCGCGTTCCACCCGCCGACATTGTATTTCGGCTATGTCGGCCTTTCGATTGCTTTCTCTTTTGCTGTCGGCGCGTTGCTCACAAATCAAGTTGAGCCCGCCTTTGCCCGTGCGATGCGGCCGTGGGTTTTGGGCGCATGGATTTTTCTGACCATTGGTATCGCGGCAGGCAGCTACTGGGCTTATTATGAGCTTGGTTGGGGCGGCTGGTGGTTTTGGGATCCCGTAGAAAACGCGTCGCTGATGCCATGGCTCGCAGGGACTGCGCTGTTGCATTCGGTCAGTGTTCTCGCCACGCGCAACGCATTACGCGCGTGGACCATCATACTTGCTCTGGTGGCCTTTGCAATGTCGATGGCGGGCACGTTTCTAGTGCGCTCGGGCATCTTAACCAGCGTTCACGCATTTGCCGTCGACCCGGAACGTGGTTCGTTCATTCTGGCGCTTATGCTTCTCTACACTGGCCTTGCCTTTGTTATTTTTGCCTTGCGTATCGGGACAGTCAAGCAGGGTGAGCCGTTCCAATTGTTCAGCCGTGAGGGCGGAATTGTCGCAAACAACATATTCCTCAGTGTCATTTTGGCGGTTGTGTTGATTGGAACACTCTACCCGCTCGCGGCCGAGGCAATGGGCGACAAGATATCAGTTGGTCCGCCATATTTTAACAAGGCGACCGTTCCGATTGCCGTTCTTTTAATGCTTGCTTTGCTATTGGGCCCCCTATTGCGGTGGCGTCGGGATGACCTGATGCGTTTGAAATATTGGATCATAGGTGCGGTGGCGATCCTGCTGACGAGTTGCCTTGCGATAGGGAGCTTGGCGCCTGAAATCGGGATCTTCCCTTTATTGGGTATCGCCTTGTCTATGGCGCTTGCTGTGGCTGCATGGTTGCCGCTTAAGGGACGCAAGCTGCTCCGCACGCCTTTACCCATTTTCGGGATGGTAATCGCCCATTTCGGCATCGCCGTCAGCGTCTTTGGTATGGCTGCGGAATCAGGCTTTTCATCTGAAACGCTTACGGCGCTCGCACCTGGCGAAAGTGCGAAGGTCGCTGGATGGAACGTAAAGCTTAGCGATGTCAATCCCGTCGTCGGTGATAATTGGGTTGCGGTTGAAGGTGAGATGATTGCGGCTAAGAATGGCAACAGCTTTTCGCTGCATCCGCAATCACGGCAATTTTTCAAACCTCCCATGCAGACGAGCGAAGCGGCATTGCTGACACGTTGGAATGGCCAATTATATGCCGTTATTGCGCAGCCTGATCAAGAAGGCGACGGCCGCTGGCAAGTGCGCTTATGGTGGAAACCCTTCGTGACATTCATCTGGGGCGGTGCAGCATTGATCGCTCTTGGTGGAGCCATGGCGCTTTTAGGTCGCATGTTTCGCCGGGCTAAGAAGCCAGCGAGAAACGCGTGGCAAGCTGAATGAAACGGCCCTGGCTTTTATGGGTGCCGCTTGCGGTCACGGTATGCATTGGCGGGCTGGCCGCTTATGGCTTGATTGTGCCGAAAGACGAGCAAGTCCATTCGGCAATGATTGGGCGTCAGCTTCCTGCATTTGCGTTGCCTCCTGCGGCGCAGGGCGTTTTGCCATTATCAAACACCGATATGGGTGACGGGACACCAAGGCTGCTCAACATTTTTGCCAGCTGGTGCATTCCATGCAAGGCTGAAGCGCCGCAGCTTGAGGCGTTAAAAGCCGCAGGCGTCGAGATTGACGGGATCGCTATTCGCGATCGTCCAGAAGACGTCGCTGCGTTTCTGAATGAATTTGGTAATCCGTATCGCCGCATCGGGTCAGACAGTGAAATGGCGGTTCAGCTTAAACTCGGGTCGTCGGGTGTACCTGAAACTTACGTGATCGGCGCCGACGGCATGATATTGTTCCAGCATATCGGCGATATCCGCGCAGAACATGTGCCGATGCTCATCGAAAAACTGAAGGCGACGAAATGAGAATATTCGTCTCTATTCTGTTGTTGTTAGCGGCGCCCGTTTTTGCCCAAGGTAGCGGACCAACGCCCGCCTTTGCAAACCGCCAGCTTCCGGACCCCGCGGATGAGGCGGAAGCCATGCGTCTGATGCACAGTTTGCGGTGTATCCAATGCCAAGGCCAGTCCATAGCCGACAGCGACGCGTCGATGGCCGCGACTATGCGTGCCGAAGTACGTCAACAAATTGCCGCGGGCCAACAGCCTGAGGCAATCCGCGGCTGGATGATCGAACGTTATGGCGAATGGGTTAGCTTTGAACCCGATTTCAAGGGCGCGGGGCTCTTGCTTTGGCTGACACCATTTATCTTGCTCATTGTGTCGCTTTGGTTAGCGCGCGGGCTGTTTCGGAGGCGAACATGAACGGTTGGGTTGCACTTGGCCTTTTGTCGGCCCTCAGCTTGTTAGTGCTGAGCTGGTTTGTCCGTTTGTCAAAGGGGCTATGGCAAATTGCTGCTGCTGCAGTTTTATTGGGCATGACTGGCTACGCTCTGCAAGGACGCCCATCAGCGCCATCTTCACCAGCCAAACCGCTCGCGGTTAATGAGGCTGGTGCCACGCAGCTGATCGATATCCGCGCTGATATGGACCAAAGTTTCGGTGGTGCACAACGCTGGCTGATCACGGCCGATTCCTTTGCCAAGCAAGGGGATTATGCATCAGCCGCATCCTATATTCAGTCGGGACTGCGCAGTGATCCGAAAAATCCTGATCTTTGGTCTGCGCTTGGGGTGCAGCTGATGCTGGCGAGTGAGGGACAAATGTCCCCTCCAGCGCAGTTGGCCTTCGACAAAGCGCGCGCCATCCAGCCTAATCACCCCGCACCATATTATTTCGCAGGCCTTGCCCACATGATTAGCGGTGACCTAAATGGCGGTGTCCTCTTATGGGAAAAAACCCTTTCGCTCGCGACGCCAAATGCGAAATGGAAAGTCGGCATTGAGTCGCAATTGCAAGCCGCCAAAGCGTTGCAGGCGGAAGCAGCGCAGGCCCAATCAAAATCCTCAATTAAGTAACGGAAAAAGTTGGTTTTTCTTAAAAATTTGCGTCAGTATTGCTGTGTTGTGAAGGGGGAAATGGCGTGCTATTGCGCCCAACCCTTCTGCTTTTAATGCTGCAGTTGGGCTTAAGGCCGGGGAAACAAAATGGTTGGACCGCAAGCAGACGATTTCGGACATGTTGAGTCAGATAATGATCATGACGGCGGTCATGCACATGGCTCGCTGGCGGCGTTATCGGTGGGCGCCATTGGGATCGTTTTTGGCGATATTGGTACGTCGCCTCTATATGCCTTGAAAGAGACCTTTGCGGGCCATCACCCGATGCCTGCTGACTTATTTCACGTCTATGGCGTTCTGAGCCTTGTGTTTTGGACTTTCCTCATTGTTGTAACATTTAAATATGTCGCAACGGTTATGCGGGCCGATAACAAGGGGGAGGGCGGAAGCTTGGCTTTGCTCGCACTTGTGATGCGGAAGTCACCGCAGGGCCGGTCAAAAGCCATAATCATGCTCGCTGTGATCGCGACAGCTTTATTCTTTGGTGATGCTATAATCACACCTGCAATTTCGGTTTTATCTGCGGTTGAAGGGCTTACGGTTGTCGAAGCAAGATTAGCCCCAGTCGTTATTCCGATTGCGGTTGGTATCTTAATTGCGCTTTTCCTCGTCCAGTCCCGAGGAACAGCTGCCATTAGCCGATACTTCGGACCGATTATGCTGGTATATTTTTTCGTTCTTGCGGGGCTTGGTATTTCTCAGATGGTCCAGCGCCCAGACGTTTTGCTTGCGCTCTCGCCGCATCATGCCGCACTGTTTTTCGCCCGCGACCCCGCTTTTGCGTTTTTGGCGCTAGGGTCCATCGTCCTTGCCGTAACCGGCGCAGAAGCATTATACGCTGATATGGGCCATTTCGGACGCAGACCGATTAATTTTGCGTGGATGTACGTTGTTTTTCCGGCATTGATGTTGAATTACCTAGGACAATGCGCGTTGCTTCTAGAAAATCCAGCAGCGGTGGCGAACCCGTTCTATCTGATGGCGCCCGAAAGTGCGCGCCTGCCGCTTGTAATCCTTTCCACATTGGCCACAATTATCGCCAGCCAAGCACTGATCACAGGCGTGTTTTCTGTGGTAAAGCAGGCTGTCCAGCTCGGATTTATGCCGCGTGTGCAGATTGACCATACCAGTGCAACGGCAGCTGGACAGATTTATGTTCCTGTAGCCAATTGGGCGCTGATGGTCGCAGTCATCGTGTTGGTTGTAACGTTTCAGGCATCCACCAATTTGGCCGCCGCTTATGGCTTAGCCGTGACCGGTACGATGCTTATCACGACCATTCTGATAGGGATATTGGCGCACAGCGTGTGGCATTGGCCTATATGGCGTACGGGTTTAGTCATCGGGCTATTCTTAACTGTCGATGTTGCTTATTTCGCGGCAAATGTGATCAAAATACCCGATGGCGGTTGGTTGCCGTTAGTGGTTGGGCTTGTTCTGTTTACGCTGCTGACCACATGGTCGCGCGGCAGAGAATTGATGCGCGAACGGATGGTCGAGTCCGCAATGCCCATGGATATTTTTATCAAATCTGCGGCAGGCAGCGCTACGCGGGTACCCGGCACTGCCGTATTCATGGCAAGCGCAGCAATGGGTGTGCCAAGCGCAATGCTGCACAATATCAAGCACAATAAGATACTGCATGAGCGCATAATAGTTCTGACGGTGGCAATTCAAGATATGCCATATGTTGACGAGGCAGACCGAATTGTTTGCAAAGATCTTGGACAGGGCTTTTACCGCGTTAAGATGCGTTTCGGCTTTTTGGAAGAAACAGATGTTCCCGCCACTCTAGCTAGGGTAGATTTGTGCGGTCCCAAATTTGATATGATGCAAACGAGCTTCTTCCTCTCGCGCCAAACGCTGATTGCGTCAAAAATCCCCGGTATGGCGATTTGGCGGGAAAAGATTTTTGCCTGGATGCTGCGAAATAGCGCGTCTGCCATGGGCTTTTTCAAATTGCCCAGCAACCGGGTGGTGGAATTAGGAAGCCAGGTCGAAATCTAATGCCTTGCGTTGCATAAGTCGGATTTTTGCAAATCCGCTTGAACCGCTTTGTTTGCCAAGTTAAGAACAAAAAAGGAACGTTGTTAGGGGCGCTCAATGTCGGTCATGTCATTGCTGATCACACGGAGTTGCGCGGAGTTGCAGCTGGCATGGCAATCTGTGGCATTTGAAAGGCTTGGCATCTGCCTTGCGCGGGAAAGCTTGGATCCCGAAACGAGCGGACTTCTGACTTTTCAAGGTGTTTCGTTCGCGTTCCATATTCAAGCGATGGCGCCTTTAGACGTAAAAAATTTCGTATTTTGTCCCGCCGATAGCAGCCGATTTCATTCCGCTATCCATTTTGATTTCGGACCGTCCGTTCGCGGCGGCAACCGGATCCCCGCTGTGGTAAAGGTTTTGCTGCAACTTGGGATATCGCTTGGGCGGGCGTTGCAAGCTGAGGGCGTTTTTTGGGCCCCGGGGTCGATAATGTCGGGCTTTGATTATTACGCTGAAGCAGTTAGCCAGTATATCAATGGCGCCGCTTTTCCGGCCCTGCTGTGCGTAGATTTCGATACCTCGGACACAGGCGTTGTGAGATCACATGGGCTCCATTGGTTGTGCGGACAAGAGCTTGCTTTTGAACATGCCCCCCTAACATCAAACATAGCGATGCGATATGTTGTCCGATTGGTCCATGATCTTGCCACGAAAGGTTTGGTGGACCAAAAAATGCACGTGCCCGGAATGACGGTTGGGGAGACTGTTTCCCTCACGCCCGATGGGCACAATAAACTATTAAGTGCCCGTCTGATACTGGCTGATGAGTCCGCAAGCGGATAATGTAGGCGCATTTGGTGAGGGCTTTATGCGGACTTTCAGCAGGCTTTCGAGGTCCAACGCAATGCGTGGGTTCCAATCGCACCATTTGATACCCGTCGGCGTATTTGCCAATCACGCCTTCGCCAAAGCGTTTGAAGCTGTGCGCCCCGATGGCTTTGACGTGCGCTGTTTTTTGCGCAACGGTCTGTATCTGCCAGCGACTGAATTAGCGGCCTTGCGCAGCGGCTTGCCACTCCATCGCGGTCCGCATCGGCGCTATAATGAACTAGTGGCTTACCGCGTAGCAGCCATTTTTCGTGATTTTCCGAGCATCTCGTATAAGAAAGCCGCGCGGGAAGATGCCGTGGAAAGATTACACTTGCTCGCTGGCGCTCTAAGGACTGGGCTGTGTCGATCACAATTGTGGATTTTGCTCAATCAGCGAGATCCTTTGAACACGGATGTTAACTTCGACCATCTTGATAGCGCTTGTGATGCAATTTGGCTGGCAACAAAATGACGTAAATGCATTTTAAGACTAGACGAATGTTGCGGAACACGGGTAACGCCGTCCCATAATGTATGCGCTATCCGCCCAATCGCTTCTACTTCGACTTACGCGCCCTTAGGCGCGCCTGTTTTTGTCGGCTCCGCTCGGCAAACCCGCCTAAGGGCCTTTCGACACCCCACAAAATCTTACAGCCCACGATTGGGGCATATCAGCGAAGTTGCCATTTATCATGATGCTATCTGACCCATCTCGAAAATACCGACCTTTTCCGCAAGTAGATTTGCCGAACCGCCAATGGCCAAATCGAACCATTGATCGGGCGCCGCGCTGGCTTTCGACCGATCTGCGTGATGGCAACCAGGCGCTTATTGATCCGATGGGCGCTGAAAAGAAGAAGCGCTTTTTCGATCTTCTGCTGAAAGTGGGCGTAAAAGAAATCGAGGTTGGTTTCCCAAGCTCGGGTGCGACCGATTTCGACTTCATCCGCGGCTTGGTCGACAGTGGTCGAATTCCGGCTGATGTTACTATCCAGAGCCTAACGCAATCACGGCGCGACCTGATCGAAAAAACCTTCGCGAGCATGGCGGGTGCGCCGCGGGCCATCGTCCATCTTTATAATGCCGTGAGTCCCGCATGGCGCGATATTGTTTTTAACCTCGACAAGGCAGGCGTTAAGGCGATTGCGGTGGAAGGCGCCAGCATTCTTAAAGAACAAGCGGCAAAATATCCTGAAACTGACTGGCATTTTGAATATAGCCCCGAGACATTTTCGACAGCAGAGCTCGAATTCAGCCTTGAGGTATGTGAAGCGGTGATGGACGTGCTAGAGCCGACTTCGGCAAAGCCAGTTATTCTGAACTTGCCAGCTACGATTGAGGCAGCGATGCCAAACGTATACGCGGACCAAATTGAGTGGATGTGCAACAATATTAGCGTGCGCGACCATGTGGTCATCAGCCTGCATCCGCATAATGACCGCGGTAGCGGAATTGCGGCTGCTGAACTCGGTTTATTGGCGGGTGGTGATCGGATCGAAGGCTGCTTGTTCGGCAATGGTGAGCGCACAGGAAATGTCGATTTGGTTACGTTGGCGCTCAATATGTACACCCAGGGATTGAACCCAGGCCTTGATTTCAGCGACATTGATGAGGTCATCCAGACGGTAGAATATTGCAACCAGCTGCCCGTGCATCCGCGCCATCCTTATGCGGGAGAACTTGTGTTCACGGCATTTTCAGGGTCGCACCAAGACGCGATTAAGAAAGGGTTTGCAGCGCAGGAACGTCAGAATGACGAAATCTGGCGGGTGCCGTATTTGCCAATCGACCCCGCTGATCTTGGACGCAGCTATGAGGCTGTCATTCGCGTCAACTCGCAAAGCGGCAAGGGCGGTGTCGCATGGGTGATCGAGCAGGATCAGGGTCTGAAATTGCCCAAGCGCATGCAAGCGCATTTCTCGAACACGGTCCAAGAGCTGTCGGACAAGACTGGCCGCGAATTGACGGGAAGCGATATCTGGGAGGCGTTTGAAGCGCGCTATCACCTGAAAGGGCAGGGGCGTTTCCAACTGATTGATTTCCACGAAAGCCAAAGCCAGCGGCAAAAGGATGAACGTATTTTTGCCGGCAACATCCGCATTGATGATGTTGACCAAAGCGTCAGCGGACGTGGCAATGGATTGATTTCAAGTCTCGCAAATGCGCTTGAAGAGGCGCTTGGCGGGCCGCTAAACATCATTGACTATAGCGAGCATGCCATCGGCCATGGCACCGATGCCCGAGCGGCGGCTTATGTCGAATGCCGGGTCGGCGACGGGCCCATTTTATTTGGCGTCGGGATAAGTCAGGATGTGGCCACAGCATCCGTCAGGGCGATCCTCAGCGCTGCTAACGGGGCATAGCTGCCTTCGGCGCCTCAAGGAGCATTTTAGCGGCGTGAGGGGCGTCAGAGGACGTTAGGCTCCCCGCCGGTAATGCATGTGCTTCTATCTGCGGCGTGCCGAACAACCAGCCCTGTCCAAATTGGCAACCGAACGATTCCAGTTCCGTCCCTTGGAATTCGTTCTCAATTCCCTCGACTAAGACGTTCATCCCGAGGGAATCGGCGATATGCTTTATGGCCAATACAAATGACCAGTCCGCACTTTTGTCTAAATGCTTCTTGATGAAGGACTGATCGATTTTCAGCGTGTCGAAGGGCATCGTTTGCAGATATGCCAGCGATGAATAGCCGGTGCCGAAATCATCAATGCTTACTTTGATACCCATCGCATTTAATTGCGTGATGGTGCGGGCTGAGTGTCCCGGGTTCGTGGCGGCCGTGCTTTCTGTTAGTTCAAGGCGCACCCATTTCGGGTTTGCTCCGGTCTCAAGCAAGATGTCACGCACCAGCGTTACAAAATGAAGCTGTTGAAACTGTTGAAGGGCCACATTTACACTAATATATAGGTCCGGATTGTGGGTATTGGTGGCGTGGAAACGAACGGCGGATCGGAACGCTTCGCGCAGAACCCATGTTCCAATAGGCACGATAAGGCCGCAGGCCTCCGCTGTTGGAAGGAAATCATTGGGCATGATAACGACGTCCGGTTCCTTACGCCATCTCACCAAAGCCTCAAGGCCAACCGTCTCGCGATTGGACAGCGAAACGATTGGCTGAAAGTGCAGTTCAAAGGCGGAAGTTTCAACGGCGCGTCGCAAATCAATTTCAAGTTCGAGCCGTGCCAGCGCGGCGTTACGCATTTCGGGCGCGAAATGATAGGTCTGTTCCGGGCCATTCGCCTTGGCCTCATACATCGCAACATCTGCATCACGCAGCAATTCGTGCGCATTTTGATATTCTGGGCCATTGAGCGCGATGCCGATGCTGGCCACGCCCTGTACATTATTTAGACCAATGCGATGAATTGGCTGCAGGCATTTGTGGATTTCGTTCGCCACATCATTGGCAATTTCGCGAACTTCGGGGGAACGGATCAAAATGACAAACTCATCACCACCAACGCGGGCGAGGAATACGCGGTCGACCCACTCTTCCTGATCAAAGGTTTCGACCACATGCCGCAACCGGTTCGCCAATGCATTTAAAAGTATATCACCCGCATTGTGGCCAAGCGTATCGTTGACCAATTTGAAGCCATCCAGATCAATGTACATCACGGCGGTCTGATAGTCGGCTGTGCGCTTTTCGAGGTCAAAAGCAGATTGGATCTCGCTTTCGAAGGCTGCGCGGTTGGGAAGTCCGGTTAGCGGATCCGTTGCCGCGTTTTCCAATAACATGTCCGCATGCCGCGCACGTTTAAACACGCGGCCAAGTTGCGTGCCAATTTGCAGCAAGATATCCATCAACTGTTCGCTGGGCTCTGCAATTTCAGTTTGGTAGAACTCCATCGCGCCCACAAGTTCGTGGCCCATGATGACCGGAACCGAAATGCTGGCGCGCAGTCCGGCGCGTTCGGCGGTAGATGCGCGGGTGAACCCGTGTTGGGCATAAATATCGGGTGTCCAGATGGGGCTATGTTCTAAAAACAAGCGCCCCGGTGCGGATGCACATGGCCATGCTAAGATTTTCCGAGAGGCTTCAAGGAACGGAAAGGCTAAATCTTGGTGGGTGGAAAACCAGATATCCGTTCCTTCCAACCGTTCGTCACCTTGCGGGCCAATACGGATTAACGCGTGCCCAACCGACCAGTTGTGATGCTCACAAATTTCCTGAAGAGCGAAGCGCAAAGCGTGCATCGGGGAATCTGAATCATTTGCGAAACTTGAGATTCTATTAAGCAGCTTCAACCTGCCTTGATGGACATAAAGCTTGCGTAGCCCAACCTCGGCAATGTCCTCTGCAGCGCGTCGTGCGGCCTTCTCCCGAGCAATCTCGCGCTCTAGGCGCTGGCATTTCTGATTGAGCTCTTCGACATCCTGCAATGCGTGCCTGTCCGGACCGGCGTTCATTGCCAGGTCAACTTGATATGGCACATGCGCGCGCCATCATGCATGCAGGACGGCTGATCGATTGCAATTGTTTCATCATAATGTGTTGCGAGCCCCAGAATGAAGCCATGGGCCAAATGACACAGTCGTCGCGGCGAATTGTACCCCATGGTGATAGTGTTTTCCGCTTCAACGAAGTTGAAATGCGGGCATGCCGCGCCAGCATATAGCTTGCGTACTTCTGGATGGATGATGGTATTCAAACTGAGAATAAAGGCGCGGGCATTAAGAGCGTTTTCAAAAAACTGGGGGTAGCGATCAAAAAGTAAAGGGATCGAGCCTTCGCCAATGATCTGCAGAAGTGCGGACGGGTCTGCTGCGGTTAGATTTGCGCAAGCGGCCAGCAGCGTATCAAGATCAGCGTCAGGATAGCTTCCAAGTGATGTATATACGCCGGAAAGGCCTGTCATGGAGAGCATTTCGTCCCATGCCGCTGGCCCTAATTTTGCAACGATGACCTCTTCGACTATGTTGAAAATGACACCCTTCATTTACCCACCCCGTAAATTGCACATATTCTGTTCCGATATCTACGGCTGGGCCTTGAAAATATTTAGGGCACGGGCAGCATCTTGAAAAATGTAAGCAAATGCGATGAATGATTTCGTGATGGAAGGAAGCTGCCCCTACGGAAAGGGGCTTGCAAAATCGGCTATTTGACAGCCGCCACATGCTGTGGCTAACCAAGTTTTAATTGATGAAATAACAAGGGATTCGACGCATGGCACTTCCAGCAATTTTCGATAATCTTCGGCTTCCTATTATCGGCTCCCCGCTGTTTATCGTATCGGGACCGGAATTGGTCATTGCACAGTGTAAGGCTGGCGTCGTTGGATCATTCCCAGCGCTGAATGCGCGTCCAGCCAGCCAGCTGGATGAATGGTTGCACCAGATTACCGAGGAACTGGCCGCGCATAACCGTGACAATCCTGATCGTCCTGCGGCGCCATATGCGGTGAACCAGATTGTGCACAAATCCAACAACCGGTTGCAAGAAGACATCGCGACCTGCGCGAAATGGCAGGTGCCGCTTACGATCACGTCATTGGGCGCTCAAGTGGAATTGAACGATGCTGTCCATTCGTGGGGCGGGATCGTCCTGCACGACGTCATCAACGACCGTTTTGCGCATAAGGCGATTGAAAAGGGTGCTGATGGCCTCATTCCAGTCGCTGCCGGCGCTGGCGGCCATGCGGGCGTGACTTCGCCATTTGCGTTGATGCGCGAAATCCGCGAATGGTTTGATGGCCCCGTGGCGCTGTCCGGTTCCATTGCGCACGGTGCGTCGGTACTTGCGGCGCAAGCCATGGGCGCGGACTTTGGCTATATCGGCAGCGCATTTATCGCGACCAAAGAAGCCAATGCCGTTGATGGTTACAAGGACAATATTGTTGAGGCGAAGGCGGCAGATATTGTTTACTCTGACCTTTTCACGGGCGTCAGCGGCAACTATCTGCGCCAGTCGATCGAGCGTGCTGGGATGGACCCGAACAACCTGCCCAAGGGTGATATTTCAACCATGAACTTTGGCTCAGGCGGCAACAGCGAAGCCAAGGCATGGAAGGACATTTGGGGGTCAGGTCAAGGCATTGGGGCGGTCAAAGCCGTTAAAACCGTTGCCGAATTTGTCGATCAACTTGAGGCCGAATATCGCGCGGCGAAAGCCAGCCTTGACGCGCGCTATTTGGGGTAAGCGCGCGGAGGCACGCTTTATGTCGCGTGATGCTATTTCTAAGCGGAAATGGAGCGTTCCCAACGACATGAGTTATCGGCCATAAAGTCGCTAAGCGGCAGGGCGTTAGTTCTGTTGGATATATTTCGCCATCGCACCGCTCAGGTGATTGCGCTGCTGCCACATAGGCCTGTCTGGAGCAATTTTATACAGCGCGTGCAAATACGCACGATCCCAGACAGTCAGGTTCCGAAGCGCCGCAATGCGCGGCTTAGCATCGTTGAACATGCCCAAAATCGATAAATTACTGTCAATATCTACCTTCGACCCTTTGATCTGCGCAAATGCGATCATGGAGATATAGCTCGCCAAAGACTCCAATGGATATCCATTGGACTGACTTACATCGACAACGATAACTGTAGATTTAAGATCAACCTCCACGCCGCTTGAAATCAAGCTTGCCTTAGGTTGGAAAGTTGCCGCATCCACCGGTATATCAGTGGCTGACTCTTGCCTTTCGTTCACATGCCACCATCTTATTGGCTTTTTTGACCGAAACAGCTCATTAAATTTTTGGAGTGGTTGTTCGTTAAAAATGGAAGGCTTTTTGTGTTTTAAGGCCTCCATAAGTGCGTCACCATCTATTGATAATATAACAACTATATTAGGTTTGCATCCTTCCGGAGCCTCTTTTTGAGAATTTGCTACTCTCGCAGCATCGCGAATTTTTGTTCGTATCAAGGCATGATATGCGGGATCAAGCCCCGCGATCCTAACGCAAAACGGATCATCACGGCGGGACAATTGTATTTGCTCTGCTGTATCTGAAACTGTTCTTACGAAATTTAGCGTTTGTTTTTTGAGTTCTTTAGGTACGCGCGCTGGCGCGGTGACGATTATGTCATTCGGCTTTTGATCCGGGGGGGTATTTCCGAGCAAAAGAAACAGTAGAGCTGTTCGACGTAACGCGTAGCGCATTGATCGCTCCCAAAAGCGGATATTCCCTGAAGCCATCGGAAATGACTTCAGGGAAAGACATCTAAAATGAGAATTTAAAGTCCAAAAAAGTCGGCGTACCAAGTCGGTGAATTGGGATTGGCCTCGCGATATTGGTTCAGTTTATACGCCGTTATGTAATCTTTCCCAAGATCTCGCGGACGCCATTGCGAGGCAAGCGATGACATTACTCCGCCAATGTCATCAGTCGTACTGGCGTATCCGCCAAATACCGCATTTTTTTCGATTTTAGGTAACTCAATCATAGGTTTCCCATTCCGATTTACTGTTTTTCGGACCAGAGAAAATGTCATTATTTGTCATAAATGTCAAATTTTTGAGCAGTCGTAGGAAATAGGTCGTTGATTACTAGAGATTTTGTCGCAATGTGCGGTGCACTCGGCATATTTCGCGCAGAACCGCAAAGCAGAAGGAATCCACTTCTTAACTTTGCGGCTTTGCGTGAGATTGGTGTACGGCTTAAATCGCCTTTTCAAACGCTACGCTGATGTCCAATTTAACTTCGTCTGACACGAAGGGAATGGCGTAGTTTGCGCCGAAATCGCTCCGCTTAAGGGTTGTTGTTGCGTGAAAGCCGACAGTGGCTTTCTTGTTAAACGGGTTGTTGCCCGCACCCGAAAATTTGGTGTCGAGCACGACTGGTTTCGTCACCCCATTCAGCGTGAGGTCACCGGTAATTTTGGCGGTTGTCCCCGATGCCACGACGCCGGTTGAGACGAACTTCGCATCCGCTGGAGCTGGCCCAAAAAAGTCTGCCTTGCCGCCGTCCTTACCAGCGCGCAGCAAATGGCCAGTCAGGCCTGCACTTGCGGTGGTAACCTTGCCGATGGGGATTGTGATATCGACCTTGGCCGCGTTCAGCTTGGCTGGATCAAGTATCAGCGTGCCGGTGGCATCGCCAAAAATGCCGAAATAATCGTTGAAGCCAAAATGGCTCACGCGCCACCCGATGAGCGTGTGTGCTGGGTCGGTATTATAGGTCCCAGCGGTAACGCGGGCAACGTCCTTTGCGCCGGGCACGACAGGTGCACTTTGCGCGATGAGCGGCACAGCGAACAGAAGGGGAAGGGCATATAAAAGCTTACGCATAACTTTGCTCCAGATAGCAAAAAGGGGAGGCATCAGTGTCGATGCCTCCCCCAAATGAGTCAAGCTAGGAAAAAGCGATTAGTTCTTCGCTTGATCCACCAACTTATTCTTTGCAATCCAAGGCATCATCGCACGCAGCTTTGCACCCGTTTCTTCAATGGGGTGCGCCGCAGCGGCCTTGCGTGCGGCCTTCAGCTCTGGCTGACCCGCGCGGTTATCAAGCACGAAATTCTTAACGAAACGGCCCGATTGAATGTCCGCGAGAACGCGCTTCATTTCGGCCTTGGTCTCGTCAGTGATGATCCGGGGACCCGTGGTGATGTCACCATATTCTGCGGTGTTCGAAATCGAATAACGCATGTTGGCGATGCCGCCTTCATATAGAAGGTCGACGATCAGCTTGGTTTCATGCAAGCATTCAAAATAGGCCATTTCTGGCGCATAGCCTGCCTCGGTAAGGGTTTCGAAGCCAGCTTGGATGAGGTGGGTAATGCCACCGCACAAAACGGCCTGTTCACCAAACAGGTCGGTTTCACACTCTTCGCGGAAGTTGGTTTCGATGATGCCGCTGCGTCCGCCGCCAACGCCGCTGGCGTAAGCAAGTGCAATGTCATGGGCATTGCCGCTGGAATCTTGCGCAACTGCGATCAGGCATGGCACGCCGCCGCCCTTTTGATACTCGCTGCGTACGGTATGGCCCGGGCCTTTCGGCGCAATCATGATCACGTCGATATCTGCGCGTGGCTCAATCAGGCCGAAATGGATGTTGAGGCCATGGGCAAAGGCCAAAGCCGCGCCGGGCTTCATATTTGCGTGCAGATCGTCTGCGTAAATGGCAGCTTGATGCTCGTCAGGGGCAAGCACCATAAGAATATCCGCCCACGCCGCAGCGTCCGCATTCGCCAGCACCTTGAAACCGGCGGCTTCTGCCTTTTTGGCAGTGGCTGAACCTGTGCGCAGTGCGATAGCGACATCTGCTACGCCACTGTCGCGCAAATTTTGCGCATGGGCGTGGCCTTGGCTGCCATATCCTACAATCGCGACCTTTTTGTCCTTGATAAGGCCCAAGTCGCAATCTGCGTCATAATATACTTTCATTCGTCCGTCCCTTTTTCGATGAATATCTTAACTCGCATCGGCTCCACGCATGAGGCCGACAATCCCGGTGCGGCCTACCTCAACAAGACCAACTTCGCGCATAAGTGCTACAAAAGTGTCGATCTTTTCCGGTCCGCCGGTAATTTCAAAAATGAAGCTGTTGGTGGTCGCGTCGATAACGCGCGCGCGGTAGATGTCGGCAAGGCGCATGGCCTCAACCCGTTGATCGCCGGTGCTGCTGACTTTGACCAGTGCGAGCTCGCGTTCCACATGTGGTCCCGCCTCTGTCAGATCCGTGACTTTGTGGACTGGGATTAGCCGTTCGCATTGCGCAATGATTTGGTCAATGACCGGTGGCGGGCCTTTGGTGACAATCGTGATCCGGCTAGTTGTATGGTCTTCGCTGATATCGGCGACCGTGAGGCTGTCGATATTGTAGCCACGCGATGTAAACATGCCTGCGATGCGCGCGAGCGTGCCCGCTTCATTATCTACGGTCAGTGTCAAAACATGCCGCTCGGTGAGCTCTTGTTGAATATGCATTATACGAGCGCCTTTGCTTCGTCGTCCATGGTGCCCGATACTTGGTCCGCGCTTAGGATCATATCTGTATGCGCAGCGCCTGACGGGATCATCGGGAAACAATTTGAAGTTTTGTGCACGCGGCAGTCGAACATGACCGGGCCGTCAAAATTCAGCATTTCGGCAATGGCGTCATCCAGCTTGGCGGGGTCATCGCAACGAATGCCTTTCCAGCCATAAGCTTCAGCTAGCGCAACGAAATCGGGCAAGCTGTCCGAATAGCTTTCGGAATAGCGGCTTTCATAGGTCAGCTCTTGCCACTGGCGCACCATACCCATCCACTCGTTGTTCAGTATGAAGACCTTCACAGGCAAGCGGTACTGGGTCGCTGTCGCCATTTCCTGAATGTTCATCTGGATCGATGCTTCACCGGCAATATCAATCACCAGTGCGTCTGGATCGCCCATTTGGGCGCCGATGGCGGCAGGTAGGCCATAGCCCATGGTGCCCAATCCACCGCTTGTCAGCCACTTATTTGGTGCATCAAAATGGAAATGCTGCGCAGCCCACATTTGATGCTGACCAACCTCGGTGGTAATGATCGGTGCCTTGTCCTTGGTCGCTTCAAACAGGCGTTCAATTGCGTATTGCGGCATGATTTCTTGCGTGCTGCCGGGATAGCTGAGGCAGTCGACTGCCCGCCAGCCCGCAATCCGCGCCCACCATTCATCAAGGCGCTGCTTTTTGTATTTCCGGCCTTTCCAGACATCGACCATTTGACGGATAGCCATGCCGACATCTGCGACGATAGGTAGGTCGACGCGAACCGTCTTGTTGATGGAGCTTCGGTCGATATCAACGTGGATTTTGATACTGTCTGGCGAAAAAGCATCTAGCCGGCCAGTGACGCGATCGTCAAAGCGTGCGCCGAGGCATATCATGACGTCACATTGGTTCATCGCCATATTGGCTTCATATGTGCCATGCATGCCCAGCATACCAAGCCATGCCTCACCCGAGGCAGGATAGGCGCCAAGGCCCATCAGGGTTGATGTAACAGGGGCGCCGGTGAGTTCGGCCAACGCACGTAGCGCTTCGCTGGCGGCTGGCCCGGAATTGATGATGCCGCCGCCTGTGTAGAATATCGGCGCTTTTGCGTTGGCGATCAATTCCACCGCGCGGTTGATTTCCGCATAGTCCGCCTCACCGGCATACGTGAAGCGTGATCGGGCGGGACGCTTTACGTCGGTTGCCGCGGTTGCCACCTGAACATTTTTTGGGATATCAATGACAACGGGGCCTGGCCGTCCTTTGGTGGCGATCGCAAAAGCTTCACGCACCACAGTCGCAAGATCGGCGGGGTCTTTCACAAGATAATTATGTTTCGAACAATGCCGCGTGATGCCAACGGTGTCGGCTTCCTGAAAAGCATCTGTACCAATAAGGTTGGTCCCCACCTGACCCGTTAGGACGACAAGCGGGATGGAGTCCATAAACGCATCGGCAATGCCCGTGACCGCATTGGTAGCGCCGGGGCCTGAGGTAACCAACACAACCCCGGGCTTTCCGGTGGAGCGCGCATAGCCCTCGGCAGCATGCGCGGCGCCAGCCTCATGCCGGACAAGAACATGCCGAATTTTTGTCTGCTGAAACAAGGCATCGTAAATGGGCAGCACGGCGCCGCCGGGGTAACCGAACACGGTGTCCACGCCCTGTTCGATCAGGGTGTCGATCAATATTTCTGCACCGGATTTTTCGGGCACGGTTGGGTCCTTATTCTTTAAGCCGCCCGCCTATGCTGCACTGCAATAGGGTAAGCAAGAGCGGGCTAGCTAGTGATTAGAAAATGGCTTGTCAAATACATTCATTGAAATAATATTTCAAAATCATCTATATTTGAATCATTTATTTCTGATTCAATGCGCGGCCAAGCAGGAGGCGCCTGGTTTCGGAACCAGGTGAATTGGCGCTTTGCATATTGCCGCGTCGCAATTTGGCCAAGGGTAATGGCTTCGTTGCGGGGCAAAGTGCCTTTGAGATAGGCTGAAATCTCAGGTACGCCGATGGCGCGCATGACCGGCGCATCTTGCGGCAGGTCCCGCATAAGCAGCGCTTCGACTTCAGCCACTGCGCCGCGCGCCATCATCATCTCAAAACGCACATCGCACCTTTTGTAGAGCCAATCACGTGGCGGCAGCAGAAGCAATGGGCGCAGCGTGATGGCATCGCTTATGCCTCCGGTTTTCGCCTTGCGCCATTCGGATATGCTGCGTCCGGTGCTTTGCACAACCTCCAGTGCGCGCGTGATGCGGCTGATGTCCGTGGGCGCCAAGGTCGCGGCAACTTGCGGGTCATGATGTTGAAGCGCCGCATAAGCTTCTGTAATTGGCAGCGCGCGTATGTGCGTGCGCAGTTCAGGCGCAACCTCAGGGATCGGCGCAATGCCATCAAGCAAGGTTCGGATGTACAGCCCACTGCCGCCAACCAAGATCGGCGTCATGCCCGCCGCATGGGCGTGTGCAATAACCTTCTTGGCATCGGTTGCCCAGCGCGCAGCAGAGCAGGGCGTGACGCCATCAAGATAGCCGAACAAATGGTGCGGCACGCTGGATTGCTCTTCTACCGTCGGTTGGGCACTTAGGATCGGTAGGTCTGAATAAACTTGCGCACTGTCGGCGTTGATAACGACAAAATTGCCTGTTTTGGCAAGGTGCAGCGCTAATGCCGTCTTGCCGCTCGCGGTCGGACCCGCAATAAGCGCGACCATATTCTGAGGATTCGAAATGCCCATTTGTACCCTGATAGCAGCAGACACATTGGAAAGCGGCATAATTTCCGAGGTTAATGATCGATTGGCTGTTGTTGGTTGTGTTCCTGATGCTGTCCGTTGGTTGTCGGAAGCAAAGGCCGTCGATATTGCTTTTGACGGGGATGTTGCGCGCGCGCGCGCAGCCTTATTGGATTTAGAAGATTGTTGCGACGTCGTCGTTCAAAGCGGCCATAATCGGCGCAAAATGCTTTTGGTGTCAGATATGGACAGCACCATGATTACGGTCGAATGCATCGACGAACTTGCAGATTTTGCAGGCATTAAGCCACAGATTGCAGCGATTACCGAGCGCGCCATGGCGGGAGAGCTTGATTTTGCTGAGGCATTGAAAGCGCGGGTTGCGTTGCTGGCTGGGCTCGATGAGAATGTCATCGCGCAATGCTTGCGGGAACGTGTTCGGCCGATGCCTGGCGCTGAAATTCTTGTGCGGACGATGACGGGTTGGGGCGCGCATGCTGTTTTGGTTTCTGGCGGTTTCACAAGCTTTACCGGACCCGTCGCCACCTTGCTTGGTTTTGAGGAGGTACATGCCAATGTGCTTGAAATCAAAGATGGACGTTTAACCGGAGGGTTGGCGGGCGATATTGTTGATGCTTCGACCAAAGAGGCCGTCTTAATGTCCGCAGCGATCAAACAAGGCATCGATCTGGACGCATCGATTGCCGTAGGTGACGGCGCGAATGATTTGCCAATGATTGCCGCCGCCGTGCGCGGCGATGGACTTGGCGTGGGCTATCATCCACGGCCGCAGCTCGCGGCAGCGGCAAATTTTGCGGTACGACGCAATGATCTGACGGCGTTATTATTTGCGCAAGGGGTAGTGCCCGATCAGTGGCGGCGCTGAACCCACGAAACAAATTGAGTGTTACCCCGTTGATGTTATGCTGAGCCATAACGTCTATTATCCGGAGTGCATCATGCGCAACTATCTGCCGATCTTCATCCTTCCCATTCTTGCCGGTTGCACGACTATGCAATCAGCTAAAGCCGTTGAGGTCTCGGAGGTTATCACGGCGGATCTTGCGCGTGCCGACGGCAGCTGGGCCGGCGTAGCGACGATATCGCAGCGCAAGGACGGCACTTTCCTTAGCCTTTCTGCGGAAGCACCAGCGGCCGGGTCTTATGGCATGCATCTTCATGCGGTTGGCAAATGCCAGGGGCCTGACTTCACAAGCGCTGGACCACATTGGAACCCCGATATGAAACAGCATGGGCGTGATAACCCAATGGGCGCGCATCATGGTGATCTGCCGAATGTCGATGCGGCTGCTGACCGCAAAATCACGCTTGAATATAAATTATCGGATTTCATGCTTTCAGGGCCATCGGGCCTATTGGACGCGGATGGTGGAGCGTTGGTTATTCATGAAAAAGCCGACGATTATAAAACAGACCCAAGCGGCAATAGCGGTAAGCGGATAATCTGCGGTGTGTTTAAATCCGGCAATCGGGGCTGACGTTATACCTTGTCGGCATATAGAAGGCATCCGGGCGCGACGCGCTCCAAAATGATATTGATGTCTTCCTTGGCAAAGGCAAAGCACCCTTGGCTCCGCCCAATCTTGCCTTGCTCGCGGATAAGCGACTGATTCACATACCACGCTGGATGGATCACAATCGCGCGCGCCTCTGCCTGATCATTTTCGGGGTCCAGTCCAACCAAACGACGCGATTCGCCATATTGGCCAATATAGGTTTCGCCAACCAGGTAGCTGCCGGCAGATGTAGCTTCAGAGCCATTTACATTTGAGAAATTCTGGACCCAACCGCTATGATGGGGGTCGGAACCTTTTCCATGGGCAACCAGATAGGGTGTCGATTGGCCATTGCGGAGGTCAACAACATAGAAGCGCGGATCACGCGAAGGTTTTGAAAAGTCGGCAATCGCCAAAAGGTCATGATTGCGAATACGCGATGCGTGCGTGGCCAATGCCGCTTTTGCCCGCTCCAGCAGGCGTTGCGAAGGATCTGCTACAGCCTGTCCAGTGCCAGGTACGAATATTATGTCCGATGCCTTTGACGGTACAGTGAGCAAGCTCGCGCCTAGCAATGCGGAATGAATAAACTGCCTACGACCTATTTCCATTTCTACGAGATAGGGCGCAAAACTTGATTTAAACAGGGCAGTCTTGGCATTTGGACGCAAAACAAGGACAGTTAAGCGCATTGCGCGACGCAACATATTTCGTCCGCGTCGTCAATTTTGCCATCGAATGTTCACATGGTTCTTGCTACTGAAGAGCGAGAAGCAGCACTTTAGCTGCATAGATTTTCGGTCCGGGGGCAATCCAATGAAGTTCGGCGCGTCCATTTGCGCATTGCACGGCATTTTTGCGGTTGCCATAGCTATCATAACGCCGACAGCTATTTGGGCGTCCCAACCGTCGGGGCAGGTTGCGCCTGTGCCGACCCCGCAACTGCAGAACACCGTTATCGCTCCTGCCGACAAGATTGTTGCGGTTCCAACGGCGCAAGCGCCGCCGGCTGCACCGCCCGCATCAACAACAGCTCCATCGACGCCAAAGCCGAAGCCGAAGCCGCAGAAAAAAGGGCCAGTAGATGCGCTAAAACCCGGAGATTTTGTTTGGGTTGCCCAAGATGTTTACGAAGGGCCGATGAAAATTGTCGTGGTCCTTGATATCCAGAGAATTTATGTTTTCCAGAACGACAAGCTGATTGGTTTTAGTACCATTTCTTCCGGAAAGAAGGGCAAGGAAACACCCACCGGTTTTTTTACCATACTGCAGAAAAACGTCGATCATAAGTCTAATCTCTACAGCAATGCACCGATGCCCTTCATGCAGCGGCTGACATGGGATGGCATTGCAATTCATGGCGGATATTTGCCGGGCTATCCCGCATCGCATGGGTGCATTCGATTGCCACTTGCATTTGCCAAGGCCTTATTCGGCATAACGCAAATGGACCAAGAAGTTTTTGTTCTAAAGGACGTTGCAACCCCGGTTAAACGGCCTGAACCAAAGCCTGTCGGTGAGCCATCATTATTGGCCCCAAGCGTACCGCTTGAGGACGCCAGCAACGCCCAGCCTGCTGCAACGTCTAAAGCTGCTGAGATTTTTCCACCAGAACCATCCACTTGATGCACTGTCATCGCGCCAAAAGCCTCCACTTCCGCGATTGACGTTTACGCTAACGTAAAGTAGTGACGCTAGTGCAACGAAGAGGGAAGGCGCCATGGAATCTTTTACGCGTGACGAAAAGCGGACGGATGCGACCATCGAGACGCCGGATGCCTTTAATCGGGATTCGTTCACGATATCCGACCTATCCCTCGAATTTGAGGTAACAGCACGGGCATTGCGTTTTTACGAAGATCAGGGGCTCATTTCTCCTGAACGCATGGGGCTCGCAAGGATATATTCGACGCGTGATCGGGCCCGGCTCGCATGGATATTGCGCGCAAAGCGTGTTGGTTTCAGCCTCGCCGAAATCCGCGAGATGATAGATCTGTATGATCTGAATGACGGCCGCAATATTCAACGGCGGGTAACCATTGAAAAATGCCGCGATCGGATCAATTTGTTGAAGTCGCAGCGCGATGACATTGAAAGCGCAATAAAAGAGCTTACTGAATTTGTTTCAACGGTAGAAAAGGTAGAGGCCGCGGAAAAATCTGCGGCCGCTTAACCGAAAACCCACTGCACCTGTAAGGATCAAAAATGCCAAGCTATACCGCTCCAGTCCGCGACATGCAGTTCATTCTCAACGAAGTATTGGGTGTTGAACGCTTTGCCAATCTGCCGGGTTTCGAAAACGCGAGCACCGATATGATCGACGCGATCCTGACCGAAGGCGCTAAGTTTGTAGAGGGTGTGCTTTTTCCATTAAATCAAGTGGGCGACTTGCAGGGTTGTACTCGGCATGAAGATGGTAGCGTCACTACGCCAGATGGCTTCAAGGAAGCCTACAAACTCTTTTGCGAGGGCGGATGGGGCACATTGTCGGCCCCATTAGAGTTTGGTGGACAGGGTATGCCGCACATCGTTTCCATGGCTTTTGAGGAGTTGATGGCAAGCTCCAATATGGCGTTTGCCATGTATCCCGGCCTGACCCAAGGCGCGGTGTCTGCGATTTTGGTTAAGGGCAGCGAAGAACAGAAGGCCAAATATGCGCCGAATATGATTTCGGGCAAATGGGGCGGTACAATGAACCTGACCGAACCGCATTGCGGAACCGATCTGGGTCTTATCCGCACTAAGGCTGTGCCGGATGCAGATGGCAGCTATGCGATTTCGGGTACTAAAATCTTTATCTCCTCAGGCGAGCATGACCTGACCGAAAACATCATTCAACTCGTGCTGGCCAAGACCCCCGGCGCACCGGACAGTGTCAAAGGCATATCGTTGTTCATCGTGCCGAAGTTCCTTGTGAACGACGACGGTTCGCTTGGCGCGCGCAACACTTTATCTTGTGGTTCAATCGAACATAAGATGGGCATTCACGGCAACGCAACTTGCGTCATGAATTACGATGGTGCGACCGGCTATTTGGTCGGCGAAGAAAATAAAGGCCTCGCAGCCATGTTTATCATGATGAACATTGCGCGTTTGGGCGTTGGTCAGCAAGGCCTTGGTGTTGCCGAAGTCGCTTACCAAAATGCCGTGCATTATGCGCAAGACCGCCGGCAGGGACGTGCGCTGACTGGTCCGCAAGACCTTGAGCAAAAGGCGGACACGCTGTTCGTCCACCCCGACGTGCGCCGGATGTTGATGGACGCAAAGGCATTTACCGAAGGCATGCGTGCATTGTGTTTGTGGGGCGCATTGCAGGCCGATTTGTTGCACCATGCGCAGACCGAAGAAGAACGCCAAATGGCGGACGACCTGCTGTCGCTGTTGACACCTGTCATCAAGGGCTATGGTACCGACAAGGGCTATGAAGTCGCGACCAACGCGCAGCAAGTCTATGGCGGTCACGGCTACATCGCTGAATGGGGCATGGAACAATATGTCCGCGATGCCCGTATCGCCATGATCTATGAAGGCACCAACGGCGTGCAGGCGATGGATCTTGTTGGCCGGAAACTGGCCCAAAATGGCGGCCGTGCTATTCAGGCACTTTTCAAAATTGTCGATGAGGAATGCGCTGCTGCGAAAGATGGGCCGCTGGCGGATCTGGCCAACCGTCTTGAAAAAGCCAATGGTGATTTGAAGGCTTCAACAATGTGGTTCATGCAAAATGGCATGGCAAACCCCAACAACATCGGCGCGGGCGCGCATCATTATATGCATATCATGGGCATAGTTGCGCTTGGCCTGCAATGGCTGCGTATGGCACAGAGCGCGCAAAAGGCATTGGCAACAGGTGTTAGCAATGCGTCATTTTACGAAACCAAGCTGGTGACCGCGCGCTATTTTGCGGAGCGGCATATGCCAGATTGCGGCGCGTTGCGTCGTAAAATTGAAGCGGGCAGCGAAGCCATTATGGCGCTCACGCCGGAAATGTTCGCAGCGGCGTAAGGATCGCCAAAAGCGATAGATAACAAAATGCCGGGATGATGAGTCCCGGCATTTTTTGGTTACTCGACCGGCAAAAAGTCCGGCACGGACAGATAGCGCTCACCCGTATCATAATTGAAGCCAAGCACACGGCTGCCCGCTGGCAGCTCTGGCAGCTTCTGCGCAATCGCGGCAAGCGTTGCACCGGAGGATATACCCACGAGCATGCCTTCTTCGCGTGCAGCTCGCCGCGCATGTTCCTTAGCTGTTTCAGGGTCTACCTGAATAACGCCATCGAGTAACGCGGTGTGCAAATTGGCCGGAATAAACCCTGCGCCAATCCCTTGGATGGCGTGTGGGCCTGGCTGGCCACCGCTGATCACGGGGGACAAAGTTGGTTCGACCGCAAACACTTTCAAACTTGGCCACGCTTTTTTCAAGACTTCGGCGCAACCCGTGATATGCCCGCCCGTACCGACGCCGGTGATCATCACATCAATCGGGGTGTCAGCAAAATCCTCTAAAATCTCCAGCGCCGTGGTGCGCACATGGACATGGATATTGGCCGGGTTTTCAAACTGCTGCGGCATCCATGAATTCGGGGTTTGCGATACCAGCTCAAGTGCACGTTCAATCGCGCCTTTCATGCCCTTTTCGCGCGGTGTCAGGTCAAATGACGCGCCATAAGCCAACATCAACCGGCGGCGTTCCAACGACATGGATTCGGGCATGACGAGGATGAGCTTATAGCCCTTGACCGCCGCCACCATAGCAAGGCCAACGCCGGTGTTGCCAGAGGTTGGCTCAATGATTGTACCGCCAGGCTTCAGGCTGCCATCCTTTTCGGCGGCTTCGATCATCGCAAGGCCAATGCGGTCCTTAATCGACCCACCTGGATTCGATCGTTCCGATTTAATCCAGACCTCCGCATTCGGGAACATACGTGCCATGCGGATATGCGGGCTGTTGCCGATGGTTTCGAGGATCGATTGTGCTTTCATGGACTTTTTCCTCTATATTGCGGTTCGAATGTACGCGCGTTTTTGAGCTCGGGGAATAGCCCTGCCCAAATTGCTGTAACGAATATGGCACCAACGCCGCCAAATACAACCGCGCCGATGGGCCCAAGCGCTGCGGCGGCCACGCCCGATTGCAATTCGCCCAGTTCGTTCGATGCGGAAATGGCGAGGCCAGATACGGAACTCACACGGCCGCGCATATCGTCGGGCGTGTTCAATTGCACGAGCGATGAGCGGACATAGACTGACAGCATATCCGAAGCGCCAAGTATAACAAGCATGACCAAAGCCACCGCCATGCCTGCGCCCATATTGAGGAGACCAATACGCGCGTCACCAAATATGCGGGCACCGATTTCATGGCTCAGGCCGAAACCGACGGTCGCAATGCCGAATATGACCACGGCCCAGAGCATTTTTGCGCCGACATTGTGCCGGAGCGGCCGGAAGGTCAGCATCAAAGCTACGATCGAAGCGCCAATGGCTGGCGCAGCGCGTAGCTGTCCGAGCCCGTCCGGTCCCACCATCAATATGTCGCGCGCATAGACGGGGAGCATTGCAGTCGCGCCCGCCAGCAACACGGCAAACAGGTCAAGCGTGATCGCGCCCAGTAAGAAGCGTTCCGACCAAGTGTAGCGCATGCCGTCGACCATTTGCCGGATGGGGTGGATTTTTCTTTCCATCGGCGGCGGATAGACAGGCCGCACGAAGCTGAGGCTGATTGTCGCCATGAGCATGAGGCCCGCCGACGCCCAATAGGGCAGTGACGGGCTTGCCGCGAACATTAAGCCGCCTGCCGCAGGGCCAATGACCGAACCGATCTGCCAAGCGATTGAGCTTAAAGCAATCGCGCGTGGCAGCGATGCTGGCGGCACGATATTCGGGCCAATTGCCGACATCGATGGCCCGACAAATACACGCGCCACACCATGCAATGCGGCGAAACAAAACAACATCGGCAATGTAAGTTCATCAATATAGGTGAGCCAACCCAAAGCGAGCGCAACCATCATGTCGATGCTATTGGCGAGCCGCGCAACCGTCCGCCGTTCCCATCGGTCTGCGGCCCATCCGGCTACGGGCGTCAACAGTGCCAATGGCACAAACTGCACCAGCCCCAATAGGCCCAGTTGCAACGACGCCTCGCGAATGGACATGCCATAATCACTGCGGGCGATATCATAGGCCTGATAGCCGATAACAACCACCATCCCCATGGTGGCAAGTACCGCCATAAAGCGCGCCATCCAGTAAAAGCGGAAGTCAGCGATTTTTAACGGATGAATTTCTAGGGTCATGTCAGACATTCCGTAGGGCCTATCGGCTTGCGCACCCAAGTGCAATGCAGGGACATCTATTTGCTGACAAAGATCACAGTTATTGTCTGTGATCGTCAACCTGCATCTTCTGGCACGCCCTGATAATCGTTTATCGTTCCGAATATCGTGGTCAGTGCCGCCCGTTCCTCAAGCGATATTTCTGGACGCCATATTTCGAATAGCAAAATGACGCGGGTGTCGTTGCTTTTGTTCCAAGCCTCATGCTCAAAACTGTCATCGAAAATCAACGCTTCGCCTTCACGCCAGCTGCGTGTTTCATTGCCGACGCGGATGGCGCAACCCTGCGGGACTATTAATGGAATGTGGCAGATTAGGCGGGTGTTCAAAAGGCCATGATGCGGTTGAATATGCGTGCCAGGCTTTAGCAGCGACCATAACGCAATCGGTGACCGTTGGTCGATTAGCGGCATCGGCGCTTGCTCTAAAGCCCACATCGTCGCAGGGCAGCGGGCCGCATTTTCTGCTACGATTTTTCCATTGCGCCAAAAATAATAGGCCCCCCAACTTGGATCGTTGATCAGCGGATTGGCGGCTCTCGGTCGATCGCTTGAAGCTTCGACATAAGGTGCAAAATCCTGGCCTTCCGCCAATATCGCGCGCAGTTCCGCTTGCATGTCAGGCACAGTCCTTTCGACCTCGGCCAACCACGAAAATTCATCACGTTCGTAGAATTGGCGCTGCGGCAGGCCGGGGAAGTAAAAGCTGGAAGGCTGCTGTAGATATAATTGCTTCCGGCCGAGTAGCATATCAATTGCGGTCCCAACCCTGCCGTCACGGGTAAGGCCAGACTGTTCCAAACTGTTAGTCAAATGCTGCTCGAACTTGATTTGCACTTGGGCGACAAATTTACTCGCGCGATCAAGCATGGGGTGCAGAGCAGTGGGCACGTTAGGTGTCACTCCGGCCTGATTAAGCGCAGCTTGAAAAAACACATTAGCTGCCCGGTCGTCGCCGACTCGTGCTTTTAATTCCCCGGAAAGTATCAAAGCTGGAAGATTTCGGGGTTCAAGCTCCAGCTGGCGTTGCAAAGCGGCTTCTTCTGCAGCAACATCACCAGCCAAGTTACATGCTTGGGCAAGCAGCAACCAAGGCATATCGCTGGCGGCAAGCTCTGCCAACAATTGACGAGCACCCGCACTATCGCGACGCTGAAGCGCCGCTCTGGCCTCGCTGATGATTTTTGAAGTTCCCGCGTCCATGCTGAACCTTAAGCTGAAAAAGGGTGTCTTTACTAGACCATCCTTCGTATGTCCGATTAGCAGCAGTCTTTTAGTATCCGCCCATTGGTCATGTGGGATTAAGGATGCGGTTTTCTAGGTCTTGCGATCTTGGTTCTTCGTAATTGAGAAACGCCAGTATGTCCGAGATAAGCTGATCACGGTCGGTTTCGAATATACCATGCCTGCTCTGGCCAGCCAAAGCCGTGCCTGTCATAGGAACTTACGCCGTGCCCGGCACGGACAAGCGCCTCGGCTTTCGGGGCTCATCTATCGGAGGAAAGCGGCCATCGGCGCATGGGCATAACCGGCTTGCCGGTACCCCCCATCCATCACAAACAGCAAGGTGCTATCGCCGGTTTCGATCGTGGACATCTTAAAGTTTCCTATGGTGTGGCATCTACATAGAAAACATTTCGGATTGGGGACGCTTCTCAACTCAAGCTGACAAAGCTGTCCATCACGCGTTTGCGTCCGGCCTGCTCAAAATCAATCTCAAGCTTGTTGCCCTCAATCAACGCAATCGCGCCATAGCCAAATTTTTCATGAAAGACACGAAGACCAATGCTGAGGTCGCTTCTGCCCTTATTGCCAAGGCTGACGGCGCTGCGGGTGTTTTCGGCCATGCGCTGGGGGCGGGGGTTGAAACCGCCCGACGTTGCGGCCCGTTGCCAACCAGGGCCACGCGCGTTGCTTCGGCCTTGGTTGGCGGCTGCCAAATGTGCGAACGGGTCGGATTGCTCGCTCCAATTGGCGCGCCATAAGGATGCGCCGCCTGTCATGGTCTGTTCTGCCTCGATATGATCGAGCGGCAATTCCTCAATGAAACGGCTAGGGATACTGCTGGTCCACTGGCCATAAATTCGGCGGTTGGCGGCATGGATGATGGTGCATTTACGTTTTGCGCGGGTAATTGCAACATAAGCGAGGCGGCGTTCTTCCTCTAAAGAGGCAAGGCCGCCTTCATCCAATGCGCGTTGCGACGGGAAAATGCCTTCCTCCCATCCGACCAAGAAGACATTGTCATACTCCAATCCCTTTGCGGCGTGGATGGTCATGATTGTAACACTGGCGCCGGTGTCGCCGCGGTCATTGTCCATGACGAGGCTGACATGCTCCAAAAATTCGCCAAGCGTTTCATATTCTTCCATCGCGCGGGCAAGTTCGTTCAGGTTTTCAAGCCGGCCAGATGCTTCGGTGCTGCGTTCGGCTTGCAGGACTGCGGTGTAGCCACTCTCGTCCAATATTAGCCGCGTAAGATTGGCAGGCGACATCGTTGTAGCCTCATCACGCCAGCGGGCAATATCGACCACAAGATCGGCCAACGACTTGCGTGCCTTGCCCGTGAGTTCATCTGTTCCAACAAGCCGCGCGGCAGCGACCGATAAGGGGGCGCGTTCGGCGCGCGCAACGATGTGGATTTTTTCAACCGCTTTGTCGCCGATGCCACGCTTTGGAACATTAACAATCCGTTCAAACGCAAGGTCATCGGCGGGCTGATTGACGATGCGCAAATAGGCAATGGCGTCGCGAATTTCAGCGCGCTCATAGAAACGAAAACCACCAACTATCCGATAGTTAACGCCAATTTGTATGAAGCGATCTTCAAATTCACGCGTCTGATGCTGCGCCCGCACGAGGATAGCAATGCCGTCGAGGGTTTCGCCCTTATACTGCAGAGCCTCGATTTCCTCACCAACGCGGCGGGCCTCTTCGGGACCATCCCATACGCCGATGATACGGACTTTTTCGCCGTCATCCAACTCGGTCCATAATGTTTTTCCAAGCCGCGTACTGTTGGCATCAATCAGCCCCGAAGCCGCCGCAAGGATATGTGGCGTACTGCGATAATTTTGCTCAAGCTTAATCGTCTTGGCGCCGGGGAAATCCTTTTCAAAGCGCAGGATGTTGGCAACTTCCGCCCCGCGCCATGAATAAATGCTTTGGTCATCATCGCCCACGCAGCATATATTTTTGCGCTTTTGCGCCAGCAGTCGCAGCCAGAGATATTGGACGGCGTTGGTATCCTGATATTCGTCGACGAGGATATATTTGAACTGCGCCTGATATTTTTCGAGAATGTCGCGGTTGTTTTTAAGCAGGTTTAGACCGTGCAACAGCAAGTCCCCAAAGTCGCACGCGTTCAAAGCAAGCAGGCGTGCCTGATACAGCGCGTACATGTGCTGACCCTTGCCATTGGCAAAGGCCTCATTGTCTGCTGCGTCTAGATCCGGAGGCGACTTGCCCGCATTTTTCCATTTGTCGAGCAGACTGGCTAATCCGCGCGCGGGGAAGCGTTTTTCATCCAGATCCTCGGACTGGATGAGCTGTTTCAACAACCGAAGCTGATCGTCGGTGTCGATGATCGTAAAGTTGCTTTGTAAACCCATGACTTCGGCATGCCGGCGCAGTAGCTTTGCACCAATGCTGTGGAATGTGCCGAGCCATGGCATCCCCTCAACGGCTGATCCGACCATTGCACCGATACGTTCGCGCATTTCGCGTGCCGCCTTGTTGGTGAAGGTGACCGCAAGAATTTCCGATGGCCATGCTTTGCGCGTGTACAAAATCTGCGCCATGCGTGCCGTTAGCGCCGCAGTTTTGCCCGTGCCTGCGCCGGCCAGCAGCAAAACCGGTCCTTCGGTGGTAAGCACAGCCTCGCGTTGCGGCGCGTTCAATCCGCGCAGCCATGGCGGTTCTGTTTCGGAAGGATCGGACTGGACCTGAATATCTGACATAAAGCGAACAGTTAGGGAACAGCGCGATGAACCGCAAGCGCTGTTCGGTGCGTTGGCGGAACTATTACACGCAGCAAAGCAGGTGCGCGGCTAAATTCCTTCAGGTCGCAGAAGCGTTAGCCGCGCCTTGCCGACATTACGGATGGTGTCGACGGTAAAACCCTTTACCTCGACATCCTCCTTGATACTGGTTTCGACGCTGATCCATGCTGACGGCGCAAACCAGCCAAAGCGTACAAGCTTGTCGAGCGCGACAGAGCCTGCGCCACTTAAATAAGGTGGGTCCATAAGAACGATGTCGGCAGGCTTGATGGCGGTGCCCAGCGACAACACGGACGATTTGCGCACATCGCATCGGTCCTTGGCACCCAGCTTGTTGATGTTCGCCTCGAGCGCATCAAGCGCAAGATGGTCTTGTTCGACAAAGGTGCAATGTGCAGCGCCGCGTGACAATGCCTCAATACCCAGCGCGCCAGAGCCTGCGAAAAGGTCCAGTACGCGCAGGTCCTCAAATGACCCAAGCCGGCTTGTCAGCATTGAGAACAATGTCTCGCGCGTGCGGTCGGCGGTGGGGCGGGTTGTATCGCCCTTTGGCGCGATCAGCGGGCGCGAGCGCCACTGGCCGGAAATGATGCGCATTATTTCAATGTCTTTCGAAATTCGATTAGGTCAACACGGCGCACCTCGCCAACCGTGCCGGGCGCAAGTTCGCCCAGTACGAATGGGCCATAACGCGTGCGGATAAGCCGGCTGACCTCAAGCCCCAGATGTTCAAGAACACGGCGGACTTCACGGTTTTTACCTTCAGTAAGCGTCATTTCGACCCAGCCATTTCGACCTGTGCGGCGTTCCAGATTGGCGTCAATTTTGCCATATTTCACGCCCTCGATTTCAATGCCATGGATCAGCTCTTCAAGCTGATCCTGGCTGACATCGCCAAAACAGCGCGCGCGATAGGTGCGTTCAACGCCCGTTGACGGCAATTCCATTTGCCGTTTGAACTCGCCATCATTGGTCAGGAGCAACAGGCCCTCGGTATTCAAATCGAGCCGACCAATGGGCATCAGGCGCGGCAAATCCTTCGGCAGGACATCGTATATAGTTTTGCGGCCACTAAAGTCGCGTTCGGCGGTCAGGCAGCCCTCGGGCTTATGGAACATGTACAGTTGCGTCGGTGCGGGTTGGCCCACTGCCTTGCCATCAACAGCCACGCCGCGCAGCGATTTTAGCAATATTGCAGGGGTTTCGACCTTTTCATCATTCAGCGTAACGCGGCCGTCGGCAATCATGCGTTCGATTTCACGACGTGAAGCAACGCCAGCGCGTGCCAGCAGCTTTGCAATGCGTTCTTCGCCGTCCTTGCGCTCCAAAGCGCCCTTGCTTGGGCCAGCATTGGGGTTGGGTTTGCGCGACGGTTTGCTGTCCCAGCGCAGACGCGGAGGCTTGGTGGGACGGGCAGGTGCTTTTGACGGAGGTTTAACCATGTCCGCGCCTTTGACGCATATTGCTTCAAAAGTCACTGGCCATTCAGGAAAATCGATTTAGAGCGAATTGGAGTGTATAACCGTCGCCCTGAGCTTCAGCGAAGAGCGCTTGTCGGCTAAGCGTGTTTCTACAGGCTCCGACATATGGTTTGGAAGATTATCGGAGGGGGTCGCATGTCAGTCGATTTAATGCGTTTTATCATTTTTGCGGGCATCTTGCTTGCTTTGCCATTGATAGCGCTCACTGTCCCTACATTCCGGCCCTATCTGCGCAAAAATCCCGTCATTACCTTCTTGCTCGGTATCTCCAGCGGTTTTCCGCTGACATTACTTGTTGCAACGATGACATTCTGGCTGGCGAAAGTTGGGATAGATACGGCGACGATCGGTTTTGCGGTGGCGTTGGGTATTCCTTATACCATCAAGTTTCTCTGGGCCCCGTTGGTCGACAAATTACATCTGCCTATCCTTACGAAGCTGTTTGGCCAACGGCGCAGCTGGTTGTTCTTTGTGCAGGCCTTATTGTTCGTCTCGATCTGGCAACTGGGCGCGAGCAATCCGCAGCCTGGTGACATGGGGTTATTCGCAATATGGGCGCTGATCACCGCGTTTCTGTCGGCGACGCAAGACATTGTCATTGATGCTTATCGTATTGAGATATTGGAAGAAGAAGAATTCGCCCACGGCACGGCGACAAATCAATTCGGCTACCGCACTGGGAACCTAATTGCGGGTGCAGGGACCATCTATTTTGCCTCGCAAGAGGGGTTGGGGCTTGGCTGGTCAACGGCCTATGGCCTGACCGCATTCTGCATCATTCCTGCCATTATTGGCGCGTTATGGGCTGGCCCGGGCAAGTTTGTCGATCGATTTGCGCATGTCGAGGGTATGAAGCCAAAGCAGTGGCTGACCGAGGCAGTGGTGAACCCGTTCCGCGAATTTTTGACACGGCATGGTGCATTCCTGATCCTTGGCTTTGTGCTTGTGTACAAGGTTGGCGACGCCATGGGGCAGGCGATGTTAAGCCCGATGATCGTTGATTTGGGCTTTTCTGATCTGGATTATATTTCGGCCAATAAATTATGGGGCTTTGGCGCGTTAATTATTGGATCTGCCTTGGGCGCGCCGTTCATCCTGTGGCTCGGCATGGGCCGGGCGTTGCTCATCTCCGGATTGTTGATGATGTTCTCCAACGTGATGTTCATGATTTTGGCCGCTACAGGCAACAGTTATTGGATGATGGTGGCCGCGATTTGCACGGAAAATTTGACCAGTGGTATCGGCCTGACGGTGTTTGCCACTTATTTGTCGGGCTTGTCGAGCATCGCGTATACCGCGACGCAATTTGCGCTGCTGTCGTCCTTCGCCGGCGTTGGCCGGACGTTCATGGCGGGACCAGCGGGCATCATTGCTGAAAATGTCGGCTGGATTGGTTTTTGGGGCTTCACCGTGCTGGCAGCGATCCCCGGCATGCTCTTGCTGTGGCTGTTGTGGAGCAAAGGCTATGTCGTCCAAGGCATCCATCAAGTTGAGACGGTCAATGAAAAGGCCATGAAGGAGCCGGTTGGTCCCCTGCGTATCCTCGGCTTTTTGCTGATTGTGGCGGGACTGATCGGATTGCTGTTGTCGCAACCGCTGGAGTTTGCGGCCAATCTCATATGGGCGTTTGCGGCGGTGTTGGTTGCCGGCGGGTTGCTGGCGTGGAAGGGACAGCCGACGAGAGTGGCTTAGTCCGGGATCTGATCGTTAAGCCTTAAAACTTCACCAGCAAGATATAGCGAGCCGCATATCAGGACGTTGTTTGCTCCCTTTTGTGCCGCGCGCCATTGCAGCGCTGCGGAGACGCTGTGCGCTGGTCGCGCGTCTGCGATGTGCAGGCTGGACTGCGCCAAATGGCACAGGTCTTCTGGATCGTGATGCGCATGCCCCGGTATCGGGACAGCGGCCAGCGTTTCAATTTTATGCGCAAATGGCGTGAGGAACCCAAGCGCGTCCTTATTCTGTAACATGCCGATAATGACATGCACCGGCGGTCCGTTTTCCAATATTTTGGCGATGGCTGCGCCTGCATCGGGGTTGTGGCCGCCATCGAGCCAGATATTTGAAGCTTCAGGTAACAACTCGGTCAATGGTCCATTGGCCAATAATTGCATGCGCGCAGGCCAGCGCGTCGATTCCGTAGAGGCAGACAACGCGGCCTCCGGGATGTGTATCGCCGACTGATGCCGCAGCATCGCCACAGCCAATGCCGCATTATCCGCCTGATGCGCTCCCGTCATGCGGGGAAGGGGCAAGTTGATCTCTCCACCGGCATCGCGATAATGCAGGCGGCCGTCATACACCGCAGCATCCCAACTTTCGCCGCGCGCGTGCAATATCGCTTTGTGCAAGGCCCCTTGCGCCGCAATGGTGTTTGCCATTGAGGTGGTGTATTTCTGCGTTACCAGTGGTGCTCCCGCCTTGGCAATCCCTGCTTTTTCAAAGGCGATGCGATCAAGCGGCAGCATTTCAGGCACGCCGTCTTCTGCCGCCAGCAAAAACGCCTCATGATCCAACCCGAGCGAAGCGATGCCGCATGCGACGGGGTTGGTCAGCACATTGGTCGCATCCAATCTGCCGCCAAGGCCCACTTCGACGATACATGCGTCCGCCCGTGTCCGCGCAAACGCACAAAAGGCGACCGCGGTGGTGACTTCGAAGAAGCTCGCCTCCAGCCCTACGGCATGGTCGAGCACTTCGGACAGGAGTGCGGACAGGGTTGGATCGGCAATCAACCGCCCTGCAACCCTGATCCGCTCGTTAAAGCGCACCAGATGCGGGCTTGAATAGACATGCGCAGTCAGCCCCGCCGCCTCAATCGCGCCGCGCAGAAAGGCACAGGTCGAACCCTTGCCGTTGGTACCGGAGACATGGAAGACTGGTGGCAAGTGATGATGCGGATTGCCAAGCCGAGCCAGCAATGTTGCGATGCGTTCAAGGCCCAATACGTCTTTGCCGGGCGACAGCATGGTCAGCCGGTCAAGCTGTGCCTGAACGGCAGGGTCAGTGGATGTGGCATGGTCAGGCATGGGCTGTCCTTTGTCACTCCCATGGACGCGGGAATGGCAATAAGTGGTTTTCGCGAGATCGGGTTAAGCTGCCTTTTTCTCCGGCGCGAGATAGCCGATGAGTTGCGACAACACGCCACGCAAGTCGTGACGATGGGTGACCATATCGATCATACCATGTTCAAGCAGATATTCGGCGCGCTGGAACCCCTCAGGCAGTTTTTCGCGAATGGTCTGTTCAATCACCCGCTGTCCGGCAAAGCCGATCAGCGCGCCTGGTTCAGCAATCTGTACATCACCAAGCATTGCATAAGACGCCGTGACGCCGCCAGTGGTTGGGTCGGTCAACACCACGATATACGGCAAGCCTGCATCGTGCAGCATTTGGATGGCGACGGTGGAACGCGGCATTTGCATCAGGCTCAATATACCTTCCTGCATACGCGCTCCGCCAGCCGCCGTAAAAATGACATAAGGGCATTTCGCGCGGATCGCAGCCTTGACCGCGTCAATGAATGCTTCACCCACTGCCATGCCCATCGACCCGCCCATGAAAGCAAAATCCTGCACGCTGACGACAACGGTCTGCCCATTGATTTCGCCACGCGCGGTTTTCATCGCGTCGGTTTCCCCCGTGGCAAGGCGCGCTGCCTTGATACGGTCGACATATTTCTTGGTATCTCTGAATTTCAGGGGATCTTCGCCGACGACGGGCGGTTTCAAAACAGTATAATCGTCGTCATCGAACAAGGCGCTAAAGCGTTCTGCGGGACCGATGCGGCCATGATGATCGCATTTGGGGCAGACCGACTGGTTTTCTTCAAATTCCCTCAGGAAGATCATCGCCTCACAACCCTTGCATTTGTGCCAGAGTGTTTCGGCGGTCTCGCGCTTTGTGATGAAGGGAATGGCGTTCCGGACGCGGGTGACCCAGTTCATGTTCAGGCCTTTCTGGCTTCGACAATTGCGTGCTTCAGGGATGCCACATAATCGCGGACGGGACCAGCAGCGTTGGCGCCATGTTGGGCAACCAGTTCGACAATGGCGGAACCCACAACTACGCCGTCGGCCACGCGCGCAATGTTGGCGGCTTGTTCGGGCGTGCGCACACCAAAGCCAACCGCGACGGGCAAGTCGGTCTGGGCCTTGAGACGCACGACGGCTTCATCGATGCTCGTCTGCGCGGCCACTTGTAGGCCGGTGATGCCAGCAACGCTGACATAATACAGAAAGCCAGAGGCACCATCGAGTACGGCCGGAAGCCGTGCAACGTCAGTAGTCGGAGTCGCCAGACGGATAAGGTCGATGCCAGCGCTGCGCAGGGCAGGGCCAAGCTCTGGGTCTTCCTCAGGCGGAATGTCGACGCAGATGACACCATCAACGCCAGCCTTATTGCATTCGGACGCGAACCAGTCGCCGCCGCGGATCGTCATGGGGTTGGCATAGCCCATCAGCACCAATGGTGTGTTGGGATGGCGTTTGCGGAAGGCAGATGCCAGCGCGAAGATATCCGCAGTGGTTGTACCAGCGTTGAGGCTGCGAATATTCGCTTCCTGAATGGCTGGACCGTCAGCCATTGGGTCGGTGAACGGCATGCCAAGCTCAATCACGTCCGCGCCGCCTGCGACGAGCGCGTCGAGATTAGCGGCGGTGTCGCCATCACCAGCGGTGATGAAGGCGACGAGCGCAGGGTGCGGTTTCGAAAAGGCGGTGGAGAGGCGTGTCATTTCCGAAACTTCTTTCGAAGCGAGCTATTGAAAAATGTAGTTAGTAAACTGACAAGAAGTGCCAGTATTACGACCCATGAAAAGCTTTCAGGCGGCATTTTTGTTAGCGACAACGACAGGCTGTTATCTGCGCCGATATGATAAGCTAATATTCCGATAACGATTAGGAGCGCCCAAAAAAGAAGCACTTTGACTAGCAAAGACAACTGTTTCATATCGTCGTCCCCAAAGCCTCGGCCACGGTAAAAATATCCTTGTCACCACGTCCACACAGGTTTGCGAGGATGATCTGGTCACGGTCCATTTTCTTGGCTTCGCGTTCAACCGCGGCGATGGCGTGGGCTGGTTCCAGTGCGGGAATGATACCTTCGGTGCGGCACAGCAATTGGAACGCGGCAAGGGCCTCTGTGTCGGTTACGCTATCATACCGCACGCGGCCTATTTCCTTGAGCCAGCTATGCTCGGGGCCAATGCCGGGATAATCGAGCCCAGCCGAAATTGAGTGCGCTTCGGCGATCTGGCCGTCTGCGTCCTGCAGCAAATAGGTTTTGTTGCCGTGGAGGATGCCCGGGCGTCCGCCGGCAAGGCTTGCAGCATGTTCTTTTTGAAGACCATGTCCCGCCGCTTCGATGCCCAGCATTTCGACGTCTTTGTCATCCAAAAATGGATGGAACAGGCCGATAGCGTTCGACCCGCCGCCAATCGCTGCGACCAACAAATCGGGCAGACGGTTGATGCGGCTCAGCATTTGTGTGCGCGCTTCCTTACCGATCACGCTTTGGAAATCGCGGACGAGCTCGGGATAAGGATGCGGGCCAGCGGCAGTGCCAATGATGTAAAATGTGTCATGGACATTGGCGACCCAGTCGCGCAGCCCTTCGTTCATCGCGTCCTTAAGCGTACCCGCGCCGCTGGTCACCGGAATGATCTCAGCGCCCAACAAGCGCATGCGGAACACATTGGGTTGTTGCCGCTCAATGTCCTTGGCGCCCATATAAATAAAGCAAGGCAGGCCAAAGCGCGCACAGACGGTTGCGGTGGCAACGCCGTGCTGACCAGCGCCGGTTTCTGCGATTATCCGTGTTTTACCCATGCGAATGGCAAGCAGTATCTGTCCAACGCAGTTGTTAATCTTGTGCGCGCCGGTATGATTCAGTTCGTCGCGCTTGAACCAGATCTGTGCGCCTTTGCCGTCTGGAGCGGTCTTACGGACTTCCTCGGTCAAGCGTTCGGCATAATAAAGCGGCGATGGGCGACCAACATAATGTTCAAGCAGATCGTCAAACTGCGCAGCAAAGGCGGGGTCCTGTTGTGCAGCACGATATTCGCGTTCCAGATCAAGCACCAGCGGCATGAGCGTTTCAGCCACATAGCGCCCGCCGAACTGGCCAAAATGGCCGCGTTCGTCAGGTTGGTTGCGGAAAGAGTTTGGTGTAGGTTCAGTTGTTGTCATAGTCGCGCACCGCTTGGCAGAAGGCCGCAATCTTGTCCACATCCTTGATGCCCGGGGCAGATTCTACCCCCGATGATGTGTCCACCAACTGCGCGCGTGTTTGGCGCAAAGCGTCCTTCACGTTGTCTGCGGTCAGACCGCCTGCAAGTCCCCAAGGGAGCTTGTGCTTATGTTCGGTGAGCAACGACCAATCGAACCGCACGCCTGTACCGCCTGGCAAGGCCTGTGCTGGTGCATCGAACAATATCAGGTCAGCGGCATCGACATATTCGTCGGCATTTTTAAGTGATGCCGAATCCGTCACGCCAAAAGCCTTCCAGATTTCTATGTCGACAGCGCTTTTGAGCACGCGCAACCATTGCGCGCTTTCGGACCCGTGAAATTGCAAGATATCTGGCTTTACAATTTCAATCGCCTTAGCAGTAAGGCCCGGTTCAGCATTCACCAGCAACAGCACGACCTTGAGGTTAGCAGGCGCGCGCATCCGCAACGCTGCCGCTTGATCCAACGCAACATGGCGTGGGCTTTTTTCGAAATGGACGAGGCCGATATGCGACGCGCCAGTTTTGGCGGCGGCATCAACGCTGGCTTCGGTGCTCAGGCCGCAGATTTTAATGTGTGTTGGCATGCTATCGTTGTTAACGAACCAAAACGTTTCCGTCATGCTGAACTTGTTTCAACATCATATTTTTCATGTTGGAAGCAAGACCATGAAACCTATTCAGGGTGATGTTCAAAGATTTTGCTTTCATCAATCGATGTCAGTTTTAGTGCGGGATCGTCCGGCACTTAAAGTGTGCCCATAATCGCCCGTGCAGCATCGTCAGGGCTATCTGCTTTGGTGATGGGTCTTCCGATCACCAGAACGCTCGCACCATCGTCACGGGCTTGTCTGGGCGTTACAGTGCGTTTCTGGTCTTCGGCAGTGCCGCCAGCCGGGCGCAGGCCGGGGACCACGAAGAAACCGTCTTTCCATGCTTTCTTTGCCGCTTTCACCTCATGGCCGGAACAAACGATGCCATCAAGGCCTGCTTCTTGCGCAAGCGCCGCAAGCCGGGCGACCTGAAGCTCTGGACTATCGGACACGCCAATGCGGTTAAGGTCATGGTTGTCGAGGCTGGTAAGTACCGTCACCGCCACCACTTTTGTATGTGCACCGGCCGCCGCCTTTGCATCTTCCATCATCGCACGACCACCCGCGGCATGAATGGTCACGATTGCAGGCTCAAGCACGTTAATCGCCTGCATGGCCTTTGCGACGGTATTGGGAATATCGTGCAATTTTAGGTCGAGGAAAATGGGCAGGCCCAATTTCTGCACTTCATGCACGCCATGATGCCCGTTCGCGCAAAAAAATTCGAGACCAAGCTTTATGCCGCCGACTTGTCCTTTGATGCGGCGTGTGAGCTCCAACGCATCGTCCAGATACGGGGTGTCGATTGCAACGAAGATCGGGTTGGTCATATCGGGTCCACGGCCTTGTATGTTGGATGCGGGGGAACAGGCGGTGGCAGCGGGGATGAAACGCCCCGCTGGTTGCCTTCAAGTGTAATAATGCGCCGCTTCATCCGCCATATTTGCATGCGATGCAGAATATATAGTGGTACGAAGCCGAGCAGAAACGCGACAAGGACCAAGGCCGGCAATTTGGTGTCCAGACGGAGGCCACCCCACAGGCTGACGGACACAGGGGTCCAGTTATTGGTCGCAAAAACGACCAACCCGACAATGATCGTTACCCAAATCAGCGTTTTTAGAAATCGCATCGCGCGGTCTCTCCTTTACAGGCGCATCTTATGGAAACTTTCCCCCTTTGGGTAGGGGGTAGTGTTTATTCCTTAAATGTGCGGCGAACCGACGCTGCTTGATTAGCTGAATACGCGGTCGAAAATCGTATCTATATGCTTGAAGTGATAATCGAGATTGAAACGATCCTCGATTTCTGACGCTTCCATTTTTGCCGCGACATCCGGGTCGGCCTTGAGCAGTTCCATCAGCGATTCTGCGCCGTCGGATTCCCACACCTTCATCGCATTGCGCTGAACGATGCGATAGCTGTCCTCGCGGCTAATTCCAGCTTGGGTCAGCGCCAAAAGCACGCGCTGCGAATGGACTAGCCCGCCCATGCGGTCGAGGTTTTTCTGCATACGCTCTGGGTAGATCAGCAGCTTGTCGATGACGCCGGTCAGACGCCCGAGCGCGAAATCAAGGGTGATGGTGGCGTCAGGCCCAATATAGCGTTCGACGCTGGAATGGCTGATGTCGCGTTCATGCCATAAGGCGACATTTTCAAGCGCTGGCGTGACATAGCCACGCACCATGCGCGCAAGACCGGTCAGATTTTCGGTGAGTACTGGGTTCCGCTTATGCGGCATGGCCGAACTGCCCTTTTGACCGGGCGAGAAATATTCCTCTGCTTCCAGCACCTCCGTGCGCTGCAAATGGCGTACTTCGGTCGCAAGGCGTTCAATCGACGACGCGATGACACCAAGTGTTGCGAAATACATGGCATGGCGGTCACGCGGAATGACCTGAGTCGACACGGGCTCAACCGCAAGTCCAAGCTTTGCTGCAACATGTGCCTCAACTTCAGGGTCGATATTGGCAAAGGTGCCAACTGCACCTGAAATTGCGCAGGTAGCGATTTCTGCACGGGCGGCGACCAAGCGTTCGCGACCGCGGGCAAATTCGGCATATGCTTGCGCCAGTTTCATGCCAAAGGTCACAGGCTCGGCGTGGATGCCATGGCTGCGGCCGATGGTGGGCGTAAATTTATGTTCCATTGCACGGGTTTTGATGGCCGCCAACAAGGCATCCATGTCCGCGAGCAACAAGTCTGTCGCTTGAGTCAATTGTACAGCAAGGCACGTATCCAGCACGTCGGATGATGTCATGCCCTGATGCATGAAGCGCGCTTCGTCGCCCACTTGTTCTGCAACCCACGTCAGGAACGCGATAACATCATGTTTGGTAACCGCCTCGATAGCGTCAATTGCAGCAACGTCGATGGTCGGGTTGGTATTCCACCAAGCCCACAACGCCTGCGCGGCAGAAGCAGGCACAACGCCGCGTTCGGCGAGCGCATCCGTGGCGTGCGCCTCAATTTCAAACCAGATGCGAAAACGGTTTTCGGGCTCCCAAATTTTGACCATCTCGGGGCGGGAATAACGTGGAATCATAAGAAACGCTTTCAGCTTGGTTTGGGAGTCGTGGTCCCGTTAGCAGGCGCACCGTTGGCCGTCAAAAATGCCGCTTTTGTGTCTCGGTTGGGCGATGCGCCGTCAAAGTAAAATTGCATTAAGCTGTGGATTGCTGAAATCGTTGCTTTGCGACAGCAGAATGGCTCGCTATCGGGACTAATATGTCCGACATTATTGACGCCCCTGAAGAAGATCCGTTTGACGCCATAGTCGATGCGCCTTTCGATGCGGCGCTTTCAGAGCGTTATTTAATCTACGCCATGTCGACAATTACGGCGCGTTCGCTGCCCGATTTGCGCGACGGACTTAAGCCTGTTCACCGGCGTTTGCTATGGGCGATGCGCCTTTTGAAGCTCGACCCGGCAAGCGGCTATAAGAAATGCGCACGCGTTGTCGGCGATGTTATCGGTAAATATCACCCGCATGGCGATCAGTCCGTCTATGACGCGATGGTGCGCCTCGCGCAGACTTTTTCGTTGCGTTACCCTTTGGTCGATGGGCAGGGCAATTTTGGTAATATCGACGGCGATAATGCTGCGGCCTATCGATACACGGAGGCGCGGTTAACGCGTACGGCTATTGAGCTCATGAACGGGCTGGATGAAAACGCGACCGATTTTCGACCTACCTACAATGGCGAAGATGAAGAGCCAGAGGTTATGCCCGGCCTTTTCCCGAACTTGTTGGCCAACGGCGCAAGCGGGATTGCCGTGGGTATGGCTACCAGCATTCCGTCGCACAACGCCGCAGAGATTATCGATGCTGCGATGCTGTTAATCGATGAGCCACAAGCCAGCCATGAACAACTGATGGACATTGTGCGTGGGCCTGACTTTGCAACGGGTGGCGTGCTGGTTGATAGTCCTGCTGTTATCAGCGCTGCTTATGCCAGCGGACGCGGCGCCATGCGGGTTCGCGCCCGTTTTTCGAACGGTTGGGTGGATGGCAGCTGGGAGCCAACGGGCGTCGAAAAACTACCCGGCGGCACATGGCAGCTGGTCATCTCTGAAATTCCTTATCAGGTTCAAAAAGGCAAATTGATCGAGCAAATTGCCCAGCTGATAGCCGATAAAAAGCTGCCGATTTTGGACGACATTCGGGACGAAAGTGATGAGCATGTGCGCATCGTCCTTGTGCCAAAAAGCCGGAACGTTGATCCCGAAGACCTCAAAAATGCCTTGTTCCGCCTGACCGATTTGGAAACGCGCTTTTCTTTGAACATGAACGTTTTGGATGCAGATCGCACGCCAAAGGTCATGGGCTTGGGCGAAGTGCTGCTCCGTTGGCTGAAGCACCAGATTGAAGTGCTTGTGCGTAAGTCGCAGCACCGGCTTGAAAAAATTGATTCCCGGCTTGAGCTGTTGCAAGGCTACATCATTGCCTATCTCAATCTTGATCGGATCATAGAGATTATCCGGACCGAAGATGAACCAAAGCCGGTGATGATGGCCGAGTTCCAATTGAATGACCGGCAGGCAGAGGCAATCCTTAACATGCGGCTTCGGTCGCTGCGCAGGCTTGAGGAAATGGAGCTGCGGCGAGAGCTTGAGGGGCTTCAGGCCGAGCGCGAAGGGCTCGTGAAATTGCTGGAAAGCCCGACGCTCCAGAAAAAGCGTTTGAAAAAAGACCTAACCGCCTTGCGTAAGAGCTATGCCGAAGAGACAGAGTTAGGCCGCCGCCGTACCAGCCTCGAAGAAGCGGGCCAAGCGCGTGAGATTTCGCTCGAGGCCTTTGTGGAACGTGAACCGGTGACCGTCATCATGTCGAAGCGCGGCTGGATCAAGGCGATGAAGGGCCATGCTGATCTGTCAGCACGCGCCGACTTTAAGTTTAAAGAGGGTGATGGCCCTGCTTTTGCATTCCATGCGCAGACCACGGATAAGATCCTAATCGCAACGGCCAACGGGCGTTTTTATACCTTGGGCGCGGATAAGCTTCCCGGCGCACGCGGCTTTGGTGAACCGGTAACCACCATGATTGATATCGAAACAGGCAATGACATTATTGCCGTCTTCACTGCTGTGCCCGAGGGGCGTATGTTGCTGGCAGCTACCACCGGCAAGGGCTTTATTGCGCGGATGAGTGATGTCGTGGCCGAGACGCGCAAGGGACGTGGTGTTGTGACGCTCAAGCCGGGCACGCGATTAAAAGTTGTGCGTCTTGCACCGTCTGAAACCGCTGATGAGGCTGTACTGCGCGACCAATATGTGGCGGTGGTCGGCGATAATCGCAAACTGGTTGTGTTTCCGATGACAGAAATTCCCGAAATGTCCAAAGGGCAGGGCGTGACGTTGCAACGGTATAAAGATGGTGGTCTTGCCGATGCCATTTGCTTCCGCATGAGCGAAGGGCTTAGCTGGGCCATGGGTGGCGATAGCGGGCGGATGCGGACCGAGAATGATATGTCCTTATGGCGCGTTGCACGCGGTGCGGCTGGCCGATTGCCACCACAGGGATTTCCCAGAAATAATCAATTCGACTGACTTTAGGTGGAACGTAGCGCCCGTGGCGTGACGATGTCTGCAATTGCACATCAAGGGCGAGGGTGGTTACGCATCCTTGGTATCGGACAAGGCGGCGTTAACCGTCTGAGCCGCCAGTTCATTTTGCCGTTTGATGTCGGGAAAACCTTCATTGATCCATGCAGTTTCAATTGCTTGAAGCGTTTTTGCGACCATCGGGCCTGCTTTTAAACCCAATTTTATGAGGTCCCCGCCTTTTACAGCCAGGCTTGGGATTTCCCATTGCTCCAGCTGCGCGAGACATTTTGGAACATCGGTGTCGGTGGCGTATAGCATCGCCACGTCGCGCGCGGTTTCGATGTCAGCATGATAGGCGGTGGCGCGAATGTTAGCAGGTTTCGGCGATGGCGCGGTTAGCCGCCGCGCAAAACCTTCACGCATCTTGTTGGAAAGCTTCAACCGGGCGGCAACCTTATCGACAGAGGCTGCATCGCGGTTCAGAAGTGCAAGAAACCGCGCGGGGAGTGAAATGATCTGCGCACATTGCTGTTCGCGCGCAATGAGTTTCTGTAAATCATGGGCAGCGCTGCCCGAAAGTTCCGGCAGAAACGGTGCAAAAACACCGTTGGTGATCATCAATTCAATGGATGCAACGGGATCTCTTAAACTTAAAATACGGGCAAGTTCCTGCGCGATCCGTTCACGCGACAATGCGGTCAGGCCGTGTGCGCCTTTGGCACATGCTGCAATCGCTTCGGCGTCTAGTTCCCCGCTTCCATATCGCGCGAAGAACCGGAAATAGCGGAGTATACGAAGGAAATCCTCGGCGATTCTCTCATTTGCATTGCCAATGAATCGTAATCTGTGTGCTGCCAAATCCCCTAGGCCATTGAAATAATCGAATATTTCTCCACTTTCGGGGTCTGCATATAGGGCATTGATCGTAAAATCCCGCCGTGCGGCGTCCTCATGCCAGTCTGTGGCAAAGGCGACGGTTGCGCGGCGTCCATCCGTCGCAACATCGCGGCGCAGGGTGGTTATTTCGTAATTTTTGCCATCAATTGCGGCGGTGACGGTGCCATGTTCAATACCCGTAGGAATCGCTTTGATACCACCCGCTTCTAATCTGTCGATGACGTCCATCGGCACTAAGGCTGTGGCAATATCAACATCTGCGACCGGTAATCCAAGTAATGTGTCGCGCACCGCGCCGCCGACATAGCGCGGACCGCCATAAGCGTCGCCGAGCACAGCCAACACTTTTTTCAAGCCTTCGGCATGCTGCCATTCGGCATCGGGAAGACTATTGCCGATCATGCCAGTCGTCGCACCAGATTGGCAATTATCCCCGCCGTCACGCCCCATATGCGCCGATTGCCCCATTGAATATCATAATAGCTTCGTTGGTGCCCATTCCAAGCCGCTTGCTTCTTAATCGAATTGGCAGGATCAAATAGAAACGCAAGAGGAACCTCAAACCAGTCTTCCACTTCTTCGGAATTGGCCTGCAATGCGAGGTCTGGCGGGATGATGCCGACCACCGGCGAGATGCTGTAGCCGCTCCCGGAAATATAAGTATCGGCCACGCCGATCACGTCAACCTGGCTGGGTGGAAGGTTCAATTCTTCATGCGCCTCACGCAAAGCAGCGGCAATATTGTTTTCATCGCCATCGTCGACTTTGCCGCCGGGGAACGCCACTTGACCTGCATGGCTACGCAACCATGTTGGGCGCTGGGTGAGGATAACGCCTGGCTCCGGCCTGTCGGTAATAGCTATCAATACCGCCGCCGGGCGGTGACCTTCAGCGCCCAGATAACGTTCGTCTTCGATTTCGATGCTGAGCGATGGATCAAGCGCCCTATGCAGCCGGGTCCGCCAATTCACGCAGGCGCAGCCAGATAGAATTGGACGCCTTTGCTCCAAATAGATGGTATTTCAGCGTTTTCTGCAAGCGCGAGATTGGCCAGCTCATAATAAACCGGGCGCGCAAGCTTTGCCCATAAGTCAGCCCTTACATGCAAATACAGAAGCCCATTGCGCATCTCTATTGCGTGGTCGGCATCGGCGAAAACAAGGTCGTCGCTGTTCAGGCGGAACGCCAGAGTACGATCTTGGCCTTCGCCCTCACTTTGCAATTCGACAGCGATAAATGGCGCATCGTCGACGAGGATCGACAGCTTTTGTTGCGGTGTTACTAGCCAATGCTGCCCATCGAAATCGCGGCGCAACAGGGCGGAAAACGCGCGGATCATTGCCGGTCGTGTGATTTCGCCGCCCTGATGAAACCACCTGCCGTTCGCTGCGATGCGCATTTCGCTATCACCGGTGTTGGCAGGCATCCAGCTTTCTACAGGCGGCAGTTTTCGCGCCGCAACGAGCGCGGCAATGTCCGACAGGGATAGCTTGGCAAGATCGGGTGCTTCATAGGGCATGGGTTTGCGATACGGGGAAACCGGCCAATCGTCAAAGCTTAGTCCGCAGGCCCAAGCATGGCTTGCACAGGCAATTCCAACATCGCAGCGTTGCGCAATAACAAGCGTCGAGGTTCCCATGGCCCTGGCAGGGTCCAACCGGATGTGTCGTTGGCCGAAAAGCCGAAACGGCCATAATATTCGGGATCGCCTATCAATACCATCGGCGGGTCTTGCGGCGTTGCTGCATCGAGCATCAATTGCATGAGTTGCATCCCAAGCCCGCTGTTCTGGCAATGTGTAGCAACTGCAACTGGTCCTACCAAGATGATGTTGACTGTATCGACGCGGACTGGCCAGCATTGGATGCTTGCGACAAGCGCACCGTCATCCAAAATCGCAAAAGACAAATGATCGATGGCGGTCATGCCTTTGCGCAGCAAATAAGCGGTGCGTTTATGGCGGTCGGTTCCAAAAGCATCATCCAGCAGCGTGTTCAATCCATCTTCAGATATGCCGGATAGGGACGTGACGAGCATCATAATTTGGCCTGCTGAACTACCGACGTGATGGAAACAATGATGCTGCGCCCTGTCATTGCAGATCCATTTTGTCCAATCCAATATATCGTCACGTATAATATAAGCGGTCGTAAATTGCCTTTATGCGGAACATAGATTAGGTCTGTGGCTTGGTTTATTTAGTTCCGCAGGAGACGACATGGTGAATGATCAAGACATGCCTCAAGATACATCAGAGGCGACCCTGTCACCTGCGCGTGCCAAAAAAGATTATGCCGGTTATCTGGTTTTGATTGCGGGCGTCGGCGCCCTTGTTTGGGGTATGGTCTCAGCCGTAGGAACGGGGTGGGGCTTTTGGGCATACACCGCGGGCCTCAAGGGCGTTACTGGGGCATTTTTGTTAGGTATTGTTGCTATTTTAATCGGCCTATTTCATGCTTGGCGGGCGCGTAAGTCTATTGCGCCGCCGCCGCGTATGCGCCGTTGGATTGGCATGCTCGTCGCGTTAATATATGTGGGTTGGGTTGGAACGTTTCTTGTTAAAGCACTCACGGTGCCTGCTATTCATGATGTATCAACAGACCTTGCCGATCCGCCAACGTTTCAGATATTGCAGTTGCGTGCGGACAATCTGGACAATGTCCCTGGCGCGGATGATTTAAAAATGCGCGGCCTGACCCCGCAACAGCGTTGGGGCGTTGTCCACCAAAAGGGCTATGGCGATATTCGCTCTGTCCGTATCAATGAGCCTGTTCCGATGGTCATCGCAAAGGCGGAACGCCTTGCAAAAGCACGCAATTGGGACATCGCAATTTCTGTACCCGAAGAAGGCCGCTTGGAAGCGACCGAAACCAGCGCATTTTTCCAGTTTAAGGATGACGTGGTTTTACGGGTGCGTCCATCGGACACTGGTGCGGGGAGCGTAGTCGATATGCGCTCGGTCAGCCGCGTTGGGGTCAGTGATTTGGGCATGAATGCCAAGCGCGTGCGGTCTTTCCTTGCCGATTTGACGGGAACGGTAACGGCGGCGCGTTGAAGCGCCGCCGCAGCATCCGTTATTTCTTTGGGGTAAGCTTTAACAAGCGACCCTGTGACCCGGCACGTTCATCCTCAAGCAGCCAGATAGCGCCATCTGGGCCCTGTTCGACTTCGCGGATGCGCGCACCCATATCCCATTGGTCGGCCTTGACGGCATTTTCGCCATCCAGCTTAACCCGCACCAGCGCCTTTGCGCCGAGACCGCCGAGAAATGCGCTGCCTTTCCACGCTTTGAACATGTCGCCTGCGTAAATCATGAGGCCAGCGGGCGAAATGGCCGGGTTCCAAAACACTTTTGGCGCTTCAAATCCGTCACCTGCGGCATGGTCCGGAATATCGCGACCGTCATAATGATTGCCGTTCGATACGATCGGGTAGCCGTAATTTGCTGCCTTTTTTACCAGATTTAATTCATCACCGCCGGCGGGCCCCATTTCCTGGTTCCACAATCTGCCCTGCGCATCAAAGGCGATGCCAAGCGGATTGCGATGACCAAAAGACCAGATTTGTGATTTGACGCGGCCCTGATCGTAAAAGGGGTTGTCCGATGGTACAATGCCGCTGTCGGTCAGGCGGACAATTTTACCAAGATTTTGGGTGAGGTCCTGCGCGGGGTCGAATTTCTGCCGTTCGCCGCTGCTGATATACAACATGCCATCTGGACCGAATGCGAGGCGATGACCAAAATGGCCTTGGCCAGAAACTTTCGGCTCTTGTCGCCAGATTATTTGAACATCGCTTAAGGCAGCTTTACCGCCTTCGATGGTAATCTTGCCTCTTGCTACCGCCGCGCCAAACCCGCCTTCGCCTGCTTCAGCAAAGCTGAGATAAACATATTTGTTTTTGGCAAAGTTAGGATGAAGAATGACATCGCCAAGCCCGCCTTGGCCACCATATGCGACCGCAGGAACGCCTTCGACATCGACAGCTGGAGCGTTATCTTTCCACAGCTTCAACTTGCCTTTCTTCTCGGTAACCAGCGCATATGGCGTGCTGGGGACGAAGGTCATGGCCCAAGGTTCATCGAAATCAGCAACGACTGCTACTTCAAAAGGTAAGCCGCTGGTGTCGGCGGGGGCGGCGTTACTGACCGATGGTTGGCACGCGGCCGCGAGAAATGATGCGCCGATCAGGAAAGACAATTTGGACATAAGCGTCGACTCCTTTTACAAATACCCAATGCAATTGGGCATCGAACCCTGAATACGCAAGAGGGTTGCGTAGGAAGGGGTACTGCGCTATGACGAGTCATCCTTACATTGTGAGAATTTGGAAGGGCTGGCGCCACTGGGGCCGGCGCGGACTGTTATTGCATGTCGAATAAGAAAGACTGATTTTGCCTGATCTGGATAAATTGAGCGGTTTGATTGCGCCTGAGGCGGAAGCGCTTGGCTTTTCGTTGGTGCGCGTGGCGTGGTATTCCAATGGCGCGCAGGGCAGCGACGAGCCAACTTTGCAGGTAATGGCCGAGCGTCCCGAAACACGGCAGTTGAACATTGACGATTGCGCTGCGCTTTCGCACCGCATCTCCGACTTGTTTGACGAGCTTGACCCTATTGTAGAGGCGTATCGGCTTGAAGTCAGCTCGCCGGGTATCGACCGGCCATTGACGCGCTTGGCAGATTTTGCGGACTGGGTCGGGCATGAGGCAAAGATTGAACTCAGCGAACCCATGGATGGCCGTAAGAATATTCGCGGTGACCTTGCTGGTGTCGATGGCGAAGAAATCCATGTCAACGATCGTAAGGCCGGACGGCTGACGTTCCCCTTTTCCGCACTTGGCCATGCCAAGCTGCTCTTGACAGACCGCCTGATTGCGTCGACTGCCCCCATCAACAGCGATGGGGCGGACGAAGTAGAGGCCGAACCCATTCACGACGAAGCACAGGAAGACTAAGAACATGGCCAGTAGTATTGCCGCCAACAAGGCTGAATTGCTTGCAATTGCCAATGCGGTCGCCACCGAAAAAATGATCGATAAATCGATCGTTATCGAAGCGCTCGAAGAAGCTATCCAGCGGGCCGCTAGGGCGCGTTATGGCGCCGAAAACGATATCCGTGCTAAGCTGGATACCCAGACCGGTGACTTGCGCTTGTGGCGCGTTGTTGAAGTCGTGGAAGATGTCGAAGATTATTTTAAACAAGTCGACCTGAAGCAAGCGGATAAGCTGCAAAAGGGCGCTGTGGTTGGCGACTTTATCGTCGACCCTTTGCCCGCTGTGGATTTGGGCCGTATCGATGCCCAATCGGCAAAGCAGGTCATCTTTCAAAAGGTGCGCGATGCTGAACGCGAGCGCCAGTTCGAAGAGTTCAAGGATCGCACCGGCGAAATCATCACGGGCGTCGTAAAGTCCGTTGAGTTCGGTCACGTCGTCGTTGACCTTGGTCGTGCAGAGGGTGTTATCCGTCGCGACCAGCAAATTCCCCGCGAAGTTGTCCGTAGCGGCGACCGCGTACGCGCGCTCATCATGAAGGTGCAGCGCGAAAATCGCGGCCCACAAATTTTGTTGAGCCGCGCGCATCCTGATTTCATGAAGAAACTGTTCGCACAGGAAGTGCCTGAAATTTATGACGGTGTCATTGAAATCAAGGCAGCCGCACGCGACCCAGGTAGCCGCGCCAAGATCGGTGTGATCAGCTACGATAGCAGCATTGACCCGGTCGGCGCTTGCGTCGGCATGAAGGGGAGCCGCGTTCAGGCCGTCGTGCAGGAAATGCAGGGCGAAAAGATCGACATCATTCCATGGTCGGAAGATACAGCAACTTTCATCGTCAACGCGCTTCAGCCAGCGACGGTGAGCCGTGTTGTCATCGATGAAGAAGAAGGCCGTATCGAAGTCGTTGTTCCTGACGATCAATTGAGCCTTGCGATTGGCCGTCGCGGACAGAATGTCCGTTTGGCTTCGCAGTTGACGGGCCGTGGTATCGACATCATGACTGAAGCGGAATCGAGCGAGAAGCGGCAGAAGGAATTTGTCGAGCGTTCGGAAATGTTCCAGCAAGAGTTGGATGTTGATGAAACACTCGCCCAGTTGCTGGTTGCCGAAGGCTTTAGCGAGCTGGAAGAAGTCGCGTATGTCGATCCGTCGGAAATTGCTGCAATCGAAGGCTTTGACGAAGGTCTAGCCGAAGAGCTGCAGAGCCGTGCACAAGAAGCGCTGGATCGGCGAGAAGAAGCCAACCGCACCGAACGTCGCGAATTGGGCGTTGAGGACGCGGTGGCGGAGTTGCCAATCCTGACCGAAGCGATGCTGGTGGTTCTGGGTAAGGCCGGCATTAAGACGCTCGACGATCTTGCCGACTTGGCTACTGACGAGCTTATTCAAAAGGCACGCGAGCCACGCCGTAACGAACGCAGCGATCGCGAGATGCGCCGCAACCGTACCGAAGACAAGGCCGGCATTCTTGCCGTCTTTGGCCTTTCGGAAGAGCAGGGCAATGAGATCATCATGGCTGCCCGCGCACATTGGTTCGAAGAGGAGGACGCGATTGCAGCGGACGACTCTCAATGAGAACCGACACTCCCCAATAAGGAAGTGCATATTGTCAGGTGAGCATGGGACTCGTGCCCAGCTCATCCGGCTTGCGCTGGGCCCCGATGGCAGCATTGCGCCCGATTTGTTTGCGAAGGCCCCGGGCCGTGGCGCCTGGATTGGCGTGTCCGGTGAAGAATTGTCCAAGGCGTTGGTCAAGGGCAAGCTTGCCGGCGTACTGCGCCGCGCGTTCAAAACCGACAAAATCGATATCATCGATGATCTGACTGGCCGCATTGACCGCGGGTTAGAGAAAGCGTTTCTGGACCGGTTGGGGTTGGAAGCGCGGGCAGGGCATCTTATCTTGGGCGCCGAGAAGATCGATTCCGCATCGCGCAGCGGCCAAGTTAAGCTGTTGTTGCACGCGTCCGACGCCAGTGCAGACGGAAGCGGTAAACGCGACCAAGCTTGGCGCGTCGGTGAGGACGCCGAAGGTTCCGGAAAGGGCGGTTTGAAGCTGCCGGTAGACCGCGATGCACTATCAGCGGCGCTTGGGCGGCAAAACGCCGTTCACGTCGCTTTGATTAACCAAAAAGCGGCGGACAGGGTGATGCATCATCTTGGACGCTGGCTAAATTTCAAAGGATGCAGTAATGCGCCATTCAATTCCGCTGCTTCGGCCGTGGACTTGCGGGCGAATGACGCTGACATCTCCGCAATTGACTGAGTAAGGACGGGTTCTGTTTCGATGAGTGATGATACCAATAATAAGCCGACTTTGACGCGCAAGCCGCTCACTTTGAGCCGCTCGCTGGAGTCGGGCGAAGTCAAACAGACCTTTAGCCACGGCCGCACCAACAAGGTTGTGGTAGAGGTGAAGCGCAAGCGTCTTGTCGGTAAGCCGGGTTACGCACCTGAGCCGGAAGCTGCTGCACCGCCGCCACCGCCACCGCCACCGCCACCGCCCGCTGCGGCGCCTGTTGCGGCAGCACCAGCGCCCGCGCCTGTGCAGCCAGCGCCACGTCCAACCGGGAATGACATGCTCAGCCGTCAAGAGCGTCAGGCAAAGTTGTTGCGTGAAGCTGAAGAAGCCCGGCTTTCGATGCTTGAGGAAAGCAGTCGGCGCGAAACTGAACAACGCGCCCAGCGCGCTGAAGAAGAGCGCCAGCGTGCCCAAGCAAATCGTGAGGAAGCCGCTGCAGCGCCGCCTCCGCCGGTTGCTGAAGCAGTTGTTCCGGCCGTAACGGCGCCGGTCGAAACAGTCGCGGAAGAAGCGAATACCGATGGAGCCGCCCCGGCACCACGTCGCTTTACACCGGTTGAGGCGCCAAAGCGTCCTGAACGTGAGCGTGAGGAAGTTAAAAAAGCGCCGCACCGTCCAACGCGTGGTGCAGCGGATGATCGCCGCCAATCGGGCAAACTTACCGTTACCCGTGCGCTTGAAGGTGACGATGGCGCGCGTGCACGTTCACTTGCCGCGCTAAAGCGTGCCCGTGAAAAAGAAAAACGTTCGCATGGCGGCGGCAACCGTCAGGTCCAGGTTAAACAAACCCGCGATGTGGTCGTGCCTGAAACCATCACGGTGCAAGAACTTGCCAACCGTATGGCGGAAAAGGGCAGCGATCTTGTCAAAGCTTTGTTCAAGATGGGCATGCCCGTCACGATCAACGAAACTATCGACCAAGATACCGCGGAATTGCTGGTCGAAGAGTTTGGCCACAACATCACGCGCGTTTCAGATTCCGACGTCGATATCGTCAATGACGAAGACGTTGACGCAACGGAAACAATGAAGTCACGTCCTCCGGTTGTGACGGTTATGGGGCATGTCGACCATGGCAAGACATCGCTTTTAGATGCCTTGCGCGGTGCGAATGTTGTATCCGGCGAAGCTGGCGGAATTACGCAGCATATTGGCGCCTATCAAGTGAAGGCAAAGGATGGTTCGGTCATCACTTTCCTCGACACCCCAGGTCACGAAGCATTCACGCAAATGCGTCAGCGCGGTGCTTCGGTCACGGATATCGTAATCCTTGTTGTCGCGGCCGATGACGGCCTGATGCCGCAGACGATTGAAGCCATTAAGCATGCTAAGGCTGCGAATGTGCCGATGATCGTTGCGATCAACAAGGTCGATAAGGAAGGCGCAAATCCACAAAAGGTGCGCGAGCGTTTGCTCGAGCATGAAGTTGTTGTGGAAGCTATGGGCGGTGAAGTGCAGGACGTAGAGGTTTCAGCGCTGAAGAAAACCGGACTGGATACATTGCTTGAAAAGCTGGCGTTGCAGGCCGAAGTCATGGAACTGAAGGCGAACCCTGATCGTGCGGCCGAAGCTGTTGTGGTTGAGGCGCAATTGGACAAGGGTCGCGGCGCCGTTGCGACTGTGCTCGTGAAACGCGGTACATTGAAGCGCGGCGACATTTTCGTTGTTGGCGCACAAAGCGGAAAAGTCCGCGCTCTGGTGAACGACAAAGGGCAGCAGGTTTCAGAGGCGGGCCCAGCGACCCCGGTCGAAGTGCTCGGCCTTACCGGAGTTCCATCGGCAGGTGACGTTCTGACCGTTGTTGAAAACGAGGCCCGTGCCCGCGAAGTCGCATTGTACCGTAAGGAGCAGTCGACCAAGGTTCGTACCGCGCAAGTCACACCAAATCTTGAAAACCTGTTTGATAACCTCTCCGCCACGCGTGCGATGGAATATCCGGTGGTGATCAAGGGCGATGTGCAAGGTTCGGTCGAAGCGATCGTTACTGCGCTTAACAATATATCGACCGACGATATCAAGGTCCGCGTATTGCTCGCAGGCGTTGGTGGTATCACCGAGTCCGACATGTTGTTGGCAGCAGCCTCGAATGCGCCGTTGATTGGGTTTAACGTTCGTCCCAATGCCAAGGCCGCGGCCTTGGCCAAGCGTGACCGTGTCCGCCTGAAATATTTCGACGTGATTTACCACCTGACCGCCGACATCGCGAAAGAGATGGCGGGCGAATTGGGGCCGGAAATCATCGAAACCGTTGTTGGACGCGCGGAAGTCAAGGATGTGTTCAAGTCGGGCAAGCGCGACAAGGCCGCTGGTTTGTTGGTTACCGAAGGGATCATCAAGAAAGGCCTGCACGCCCGTCTTACCCGCGAAGACGTTATTGTTTCCAAAACGACAATCGCGTCGCTTCGCCGTTTCAAGGACAATATCGACGAAGTCCGTGCTGGCCTCGAATGCGGTGTTGTCTTGGCGGACACCAACGATGTCAAGGCAGGCGATATGCTTGAAGTCTTTGAGATCGAGGAGCGTGAACGGACGTTGTGATTTTAGCTCGGTCCTGAACGGGGAGTATCATGGCTAAACATAACGACACTGGTCCTGAGGGCCGCTCGGTTCGCCTGCTGCGCGTAGGTGAGCAATTCCGGCATATATTGTCGGAACTGCTTGCACGTGGAGAGGTGCATGACGATGTCCTCAACAGCCATAGCGTGAGTGTAACGGAAGTGCGTATGTCGCCGGATCTGCGGCATGCGACTGCGTTCATTAAACCACTGTTGGGCGCCAATGAAGAAAAGGTGCTTAAGGCACTGCGGACCAACACCGCCTTTTTCCAAAAGGAAGTCGCGTCGCGCGTAAGCATGAAATATGCGGCAAAGCTGAAATTTTTGGCGGATGATAGCTTCGACCAAGCGACCCATATCGAGGGCTTATTGGCGCAGCCCAAGGTGCAGCAAGATCTGACCGAAGGCGACGCCGGCGACGACGCAGAATAATGGCGAAATTGTATTTCTATTACGCGTCGATGAACGCAGGCAAATCGTCGACATTGTTGCAGGCAGCGTTCAATTATGGCGAGCGCGGCATGAAGGTCATGCTGTGGACCGCCGCGATTGATGATCGCCCGGGTTTTGGCGCGATTAGCTCGCGGATTGGCTTGGCAGGAGATGCAAGCCGGTTTGAAAGCACAACCGACATCGAGAGCGCCGTTCTGGACGTGCACGTGGAAACGCCTTTGGCCTGCGTGCTGATTGATGAGGCCCAGTTTTTGACCAAAGAACAGGTTTGGCAAGCTGCGAGCCTTGCCGACAAGGCTGGAATTCCCGTGGTGTGCTACGGACTGCGCACCGATTTTCAAGGTGAGCTGTTTCCGGGCTCGGCGGCTCTTCTCGGCATTGCCGATAATTTGGTCGAGTTGAAAGGCGTCTGTGATTGCGGTCGTAAAGCGACAATGAACTTACGCGTTGATGAATTTGGTAAGGCTGTAGTTGATGGCGCGCAAACCGAAATTGGCGGTGATGATCGTTACATCGCAATGTGCCGCAAACATTTTAATGAGGCGCGGGCAGGGCGATAGATCGGCATGCATGGCTGGATCATATTTGATAAACCGCTCGGCTTAGGTTCAACGCAGGCGGTTGCAGCCGTAAAGCGCAATTTGCGGAGCGCTGGTTTTGGTAAGGTGAAGGTCGGGCACGGGGGGACGCTTGATCCGCTCGCGACAGGGGTGTTGCCCATTGCTTTAGGTGAAGCGACCAAGCTTTGTGGCCGAATGCTCGACGCTTCTAAAGCCTATGACTTTACAATCAGCTTCGGGACCGAAACCAGCGGGTTGGATGCCGAAGGCGACGTTGTCGCAACGTCAGATCATCGCCCGACGATGGAGGCGCTGGCCGCCATTCTGCCAAATTTCACTGGTCCGATAGAACAAATCCCGCCTGCATATTCGGCGATTAAGATCGATGGGAAGCGGGCTTATGACCGCGCCCGGGCAGGTGAGGTCATTGACATGAAGTCGCGCCGCGTGACGGTCCTTGGTATCTCGGTCCACCACAATGGCATAAGTGGACCGCTGAGCATGGTCACACTGACCGCGAACGTGTCTAAGGGCACATATATTCGCAGCCTTGCCCGCGACATCGCGTATGCACTCGGTACAGTTGGTCATGTAACCATGTTACGGCGCACGCGTGCCGGGCCGTTTACCTTAGAAGGCGCGATTTCGCTGGACAAACTCAATGCGTTCGGCCATGGACCCGCCCAAGAAGACATTATCTTGCCGATAGAGGCAGGGCTGGTCGACATCCCGGCTCTAGATCTCTCCCCGGAACAGGCAAGGGCAGTCCAACAGGGCCGCGTCTTGACCGGGATTGCCATGAAAGATGGGCTACATTGGGCGAGGGGCGCAGATTTGCGGCCTATTGCACTGGTGGAGAACATTGACGGGACATTGAAAACCGTCCGTGGCTTTAACCTTACTCCATGATGTTCGAAGGAAAAATATGTCGATTACTGCAGAACGTAAAGCCGAGGTCATCAAAGAGCACGCACGCGAGCCTAACGATACCGGATCACCAGAAGTGCAAGTGGCAATCCTGACTGACCGTATCAATGCCCTGACTTCCCACTTCAAAGACCACCACAAGGACAATCATTCGCGTCGTGGTCTTCTTCAGATGGTCAACAAGCGTCGTTCGCTTCTCGATTATCTCAAAAAAATTGATGGTGCGCGTTATGCCGCCCTCATTGCGAAGCTTGGTCTTCGTAAGTAAATTCACTCTCGGCCCGCCTCGGCGGGCCGTTTGCGTATTGCGTCTCTAGAATATTACTCAGGTACGCATGAAAAGGGCATTTCAGCAATGAGGCTGGACTGTCATCGGGGCTCGAAAATGCCCCATCCGCGGCGGATCGGTATTTCCGCAACTCAAGAGGCCCCGCATTGCATTGGGCATGCGGGTCAAAGGAAAATCTATGTTTAATACGAAAACTGTATCAATCGAGTGGGGCGGACAAACCCTGACACTCGAAACGGGCAAAGTTGCCCGTCAAGCTGACGGCGCTGTTATGGCGTCGCTTGGCGAAACTGTTGTGCTTTGCGCGGTTACCGCTGCAAAGTCAGTGAAGGATGGCCAGGATTTCTTCCCGCTGACCGTTCACTATCAAGAAAAATATTCCGCAGCTGGCCGTATTCCGGGTGGCTTTTTTAAGCGTGAACGCGGTGCGACCGAAAAAGAGACGCTGGTTTCGCGTTTGATTGACCGTCCACTTCGTCCTTTGTTCCCAGAAGGTTTCTACAACGAAATCAATGCGATCGCGCAAGTTCTTAGCTATGATGGCGAGAATGAGCCTGACATTTTGGCACTTGTTGCCGCGTCGGCCGCAATGACTATTTCGGGCGTGCCTTTCATGGGGCCAATCGGCGCAGCGCGCGTTGGTTACCTGAATGGCGAGTATATTCTGAACCCAACCGACGAACAGGTTGCCGAGGGTGACCTCGATCTGGTCGTTGCCGCAACTTATGACGCGGTGATGATGGTTGAATCCGAAGCCAATGAGCTTTCGGAAGAAATCATGCTCGGCGCCGTCCTTTTTGCGCATGACGCGTGTAAGGAAGTCGTTAAGGCAATCGTAAAGCTTGCTGAGCAAGCTGCGAAGGAGCCTTGGGCAATGGCAGAGCAGGCTGATCTTTCAGCTGCTAAGGACAAGCTCAAGAAGCTGATCGGCAAGGATATTGCGGCGGCGTACAAGCTCACTGATAAGTCAGCGCGTTCGAACGCACTCAATGTTGCCCGCGCGGCAGCGAAGGAAGCGTTCACCGATGCAAGCGCGCAGGACCAAATGGCTGCGGGCAAGCTTATGAAGAAGCTGGAAGCCGAAATCGTGCGCGGCGCAATCCTCAAGGACGGCACACGCATCGACGGACGCAGCACATCGCAAATCCGTCCGATTTTGGCTGAAACGCATTTCTTGCCACGTTCACACGGTTCGGCGCTGTTCACGCGTGGTGAAACACAGACCATCGCGACCTGCACCTTGGGCACCAAGGACGCAGAGCAGATGATCGACGGTCTTGGTGGCCTGCACTATGAAAACTTCATGCTGCATTACAACTTCCCCCCATATAGCGTTGGTGAAGTTGGACGCTTTGGTGCACCAAGCCGCCGTGACATCGGCCATGGCAAGCTTGCATGGCGCGCGCTGCACGCTGTGTTGCCGACCAAGGATGAGTTTCCCTACACAATCCGCATCACCAGCGACATTACCGAATCCAACGGTTCGTCATCGATGGCGTCGGTTTGCGGCGGAAGCCTTGCAATGATGGACGCTGGCGTTCCTATCAAACGTCCTGTTTCCGGTATCGCAATGGGCTTGATCCTTGAAGGCAAGGATTACGCAATTCTTTCCGATATCTTGGGTGATGAAGATCATCTCGGCGACATGGATTTCAAGGTAGCTGGAACGTCCGAAGGCATCACCACGATGCAGATGGATATCAAGATTGCCGGTATTACCCGCGAAATCTTTGAAGCTGCATTGAACCAAGCCAAGGAAGGCCGCGCGCATATCCTCGGTGAGATGGCCAAGGCACTGGGCGAAGCCCGCGGTGAATTGTCCGCGCATGCTCCACGTATCGAAACGATGCAGATCGACAAAGCGAAGATCCGCGACATCATCGGTACTGGCGGTAAGGTCATTCGTGAAATCGTGGCTACAACAGGCGCGAAAGTCGATATCGATGACGAAGGTCTTATCAAGATTTCGTCGTCCGACATCGCGCAGATCGAAGCGGCACGTAAGTGGATTTCCGGCATCGTTGAAGAAGCAGAAGTCGGCAAGGTCTATGACGGCAAGGTCGTCAACTTGGTTGATTTCGGCGCATTCGTGAACTTCATGGGTGGCAAGGACGGTCTCGTCCACGTCAGCGAAATGCGCAATGAGCGCGTCGAGAAGGTTACGGACGTCGTCAGCGAAGGCATGGACGTGAAGGTCAAGGTTCTTGAAATCGATCCACGCGGCAAGGTTCGCTTGTCGATGCGCGTTGTTGATCAGGAAACCGGCGAAGAGCTGGAAGACACACGCCCGCCGCGCGAAAAGACCGAGCGCAGCGACCGTGGACCCCGTCGTGAAGGCGGCGGTGGCGGACGCGGTGAAGGCCGTGGCGATCGCGGACCACGTCGTGATGGCGGTGGACGTGGTGAAGGCCGCGGCGACCGTGGTCCACGCCAAGAGCGTTCAGAAGGCGAAAACAAGGGCGGGGGCGATCCTGACCATGTCCCAGCTTTCTTGAAAGACTAAGCCTCGCGCTTGTGCCGGCGCACTTTCGCCGACACAAAATATCCTGCAAAAGGATGGAGAGGAAAAGGGGCGGCTTCGGCGGCCCCTTTTTTCGTATCTGATCTGCGAACAGTTCATCGCCGATACAGGAAATTTCCGCCACAGATCTGCGGTCTTTATGCGCGTTGCCAAGCAAAAGGCTTGGCGGGGCGGACAAGATTATCTAGGGAACATTCATGAACAAAAAATTCCTTGTACCCGTGGCGGTATTGGCCGCATCTTCGTTGCTTTCCGGTTGTGCTGCACTCGGTCTGGGTGGAGGTGGCGCCAAGCCCGGCAGCAACACCCGTTATGTCGCGCGTGACGTTAATACGCTGTATGCTGCGGCGAAGGACAAGCTTGATAAAAAGCAATATGAAGTTGCAGCGGCTTTGTTTGATGAGGTTGAGCGTCAGCACCCTTATTCACCTTGGGCACGCCGCGCGCAGTTGATGAGCGCGTTCAGTTACTACATGGCACAAAAATATAATGAGTCGATTCAATCGTCGCGTCGTTTTCTGTCGATTCACCCCGGCAATAAAGACGCGTCATACGCTTATTATCTGATCGCTTTGTCTTATTATGAACAGATCAGCGATGTGACCCGTGACCAGAAGATCTCCGAGCAGGCACTGGCAGCGCTTGGTGAAGTGCAGCGTCGTTATCCAACTTCGCGTTATGCGTCCGACGCCACCTTGAAGATTGATCTTGTGCGTGATCATTTGGCGGGCAAGGAAATGGAAATTGGTCGTTTCTATCAGCGGCGTGCGCTTTGGCTCGCGTCATCGTTGCGTTTCCGCGAGGTGGTCGACAAATATGACACCACCACGCATGCGCCCGAAGCGTTGTATCGCTTGACGGAGAGCTATCTTGCGATGGGTGTACCCGAAGAAGCCAAAAAGGCTGCTGCAGTTCTAGGCGCCAATTATCCCGGCAGTGAGTGGTATGCCCGTGCTTATAACTTGATGCAGAAGAACGCGCCCGCCGCGTAATGCCATGCTAACGGGGCTTTCGATCCGCGACGTCGTGCTGATCGAGGCACTGGACCTAGAATTTGCAGGCGGGCTTGGCGTGCTCACGGGTGAAACCGGGGCGGGTAAATCTATATTGCTCGACGCGCTTGGCCTTGCGCTTGGTGCGCGCGCCGATAGTGGGCTTGTCAGATCTGGCGCTGAAAAGGCGCAGGTCACGGCCAGCTTTGAAGCGCCAGTGCATGTTGCCGCATTGCTTGCGGATAATGATATCGACATTGAAACGGATGAGCCCCTAATCATCCGTCGTTCCGTTAAGGCCGATGGCGGAAGCAAGGCGTTTATCAATGATCAGCCCTGCTCGGCGACGCTTTTGCGCGAAGTCGGCGCGGCATTGGTCGAAATTCATGGTCAGCATGATGATCGCGGAATGTTGAACGCACGCGGGCATCGTGGGTTGTTAGATGCCTTTGGCCGAAGCGATACCGCAACCGTCTCCGCCAATTTTGTGGCTTGGCAGGACGCTAAATCGCGGCTTGATATTGCCCGTGAGGCTTTGGAAAATGCCGCGCGTGACCGCGAATGGCTCGAACATTCTGTCGCAGAGCTGGCTGCTTTCCATCCGCAAGTGGGCGAGGAAGAGCAGCTTGCCGGTGAACGCTCGGACATGCAAAAGGGCGAACGCATTGCTGAAGACTTGAAAACGGTGCTCGAAAGCTTCGATGGCCCAAAAAGCGGCCTGTCGCTCATTCGCGGCGCAGCGCGTAAGCTTGACCGACTGGCGGATGCACACCCTTTGCTGGCCGAAGCGCTGACCGCATTGGACCGCGCTGTGATTGAGGCGAGCGAGGCCGAGGACAAGTTGAACGCCGCCGCGCGTTCGATTGAATATGAGCCGGCGCGGCTTGATGAGATTGAGGAGCGGCTGTTTGAGCTGCGTGCGCTGGCACGTAAACATAACATCGCCCCCGATGGTATCATCGCCTTGCAGGAACGTCTGACGGCGCAGCTGCAGTCCATTGAAGCAGGGGGAGAAGGACTTGCCCTGCTCGAGACTGAGGTAGCTGCCAAGCACAACGCCTATGTCCAATCCGCGACCGCATTGTCCGCTGCCCGGACGGCGTCTGCGGTGAAGTTGGATGCTGCCGTCAAAAACGAGCTTGCTCCGTTGAAGCTGGATGCCGCGCAGTTTCAAACGGCGGTCGAACAACTGCCTGAGGAGCGCTGGACCGCATGGGGCATGGACCGCGTGGAATTTTTGATTTCGACCAATCCAGGCGCGCCCTTTGCGCCGCTTGCCAAGATCGCATCAGGCGGTGAGCTGTCGCGCTTCATCCTCGCGCTGAAAGTTGCGCTGGCAGAAGAAGGTGGCGCTGCCACGATCATCTTCGACGAAATCGACAGGGGCGTCGGTGGCGCGGTTGCCGCTGCGATTGGCGAACGCCTTGCGCGCTTGGCCACCCGCACACAATTATTGGCTGTCACCCATAGCCCGCAAGTCGCTGCTAGGGGGAAGGTGCATTATTTTATTGCCAAATCCAGCCAGGGTACTGTCACACGTACGGGCGTCAGCGTGCTGGATGCCGCAGCGCGTCGTCAGGAAATCGCGCGTATGCTCTCTGGGGCTGAGGTCACGGATGAGGCCAGAGCGCAGGCGGTGCGTTTGTTGGAAATTGTTTAAGCCAGTGCGTTTATCTTTTGCGGGAGTGAGTGCGTGACTGAAGCAGATGCAGCCAATGAGCTGATGCGGTTGGCGAAACAGATTTCGTATCACAATAAGCGGTATCATGCCGAAGATGCGCCGGAGATATCCGACGCCGAATATGATGCGCTTGTACGGCGCAATAATGCCCTGGAGGCCGCGTTTCCGCAGCTTGTGCGTGCGGATAGCCCCAACAGACAGGTTGGCGCTGCGGTGGAAGGTTCAGGCCTCAAAAAGATCACCCATGCTAAACGGATGATGAGCCTCGACAATGCGTTTGAGGCGCAGGACATCCATGATTTTGTCGCGAGGGTGCGTCGGTTCCTAAACCTTGCTGCGGACGAAACCGTTGCCCTAACAGCGGAGGACAAGATTGATGGGCTTTCGCTGTCGTTGCGATATGAACAAGGTGTCCTGAAGCAGGCGGCGACGCGCGGCGATGGCAGCGTGGGTGAAGATGTGACCGCCAACGTCACCCATATCTTGGACATTCCACAACAGCTCAAAGGCGATGTGCCTGACATCTTCGAGATACGCGGCGAAGTGTATATGGCGAAGTCTGACTTTGCCGACATAAACGAAGCGCAAAAGGCCAAAGACGCAAAGCTGTTTGCCAACCCACGCAACGCTGCCGCTGGGTCCTTGCGGCAAAAGGATGCGAAGGTCACGGCGTCGCGCCCCTTGCGCTTTCTTGCACATGGCTGGGGCGAGGTAAGCGCTTTGCCCGCGGATACGCAAAGCAAGGTCATGGCCGCGATTGCGTCTTGGGGCGTGCCGGTATCGCCTTTGCTGCTGCGTTTCGACCACAGCACTGACGCCCTCGCGCATTATGCAGATATTGAGCGCCGACGGGCTGATTTACCGTATGACATTGATGGCGTCGTCTACAAGGTAGACCGGTTGGAATGGCAGGAACGGCTTGGCTTTGTTGCGAAGTCCCCGCGCTGGGCAATTGCGCATAAATTTCCAGCGGAACGCGCGGAAACGACGCTTGAGCACATTGATATTCAAGTTGGGCGCACGGGTAAGTTGACCCCCGTTGGGCGGCTCGCCCCCGTCACAGTGGGCGGCGTGGTGGTGTCCAATGTTACATTGCACAACCGCGACGAAATTGAACGTCTGTCTGTTCGCCCTGGCGATCGCGTGGTGGTGCAACGGGCAGGGGATGTCATTCCGCAGATTGTCGAGAATCTGACGCGTGCGACAGCGCGCCCTGCTTATGCATTTCCGTCACTTTGCCCTGAATGTGGCTCCGAAGCGGTGGCAGAAGAAGGCGAGGTCGATGTGCGCTGCACGGCAGGCCTGATTTGTCCGGCACAGCGGGTGCAACGGCTCATCCATTTTGTTAGCCGCGGTGCCCTCGATATTGAAGGACTCGGCGAGAAGACCATTCAAGAGTTTTTTGATCTTGGTTGGCTGGAAAGCCCCGCAGATATTTTCCGGCTGCGCAGCCGCCGTGGTGATATTCTATCGCGCGATGGGTGGCAGGATAAGTCTGTGGATAACCTGTTGGCAGCGATTGAGGCAAAACGCGCGCCCGATGGCGCAAAATTGCTTTTTGGCCTTGGCATCCGGCACATTGGCGCGGTCACTGCGCGCGATTTGTTCAAGGCGTTTGGGTCGGTCGCCGAAGTTGGCAAGGTCGGCCAAAGACTCGCACAAGCCGATGAGGCCGCGATTACCGACGTGACCGCAATCGACGGTGTCGGCGGTGCTGTCGCTGAGGCATTGGGCGACTTCTTTCATGAACCGCATAATCTATCCGTTTGGAACGACCTGCTCGATGAGGTGCAACCGCCTGCTTATGTGTCGAATATCCGCGAAAGCGCGTGGACGGGCAAAACGATTGTCTTCACGGGTAAGCTGGAAACGATGAGCCGCGACGAGGCCAAAGCGCAAGCAGAGGCACTTGGCGCAAAATCAGCAGGCTCGGTGAGTGCAAAGACCGACCTTGTCGTCGCGGGGCCGGGTGCGGGATCAAAGCTGAAACAGGCGACTGCGCTTGGCATTCAGGTTATCGACGAAGCCGCGTGGGCGAATATCGTCGAAAGCGCGTAAATCAAACGCGTTGTGGTTGCGGATAAGTGGTTCCAAGTGTAACCAGTTGTGATGCAAAATATCAGCCATGTCCATCAAACGCCGCCAGCTGGGGCGAATTCAGATTGGACCGTGCCGCAAAACTGGGACAGGTTTAGCGCCGATGAGCATGCGATATGGGACAGGCTATTTGCACGGCAGTCTGCGATGCTGCCGGGTCGCGCTGCCGACGCTTTTCTGCGCGGGATAGATGTACTTAAACTCTCGCGCCCCGGCATTCCCGAGTATTGCGAATTGAACGCACGGTTGATGGCGGCAACAGGCTGGCAAATAGTTGCGGTGCCTGGACTGGTTCCAGACGCGGTGTTTTTCGAACATCTCGCCAATCGCCGGTTCCCTGCTGGAAATTTTATCCGGACGCCGGAACAGTTGGATTATCTGCAAGAGCCCGATGTGTTTCACGATGTTTTTGGACATGTGCCGATGCTGTCAGATCCGGTTTTTGCCGATTATATGGTCGCTTATGGCAAAGGCGGACTGCGGTCGCTTGGTTTTGGTGCGCTTGACCATCTGGCGCGGCTATATTGGTATACGGTGGAGTTTGGCCTGATCCAACAAGCGGACGGTTTGCGCATTTACGGTGCTGGTATCGTTTCAAGCTTCGCGGAGAGTATCTTTGCACTGGAGGATCCCAGCCCAAAACGCCTGGCGTTCGACCTGTTTCGGGTGATGCGGACGCAATATCGGATCGACGATTTTCAGCAGAATTATTTTGTCATTGCGAGCATCGACGAATTGCTAAAAGTCACGGTGGAAACGGACTTTGCGCCTCTGTATGCGCGGTTGGATATGTTGCCCGACATCGCGATAGGTACGGTTTTGGAAGATGACGTGCTGATTGGGTGAAGCCAGTTGTGGTTTGGACCGTGGCCATTCCCTTTTGACCGCATTGCTTTCTGGCGCGACGGGTGTGCCCATAGCACGTCCAGCTGCTTTTTTACCATGTTCCAAAATCGCCGGGTGGCTGGCTCGTGCGCCCAGTGGCGCGTGTCGGACGTTTCCATCCATAGATTCGGCGCTTTACCAACCACAAACATGGCCAGTCGCCGCAATCGATGCGCTTTTGCAAACGAAAACCATGCCGTCTGTAAGCACGCAAGACAGCGTCAGCCTGTGTGTTCAGCAACCCCGCCAATATCAGCGAACCGCCATTGTCAACGATGTCTGCAAGCGACTGCGCGAGTTCAATCAAAGGGCCCGCGAGAATGTTAGCCGTAACGAGGTTGTAGGGCGCGCGTGAAGCGATAAGTGGATGTGCGGTGCCTTCGGCTACACACAACGCAATTTGGCCCTGAGAAACGCCGCAGGGCACCTTGTTGGCATTGGCATTAGCCGAGGTAACCTCGACGCTTACTGGGTCGATGTCAGATGCGGTCAGATATGCGTTCGGCCACAAGCTGCGCGCAGCGAAAGCAAGTAACCCCGTGCCCGTTCCAATATCAGCGATCAGTTCAAATCTTTTGCCAGCGCGCTTCATGTCGTCGAGCATCGCGAGGCAGCCACTGGTGGTTTCATGGCCGCCAGTGCCAAAAGCGCGACTGGCCTCAATCAGAAAAGGCGTTGCGCCTTTGGGCACAGTCCCTTTGTTGGAACTGGTGTGCACATAAAAGCGCCCAGCATGCACGGGCTTTAACCCCTGTTGGCTCATGATGACCCAGTCAGCATCTGGAAGCTTTTCCAAGACGGGTTTGGCCTGTGCGGCGCTGCGTATGCGGCCGTGGATCGCTGAAATAACGGTCTTGTCCGGCTTTACCGCGAAATACGCATCCAACTGCCATTTATTGTCGTTAAACGCCTCAACTTCGTCGGCAACAATTGTTGGCATTGGGTCAAGCGATGCGAGCCATTCATCGTCATCATGTATTGCTTCGGCCTCTGCACGGGTGCAGGGGAAGCGTACCTTCCAATCACCGGACATAGCTTGCGCCATTTACGTCGAGGACAGCGCCGGTCATAGATGCTGGTGCGTCGAGTGCGCAGAACTTTGCCATAACTGCAACCTCTTCGGGATCGGCGACTTTACCCAAAGGAATGTCGGCCAAAAGCTTGTCGCCACCGCGGCTTTCGAGATACTCCTCTGCCATTCCGGTCATCGTAAATCCGGGGCAGATGGCGAAGGCATAGATGCCATCTCTCGCATAAGCGCGTGCAATCGTTTTGGTCATCGCAACCATGCCTGCCTTTGACGCCGCATAATGCCAATGGGCAGGGCTGTCGCCGCGATGCGCAGCGCGGCTCGCAATGTTGACGATGCGGCCTGATGCGCGGTTGGCATGCCAATGCAACACCGCGCGTCGGCACAGGTCAGCGCTCGCGGTCAGGTTGATCTGCATAGTGCGCGCCCAACTTGCCAGCCACTCTGCGTCGGTCTGTGTGATGGGATTTTCTTCGAATACACCGGCATTGTTGATAAGCACGTCAATGCGACCATCCAGAGCGCCAAGCGCCTTGTCCCATAGCCGCGCGGGCACGGCGGGGTCATTGAGATCGCCATCTTTGCTGGACAGGGCAACCACCGTCGTCGTGGTTGGATCACAGCTTGCAGCGATAGCAGCGCCAATTCCGCGCGAGGCGCCGGAGATGAGTATATGGGTTTTCATCGGCGCTGCTTTTCACAGCGCTGATGAAATTTCAACCTAAGTTATCGCACGCGGTTATCGCCAAAGTGCGTCACGTCGTCCTGAAGGGGTGTAGTTTTCTCGATCACCGCAACAAATATGTCTTAAAATAGCCTGATGTACGATTTCATATTTGCAGTGTGTCGGCGAATGGCGAAAGACGCCAATTGAATTAATTGGGTCGCGGATTGCGCGTTTCGCACAGCGGAGGCCTTGCACGATGCGGCTAAACGATTAAAGAGCAACGCAATGTCGACAACTGGCAAATATGAAGGACGCTAAACTTATGGCGAAAAACCCGAACCGACCGCTTTCACCGCATTTGCAGGTGTATCGTTGGTCACCGCAGATGGCGATTTCAATTTTTCACCGTGCAACCGGGTTCATATTGGCGACTGCCGGCATGATGACTTTGTTGTGGTGGCTGTCGGCAATTGGTGGCGGTACTGAAAGCTATGCAACATTTGAAAGCTATGTTGTGTCGGCAGGTCCCGAAGGCAGCGGTTTGCAAATCGCCAGCAATTGGTTCTTCCGCCTTGTTGCCTTGGCCGTTACCTTCAGTTTCTTCCAACATTTGGCATCTGGTCTTCGCCACCTCGTCTTGGACATCGGTGCCGGCTATGAATTGAAGACGAACCGCACATGGGCATCGGTTGCATTTGTCGCAGCCTTTTTTGCAACTGCATTTGTAGCCCTGTTTGTGGCATCGCGCTTTCTTGGAGTTTTGTGATGGACAGTAGAACAAATATTGGCCGCGTCCGTGGTTTGGGTTCGGCAAAGCATGGCGGTGAGCATTGGTTAAAACAGCGCCTCACAGCGATAGGCAATGTTTTGTTGGTGACATGGTTTGTCCTGTCCCTGTTCATGATCCCAAGTTTTGATCATGGCGCGCTTGCGCGGTGGCTTGCCCAGCCGTTGGTTGCGGTTCCAATGATCTTGATGATCGCAAATATATTCAGCCATGTTAAACTTGGTCTTCAGGTGTTGATTGAAGATTATGTTCATGACGATGGCCTCAAATTCGCGGCAATGACACTTCTTAACTTCTATGTCATCGCGAGTGCCGTGTTTGGCATTTTTGTTGTCGCAAAACTCGCATTTACCGGAGCTCCCGCCTGATGTCAGACGCATATAAGATTATCGACCATATCTATGACACCGTTGTTGTTGGCGCGGGTGGGTCGGGTTTGCGCGCCACTATGGGCAGCGCGGAAGCGGGTTTGAAGACGGCCTGCATTACCAAGGTATTTCCAACCCGTTCGCATACGGTGGCGGCACAAGGCGGTATCGCAGCGTCCTTGGGTAATAACTCGCCAGACCATTGGACTTGGCACATGTACGACACCGTCAAGGGCTCCGATTGGCTCGGCGACCAAGATGCCATTGAATATATGGTCCGTGAGGCCCCTGCAGCGGTGTATGAGCTTGAGCATGCTGGCGTGCCATTTTCACGCAATGCAGACGGCACCATCTACCAGCGCCCCTTTGGAGGGCATATGCAGAATATGGGTGAAGGTCCTCCTGTTCAGCGTACGGCTGCTGCTGCGGACCGAACAGGCCATGCCATGCTGCATGCTTTGTATCAACAGAGCCTGAAATATGACGCGGATTTCTTTATCGAATATTTTGCGCTCGACTTAATTATGGAAAATGGGGAATGCCGTGGCGTGATCGCCATGTGCATGGAAGATGGCAGCATCCATCGGTTCAAGAGCCACGCTGTAGTGCTGGCAACGGGTGGCTATGGCCGCGCCTATTTCTCTGCGACATCGGCGCATACGTGCACGGGTGATGGCGGCGGTATGGTGTTGCGCGCTGGCTTGCCTTTGCAGGATATGGAGTTTGTTCAATTCCACCCAACCGGCATTTACGGCGCCGGCGTTTTGATCACCGAAGGCGCACGCGGCGAGGGCGGGTATCTGACCAACAGCGAAGGTGAACGCTTCATGGAGCGTTATGCCCCATCGGCTAAGGATCTTGCATCACGCGATGTTGTCAGCCGCTCCATGGCCCTAGAAATGCGCGAAGGCCGTGGTGTCGGTGCGCACAAGGACCATATCTACCTGCACCTCGACCATATTGACCCTGCCGTGTTGGCGCAGCGTCTGCCCGGTATCACCGAAAGCGGCAAGATCTTCGCAGGCGTTGACCTGACGCGGCAGCCGCTGCCCGTGACGCCAACGGTCCATTATAATATGGGCGGTATTCCATGTAACTACCATGGACAAGTTGTGACCAAGGTTGGCGATGATCCAGAAGTCATCGTTCCAGGACTTTACGCGGTCGGCGAAGCGGCCTGTGTTTCTGTACATGGCGCAAACCGTTTGGGTTCAAATTCGCTCATCGATCTTGTCGTGTTCGGACGGGCAACGGGCTTGCATCTGAAATCATCACTGACAGCCGGCGCACCGCACAAAGCATTGCCAAAGGATGCCGCTGACTTGGCGCTTTCGCGCGTCGACAAGTTCCGCAGCGCAAAGGGCGGCTCGCCGACAGCAGAAATCCGCTTGCAGATGCAGCGCACCATGCAAAAGCATGCCGCAGTTTTCCGCGATACGGCTTTGCTGGAAGAGGGTGTGACCGAAATGCAAAAGGTAAACCAGCGTCTGGCTGATGTGCATGTCACTGACCGCAGCCTTATTTGGAACACCGACCTTATTGAAACGCTTGAGCTGGATAACCTCATGGGGCAGGCGGTTTGCACAATTGAAAGCGCAAACAACCGCAAGGAAAGCCGCGGCGCACATGCCCACGAAGATTTCCCCGAGCGCGACGATGCCAACTGGATGAAGCACACGGCGTCGTGGTTTGATGGCTGGGGCGGGTCTGGCGGCAAAGTCAAAATCGACTATCGCCCTGTGCATGATTATACCCTGACCGACGAGGCAGAGTATATTAAGCCAAAGCCACGCGTTTATTGATATCTGCTAAAACGGAGGCTGTGATTTGCAGGCTCCGTTTTCGTTTCGCATGATCGAAAACCGAGCAAGCGACGATGATCTCGTCAGCCTGTGTGCGGGTCTGGAATGCCTTAACCGCAGATTTTACGGTATCTGCCGCGCCAATGGCGCTGGCGGATAACACATCATGTAGCGCCGATGCAAAATGCGGGGGCAGGGAGGCCATATAGCCCTCCACTGGTGGCGGCAATTGGCGTGGGTTACCCGTGCGCAAGGCAACGAAGCTTTGCATCAATGAACTTGCCAGATACTCGGCCTCTGCGTCGGTGTCCGCCGCGATGACGTTGAACGCGGCAATCGCATGCGGCGCATCACGCACGGCGCTTGGGCGAAAGTGGCTGCGGTAGATGTGCAACGCCTCGTCCAGCATCTGCGGTGCAAAGTGGCTCGCGAAGGCGAAGGGAAGGCCCAAAGCCGCCGCGACCTGTGCGCCGTATAGGCTGCTGCCCAAGATAAAGAGTTGTACATCAGCACCCGCCCCGGGCGTGGCGACGATGCCTGTTTTGCCATCATCCGCAAAATAGCTCTGCAATTCCATCACATCGCGCGGGAAAGCATTGGGATCGCTGTCGAGTGCGCGCCGGATCGCGGCTGCGACGCGTTGGTCGCTTCCTGGTGCACGACCAAGGCCCAAATCAATTCGGCCCGGATAGAGCGCGTCCAACGTGCCAAACTGTTCCGCAATGACCAAGGGCGAATGGTTGGGCAGCATGATACCGCCAGAGCCCACACGCATGGTCTTTGTGGCAGCGGCAATATGCCCGATGACAACGCTGGTCGCGGCGCCAGCAATTCCGCGCATACCGTGATGTTCGGCGACCCAATAGCGGGTAAAGCCGAGGCTTTCCGCATGCGCAGCAAGATCAGCCGCATTGGCCAATGCCACAGAGACGTTGCCGCCTTCAACGACAGGTACGAGATCAAGAAAAGAAAAAGCTGTCATGTTTCTTAAATGGTGGCTTAGCCGGCTAAAGCCAAGCGCAATCGGCATTTGGTTCTTGATCCGTTAAGCTTAGCGCCAGCGAAGCATCGAACGGTCAAGTTCGTTTACGGACTTAACCCCCATCAGCCGCATGTCTCGGGCAATTTCATCGTGCAACTTGCCGACGATGCGTTCAACGCCGGGTTGTCCCGCTGCGGCCAAAGCATAAAGGTACAGCCGTCCGCCGGAGCAGGCAGTTGCGCCAGCAGCAAGCGCTTTTAGTACATGGCTTCCGCGTTGGACGCCGCCATCGCAAATGATGTCGATTTTGTCGCCAACGGCATCGGCGATTTCGGCTATCTGGTCAAATGGGGACCGTGCACCATCCAACTGCCGTCCGCCATGGTTGGACACCATGATCGCAGTTGCACCAATATCTACCGCCCGTTTTGCGTCGTCGACCGACATAATGCCTTTTAAGCAGAATGCACCGCCCCAATCCGACCTGACCTTTTCGGCCATCTTCCAATCCATGGACGTGTCGAGCATGCTGTTGAAATATTCTGCCACTGAAACGGCAACATTGGTACCCGCATCCACATGTGTCTGCAAATTGGGCAGCGAAAATTTCTCCCGAAACATGTAATTCAGCGCCCACATAGGGTGGATGGCATAGCTCATCACGGATGCCGGGGTGAAACGCGGTGGCGACGTAAATCCGCTGCGCAAGCAACGTTCGCGGTTTCCAGAGACGATCGTATCTACGGTCAGCGCAATGGCATCAAATTTTGCAGCCTTGCACCGTTCGATCATCGACGCATTGAGGCCCTTATCCTTGTGGATATACAGTTGGAAGAGTTTGGGCGTCTTAATGGTCTCGCCCACCTCCTCAATGCTTACCGTGGCAAGCGAGGATATGCCAAACCAAGTGTTGAACTGCTGCGCCACCGAGGCCACGGCCCGCTCGCCTTGCCAGTGAAATAAGCGTTGCAATGCCGTAGGCGAGAGCATCAGCGGCATAGCAATGCGCTTACCCATTACGGTTACGCCCATGTCAATATCCGACACACCGGCCAAGACATTGGGCACGAGGTCGCAGTCATCAAATGACGAACTGTTGCGCAGCTTGGTCCGTTCATCGTCGGCAGCGCCATCGATGTAATTGAATATGGGTGACGGGAGGCGGGACTTCGCCAGACGGCGGAAATCGGCTACATTATGGCAATCATTCAAACGCATGCAGCGTCTATGACATAAGTTTTAGACAATTGCATGCATTTGGATTCTTAGTCTGTGTGCCGCGCTTCTGAGCCTGATATGTGGCGCTGATGTTCCATGTGCGCATATGCCTTTTACGGGTGCTTGTCCTGCGTCAACATTGCGTTTAGCGATGCAAGACCGCAATTCACATTCACTTGAAACACAAAGGCATCCTGTCATGTTCCTCGAAGGCAAAACAGCACTCATTACTGGATCTACCTCGGGCATTGGGCTGGGTTATGCACGCGCCTTGGCGGCGCAGGGTGCACATGTAATGATCAATGGCTTTGGTGACGTGGATGTTATCGAGGGCTATGTTACCGAGCTGGCCGAGACGAGCGGTGGAAAGGCGATGTATTCCGCTGCCGACATGACCAACCCGGAAGCGATCCGGGCCATGATGGCCGAGTGTGCGGAGCAGCTTGGACCGCCTGACATATTAATCAATAATGCCGGGATACAGCATGTCGCCCCGGTCGATGAATTCCCCGAAGATAAATGGGACGCGATTATGGCGATCATCCTGACGTCGGCATTTCACACGACAAAGGCAGCCTTGCCCGCAATGAAGGCAAAAGGCTGGGGGCGCGTTATCAACACAGGTTCGATGCACAGCCTCGTCGCCTCGCCATTCAAGTCGGCTTATAATGCCGCCAAGCACGGCCTTGCTGGATTTACAAAGACTGTTGCGCTTGAGGTGGCGACGCAAGGAATAACGGTGAACAATATTTGTCCCGGATATGTTTGGACATCTTTGGTGGAAAACCAAATTCCCGATACTATGAAAGCCCGTGGGCTTACCCGGGATCAAGTGATCAACGATGTATTGTTGGCCAATCAGCCGCAAAAGAAATTTGTCCAGGTTGAACAGCTTGCAGCCCTAGCGGTGTTTTTGTGCCGTGATGAGGCAAGTGCGATCACCGGCACGAACCTCTCGGTCGATGGCGGGTGGACGGCACAATAACCATCGCGCTTACGCAATAGGGACGCTTATTGCTTGGCCGTCGCGCTATCTACATCCGAGGGTTCATTTGACGCAGGCGCTCCTGGCATCTTAAATGCTGTTGGTGTGTAGCTGCCGGAAATGGACTGTCCGGCATCCGGGTTCGCAGCATCGCTTTGCGCAGTCGCGCCAAACGGCATGCCGAAGTTGGGCTGGATGGGGTTGCCATCGATGGTCGGCGCGCCGATTTGGAAATCGCTTGTTGGGCCAGGGTTGAACTGAACCGGCGCGGGAGTCGGGGTGGGCGAAGGAAACTGGGATGCATTGTCGGGCGCTGAAGCCACGATTTGCGCCGACGTTTCGGTGACTTTTTGCGACAACGGGTTCTTTTGTGGAACGGCCAGTGCGATTAATGCCGCGACCGACAATACCCCCACGACCATTTTTTGAATGTTATCCAAGCGTCCTAGTCCGTCAGTGTTCGGATCCAAGGCTAACATGGCGGCGTTAACAAAATATGAGCGATGTAAAGCGTTCGCGGGTTAAAAAAACCGCCGGCATCGCTGCCGACGGTTAGGTGTTTTCCTCCCCAGGAAAACGCGAAAACAGGTGAGATTTATTTGCCTCCGGCGCTGCCTAGGCGGTGATAGAGTCGCGCAAATTTGACCGATTCGGGCTTGTCCTGAATGAATTCAAGATAATGGACCAATGCTTGTCGCAATAATGTGAGGTCTTCCGTCGACAGCACTGCGCGCGCGCGTGGTGGTTCGCCCATATCAATAGCTCCTTACGCGCCTTGGCCAAATTGGTTCATTGTGTTGTCCTTGCCGCCAGCTTTCAGCGCGGCTTCACCAGCGAAATATTCCTTATGGTCATCACCAATGTCGGAGCCTGACATATTCTGGTGCTTCACGCAGGCGATGCCCTGGCGGATTTCCTTGCGTTGGACGCCAGCAACATAACCCAGCATGCCCATTTCGCCGAAATAATCCTTCGCCAAATTATCGGTGCTGAGCGCAGCTGTATGATATGTTGGCAGCGTGATTAGATGGTGGAAAATACCGGCGCGCTTTGCTGAATCGCGCTGGAAGTTTTGGATCCGGACATCCGCCTCAATCCCCAGTGCCGTTTCATCATAGCTTGCGCTCATCAGGTTGGCGCGCTCGTATGTCGAGACGTCTTGTCCTTCCGCTGCCCATGCATCAAACACCTGCTGACGGAAATTCAGTGTCCAGTTGAAGCTTGGCGAATTGTTGTAAGCGAGCTTTGCGTTGGGAACGACTTCACGAATGCGGTCGACCATCCCAGCAATCTGTTCAATGTGCGGCTTTTCCGTTTCGATCCAGATCAAGTCCGCGCCATTTTGAAGCGAGGTGATGCAATCCAATACGCAGCGATCTTCGCCAGTGCCTGAGCGGAACTGGAACAGATTGGACGGCAGACGCTTTGGACGAAGCAGCTTTCCGTTGCGGTTCAAAATGACATCGCCATTTTGGGCCGTGGCGGGGTCAATTTCTTCACAATCAAGGAAGCTGTTGTACAAGTCGCCCAAGTCGCCAGCAGCGGTTGATACGGCGATTTGCTTCGTGAGGCCTGCACCGAGCGAATCCGTACGTGCGACGATGATGCCGTCTGGAACGCCAAGTTCAAGAAACGCATAGCGGCACGCGCGAATTTTCTGCAAGAAATCTTCATGTGGCACGGTGACTTTGCCGTCTTGGTGGCCGCACTGCTTTTCGTCGGAAACCTGATTTTCGATCTGCAAAGCGGATGCGCCCGCTTCGATCATTTTCTTTGCGAGCAAATATGTTGCCTCGGCGTTGCCAAAGCCTGCATCAATGTCAGCAATGATGGGCACGACATGGGTTTCATGGTTTTCGATTTTCGCCATGGTTGCCGCTTCGTGCGCTGCATCTTTTTGGTCGCGGGCATCGTCAAGGTCACGGAACAAAAGGTTGAGCTCGCGGCTGTCGGCCTGACGCAAGAAGGTGTAAAGTTCCTCTATGAGGGCAGGTACGCTGGTCTTTTCATGCATCGACTGATCGGGCAGGGGGCCGAATTCGCTGCGCAACGCGGCAATCATCCAACCGGACAGATATAGATAGCGCTTTTTGGTCGTGCCAAAATGCTTCTTGATAGAAATCATTTTCTGCTGGGCGATGAATCCGTGCCAGCAACCGAGCGACTGGGTGTATTGTGCAGGGTCAGCATCATATGCAGCCATGTCATCGCGCATGATCTTGGCTGTGTAGCGCGCAATGTCGAGACCCGTCTGGAAACGGTTTTGCAACTGCATCCGGGCTACGGATTCAGCGCTGATGGTATCCCATGTGCCCTTGTGCGCAGAAATATGCGCGTTGGTTTCGGCGATGAGTGACTTGTACGACATTGACAATTCCTTTTGTCGAAGGGAGGTTATGTCCCGGTCTTTCGTCGCAAATCATAGAAATGACGAGTCAAATTTGTAATATTTGTTGTATTATGGTCTGAATAAGCTATCAATTTTTTGTCATTTTGTAAGTTTGTTGACAGAGGTCATATGGCAGAAGAAAAATTATTTGCGGGGCATTCTGTCCGCAGGATCCGCCGCGCAAATGGTTTGACGCAAGGTGCTATGGCCGAGGTATTGGCCATTTCGCCCTCTTATCTCAACTTGATTGAGCGCAATCAGCGGCCGTTGACGGCGACGCTGCTTCTAAAACTTGCCCAATCTTATGATTTTGACCCACGGACGTTGACGGGCACAACCCCGGGGGGCGGGGTGGAGGCTATCCGCCGAAGGCTGAATGACCCCATATTCGCAGACCTCGATATAGATCGCGCTCAGATTGAAGAATGGATTGCCGCAAGCCCCGACGCTGCAGAGGCATTTGCGCGCGCCTTTGACCGGTTGTCGGGCGGATCATATGGCGGAGCAGCCGGTGGGCAAAATGGCGGACATGGCGAACCAGAGGCTATTGCGTCGGCGCGACGGGAAATTGAGCGTTGGCGTAATCATTTTGCAGACCTAGACTCTCAAGCGGAGGGCCTTGCTGACGAGTTGCGTCTTGCCAATGCCGATATCTATGGTGCGATCACGGAACGGTTAAGGGTAAAGCATCAGCTTTCCATTCGCATTTTGCCCTTTGACGTGATGCCAGACCGGTTACGGCGTCTCGACCTTCATGCGCGGCAGCTTCAACTGTCTGAACTCCTTGATCCTGCCAGCCGTACTTTTGCCGCTGCCCTGCAACTTGGCATGTTGGAAGCTAAGGCAGAAATTGACGCTTTAGTCGCCGGAGCATCCTTTACCGAAAGAGCAGCCGAACGCCTGTATCGCCACCATTTGAGCAGCTATTTTGCTGCTGCTGTTATGATGCCATACGCCCGCTTTCTGCGGGCCTGTGAATCAACCGGCTATGATATTGTGTTGCTGCAGCGCCGTTTTGGCGCTGGTTTTGAACAGATTGCGCACCGCCTGACGACATTGCAACGAGTCGGGCAGCGTGGTTTGCCGTTCTTCATGCTGCGCATTGATCGAGCCGGCCAAAGTAGCAAGCGCTATGCTGGCGCGAGTGCCTCACCCTTGGTCGAAACCGACCGCCGCTGTCCTTTATGGCAGGTACATAATGTATTTGCGCGGCCTGGAACCCTTATGCCGCATCTGGTCGAGTTGGAGGATGAAAGCCGTTGGTTCACTTTGTCACGAACTGTGCACCCACAAACGGCGGTAAGCGGTAGGATCGAAGCGGAATTTGCCGTCTGCCTTGGCATTGACGCCAAGTTGGCCGCACCCTTGGCAGCGGCGCGTGGGCTTGATCTTAACAATGGGGCGGCAACTGCCATTGGTCTCGGCTGTTCCGCTTGCACACGTTCCGATTGTCCACAACGCAGCGCCCCCCCGGCAGGGCGCGTGCTTGTGTTCAACGAACGCGAAAGAGGCATGTCTCCGTTCACATTCGACCGAAAAATCTAGTCCGTCGCGAAATCGCGAACTTTTTGACTGCTGCCGCGCGGCAGGATCATGCCTTCATTGCCGTTCGCAATGATGCGCCAATCATCTACATTATGCACCGAAACGCGGATGCCATTGGCGTGGATCAAGTTGCCGTGGCTGTTATCGATGCGAATGGCGCCCGACGTAACATTTCCGTCCGGGTCTTTGTGGCCGATTTCGTGCAAAGCGTCCCAACTGCTGACATCTGACGAGCCCATAGTTACGGGCGCAACTGCAACTTTTGAGGCGTTTTCGATGATCGCCTAATCTACGCTGTCCGCTGGAAAGGCGGCAAAGCTGGCTTTGTCTGGGTGTCGTTGATGCCCGATACGCTTTGCCTTGGAGATAGCGCTACCGCCCGCTCTGTCCATCGCCGGTGCCAGCTGCTTTACGGCGTCCAAATATGCATCTGTGCGGAACAGGAAAATGCCACCATTCCATGCATGGTCGCAAGCGAACAGCTATTTAAGCGCTATGACCTGCGTTAGAACAGCGGCTATTGCATTGGCGCCACTAGTTTAGCGCGAGCAACTCTGCTGGATCAATTCCCGCGCGCTGCATCTGTGCCTTTACGTCGGGCCAGATATTCTGGACGAAATTTTCGCGTTCAAAGCTGCGCAATTTCGCAATCGCCCCGCTGGCAACGAACAGGCCAACGCCACGTTTTACGTCTACCAAGCCGCTGTCCTGAAACAGTTGATAAGCCTTGGCAACGGTGAGCGGATTAGCACCCTGATCTGCCGCAAATGCGCGCACGGATGGGAGCATCTGCCCCTCCTTGTAATTGCCATCGAGTATCGCTGCTGCGATTACGTCACGCAATTTCAGGTATACGGGTTTTACATCGTTTTTCATCACCTACTTACTGCCATAATACAGTATGGCGCGTCAAGGGTGGGTAAAACTAGGTAGTCAGGGCCATTGACGGACAATGTCGCTAGGTGTGGGCCGTGGGCGCTCTTCAAGCGCAAGCGCAGGGGTGCCGATAAAAAACAAGCCTGCGATCTTCTCGTTGCCGAGACATAGGGTGTCACGAACCATGGGATCATAGCTGGCCCAACCTGTAATCCAACTCGCTACAAAGCCTTGCGCATGTGCGGCGTGGATAAGGTTCATGGCAACTGCGCCAACGCTCAATTGCTGTTCCCAAAGCGGGATTTTAGCGCTGGGTTGCGGTGCGGACATAAGGACCACCAGCGTTGGGGCCATGTGCGCCGACGCTATCGCTGCGTCTATTTGTGCAGGCCGCGCATCTGGATTAGCGGTACAAAATGCTTTTGTAAGCAGCTCTGCAAAAGCTGCCCGGTCATTAATTGTCACAAACCGCCACGGGAAGAGCTTGCCGTGATCCGGCGTGCGCATCGCGGTGTGCAATATTCGATTGAGCATAAGCGCGTCGGGGCCGGGCGTAACCATATCGCGCGGCTTGCCTGAGCGGCGGGTTTCCAGATAGGCGCTTACAGTGGATAGATCATTGAACATTCCGCCTCCTTCGTCGAAATCTGACGGCTCCCGCAATATAATTCTTCACAGGGGCAATTTTTTCGGTACGTTCCGCCGCCATAGCCTCTTTCAATGGGGCATCACAATTAACAGAGATGAGGGGTTCGCTAAATGGCGACATCATATGCGCAGGATGGAGATGCAGCCGGGACGTTTCTTGGCCATCCCAAAGGGCTTTTTGTATTATTCTTTGCTGAAATGTGGGAGCGGTTTTCCTATTATGGAATGCGCGCACTCCTGATTTTCTATTTGACGAAGCATTGGTTGTTTTCGGATGAAAAGTCCGGCGTCATTTACGGTGCTTATACAGCATTGGTGTATATAACGCCCGTTCTTGGGGGTTATCTTGCGGACCGCTATCTTGGGCAGCGAAAAGCGGTCACCTACGGTGCCGTATTGCTAACTTTTGGGCATCTTTTGATGGGCTTTGAAGGTGCCGGCGGGCAAGATGCTGCCTCGCTGAATGTCTTTTGGCTGGCACTTGCATTCATTATCGTGGGATCAGGCTTTTTGAAGGCCAATATCTCCGTAATCGTTGGCCAACTATATCCGCGCACTGATGTCCGCCGCGATGGCGCGTACACGATTTTCTACATGGGTATCAACCTGGGTGCTGCTTTGGGCTCGCTTATGTGTGGATATTTGGGCGAGACATATGGCTGGTCTTATGGCTTCGGCGCAGCGGGCGTAGGGATGTTGCTTGGCCTGATCGTGTTTATCGTGTTCAAGCCATTGCTCCTTGGTCGTGGTGAGCCATTGAACCCTGAAGCGTTGAATAAACCTGTTTTGGGCATCAAGTTGGAATGGCTGCTGTATCTTGTTGGCCTTGTCGCAGTTGTCATCTGCTGGTGGCTGGTCCAAAATCAAGCGGTAGTCGGCAGTTTGCTGGGGGCAGCGGGCGCAATTTTGGTTGGGTATGTTTTGTGGACGGCCGTACGCAAGCTGGAGCCTGATGACCGCGATCGCATTTTTGCAGCAATGTTCCTAATCATCGGATCTATTCTGTTCTGGGCTTTGTTTGAACAAGCTGGTTCGTCGTTAAACCTGTTCACAGACCGGCATGTGGATCGCGCTGGCGTCCCCGCATCGGTTTTCCAATCGCTGAACGCCATCTACATTGTCTTACTTGCCCCGCTGTTCGCTTGGCTTTGGACGACACTTGGCCGCAAGGGGCTTGAGCCCTCGGCGCCAGCAAAATTTGGCTTAGGTATCGTGCAGCTTGGCATTGGCTTTTTGGTCCTTGTGGCTGGGTCTGCTGCGGCTGGTGGGGACAGCATGGTGCCTGTATTGTTCATCTTCCTCATTTATCTGTTCCATACGACTGGGGAGTTGTGCCTCTCACCCGTTGGCCTCAGTGCGATGAACCGCCTTGCCCCTGCACATCTTGCCTCACTGATGATGGGGACCTGGTTTTTCGCATCGGCAACAGGCAATTTTGCCGCAGGCTTGATTGCTGGCGCTACGGGGTCGGAGGCGGCGTCCGGAGAAGGCGCAGGTCGTGAAGTCGTGATGGCCGTTTACAGCCAAATAGGTTGGATTGCGATCGGCGTTGGTGTCGCTGTTGTCGTCATCTCACCTTTGATCAAGAAACTGATGCACCTCGACACCTTGCGTGACGATGGTCCTCTGGAAGGCCAAGCTGAGGCAGGTGAACCTGCTGCTGCTGGCGTTCATCCAACAAGTCGGAGTTAAATTATGCCCATTTCTAACGCATTACGCAGCGCTTATCTTGTGTTGCCACTGGCCCTGATGGCGTGTTCCAACGCCGACGGTCCAAGGACCGCTTCGGCAACACTGGCGTCCAAGCCAGCGGAAAAGGCGCCTGCGCCTTTCCCGTCGACATACAAAGCCTATCCAGGGGTTGCCACGGCCATCCGCAACGTAACTGTTTATGACGGTGAGGGCGGTAAAATAGACAATGGCGTGGTGTTCATGGCCGCCGGCAAGATTAGCAGCATTGGCGGACCAGATACGGCCATTCCGGCGGGCGTGAATGTGGTCGACGGCACTGGCAAATTTGTAACGCCGGGCATTATCGATATCCACTCTCATTTAGGCGATTATCCAACGCCATCAGTAGAGGCCCATAGCGATGGCAACGAAGCCACTTCACCTACTACACCCGAAGTATGGGCTGAACATAGCGTCTGGCCGCAAGATCCGGGCTTTAGCCGTGCATTGACGAATGGCGGGATCACCGCCTTGCAAATTTTGCCCGGTTCAGCAAATTTGATGGGTGGCCGGTCGGTCGTTCTGAAAAATGTTTATGCGCGCACCGTGCAGGGCATGAAATTCCCTGGAGCACCTTATGGCTTGAAAATGGCTTGTGGGGAAAATCCGAAGCGGGTCTACGGCAGTAAGGGAAGGATGCCATCAACCCGTATGGGCAATTTGGCGGTAAACCGTCAGACCTGGATTAAGGCGCAGGAATACAAGAAAAAGCGCGACAGCGGTAAAGAATACACCCGCGACCTCGGCATGGAAACATTGGCAGGTGTTCTTGATGGCGACATCAAAATACAGAACCACTGCTATCGCGCCGACGAAATGGCTCTTGTCCTCGATATGGCGAAGGAGTTTGGCTATACGGTTTCGACGTTCCACCATGCCGTAGAAAGCTACAAAATTGCGGACCTTTTGCGTGATAATGGGGTTTGCTCAGCAGTGTGGTCGGATTGGTGGGGTTTCAAGATGGAGGCTTATGACGCGATTCCTGAAAATGCCGCCATTCTGCAGAATACAGGCGCCTGCGTCATCATCCACTCCGATGATGAAAACCAGATCCAGCGTTTGAACCAAGAAGCGGCAAAGGCGCAAGCCGATGGCCGCCGTATGGGGATTAACATCAGTGATGCTGAGGTGATCAAATGGCTGACGTACAATCCGGCAAAGGCTTTAGGCATATCGGATAAGACAGGTAGTCTAAAACCCGGTAAAATGGCTGATCTCGTTTTGTGGAACGGCAACCCGCTGAGCGTTTATGCGCGCCCAGACAAAGTTTGGATCGACGGCGCGTTGATGTTTGATGCGCACGACCCCAAAATACGGCCTGTTAGCGATTTTGAGCTTGGCCAACCTGGTGAAGGAGATGTGAAATGAGGCATTTCCTCTATGCCGCTGCCGCATTGGCAGCATTTGCCGCACCAGCTGCGGCAGAAACAATCGCGATAACCGGTGGCCGCGTCGTCGTCGGTGACGGCACTGCACCAATCGACCGAGGTACAGTTATCATCCGTGACGGGAACGTTATTGCCGCCGGTGCCAACGTCACCGTTCCGGACGGTGCCCGCCGCATCGACGCAACGGGTCAATGGGTGACACCTGGCGTTTTTGCGGGCTTTACACGTCTGGGCCTATCCGAAGTCGACGCCGTAAAAGGCACCAATGACAAAAATGGTGGCGAGAGCGGTTTTTCGGCCGCAATCGACGTTGCACCCGCGATTGATCCATTCCGTTCGCCATTTGCGGTAAACCGCGCTGCTGGTGTTACCCGCGCTGTGGTCGCACCTGAGGCGGCTGAGAGCATTTTTGCAGGGCAGGGCGCTATTGCTGATTTGGGTGCTGATTCAAATCCGGTGACGAAGGCACGCGCTTTCCAATTTGCAGAATTTGGCGAAGACGGGGCGGCGCTCGCCGGGGGAAGTCGTGCGGGAGCGTATGTGCATTTTCGCGCCATGCTGCGTGAGGCGCAGGATTATGCTGCTGGCCGTGGTAATTTCGATGATGAGCTATTGAAGGCCGAAGACGCAAAGGCGCTGCTGAATGTGCTTCGTGGCGAAACGCGTTTGTTGATCCATGTCGAAGGCGCCAATGACATGCTGCGCTTGATCGAGTTGAAACGTGATTTTCCCTCGGTGAAGATGGTTTTTGTCGGCGCCAGCGAAGGTTGGCGCATTGCGCCTCAATTGGTGGAGGCGAGGATTCCGGTTATTGCGTCGGCGCTCAATGATTTGCCGGTAACCTTCGAAATGCTCGGTGCAACGCAGAGCAACATTGGACGTATGAAGGACGCCGGCGTTCAAGTCGCGATTGGTATGATCAACGACCGCGATTCCCATCAGCTGCGCTATACCACCCAATATGCGGGTAACATCGTCAGTCTGCAATTTGTGCCTGGCGCAACGGGATTGACCTGGGATGAGGCGTTTGCGGCGATTAGCTCGGTTCCTGCCGATATTATGGGCGTGGGTGACCGTTTCGGTAGTCTTAAGGCTGGCAAAGCTGCTGATGTTGTTATCTGGGACGGCGACCCGCTGGAGCTTTCCAGCGCGGCTACAACGGTGTTCATTGACGGGGTGGAGCAACCGCTCACCAACCGCCAGAACCGCCTTCGTGATCGTTATGCGCGGCCTACAGAAGGTAATTTGCCAAAGGCATATGACCGTTGATGAAGTGAGATGTTTTAGTGGTGACAATGGGAGGCGGGGGCACAGCTTATGATCGATTATGTAGCTTTAATGGCGGCTAGCCTCTCGTTTGTCGGAACGCATTTCCTCATGTCGCACCCATTGCGCGCACCTCTTGTGCAACGCTTAGGAGCAAACGGCTTCATGCTCGCTTATTCGGCTGTGTCGCTGGTAACATTTGGGTGGATGATCGTCGAATTTGGACGTGCGCCTAAAGCTGATGGTTTTTGGGGCGTTGGCGATGGTATCTGGGCAGCTGCCAGCGTGCTTTCGCTCATCGCTGCGGTATTGCTGTCCGGGTCTTTTGTGCGCAACCCATCACTGCCCGGTGTTCCAGCAGCATTTGCCGCGCAGCCCCCATTTGGCGTGTTTAAGGTGACACGCCATCCCATGATGTGGGGTATCGCTTTGTGGGGTTTTGCGCATATTCTAGTCGCGCCGCGCGCCGACAATTTTATCTTTATGGGTAGCCTTGTTTTCCTGGCCCTGGCTGGCTCCAAGGCACAGGAAATGAAAAAGCGCGCCCAGTTGGGCGGCCAGTGGGCCGCCTGGATCCGCCGTACGCATTTCATAGTCCGGCCCGCAGCGCTATTGACCGTCGGATTCGGCCCGTGGGTTGCGGGTCTATTATTATGGGTTGTCGCCACATGGGCGCACCCTGTTTGGGGCGTCGTGGGAGCGGGCCTGTTTCGATGGTTCGGCGGTTAAAGCCGAACCATCTTCATACCCCGTTCGCCATAACGCGGCCCTGATGTAGCGCCACGTGGAGCGGCCAAGTCCAGCTTAGCAAGATCATCTGCGTCGAGCGCGATGTTGCTTGCCTTTGCACTATCTTCCATCGTGACCCGTCGCTTGAAACCGGGAATCGGAACGATATCGCTGCCTTGGGCCAAAATCCAAGCCAATGCGATTTGCGCATGGGAAGCTTCATGCTTGGCCGCTATCGCGCCAACGACGTCCACAATCGCAAGGTTGGTCGCAAAATTGTCGCCCTGAAAACGGGGGTCCTGACGCCGCCAGTCATTCTCTGGGAGTTCGTCAAGACTTCGGAATGCGCCCGTCAAGAACCCACGACCAAGTGGCGAATATGGGACAAAGCCAATGCCAAGTGCGCGGCAAGTTGGCAGAATCTCTTCCTCAATATCGCGTTCCCAGAGCGAATATTCGCTCTGCAACGCCGAAATGGGCGCAACTGCAGCAGCACGGCGCAATGTGTCTGGGCCGGCTTCAGATAGGCCAATATGCTTGATTTTGCCTTCGGTGATGAGGTCGGCCATCGCACCGACCGTCTCTTCGATTGGGATGCTGGGATCAACGCGGTGTTGATAATATAAATCGAGGCAGTCGATACCCAATCGTTTCAATATGCCTTCGATCGCCGACTTTGCATTTGCGGGAGAACCGTCAACCCCAACAATATTCCCACCGTCAAATTTAAAGCCGAACTTGCTGGCAAGGATCAACCCGTCGCGCTTGCCCTTGATCGCTTGGCCCACAAGTTCCTCATTTTGGAACGGTCCGTAGATTTCAGCCGTATCAAAAAAGTTTATACCAAGGTCAATGGCGCGGTGGATCGTCTTGATTGCCTCATCTGGGGCGGCGGTTCCACCATAAGTGATGTTTCCGTCTTGGACCATCGGCATGCAGCCGACGCCGATCGCCGAAACCTTTAGTCCGTGGCCGAGTTCACGATGTTGCATTAGCTTTCTCCTTTTCGGGCGCTTCAATGACGGTGGCAAGAGCGACGTCCATCTGCACATTGCCGGTGGTGCGGAAAATATCAGGCAGCGTTTCTACCGCAATCAATAGGGCCAAAGGTTCAATCGGAATGCCAAGCGCCAAGCAGATAGGCGCGATTGACGTCACGAAGCTAACCGAACCAGGCAGGCTGACCGCACCCATGGATGTCAACGCCGCGATAAAGATTGCGAAGCCATAGTCAAAGCCGCTGAGCTCTACCCCAAACCAGTTCGCGACATAGAGCGCGACAGCCAAATTCATAGCTGGGCCAGTGACGCGCAACAAAGCGACCGCCATAGGCAGAACCAAGCCTGCGGTTGACTCGCGTACACCAAGTGCTTCGGCCTTTTTCAGCATCAGCGGAAGGCTGGCGAGTGACGATTGTGTCGACACTGCGAAAGCCTGCACCGACGCGATCTGCCTTGCAAATTCGGTAAAGCGAACCTTTCCGGCGAATATAGCTATCGGATAAGCGAAAGCACCCACGATGATGCCGACGATAGATACTGTGACGATATAATGCGCAACAGCTCCTAAGGCAGCAAGACCCGATCTGGCGCCTACGACAAAAGCCAGAGCGAATACGCCGATGGGTGCAAGTTTTAGGACCCATTCGATCACGATGACCATCGCGTCGGCAAGCGCGCTAAAAAATCCGGCCATTTGTGCGCGTGGTCCTTGCGCAAGGCGGGTAACTGCGAATGCAAAAACCAGCGTGAAGATTAACAGTGGCAGGATAGAATCATTTGCCGCAGATGATATTGGGTTGGTGGGAACCAACGCGACGATGAAATCACGCAATGGCGGCTGCGCAGCGACCGCTGGAACTGTTGTGAGCGCCGCGCGCAGGGCTGCTGCACTTTCCGCCGGCATCGGCCAAAGGGATAGCAACGCGGGCGTAAGGATCGCGCCCAAAGCGGCTGAGGTAACCATCAGACATACGATCCACGCCACAGTCCGTGCCGCCATTGGACCAGCGCGCGCGGCTTCAGCGCTTTTTACAATGCCTGTTACGAGCAGCGCGACGACGAGAGGCACCACCGTCATCCTAAGGCCGTTTAACCAAAGCGAGCCGGCAATGTCGAGCCCATAGGCGATTTGCGTGCCAATGGCAGGCATTTGCGCGGCGGCGAAAATTCCAAGGGCAAGCCCAATGAAGAGAGCAAGAAGAATACGGGTAGCGTTTGACATAGCATCGGGTCTTGCCAGCCCATCGCTCCCTATGCAAGGGAGAGGCTGAGCGGCGCGGAAAAATCACCACAGAACCGCACATGAGCAGGAACAAAAATGGCGCGCAAATATTTCGGAACCGATGGGATCAGGGGACGTAGTAACACGGGCTCGATGACACCGGAAATGGCGATGAAGGTCGGCCAAGCGGCAGGCACACATTTCCTGCGTGGTGGACACCGGCATCGCGTCGTGATTGGCAAGGATACGCGCTTGTCCGGCTATATGATTGAGAATGCTTTAGTAGCTGGTTTCACCAGCGTTGGTATGGACGTAGTCCAGTTTGGTCCGATCCCGACACCTGCCGTGGCATTGCTAACGCGGTCGATGCGCGCAGATTTGGGCGTCATGATTTCCGCCAGCCATAATCCATATGAAGATAATGGAATCAAGCTGTTCGGGCCCGATGGTTACAAATTATCTGATGCCGACGAATTGGCGATTGAGGCTTTGCTCGATGTGCCGGTGGCGCTGGCTGACGCGGCTGACGTTGGGCGTGCGCGCCGTATCGAGGATAGCCGTGGGCGTTATATTCACGCGGTCAAGGCATCGGTGCCCGAACATATCCGTTTTGACGGACTGCACGTGGTTCTGGATTGCGCCAATGGCGCGGCTTATCAAGTTGCGCCGACCGCGATTTGGGAACTTGGCGCGAAAGTGACGCCTATTGGCATTGAACCCAATGGTAAGAATATCAATGACAAGGTCGGTTCAACGCATGTCGCAACGCTGCAGGAAACTGTGGTCGCCGCTGGCGCGGATATCGGTATCGCGCTTGATGGCGATGCGGACCGGCTTATCGTGGTGGACGAGCATGGCCGCGTGGTCGATGGCGACCAGATCATGGCGTTGCTGGGCTGTGCTATGAACCGAAGCGGCAAGCTGACTGGCGGCGGGATCGTCGCGACAGTGATGTCCAACCTTGGCCTTGAGCGCTATCTTGAGAGCCAAGATTTGCGCCTCATTCGTGCCAAAGTCGGCGACCGCTATGTGCTCGAAGAAATGCGCAAGCATGGCATCAATGTCGGTGGCGAGCAATCCGGCCATATGATCATGCTGGATCACGCAACGACAGGTGATGGCACTATTGCAGCGTTGCAGGTGCTTACCCAGCTCGTTGCAAGCGGAAAGCCCGCAAGCGAAGTGCTGCATTTGTTCGATCCGGTCCCCCAATTGCTCAAAAACGTGCGCTTTTCGGGTGGTAAGCCACTAGAGGATCCCGAAGTCCAAGCAGTGATCGCGCAAGCCGAAGCGGAATTGGCGGGCAATGGTCGTTTGGTTATCCGGCCATCGGGCACAGAACCGGTCATCCGCGTGATGGCAGAAGGGGACGATGCCGTTCAGGTCGCGCGAATTGTTGACGGGATATGTGATGCGGTCAGGGCTGCGGTATCCTGATGCGAAAAGGCGCGCCCGCTCGCATACTGATGATCGCTGGCTCCGACAGCGGCGGCGGGGCGGGCATTCAAGCGGACATTAAAACTGCTATTATGCTTGGTGGCCACGCGATGACGGCCGTGACGGCGATTACCGCGCAAAATACGCTTGGGGTTGATGCGGTGCATATGATCCCTACGCAAATGGTGATTGATCAGATCAGTGCAGTTGTCAGCGACATTGGCGTGGACGCGGTCAAAATTGGTATGATTGGCAATGCGGATACGGCACATGCCGTCGCGGACAGTCTGGCCGACTTGTCGTGCCCAATCATATTTGACCCGGTCATGGTCGCGACCAGCGGCGCAGTGCTGGCGGATGCAGGCACGATCGCCGCGTTTGAACGGCTCATGCGGCTTGCTACACTCACGACCCCCAATTTGCCGGAGCTTCAGGCCTTGGGCGGCAAAGATGCTTTGTTGGCGCGGCGGTTTCCCTTGCTGATCAAGGGCGGCCATGCGGATGGCGATCACATTATCGACGAGCTCCACCTCGCGCTGGGGCAAAGCGAAAGCTGGAGCGATGCGCGGATTTACACACGCAGTACGCATGGCACAGGGTGTACGCTGGCTACCGCCATCGCAACTGGCTTGGGGCAAGGGATGGAGCTTGTGCCCGCCATAGAACGCGCGCGTCTGTTCGTGCGGCTCGCGTTGCTCGGGGCGCCTGGGCTCGGGCATGGTCATGGACCCATGGGGCACCAATCGGTGCGCGAAGACGCAATGGTCGCTGGTCCGTCGCTGAACCACGTCACCATGGGGTGCCGCGATTACGCGGCTTCGGTGGATTTCTACAAGACGCTTGGTCTTCAACAGATCGTCGATAGCCCAGCCAACGGCTATGCGCGGTTTGAAGTGCCCAATGGCGTCACATTCTCCATCCACCAAAGCGACGATGTTGCGGCATCAAGCATTGTGTATTTTGAAAGCAAGCGTCTCGATGCTTGGGTTACGGAGCTGTCCAGTCAAGGTTATGCTTTCGAACAAATGCCGCAAGATGAAAGCTGGGGGTGGCGTGAGGCTAGGTTGCTTGATCCATCCGGAAACATGGTTTGCTTGTATAACGCAGGCGAAAACCGTCGCTACCCTGCGTGGCGGATATGATCTTTGGTGTGGACGAAGCAGGGCGTGGGCCGCTTGCAGGTCCTGTCGTAGCTGCGGCTGTGCTTTTGTGTAAGCCACGTCCGTCTGGCTTGGACGACAGCAAGAAATTGACCGCTGCGCGCCGTGCCGAACTGGAAGCAACGATCAAGCGTCGCTGCCAATGGGCAGTGGGTATTGTTGACGTTGAGGACATTGATCGCCTGAACATATTTGGCGCAACCATGCTTGCGATGACATTGGCTGTCGACGCGCTGTGTGCAAAGCTTGGATGTGACCCGCGTGAGGTTCTGGTGGACGGGAATATGACGCCGGCTGGCCGCTGCGCCGAATGGCGTTGGAATGCGCGGGCAATTGTTGGCGGCGACGCCATTGAACCCTGCATTTCGGCGGCGTCCATCATTGCCAAAGAACATCGCGACCGGATGATGTGCGCCGCCGCACAGCACCATACGCAATATGGTTGGGAAAAGAATAAAGGCTATGGCACGCCTGACCATCTTGCGGCGCTTCGGGCGCATGGACCGACGCCGTTGCACCGGAAAAGCTTCGCGCCGGTGTCGCAAATGGTTTTGCTGTAATTTTATTAGCTGACTGAGTCCTTGGGGCAACACCACTAGGGGTTGAGTCTGCACAGATTCGCAAGACTCCACATCTTGTGCCGGACTCGTTTCGTTCCACCTAGATGATGGCATCGCTCCCGCTATTCGGACGATACCTGCGCGATCAATGCGCTTGACCCGAACGTCTTGGTGACTCATCGCTGCTTTGCAAGCGCAAGGGGCATGAACAATGGGTGTTATCGAGAAAATCAGGCCAGCCGTAAAAACAAAGTTGGCGCCGCCACCGGCACAAGAACTACCGCGCAATCAGATACTGCGGATGGACTGTATAGAGGCCATGCGCTCCTTGCCGGACTGCTCGATTGACATGGTTTTTGCGGACCCGCCATATAACCTGCAGCTTGGAGGCGACTTGTTGCGCCCCGACAATAGTAAAGTCAGTGCCGTCGATGATGAATGGGACAAATTTGCAAGCTTTGCCATTTATGACAAATTTACGCGCGAGTGGTTGGCCGAAGCGCGCCGCATTTTAAAGCCAAACGGCTCGCTTTGGGTTATTGGCAGCTATCATAACATCTTCCGCGTCGGCACGGCTGTGCAGGATGCTGGCTTTTGGATACTCAACGATATCGTCTGGCGCAAGTCGAACCCGATGCCCAATTTTAAAGGCACACGCTTCACCAACGCGCATGAAACCTTGATTTGGGCGTCGAAGAGCGAAAAGTCGAAATATACGTTCAATTATCGCGCAATGAAGACGTTAAATGACGAACTTCAGATGCGGTCTGATTGGTTGATCCCGATTTGTGGCGGGCAGGAGCGGTTAAAGCGCAATGGCGTGAAGGCGCACCCGACGCAAAAGCCTGAGGCATTGCTGTATCGCATATTGCTCGCTTGCACCAGGCCCGGCGATGTCGTTCTTGACCCGTTTTTCGGAACAGGCACAACAGGTGCGGTTGCACGTCGCCTTGGTCGTGACTGGATTGGTTGCGAGCGTGAGGCTGTGTATTGCGAAGTAGCCGAAGAGCGCATCGCTGCGGCGTTGCCACTCGACGAAAGCGCGATCAAAACCATGCAGTCGCCAAAGTCTGCGCCAAAAGTTGCCTTTGGTCAGTTGGTTGAGGCTGGCTATCTGAACCCAGGTGCGAAGCTGTTTGACCGCAAACGTAGTTTTGAGGCGACCGTCCGTGCTGACGGTTCCATCATCTGCGGTGCGGTGGATGGTTCCATTCATAAAGTGGGTTCGACTATCCAAAATGCGCCAAGCTGCAATGGATGGACCTATTGGCATTATGCGGCCGCAGATGGCTCGATGAAACCGATTGATGACCTGCGTCAAACCTATTTGCTCGCTACCGAGCCGTGACCAAGATTTATCTCCGTCCTACTGGCTTTGTGGAGAGCCCGCAAAGGCATGATGGAGAAAGCTTGCGACTTGCAGGAACCATGCTGTGGTTTTCGCAGATCGAATATATCGAGCGCGGTGAAGCAGGCATAAAGCGGTGTTTGGTATCGGTCAGCGCATGGGCCGCCTTTACGGCGGGGTTACCCGATGGGCAGCGCGAACGCTGCGCGCTTTTGCTTGAACATATAACGTCCCCTCGTGCCGCGCTGCATATGGGCGCGCGCAATATCCGACTTGATCAGCCGCATGTGATGGGCATCATCAACGCAACGCCCGACAGCTTTTCAGACGGCGGCAAGCATTTTGAACCCGAAATCGCGATAGAGGCCGCGTTGGCAATGTCGGCTGCGGGGGCCGCTATCATTGATGTTGGTGGTGAATCGACACGGCCTGGGGCCGCATTGGTTTGGGAAGGCGACGAGCAAGCGCGCGTCGACCCGGTCATCCGTAGGCTGGCGGGCGCGGGTACCGCAGTTTCAATCGATACGCGTAAGGCCTTGGTCATGGAGGCTGCCGTGCAAGCGGGCGCATTTATGATCAACGACATTTCGGCGCTTTTGTATGACGACCGCGCGTTAGAAGTTGCCCGCGCCAGCGATGTTCCTGTTGTTTTGATGCACGCGCCAAGCCAAAGCAGCGATCCGCATAAAGGCGGTACCTATAATGATGTCGTGTACGACGTGTTTGACTGGCTTGAACAGCGTGTTTCCGCGGTCGAAGCCGCTGGGTTGGCGCGAAACACAATATTGGTCGATCCGGGTATTGGTTTTGGAAAATCACTGGCTGAGAATTTGGCGCTCATCAACAATTTGACGATCTTTCATGGCTTGGGTTGCGCGATACTGTTTGGCGCAAGCCGCAAACGCTTGATTGGTGCGCTTGCAAATGAGGCGGACGCCGAGAGCCGCCTGGGTGGGGCAATCTTCCTGGCGATGAAGGCGGTAGAGCAAGGGGCACATATTGTGCGCGTGCATGATGTCGCCGAGACCGTACAGGCCATTCACGTTTGGCGCGGGCTGCGTGACGCCGCGTTAACAGCAACAATCTAACGTAGCCGGCTTGACGGTTTAGCCATCCATAGGCAGCATAGGGTCTTACTGGGGGAATTTGCTATGCTTATGAAATATCTGGTCGGTTACATCACAACGGGCCTTGCTTTTGCGCTCATCGATAGCGTTTGGTTGCGCAGCATGTACACGCGGCTCTACCAGCCAGAGATTGGCCAAATGATGATGAAGAATGGCTTCCGTTTGGGGCCAGCGATCATCTTTTATCTGCTCTATATATTGGGTATGATGATCTTCGCTGTCGGGCCAGCATTGCTGACGGGCAAATGGCAGACGGCGCTTGTTTGGGGCGCGTTGCTCGGCTTCTTTTGTTACATGACATATGATTTGACCAACTACGCAACTTTGAAGGTGTGGAGCACGAAAGTAACTGTGCTTGATATCATTTGGGGCACAGTTCTGACAGGGTCGGCCTCGCTTGTGGGCTTTTGGGTTACGCACGCTGTTTTGGGCAAGTCGGCTTAAGCGGCTTCGCTGATCCCGAGATCAGCAAGTTTTCGGTATAATGTTGACCGGCCGATGCCCAGTCGGCGGGCAACCTCGGTCATGCGTCCGCGATAATGGCCGATCGCGAGGCGAATGACATCCGCTTCGATGTCTTCCAGCGGACGCATATTGCCGTCATGTTCATATAAGGTGACACCAATACCTTCATTTGGTTCGGCTCTAGTCGATCTGCCATGTCCCGGACTGCCGACCCTTGATGAAATTTGGGGAAATTCGTCGGCGGTCAGCGCGTCACGATCGCACAATAAAGCCGCGCGGAACAATGCACTTTGCAACTGCCGCACGTTGCCCGGCCAATCATAATGACGCAGCATCGTTAGCGCCGCGTCGGTAATGCCAAAGCTGCGAAGGCCGGTTTGGCGTGCCATGCGCCCAAGGAAATGGCGCGCCAGAGATGGGATGTCTGATGAACGTTGGCGCAAAGGTGGGATCGTAAGTGTGGCGACGCTTAAGCGGTCAAACGAGGTTTCGGGTAACTCTCCGCTTGCCAATGTGCACGTGAACCTTGGACTTCTGGCGGACAACAGTCGAATATCGAGGCGGTGGCTATGCACAGCGCCCACAGGCGTGATTTCGTTATGCGTGAGCAAGCGAACGAGCCGGACGCGCGTTTCTGGCGGAAGAAGATCCACGTCATCGAGAAATACCGTCCCGCCCTCAGCCTGCTGAAATATACCCATCTGCCGGTCAAACGCCCCAGCAAATGCATTTTTTTCGTGACCAAACAATATCGAGTCTATCGACCTGCCGGGAATTGCGCCGCAATTGACCTTAAGATAGGGCAATTTGGCCCTTGGGCTGGCGGCTTGAATGGCGTCTGCAACAACTTCCTTGCCAACGCCATTTTCGCCTTCAATCAAGACGGGCGAGCGACCACGGGCAGCTTTAGCGGCAATGGCGAGTGCCGTGCGAAATGCTGGAGCAGAACCAATGATTTCTTCAAAGGCCAATGCTTGCGTCATTTTTTCTGAAAGCGGGCGAAGCTCTTCCAATTCCGTGGTTTTGTCGGCCGCCATGCTGAGCGCGGCGATCAGATGGTCCGGCACAACCGGCTTGGAAATGAAATCTGCCGCACCCGCACGCAGGGCTTCAATGGTAACTTCATTTGACCCTTTCGCGGTCATGAGTAACATTGGCAGCGTTGGGTGGCGTGATTTTAACGCCATTATAAATGGCGCTAAATCTGACCCTAGAGCGCTTTGATCGAGAACGGCGGCGTCAAGTTTAAGAGCATCCTGTGATTCAAGGAGGGCCGCTGCGCTTGCGGCGTCATGCGCGCATAGAGTGCGCCAGCCAGCGCGCGACGCGATTGTGGCGACCAACCTGCTCTGCGCTGGATCTGCATCGACCAGCATCAATAATCGAATGTCACATTCCTGCATAAGCTGTCCAATAATGGGCTTTTGGAAGACGGACTAATGCGAATGGGTAAAGAGCCAATTAAGCGGGTGTGATATTTTCTTTGCTCATCGCGCTTGAGCATTGGAAAATCACCAGTTAAGGCCGTTGGGTAATAAAAGTTTATATGGAGGCTGTTTTGACAAACGATCACGACCTTGGACCTGCAAAAGAGACATATTCGAAGTTCATCACCCTGTTTAAATGGGGCACTCTGGTGGCGGCAGCTGTCACCGCGCTTGTTGTTCTGATCATCGCAAGTCGCGCGGCTTAAGTGGTCAAGATCGCTGTACTGAGGGAAACCACCCCAGGCGAAACCCGCGTTTCTGCGTCTCCTGAGACCGTCAAGAAATTCATTGCACTTGGTGCCACTGTTTCTGTCGAGACAGAAGCTGGGGCGGGTGCGTCCATTGGTGACAGCGACTTTGAAGCTGCGGGCGCTATGGTGGGCAAGCTGGCTTCGGTGCTTAAGGATGCAGACATTGTCCTTGGTGTTCAAGGGCCTAATCCGAAGGCGCTAACGGGCGTAAAGACCGGTGCTTGGTTGGTTGCAGGGCTTGACCCTTTTGGCCAGCGCGGGCGCATCGACGAGTATGCTAAGGCTGGCGTTGAAGCGCTGGCGATGGAATTCATGCCGCGTATCACACGCGCGCAGTCGATGGACATTCTGTCATCGCAGTCGAACCTGTCGGGATACAAGGCCGTTATTGAAGCCGCGTCGGTTTATGGCCGCGCCTTTCCAATGATGATGACCGCCGCAGGTACAGTAAGCGCCGCCAAGGCGTTTATCATGGGCGTTGGGGTAGCGGGTCTTCAGGCAATTGCCACGGCGCGTCGTTTGGGTGCTCAGGTGTCGGCGACCGACGTCCGTTCGGCAACGAAAGAGCAGATCGAATCCTTAGGCGCCAAGGCGATCTTCGTAGAAGACGTCGCTGGTATTGAGGGTGAGGGCGCTGGCGGATATGCAACCGAAATGTCCGACGAATACAAAGCCGCTCAGGCCGCGTTGGTGTCGGCGCATATTGCAAAGCAGGACATTGTTATCACAACGGCGTTGATTCCGGGCCGTCCAGCACCGCGTTTGGTGTCAGACGCGCAAATCGCCAGCATGAAGCCGGGCTCAGTCATTTTTGACCTCGCCGTTGCGCAAGGCGGCAATGTCGAAGGCTCGAAAGCCGACGAGATCGTCATTAAGCATGGCGTGAAAATCGTAGGTTACAGCAACACGCCAGCGCATTTGGCGGCAGACGCATCGGCGCTTTATGCGCGGAACCTGTTCAATTTCCTGTCGGCCTTTTGGGACAAAGAGGCAGGCAAGCCTGTTTTGCCCGATGACGATGAAATTACCGGGGCAATCCGCCTGACCAAAGATGGCAAGGTCGTGAATGAACGCCTGTTGGCGTAAGGGGGCATAATGGACTTTATTACAATTTTATCCATCTTCGTGATGGCCTGTTTTGTGGGCTATTATGTCGTCTGGTCGGTCACACCTGCGCTTCATACGCCATTGATGGCGGTCACGAACGCAATTTCTTCGGTCATCATCGTCGGCGCGTTGATTGCGGGTGCCGCAGGGGGATCGCCTACTGCTAAATGGCTTGGCCTGATTGCGGTTGCGCTGGCCAGTGTGAATATTTTTGGTGGCTTTGCTGTGACGGCTCGCATGCTGGCCATGTATAAGAAAAAGGAGCGTTAAGTTGGAACATACGGCGCCTCCCGCATGGGTCATGCTCGCATATTTGATTTCGGGCGTATTCTTTATTTTGGCGCTACGCGGGCTTTCATCGCCGGCAACGTCGCAGCGCGGTAATCGGTTCGGCATGGCCGGAATGCTCATCGCGGTTGTTACAACGTTGGTGACGCATGAAGTCGCCTCGCTGCCAGAAATTCTTGGTGCTATCGCCATTGGCGGCGGCATTGGTTGGGTGACTGCGCGCAGGATCGCCATGACTGATATGCCACAGCTTGTTGCGGCCTTCCACTCGCTGGTTGGCCTGGCCGCAGTGCTTGTCGCTGCAGCCGCGTTTCTTAATCCAGCGGCCTTTGGCATCGTTGGTGCGGATGGCCTGATCAACCCAGTAAGCCGTATCGAAATGGGCTTAGGCATTGCCATTGGTGCGATCACCTTCTCAGGATCAGTCATTGCTTTCTTGAAGCTCGCCGGCAAAATGTCGGGCGCGCCGATCCTCTTGCCGCTGCGCCATGTCATCAACCTTGGCACCTTGGCGGCGATCTTGGGGCTCATTGGCTACTTCACTGTGGACCAAAGCCCTTGGATATTCTGGACTGTTACCGCGCTTGCCTTCCTTATCGGCTTTTTGTTGATCATTCCTATTGGTGGCGCGGATATGCCCGTCGTGGTGTCGATGTTGAACAGCTATTCTGGTTGGGCGGCAGCCGCTATGGGCTTCACGCTGCATAATACAGCGATGATTATCACTGGTGCGCTCGTTGGCTCATCCGGTGCCATTCTATCGTACATCATGTGCAAAGCCATGAACCGTAGCTTCATTAGCGTTATCGCGGGCGGCTTTGGCGCAGAGGCAGCGGTTTCTGGCGGCGAGGCTAAGGAACAACGTCCTTGGAAGCGTGGATCTGCGGAAGATGCAGCCTATATGATGCAGCAAGCGGAAAGCGTCATCATCGTACCGGGTTACGGCATGGCGGTTGCACAGGCACAGCACGCACTGCGCGAAATGGCCGATGTCCTCAAGAAACAGGGTGTGAGCGTCAAATACGCCATTCACCCAGTCGCGGGGCGTATGCCAGGCCATATGAACGTTTTGTTGGCAGAGGCATCGGTGCCTTATGATGAAGTGTTTGAGCTTGAGGATATCAACAGCGAATTTGCGCAAGCCGATGTTGCCTTCATCATTGGTGCCAATGACGTTGTGAACCCCGCGGCAAAGACCGACAAAACATCGCCAATTTATGGCATGCCCGTTTTTGACGTAGACAAGGCAAAGACGGTGTTCTTCGTGAAGCGCTCGATGGGCGGCGTTGGCTATGCTGGCGTCGACAATGATGTGTTCTACATGGACCAAACCATGATGCTTCTCGCTGATGCAAAGAAGATGTGCGAAGACATTGTTAAGGCCCTGCAGCACTAAAAATCGATTACACAAGCTGTCACTCTAGCAAAAGCAAAGGCCCATCTCGACTTTCAGCTCAAGCTGATAGACGGCATGGGGCCAAGCCTTGGCTGGGACGACGGAAGTTTTGAGGGACGATGACCATGCGTAAACTGGGACTGATCGGTGGCATGAGCTGGTATTCTACCGAGCTCTATTATGCGCGGATCAACACGCAGGTTCTTCGGCGCACAAATGGTACGTGCAATGCGCCGCTTTTGATCGAGAGCCTCAACTTCTGCGACGTCGGCAAAGCGAGCACGCAAGAAGAGTGGGCCCATGTTGCTGAAATTCTGACAGCGTCTGCGCGCCGTCTCGAGCAGGCCGGCGCCACCGCACTTATCATTGGTGCAAATAGCATGCACAAAGTGTTCGACACGGTTGCAGCATCTATCGCGATCCCGGTCATCCACATTGCCGATTCCGTCGGGGAAAAGATGCAGGCTGATGCCGTACATTCCGCCGCTTTGCTGGGTACGGCGAATGTCATGGCTGAAAACTGGTATCGCCAGCGGCTTGTAAAGCATGGCGTATCTTTGTTGCCCGCCGAAATGGATGATGTGAAAGATCTTGAGCGCATTATCTATGATGAACTGATGCATGGCGTTGTGAAGCGGGACTCCGAGCGCACGTTAAAGACAATCATTACTGAAATTGACCAACAAGACATCAAAGCCGTTGTGCTCGGTTGCACAGAACTCAGCATGTTGGTGGACACCAAAGCCAATGTCTTGCCCATTTACGACAGCACGGAAATCCATGCTGACGCAGGCGTTGACTGGATCCTCGGGGACGCCATCTAATCTTGCTTGGCATTTCTTATCCTCTGGGGCATGTTGCTTTCATGAGGAAAAGAGACCTGATATTCGCCAGTGCCGCTTTATGCGCGCTTGTTCAGCCATTACACGCAAAAACGATCTCCGTGATGCCGGGCGACGGCGCGCAGGAGCGGTTGCAGGAGGCGCTGATTGCGGCCGAACCGGGCGACATTGTGGAGCTTGGTGCGGGCAGATTCGCCCTGACCGACGGCTTGTCCCTTGATGTGGACGGTGTCACACTGAAAGGGCAGGGCGGTGTTGAAACGACGCTTGATTTTGCGGGTCAGCAGGGTGCAGGTGAGGGGCTTTTGGTTACCTCCGATAATGTTGTCCTTCGTGAATTCGGTGTTGAAAATAGCAAGGGCGACGGAATAAAATCCAAAGGCGCTGACCGTATCATTTATTATAAGCTCCGCGTCGAATGGACCGGCGGCCCGAAGGCTTCAAATGGCGCTTATGGAATTTACCCTGTAGAAAGCAAAGATGTCCTGATCGATTCCGTATTGGTACGCGGTGCGTCGGATGCCGGGATTTATGTAGGACAGTCACGCAATATCATTGTGCGGAATTCGACGGCAGTTGAAAATGTGGCCGGTATCGAAATTGAAAACAGCTTCGATGCCGATGTGCACAACAATGTTGCGACCCATAATACAGGCGGCATTCTGGTGTTTGATTTACCCAATCTGCCCCAAATGGGTGGGCATAATGTTCGTATTTTTGGCAATACTATCGTCAACAATATGACACAGAATTTTGCGCCAAAAGGAAATATTGTCGCCAATGTGCCCACCGGAACCGGCGTCATGGTGATGGCCAATCGTAATGTGGAAGTTTTCGACAATGTCATCGGGGAAAACGGCACGACGAACATCATGATCGTGGGCTATCGTTTTCCGTTTAAAGATCCCAAATATGACCCGACGCCGCGTGGGGTCGTGATTTGGAATAACCAGCACAGCCGTGCGGGATGGGCGCCTCAGTTCCGTGGGGGCACCGAAATCGCAGCGGCATTGGGCGGCAGCTTTCCCGCTATATTCTGGGATGGTGCCGGCGGAACGGAGCTTCGCCCAATCATTCAGGACGATGTCATGGCTCTGTCGCTTGGCCTATCTGATCTAAATGCGGACACCGCAAACGCGCAGCCGGTTCCATTGGCACGCTCGGTATCGCGTCCTGCATCCTTGCCCGCGATCATATTGCCAGAATTGATGGAAGCTATCGTCCGCTAATGCGTTTTTTGTTGCCGTTTTTGGCATGTTTTGCGGCTGCCGTGGCAACGTCCGCGGCGCCGGATAATGTTTCTGATGCTGCGGTTACGGCTGCGCTGAACCCGCCGACATTGTCGGGCTTTGGTTTTTTTGATGGCAGTGCTGCAAAACCTTCCGATAGGCTCATCCCATATGAATTGCGCACACCCTTGTTCAGTGATTATGCCACGAAGCAGCGGTTTATGTACTTGCCCGCGGGGGCAAGTGTCACGGCGGACAATGATGGACGGCTTATATTTCCTGTCGGCACGGCTTTAATCAAAAGCTTTGGCTTCGCCGCGGCATCGGGTGGCTTGGACATCATTGAAACCCGTGTGCTCCTGCACAAGGCGTCAGGGTGGGTGGCTTTACCTTATGTCTGGCGCGCGGACGGGTCTGATGCAGACTTGCGTATCGGCGGGACGCGCGTGCCCGTTACCTTCGCGCATGAAGGCGCGCAAAAATCTATCAACTACGGCGTTCCAAATAAGAACCAGTGCAAGCAATGTCATTCGGTCGCCAACGACATCATGCCCATTGGTCCGGTGTGGCAAAATCTGGATTTCCCTAGAAAGGGTGATCGGCAAAGGTTATCAAAGATGGTGCCGGCTCTGATGCAGCTGCAGCCATTTGCGCGGTGGAACGCACGCAATGATGGAAGCTTGGACGATAAGGCGAAACAATATCTCAAGGTGAATTGCGGACATTGTCATGCGCCGAAGGGCTCAGCCAGTAACAGCGGTTTGTTTCTGGACGGTTCAGCGCGCGGCCCGGTTGCGTTAGGCATTGGTAAACGGCCCGTGGCGGCGGGCAGGGCAAGTGGTGACCTTGATTTCATCATTGCGCCCGGAAAGCCCAGTCAATCTATCCTCATTGCGCGGATGGAAAGCACCGACCCTGGGATCGCAATGCCTGAGCTCGGCCGATCAACGGTACATAAAGAGGGCGTCAGCTTAGTGCGCGACTGGATCGCCGCAATGCCGCAAGAAAGTCACTGACGCATTAATCGTTTGAGCTGATACTGATCGCCGTTCCATCCCTCAAACACGGCATCGATGCCGGGATGATGGATTGGGCCCTGTTTATGGTCCGGCAACAGGTTTTGCTGGCTGACATAGGCAATGTAGCTGCTTTCCCCGTTTTCGGCGAAAAGGTGATAAAAGGGTTGCTGTTTTGCTGGGCGTACTGCCTCGGGTATCGACTGATACCATTCTTCGCTATTCGCAAAGACAGGGTCGATGTCGAACACAACCCCTCGGAAATCAAAGATCCGGTGGCGCACGACGGCGCCAATGGAAAATGCGGCTTCGGCTATTTCGGGGAGGGGAATGTCATCGTTCATTTTTACAATATCATATCTTCAGAAGCGCAAATCAACCTTGTGGCTTGGCAAACTGAAAA
>NCGG01000005.1 GCA_002278855.1 Sphingomonadales bacterium 28-55-16
TGACCCCATGATCACGCATGTCATGGGTCTCGAAGAGATCAACAAAGCGTTCGATTTAATGCATGCTGGCGAAAGCATCCGCAGCGTGGTGGTGTTTTAGATGACTTCAGTCGCTGACATCTTGGCCGGGCATAAGGACAAAGAAGGCCCTCTTCTGCCGATATTGCACGATGTCCAAAAAGTATTTGGCCATGTCAGCGAGGAAGCTATGCGCGAGATTGCGCATGCATTGAACCTGACCCGCGCGGAAGTATATGGTGTTGTCAGCTTTTATCATGATTTCCGCAAAGAAGCCGAACCCCGGCCCGTTTTGAAACTGTGCCGTGCAGAAGCCTGTAAAGCACGCGGCGTAGAGGCTTTGGTCCCCATCGCCGACAACCAAAGCCGGATAAAAGTGGAGGCTATTTATTGCCTTGGCTTATGCGCGGTGGGTCCATCTGCGATGGTTGGCGAGAAAGTCTATGCACGTTTGGACGGTGCGAAGTTCAAAACATTACTGGAGGCTATGTGACCGTCCGGATATCTGATGATGCGGTCGCGATCGCGTGCGGCGCGGATGCCGTTGCGGCTGCATTCATTGCTGCGGGCGTCGCCGTCGAACGCGTTTCAAGCTGGGGTATGCATTGGTTAGAGCCGCTGGTTGATATTGACGGCATCGGCTATGGTCCGGTTTCGGTCGATCAGGTTGCGGATATCATCAACGGTAATGCGTTGTCGCTGGGTCGCATTGAGGATCATCCCTTTATCGCCAATCAAACGCGCCTGACTTTCGCGCGCGCCGGCAAGACCCGCCCATTGTCGTTGGACGATTATTACGCCTCAGATGGCTGGCTTGGTCTGGCAAGGGCCCGCGAAATGGGCGCTCAAGCCACCATTGATACGGTCATGACGTCGGGGCTTCGTGGCCGTGGCGGCGCTGGTTTTCCGGCAGGCATAAAATGGCAGACGGTCGCGCGTGCCAGCGGTGACCAGAAATACATCGTCTGTAATGCGGACGAAGGCGACAGCGCCACTTTTGCGGACCGCATGGTCATGGAGGGTGACCCCTTCATGCTGATTGAAGGCATGGCGATTGCGGGTTTGGCGGTCGGCGCGGACAAGGGCTATGTGTATATCCGCTCGGAATATCCGCATGCTATCGCCAAGATGGAAGCCGCTATCAAACTTTCGGCCCATTTGGTTGCGCCATTTGTCGTCGAAGTGCGCGTAGGTGCCGGCGCTTATATTTGCGGCGAGGAAACATCGCTCCTCAACAGCTTGGAGGGCAAGCGCGGCGAGGTTCGGGCCAAGCCCCCCCTGCCCGCGTTGGAAGGCCTTTTTGGCAAGCCAACAATCGTCAATAATGTTTTGACATTGGCCGCTATCCCATGGGTGTTACAGCATGGTGGCGAAGCCTATGCCGCATTCGGCGCTGGCAGATCGAGGGGCACTATGCCCATTCAAATCGCCGGAAATGTAAAGCATGGGGGCCTATACGAAGTTGCGTTCGGTATCACGCTTGGCGAACTTGTGCATGACATTGGCGGCGGCACAGCCAGCGGCCGCCCCGTACGCTGCGTGCAAGTTGGCGGACCATTGGGCGCCTACATACCGCCTGCACAATTCCATCTTCCTTTTGATTATGAGGCGTTCGCCGCTGCGGACGCTTTGATCGGGCATGCGGGCGTCAATATATTCGATGACACCGTCGACATGGCCCAAATGGCGCGCTTTGCGATGGAGTTTTGTGCCGTTGAAAGCTGCGGAAAATGTACGCCCTGCAGGTTGGGCAGCACGCGCGGCGTCGAAACGATGGACCAAATTATTGCTGGCAAAAATGTAGACGCTAATCTCGCGCTGATTGCCGACCTATCCGAAACTATGAAATTCGGTTCGCTCTGCGCCTTGGGCGGCTTTACCCCTTATCCTGTTATGAGCGCCATCAAGCATTTTCCCGAGGATTTCGGATGAAAAGGCTCGGCGCGATCATTGCCGGCGGTAAGTCCACGCGCTTTGGCAGCGACAAGGCTGCTGCAATGTTAAACGGCCGGCCACTGATTGAACATGTTGCGGACGGATTATGCCGCCAGGTCGACACATTGATTGTCTGTGGGCGCGCATGGCCCGGAATGGAGTGTATACAAGACCATCCATTCCCTGACATGGGGCCTTTGGGCGGCCTGAATGCAGCGCTTCGTTACGCGCAGCAAAACGGTTTCGATGAAGTGGTGACCGCTGGATGCGATGTCGTACCCGTTGCGCAATTTCCTATGGAACGCCCCGATGATCGTGCCGTCTATATTGATGGGCATTATCTGTTTGGCGTGTGGCCTGTTGCGCTTGCGGCACGCCTTGAACAACATCTGCGCAATCAGGATAATCTCTCAATGCGCAGCTGGATCGCAGCAACGGGGGCGCAAGCGATCATATCCGCAGATATCTTTCACAATCTGAACACGCCTTTGGCGCTGGCGGAATATGCTGCTCAGCGGTCGAATATTGGTATAAGGTAGAAACATGACGTACCAGCCGCAAAAAGATTTCGGAACACCGGAAAGCCGTTCGAACGAAGCGGTTTCGCTTACGATCGACGGCCGCAATGTCACGGTGCCCGCAGGGACAAGCGTCATGCGTGCGGCTGCCGAGCAAGGTACATCCATTCCGAAATTATGCGCGACGGATAGCGTGAAAAGCTATGGTTCATGCCGGTTGTGCCTTGTTGAAATTGATGGCCGCAAAGGTACCCCGGCGAGCTGTACGACACCTGTCGAACCCGGCATGGTCGTACACACCCAGACCCCGCATTTAGCAAAATTGCGCAAAGGCGTCATGGAACTGTATATCTCAGACCACCCGCTCGATTGCCTGACATGCGCCGCCAATGGTGATTGCGAGTTGCAGGATCAGGCTGGCGCCGTTGGCCTTCGGGATGTGCGTTATGACGTGCAATCAACACATCTTGGGCAAGAAAAAGATCACTCAAACCCGTATTTCGATTTCGATCCGAGCAAATGCATTGCCTGCTCGCGCTGCATCCGTGCGTGCGACGAGGTGCAAGGCACACTTGCGCTGACCATGGAGGGCAGAGGCTGGGATTCGAAAATATCCGCAGGCCTTGCCAGCGACAATTTCTTAGAATCAGAGTGCGTGTCTTGTGGCGCTTGTGTGCAAGCCTGCCCGACGGCGACGCTTGTGGAAAAGAAGGTTGTGGAGGTCGGCACACCCGAACGTAGCGTTGTTACGACTTGCGCTTATTGCGGTGTTGGCTGCACCTTCCGCGCAGAAATGCGTGGCGAGCAACTCGTGCGGATGGTCCCTTATAAGGACGGCAAGGCCAATCGCGGGCATAGCTGCGTCAAGGGACGCTTTGCCTGGGGTTATGCGCAGCATCAGGAACGCATATTGAAGCCAATGATCCGCGCATCGATCAGCGACCCCTGGCGTGAGGTCGAATGGGACGAAGCCTTTGCCTACACCGCATCCGAACTGAAACGGATTAGCGACAAATACGGCCGCAACGCCCTTGGCGGCATTACCTCTAGCCGCTGCACCAACGAAGAAACCTTCCTTGTGCAAAAGCTCGTTCGCGCAGGCTTTGGCAATAACAACGTCGATACCTGTGCGCGCGTATGTCATTCGCCGACCGGATACGGCCTGAAAACAACCTTTGGCACAAGCGCCGGGACCCAGGATTTTGACAGCGTCGAAGACAGCGACGTCATCTTGATCATCGGGGCGAACCCGACCGACGGGCACCCCGTTTTTGCCAGCCGGATGAAGCGCCGATTGCGCGGACAAGACGGGCGCCCGGGTGCAAAGCTGATCGTCATCGACCCACGCCGCACCGACATTGTGCGTTCACCGCGTATCGAGGCGCAGCACCATCTTCCGTTACGCCCCGGCACCAATGTTGCCGTGCTGACCGCGATGGCACATGTGATCGTGACCGAAGGTCTTGTCGATGAGGCATTTATCCGGGAGCGTTGCGACTGGGATGAGTTTAGCCATTGGGCCGAGTTTGTTTCGCAAGCCCGCAACAGCCCCGAAAATTTGCAGCCTGTTACCCTCGTTGATGCACAAGAGCTGCGCGCCGCCGCGCGGCTTTACGCAACGGGCGGCAATGGCGCGATCTATTACGGCCTTGGCGTCACCGAGCATTCCCAAGGCAGCTCTACGGTTATGGCCATCGCCAATTTGGCGATGGCAACCGGCAATATTGGCCGCCGTGGGGTCGGTGTAAATCCGCTTCGTGGTCAGAACAACGTCCAAGGCGCGTGCGACATGGGCAGCTTCCCGCACGAGCTTCCCGGATATCGCCACATCAGCGATGGCGACACGCGGTTATTATTCGAAAATGACTGGGGCGTGACGCTCGATTCAGAACCCGGCTTGCGCATCCCCAACATGCTCGATGCGGCGGTCGATGGCGTTTTCAAGGCGCTCTATTGCCAAGGCGAAGATATCCTCCAATCCGATCCGAACACGGCGCATGTGTCCGCAGGACTGGCAGCGATGGAATGTGTGATCGTTCACGATCTTTTCCTGAACGAAACAGCCAACTACGCGCATATCTTCTTGCCCGGATCAACTTTCCTTGAAAAGAACGGCACGTTCACAAACGCAGAACGCCGCATTCAACCCGTGCGCAAGGTGATGACACCGATGAACGGACTGGAGGACTGGGAAGTCACCCAAAGGCTGGCGCAGGCGATGGGGCTGGATTGGAACTATAGCCACCCGTCCGAAATCATGGACGAAATCGCACGGCTTACGCCGACCTTTGCCGGCGTGTCCTTTGCACGCTTGGATGAAGCTGGGTCTCTACAATGGCCCGTCACAGAAGACGCACCTGACGGATCACCCATCATGCACATCGACGGTTTTGTGCGCGGCAAGGGCAAATTTGTGGTAACCGATTATGTGCCAACCGACGAGAAAACGGGACCACGGTTTCCGCTGCTGCTCACGACCGGCCGCATATTGTCGCAGTATAATGTCGGCGCACAAACGCGGCGGACAGACAATGTTGCTTGGCATCCCGAGGACTTGCTGGAAATCCACCCAGTAGATGCCGAAGATCGCGGGATAAAGTCAGGCGATTGGGTGAAATTGGCGAGCCGCGCAGGCGAAACGACATTACGCGCAACCGTGACGGACCGCGTTGCCCCCGGCGTTGTCTACACCACATTCCACCATGCCGTGACCCAGGCGAATGTCGTCACCACGGACTACAGCGATTGGGCGACAAACTGCCCGGAATATAAAGTCACTGCGGTTCAGATCAGCGCATCCAACGGACCAACCGAGTGGCAGGAAGAATATGAGGCTTTGTCGGCGCGCTCTCGCCGGGTGGAAACCGGGGTTCCCGCCGAATGAACACTGTTGAGCGCCTGATCCACATGGCCAACCAGATTGCAACCAATCTGGCGACCGACGATGCGCCTGTTGCTGCGGTGGCCGATCATATTCAGCAATTTTGGGACCCGCGGATGAAAATGCTGATTTTTGCACATGGGACCGATGGCCTGTCGCCGGTTGCTGCTGCCGCCATTAAGCAATTGGCCGATGCCCAAAATGGTGCCTGAAAAGGGCGCAAAGCCGATCTGTTTTTCTGTGCTTAAACCTGACGATGGCCCGAAAGAAGTCATACAACGGGCGATCATCGTTGAAGCACCCATTGCGGTCGAATATAATGGCATCGGCTATGCCGTGATGATGGCGACGCCGATTGACCTTGAGGATTATGTAATCGGCTTTAGCTTGTCGGAAGGGTTGATTAGCCGCGCTGACGACATTCTGGCTATCGATGTGCATCAGGGCGAGTTGGGCTGGATATTGCGCATTCAGGTGCCACAGAAAAACGCCGAAAAAGTTTTTGCCCGCGCCCGCCAACGCGTCTCCGAAAGCAGTTGCGGCCTATGTGGGATGGATAATCTCGAGGAGGTTATGCGCCCCTTGCCGCGTGTAACGGCGCAGATTGAGGTCGCCGATGCGGCGATTTTTTCGGCGCTATCGGCATTGCGGTCACATCAGACGTTGAATGCCCAAACAGGTTCCGCGCACGCAGCGGCATTTTGCGCGCCCGACGGGACCATCCTTATGACGCGTGAGGATGTTGGCCGCCATAACGCACTCGACAAATTGATTGGAGCACTTGCCCGCGCCAAAATCGACATCGCAGCGGGATTTATAATTTTGACCGCGCGCTGCAGCCTTGAACTGGTTCAGAAGGCTATCCTTGCCAACTGTCCGATGCTCGTTACGATCTCAGCGGCAACGGATCTTGCGATCAACATGGCCAAGAAATCTGGCCTGCGCCTGATCAGTCTAGCCCGCGCAGATTCCGCGCTTACCGCAACGCCCCAAAGCGGTTGATCAGCCAGCTGCGAAACATGGAAATCGCAGGATCGCCTAAATCATCGGCGTGGAGTTTCAGATAATAGCCATAGCCGTCTTCGATGACCGCATCATAAGGCATCACCAGGCGTCCGTCCGCGATTTCCTTCGCAAACATATCGATATCGCCCAAAAAGACACCGTTGGCGGTCATCGCATATTGCGCGGCAGCAATCGTGGTATCAAACGCAAGCCCCCCATGGGTCGCAACGGCTATGCCACTTTGCCGAAGATACGCCGTCCACAAAAGGTCACGCGGCTCGCCATCCAGTTTGAGGTGCAAAAGCTCCTCGCCTTGAAGAAATGCCTCCAGCGCCCTACCCTGAGCGGCCATCGCAGTTGCGGGCGAACATAAGGGCGCAACGCGCACCATCCACAGAAGGTCTGTGATCCGATCATCAACATTAGGTCGGTCATAAGCAATGGCCATATCGAAATCTGTCGATGGCAGTCCCGTTACGTGCGCGCTCGAGACATCCAAGCGGATATCGGGATGTTCAATGTGAAAATCGCGCAGCATCGGTAGGAATAATTGTTGAAGCAAGGATGGCGGCACGTGCAGTCGCAGCGAACGGCCAGTCACTTCATCATCGCGGATGGAATTCATCGTTTGCTCAAGCCGGTCGAGGCATTTGCTCACCACAGGCAACAGCTCTTCGCCGGCCGATGTCAGTGAAAGTCGCGACGCGTCGCGGATGAAGAGTTGCTTGCCCAACAGCTCCTCAAGCCCGCCCACATGACGGCTCATGGCACTTTGCGATACTGAAAGTGCCGAAGCGCCGCCAGTGAAACTCAAATTTTGCCCCACCGCTTCGAAAGCACGCAGGGCATTAAGTGGCAACCAACGACGGTTAATGGTGCTGCGGTTGGATATGACACGACCTTTCGAATGCGGGCAAATCTGCCCCTGCACCATAGCCTTACATTTTGACATAGGGCTATGCGAAAATGCGATTTTATTCACGCATATATCTAGCCCATTCGCATTTTACAGAGGATTCAGCAAAGGCCTAATCATGGATTTGAACCACATAGCTTCGCTTTTTGACCAGCGTCGTGAACGGCATACTTTGCCGCAGGCTCTGTATACCGAACCATATAGTTTCGATTTTGATATGGCGGCGGTTTTTGGCGAGAGCTGGTTGATGGCTGGCCTGGAATGCGAATTGCCAAAAACAGGCAGCTATGTATCGATGATGGTGGGTAAATGGCCAGTTGTCATCACACGGGATAAAGAGGGCACGATCCGCGCTTTTCATAATAGCTGCCGCCACCGTGGCTCGATGATTTGCGCCGTTGGCAATGGCACATCACCCAAGCTGGTCTGCCCCTATCATCGCTGGACCTATGATCTCGACGGATCGCTGTTTGCAGCCGGTCGCATGGACAGCGATTTCGACAAAGCCGAGCATGGCCTTAAGCCGGTCGCGATTGAATGCATATCGGGCACGATCTTCATTTGCTTGTCCGAAACGCCGCCACCGATCGAAGATTTTCGGGAAAAGCTGACGCAATATGCAGCGCCGCATAACTTAAAAGATGCAAAGCTGGCATATGAAAGCGTTCTTGTTGAAAATGCCAACTGGAAATTGGTGATGGAAAATGGCCGTGAATGCTATCATTGCAGCACCGGACACCCAGAACTTTCAAAAACATTTCCAGTGGGCATGTCGAAGCATTTTGACAGCGGTCATGATGCTCGGGTTATCGCCTTCGAAGCAAAAATGGATGCGCTTGGTTTGCCGCAAACCCCTGTTGAAGGGCATTATTGGCAGATCGCGCGCTTTGCGTTGAACGAAGGCTGCGTTTCGATATCGGGCGATGGCCAGCACCTATCCAAAAAGCTGATGTGCGACGCCAATGACGGTGATATTGGTTCGATGCGCTGGGCGGTTGATCCGCACTGCTTTGTGCATTGTACGGCAGACCATGTGTTCATGTTCAGCGCTATGCCCGTCGGTCCCAATGAAACCCATGTGACGGGTAAATGGTATGTGCATAAGGATGCTGTCGAAGGTGTTGATTATGACGTCGAAAAACTCATAGATCTGTGGACCAAGACAAATTTGGAGGACAAGGCACTGGCGGAAAACAATCAGGTTGGTGTGAATAGCCTTGGCTACACACCCGGCCCCTATTCGCAAGAAGCCGAAATGCTCGCGCAGCGTTTTACCGACTATTATTGCGACAAGTCCCGTGCGTATATTGAAGCCCATGGCAAGCAATAAAAACACGGGGTTGCGTCCCGAAACGCTCGCGGTCGCTTATGGCTACGACCCTGAAATGGGCATGGGTTCGGTCAAACCGCCGATCTTCATGACCTCTACCTTTGTGTACCCCTCGGCGCAGCACGCCAAAGACGTGCATGAGGCGTATTTTGACGGCAGTGGGCCTCTGGTCGGCGAAACCAACCACATTTATTCGCGGCTTGGCCATCCAGGATTGGACTTTTTGGAAAAGCGTCTTGCGGCGATTGACGGTGCGGAAGAGGCAGTCGCCTATTCAAGCGGCATGGCCGCCCATTCAAGCATCGCGCTTGCCCATGTCCGCCCCGGCGACAGCGTTTTGCATGGCCGCCCGATCTACGGCGGCGTCGACATGCTCTACAACAGCATCATGCCGCAATTTGGATCACATGCCGCGGCATATCTTGATGGCACGAGCGGATCTGATGTGCGCGCGGCGGCACAGGCTGCGATGTCCAAGGGACCCCTTAAGCTGATCATTGCCGAGACCCCGGCAAACCCAACGGCGGCGATAGTCGATCTGGACCTGATGGTGCAGATCGCGGATGAGGTTGGTGCACAGCAAGGGCATCGTCCGCTTGTTGTCGTCGACAATACGTTACTCGGTCCCTTTGCCCAGCGCCCCATCGAGCATAAAGTTGACTTGTGCATGACCTCGCTCACCAAATATTGCGGTGGGCATAGCGATTTGCTCGCTGGTGGGGTCACCGGTCGCAAGGAGTTGATCGACCATCTGCGGATGCAACGCACGACCTGGGGCAATCACCTCGATCCCTATACGTCATGGCTCGTTCTGCGTTCATTGGAATCGGTTGCGGTTCGTACCGAGCGCGCGATGGCCAATGCACGCGGCGTAGCGGAATTTCTGCGCAGCCATCCCAAAGTAGCGGACGTGACTTATCTTGGTTTCTTGGAACAAGGCACGCGCGCACGTGCGGTTTATGACCGGCAGTGCAAGGCGGCAGGTTCGACCTTTTCATTCCACCTGCACGGCGGCGAAGCTGAGGCATTTCGCATGCTCGACCGTTTGCAGCTGCTCAAACTGGCCGTCAGTCTGGGCGGTTCGGAAACGTTAATCTGTCATTCGGCGAGTACCACGCATTATGCGGTCGCCCCTGAACAGCGGCTGGCGGGTGGTATCACCGACGGCACGATCCGGCTATCTGTCGGGTTGGAACATGTTGAAGACTTAATAGGCGATTTGCGCCAAGCGCTGGAGGCGGTGTGATGGAACTGAACTTTACGGGTACCGATATATGCGCAATCAACGGCACGCGCAGCGCGCCCGAAGCGCATTATAACACGGTCGTTGTTGGCGCTGGCCCAAGCGGCATCGCAGCGGCGATTGATGCGGCAAATGCGGGTTTACGGGTTTTGCTTGTCGATGAAAATCCTGTTTCAGGTGCATTGATGGGCAATGATGTGCCGCTGTATTTTGGCGGACGCATGACCGCCGCGACACAAAATACCGAGCGCATGCTCGAAGCTATTTTCATGAGCATGCCGGCGTTGGAAACAGCGATGGATGCGGGCGTTGAGTTACTGCTCGGCACCACTGCATGGGGCGTTTATCGCAATGGTCCGGGCGTTGCGAGCCTGCCGGAACAGGTTGTCGGTCTGGCCGATGCCGAAAGATCATGGATCGTCGGCTTTGATAATATAATCCTTGCGACCGGCGGGCGCGATTTGGCGATGGCATTCCCGGGCTGGAACCAGCCTGGCGTAATGGGCGCTGCGGCTTTGCAAATGCTGCTCACCCGCTATGAGGCGTTTGCGGGACGGCGCGTGCTCATAATCGGTTCGCACGATCTGGCCCTCGAAACAGCGCTGTTGGCCAAAGAACGTGGGATAGACGTTGTCGGGATTGTCGAAGTGCGTGCGGCGGCGCAAGGCCGTTCTGAACTCATCACCAAAGTGGAAGCCGCTGGCATTGCATTATACTGCGATCAAACCATTGCTGCGGCGAAAGGTGGTATCAACGGGGTTGAAAGCGCCACATTGTCGTCGGGTGCAGAAATTGCCTGTGACACAATCTGCGTTGCCATTGGCCTGATCCCATCGATCGAGCTGGTGGACGCAATGCATGGCCAGCGCGCGCTGAATGCACAACGCGGTGGCTATATTCCGCAAGGAGAAGCGACTGTTTCGGCAGTTGGCGATTGTGCAGGCCTAACCGATACCGGCTTTGACCACATTGCATATCGGATGGAATGGATGCGTGCACTGTCTTCGATCAGCACCGATGATACCATCATCTGCCAGTGCGAGGAAGTTACGCGGGCGGACCTCATAGGGGTTCAGCCACCCAACTACCTCACGCGTCCGGCGCCGATGTGCGCCCGTTCGCTTGAGACTTTGCTCAACGACGGCCCTGCCAATCCCGACCAGATCAAACGCCTCACACGCGCGGGCATGGGTGTCTGCCAAGGCCGCCGCTGCCGCGATCAGGTTGCGATGCTGTTGGCAATTGAGGCAGACAAGCCATTCGGTACAATCCCGCTCGCCAGCCACCGCGCGCCAGTCCGCCCGCTGCCTCTCAAAATCCTTGCTGAATGGGATGAGCCTGCGACGATGGATGCGGCGTGGGATGTCTGGTTCGGCATTCCGACCCAATGGGTACCAGTCGAAGATATCGGCACAGAATATCAGGATGCGCATCGCGAAATGCTTTACACGGGGATGTACAAATGAGCGGTTCAGAGGTTGTCATCGTCGGCGGCGGCGTCACTGGCCTGAGCGCTGGCTGGTGGTTGGCGCGTTCGGGGGTCAAGGTCACCGTACTCGACAAGTTCATCGTCGGTTGGGAAGCTTCCGGACGTAATGGCGGCGGTGCATCGCATTATGCGAGCCCGTTATTTGACGAAGAACAGCGCCTATGGCCCCAAATGGACGAATTGCTGGGCTATCCGACCGAACATCAAAAAGGCCGCATCCTGATTGCGATGACCGAACGGCAGTGGGAGCAATATCGCTTCATTGCGGAACGTCACAAGCGGCTTAATCATCCGGTAGAATTGCTGGACGTCAAACAGGTACAAGAGGCTGTGCCCTTGGCAGGCGATAATTGTTTTGGCGGCGTACATTATAAATTCGGCGGGCATGCTAACCCGCAGCGCAGCGTTCAAGCTTATGCATGGGCCTTGCAGGATCTGGGTGGAAAAATCATCCAGCACAGCCCCGTCACCGGCTTTGAAACCGCTGGCGGCAAGGTGACCGCCGTCAAAACGGCCAATGCAACCTATGGCTGCGATTCCGTTGTGGTCGCTGCAGGGCCGCAGATACCGCAATTGATGGCACAGCTTGGCGTCAACGTACCATTGGCCGCAGCGCGCGCGGAAATGATCATTACCGAACCTGCGCCGATGATGCCGCTTGGCGGTGTTGACGGGCATAAAATTTATGGGCGTCAAACGATGCGCGGCAACCTCGCTTATGGCGGTGGCCCACATGAATGGCTTGATATGGACGCAACTGGCCCGGCTGCTCGGCCGTCAACGCCGCTGGCCCGCAACCTTGCGAAACGGTTGGCTGAACTCTTGCCTAAGGCCGCGCATCTTAATGTCATCCGCAGCTGGGCTGGTGTAATCGAAAATTCGCCGGACGGCCGCCCAATCATCGACCGATTGACCAGCCCCGACAATGTCGTGGTTGCTTCAATGTCGAGCGTCGGCTTTGGCCTGTCGCCCGCGTCTGGTCACGCCATCCGTGATCTGGTCATAGACGGCACATGTTCATTCGCAGATATCGATCTCCTTAAGCTATCACGCTTTGACAATCTGGAATCCGATTGGCGCGAAAAACGCGGGTGGATGCCGATTACATGAGCCAATATTCGGCTTTCGGATTGCTGCGTGGTGCCTTTAACGGGCAAAAGCATTGGCAGCCGGCATGGCGCGACCCAGAACCTAAGGCGCATTATGATATCATCATCATAGGCGGCGGTGGGCATGGGCTGGCCACCGCTTATTATCTTGCCAAAGTGCACGGGTTGAAAAACATCGCGGTGCTTGAAAAGGGCTGGATTGGCGGCGGCAATACGGGACGTAACACCACAATTGTCCGGTCTAACTACCGTTTAAAGCCATTGCACGACCTATTCGAATTCGGTCTCAAAATGTGGGAGCATTTGAGCGACGATTTGAATTATAATGTGATGTTCTCGCCCCGTGGCGCCATGTTTTTGGGCCATAGCGACGCAGATATGACGAAGCTTGCAGAACGTGGCGACGCCATGCGGTGCGACGGGATTGACGCCGATTTGATGACGCGTGCCGAAGTCGCAAAGCTTGAGCCTTTGCTCGACATGTCGCGTGACGCGCGTTTCCCGATTGACGGCGCACTGATACAAAGGCGCGGCGGAACCGCCCGCCATGATGCCGTCGCCTGGGGCTATGCCCGCGCAGCAGACAGTCTTGGCGTCGATATCATCCAAAAATGTGAAGTGACCGGTTTTGTCCGTGATGGTGCCGCCGTTGTCGGTGTTGAAACAACCCGTGGCCGTATTGGCGCCGGGCGCGTCGGCATATGCGTCGCTGGCAATAGCGGCCATGTTGCAGGGCTTGCGGGTCTTCAACTGCCGGTAGAATCCCAAACATTGCAAGCGATGGTAACCGAAGGCGTAAAGCCGATGATCAACAGCGTGATCATGTCCCAATCCTTGCATTGTTACATCAGCCAGTCGGACAAGGGCGGCGTCGTATTTGGCGGTGATCCCGACAATTGGCCAAGTTACGCACAGCGCGGCAACTCCAAGGTCATGGAAGGTGCGGTCGCACAAGGCCTTGCGCTCGTTCCCGCCTTATCGCGGTTGCGTATGGTCCGGACATGGAGTGGTGTTACCGATATGAGTTTTGACGGAGCGCCGATTATTGGCGAAACGCCGGTTAAGAACCTCTATCTCAACGGCGGCTGGTGCTATGGCGGGTTCAAGGCGACGCCTGCCTCTGGCTGGACCTATGCACATACGCTGGCGACTGGAACGCCGCATGCATTGAACGCGCCGTTCGCACTCGACCGTTTTGAACGCGGTGCAACCATCGATGAAACAGGGAGCGGCCCGATGCCGAATAGCCGCTAATGTTGCAGTTTACCTGCCCCCATTGTGGTCCGCGCGCGCAAGCCGAGTTTGTCTATGAACGGACGGTTGATTCTGTAGTGGCGCTTGATGCGTCGCCCGAAGATGCAATGCGCACGCTTTTCACCCGCAACAATCCGCGCGGTGTTGATGACGAAATCTGGCGCCATACCTATGGCTGCCGCGCGTGGATGGTCGTTACCCGTCACCGCGTTACCAATGAAATCAGCACGATCCGCGCGGTTGGGCCGGAGGCGCTAGCATGATCAATTTTCGCTTCGACGGCAAAAGCTATACCGCGCACGCGGGCGACACCTTGGCGGCTGCGTTGTTGCGCAATGGCATTGGCCTTGTTGGCCGCAGCTTCAAATATCATCGTCCACGCGGCATCATGACCGCTGGTGTCGAGGAGCCCAATGCACTTGTCACCATCGGAGAAGGTGGGCGAGCCGAACCCAATACGCGCGCAACCGACGTATTTGTGTACGAAGGTTTAGTCGCCAAAAGCCAGAACCGATGGCCAAATCTGTCCTTTGACGTGGGATCGGTTCTCGGCTTAGCCGCGCCAGCTTTGTCCGCTGGCTTTTACTATAAAACCTTTTTTGGGTCGGCCAAAAAGTGGATGTTCTATGAATATTTCATCCGCAAAGCAGCCGGGCTCGGCAATGCGCCGACACAAATAGACCCTGACCGCTTTAGCCAGCGTGCCGCGTTTTGCGACCTGCTGGTGATCGGTGCTGGACCCGCAGGCATGCAAGCGGCTGTTGAGGCCGCAGAAGCCGGCAAGCGCGTCATCCTTGTCGAGCAAGACAACATTCTCGCGCCATCGTTGCTCCGCGACCCGCAAGAACAGGATGCAGCATGGATCAAGGCGACCGCCGAACGGATCCGTGCCGCAGGTGGCCGCATCCTTACGCGCACAACGGCATCGGGCTATTGGGAGCATGATCTGGTCACGTTGACGCAGCGTATATCCGAGCCTGGACAGATACCCCCGCATAATGTCGCGCAACGTTTGTGGCATGTCCGCGCAAGCCAAGTCATTCTTGCCACAGGCAGCATCGAGCGCCCCATGGCCTTTGCCCATAATGACCGCCCTGGCGTCATGTTATCGCAAGCGGTTCGAACTTATGTGCAGCGCTTTGGCGTAGTCCCCGGCAAACGCGCCATTGTCGCCACCAACAATGATGACGCTTATAAAACCGCGCAGGCGTTGAAAGACGCAGGCGCACAAATTGTTGCGATCATCGATGCACGGCCAGCCCCCGCCGGTGCGAACAGCGGCTTTCGCGTTTACAACAACGCCGTGCCGCTTTCGACAAAAGGGGCGCGGCATTGTCTGAAAAGCGTTGACGCGCTGGTCGATGGCAAAATGGTAAGCTGGGATGCTGATCTGCTCGCGGTATCGGGTGGTTTCACCCCAGTCGTGCATTTGCATATGCAAGCAGGCGGCACGCTTGATTGGAACGATCACGCGCAAGCCTTTGTTCCTGCAACATCGCGTCAGAATGTCACAACGATCGGCGGTGCCGCAGATCCGCACCCCGTGTTTAAAACGGTGCCCGTCTCCAGCCCCAAGAAAAGCTTCATCGATTTCCAGAACGATGTCACGCTCGCCGATGTCGATCTGGCGTGGGCCGAAGGCTATCGCTCGGTCGAACATCTCAAACGCTACACGACCCTTGGCATGGCGACAGATCAGGGCAAGTTGAGCAATATGGCGGCGCTGGGGCGCTTGGCCGAGAAGCAGGGCGTGGCTATTCCCGAAGCAGGGCTTACCACTTTCCGCCCACCTTATACGCCCGTTACAATGGGCTTGATCGCCGGTGCCGGCGCAAAGGATGCAGGCGCGCATGTCCGCCGCCTTGCGCTTTATGATCTGCATATAGCGAAGAACCCGATCTGGCAGCCTTTGGGCTATTGGTTCCGTCCACGCGCGTACCCCATTGGCGGTGAGACACTGGCAGAAGCTGCGCTGCGCGAAGCCAAAGCCGTGCGCACATATGTCGGCATGACGGACGTCTCCACGCTCGCCAAATTCGAAATCAGTGGTCCGGATGCTGCCGCGTTCCTCGAAATCATCTGCGCAACGACGGTCAGCAAGCTTGCCGTCGGACGTGGCCGATATACATTCATGCTGCGCGAAGACGGGATTGTGTTTGACGATGGCACCGTATGGCGGCTTGATGAGAATCGCTATCTGTTGACCAGTTCAACCGGCGGCGCGGACCGGATGGCGACGCATATATCCTATGTCCGCCAATATCTATGCCCACAGATGCGTGTATCTGCAGTGAATGTTCAGGAACATTATGCGGGAATTGCCGTCGCGGGGCCAAAGGCCAAAGCGGTGCTGGCAGCGTTAATCGGCGAAGAGCCTCCACGCCATATGTCGACGGTGCCGTCCGCAATCGCGGGTGTTCCTGTCATTATCTTGGCGGCCAGTTACAGCGGCGAACGCGCGTTCGAAATCTATGTCGAGGCAAGCCACGTTGAGTCGGTTTGGATCGCGTGCGAAACCCAAGTCATCGCAGAAGGCGGCGCATTATACGGCCTTGAGGCCATGGAATTCCTGCGTATCGAAAAAGGGCATTTGGTCGTCGGTGGTGAAGTCGATGGACGCATGACCCCGCACGATTTGGCACTCGACAAGATGCTTAACAAAGCGGGTGGCTATATCGGTGCATCTGGGCTGGCACGCCCTGCCTTGGCCGAAACCGGTCGGCGGCAATTGGTCGGCCTTGAAGCAATCGAGGGCGACATTCCTGAGGGCGCCATGCTGGTGCCGCAAGAGGGCGTATCACCCCATGGCCATGTCAGCGCGGCGGCGTTTCGTATCATTGAAGGCGGATCTGTTGCGCTGGGTCAGTTGACCGATGGCTTTGCACGCCATGGTGAAGAGCTGATCGCTACCTCGCCTACGCGCGGTCAAAAGGCGCGGGTGCGCATTGTGGCACCGCATTTCTATGATGCGGCGGGAGAACGCTATCGTGACTAAGTTATCGATCACAATGCTACCCGCAGCGCCGCTGCACGCATTCGAAATTTGGGGCAATCCGGCGGCTGTTGGCAAAAGGTTCAAGGCGGCGTGCGGCTTTGCCTTACCTGCTTTGGGCCGTTCGGGTGGCACAGACGCAATGCGCCTGATCCGCTATGAACCGACGGTCTGGCTGGTGGAAGGCGACGCATCGCCGCTGGCCAGCATATTATCCGATGACGGCGCGGTGACGGGGATTGGTGGCGGCATCGTCCGCATTCGTCTGTCGGGCGATAATTGGCGCACGCTCCTGATGGAAGGTGGCGTTTTCGACGCCGAAAGCCCGAATTTCGCCATAGGATGCAGCGCAGCGACGATCATTGATCACGTCAACGTCCGCCTGCACGTCGTCGACGAAACCACCTGCGACGCCTATGTGCCGCTAAGCTTTAGTCGGGGGCTGCTGCACTTTTGGACCCAAGCCGCGGAGGCTTTGGCGGCTTAGAGTTGGTTTGCGAAGATTGTTGGTCATTGTTGTCTGTATCGCCAGAATGTTGTGGGACGCGGATATTCTGTTGAGGCGGACCAATATCTTATTATATTGACGACATGGTTTGGGACCTTGGTCTGGCAATGCGTAAAAAAGAGGAGTTCGAGTCTGAGCGGCTCATGAACTTCGAATTTTGGCAGCGTGTCCGTGCGACGCGGCTCTTTGCTCGAAAGCTCGGCTTAAATGAAGCGTCGTTGGTAAGTGAAATTGCTTTGCGCGGCGATGAAGACTTGCTTGATCTGGCTGCTGAGCAAACATCTCGTTCCAAAGATGACATAACCATGATTTACGGACAGTGTCTCGGCGAAGCCCGCGAGCAACTAATTGCCGAAAGAGGGGATCCTACTCCCAATCGGTTAGGCTAACGAAGGCTATTTGGTTCCCTTGCTGATCGGGAGCTGCTTTCGAGCGCTCGGCGTCGTGGCCCGTCCATTGTACCGCATGCGCTTTGCGTCATCGTCCGATCAGGTATCGGCACCCTTACCCATTTCACCACGATTCTTTAGTGTTCTTTCGTTCTTTGGCAGCGGGATACAGCACTGTATAACGCCCTCACCCACCTCGCGCTTACATCCCGTCCCGACCTTGTTGGAAATTTTATTGCGCACGCGAAATTGCGGCATGCGCCTAGGTGAGACCTTAGTGTGACCTTTGACGCAGTTCTGCCGGTTCGCGGTGTGTAACATGCGGACACGCTCTGTCGCGCGTCCGCCGCGCCGCTAAAAAGTCTGGTCTTCTGACCAACAGAGCGAATAAGCGACGAAACGACGCGCGTTACTTCGCCGCGGACTGATGCTGCAACATCATCCCTTTTGCATGCCGCCGCTGGAAACCCTTCCATAAGGTAACGCCCGCGCCACCCGGACTATATGCACCCCATGCTGTCCCGGCAGGCGCATTCCATTCACCGGCATCCGAATCTTCGACAGCCACGTTCAAATACGCAGCCTTGCTGGCGTCCTTTTGTAAATGCACCGCCAAAAACGCGGTGATGAAATGTAGGTTGATCGCGTTAATTCTGTCTTGCCGCCAGATCGGGTCTTCAAACCAGTCCATGTCCCAAACCGTACCACGCATTTCACGCGGCGCAGGGTTAAGCGCAATCGAATGGCCGGCCTGCTTATAGGTCAGCAGAGTGCGGTCACTGTTTATAGCGCCACCAAAGACCGCCAGCGCGCCCGTTGTATAGTTGACAGTCGCGTCGCTATCGCCCTGAATCAGAAGCAAAGGCGCGGTTAGCGCCGCAAGTCCATCTGCGCCCCATGCGCTGCTTGGCGCGCCGCCAGCAGGTGCCAATGCCACAATGGCCCTGACGCCCGCCAATTTAACAGCGTCCGCTTCTGCACCGCCCCGCGCGGATGTCTTTAACGCCCCGCCTGCGACCAGCCCCATATTCGGTCCCAGCGGGTCAAGCGTTGCCCCGCCTGCGGTCAGCACGCCATAGCCGCCCTGCGAATAGCCGATGAGCGCGACATTATCCGCGTCGATCAATTCCCCCAAGCTGTCCCGCAGCTGACCGGCCACAAAAACGATGTCCCGCGGTCGGTTGAAATTCGGTGCGGCGCGGATGCTGGGCGACACGACATAGGGATTGGGATCGTTGTGATGAATGGCCGCAACGACATAGCCTTTGGATGCCAAATTTTCGGTCAACCAGGTCATGACCGCGGGATTGTTGCTATAGCCGTGGCTTATGATCACCAAAGGATGCTGGCTTCCCGCTGCCTTCGCGCCGCTAACCGCAATACCCTTTTGCGTGAAATTTACCGGCGGGAATGGTGGCTCGGCCCACAGGCTTCCGCGATAGATAACGGGCTTTGCGCCGTTTTTGACGGTTGCGGGGTACCAAATGTCCACCCGCAAACTGCGATCAATACGGGGCATGTCGGTGCCGCTGGATTCCCCCTTTTCGACATCCGGCTGCCCCTGATGCGTTAACATGATCGACCGAAAGCCAATGTCATAGGTGCCCAACGCAGCGAGTTCGGGGGCATCAATTCCGGGGATACTGGGTACGTCCAGAACCTGGGGCGCGCGCGCCAGCACAGGCGCAGTCAGCATGGCCAAAAATGGAACTACAAAGCATCGTATCATTTTATCATCTCCTCGCCTTCGGCGGACGTAGAGGGCCAAGCCAATTGCTGGGCCATCCATGGATATTCCGCAATAAGCGGTGGAAAGGTTTTTTCCTGTAAGACCTTCTGGCATAAGGTCGCTGTCAATTTGGGAATGTCGCCCAGCTCATCCATCCGCGCAACGACCTGAACCGCCCGCGAGAAACGGCCACGCGTCATTGGTTCGGCACGCAATGCGGGCAGTAGCTCGGGCACCGCCGCCAAACACACCGGCGTCGTGATTGCCCAACCCACACCTGCGGCCACCAAGGCCAATTGCTGATGCGAAGATTCCACCTCAACCATCTGTGGCAGCTTAAGCTTCATCCTGACAATTTGGCGCTCAATTTGTTGGCCGGTACCCGTGAGGCGGGAGAAACGGATGAACGGCAAAGACGATGGCATACCGAGGAGATCAAGCGGTTCCCGAACGTCTCTGGGGAACACGAGAATGAAGCTTTCCTCAAACACTGGGTGAAATTCTAAAGTGTCGCGATGTTCCAGGCTAAAACTTCCGGTCACCATCATGTCGATGTCCCGCGCCAGAAATTCACCCTGATGTTCCATGGAAATGCCGGACCGGATATTCCATTTATCTGCCCGCGGCCCGAGATTTTGCAAAATGGGCGCTGTGAGTTCATTCGCAAGGCTGAACGACATCGCAACCGTGATACTCGAAATGGGCAAGTTTGCGCCTTGGCGGACCTCGTCATACACCAAACTTGCATGGGCGATCAGCTTCTGACCACGCGCAAACAGAGACTTTCCGCTGGCCGTTAAACCCAATGGGCGCATCGTGCGATCAAATAGCGATGCACCGATCCCGGTTTCCAGCCGAGCGATCGTTTGCGAAACTGCGGATTGAGTCACTTGCAGATGGGCAGCGCATTGCGACATGCCGCCAAGTTCCACGGTCATCACGAACACTTCCAGTGCGTGCAGATCATATTCCTGCGGCAGTTTCATTCAGCAGCCCCTCCAAGCGCTTAGGCATGGCCAATGACCAATATTACCTAAGCTAATGGCTATGCGCGACATTATGTAATAGTGCCATATATTTTCTACATACGCGCATTATACTTTGGCAGCGTTGTATGCGTGCATCACTTTGCCGCGCTGGGCGCTCGCAAAAATGGCCGGCTCGCGTTTAGAGTTGTTGGCGCGCACCGGGATTGCGATGGAGAACCAGTAAGCCTTTTAGCGTGCCAATACACATGCCCAGCAAGATAAGAGCCAGTGGCAGGCCGGTGGCGATTGCGCCAGCTTGCAGCGAGGTCAGGCCCCCATTGAGCAACAGGACGATACCGATACCGCCAACCGCAACCAGCCATATGGTCTTTTGCTTAAGCAGGGTGTCTGTGCGTCCACCCGCTGTCATCGTATCGATGACCAGCGTGCCGGAATCCCAGCCTGTTATGAAAAAGATGAGGATCAGGCCAATTGCGACAAAGGACGTAAATTGCGCCCAAGGTAGCGCCCCGAGCAGCACAAATAACTGCGTATCCAGCGATGCTGTGATGAGGTCCGCGCCATTGCCTGAAACGATATACGCGATGCTGGCGTCGCCAAAAATGGTCAGCCACAATATGCCCAGCAAGCTTGGCAAAAGCACAGCCCCGGCAATGAATTCACGTACCGTCCGGCCCAATGAGATACGCGCCATGAACATGCCAACAAAGGGCGCCCAGCTTAACCACCATGCCCAATAATATACTGACCAGTCGTGATAAAAACCAGTGTCGGCGCGGCCAATGGGGTTGGACAGTGCAGGGAGCAGAATAAGATAGTTGTAAATGTTCGTCGCAAGGTTGCCGAGCAACTGAAATGTCGATCCGGTTATCAAGACAAATATCAGGAGCGCAAAGGCGACCCACATATTCACCTCACTTAAAATCCGGATGCCGCGGTCAATACCGCCCCGGATCGACAGAAAGGTGATAGCCGCCATCACAACGATGAGCGCCAAGATTGTAAGCGGCGAACTCGCGACGCCATAAAGATACGCAATCCCGGCCATCGCTTGCTGCGCGCCGAGCCCAAGCGACGTGGCCAGTCCAAAAATCGTAGCAAGCACGGCGAGCACTTCGATCACATCGCCCGTCCACCCCCAAACGGCCTTGCCGAACAAGGGGTAGAATGCCGAGCGCATCGACAAGGGCATGTTAAAATCAAAATTGAAAACCGCAAGTGCAAGGCCAGTTACAGCAAATATTGCCCAAGGGTGCAGCGCCCAATCAAAGATTGTCGCCGCCATCGCTAAGCCACGGGCGGCGTCTGCGTTGGCAACTGCACCACCCAATGGTGCCGCCGGTCCACCCGCCATAGAGGATGTAAAATGCGCCACGGGCTCACCAACGCCATAGAAAACGAGCCCGATACCCATCCCTGCCCCAAACAGCATCGCGAACCACGACAATCGCGAATAATCGGGCACAGCACCTTTGCCACCCAATCGGATTTTTCCCAAAGGTGATAGCGCTACTACAACACAAAACAGCAACAGCAGGTTGCCCGACATCATGAAGAACCAGTCGAAATGCTGCACCGCGCCACCGCGCAATGCCGCGAACAGGTCCGCGGAAGCTTTCGGGGCGATCAGGCTGAACATGATCACAGCAAACGAAATGAATGCCGTCGGGAAAAAGACTGCAGGGTTGATGTGCATCCCGCCCCAGTTGCGGTTAGACTGGCCGTAATTGCCGAGATCTATCGCCTTATCCCAATTTGCCATCGCCCGCTCCTCCGACATGCTTCGCTGTTCGGTCAATGGCTGGCTGCGTTTGTTATCGCTATCCAAAACCATGCGCCAAAACTGCGCCACAGCTCAACATGGAAGCGGTCTTCAGCCTCGCGAATAATGATGACTTCGACCGTTTCATATATTGTGCGCGTTGCCCGGCCGACCGCAAAATTGTCCAGATCGAGCGGGCATCCCGACATCAAAATTTCTGCTGCGCGCGGACCTTCTATGACCAGACATATCGATCGTTCGCTAACATCTGTGATAGCAACCGGTAGCCCGGAATCGGTCGGCACCGTGGCACCAGCTTCAGCGCGCAGATACCATTCGTCCGGACCAAGACAGGCAATGCCTGCTTCGGACGCGCCGATATGCCTTGGCAACCTAACCTTTAACACAGTCTCCAAGTCCTCTGCGCGCCGCGCGCGAAGCGCAAAACGTTGCATAGGTCCGGCAAGACTGATGGTAACACCCGCGGCCACACATGGCGTTTCGGGCACAGGCTCGTACCGTATGAGGGCCTCAGACATGCAGTCGTGCTCCTTCTGGGTCGTAAAAGACAAGGCCGCTGACTTTCGCAATATGCGTCTTCCCCGGCATGGGAATATGGAGCGTATCGCCCGTCATTTCATGTCCGCCAGCAACCAGCGCAAACGCAATCGAACGGCCAAGCGTTTCGCTCCAATAAGACGATGTGACATGGCCAATCATTGTCATTGGCACCGGCTGTTTGGGGTCAGCAACAATCTGCGCGCCTTCTTCCAAAACGACATTGGGATCATCGGTTAGCAGCCCGACCAACTGTTTACGCCCCGGCGCGACGATGTCGGGACGCGCCATGGATCGCTTACCCACAAAATCAGGCTTTTTCTTACCCACTGCCCAATCGAGGCCGGCATCAAAGGGCGTGACGGTGCCGTCCGTATCTTGCCCCACAATGATGAAACCTTTTTCAGCGCGCAAGACGTGCATCGCCTCGGTGCCGTAAGGCGTGATGTCATACTGCGCGCCTTGCGCCATCAACCGCTCCCATACAGCACGCCCATAAGCCGTCGGCACATTGATTTCGAAGCCCAGTTCGCCCGTGAAACTTACCCGGAACAGGCGCGTTGGAATGCCACAAATCATGCCCTCGCGGATCGCCATATGTGGAAAGGCTTCTGCCGACAGGTCAATGCCCTCGACAAGCGGCTCCAGCACTTTGCGCGCATTTGGACCTTGCAGCGCGATAACGGCATATTGCTCGGTCGTACTGGTCAGCCAAACATCAAGGTCGGGCCATTCTGTCTGGAGATAATCCTCCATCATATTCAGCACGCGCGCCGCGCCGCCGGTTGTCGTGGTCAGGTGAAAGCGGTCTGGTGCCAGTCGGGCTGAAACACCGTCGTCGGTAATAAAACCGTCCTCCTTCAACAACAGGCCATAACGGCAACGCCCCGGCTCGAGCGCCTTCCACGGGTTGGTATACATGCGGTTGAGAAATTCGGCGGCATCGGGTCCGACGACTTCAATCTTACCCAGCGTCGAAGCGTCAAAAATGCCCACCGACGACCGTACAGCAACGCATTCGCGGTTCACGGCCGCGTGCATATCCTCACCTGATTTAGGGAAATAACGTGCTCTTCGCCACTGTGCGACCAGTTCAAATACTGCGCCGTGCGCGTCCGCCCAGCTATCGATATTGGTTGTCCGTGTTGGCTGGAACAATGCCCCCTTGGCATGTCCGGCCAATGCGCCAAATGTCTGCGGCGTATAAGGCGGACGAAAGCTGGTGAGCCCGATATCAGGGACAGGCTTATCCAGCGCGGAAGACGCAATCTGCAAACCGTTGAGGTTCGATGTTTTGCCCTGATCGGTGGCCATCCCGTTGGTGGTGTATCGCTTGATATGCTCAATGGAGCGAAAGCCCTCGCGTACCGCAAGCTTGATGTCTTTTGCTGTCACATCATTCTGGAAATCGACAAAAGCCTTTATCCGGCTGTGATCCTTAGGCGTTGGCAATACGTCAATAACTGCGCCGTTGCCAAAGTCCCAATCGCCAGAACAGCCGCCAACGCAGCGGACATTTTCATTTGGCTGGTCGGGCACATACGCGCCAAGATCATCGCGCCATTTCAAGCTGCCCTTGCTGTGCGACCATAAATGCACGCTGGGCGTCCAGCCGCCCGCCATCAACACCGCATCACAATCGATGCGGCGGGCCAGATAGTCGTCATTGTTGCATATCTGCACTGCGCGGACACTGTGCCGGCCGGATACGCCCATGACGCTGTGGTTCAGGTGCACCGCGATACCTAGCCGGCCCGCCTCCTGCATCAGCGCGCTATCGACGCGTTCCCGCACATCAATAATCGCCGCAATTCCAACGCCCGCTTTGGCCAGTGCAAAGACATCATGCCAACCGCTGTCATGCGCGGCCATTAATACCACTGCTTTACCGACCGCCACACCGTAACGGGTGGCGAAAATTTTGGCTGCAGAAGACAGCATCACACCAGGCGTATCATTGCCCTCGAACACCAGCGGTCGTTCGATCGCGCCTTGCGCAAGCACAACCTCGCCCGCCCTGATACGCCACAATTTCTCACGCGCTCCATCGCCCGGCTTGGGGAGGTGATCGGTCAACCGCTGTACCGCACCGATGAAGTTGTCGTGATAATAGCCGAACGCCGTCGTGCGGGTCAGTATTGTCACATTCGGCGCATCGATCAGCGCCTTATGGCTGCGCTCTAACCATGGCCATAAGGCCGGGTCAGCCAGTGCGCCGCCGCCCAATTCATCCTGTTCATCGATCAAGATGATCCGCTTGTTCGTATCCATAGAACCAAGCGCGGCGTCAATTCCGGCGGGTCCGGCGCCGACGATCAATAGGTCGCAATGGGCATAAGTTGATGCATAATGGTCGGGATCTTCAGCCGTAGGTGCATCACCAAGCCCTGCCATTTGGCGAATGGCAGGCTCGTAAACTTTATCCCAAAAGGAACGTGGCCACATAAAAGTTTTGTTGTAAAAACCTGCCGGAAAAAACATCCCCAGCCGGTCATTAATCGCCCCAAAATCGGCTTTCAGCGATGGCCAGCGATTTTGGCTCACCGCATTTAGTCCGGCATGTATTTCCACCCCAGTCGCCCGCAAATTGGGCGTAAAGCGGCCCGGCCCGCGATCTACCGAAACAAGGGCATTTGGCTCTTCACTGCCTGCCGCCAAAATGCCGCGCGGCCGGTGATATTTAAAGGATCGGCCAAACAGCATGACGCCATTTGCCAATAAGGCGGACGCTAAAGTGTCTCCCTCCAGGCCCTGATAGCTCGTACCATCAAAGCGGAATTGAACGGGCTGGTTCCGGTCAACACGTCCCCCGGTTTCAAGACGAAAGCCACTCATCGGCGCGGCTCCCCGGCTTTATATGTTGTTTCAAATTTATCGGTCACTGTGTCACGCACCGCGTTAAAGAACCGTCCGCAACCATGCACATGCCGCCAGCGCTCATGGTGCCGCCCGCGCGGGTTTGCGCGGATGAACAGATAGGTCTCCCAATCCGCATCGCTTTCACCGGACGGGTCGATGGGGCGCGCGATATGCGCCTGTCCAGCATTGGCAAATTCGATTTCGGGACGCTTTTCGTCACAATAAGGGCAATGGATCAGTATCATATCAGTGCGCCACTGCTGCTGCGGCCGCTTCATCAATCAACCGGCCATTACGAAAACGGTCGAGATTGAACGGGGCATTGATTTTGTGCGGTTCGTCTTTGGCCATGGTATAGGCCAGCAAATCTCCTGCGCCCGGCGTTGCCTTGAACCCGCCCGTGCCCCAACCGCAATTGACGTACAGCCCCTTGACCGGCGTCTTGCCCAATATCGGCGAGCGATCGGGTGTCACATCGACGATGCCGCCCCATGTTCTTAGCATTCGCATTCGTCGGTAAATCGGGAAAATTTCGCAAATCGCAGCCAGCGTATGTTCAACAATATGCAGCGCCCCGCGTTGCGAATAACTCACATATTGGTCGGTTCCAGCGCCGATCACCAATTCGCCCTTGTCCGATTGGCTCATATACGCGTGGACGGTGTTTGACATCACGACGCATGGGAAAGTCGGCTTAATGGGTTCGGAAACCAGCGCCTGTAATGGATAGCTCTCGAGCGGGAAGTCGAGGCCGGCCATCTGCATGATAATGGACGTGTTGCCCGCCGCCGAAACGCCAACACGCTTTGAGGCGATGTAGCCCCGCGTGGTTTCTACACCTTCTACCGCGCCATCGGCGCCGCGGCGGATGCCCGTGACAGCGCAGTTTTGAATGATATCTACACCCAAAGCCGCCGCCGCACGGGCATATCCCCAAGCGACCGAGTCATGACGCGCCGTGCCGCCACGCCGTTGCAGCGCCGCTCCCAAGACGGGATGCCGCGCATCTGGTGCAATATTCAAAGGCGGGCAATAGGCCTTGGCCTGTTCGGGTGTGAGCCATTCATTATCGACACCATTCAGCCGGTTGGCGTTGATATGGCGCTGAAGGCTTTGCACATCATGCACATTATGCGCGAGCATCATGACGCCGCGCTTCGAATACATGATGTTGTAATTGAGTTCCTGGCTGAGGCCATCCCACAACTTGACCGCGTGATCATAAAGATGCGCGCTTTCGTCATAGAGATAGTTGGAGCGGATGATTGTGGTGTTGCGTCCGGTATTACCGCCACCGATCCAGCCCTTTTCAAGCACCGCAACATTGGTAATCCCGTATTTCTTCGCGAGATAATATGCCGCGCCAAGACCATGCCCACCACCGCCGACGATGATCGCATCATAAGCGGGTTTAGGGGCGGCGTCGGGCCATTGTTCCGGCCAATCCTGATGCCCGCTTAACGCTTTGGCAAAAAGGCTGAATGCGCTGAAGCGGGTCATGATTGTACCTGCTCAAGCGCGGCTTTTGCGCGGCTCACATAGAAAGCCTTAAAATCATCGACCAGCTTTTCCTCCACGGCATATGGCCCCTGAACATACCCATCATTGGCGATTCCGCGGTGGTTGACCGCCGAGAAATGCCCATCTTGTTCGTTGGTTTTGCGCCATAAGGCCGCCAAATGGTCGGGGTCATAATCGACACCCTCAACCGCATCTTCATGCACGAGCCAGCTTGTCCGCAGCAATGTCTTGTCAGCTGCAATCGGCGTCAGCGAAAATGTCACAACATGGTCGCAGCAGAAATGATGCCAGCTATTGGGCTGGGTCCAAACCGACAGGCTGGATGTTTCAGGCGCGCTGAAAGGCCCGATCAGTTTCTTGCAGGCCAGCTTACCATCAATTGATTGTGTGACCGCACCGTTCGCCAGCGCTAAGCGTGCCATCCGGTGCCACCAACCATCCGGAAATTCTATCAAATCACGATCGATGCCGATATCGCGCCATTCATCGCGCTTTGCCTCAAGCGCGCCATCCTCTGGCGCGTTTTTGCCAAAGCCTGTTGTGCCCAGAACGCTAATCAATTCGGGATGGCCCGCGTCGCAATGGTAACATTCACGGTTGTTTTCCATGACCAACTTCCAGTTGGCATCTTCCACATAATTGTCCTGCACGACGACCTTTAGCTTTTCGATGTCGTACACCGCAATCTGGTCCACAATGTCCGCTTTCACGCGATCAATCGGCGGCGGATTGTCGCTTAGGCAGATGAAAATCAACCCGCCGACATTTTCCAACGCAACCGGGTTCAGGCCGTGATCTGCCTTGTCGAAATCCTCTGCCATACTGCGCGCGGCCAAAAGCTGCCCATCGAGGCCATAAGTCCATTGATGATAAGGACACATCAGACGCGGCGCACGTCCCCGTTGTTCAAGGCATATTTTTGCGCCGCGATGTCGGCAGCTGTTCCAGAACGCCCGGACTTCATTATCGCGTCCACGCACTATGATGATGGAGTTGCCCGCCAGCTCGAACACGAAATAATCGCCCACGTTTTTCACATGCGCGGCAGTACAGGCATATAGCCATACCGATTTGAGCATCACCTCCGTATCGAATGCGAACGCTTCATCGCTCACATATAATCCACGCGGCAGCGTATGGCCTTTACGGTCATTGGCAAGCCAGTTGGCAACAGGGGCGAGGTGCAGCACGGACTTAACTCCTCAGTGCGTTGTTGTCGGGGTCGAAAGGAGAGTCCGTTATAATTGTCGCTTTATGGCGAACCCCTAATATGGTGATTTCGAACGCTGTGCCAGGTACCGCCAAATCGGGGCGAACCATCGCAAGGGCGAGCGATTTGCCGACGCGCCAGCCATAGCCGCCTGATGTCACGCGACCGACCAGTTCATCCCCGTGATAAATCGGTTCCGACCCGCGCGCGTCGGCATCGGTGACATCATGCACTTCCATGGTCACCAAATGGTTCGCGCTGCCGCGTTCCTTCCAAGCAAGAAGGGCTTCCCGTCCAAAAAATGCCGGTTTCTTGAAGCTGATGAACCGGTCCAAGCCGCTTTCATAGGCCGAATATTCAACCGACAATTCGCGCGGGATGAGCTTATAACTTTTTTCCAACGCCATCGACGTCATCGCGCGAATGCCAAATGGCTTGATGCCAAACGCTGCACCCGCCTCCATCAATTTGTCGAAAATATAGTTCTGCATTTCAATAGGATGATGGATTTCCCAGCCCAGCTCACCAATGAAATTGACCCGCAACGCGTCTACAGGCGCCAGACCGATGCTCATCTTCTTGCCCGTGAGCCATGGGAAGGCCTCGTTTGACAAATCCGTATCGGTAAGCTGCGCCAGAACATCGCGTGACCGAGGGCCGGCAAGCACCAGCACACCCATTGCCGTTGTCAGCCGTTCAAAAACAACGGAACCATCTTTCGGCATGGCCTTTTTCAGATAATCATGGTCATGCCGCTCATAGGCGCCTGCCGAGACCAGATAATAACGCTGCGGCGCCGCTTTATAGACCGTGAACTCGCTCCGCACGCCACCCTTTTGGGTGAGCAGATAAGACAAGGTCACGCGCCCGACCTTTTTCGGAACCGCGTTTGTCAGCAATTGGTCAAGCCAGGCCTCTGCCCCCGGCCCCGATATTTCGCATTTGGCAAAGGCACTCATATCCTGAATGCCGACATGCTTTGTCACGTGCAGACATTCATTGCCGACATGTTCGAAATAGTTGGAACGGCGGAACGACCATTTTTCACGCACCGGCTCGTTCGGCACGACGGGGTGATTGTCGTTCAACAACACATCGGGCTTGTCGAGATCGGCAGCGGTTAAGGTATAGCCATCGGGCGCAAACCAGTTGGGGCGCTCCCAACCAAACACACTGCCAAATACCCCACCCAGCGCTTTCATCCGGTCGTAACATGGCGTGCGCCGCAATGCCCGCCCTGCTTCGCGCTCTTCATCAGGATAATGCACCGTGAAGACCTTGGCATAGGCCTCCTCATTCTTTTCAATCAGAAAGCCCCTGCCGGCATAATCGCCAAAACGCCGCGGGTCGACGCCCATCATATCAATGGTCGGTTCCCCATCGACAATCCAATGCGCCAATTGCCAACCTGAACCCCCTGCCGCAGTAATCCCGAAACTATGTCCTTCGTTGAGCCAGAAGTTTTTGAGCCCCCATGCTGGTCCGATTATCGGCGAACCGTCGGGCGTGTAAGCAATCGCGCCATTATAGACTTTCTTGATACCAACCTCACCAAAGGCGGGCACGCGGTTCATGGCCGCCATGATATAAGGCTCAAGCCGCTCCAGCGCATCCGGGAAAAGCTCATATTCGCTGTTCGCAGCTGGGCCATCAACATAGCAAGCGGGTGCGCCAACTTCATAGGGCCCAAGCAACAGGCCGCCTGCTTCCTCCCGCATGTAATAGCTGGCATCGGATTCGCGCAGTACGCCCATTTCCGGCAGACCCGCCTTTTTGCGCGCCATGATTTCGGGATGCTGCTCGGTGACCAGATATTGGTGTTCGACCGGTATAACTGGAATGTCCAACCCAACCATCGCCCCTGTTTGGCGCGCGAAGTTACCTGAACAGGATATGACATGCTCCGCTGTAATATCCCCCTGATCTGTCGAAATCAGCCACGCGCCATTCGGCTGCTGCGTGATACCGGTAACCGTGGTGTTGCGATAAATCGTCGCGCCGCGCTGCCGCGCACCCTTGGCCAGCGCCTGCGTCAGGTCAGCCGGCTGTATATAGCCATCATCAGGGTGTTGGATCGCGCCAATGACGCCGTCCATATTGGCCAGTGGCCAGATGTCCTTGACCTGCTCGGGTGTCAGAAAGTTGACATCGACACCAATGGTTCGCGCAACACCCGCATAATAATGATATTCGTCCATCCGGTCCTTGGTTGTCGCCAGCCGGATGTTCGTAACTTGCGACAACCCTGCGTGCAGCCCGGTTTCGGCTTCCAAAGTTGGGTATAAGTTCACCGAATATTGATGTAGCTTTCCGACGGAATAGCTGAGGTTAAAGAGCGGGAGCAGCCCTGCTGCATGCCATGTCGAGCCAGAGGTCAGCTCCTTGCGTTCGAGCAAGACAACATCGCTCCACCCCATTTTTGCGAGGTGATATAACGTGCTAACGCCGACTACACCGCCCCCAATAACCACCGCACGTGCCGTCGTTTTCATTTTGCCCATCCTGTTTAACGAAGATTCGGATATGTCAGAACAAGTGCCAATACGGCAATTGGATTGCGCCGCAATCCCCAATTATGTGGTTTTTTAATGCTAACTATTAGTTAAATTACTATCGCGGAAACGATAGGGCGCGCGCGGTTCAACGGAACACAAAAATCATCCAAAGATGCGGCGCAACGGCTTGTAGCCCCTTGGATATGCACCAGAAAACGCAGAGACGGAGCGCTGTTGGTAGCCGCACCCTGCATGAAATCTTGCCAAATTCATGCAGGGTGGCATCGGCCTAAGGATTTGCTTCTAAAGCAAATCTCATCGCGTTTTGACTAAAATTTATAGCCAATCTCAACACCCATCAAGCGGCGTGCGCCTGGTGAGATAAACGAACCGCCGAACTCAATGGCAGGGATCGCTTCGTTGATATATTTGCGGTCAAGCAAGTTGTCGGCGAAAGCTGTCAAATTCCAGTTGTCGCCTTCAATGCCGACGCGCAAGTTCAGCACACCGAACGGATCACGCTTAGCGACACTGTAATTGGCGTTACCAACAGCACCTGGCAAGGCCAACGCAGAGATCGGCAGCAACTGGCTGAAGATTGTGGCCCGGGTCTGATCCTGCACGGTATGGAACCATGTCGCGCCGGTAATGCGGTAATCGGCCCGGAGGACCATATCGATGCCATCTTTCAGAGGCGCATCGACCTGGGTTCCAAGGTTGATCGTGTAATCCGCAGTATATGGCGACTTGTTACCTACGGTGTAAGGACGCGAGGCGTTTTTCTTGATTTCGCTGTCGGTCAAGTTGACCGAGCCGAAAACCTTCCAGCCATCGATGATCTTGGCTGAGGTGTTTAATTCGACACCCTTCACGTCAACCTTGTCGATGTTCGACACAACGCGCAGCAAGCCGAACGATCCTACGAAAAATTCGAAGAACTGCATGTCCGAAATTTTGGTGTAGTAACCAGCAAGGTCAAACGTCACGCGATTGTCGAACAATGAACCCTTGATACCTGCTTCGAACGAGCTCGACCGTTCCTTACGGAACAGGTCATTGATGGTCACACCCGCGCCGATGGCTGGAACGTTAAAGTTGGCGTTCACCAACGCAGAAGAACCTGTGTTGTTGAAACCACCTGATTTAAACCCAACGCCCCAGTTGGCGTAAATGTTCGTCGAATTGTTCGGCGTGAAGCTCAACGTAACCTTCGGCTCCAACTGCTTAAAGCTCGCAGATTTATCTGCAATTCCGCCAGTGGTAGGGAGGCCCGGGTTAATCTTCGCACCCGTAATTGGGTCGAAAACATTCGGCACGAGGTTGGACGTCGTCCGGTCCTCGATATCATAACGCAAAGCGACACCAGCCTTGAACATGTCGGACATTTTATAGTCGACCGATCCGAACGCAGCGTACACATCGGTTTTGAACGTGTCGTGGAACAATTGCGAAGTCGGGTTGGTGCTGCCGGGTGCATTATACAATGACGAGCTCACACCTTGGCCCAAATCGGCGCCAAGGCTCACGCCAACCGTCCGGTCGATGTGCAGGCCGTAAATGCCCAATTGCCAATCCACTGGCCCATCACCATTCGACGCCAGGCGGATTTCTCCGCTGATGTCTTTTTGATTACGGATCTGAAGTTGCGTCCCGTCGCACGTTGTAGGGCTATACGCGCCAAATGTTGAACCCGATGTTGGGGCAAAAATGAATGGCACAGGGATCTGACCAACGAAGCCAGGAGGATTCAGTGGAAATCCAGTCAACGACGCCGTGGTGGCAAAACATTTGTTCTGTACGGCCAGATTTGTCGCATTAGTGGGCGCTCCCGCGGCGGCGGGTGAAATATAGCGCGCGAAGTCAGCCGAAGTGCCGTCTGCCGTCAGGCTTTGGTCAACATCGGAGTACAGCGCCCATGCGGTCAGCCGCGTCGCGCCGAAGTCGTGGTCAATCTTCGCGGAAAAATCAATTGTCCGCTGATCGTTTGTGGGCCGGATATTGCTGTAATAGCGCAGTTCATGCGCATCAACATCTTCGAAAAACGCGCCGCCGAATGCTTCGATATGGAACACCGAGTTGAAGTTGATTGATGCGCCCGATAGCTTTGAATAGCGTGCCTTAACATCAAGATCGGTTGCGTCACCCAATTGCGCCATGAAACGGCCGTCAATCGAATAGACTTCCTGATCATCTACAACTTTACGGCCAAGATACAGGTTGCGGTAAAATCCGTCTGTTGTGCGGTAGTTGCCCGAAAGCACGAAACCGGCATTGTCGCCCAATGGCGACGCAACATAGGCCGAACCCTCAATCGTTTGCTCATTCGCATAGCTGAATTTCACAGCGCCTTCGAGCGTGTCGCCTGGCTTTACCGTTGAGACAACAATCGCACCGGCTGCCGCGTTGCGGCCATAAATTGCGCCTTGTGGCCCTTTTAGGATTTCAATCTGACGCAGCGTGCCTTGTGTCTGGTTCAACTGCGCAGTGTTTGTTTTCAAGATACCGTCAACCACGAGCGCAACGGAGCTTTCCGCGTCGCGTGCGCCATTGATGCCGCGAATGTTGATTTGCGTATCGCCTGCTTCCGCTGTGCCCGTTACGATGGTCACGCCTGGCGTCAGCTGCGCAAAGCCTTGCGCATTATCCGCACCGGTTTTGGCAAGTGCCTCGGCGTTAATCACCGAGACCGAAGCAGGCACATCGACCAGCCGTTCATTTTGGCGGCGTGCCGTTACAATGATTTCTTCAGCTTCTACACCCTCATCGGCGGTCTGCGCGAATGCCGCTGTCGGCACCAAAACGCTGACGGCGATCGATGAGAGGAGTGCACTTTTTCCGATACGCATGTAATTTATCCCCTGTTTTACCATTTATTGCTTTGCGTGCAGCTTATTGTATACAAATGCCATTCGTCAAGAGGAGCGTTAAAAGCATGTCGCGGGCATCGGATCGTGCATATAATCATATTCGCAGCATGATTTTGTCGGGTGAGTTACAACCGGGATCACAAATCCGCGAGGAGGCGTTGGCAGAATTATGCGGCGTATCGCGGACCCCCGTGCGGGATTCGCTTCGGCGGCTTGAGGCTGAAATGTTCGTACGTCGAAACGATTCGCAACGAAGCTTTGTTGCGAATTGGTCGCTGGATGACTTAGAAGATGCGTTTCAGTTACGCGCCATGCTTGAATCCTACGCCGCCAAACGCGCGGCCATGCGAATCACCCGCGAGCAACTCGCACGCATGCGCATCCATAATGCGCAACTAAAGCAGGCGGTTGACGCCGTTCACCCCGATGTGCCCCGCTTTATCGACCATAATCGCCAGTTTCACGCCATTATATTGGAGGCGGCGGCCTCAGAGCGGCTGACGAGCATGTTGGCACAAGTGACCGAACAGCCAGTGGTATTACGAACTGCGCGGCAATATGATCTCGAAAATCTACGTCGCTCGCACCACGAACATGACGAGTTGCTGATTGCATTTGAAAATCGCGACGGAGAGTGGGCTGCCGCGGTGATGACGGCGCATATCCGGCGCGCGTTTCATGCTTATGCAGAAGCGCACTCGACCGATACAGAAATTGGAAAGACCGATTTGGCTGCATAATCCTGTTTTATTTTGTATACAATTATGGCATCACAATCGGCGATGAGCATTTCCAATCACATTGAATTTGTCGAAGTTGGACCACGTGACGGCCTTCAGAATGAATCCGTCCTGGTATCGACTGAAGATAAAATCGCCTTAATCAATCGGGCGATTGCGGCTGGCGCTCGCCGGATTGAAGTGACCAGTTTTGTGAACCCTAAGCGCGTTCCACAAATGGCGGACGCCGAACAGGTTTGCGCGGGCCTGCCTGATCGTGACGATGTAACATATATTGGCTTGGTCATGAACCTGCGCGGCGCAGAACGCGCTATCGCGACGGGAAGGATAGATCAGCTTGGCGCTGTCGCGGTTGCGACGGACACGTTCGCAATGGCCAATCAAGGCCAAAGCAGCAACGAGTCGGTCGAAGCCGCCAAGGCCATTATTGCGCTCGCCAAAGCTGAAGGGCGTACCGCGCAATGCACCATAGCCGCATCCTTCGGTTGTCCGTTTGAAGGTGAGGTAGCTGATCAGCGCATCATCGACATGGCTGTCGCAATTGCCGAGGCTGGCCCCGTTGAAATTGCGCTTGCGGACACCATTGGCGTGGGCAATCCTGCGCAGGTGACGCGGCTCGTGGCGCAGATAAAGAAAGAAGTGAACCCACTGCCCGTTCGCGTGCATTTCCACAACACCCGTAACACTGGTTTGGCCAATGTTTGGGGCGCGGTTGTTGCAGGGGCTAGTGTTGTTGATGCGTCGATCGGCGGGCTGGGTGGATGCCCATTCGCACCGGGCGCTGCCGGCAATGTGCCCAGCGAGGACGTCGTTTACATGCTTGAGCGTGCAGGCGTGTCGACGGGCATGCATTTGTCTAGCCTTATTGAGGCGAGCCAGTGGTTATCGAACATTATGGGCAAGAAGTTGCCCGGCATGGTGGCGCAAGCGCCACCGTTTCCAAAAATTGGTTGAGGGAGAGATTAATGGGGTATCGTTTGGGCGTCGACGTCGGTGGGACTTTCACCGACCTCTTGTTATTCAACGCAGACACAGGTGCGTTCTGGAGGCACAAGACGCCCTCCACGCCGCATGATAGCAGCGAAGGCATCTTGACCGGCGTCAACGCCATCTGTGCCAATGCAGGTGTCGATGCGGCTGGAATAGAATATTTCCTCCACGGCACAACTGTCGCGACCAACGCCGTGCTTGAAGGCAAGGGCGCACGCGTCGGGCTGATCGTGACCGAGGGATATCGCGATATCATGCAGATCGCCCGCTCTTATGTCCCGGGTGGGCTGGCTGCCTGGATTATCTGGCCAAAACCAACACCCTTGGCGGCTTTGGAAGATACGGTGACCGTTGGCGGGCGGATGAACGCGCAAGGCGAAGAAGTGCGCCCCTTGGATGAAGCCTCCGCCAGAACCGCTTTGGCCTATTTGCAGGCCCAGGGCGTCGAGGCCATCACTGTCAGCTTCATGAATGCATATACAAACGGCGCGCACGAGGCCCGCGTGGGCGAATTGGCGCGCGAGATCATGCCAAATGTTCCGGTATCGCTCAGCCATGAAGTGCTGCCCGAAATGCAGGAATATGAGCGCACGTTGACGACAGTCGCAAACGCCGCGGTGCGTCCGGTTGTCGGTAAATATATCTCGAACCTGCGCAGCAAGCTTGCTGACGCCGGCTTTAGCGGCAAATTGTCCCTGTTGCGGTCCGATGGTGGACTGATGTCGGCGCAAAAAGCGCAAGAGCATCCTGTCGACATATTGATGTCGGGACCTGCTGGCGGTGTCACAGGCGCGCTTTGGGTTGGCAAAAATGCAGGCATCAAAAATATCCTGACCCTTGATGTGGGCGGCACATCAACGGATGTTGCGCTCATCGAAAATCTTGAACCACGCCGCGTCCGGACAACCGAAGTCGGCCATTTGGCGGTGCGCGCATCTTCGCTGGATGTGAAAACCGTTGGTGCAGGCGGTGGATCAATCGCCTATGTGCCCGAACTGACCAAGGCCCTGCGCGTTGGTCCGCAGTCGGCCGGCGCGGTTCCAGGTCCTGTGGCTTATGGCAAGGGCGGTGAAGCGCCCACGGTCACCGACGCCAATGTCGTGCTTGGCTATCTGCCTGAAAATCTATTGGGCGGAACCTTCCAACTGGACCGTGAAGGCGCCAAAAAGGCGGTGCAGACCATCGCTGATGCGCTCGGCATTGACTTGATGGCTGCGGCACGCGGCATCATTGATATCGTCAACGAAAATATGTTCGGCGCTTTGCGCATGATCTCAGTTCAGCAAGGCTATGACCCGCGGCATTTTGCGCTGATGGGCTTCGGCGGCGCAGGGCCGCTGCATGTCAACGCCGTGGCACGGCTGATGGGCAGCTGGCCTGCCGTATCACCCGTGTCTCCGGGCGTTTTATGTGCGCTAGGTGATGCGACAACGCGCATGCGGACCGAAACGGCGCGCAGCTTTTCACGTTTGGCCACGACCACCGATGCGGCTGAACTTATCGCCATTCTTAAGGAAATGGCAGATCAGACCCGCGCGCAATTGCAGTCCGACGGCATTAACGACGCTGACATCAGCAGCGAATTCGAAATCGACGTTCGCTACGCCGGCCAGGCCTTTGAAGTGCCATTGACGATCACCCCTGACGTTTTGGAACGTGATGGCGTGGCTGGGATTTTGAAGCGGTTTGACGAAGAGCATCTCCGGCTGTTCACGTTCAACATGGATACCCCGCACGAGATCGTAAACCTGCGTGCAGTCGCCTTAGGGCAAGCTTTGGATTTGCCTGCCGCAGAATTGCCTCAGGGCGATGGTAACCCGGCCGCTGCCAAAATGCGCGACCATGTTTTGTGGATGGACGGCAAGGAACAAGCTGCGGTTATTTATGATCGCTCCAAGTTGCGTCAGGGGGATATCATTCCCGGGCCAGCTATCGTTGTCGAAATGGATTCGACCACACTCATCGAAACTGGCTGCGTCGCAATCGTCGACAAGGTCGGCAACATCCTGATCAATCTGGCTTGAGGAGGCGAACGACATGCCCGCCCAAATCATTGAAACAAACAATACGCCCTTTAACAAGATCGCTATCGATCCCGTCACGCTCGACATCATTGAAAATGCGCTGCGCAATGCCCGCATCGAAATGGACGCGACGCTCGTGCGCACAGCAATGTCCCCCGGCATTCGGGAGCAGGGCGATGCGTTTCCGTTAATCGCGGATCACACCGGCAAAATGATTGTTGGCCAATTCGGCAGCTTCATTGGCGGCTTCCTCGATAATTTCGACGGAACGCTGGAAGATGGCGATATGATCTTCCTGTCCGACCCTTATTCCTGCGACGGCGCTGTCAGCCACTCAAACGATTGGCTTGTGCTTTTACCCGTGTTCAAAGATGGCCGATTGATTGCCTACACATCCATGTTCGGTCACCAATCGGATATTGGCGGCAAGGTTGTGGGTTCGATGCCGATCAACGCCCGTTCGATTTTTGAAGAGGGCGTACGTATCCCGCCGGTCAAAATCTGGAAAAAGGGCGAGTATAATGACGATCTGATGAAGCTTGTGATGCATCAGACCCGCAAGCCGGATTGGTGCCAAGCGGATCTCAACGCGCTCATCGCCTCATGCCGGGTTGCTGCGCGCCGCGTCATCGAAATGGCCGGACGCTTTGGTGACGATGTCTACATCTCTGCTACGCAGGAACTGCTCGCGCGCAACCACCGCGCGATGAAATCACTCATCGCGATGGCGATTGGCGAAGATCCTGTCAGTTTTGAAGACTATATTTGTGACGATGGCATGGGTGCCGGCCCATATAAAATTAAGTGCACAATGTGGCGCGAAGGCGAGAAGGTTGTGCTCGATTTTGCGGGCACTGACCCGCAAAGCCAAGCGTCGATCAACTTTTTCCTGAATGAAAACATGTTCAAAATGTTCTTCGGCATTTACATGATCATGGTTTTCGATCCGCAAATTCTGTTCAACGATGGCTTTTATGATCTGATCGATGTCCGCATTCCGGACGGGTCGCTTCTCAAGCCCAAATTTCCAGCAGCGCTCTCGGGTCGCACCCATGCGCTGGGCCGCATTTTCGATATTTTAGGTGGTCTCTTGGGACAAAAAACACCGGAATTCTTAAATGCGGCCGGATTCTCATCCAGCCCACATATGTTCTACTCGGGCAATGACAAGAAGGGCGATTGGTTCCAGCTCTTCCAGATCGGCTTTGGCGGCATTCCAGGGCGGCCCATGGGCGATGGCCCCGATGGCCACTCGCTGTGGCCAGGCTTTACGAACGTACCAAATGAGTTTCTGGAACGGTATTTCCCATTGCTCATCGAACGTTATGAAACCGAGCCCGACAGCGGTGGTGCTGGCCTGCATCGTGGCGGAAACGGCATTCACATGACCTATCGGTTCCTTGCCGCCGGTACGATTTCGATCCATGACGATCGTTGGTTCGTGCCCCCATGGGGAGTCAATGGCGGTGAGCCCGGCAAACGTGCGCGGAAGATTCTCGAAAAGGCCGATGGCAGTTCGCAGATCATCGGCAACAAGGTTGAAGACGTTCATGTCGAAGAAGGCGATCAATTGCACTTCATTACATGGGGCGGCGGTGGCTGGGGCGATGCGCTTGACCGCGACCCTGCCCTTGTTGGTACAGAAATTCTCCAAGGTCTCGTCACTGTAGAAGGCGCAAAATCCTATGGCGTCATTGCAAATGCAGCTGGCGAGGTAGATGTTCAAGCCACTGACACATTGCGTGCCAAGTTACGGCAGGAACGCGCAGCGCTTTCGCTGTTCAATTATGGACCCGGTATTGAACAATTGCGGGCCAATTGCGAAGCAGAAACGGGCCTTATCGCGCCAGTCCAACCCGTATGGACAACCCTGGAGGCTGCCGAGTGAGCGCATTAAAAGGGTTGCGCGTTGTTGAACTTGGCCAACTGCTCGCTGGACCGTTTTGCGGACAGCTGCTTGGCGATATGGGCGCTGAGGTCATCAAGGTGGAGCCACCGGGTGCCGGCGATCCCATGCGTGTTTGGGGCCAAGGCGCAGAAAAGGTGCAGTGGGAAGTTATAGCGCGTAACAAAAAGTCTGTTTCAGCCAATTTGCGTGTTCCCGAGGGCCAGGCGCTTGTCCGCAAGCTGATCGGCAAAGCGGACATTCTGATCGAGAATTTCAAACCGGGCACGATGGAAAAATGGGGTTTTGCACCCGACGTGCTTTTGGCAGAGCATCCCGGCCTCATCATTGCCCGCATGTCCGGCTATGGCCAAACAGGGCCCTATTCGGACCGTGCAGGGTTTGGTGGCATTGGCGAGGCCATGGGGGGCTGGCGCTATATTGTTGGCGAGCCTGACCGCTCGCCAAGCCGCATGGGCATATCGATTGGGGACACGTTGACCGCAACTTATGGTTGCATGGGCGTGCTGGCCGCATTGCACCATCGCAGTGTCACGGGTCAGGGTCAGGTTATCGACGCAGCTTTGTATGAGAGCGTGCTGCAAGTCATGGAGGGGCTGGTTCCTGAATATGATCACAGCAGCTTCATTCGCGAGCGGTCGGGTTCTATCCTTCCCGGCATTGCGCCATCCAATGTCTATATCTGCAAAGACGGCGAATATATGATTGGCGCTAACAAAGACTCGCTGTGGCAACGTTTGGCAGAAGCGATGGGACAGGCTGAGCTTGGTACGGACGAACGTTACGCCACCCATTTGGCCCGCGGACATAATCAGTTGGAGCTTGATGAACGCATCAATGCGTGGACCGCGACGTTGACGGTTGACGAAGTTGACGCATTGATGATCAAATATTCCATCCCGGCAGGCCGCGTGTACCGCGCACCCGAAATGTTGGCCGATCCCCATTTTCAAGCACGCGATGCGATTATCGAGGTCGAGACCGAGCGTTATGGCAAGCTGAAAATGCAAGGCGCTTTTCCAAAAATGTCCGTTACGCCCAGCAGCGTGCGGTCACCTGCACCTTCTGTCGTCGGACAGCATAATGCCGAAATTTACGGTGAGCTGCTCGGCATGGAATCGCAGGAGCTCGATCGTTTGAAGGCCGCAGGCGCAATCTGATGGCGCAAGAGGACGGCGATCTGAGGGCAAACTATGTAGGTGCGTTCGACGGCCGCCTGTCTTTTGGTGAGCGCCCCGCGCTCCTGATTGTCGACTTTGTGATCGCTTATCTGGACAAGGCATCGCCCCTCTATGCAAATGTTGAGGACGCCCTGGAGAGCAATATACGCCTCTTGGCTGCGGCTCGGGCGGCTGGAATTCCTGTGATTTTCACAAATGTGGTCTATGAAAAAGACGGCGCGGATGGGGGTTTGTTCTTCAAGAAAATTCCGTCGCTCCGTGTTTTTGTAAAAGGGTCGCCTTTGGGGGCGTTTCCGCCCTCGCTGCAACCTATGGATGGGGACCATGTCATATCGAAGCAATTTGCTTCGGCATTTTTTGGAACCTCACTTTCGGACATCCTGACGACTGCTGCCGTTGATACATTGCTCATCACGGGCCTATCAACATCGGGATGTGTGCGCGCAACCGCATTGGATGCACTTCAGTCGGGCTTTGCACCCTTTGTGGTGCGTGATGCCTGTGGCGACCGCCATTCGGCGCCGCATGAAGCCAATTTGTTCGATCTGCAGGCAAAATATGCAGAGGTCGTTTCGGAAGGCACGGCAATTGAGCTTTTGCAGAGCGGCGCTTCGTCATCTCCGGAAACTCAAGATTAAAACGCGTTATGCTATTATCTTTTGTTGCTGCCGATCGATAATCTAGTGATTTCCAATTCCCTTACCGCTTGACGCCGCACAAGGTTTCCCGCCATGCGAAATGTCATGCGTTTCTTCTCTGACAATGCCGCCCCGGTGCATCCAGCTGTCATGCAAGCCATGGCCGATGCCAACCAGATCGACACCGCCTATGACGGTGACCAATATAGCGCCCGGTTGGACGGGGCGTTTTCCGAATTATTTGGCCGCGATGCCGCTGTGTTGTGGGTCGCCACAGGCACCAGCGCGAATTGCCTCGCGCTTGCCTCACTCGTGCAGCCGCATCAGGGTGTCATTTGCCATCGTGAGGCGCATATTGAGGTCGACGAATGCGGCGCGCCCGGTTTCTACACCGCGGGCGCAAAGTTGATATTGATCGAGGGCGAAGGCGCGAAGGTAACGCCGACGACTGTCCATGCCTGCCTCGACGCCATCCGCAATGATGTGCATCAGGTGCAGGCCGCTGCCCTGTCGATCACCAACGCCACCGAATATGGTATGGTCTATACGCCTATCGAAGTCGCAGCGCTTGGGGCAGTATGCCGCGATCGCAAACTTGGATTGCACATGGACGGCGCACGTTTTGCCAATGCGGTCGCGCATTTGGGCTGCACGCCTGCGGATGTGACGGTCAACGCTGGGGTCGATGTCTTAAGCTTCGGCTTTGTCAAAAATGGCGGCATGGGCGCTGAGGCCTTGGTCTATTTTGATCCGACGCTCGCCGATGCCGCACGCTATCGCCGCAAGCGTGCTGGGCATTTGCAATCAAAAGGCCGGTTCCTTGCGGCACAATTGCTCGCAATGCTTGAAGGCGATCTCTGGCTGCGCAACGCGCGCTCCGCCAATGCCGCGGCGCAGATCATTGCGCAGGCCGCGGGCGAACGCTTGCTTTACCCTGTGCAAGCCAACGAGCTTTTCGTGCGGCTGACATCGGCCGAAGCTGCTGCGTTACGGGCACAGGGTTTTGACTTTTACGATTGGGGCGTGGTCGACGAAAATTGGGGCGCGGCGCGACTGGTGACCAGTTGGCAGCACACCGAAACCCACGTGGCCCCTTTGGCGCGCGCTATCGCTGCGCTATGAGCATGATTGACGCAAAGACCGGCGAAGAGCCAGGATTTCTTACACCACGGGTGTGGATACCCTTTATGGTGACGTCCCTCATCTGGGGATCAACCTGGCTGGTCATCCGCGACCAACTGGGCACAGTGCCCCCGACATGGTCGGTGGCCTATCGTCTGATAGTGGCCGCCATTGGCATGGTCATGCTTGCCATCATTATGCGCCAACCGTTGAAGATCGATCGGCCAATGGTCGGCTGGACAATCCTGCTGGGCATGTTGCAATTCGGGATGAACTACAATTTTGTCTATACGGCTGAACATTATATCACGTCGGGGTTGGTCGCGGTGGTATTCGCGCTGTTGATTGTGCCCAATGCGGTGCTCGCCAAATATTGGCTTAGACGGCCCATCGGCGGAGCGTTCATATTAGGCTCAGCGATTGCCTGCGTTGGGGTAGGGTTGTTAATGCTGCAGGAATATCGCGCTGCCCCCATGGGTGGGTCCGAAATATTGCTTGGACTATTATTGGTCATGTGTGCCGTGGCTTCGGCATCGGTGGCCAATGTGCTTCAGGTAACGCCAAAAATCGCGCGTTATCCAACGATCACGATTTTGGCGTGGTCCATGTTCTGGGGCAGTGTGGCCAATGCGACATTTGCGTTCGTTATGGACGGCCCGCCAGTAATTGACATGCGGCCCAGCTATATTGGCGGTTTGCTGTATCTGAGCATCATCGGTTCGGTCGTCACTTTTCCGCTATATTTCCGCCTTATCCACGACATCGGTCCTGGCAAGGCGGCTTATACCGGCGTGATTATTCCCGTCTTAGCAATGCTTCTGTCGACGATATTCGAAGGCTATGTGTGGTCAACGCTGGCGCTGGCGGGTGGCGCGTTGGCGATGCTTGGCTTGGTCGTCGCGATGCAGGCGCCTAAACCCGAACGGTAATGGGCATAGCGCGGCTGCCAATTGAGCAACCGTTTGGCCTTACCATTCGCTACACGGCGGTTCTCGGCATAAAATCCACGGGCCATCGGCGACAGGCCTGCCGCGTCAATGGACAATAAGGGCGGCCACTCCAGTTGCAGCAGGTCACACGCATATTCGATGACATCATTTTGCGAGGCAGGTGCATCATCGGCGATGTTATAGGCTCCGGCGGGGCCGTCAAACGCCGCGATTACAGCATCGACAATATCGTCAACATGCACACGGCTGAAAATCTGTCCTGGCATATCGATACGGTGGGCCTTGCCTTCTTCTACGCGTTCGAGCGCAGAACGGCCCGGACCGTAAATGCCTGGCAAGCGGAAAACGCGGACATCCTGACGCAATGCCTGCCACGCAAGATCTGCTTCGGCGCGTGCGGCACGGCGCCCTTCGCCCACGGCTGCGCTTTCATCGACCCACGCGCCGCCTGTGTCGCCATAAACACCTGTTGAGGACAAATAGCCGGTCCATGAAACGGAGCTGGCAGCTATAGCTGCACCATATTTTTGCAGCACCGGATCGCCGCCTTCACCCATAGGCGGGACGCTCGACAAGAGGTGCGTTGCGTTTTCAAGCGCGGAAAGGACCGCCGCTGCATCGTCAAAGGCAATGGCATCGCCGCCGCTCATCCGTCTTGTGCCTGTGACCAACCAGCCATCGGCCCGCAAACGATCGGCAAGGCGCGTGGCGGTGTAGCCCATTCCAAATATTAGCATATGTCGCTGCATGCACACCGGTTCGCAATCTAATGGCTTGCCGTCAAGCATGGTAGTTGCGAATAGGTGCGATGGGAGGATGCCAACGGTGACCGTCGAAATTATTAAATCAAAGGCGCTGAGTGACGTTACCCACGGATTTCTCGGCCGGATCGGCGGGGTATCGGGTGGTATATATTCCGGGTTGAATTGCAGCCTTGGATCCGACGATATCCGCGACCATGTGATCGAAAACCGGCGGCGCGCGGTCGCCGCAATCATGCCCGGTGCAGAACTTGCACGCGTGTATCAAATACATTCACCTGATGTCGTCACTGTGACCGGTCCAATGGATCAAGACGCCCCGCCCAAGGCTGATGCGCTGGTGACAGATCGCCCAAATATCTTATTGGCTGTCCAAACAGCGGATTGCGTGCCTGTATTGTTTGCAGATATGCAGGCCGGCGTCGTTGGTGCAGCCCATTCGGGATGGAAGGGTGCGTTTACGGGCGTGAACGAAAATACGATAGCCGCCATGGAAAAATTAGGGGCCACGCGCGACCGGATAGTATGCGCTATCGGTCCCTGTATCGCGCAAAAAAGCTACGAAATTGATGCCGGTTTCTTTGCACGTTTTGCCGATGCGCAACCGGAAAATGCAGGTTTTTTTCGTGATGGAAAAGCCGGGCATTATCAGTTTGATATCGAAGGCTATGTCGCGTCCCGGCTGGCTGCGGCCGGGATCAATAGGATCGAATGCCTTGGGCAGGACACCTATAGCCAACCCGAAAAGTTTTTCAGTTACCGGCGCAGTTGCCACCTGCATGAACCGGGATATGGGGGGCAAATGTCACTGATCGGGATCGGAAATAGCTAATGGGCGTCGGCGTTGGTATGACAAGGCAAAGGCTGACGTCGATTATTGGCGGTTCGGCCGGCAATCTCGTCGAATGGTATGACTGGTTCGCCTATGCGACATTCAGCATCTATTTTGCGCCCTTATTCTTTCCTGAAGGCGATTTGACAGCCCAGTTACTCAATACCGCCGCCATCTTTGCAGCTGGCTTTCTGATGCGCCCAATTGGGGCATGGGTTATGGGGATTTATGGGGACAAGCATGGACGGAAAGCTGGGCTCACATTATCCGTTTTATTGATGGCGGGTGGGTCACTCGCCATTGCCTGCGCGCCCACTTATGCGCAAGCCGGTGTCGTCGCGCCAGCTATTCTGGTGATTGCCCGCATGGTTCAGGGGTTGTCGGTCGGCGGCGAATATGGCTCAAGCGCCACCTATTTGTCTGAAATGGCACCGGCCGAACGCCGCGGCTTTTGGTCCAGCTTTCAATATGCCACCTTAAGCGGTGGGCAATTGCTCGCCATTTTGGTCGCGTTGCTTTTACAGGCGGTATTAACTGAAACCCAGTTGGGCGATTGGGGCTGGCGCATTCCTTTTGTCATTGGCGCGTTTCTGGCGCTGTGCGTGTATCTGTTGCGCCGGACGATGACTGAAACAAAGTCCTTCAGCAATATTGACCAAAAACACGCGCATTCTTCGCTCAAATTGCTTTGGCGTGACCACAAACGATCTTGCATTCTTGTCGCGATCATGTCCGGCGGAGGCGGCTTGGCCTCTTATGCTTTCACGACCTATATGTTGAAATATCTCATCAATACGGCGGGTTTTGACAAGCAAACCGCCACGCTGATTATTGCTGGCGTGTTAATCTGGTCCTTCTGTTTGCAGCCACTTGCTGGCTTGTTAGCGGACCGTTTCGGACGAAAGCCGTTGCTATTGATTGCGGGCGCTGGCGTAGCTTTGGTTGCAGTGCCGGTGTATATGCTTGTCGGACAGACAACATCGCCGGCAGTGGCGTTAGCGTTGATCTTGATCCCGATCACGCTTCATGGCGGCTACACCGCCAACAATGCGATGGTGAAGGCAGAGCTATTTCCCGCGCATATTCGCGCCTTGGGCGTGGCCTTTCCTTATGCTGTCGGAAATACGATATTTGCCGGAACACTTGAATATGTCGCTTTGTGGTTCAAAAGTTCGGGTAACGAGACCGGCTTTTTCTGGTATGTCGCGTTATGTGTTGGTGCGACGGTCATCGCATATCTGATGTTGCCCGAAACGCGCGACACGAGCTTGATCAAAGAAGATTAAGCATGCCGCGATGCCATATTTGTAACCATCTCAGCAAACTAAGGACGCGCAGGTTCAGCTTTTAGAGACACGCCAATCGAGAATGGGCCAACCCTGTGTCTCCGCCAACCGCGCCAACGGACCATGGGGGTTGGTGGCAAAGGGTTCGTCGGCAAAACTGAGCAAGGGCGCGTCGGACACATGGTCTGAATAGGCCCGGATATGACATGTTGCACGGTCGAGGCCGTGGCTGTCCATCCAGCCTTGGACGCGCGCAAGCTTTTCCGCGTCATAGCAGTTATGCCCATCGATGCGTGCGAGCACGTGCCCGCTGCTGTCGGTTGCAAGGTCGGTTGCAATCACATCATCAAAGCCAAGCCGCTTGGCAATCGCCTCGACATATAATCGGTAAGAGGCCGTCGCCATCACATGGCGATAACCAGCGGCTTTTTCTTCGGCCACGCGCGCCAGCAGTTGCGGGTATATGTTTTTGCCAACCACCAGATCAGCATGGCTTTCAAGATATTTGGCAAATCGGGCCCTTGGCACGCGCCGACCAATTAAAAGGATCTGCGAAAATTGTTTAAGCCGCGCGCGGTCCCAAATTTTCAACGCGTATAGCGCCAACCCAATTGGCAAAAGCGGCGCGAGGAACAATCGCCATGGTGCCTTGTTAAAAGCCATATGCAGGAGGAACCCATTATAGGTCGCGCGCCGCGTGACGGTTTTGTCCAAATCATATATGGCCAGCAGGGTGGTTCCGGGTTCAGTCATCATATTGGTACAGGCATATTCTTAAACAAGAAGTCTACAGGCTTGTGATAGTTCCGATTATACGCCAGTTATATGGACATGGCTAACCCTGCAAATTTTGTTGTAGAAGACAGCCCCGATGGCGGACACATTGTCCGGTTTTCGGGTAGTTTTGTCATCGCTTCAATTGGTGATGTAGATGGCCGATTACGTGACCTAGCCGGTCAGGTGACTCACATTGACCTCTCTGCAGTCGACCAGCTGGATACCGTAGGCGCTTGGCTTGTCCACCGGACGGCCAAGCAACATGCTGCCGCAATCACGGGTTGCGCCAAAGATGCAGGCCGGTTGATTGATGCCATCAGCGGTGTGGATGGGCGCGAGGAAATTCCAAAGCCGCATGCGTCAACGCTCAATCACTTTTTGGCTGAAGTTGGCGGCGGCGTCGTGGTCGGGATGACGACTTTTTTGCAATTTCTGGCTTTTGTCGGCCAAGTGGTGAAGGCGCTCTTCATCTTGATGATGAATCCCCGCCGCTTTCGCTGGCACGCTGTTGTGCAGCATTTCGATATGGTGGGCGTGCGGGCGTTGGGGATTGTCGGCCTAATGAGTTTCCTCATTGGCATCGTCATTGCGCAGCAAGGCGCGGTTCAACTGCGCCAATTTGGCGCTGAGGTCTTTACCATCAACCTCATCGGCCGATTGACGTTGCGGGAACTGGGCATTTTGATGACCGCCATCATGGTCGCTGGGCGTTCGGGTTCTGCCTTTGCTGCCCAGATTGGGACGATGAAGATTACCGAAGAAATCGACGCCATGCGCACAATTGGCGTTGTCCCAGCCGAGGCACTGGTTGTTCCCCGTGTGATAGCTGCGGTTATCATGATGCCCTTGCTTGGGATTTTCGCATCGTTGATGGCGATTATTGGCGGCGGCGTATTGTGCTGGATCGTTCTGGATATACCGCCCGCCACTTTTGTGCAGCGGTTGCGCGAAGTAACGCCCCTAACCGACTTTTGGGTTGGCATGATCAAGGCCCCCGTATTTGGCGCGATCATCGCGATGGCCGGCTGTTTTCAAGGCATGCAGGTTAAAGGCAATGCTGAGCAGGTCGGGTTGAAAACCACTGCAGCCGTCGTCCAAGCGATTTTCCTTGTGATCGTGCTCGACGCATTTTTCGCCGTGTTTTTCAGCGAAATTGGTTGGGATTAAGCCATGGACGAGCCCAATATCATTTCTGTGACTGGCTTATGCAACAGCTTTGGCGATCAAGTCATCCACCAAGATTTGAACATAGAAGTGCGCCGCGGCGAAATTCTAGGCGTGGTCGGCGGGTCAGGCACAGGCAAATCGGTGCTCATGCGATCGATTATTGGTCTTCAAGAACCAAGCGCTGGCGAAATCAGGGTCTTTAACGAGGCTATGATAGGCAAAGAGGAAGACGAAATAACCGATGTGAGACGGCGCTGGGGCGTATTGTTCCAAGGCGGCGCTTTGTTTTCGACTTTAACCGTTGCGGAAAATGTTCAGGTTCCGTTACAGGAATTCTACCCCGATTTCAGTAAAGAGCTGCGCGACGAAATCGCGCGGTACAAGATATATTTAAGCGGTCTGCCTGCAGAAGCAGCGCATAAATATCCCTCCGAGCTGTCGGGTGGTATGCGCAAGCGTGCTGGGCTCGCGCGCGCTTTGGCTATGGACCCGGAATTGCTGTTTCTGGACGAACCCACCGCCGGCCTTGATCCCATCGGGGCGGCTAATTTCGACAATCTCACGCGCGATTTAAAGGAAACATTGGGTCTTACCGTTTTTCTGATCACGCATGACCTCGATACGCTATACGCCATTTGTGATCGCGTGGCCGTATTGGCGGACCACAAAGTCATCGCGATAGGCGCAATTGAAGAATTACTGGCGATCGATCATCCGTGGATCAATGAATATTTCAGTGGTCCACGCGGGCGCGCAGCGCGCCGCGGCCATGGCGCCGCAGATGACAAAGCAGGTGTGGAAACGCAGCAACGAGGAAGGTCATAGGGCAATACGATGGAGACCAAATCCAGCTATGTAATGGTAGGCGCCGTCACGCTTTTACTTTTAGCGCTGCTTGCGGCGTTCACGGTGTGGCTATCGCGTGCGGGCGAGGGCAACAAGAAAGAGTATGACATATTCTTTCAGCAATCGGTCAACGGACTGGCAAAGGGCTCTGGCGTCTCATTCTCCGGCGTCCCTGTGGGCCAAATTGAAAGCATAGAATTATGGGAGCCTGACCCCGATTTCGTTCGGGTGCGTATCAGCATCAAGGAGACGGTTCCTGTGCTGCTCGGGACCACAGCGACGATCAATGGCATTGGCTTTACCGGCGTGTCGGAAATACAGCTTGATGGCGCGGTGAAGGGTGCGCCTGCCTTGACCTGCCCCGACACAAATCCGAAGGCGGCGTGCCCCACCGGCGTGCCAGTGATCCCGACGAAGCCGGGCGCTTTGGGCGAGTTGTTGAATAATGCGCCTTTGCTTTTGGAACGGCTCTCGACCTTGACGGAACGTTTGACCAATATTCTGTCGGACAAGAACCAGCAATCCATCGAACAGATATTGGATAATGTTGAGAGCCTGTCGGGCGCTTTGGCAACACAAGGCCCTGACTTGCGTGCGGCCATCCAAGAATCTCGGATTGCTTTGCAAAAAGCAGGTCTGGCCGCAGACGAGATTACCAAAATGGCAGGCACCACCAACAAGCTGCTCGATAGCGACGGTCGTCCTATGCTGGAAGAATTGCGCAAAACGCTGCGGTCGGCAAATGGCACCTTGGCCGCATTGGAAACGACCTTGAACAATGCAAATCCAGCGATTGAAACACTGAACACGCAAACTTTACCAGAAGTGACACAGTTGGCACGTGATCTACGAGACCTGGCGGGATCATTGAAATCCGTGACCGAAAAAGTTGATCGAGGCGGCCTTGGCAGCGTCGTTGGCACGCCCGCCTTACCTGATTACAAACCCGGCAGCAGGAACCAGAAATGATGTTCAGCACAATATTCGGCACACGCATCCTTGCGTTACCCCTCGTCCTGGCGCTGGGCGCGTGCGTAAGCTTTGGCGACAAAGCGCCAGCGTCTATGCTCGTGCTGACCGCGGACAATGTGATGACCACAGGCGTTGCCCGCACAGCACCGTCCACCGAAGCCTTGGTCATTCAAACACCAAATGTTCCACGCAAGCTGGACACCAACCGCATACCTGTCCAGATTGATGCCAGCCGCATCGCCTATCTAAAGGATGCGTTCTGGGCAGATAAGCCAGCCCGACTTATGCAATCCCTATTGGTCGAAACCGTGTCTGCAAAGAGCAACAAGATGGTGCTGCATGACGCCGATGTCGGCGGCAAAGCCGCGCGTTTATTAGCAGGCAGTTTGATTGAATTTGGCATCGACGCCTCGTCCAACGAAGCAGTTGTGATTTATGACGCGGTGAAAGTTATCCGCGGCAATGCGACAGAAAAACGAAGATTTGAAGCGCGCAAACCTCTAGCGGCCATCGAAGCTGTGCCAGCTGGTGCAGCGCTAAATTCCGCAGCCAATGATGTCGCAGTCCAAATAGCTGATTGGGTCAGCTGACCGCTTAGCGTCCAAAGCCTTCGGGTAATGGCCATTCTTTTGCGTAACTTGCCATCACCTTGAATAAGGCGCCCATTGATTCCCGCTGAACCAGCCGATTGCGCGCGGCATTGATGTCGGCGGCCCTGTCAGGATGCGCCTTCAGTAAGCTTTGCGCGCGTTGGTCAATCCCGAGCCCCGAAAGCCATGCGCCTTGCTCCGTCGGTCCGGCCACTGCCAGGCCGCGGGTTTCTGCGCAGTGCGCGAGATCATGAAAATTAACATGGGCCGTCAGATCACAATCGCCGGGATCTGCAAATGGGTCGGCATATTGGTGGCTTCGAACCGCCTGCAACGTGCTGCCAAGGCCGGGCTGGGTGTGGCCATAATCAATCGTCAACATTGCCCCGCCTTGTTGCGCCAACCTACGTGACAATATGTCCATGATGGCCAAGGCATCTGGGCAGGTTTCGTAAATACTGCCAACGGCGGCAACACGAAAATGCTCCGGGATGATGCTATCGGCAATAGGCGCGCCGGGCATTGCGGCAAAACGTGATCCACGATCACGCACGACCACACGCTCGTGCCAACCACTATGCGTCAATATCATTTGCTGTATCGGCAACGCGTCAAAAAACTCATTCGCAACAATGAACAAAGGCGCATCGGATGGGAGGCTGTCGAGATTATCATGGAAGCTTGCATCCGGCACGGCGTGCAATTGCTTGGCGCGCAGCGCCGGACTATTTTCCAAAAAATGGGCAGATGGCGCCCATCCAAAACGCTTCATTGTCCGAAGCGCATCCGCCGCGAGTGTCCCGCGTCCCGGGCCAAGCTCAATATAATGGCAGCCTGATGGGAGCGCGTGGCGCAGCCAGATATCGCTCAGCCATATGCCGACCATTTCCCCAAACATCTGGCTGATTTCGGGGGCAGTTATAAAATCACCAGCCGCGCCAAGCGGGTCAGCGCCGCCATAATATGCCGTATTGGCTACGCGCATATATTCGGCAACGCTGACGGGTCCAGACGCCTCTATTTGCTGTGCAAGGCGAAGTGCTGTCTGCCCGGCGTCAGGCCGCACTGTCACTGCCGGCCACGGCCTGGGCGCGCTGCTTACGGGCACCCGCTGTGCACAACAGGAACAGACCAATCACTATCATTGGGATAGTCAACCACTGCCCCATGCTCAGGCCACTTGCTTCCACCAGCCACTGAAGCTGCTGGTCGGGCTCCCTGAAAAACTCGATAGAAAACCGCGCTGTGCCATAAATGATTGCGGCCATACCCGTCAGGAACCCCGGGCTATACCGCGCCTTGGTTTTCCAGAATAATGGCCACAATATCGCTGCCATCAATAGCCCTTCAAGCACCGCTTCATAAAGCTGGCTTGGGTGGCGCGGCAAATCACCGCCATTGGGAAAGACAACGGCCCATGGTACGTCGGTGACGCGGCCCCAAAGCTCATCATTTACAAAGTTCGCAAGGCGCACGAGGAATATCCCAAAGGGAACGACGCAGGCGACATAATCACAGACCCGCAAGAAAGAGATCTTATGCTTGCGCGCCAAAAGCCAGATCGAAAATATGATGCCAATCGCACCGCCATGAAACGACATCCCGCCTTCCCACAATTTGAAGACATCCATGGGATTCTGCAAAATAGAAGGTTGGTAAAATAAAATATAACCAATCCGACCGCCCAAAATGATACCCAAGGTGGCGTACAGGATTATATCATCGGCTTGCTCACGTGACATTGGCGCGCCGGGACGTGCGAGCAATTTCAGCAACATCCCATAGCCAAGCAAGATGCCAACCAGATATCCAAGCGAATACCAACGGATTTGGAAGAAGCCGAGGTCAAGGGCAACAGGGCCTACGCCCAGATCCGTGAACTGAATATAGCCAGCAGCCGATGCAATAATCTCGAATGTCACAATATTTCCTCAGGATATTTTGACATTCCTATAGAGCGAAATAGAAGGTGCACAAAGAGTTTAGGAGAGAATCAAAATGCCATCCCAATTGGACCTTGCAATCGACGCCACTATCGCGCGCCTGATGGATAATGACGGTCCATTATCGATTACGTACACCGAGAAATATGGCGTACAAATGCCGGTTTTCGCCAAAGCACCCGGAAATATGTCGGACTATCTCGCATTTTTCTGTGCCACCCATGCGGAAAAGGAATTTCTGGTCGATGGCGATATCCGCTTAAGCTTTGCCGACACTTATAGCGCGGCACGCGTTCTTGCGGGTGGATTGGTCGAAGGACATGGGCTCCAAAAAGGGGACCGCGTTGGGATTGCTGCACGTAACTCGGCCAACTGGATTATCGCCTATATGGCTATTGTCATGGCCGGCGGCGTGGCCACTTTGCTCAATGGCTGGTGGCAAGGTGGCGAACTTGCCGAAGGTATTCGCATGGTCGGCTGCCGCTTTGTTCTTGCCGACGAACAACGCGCCGCACGGATGACGGGACAGGATCTTGGAGGATGTGAACTGCTCATCATCGGCCATGATTCGCTTCCATTGGAGGGCCTATCGGTTTTGACCGCAAAGGGCGGTGGCGCTGCAACCGCCCTGCCCGCAATCGACCCGCTCGATAACGCGACAATTTTGTACACATCTGGTTCCACAGGACAGTCTAAAGGCGCTATCTCTGACCATCGGGCCGTGGTGCAGGGGGCAATGAGCTATGTCGGGCAAACGCTCGTGTTTTTCGAGCTTTTGACGTCAACCGGTCAGGAAATGCCGGCGCAACCGTCAGCGCTTGTCAATGTGCCCTTGTTCCACGTCACCGCATCAATACCACTCGTGCTGCAAAGCTTCGCCATTGGCCGCAAACTGGTGTTGATGCCCAAATGGGACGCCGAAGAGGCAATGCGCATCATTGAAAAGGAACGGATCACCTATTTCGTGGGCGTCCCGTTGATGAGCATTGAGCTTGCAACGCATCCGGCACGCCACAAATATGATCTCACAAGCTGCACCGCTTTTGCAGCAGGCGGCGCGCCGCGTCCTGTCGAGCATGTCAAAAAAATCCGTAAGGAAATGAGTTGGGGCTATCCATTATTGGGATATGGTCTCACCGAAACCAACGGCGTTGGCTGTGGCAACTTCACAGACAATTATCTTGAGAAGCCCACCAGCACCGGTCCAGCAACAAAACCGCTCGTCGAAGTCCAAATGCTCGACGATGATGGCAATGTTTTGCCGCAAGGTGAGCGCGGTGAAGTCGGCATTCGCACGATCGCCAACTTCAATGGCTATTGGAACAACGAAGGCGCCACCCGCGATGCCTTTACCGCAGATGGATTCTTCCGGACAGGCGACATTGGGTATCTGGACGAGGACGGCTATCTGTTCATCGTGGACCGCAAGAAAGACATCATCATCCGCGGCGGCGAAAATATTAGCTGCCCCGAGGTTGAAGCTGCAGCTTATGAGCATGACTCCATCGTCGAGCTATCCGTGTTTGGCATCGCCGATGACAAATATGGAGAGGTTCCGGGCATCGTCTACCAGACAAAAGACGGCGTCACGCTGACGGCAGAAGAGCTGAAAGCCTTTTTGGCTCCACGCCTTGCGCCGTTCAAAATCCCTGCGCATTTCTGGCAAGTAAATGAACCATTGCCGCGCTTGGGCACGCAGAAGATTGACCGGGTAACGCTGCGACGCGAATATAATGCCAAGATATCTGCTTGATGCTGACATGATGCCACTTCGCGACTAAGGTCGCCTGATGACATCAACAGCAGAACGCATCAGCAAGCAGCGCGACATTATCGACCGGAGCGCGCTTGCTGAAAAAATAGAGGGCGTGGTGCGCGCGCACAGCGCGCAAGCGCAGCGGCCGCACCTACTCGAAATTCTGCAAGTCGCGCTTGCCGACGGTCGTGCGGAAATAAAACGGCGCCTGAGTGAGCAGCCGTCGCAGGGCTATCGTGCGTCGGCTGAACAGGCGTTTTTAATAGATCAGATTGTCCGGCTGATTTATGATTATGTGACCGTTCATGCCTATCCAGCGGCCAACCGTACGGCATCAGAGCGGATAGCCGTGCTTGCGGTGGGCGGCTATGGCCGCGGCGAAATGGCGCCGCATAGCGACGTCGATATCGCCTTTGTTACCCCCTACAAGCGCAGCTCTTGGACAGAGCAAGTTGTCGAGGCGATCCTGTATATCTTGTGGGATCTTGGCCTGAAAGTTGGCCAGTCCAGCAGATCCTTAGATGAAACTGTCAAAATGGCGCAGGAGGATTTGACCATTCGAACGGCCTTGCTGGAGAGCAGGTTCGTGTGGGGCGACCGCGGGGTGTATGAAGAGGCATCGCTGCGCTTCTGGAAAGAAGTGGTGGCGCATACAGCGCCTGACTTCGTCCGATTAAAAATGGCAGAGCGCGATGACCGGCATAAGCGGATGGGCGACAGCCGCTATGTTGTGGAGCCCAATATTAAGGATGGCAAAGGCGGCCTTCGCGATCTGCATACGCTGTATTGGATCGGGAAATATGTCCACAAAGTGTCTGCGGCATCGGAACTGGTGCATGTGGGACTGCTGAGCGCAGACGAATATAACCGCTTTAGAAAAGCCGAAAATTTCTTATGGGCCGTCAGGTGCCACATGCACAATCTAACAGGTCGCGCGGAAGAGCGCCTGACGTTTGATCTGCAGCGCGAAGTGGCAGAATTGATGCAATTCGCTGATCGTCCCGGCCGTTCAGCGGTCGAACGGTTCATGCAATATTATTTTCTCAACGCCAAAACGGTCGGCGACGTAACGGGTTTGTTTCTGGCGCATTTGGATGAAGCGATGGCGCAAAAAGGGCGCCGTTTCATCCCAAGCTTCATCCGCAAACCACGCAAGCTGAATGGCTTTCAACTGGACAGGGGGCGGCTCGCGTTACCTGATGACGGATTTTTCGCGCGCGACCCAGTGCGCCTGCTTGAAATCTTCCATTTGGCCGACTTGCATGAATTGGAAATCCACCCCTTAGCGATGCGCGCAGCACAAAGGGATGCGCGGCTGGTGGATAAGGTCGTACGCCGTGATCCCAAAGCCAACGCGCTGTTCTTGGATATCCTAACGTCGCCGCGCGATCCGGAGACGGTTCTGCGCTGGATGAATGAATCGACTATTTTTGGCCGTTTTGTTCCTGAATTTCGCCGGGTCGTCGCGCAAATGCAGTTCGACATGTACCACCATTATACGGTCGACGAACATTCCATCCGCGCCATTGGCTTGCTGGCCGATATCAATCGCGGGAAGTTGAAACAGGACCATCCACTTTCAACGGTCATCGTCCAGCAAATCGTCAGTAAGCGGCTTTTGTTTGTCGCAACTTTGCTGCATGACATTGCAAAGGGTCGTGGCGGCGACCACAGCGTTTTGGGCGCGCAAGTGGCCGAGACTTTATGCCCGCGTTTGGGGCTTTCACCCGCCGAAACCGAAACCGTGGCATGGCTGGTGCGTTTCCATCTATTGATGTCGGCCACTGCGTTCAAACGGGACCTAGCTGACTTTAAAACCATTTTGGATTTTGCCCAAGCGGTTCAATCTCCAGAGCGACTGAAGCTTCTGCTGGTGCTCACCGTGGTTGATATCCGCGCAGTTGGACCAGGTGTATGGAACAGTTGGAAACGGCAATTGTTATCGGACCTGTATGAGGCCACCGAAGAAGTGCTTCGTTTGGGTCATAAACAAAGGGGCCGTGACGAAAGGATCGCATCGAAAAAGGCAGAGCTGGAATCGGCCTTACGATTGCCTTCGGAAGAATTTGCGGCATTCGCCAAAAGGCTACCTGACGCCTATTGGATAGCGGAGCCCGATGACATCATTGTGCGTAACGCACGGCATCTGCTCAAAAATGCGGGGACCGAGCTGGCCATTGACGCGTGTTTCTACCCCGATCGAGGGGCAACGCTGGTCACTGTTTTTGCAGCAGATCATCCGGGCCTTTTCTACCGAATTGCGGGCGCCATCCATCTGGCTGGCGGCAACATTATCGATGCGCGTATTCATACCAGTAGCGACGGTATGGCGGTCGATAACTTCCTCATTCAAGACCCGCTGGGTCGCCCCTTCCAAGAACAAGGGCAGTTAAACCGTCTGAAGCGCAACATTGAGGAAGCCCTCACAAATCGCGCCAAATTGATGACCCAACTCGACGCTAAGCCAAAGGCGCTGCGCCGGGCTGACGCGTTTAAAATTGCGCCATCGGTATTGATCGATAATCAGGCGTCAAACCGGTTTACCGTGATTGAAGTCAACGCCCTCGATCGCCCCGCCTTGCTGAACAATCTTGCGCTTGCCCTGTTTGAATCCAAGGTCACATTACACAGCGCGCATATTGCCACCTATGGCGAACGGGCGGTCGACACATTTTATGTCACCGACTTGTTTGGCGCGAAAATCGAAAACAAGAATAAACTAAAGGCGCTCGAAGCGCGACTTTTGGAAGCAGCGACCGTGAAGGCCAGGCCTAAAGCCAAAGCGGCTGCCTAAGCCGCTCTCAGATATATCGCACATGGTAGCCAAAGCGCGCACAAAAAAAGGCCAGTCTTTCGACTGGCCTTTTTTCTAAAATCACATCAGTTTGGAAATTACATTCCCGAACCTGGACCATAAGTAACTTCAACGCGACGGTTTTGCGGTTCACGCTCACCATCAGCGGTTTGTACCAGAGGTGCAGTTTCACCGAATGCTTCGGTGCTGATTGCGCCGCCAGCAACGCCCTTGGTTTCAAGATACGCACGCACGGTATCGTTACGACGCTGCGAGAGGCCAACGTTATACTTTGCGGTACCCGACTTATCGGCGTGACCAGCAAGCATAACCTTTGCCATGCCGCAGTTCGCATATTGCGCAACAGCATTATCCAAAACCGAAGCCGCGTCAGGACGCAGGTTCGAATTATCCCAATCGAAGAATACGATATATGGGCCCGTGTTGCAAACCGGCGCAGGTGGCGGCGGTGGCGGCGGTGCGGGTGGAGCTACATAGACGGGTGGTGGCGGTGGGGGTGCCACTTCAACTGGTGCAGGTGCACCACCGAAGTTATAAATCAGGCTGCCCATGACGCTGTGCGAACGGAAGCGTGTGTCGACTGTACGGCCCAGACGATCAACCATGTTGACCTTGTCCGCGTTGAAGAAACGATACTTCAAGCCCACATCCCAGCTATCGCTCAATGGCGCGCGGATGCCAGCAAGTGCCTGCCATGCGAAACCAGTATCGGAGTCGTCAAGGAATGTTGGCGCTGCAAAAACAGTTTGCACGTCAATACGCGCAACACCGACGCCGCCGCCGACAAAGCCCTGAATGCCGTCATCGTCACCGAAGTCGAGCAATCCATTGACCATGAAGCTCAATGCACTTGCATCACCAGAGGTGGTGTACGTGCCGGCGCCTGCCAAAGTGGCACCTGATCCGCTTGGGATTTGTGGTGTCTGGCTGTTAAAATCAACAACATCGGACATCCGATAGGATACTTCTGATTCCAGACGGAAGCCGCCAAAATCATAACCGACGACGCCGCCGAAATCGTAACTCTTCTTTGTGCCGATCGTCGCCGCATCATTCAGCGTGCCGATATCCAAGCTCAGGTCTTCTACAATCATGGCACCGCCATCAACTCCGACATACCACTGGTCGTCGCGGGCCAAAGCCGGTGATGCCAGAGCAGTAGAAGCGAGCGCCAAACCTATGGCTAACTTACGCATCAACTTTCCCCTTTTCTATCTTAGGAATGTAAATTCGAGAACCTTGGTTTACCGATTATGTTCCACCTATGCAAGCCGCTATGTACCTATACTGTTGCAAAAATGTCGCCATCTTTCGCAATTTCTGATTATTTTCAGCCACTTTGTGCAACGGGCCGATTTAGGATGCACACATACCAATCGACCGCAAATATTGTAAAATTGTGGTAAGCGCGGCGCGCGCTTCAGCGTCAATAAAGGCGCCGCCGACAGGCAATGATATCAGGGGCGCGTTGCTCCATTGGCCCGCAACATAGTGGCTTTGCTGCTCCTCCGACTTGTTCCATAATCGCATGCCATTTTGGGGCACTGCAAATCTCCAGCTGCCCCCCGTCCAGATTGCAATTTGCCCGGATCTATTTGCCCATAAGCCCGACGCTGCGGCACCGATCAACCAACATTTCCCATTGTCAACATCCGTCACCGCTGGCGGCACAGATTGGGTGTTTTCAACCGCGATATGGATAAGCGCGTCGATCAGGACCAACGCCTCATTATGGGTTATTTCTTTCTGTGCTTGTGACACCGCCAAAAGCGGCAATCGATGACGGCCAGTTTCAAGATCCGGCATGTGACCTCCTATATTATGATATCGGATGTGCGTGTTCAGCTTGCGCCGAGCGTCAGCGCGCTGGACTGGGCAAAGCGGCCAATTTGGCGAATATGGAACATTAAGAGAGCGCCTTGAGGGATAGAAAATGCCGCCATGTCGGTTGCTGAAATACGCAGCAAAGGCGCAGCACTGATCCATTCGCGCAGAACCCTGTCTTCGACGTGAAGCGTGACCCGATAACTTTCCGCGTCCTCCATTTGGGCTTGGTCGACCCCGTCGATCCAACCCAGATCTAGCCGAGAACGCCGCTTCCACTCCAGATCGACACTGCCATCCAGGTTACGCAGTAATTTGCCATGCACAGGCGATAAAGATGTGATGGCAAGGCCTTCAACCAACGCTGTCGTGGATATGGGCAGGGCATCGCCAAGTCCTTGCGCCTCGACATATAGTCTTTCCCCCACGTTAAAGCTGCTATTCGGCAACAGCAGCGCCGAGTCAGGATCCATCAAAACCACCAGCGTATCCGCCGCATGCGCGGGGGCTTGTAGTGCGGCGGCAAAACCCCCTCGGCTCAGCCGCGACAGCCGGTATGATTGCCCCCCAAGAGCAACAATGCATCCAACGCGGACAAATTCACCATTGATCCAAAACACGGGCGCGTCATGCGTCAAAGGCGACGTGTTGCGCAGGGCCAGCGCCATAGAATTGTTCAGCAATTCAAGGTCAATTGCATTACCCTCGTCCAATAAAAATGATGGGTGCGCGGATAACATATTGCGCGTGACGCCCATGATTGCAGAAGGCGCTGTGTTCCCAATATCGGTCCACTGATCGTCGATTTTGCATAGGATTGCGGCCCGTTTCCATCCGGCTTGCGTGCCTGCTGCAAAAATCGCCACAGCCGCTTTATTGGGGTCGCCGCCGACCAATAAAGGCAAGTCCATGACGGCAATGCGTGTTGCACCCATGGGCTGATCGGAAGATGGAACATGTCGCCCCGGCGCCCCAGGGACATTTTTTGAAACACCGTATTTTACCGCGGCCTTCGCTGTGATCGTGACGGTTCCCAGTCCGACTTCGGTTTCAGCGATCTGCCATTTGCGGCCGTCGGGGGTGATGATGTGGTCGCCGGGTAGAAATGCCGTCGCCTTATGTGCCACACAGGCGCGCCAATAGTCCCGCCCATATCGAACGGCATTATCCTTTGCCTCGACAAAATTTTTCGCCGCAGTTGCGCTCAACACAGCAGGAAAATCCAACCGCATTTCGCCGCGACGTTCAAAGCCAAATTCTTCGGAATCTAATTGATCAGGAAATGCAAAGCGGGCGTTGAACGCTCCCTCTTTTACTTCATAATGGAGTACGGCCCATTTCTTATCCGCCTCGGCAAATTCCCACAGCTCGTGAAGCGCGCCAAACAGCTCGTCGCTAGGACCGTAATAGACCACTTGTTCGCCTTCATCGTGAAAAACACCTGCTTCGCAGAAGCCTTCACTCACTTCGGCATACAGATATGCACCATCGGGGTGCTGATCGATAATGTCGGCAAGATGCTGTCCAATGCCGTTGAGCATATCGCCCATTTGTATGCGAGGGTCCATTTTACTTCTCCCCTTTAATGTTCGATATTGGCTTACGAAGTTCTTTGCCGTTTATGGTATATTTCACCTCAAGCGAATGCGGTCGCATTGACTTGCCTTTGTAATTTGGAACGATTTTTACGTCCACCTTTTGCTTTCTTTTCAATGCTTTTTTACATTCAATTTCAATTATTTACACCCGTATCGTCCAATATCTCCGGTGGCTGCAGTACCGGCCCAAGCCCCACCGCCGCGCGTTTTTCTTGCGTCGTCAGAAAGTCCGCCGCGCCGACCTGCGCCCACAAGCGCTCACGATCCTCGGCAAGCGCAGGGATCGCATCGAGGTCCAAGTCCAGCGTCAAGCCATCGAAAAAGGGCCGCAACCCTTGCGCCATCGCGTCCAATATCTTGCGCGCCAACGGGATAATGCTTTGGTTCCACAATGCGCGGTTGGCCTCACGGTAATTGGCGTAGGTCGCATCCCCCGGCAGGCCAAGCAGCACCGGCGGGACACCGAACGCCAATGAGATTTCGCGCGCCGCGGCCTCCTTTAGCCCCGCGAAATCCATCTCCGCCGGGGTCAAAGCCATGGCTTGCCATTTCAACCCGCCCTCCAGCAACATCGGCCGCCCGGCATTGCCCGCGCCTTGGAAGCTAATGGCAAGCTCCTCCTTCAGCCGCGCATATTGCTCGCCGCTCAACGTCCCGCTATCGCCCATTTCATAGACCAAAGCGCCCGATGGCCGCGCTGCATTATCGAGCAGCGCCTTGTTCCAGCGCGTCGCCGCATTATGCGTCGCCACCGCGCCCGACGCCGCGCTGAGACAGCCCAACCCATAATGGTCATCCAACGGGTGGATCGACCGGATATGGATCACGCTGTTGGCAGGCAAGCGGCTCGCCACTGCACCTGCCTTATACACAAAGGCGACGGGCCAGCCGCGCGTGTCGGCCTCGATCGTCATCCGTTCGGGCCGCAACGCGAACAATTCGGCTGGCGCCCCGTCGCTGTCGGACAATATCTCAATATAGGCATTGCCATGCAGCAACAGATGCGTTGCCACCGTCTCGATCAACGCTTGTCCCGCCGAAGTCGCTTTCACCAGCGCCAGCGCGCGGGGATCGCTTGCCACCAACGGCGCCGACGCCAATCCTTCGGCCATCAACCGCACCGCGCGCTGCGCAATCGCGTTGGACAAATAGCCCTCACGCATCTGCGCCTCATAATGCCGTGGCCATTCGCCGAGGCTGCCCTGCCCATAGCCGCGCAAGCCGGGCAGATGATCCTGCTGCACACGCGTTTTGGCCGGACGCAGATACCCACGCCCGGCTGATTTCCAACCGAAGATATTCATGATGTCTTGTCCTTTTAGATTACAGCAACCGCACGCGCGGGGTCCGTTCGGCTTTGCCGAGCATCAATTCGGTGAGCGCCCATACAAGCGCGTCGGCGCGGTCGGGGGAGCGGCCGGGGCCTTCATAGCCGCCGCCTGCGATCAGGCCGCACATCTGGTCTTCCAACGCGGGAAAGCCGCCGACATGATAGACGCGCGCGGTTTCATAGAGCGTGGCGATGGGCTCAGCGCGGGCGGATTTGCCGCGGCTGGCGTGGACGCGCTTGACGGGCATCGCAAGGTCCGCCGCGCGCAACACGCTTTCAACCATATTGCCGCCCTGATTATCCTCGGCGACGACGCGGTCGGCTTGCCACGCCTCGACGGCCGCCGCGACTGCACGCGCCCAGCGTTCGGGCGACGCGCCGGTGATGCTGTGATCGCCGAGCACATAAGCTTTCTTGTCCACGCCCAGCCCGACCGCGATGATGCCGCATGCATCGCCATTTTCGGACACCGGCGGGTCAACGCCAATGACCACGCGGGCCAGCTCCGGTGCGCACGCCGCGCGTTGCTTCTCAAGCAAATCGCGCGACCACAAGGCGCCTTCGGCATCTTCGATCAGCTCCCCGTCCAATTCCTGCCGCCCCAGCCGCGTGCCGGCATATAGCGCGCGGACCCCGTCGATAAAGTCCGGTGGCAAGTGCATATCATTATCGCTTGTGCGCCCGCGCGTGACCGCAACACCCTTTTCAGAGCCCAACCGCCGCAACAACGGCACCGGACGCGGCGTGGTGGTCGCCATTGCGCGCGGATTGTCACCCAGACGAAGGCCAAGCATCAGATTGTCCCACGCCGCGATCCCGCTTGGCCATTTCGCAATCTCGTCGGCCCAGGCAAAGTCATGCTGGGGCCCGCGCAGGCTTTCGGGCTCCGCACCGGAAAACAAGGTCGCCGTCGCCTGATTACGCCATGTCAGACGGCGCAGGCTGGGTTCATAGACGGGGCGTTCGGCAAAGGGCAGCGACAACAGCCCGCTTTCACCCTCGACCATCACCGCCCGCGCTTCGTTCAAGGTCGCGCCGACCAAAGCAAAGCGCGCGCCGGGATGCTGCGCGGCAAGCGCGCTCACCCACTCCGCCCCCATACGCGTCTTGCCATAGCCGCGCCCCGCCATCACCAGCCATATGCGCCAATCCTCCAGTGGCTCGGCCTGATCATCGCGGCGCCAGAAGTCCCAGCTTTGCGTGTCGGCGATGTTTTTCTTGGTCCAGCGGCGGATGACCGCGACCATCTGTTCATGCGGCAGCGCCAGCAACGCCTGCGCGTTAAGCGTCGGCATTTTCGTCGCCCTGCTGTGCAGTCTCTGCGCGCGCCGCGGCGCTGTCTTCGGCGCGTTGCCGCATTTGCGTGAGCTTCAGGATCAATTGCGCCTTTACCGTCGCCAAATCCTGCTTGGGCGGCAAAGGCGCCGCGACCAACGCGCCGCCCTTCACCGCCGCACGGTGCGCGTTCAGCAGCGCAATCGCCAAGCGATGTTTTTGCGCCCGCGCCTTTAATGTGCCATCGGCGGTCCGCCCATTGGCCATTTGCAGCGCCTCCGCCAGCAAATCGGTCTCCAACCGCGCATAGCCCTCCGCCAAAGCCAGCGCCCATGCGTCACGAAACGCAGGCGAGCGCCGCCGCTCGGCATAGACCGCACTTGAGCCAACGCCCGCCACCCGCGCCGACGCCGACACATTCGCCGTCTGCGCCAAATGGTCCAAAAACCGGGCACGGATTTTCACATTCAACCGCGCGTCCGGCACGGGTGTTTTATTGATGGCCATAAAAGCCCTCCTGAGCGCAAAGAAAAAGGGCCGAAGATTACTCTTCGACCCCATTGGGTGATGATGAAAGCGGGTCACTGCGCGACTCGCAATTTTCGACTATGCCGTAAACTAACCTTTTATGGTTACGATGTCAATATGTTTTAGCCTATTTGGTTATAATGTCCAAAGCTGCCGCAACCGGCTACCCTCACCCCCCTGCTTTCGCTACAGCCCCCCCATGTCGCGCATCATCCTGTTCAACAAACCTTATGGCGTCTTGCCCCAATTTACCGACAAGGGGACCGAAGGGTCGCCGCGGCCGACTTTGTCGCAATTTGTCGATGTGCCCGGCGTCTATCCCGCTGGCCGGCTCGATATGGACAGTGAGGGGCTGATGCTGCTGACCGATGATGGCCGGTTGCAGGCGCGGATATCGGACCCGAAATATAAAATGGCCAAAAGCTATCTGGTGCAGGTCGAAGGCGACGTGTCCGACGATGCGCTGGCGCAATTGCGGCGCGGGGTTTCGTTGAAGGATGGGTTGACCCTGCCCTGCGAAGCTGAACGGATTGCCGACCCGATGCTCTGGCCCCGCGACCCGCCGATCCGTGTGCGGCTGTCGGTGCCCGATAGCTGGATCATGCTGACCATCCGCGAAGGCCGCAACCGTCAGGTCCGCCGCATGACCGCCGCGGTCGGCCATCCGACATTGCGCCTCGTCCGCCGCGCGATTGGCGAATGGACGCTCGATGATCTTGCGCCGGGCATGTGGCGCGCGGTCGAAGGCTAAAGCGTTACTGGCCGCGCGATGCGCTTGCCCTTGGTCCGGCTCGTTAGGTGAAACTGGCCACAACGGTCGCACGCATAATGCCGCAACGTGACCGTCGCCTTTGCCACCGCCGCCATCGCCTCTGCCGCCGTCGCATAACGCGCTTTCTTTGCGCAAATGCTTAACCGCGTGCGCAGATCATTCCTCGCTTTCGAACGCGACGCAGCCCATGTTGCACAGCTGCGTCACAAGATCGACAACCGCCGGTGCCGACGCAAGCGCCGCGTCGAGAATGACGCTGTCTTGCGCGCACACCGATTGTGCGAACGCTGCCGTATCGCCGGTGCAGTCAAAACATATGCCATCGGCAAACAGCATCAGCGCGTCGTCCCCATTGGCGATAAAGACCATCCGGCTGGCTGGGTTGCGCAACAAAGGCACCGCAGCTTTTATGCTGGCGCGGACATCTTCGGCGTCCAAGGGCGTTTCGGGTTGCCAGTCCATATCGGCATATTTGGGCGTGCTGTTGAATGTGCCGAACCAGCGGGCAAAGCTGGCCGGGTCCGACAGCGATTCCATCATCATCTGCTGCAGGCGGGCAAGCGCGCCGGGTAAAATCTCACCGGGGTTGGCTTGGGCCTTCAAATCGGGGTCGCGGTACAAATCATCGTCCGCGATTCCATCGAGAACGTCATCGACATAATGCCCCAAGAGATCAGCTCGCGATGGCGCGCGAAAGCCAACCGAATAGGTCATGCAATCCGAACCAACGGCAACGCCATTATGTGCAAATCCGGGCGGGACATATAAGATATCACCGGGTTCCAGCACCCATTCGTCGGTCGGTTCAAAGGCCGCGAGAAGTTTCAAATCCTCATGCTCCAGCAACGGCGTATCGCCATCACATAGAGGCCCGATTTGCCAGCGCCGACGGCCAAGCCCTTGGATCAGGAAAACATCATATTGGTCGAAATGCGGTCCGACCCCGCCTTGGTCTGCGGCGAGGCTGACCATCACATCGTCGATGCGCCAATTGGGGATGAACCGGAACGGCGCGATGAGGTCGGCGACGGCGGGCACATGCTGGTCCACAGCTTGCACCAGCAACGTCCAATGGCTTTCGCCAAGTCCGGCCAAGCGCGCTTCGCCCTGTGGTCCCTGCTCCATTTCCCATCCGCCGGCTGGCTGGCAGATCAGGCGCGATTCCACCTCTTCTGCACATGCCAATCCGGCCAGCTCGTCCGGCTCAAGCGGGTTTTGCCAATGGGACCATGGGTTGCGGATCAGCAGCGGTTTTTTCTGCCAATGCACGCGCAGGAAATGGTCGATATCGAAATTTTGAAAGTCCATGGCCCCTCGCTGTGCACAAGCGCGGCAAAATGCAAGCGTTGCGGATGCGATATGGCGGAACTTAAGCCGAGCCATGCGGTTTTTTGGTCAAGGAGTATCCGATGGCCATCATTCTCGACATTGCTGGAAAGCCCCTGCCCGCGCGCAATCATTCCAAAAGGCGGCGGCGTGCACAGAATTTGCGCGACCTGCTGAAGATATTGATCATTTTGTCACTGATCATCTTGGGGTATTTTATGTTTGTGCCGCATCAGGGCCCTGCCCAAAGTTCGCGCGCCACCCCGCCACAAGATGTGCGTGCGGGTTAAAAGCTTGGACAAGCCGGTCCGCGCGTCTTATCGCGGAACCCGATGTTGCAAAGATTATATGATTGGATGATGCAAAAGGCGGGGCATGCACATGCCGAGCGCTGGCTGTTCCTTTTTTCCTTCGTCGAAAGTTCGTTCTTTCCCATTCCGCCCCACCCTTTGCTTGGCCTGATGTGCCTAGCGCGTCCGGACAAAGCGTTGCGGTTCGGTGTGGTGTGCACATTGGCATCGGTGATGGGGGGGCTGTTTGGCTATGCCATTGGCTATTTCGCTTATGAGACCATCGGTATTGCGTTGTTAAAGGCGCTTGGGCTGTGGGACAGTTTTCCCGCGGCGGCCTGTTACTTGCGCGAATTTGGTGCCGAGATCATCCTGATTAAGGGGGCGACCCCAATTCCGTTCAAGCTGATCACGTTGACGGCCGGATTTATCAAGATGGACCTGTTCACCTTCATCTGGGCAAGCGTCCTCAGCCGTGCGTTTCAATTCATGTTGGTGGGTTTCCTGTTCTGGAAATTCGGTCGGCCGATTAAAGCCTTCATCGACAAATATCTGGCATGGGTGACCGCCGCGTTTCTGGTCACCGTGGTCGGCGGGTTTATCGCGTTTACGATGCTTGCCGGCGGCGGCGGCACTGAAAAAAGTGACGTCTGTTCAAAGGTTGCCAGCATTCCGCGTTAGCGCGCGTTAGACCGCGAACAAATTCCTATCGTCGGCAAAGGCCTTGAACTCTAGCGCGTTGCCGCTTGGGTCATAAAAGAACATTGTTGCCTGCTCGCCCACTTGGCCTTTGAACCGGACATAAGGTTCGATGCCGAACCGCACGCCCGCCGCTTTCACGCGCTCTGCCAAGGCCTCCCATTGCGCCATTGTCAGGACCACGCCAAAATGGGGGACGGGAACGTCATGGCCATCGACAGGATTGTGCGTGGCAACGCGCCGCGCGGTGGCATCCAGATGGGCGACAATTTGATGGCCGAAAAAGTCGAAATCAATCCATTGGTCCGATGACCGGCCTTCGGCACAGCCCATGACCTCGCCATAAAAACGCCGGGCGTCGGAAAGGTCATCGACGGGAAAGGCCAAATGGAAGGGACGAAGGGTCATTTTGATTGCACCGGCTTGGCTAAGGGTTTGTCGTTCTTGTCGTTAGCAGCCCATGGCTGAACCGCAAGCGGCGACACGATCTGACAGATTGCAATTGTAACATTGCATAGGCAAAGGCGGGCCGTGCAGAAAATCTCCGCCTTGCTTCAAAAATTCCCGCGCGCGGCCGCATTGGGCGCTGGCGCATTGTCCGCTTATGGTTTTGCCCCATGGGGGCTTTGGCCGCTTACGCTTATATGTTTTGCGCTGCTCATCCACCTGATTGCGCAAGCCCAAAATGCAAAGCGCGCTTTCCTGCTCGGTTGGCTGTTCGGCGTTGGCCATTTCGCCTTTGGCAATCAATGGATTGCGGTAGCCTTCACCTTTCAGGCGGCCATGCCGATCTGGCTTGGCTATATCGCCGTCCTGTCGCTTGCGCTGTATCTCGCGGTCTATCCGGCTTTGGCAGCGGCAGGGGCCGTGTGGATCGGTGGCCATATGACGAAAATCCTGCGTCATTCCCGCGCAGACGGGCGTGCTGATGGCGCGAATGGCGCGGACAGGTTGCCCCTGATCTTCGCCTTCGCCGGATTGTGGATCGTCACCGAATGGCTGCGCAGTTGGGTTTTCACAGGCTATGCTTGGAACCCGCTCAGCGTCCTTGCGGTTTCGATCCCATATATCGCGCAGCCAGCAAGCGTGCTTGGCACATATGGCATATCAGGCCTTATCATTTTGGCGGTCGGGGGTGTCACCCAATTTGCGGTGCAGCGGACACAAGCCGCACGCGGCGCGCGCGCCAAAGGCGGGTGGGCAGACTATGCCGTTGGCGGCGTGCTGCTCTTTATTTTGGTCGCGACCACAATCGGCGCGCGCATCTCGCTTTGGGGCGATGATGATGCCCGCGCGGCCGCAAATGCCCAAGCCGTAACCGTCGTCCAACCCAACATCTCCCAAGCCGACAAATATGCTTTGGGCTATGACGCAATCAACTTTGCCAAGCTGGCGATGAACAGCCGCCCGCTGCCCGGGCAAGGCCCACGCCTGATCCTGTGGCCGGAGGCGGCCATTCCGGACTATCTGGAGGACGGCTATCCCGATCGCTATTACCAAGGCCAGCCTGGCGAAAGTGCCGCCGGCGCCCGTGCGCGCCTGACCACGCTGATGGCGGATGGCGATGTGCTGTTGACCGGTGCGAACCGGCTTATTTTTGAAAAGCGTCAGTTGGTCGCCGCGCGCAATAGTGTGTCGGCAATGGATGCTTTTGGCCGTGTGGTTGGCCATTATGACAAAGCGCATCTTGTGCCTTATGGCGAATATCTGCCTGCGCCATGGCTGTTACAACCACTTGGGCTGGCACGGCTGGTTCCGGGTAGTATCGATTTCTGGCCCGGCGCGGGCCCGCAGACGATGACCGTGTCCGTCAATGGCACACCAATCAAAATTGGCATGCAGGTCTGTTACGAAATGATCTTTTCCGGTGTTGTGGTGGATCGCAAGAACCGGCCGGACTTCATCTTCAACCCATCCAATGACGCTTGGTTCGGCGATATCGGCCCGCCGCAGCATTTGGCGCAGGCACGGCTGCGCGCGATTGAGGAAGGCTTGCCTGTTGTGCGGGCCACGCCGACCGGTATCAGTGCCATCATCGACGTGGATGGCCGGATTATCAAAAGCCTGCCTTTGGGCGTTGATGGCCGCATCGATGCGCAATTGCCCCGTGCAAAGGCGCCCACCCTATTCGCCCATTTTGGCAATAGCATTCCGTTGGTTTTCGCAGGGCTGCTTATCATGTTGGCATTGTTACCGCTTGCCGGCAGACGCAGTAAGGGCTAAGGGCGCAGAACGATATAAAGAAATCTTTATACGCAGATACAGCCAATCGACTGGAAAAACCATGCGCTCAAATTATCTTTTCACTTCTGAATCCGTGTCCGAAGGACATCCCGATAAGGTTTCGGACCAGATTTCCGACGCGATCGTCGACCTATTTTTGTCGAAGGACCCCGAGGCGCGAATCGCATGTGAAACGCTGACCACCACGCAGCTGGTCGTGCTCGCGGGCGAAATCCGCTGCAAGGGCGTCTATGAAAATGGCGCATGGGCCGAAGGCGCCGAGGCAGAGATTGAAGCCACCGTCCGCCGCACCGTCAAAGAAATCGGTTATGCGCAAAAGGGCTTCCATTGGGAAACCTTGCGCTTTGAAAATAATCTGCACGGCCAATCTGCGCATATTGCCCAAGGCGTAGACGCCAGTGGCAACAAGGATGAAGGCGCTGGCGACCAAGGCATCATGTTTGGTTATGCATCGACAGAGACGCCTGACCTGATGCCCGCAACACTGGATTACAGCCACAAAATCCTTCAGCGCATGGCCGCCGACCGGCATTCAGGCGCCGCGCCATTTTTGGAACCGGACGCCAAAAGCCAAGTCACATTGCGGTATAACAATGAAGGCAAGGCTGAGGCGGCAACCGCGATTGTCGTCTCCACCCAGCATGCGCCGGGATATGACCAGGGCGAAAAAGAAGCGCAGCTGCACAATTATGTGAAGGGCGTCATTGCGGACGTGCTTCCGGCGCACCTGCTGACCGAAACCATATACCATATCAACCCGACGGGCAGCTTTGAAATTGGCGGACCGGATGGCGATGCTGGCCTGACGGGCCGCAAGATCATCGTGGATACTTATGGTGGCGCAGCGCCGCACGGTGGCGGCGCGTTTTCGGGTAAGGACCCGACAAAGGTTGACCGTTCTGCCGCCTATATCACCCGTTACCTCGCCAAGAATATCGTCGCCGCTGGTCTTGCCACGCGCTGCACGATCCAGCTTGCTTATGCCATTGGCGTGTCCAAGCCCTTGTCACTTTATGTCGACACCCACCGCACCGGCACAATTGGCGACGACCAAATTGAAGCCGCGATCATGCGGATCGAAAAACTGGGTGGCCTCACCCCACGCGGGATCCGTACCCATCTTGGTCTCAATAAGCCCATTTACCGCCGGACGGCGGCTTATGGCCATTTCGGCCGCAAGGCGGAAGGCGACTTCTTCCCATGGGAGCGCACCGATCTCGTTGAAGATTTGAAGGCCGCTTTAGCGTAAGGTCCACGTACATGATTACGCTTGCAGCGTGGCGGCTGAAAGTTTAGCCGCCACGCCTATGACTGCGAACAAGACCGGGGACCCCACAACGCTGAACCGCCTATATGGCCGTTCAAAGGGTAAAAAGCTGCGTACCGAGCAGAATGAGCTGGTGGAAAATCTGCTGCCGCAAATCGCGGTTCCAGATGAAGGGCCGCTTGGCAGCAAGGATTTGTTCGGCGACGACCGGACGATGCACTTCGAAATTGGTTTTGGTGGCGGGGAACATATGGCGTTCCGCGCCGACCTTTTGCCCGATCATGGCTTTATCGGATGCGAACCGTTTCTCAACGGCGTTGCCCAAGCATTATCGCATATCCGCGAAGGCGGACTGCGCAATATACGCCTGCATATGGGCGATGCCTTGGACATGCTGCGCCGTGTGCCCGATGGGTCGTTATCATTTGTCTATCTGTTGCATCCCGACCCTTGGCCGAAAGCACGGCATGTGAAGCGTCGGATGATGAATGACGGGCCAGTGGATTTGATCGCGGCAAAGTTAAAGCCGGGGGGCGAATTCCGGTTCGGCACCGACCATCCTGTATATGTCCGCCATGCGTTGATGGTGATGCAACGGCACCGGCTGCAGTTCGATTGGCTCTGCAACAACGCAGCCGATTTCCAAAACCGTCCCGGCGGTTGGCCGGAAACACGTTATGAGGCCAAGGCGCGCCGCCAAGGGCACGAAGTCTGGTATTTCCGTTATCAGCGAAAGTCAGCTTAGTAGGGCGGCTTAAATGGCCCGACTATTGTCAGCATCCACCTTGTCCACCCATTCAGGATAAAAGCTCGGCGGACGCTTTGACCATCCGGTCGCTGTCACAGCGGCCTCGCTGATGGATTGCAGTAATATTTTGCGCTTGCCAGGGGGCACATGCGGCATTGATGCTGCGGCGCAGAATGCAGCCGGCAACCAAGGCCGCGCATCAGCGCCAATCAGCCGCTCGTACAAAAACCGATAGGCCGCAAAGCATTCCATCCGCCCCTGCCCCAAATCAAATGCGGACACGGTGACCAATTGCACGAGAAAGGGCTCGGCATCATGCAGAACCGCAGATTCGGGAACCAACGCCTTAATCTCTGGTAAACGTTCGTAAAATCTACGCTGCGCGTCAATGGACGCAACCTCGACCGCATCGCGTGACCAGACGGCAATGGCATCCTTGCGATCAAAAGCTACATCCAGCGACCGCCGGATATACCGCTGTGCCGCAGCGCTAAAGCCAGCGAACTCCTTCATCTCAGCCAATGTTAAGTGGCCCGGACCTTCATGCTTTGCTTTCGCCATGCCAACATCCCCTATTTCCCAGACCCTCATCATCGCGCCAACATGATTAGCGAAGGATTAACGGCCGATGCAGCCGATACGCATTCGACCAAATTGATGAAGCATTCGACGAGAGACACGGCGCGTGGTGCAACTGGCGTAAAATCGGCTATAGCAAGGCATGGATAAATCCTTGCCCCGCAATGCGCTTATTGGCCATCAGATGGCCCTGCTGACCATCATTGGCTTTTGGGCCTTCTACGCGCTCATATTGTCATTGCGCGCGGCCCTGCTCGATTTTCCAGCGCAGGCCGTGTTGTTCGAACGGCGCTTGATGGTGGCGCTCGTCGGCGTGTTCGTGACATGGTTATTGTATTTCGGTTTACGGATTGCCGACGGCCGATCGCTTGGCTTTCGGGTCAGCGTGGCATTTATCGGCGCAATCCCCTGCGCCATGGTGTTGGCATCTGCCAATTTCTACATTTTCAATCTCTATGATCCCATTAGCCTTTTTAAAGACCCAAGCGTCGGGCGGACGATTGAGGATTTGAAGGCGCAACTGGGGCTGTCAATCTGGCAAGAAATTGCTGACATTTCGGTCACGCATTATTTCTTCCTGATTGCATGGAGCTCGCTCTATGTCGCCATCGGCTATGCGCGCGAAGTGCGCGAGGCCGAACGCAAAACCTCCCGATTTGCGCAAGCCGCGCAAGATGCTGAGCTGCGTTCGCTGCGCTATCAGGTCAATCCCCACTTCCTGTTCAACACCCTGAATTCGCTCTCAAGCCTTGTCCTCACCGGAAAGCCCAAAGAGGCCGAGGCGATGATTCAGAATTTGTCTAATTTCTACCGGACAAGCCTGTCATCTGATCCGCTTGAGGATGTCACGCTTGCCGAAGAGGTCGAACTTCAAAGGCTGTATCTCGAAATCGAAAGCGTGCGTTATCCCAAACGGCTTCGCGTTAAGATCGATATTCCCGAGGCATTGATGGGCCAGCATGTCCCGGCTTTAATCCTGCAACCGCTCGTCGAAAATGCGATCAAATATGGGGTTTCGCGTACCACACGTCCGGTTGAAATCATCATCGATGCCAAATGCGAAGGCGCTGTCCTTGTTCTACGTGTTGTTGACAATGGCGAAGTGATGGAGGCCGATCATGTCGGCGGCAACGGCATTGGCCTTGTCAATGTGCGCGATAGATTGGAAGCGCGCTATCGATCCGCGGCGCGCCTCGATACAAAATGGGTTGAGGGCGGCGGATTTGTCGCGATGCTCACTTTGCCCTTAAGCCATCGGATAGCGGCATGAAGCGGTTGCGGACCTTGATCGTTGATGACGAACCACTCGCCATAGAACGCCTTAAGACCCTAAGCGCCGATCATCCCGTCATCGATATTGTCGGCACCGCAAGTGACGGCGTCGAAGCGCTCCAAATCGCCCAGCAATTAACGCCTGATCTCATATTTCTGGATATAGGCATGCCGAAAATGGACGGCATCAACGCTGCGCGCGCCTTGGGGTTGATGCAGAAAAAGCCGGCGATAATTTTGATCACGGCATATGACAATTTTGCTGTCGAAGCCTTTGACTTGGACGTTGTCGACTATGTGTTGAAGCCCGTGTCGAGCGAACGGCTTGGCCGCGCCATCGCCCGCGCCTACAGCACCCAGGACGTAGAGGCGCTCCCGCCTTCAAAAACCGACACCCGATATGCACATGAATTCTGGGTATCGCATCGCGCCGAGCTTATCCGCATTGCCGCGATGGACATTGAACGGATTGAAGCCGAACGTGATTATATGCGGCTGCATATTGCGGGGCGCAGCTATCTGCTACACCAAACCATTTCAACGCTTGAGCAGCGCTTGGACCCGGCACAATTTCAGCGCATCCACCGAAGCCACATTATCCGCCGGGACCTGATTACCGGATTGCGGCATGAAGGCGGTGGCGTCTGGCACGCAATATTGGGCGAAGACCATGCGATGCGCATCGGGCGCAAATATCTGGCGGACGTCAAACGCATTGCCGGCAAATGACAAGCGTCAGCAGCGGCTAACGCCATTTCTTTTATGGATCGTGGCGGTTTAGATTAAACCCGCAAGCGGGCTGGAGGGGTCCGCATACATGCGCCGTCCCATTCTGCCCGACAGATAGGCCATACGGCCCGCCTGGACCGCAAGCTTCATCGCGGTTGCCATGGCAATGGGGTTCTTAGCCTCGGCAATGGCAGTGTTCATAAGCACGCCATCACAGCCCAGCTCCATCGCGACGGCAGCATCGGACGCCGTGCCAACGCCAGCATCGACGAGCACCGGCACCTTAGCGCCCTCGACAATCAAGCGGATGGTAACGCGATTTTGAATGCCAAGCCCAGAACCAATTGGCGCGCCCAATGGCATGACGGCCACCGCGCCGGCATCTTCCAATTGCTTGGCGGCAATGGGATCATCGACGCAATAGACCATCGGCAAGAAGCCTTCTTTCGCCAAGACCTCGGTCGCCTTCAGCGTTTCGCGCATGTCGGGATATAGCGTCTTGGCCTCACCCAACACTTCAAGCTTTACAAGATCCCAGCCGCCCGCTTCGCGCGCCAAACGCAAAGTGCGGATCGCGTCGTCCGCCGTGAAGCAGCCAGCGGTGTTGGGCAAATAGGTATATTTTTTCGGGTCGATAAAATCCGTCAGCATCGGCGCCTTGGGGTCCGACACATTCACGCGCCGGACAGCAACGGTGATGATCTCCGCACCCGATGCCACAAGCGCGGCGGCATTTTGTTCAAAATCCTTATATTTGCCCGTACCCACGATCAGCCGCGAATGGAATGTACGGCCAGCGACGGTCCAGCTATCGCCCGTTGCGCTGTCCTGCCCGCCGCCGACGAAATGGACGATCTCCAGCCTATCGCCATCTGTTAAGGCAACATCTTCCAACGTCGACCGCGACACGATTTCCAAATTACGTTCAACCGCGACTTTCGCTGGATCAAGGCCAATGTCGCGGACAAGATCGGCAACAGTGGCAGCGGCCCGAAAACGGCGCAGTTCGCCGTTAAGTGTCAGGGAGATAATATCGGTGGGTAGGGAAGAGGTCATTTCAACTCGCTATTTTTACTGAGGGGCATATAGTGCCTGCGCGATGCGGTGTGCAACCGCTGCTTTGATAATATTGGGGGATGTATTTTGGCTGATCAGCCAACAATTTTTGTTCTGAATGGACCAAATCTCAATTTGCTCGGCACACGAGAACCCGAAATTTACGGTACCGATACGCTTGATGACATCGCGGGCCGGTTGGATGACCATGCGCGTGCCGCTGGCGCCATTATCGATTTTCGGCAGTCGAACCATGAAGGCCATTTGATTGATTGGCTGCATGAGGCGCAAGCCGTTGGCGCGAAGGCTGTGTTGTTGAACGCCGCTGGCTTTACCCACACGTCAGTCGCCATCTTGGACGCGATCAAGGCAATCACTGTGCCGGTATTCGAAGTGCATTTATCCGATCCGCACAAAAGGGAATCTTTCCGGCATTTGAGCTATGTTGGCATGGCCGCTCAGGCGGTTTTTGCGGGACATGGCGCAAAGTCGTATGAACTGGCGCTGGACGCAGCGTTACAACTTTGACATTAGGCGCTGAAAAGCATTTTCAGGGGCCCAAGGAGTATTAAATGGCGGCGAAGACAGGAAATACTGGCAGCATGCAAGTTGACACGGACCTTGTCCGCGAACTGGCGGCCATGTTGAACGACACGGGGCTGAGCGAAATCGAAGTCGAGGACGGCGAACGCAAAATTCGCGTGTCGCGCACCATGACGGCAGTTTCTGCGCCGATGGCAGTCGCCCCAGTTGCTGCGCCAGCCGCCGCGCCTGTTGCCGCCGTTGCTGCGCCAAGTGCCCCTGCCATCTCCGCCAACGCGATGAAGTCCCCGATGGTCGGCACGGCATATCTCACCCCTGAACCCGATGCCGCACCTTTTGTGAGCGTTGGCCAGCAAGTGAAGGCCGGGGATACTGTCCTGATTATCGAAGCGATGAAGGTCATGAACCCGATTGTTGCCGCCAGTTCCGGTACCGTCACCGAAATTTATGTCGAAAGCGGCCAGCCAGTTGAATTCGACCAGCCATTGTTGGCGATTGCTTAAAAATGGCCATTGAGAAAATCCTTATCGCCAACCGCGGCGAGATAGCGCTTCGTATTCACCGCGCCGCGCATGAAATGGGGATCAAAACAGTTGCGGTCCATTCAACCGCCGACGCAGACGCCATGCATGTGCGGCTTGCGGATGAAGCGATTTGCATTGGGCCGCCATCGGCGACCGACAGCTATCTGAATATTCCAGCGATTATTTCTGCAGCCGAAATCAGCCATGCCGACGCCATTCACCCCGGCTATGGTTTCTTATCGGAAAATGCGCAATTTGCCGAAATCGTTGAAAGCCATGATATCAAATGGATCGGCCCTAAGCCCGAGCATATCCGGACGATGGGCGACAAGGTTCAGGCCAAGCGCTCGGCTGGCGCATTGGGCCTCCCGCTTGTTCCCGGCTCCGACGGCGCCATTGAGGATGTGGCAGAGGCCAAGGCGATCGCCCGCGATATCGGCTATCCCGTAATCATCAAGGCGGCGTCGGGCGGCGGCGGGCGCGGCATGAAGGTCGTGAACAGCGAAGAAGAGCTTGAGACCCAAATGCAGCAAGCCGGGTCCGAAGCGAAAGCGGCGTTCGGTGATGCGACCGTTTATCTCGAAAAATATCTCGGCAACCCACGCCATATCGAATTCCAGATTTTCGGTGATGGCAATGGCAATGCGGTACATTTGGGTGAGCGCGACTGTTCGCTGCAGCGGCGGCACCAAAAAGTGCTCGAAGAAGCACCTTCACCTGTGCTCGCAACCGCCGAGCGCGACCGTATGGGAACGATCTGCGCCAAAGCCATGGCCGATATGGGCTATCGCGGCGCGGGCACGATCGAGTTTCTGTGGGAAAATGGCGAATTCTATTTCATCGAAATGAATACCCGCTTGCAGGTCGAACATCCTGTGACCGAAATGATCACGGGCATCGATTTGGTGCGCGAACAAATCCGTGTAGCGGAAGGCAAGCCGCTTTCCTTTACCCAAGAGGATGTGACCTTTACCGGGCACGCCGTCGAATGCCGGATCAACGCCGAAGACCCGCGTACGTTCATGCCATCGCCAGGAACCGTCTCATGGTATCACCCACCTGGCGGCCTGTATGTGCGCGTCGATAGCGGGCTGTACCACGGGTATAAAGTGCCGCCTTATTATGACAGCATGATCGCAAAGCTGATTGTATATGGTCAGACACGTGAGGGTTGCCTGATGCGCTTGCGTCGTGCGCTGGGCGAATTTGTGATTGAAGGTATGAAAACCACCATTCCGTTGCACCAGCGGTTGTTGGAAGAGCCCGATTTCCAGAATGGCGACTACACCATCAAATGGCTTGAAGAATGGCTGGCGAAGGACGCGGAATAATCCTTTCCCGCCGGGAAGTGGCGCTTGGGCTTTCCGCCCTGCCACTTGTCGGCTGTGCGGCGACCGGTCCCGACGCAGATGTGCAATTCATTCCAGCGCACAAGGCGGCGGCCTTAAAGCCGCATGATCCGCAACGCCTATTAGAACTCATAAAGCTCGATCCCACAATCCGGCTCGACATGCGTTATGCGACCACGAACAATTTTACCGGCCGCGTGTTGTATGACGAAGCCCGCGCCTTTTTAGCCACGCCCGCTGCATTGGCTGTCGTCCGCGCAAGCAAGGCCGCGCAGGCAGATGGCTTTGGCCTGACAATTTACGATGCCTATCGACCCTGGCGCATTACCAAGAAACTGTGGGATGCAACGCCCGTTGGCCCGAAGAAGGAATATGTCGCCAACCCCAAACGCGGGTCAAAACACAATCGCGGCTGTGCCGTAGATTTAACCTTACATGATCTGCAGACCGGCCAGCTGGTCGAAATGCCGACCGGATTTGACGATTTTTCCGACAAAGCGCACCGCGACTATAGGGGGGCTACTGCCGTCGCCAGCGCCCACCGTGCACGGTTGGCGGGCTATCTGGAAGCCGAAGGGTTTGTTGGTCTGTCCAACGAATGGTGGCATTTTGATTTTACCGGGTGGGCGCAATTCCCCGTGATGGATATTCCGTTTAACAAAATCCGTTAAATTATCTGTTCATCAAAACACTTCCTTTCATGAACATGTATAAGCAGTTCAGCTTCGCTTCAGCATAATCGGTGCACACAGGTCCCAACGCAGAAGCATGGTGCCTCTGCTGTGGAGACAAGCCATGAAAAAGTTCATCCTAATGAGTTTGGTGGCCGCGACGGCGCTATCGCCCATAACGGTGCATGCTGCCGAAATTGCGCCAGCAGGTGCACATAGCGTTTTTGAAAATTATGCTGGTTTTCAGCGTGAAGAGCGGCGCGACGCGCGGCAAGAGGCCCGCGCGAACCGGATACAAGCACAACGGCCGGAGCAACAGGAGCGTCGCCCCGACCGCGTTCAGGAAACCCGGGCTTCTGTGCCTCAGCCTGACGTTAACCGAACCGAGCGTAACCGTGATGGCGATGGCGCCCGCACCGAACGGCGCGACGCACGCCAAGACGGCCGATATTACGACCGCAACCGCGATGGCCGGCTAGACCGCCGCTTTGACCGGAATGACGACGAGCGCATTGATCGCGCGCCGGCAGGGCGTTGGACCAATAATTGGCGCAACGACAAACGTTACAACTGGCACAGCTATCGTGAGCAAAACAGAAATGATTATCGTCCCGGGCGCTATTACGCGCCCTATCGTGACCGGAATTACAGCCGGATATCGATAGGATTTTCCTTGGGTTCGGGCTTTTATGGATCGCGGTACTGGATCAACGACCCGTGGCAATATCGCTTGCCCGCCGCTTACGGCAGCTATCGCTGGGTGCGTTATTATGACGATGTCCTTCTGGTAGACGTGCGCAACGGCCGCGTGGTGGACGTCATCCCCGACTTCTTCTGGTAAGTCGCTCCATTCAAAAGCCCGGACCAACCCGTCCGGGCTTTTTTGCTTGTAACATTGTCATAAGCTGACCAAGCTCCTGCCCATAAATATGGGAGCGTTTTTTGATGGTACGTTATCTATTACTCGCAGGCGCAGCCGCTTTGGTTTCAGCGCCCACTTTAGCAGCGACCCAAGCGATCGTCGTTGGCAACCTTATCACCGATGCTGCAACCGGCCCCACAGGTCCCGCCGTCATTCTGGTTGAAGATGGACGTATCAAAGACATCGCAAAAGGCACAAAAAATCCGTTTCAAGCCGATACAATCGTCGATCTTTCGACGAAGACATTGGTCCCCGGCCTCATTGACCTGCACGTCCACCTCACGGGCGACCCCGGTGATGATTTCCGCGACGAAGCAGTGAACCCGGACGAATGGGGCGTGGTGATGGGCGTGAAAAACGCCGCATTGACGGTCAAGGCCGGCTTTACCACGGTCCGCGAGGCTGGCTCTGCACAAAATACGGCTTTTGTCTTACGCCGCGGGACTGCCGAGGGACGCATCATCGGCCCACGGATCATCGCCGCCGGACCAGCTTTGTCCATTGTGGGCGGGCATGGCGATGTTACCGGGTTTCGTACGGACGTGCTTGCAGCGCTTGATTCGGGATATACCTGCACCGGCCCAGTCGAATGTGCGGAAAAGGTGCGTAAATCTTCTAAATCCGGTGCGGACGTTATCAAGATCACCGCTACGGGCGGCGTATTGTCGCAGCAGGGCCGAGGGTTGGAAGCGCATTTCACCAATGAAGAAATGGTCTCCATCGCCAACACCGCCCACGCACTTGGCCTCAAGGTTATGGCCCACGCCCATGGCGCGCGGGGTATTGAGGCGGCCGCAGCAGCGGGAATCGACTCGATCGAACATGGGACATTCGCGGATGACGCCGCATTGAAAGTCATGAAGGCGAAGGGCACCGTTTTGGTCCCAACGCTGATGGCGCTTGAAGGCGTGCGTGCACGCTTGGGCAAAGGCATCTACACCCCCACCGTCGAAGTGAAGGCCAAGCAAGCGCTTGAAGCTGCGGGACGTCAGGTCACGCGCGCCAAGGCGATGGGCGTAACCATTGCCTTTGGAACTGACGCCGGCGTATTTGAACATGGCAGCAACGGTGGTGAATTTGCTTTATTGGTTAAGGCAGGCATGACGCCAGCCGAAGCGCTTGCCAGTGCGACCACGGTCGCGGCGAAAACGCTTGGGATGGAAAATGAAATCGGTCGGATCGCGATTGGCTATTCTGCTGACATGGTTGCCGTCGACGAAAATCCGCTGACCAACATCCGCACACTCGAAAAGGCGGACTGGGTCATGGTAAGAGGTCGTATTGTTCCTTGATTCGGTGATCTCATGCAAACAGACACAACAGCCCGAGAATTTGATCCCAACAATGATCCCGCAAAGCTTGCGCGGATTGGCGCGCATGTAACAAAGCGTTTGGATGCCAATCCGCTTGTGCAGCAAGTCGATCATGCAGACGCACAGCTCTATCTGTATCAGGGATTTCTGAGCAGCGCTGACTGCAAGACCATGATTGCAAAGATCGATGCGGATGCCGTGCCGTCAACATTGTATAAGGGCACGGAGCAAGAGGGATTTCGCACCAGCTATAGCTGCCATCTCAACCGATGGGACGCGTTCATCGCAAAGGTGGAAGCGCGGATGAGTGATGTTTTGGGGATCGACAATAATTTTGCCGAAACGATGCAGGGGCAACGTTATAAGGTCGGGCAAGAGTTCAAAGCGCATCATGACTTCTTTCATCCCACGCAAAGCTATTGGGAACATGAAGGCCCGTCCGGCGGGCAGCGCAGCTGGACCGCGATGATTTTCCTGAACGAACCCGAAGAAGGCGGGGCAACGGAGTTTCCGCACCTTGGGCTTGGCATTCGGCCGCAAGCCGGGATGATGCTGATATGGAACAATGTGAAGCCCGACGGGACGCTGAACTACAAAACATTGCACACAGGCACGCCCGTCATACGCGGGGTGAAGCATGTTATCACCAAATGGTACCGGCAAAATGATTGGCTGGAAATCAACACGCCCAAGCCATCATAATCGGGGCGCTGCATCGCCTGCCTTCTGATATTTGTCGTCTGTCGAAACCCGATTGCCTCGGCACGGTCCAAAGCAGACAGCAAGCTACACAGACATTCAGCATCCTATGGATGCCTTTTATAAACTCCGGAGAGTATTTCATGAATAAAGCTGCCCGCATTCTTCTCGCCAGCGTTGCCTTGATCGCGCCTTTTGGTGCAACGGTCGTTCAGGCGCAGGAAACGGTGGTGGCGCAACCAGCTGCAACCGAAAGCGCGCGACTGGCCGCATTATTTGCCGCTGATGACGAAGCAAGCCTCAAACGCAATCCGCTCAACGCGCTTTTCCGCGGCGATATGCGCTATGCTGATCGTTTTGGCGATTTCATCACCGACACCTATTTTGCAAATGAGCGCAGCGCCGCCGAAGCCAATTTAGAAAGCCTGAAGAGCATCGACCGGGACAAGCTCAACGCGACCGACAAGATTGCGTATGACGTGTTCAAGCAAAACCAAACGGACGCGCTGAAGGGGCTGTCCAAGGAAATCATGGACGCAACGGTTGTCCGTCCACTCAATCACTTTTTTGGCTTTCACACTTTCTACCCTACCTTCGCCAGCGGACAAGGTGCGGCACCTTTCAAAACCGTTCAGGATTATGACAACAATCTGAAACGGCATAAGGAATTTATCGTGCTCATGGACCGGTCGATCGACCGGTTCCGCCAGGGCATGGCGTCTGGCGTTTTTGAAACGAAGATGACCATCTCGAATGTGGTTGACCAACTCAATACCCAGCTGGCCCAGAAAACAGAGGAATCGCCTTATTATGGCCCTGTTCTGAAGTTTCCCGAAAGCTTCAGCGATGCGGACAAAGCCCGCCTGACGTCCGAATATCGGGATATCATCGTAAATGGCCTATATCCAGCCAACGCCCGGTTACGCGACTTTCTGCGGGACAGCTATTTGCCGCTTGCGCGTGAGCAGGTTGGCCTTTCGGCGATGAAAGGTGGCGATAAGCTATATCAATATCTGATCGAGCAAACCACGACATTGCCTTTGAAGGCGGAGGACATCCACAATCTTGGACTATCCGAAGTATCGCGGATTACGTCGGGCATGGAAGCCATCAAGAAAGAAGTCGGGTTCAAAGGCACATTAAGCGCCTTTTTCGAATATCTGCGCGCCGATCCGAAATTCAAGCTCAGCAGCCGTGATGCTTTGACTCAGGGCTATTATGATATCGGCAAAAAGGTGGATGCGAAGATTTCGACGCAGTTCAAATATCTGCCAAAGGCACCGCTTGAAATAAAGCCATATGAAGAATTCCGCGAAAAATATGAAGCTGGCGGCAGCTATCAGCAAGGGACGCCAGACGGTGCGCGGCCCGGCACATTTTACTTCAACGCCTATGATCTGCCAAGCCGCACCACGCCGGGCATGACGACGCTGTATTTGCATGAAGGCGCGCCGGGGCATCATTTCCAGATCAGCATTGCGCAGGAAAATGAGAAGCTGCCCGCGTTCATGCGCTTTGGCGGCAACACCGCTTATGTCGAAGGCTGGGCGCTGTATGCTGAAACATTGGGTTATGAAATGGGGCTGTTTAAGGACCCCTATCAGCGTTTCGGCACATTATCGGACGAAATGCTCCGCGCCATGCGCCTCGTCGTTGACACGGGCATCCATAGCAAGGGATGGACCCGCGAACAGGCCATCGACTATATGCTCGCCAACAGCGACATGGGCAAAACCGACGCCACAGCTGAGGTTGAGCGGTACATCGCCATTCCTTCGCAAGCATTGGCCTATAAAATCGGCGCGCTCACGATCATGCGCCTGAAGGACAAAGCGAAGAAGGAACTGGGCAGCAAATTTGATGTCCGCGAATTCCACAACCAGGTTCTGAATACAGGGGCGTTGCCGCTTACTGTTTTGGAAAAGAAGATCGACGACTGGATTGCCGCGTCGAAGTAAGCGCATACGCTTCCCGGTGAGATTGCTTACCGGGAAGCGCTTGATTGGTTCAACGCGTTGATATAGCTCTCGTTCCAGGGGAGTATATTTATGCCAAGTTTTGCCGCCAGCTTCGCTGGATTTATGTTGCGCACCACAGGCCATTATCGCCGGATGTTTACAGGCGGGCCGCAATTTCAGAAAAACATTTCCAAGATCCGTTCGGGACCGCAGCCGGCACCAGCTGTAAAGCCCGATCTCGACGTGCGGCAAAGCATGTTTCAGGGCCGACCCGTTTGGCAGATAGCGCCTAAGAACCGCACACCAAGCGCGCATGTCCTGTTCTGGCATGGCGGCGGATATGTCTATCCGGCAACCTCCGTCCACTGGAAATTTCTGTCGCACATGGCCGCGCAATATGGCTGGTCGGTAACCGCGCCGCTCTATCCGCTCGCGCCCGAAAATGCCGCCGACCATATCACAGCTTGGGCAAATGATTATTATGCCGCTTATAGGGATGAAATTGGCCATAAGCCTTTCGTCATGGGTGGCGATTCCGCAGGCGGCGGCCTGACCGCAGCATTGGCGCAAATGGCACGTGACGCGGCGCAGCCCTTGCCTGCGGCGCTGTTACTCATCTGCCCTTGGCTCAATTTGGACCCGGCCCATCCCGACCAGTTGAAAACCGAACCGCGCGACGGGATATTGACCATCAGCGGCATTTCCGAAGGCGGCACGCTGTACGCCGGCGACTTGCCCCTTACGGACCCGCGGTGCAGCCCGATCTTCGGCAATTGGGATGGCTTGCCATCCATTTTGGCTTTTGCAGGCGGCGACGATATCTTGGTCACAGACTCGCGGGCTTTAAAAGCTAAGCTGCCATCGGCGGAGGTCATGGAGCTTTCAGGGATGATGCACGATTGGCCAATCTTCAGCTTCAGCGAGTCGCGCAAGGCGCAAGCCAAGATGGCCGACTTCGTTGCACAGGCGGTGGCGTAGCGCATGTGCGTGACGCCGGACCGCGTTATGTTACCTGCATGAAAGCTGACCCATCATGCCGGCTGTAAAGGCCGCCAATCCACGCGCGGTTTTTGCCGCAGAGGATTGGCGTGCGATCACCACGCTGTCGCGTTGGCGCGGAATATCGCTGGTGCTGCATGGCTGGATGGTTGTTGCGCTTGCCGCCTTTGGCGGGGCGGCGGCATGGGACTATAATTGGCTCGTGGGGCTATTGATAACGCCGCTGGTGCTGGCAGTTTTGGGCGGGCGGCAATTGGGGCTTTCGATCCTCATGCATGACGGCGCGCATGGTCTGCTGCACCCCGACCGTAAAACCAACAACTGGCTTGGCCAATGGCCGACGGGCGCGGCGACGGGGAGCGATTTATATGCCTATCGCGCCTATCATCTGACGCACCATAAATTCACCCAGCAAGCCGAGGACCCCGACCTCGCTTTATCTGCGCCCTTCCCGACCAGCCGCGATAGCCTGCGCCGCAAGTTCATCCGTGATCTGACGGGACAAACTTTTTACAAGCAACGCACCGCGCAATTCGCGGTGGCTTTGCGCGGTGCGCAATTCATGCTGCGCCGCGAAGCCAGCAACGGCAAAGCCGACAGCCATGCTGGCCGCGCGCTGAACTTGCAGAACAGGACTGGGCGCAACGCACCGGTCGCTAATGTCGACGGCGCAAAGACGACCGCGCGCACAGTGGGGCGGTTTCTCCTCATGCAGACAATCTTGCTGACGATATCTTTGGTCGTCTGGGGCTGGACGCCATTCTTGCTATGGCTAACCGCGCTCGCCACGACGTTTCAACTGTTCCTGCGCATCCGTAACATCGCTGAGCATGCCTGCACGCCAACGGGTAGTGGGGATCCGTTCACCCATGCCCGGACCACGCACGCCGGCATTATCGCACGCATGACGGTCGCGCCTTATTGGGTCAATTATCACAGCGAACATCATCTGTTCATGGGTGTGCCCTGCTATAATCTAGCCGCGACGCACCGCTTGCTCGGCACTGGCGGCTTTTATCCTCGGATGACAGTCTCACCCAATTACCGCGATGTCCTTGCGCAGATTGTGCGTTAAATCACAACCATCCTGATCGTTTGAATTTCGCAAATAATGTCAGGCAAATACTCGCCATGATACCGACGATCAGAAAATAACCATATTTCCAATCCAGCTCAGGCATATGTGCGAAGTTCATGCCATAAATACCCGCAATCGCGGTCGGCACGGCAAGTATCGCTGCCCATGCGGCCAGCTGACGGGTAATTGCCCCCTGCCGTTGTTGCTCCAGCAGCCCGCTGGTTTCAATGACCGAGGTCAACGTATCACGCAGCCCCTCAACGCGGTAGACCAAGCGCCGAATATGGTCGAGCAGGTCGCGCATATAGGGATAGATGTTCGCATCCACCTGCGGCAGCTCAAGGTTGATAAAGCGGTTGGCCAGATCTTCGGTTGGCCCCAATATCCGCTGCAAACGAAACAGCTCGCGGCGCAGCATGAAAATGCGACTGGTTTCTGCGGAACCGAGGAAATTATCGATTGCCCGCTCTTCCATGACGAGCACCTTCTCCTCCATCACATCGACCAAGTCACCATAGCCATCAACGATGAAATCCAAGATGGCGTGGAGGACATAATCTGCACCCTGCCGCAACAACCACGGCGTCGCCTCAAGCTGATCCCGAACGGGACTGTGCGACCGCTCCGACCCGTGGCGCACGGTAATGATGAACTGCCGACCCATGAAAATCGCCGTGTTGCCGTAGATGATCTTGTCGCCCGCCAATTGCGGTGTGCGGATTACCAAAAAGAGATGATCGCCATACACGTCAACTTTGGGCAGATGCTTAGGGTCAAGCGCGTCTTCGACCGCCAGCGGATGAAGGCCAAAATGGTCCTGCACCCGCTTAAGCGCGCCGTCATCGGGTTCGTGCAAGCCGATCCAGATAAAATCATTCGGCTTCGTAATATGCGGGATCGGCTTGTTTAGGTCGATTTCCTGCGCGGCTTTGCCATCGTGATACAGGCGCGCCGCAATGGTTGTCATGCAAGCGCCTCTGCAATTAACGCACGGCTGTTGGCCAAGCCATAAAGCGCAATGAAGCTGCCCATGCGTGGGCCAGCGCTGGAACCCAAAAGCGTTTCGTACAAGGCCTTGAACCACTCGCGCAGATTTTCAAATCCGCCCTCTTTGCCGATTTCATAGACGATGTTTTGAATATCTTCCGCTGTTGCGTCCGCAGGCAGATCCGCAAGCCGCGCGTCAAGCGTGTGCAAGGCTGCAATCTCAACGCCCTCGGGCTTGCGCTTGTGCAAGGTCGGCGCCACGAAGTCGCGGTTATAGGCCAAAGCGATTGGAATAAGCTCCGCCAACTCTGGCGCGTTTTCTGGCGACACATTGTCGGCATAATTGCCAAGATAGGCCCAAACCTGTTCTTCGGTCGCGCCTGCGCCCATGACGCCAACAAGGTTCAGCAAAAGGCCGAAGGTGACTGGCGGCTGCCCGCTTGGGACTTGGCCATTATGGACATGGTGCACGGGGTTGCCCAAACGCTTTTCAATCGGCTGTTCATGCCATTGCGCGCGGAACTGGAAATATTCATCGACCGCTTTGGGCACCACGCCCAAGTGCAATTGCTTTGCGCTTTTGGGCTCGCGAAAGGCGTAGAAGGCAACGCTGTTTTCGGTGCCATATTTCAGCCAGTCTTCAAGCGCGAGACCATTGCCCTTGGACTTGGAAATCTTCTCGCCCTTTTCGTCGAGAAACATTTCGTAGATCAGGCTTTCGGGCGGGCGACCACCCAGCACGCGTGCAATTTTACCCGACTGCACGCCGCTGTCGGTGAGGTCCTTGCCGTACATTTCATAATCGACGCCCAACGCGACCCAGCGCATCGCCCAATCGACTTTCCACTGCAGCTTTGACTTGCCGCCCAAGACGGACTGCGTGACCATATCGCCATCGTCGTCAAAGCGGACAAGTCCAGCTTCGGCATCGACGACCTCAACCGGCACCTGAAGCACAATGCCCGTCTTTTCGCTAATCGGCAGGATGGGCGAATAGGTGGCCGCGCGTTCTTTGCGCAAGGTCGGCAGCATGATGTCCAATATGCCCTGATAATTGCGCAGCACATTTTTCAACGCGTCATCAAACGCCCCGCTTTCATATTGCGACGAGGATGAGATGAATTCATATTCAAAACCGAACTGGTCGAGAAAGTCGCGCAGCATTGCGTTATTATGCGCAGCAAAGCTTTCAAACTTTTCAAACGGGTCGGGGATACGCGACAGGGGCTTGCCCAAATGTGCGGTGAGCATCGCCTGATTGGGTACATTGTCCGGCACCTTGCGCAAGCCGTCCATGTCGTCCGAAAATTCGATCAACCGTGTTGGCGCATCGGACAATGCCTGAAACGCGTTGCGCACCATCGTCGTACGCAGCACTTCATTGAACGTTCCGATGTGCGGCAGGCCGGATGGACCATAGCCGCATTCGAATATAATTGCCTGACCATCGGCTTTGCCATTGGGATAGCGTTTGAGCAAACGCCGCGCCTCTTCATAAGGCCAGGCTTTTGATGCCATTGCTATATCGCGAAGATCAGTCACGTGTTGCTCTTTCGTTCCAAATACGCCTATCAGGGCTAATGGAAACTCCCCTAGCCTTTCCTGCGCTCCATGCAAGCCATGCCGGTATTTGGATGGGCGCCAGTGGCGGCCCAGTGAAAACGATTGGCAAGGGCGAAGCGGCCGGTCGTGCCGCGGAAACCCCGATGATCATGCTCAATGCGCCCTTGGTTGCGCAACGGCTTGGCTATGCTGATTTATCGGGCCTCGACGTGTTGGAATTATTCGCGTTTATATATCCCGCGCGGTTTGCAGTACCCACGCCGAAAGGTTTGGCGAAAGCCTTGGGCCTGGCTGCACCGGCAACCGATCAAGAGGTTCCGCCGTTCCTCCTCGTGGCGACGCAGGCCTTGCTATCGGTGCTGGGCGACGCCGCATGGGCCGAACGCGAAGGCGCTTGGGATTCAGCGCAAGCGCTGATGCGGCTGCGCTGGCCGTGGGCAAATCTGGTCTTGGCGCAGCTTAAAAAGCCCGATCGTCCCGAACGCTGGCTGTTCAGCCGCTTGCCCGAATGGGAAGAAGCCCCGCCCCGCACCCCGCCGCGCGTGGTGACGCTTCAGGCGGAAGCCGTGCAGCAACGGCTGGCGTCGCTTGTCGGCGGGTCCGCCGAAACGCGGCAAGGCCAGCGTGATTTTGCGCAAGCAGCCGCAGAAATTTTTGCGCCACGCAAGGGCAAGGGCGAACCGCATATGCTTCTGGCGGAAGCAGGCACGGGCATTGGCAAAACGCTTGGCTATTTGGCGCCGGCTAGCCTGTGGGCGACCGCCGCCGACGGAACAGTTTGGATTTCCACCTTTACCAAGGCGCTGCAGAGGCAGCTGGTTCGCGAAGCGAAGCGCATTTACCCCGACCATGAGACATTCAAGTCCAAGGTCGTGGTGCGCAAGGGCCGTGAAAATTACCTCTGCCTGCTGAACCTCGAGGACGCGTTGCAAGGCGGCTTTGCAGGGCGCGCGGCGATCCTTGCGCATTTGGTCGCGCGCTGGGCGGCATATTCGCATGACGGCGACATGATTGGCGGGGACTTGCCCGGTTGGCTGCCGACCTTGTTTCGGCGCAATGGTTCGACCGCTTTGACCGACCGGCGCGGCGAATGCATTTATGCAGGATGCCCGCATTACAAGAAATGCTTCATCGAACGCGCAGCGCGTGCGTCGGTGCAGGCCGAGATCGTCATCGCCAATCATGCCCTCATGATGGTCAACGCCGCGCGCGGCCGTGACGAACAAAACCGGCCAAGTCGCATCATCTTTGATGAAGGCCATCATCTGTTTGATGCCGCAGATTCGATGTTTGCCGCCGCACTGACGGGCCAAGAAACGATAGAGTTGCGCCGCTGGGTCATTGGTCCCGAAGGCAAAGCGCGGGGACGGCGACGCGGGCTTTCGGCGCGGCTTGCCGATGTCGCATCTTATGATGAAGAAGGCGGCCTTGCCATCGAGATGGCGCGCGTCGCTGCCGAAGCATTGCCTGCCGAAGGCTGGCTTACGCGCTTAGCCGAAGGCACGCCGTCGGGGCCAATTGAGCGCTTGCTGGCCGCGATCCGAATGATGGTGTTTGCCCGCGACGAAACCAACGCCACCGAAAGCGGCTATGGTCTCGAAACGGAGCTTGCCGACCCCGACCCAATGGTCGTCGACGCGGCGGGGGATGCTGCCATTGCGCTGGAGGCCCTAGCACGGCCGCTGACGGTGCTTGGGCAACGATTGGAGGCGATGATAGGCGACCCGCCCGATTGGCTCGATGGCAGCGCCCGGGCACGCGTGGAGGGCGCTACCGCAAGCCTTAGCTGGCGTATTGATACAGTGCGCGCATGGATCTCGATGCTCGCCCGCGCGGTGGGCCCCGTTGATCCCGAATATGTCGACTGGCTTGCGATTGAGCGGTTTGAGGGACGCGAAATGGATATCGGTATGCACCGGCGCTGGCTGGACCCGATGAAACCAGTTGCCGACATCGTGCTGAAGCCAAGCCATGGCGTGCTGGCGACATCAGCAACATTACGCAGCGGTGGCGACTGGAAAAATGCAGAAGCACGCACGGGTGCTCTGCACCTTGAAAAGCCAGCCACCCATTTTTCCGCGATAAGCCCTTTCGATTACACTGCGCAGGCCGAGGTGTTGATCGTCACCGATATAAAAAAGGGCGACCCTGCCGCCTTGGCCGGTGCCTATGCGTCGTTGATCACCGCTTCAGGCGGCGGTGTGCTTGGCCTGTTCACGGCAATCAGGCGGTTGCGATCAACCTATGCCCGTATCGCTGATCGATTGGCGCGTGATGGCCTGCCGCTCTATGCGCAGCATGTCGACCCCATCGACACCGGGACATTGGTCGATATCTTCCGCGACGATCCACATGCCAGCTTGCTGGGAACCGACGCATTGCGCGACGGGGTGGATGTTCCGGGCCATTCGCTGCGGCTGGTCATCATGGAGCAAATTCCCTGGCCGCGCCCCGACATATTGCATCGTGCGCGACGGTTGAAAAATGGCGGAATTGATTTTGATGATCGGATCATTCGCGCAAAAATGGCGCAAGCATTTGGCCGGCTTATCCGCAGCGCAGGCGACAAGGGGCATTTCGTGCTTTTGTCATCGGCAGTGCCGAGCCGGCTTTTGTCGGCTTTTCCACCCGGCACGCCTATCCGCCGCGTTACCTTAGAAGAAGCGGTCCGGTCGGTGAAATCGGGTCTTTCGTCTGACACAAATATCCGGCAGGAGACGAACAGCCAACTGGAAGAGAGCAACCCGATTTGACATTCACCCTCACCTTGTTTCGCCACGCAAAGTCGAGCTGGGATGACGCCGTGCCCCGCGATTTCGACCGGCCGCTCAACAGGCGCGGCGAAAAGGCTGCCGTGACGATGGGCATATGGGCCAAACGCAACGGCCTGAGCTTTGACCATGTGGTTGCAAGTCCAGCCGTACGGGTGATTGAAACGATTGACCAATTCGTCAAGGGAAGCAACGAGCGCATGGATCCAAACTGGGATCGCCGGATTTATCTGGCCTCGTCCGCCACGTTAATGGACGTGCTGCGGGATCAGGCCGACGAATATAAAAACCTACTCATGGTCGGCCACAATCCGGGGCTTGAAGATTTGGTGTTCGACCTATGCCCTGATGATGGCACATCGCCGTTGCGCGATCTGGTGTGGGAGAAATATCCCACCGCAGCGATCGCGCGGATGGAACTCAACATCACGCATTGGGCGGACGTCGAACGCCGGTGTGGCGTGCTGACACATTTCATCCGGCCACGCGATCTCGACCCCGACCTTGGCCCCGAAGACGAATGACACCCGTTACCTGGCGCGCGGCCAACGCAGATGATGCTGAGGCGCTCGCTTATCTTGGCGCTGCGACCTTCATTGCGACCTTTGCGTTCGACCATCCCGGCAAGCCCCTGATCGAACATCTGCGCGCCGAACATAGCACCGAATATTATGCGAAAGCGCTTGCGCGACCTGACGTCGAAATAGTCATCGGCGAAACCCCGCTGGGCGCAGCCGTAGGGTACGCGATGCTGACCGCGCCCGCGCATCCCGCGCTTCAGCAGGATGGCGACATAGAGTTAAAGCGCATCTATTTGCTGGGTCCATGGCAAGGTGGTGGCCATGGGGTCGCATTGCTCAACCAAGCGTTTGCGATCGCGGACAAACGCGGCGCACAACGCATGCTACTTGCCGTCTATGAAAATAATGTCCGTGCCATTGCCTTTTACACGCGCGCCGGATTCAGCGCGATTGGCGAAACCGTGTTCATGGTCGGGCAAGTGCCGTTCCGCGACATGGTCTATGCCCGGCCGATGGGCTAATCAGGCAGCGGCCAAAGCTGCCGCGAGCCGGTCGCGCACCGCATAAAGCGCGGCCACGTCAAAAACAGGGGCCGTGATGGCGGCTACCGGTGCATCTGCAACAGGCGTCGATGCCTCACCCTCAGCCAGAAAGCGCCGCGCGCCTTTGACCGTGTAGCCTTCGCTATACAATAAGCGATGGATATTATGCAGCAAAGCGACATCCTCAGGACGATAGAGCCGCCGACCGCCCGCACGTGTAAGCGGCTTAAGCATCGGAAACTGCTCTTCCCAATATCGTAAGATATGCGTGCGAACGCCCAAGGCCTCAGCCATCTCACCAATTGTTCGTAAGGCGTCGGCGGATTTTTCGCGCATAGACTTTTATTTTACCTTTTGTCGCATGCCTTGGCTGGCCCGGAATGTAAGCACCCTACGCGGTGTGATGGGCACTTCGACACCGGTTTTTGGATTGCGCCCAATACGCTCCCCCTTGTCCCGAAGAACAAAGGTTCCAAAACCAGAAATTTTAACATTGTCGCCATCGAGTAATGCAACGGTCATATGATCAAGAATAGCCTCGATCATCGAAGCAGAATCTGCACGCGACAAACCTATTTCACGGTTAAGCGTCTCGGCCAAATCGGCGCGAGTTAAAGTACCTGTATCTGCCATTTTCGTCTCCGGACCTGCGACTTCTGATGGATCTAATTTTGACATACATTGAAATTCATAATTGTAAAACAGCGATATCGTACAAGTTTCTACATTCGCACGATTGACGCGCCCCATGTAAATCCGCCGCCCATCGCTTCAATAACGATTATGTCCCCCTGTTTGATCCGTCCGTCGCGCACCGCAACATCCAAAGCGAGTGGGACCGATGCCGCAGACGTGTTGGCATGCTGGTCGACCGTCAGAACCACTTTGCTGGGATCAAGCGCAAGCTTCTTGGCTGTTGCCTCAATAATCCGCGCATTTGCCTGATGCGGCACGACCCAGTCGATATCCTGTGGGGTGAGCTTTGCGGATTCCAAAACCTCAAAGAGGACGCTGCTGAGGTTGGTTACGGCATGGCGGAAAACTTCCGGCCCCTTCATCCGCAATTTGCCGACGGTGCCCGTGGTGGACGGGCCGCCATCAACATATAGCAGACTATTATGTTGGCCATCGGCATGCAATTTCGTCGCGAGCGCGCCGCGAATGCCGACCTCGCCCGACAAGACAACGGCGCCTGCACCATCGCCGAACAGGACACAGGTCGTGCGGTCTTCCCAATCAAGTATGCGACTGAAGGTTTCGGCGCCGATCACCAGCGCATTGGTCGCGGACCCCGCGCGGATCATGCTTTCCGCGACCGAAAAGGCGTATAGAAACCCGGAGCATACTGCGGCAACGTCAAAGGCGACACCGCCATTGCAACCCAAAGCGTGCTGCACCAATGTGGCCGACGCCGGGAAAGTCTGATCCGGCGTGGCAGTCGCCAATATGATAAGGTCGATGTCGCTTGCCTGCATGCCGGCAGCATCAAGCGCATTACGCGCTGCTTGCGTAGCAAGGGTCGCCGTTGTTTCATCGGGCGCGGCAATATGCCGGAACTTAATGCCCGTACGCGCGGTGATCCATTCGTCCGTGGTATCAACCTTCGTCGCAAGATCAGCGTTTGAGACCCGGTTTCGCGGGAGCGCCGACCCAGTGCCTTTGATAACGGCACGAAGAGCGACTTCAGTCACCCCGCCTGAACCCGCACAAGATCTTGGGTGATGCGGGCGGTGATATCCTCTTCAACGAGCCGGGCTGCGACCTCGACTGCATGCGCCACGCCTTTGATATTTGCGCTGCCATGGCTTTTCACGACAACGCCATTCAAGCCCATGAAAACCGCGCCATTATGATTGTTGGGGTCAAGATGGTGCCGCAGCAACTCGGTCGCTGGTCGCGACACGAGGAACCCGAATTTCGAACGGATCGAGCTGGTGAATGCCCGGCGCAAAAGGTCCGTTACAAAACGGGCGGTACCTTCGATCGATTTCAACGCAATGTTGCCCGTAAAGCCGTCACATACAACGACATCACATTCACCCCGGTTGATCTTGTCCGCCTCAACAAAGCCTTGGAAATCCATATGCAGTCCGGTGGCATCACGCAGGTGCTGGGCCGCATCACGAAGCTCGTCGGTGCCTTTCATTTCCTCGGTCCCGATATTCAACAATCGGACACGCGGACGATCAAATCCAAAAATGATACGCGAATACGCAGCACCCATGATAGCGAACTGCACCAGATTTTTGGCTTCACATTCGGTGTTCGCGCCCAGATCGAGCATCACCACATCGCTGTCTTCCAGCGTGGGCAACAAAGCGGAAAGCGCTGGCCGGTCGATACCGGGCATGGTGCGTAAAGCAAGCTTGGCGGTTGCCATTAAGGCCCCGGTATTGCCGCCGCTCACGGCCGCGCTGGCGTCGCCGGATTTCACGGCGTTAATCGCCATGCCCATGGAGCTGGTCTTCGCCTTGCGTAAGGCCGCGCTCACCTTGTCATCGGCGGTGACGACAATATCGCTGTGCAGAATTTCAGATGCAGCGCGTAAATTGGGATGTTTGTCGAGCGCGGACTTAATCTGCGTCTCATCACCAACCAGCAGAAACTCGAAGCTGTCGTGCCGGTGACGCGCCAAAGCCGCGCCTGCGATCATCACAGATACGCCCTCATCGCCGCCCATCGCGTCAATGGCGATACGCGGTTTCATCGACACCAGCTATTCTCCTTTGGAAGGATTAGGCGACTGCCACCACTTCGCGGCCATTATAATGACCACAAGCATCGCACAAATGGTGCGGACGCTTCAGTTCACCACAATTGGCGCATTCTTGATACGCTGCAACTTTGAGCGAATCATGGCTACGGCGCATGCCGCGCTTCGAAGGAGATGTTTTTCTTTTGGGGACAGCCATTTCGGCACCTGTTCCATTTCAAAATCAATAAGTTCTAAGCCATGCTAGGCGAAAGAGGCGGTTCTGGCAAGTAATCGCCAGAATCGGCTTCATTCATCCGCACATGTCTGTGTGAGCGGCGCGCTATACTTGTTTTTCGGTGCTTTGCAAGCCGAGAGATAGCAGTTAGGGACAGGATCACAAACAGGGAGAGAATATATGTTGAGTTTACCCGTAACCCTTACAATCGCCGCAGGAGCGGCCTTGGTGAATATCTGGCTGATGATCCGATGCGGCCAGGCGCGGACAAAGGAAAGCGTCTCGATTGGCGATGGTGGCAGTGAATTTGTTATTCGGCGCATGCGTGCGCACGCAAATTTTGTGGAAAGCGCGCCCTTCGTCTTGATTCTGATTGCCGCACTTGAGGCGACCAGCGGAACGAATAACGGGCTGTGGGGTCTTGGCATCGCTTATATTATCGGCCGCCTCGCCCATGGCTTAGGCATGGACGGCGGATCGCTTGGCAAAGGCCGCATGGTTGGCACGCTCATTACCATGGTCACACTGCTTGGCCTATCGGGCTGGGCGCTGTGGAGCGTTTACACCGCCCTTTGAGTTATCGGGCCGCCAACACATCGTCTGCCACAAAGGCGTTGTGCTGGCGCTCATAGCCAAACTGGCTGGTTGGACCGTGTCCGGGGATGAATGTAATGTCATCCCCTAACGGCCACAGCTTTGTGGTGATCGCATGAATCAGATCCGCATGATTGCCGCGCGGGAAATCGGTTCGCCCGATAGACCCTTGAAACAGGACATCCCCCACAATCGCGAGGCGGCTGGGTGCGTGGTGGAAAATCACATGCCCGGGTGTGTGGCCGGGGCAATGGATAACGTTGAGCGTCAGATTTCCGACGGTGACGGTGTCGCCATCGACAAGCCAGCGGTCAGGCTCAAAACTATGCGCTTCCATGCCATAGCGGGCGCCGTCGTCATCGAGCTTTTCGATCCAGAAGCGATCGTCTTCATGCGGCCCCTCAATCTTCAAGCCCAATTCTTGCGCAAGCATACCTGCCTGACCACAATGGTCGAGATGGCCGTGCGTGATTAACAATTTTTCGAGTTGAACGCCCGTTTGCGCCACGGCTGCTTTCAACTTGTCGAGATCACCGCCTGGGTCGACCAAAGCGCCCTTATTGGTCTCGGTACACCAAAAGAGCGTGCAGTTTTGCTGCAGCGGCGTGACGGGGATGATCGCGGCCTTAAGCGGCGGCGCTTTAGCGGGCGTGGATGTGACATTGGACATGCCCGCTTATGTGGCGGACAACAGCGGCCGAGGCAAGTCTTCAGAGCCGCCGCCCCGCCCATACAACCCGTCCGATGACAGTGACGGCAGCGCCATCGACGTCTGGCCACCCCGGATAAGCCGGATTGTCGGACAGCACTGACAATCGCCCCCCGGGGCCGCCCGCAAGCCGTTTGACCATCAACATATCATCCAGCCGGATAACGTGGATGCCATCGCGCACTGCCCCCGACACACGGTTGTCGACCATGATATCATCGCCATGGTTCAGCGTTGGCGACATCGAATCACCGTCCACTTGAATAAGCGAGAGCCTAGATGGGTCCAGCCCCTGCTTGCGCAGCCATTTTTCATCAAAACCAATCTTGCCGGCAAGCGCCTCTTGATCAGATATTGCCCCGGCGCCGGCGGAGGCACCAACGGCAAGTTTTGGGATGAGGCGAATGCCCGTTTTGGCTACGTTCGCCGGCGGCCCGCCCAGCATATTTTCTGCGACGCCAAAATAGCGCGCCAATATGCCGCGTTCCACCTCGGGCAATTTTTTTGGGGAACCGCGCTTTATAAACTGCTGAATATAGGTTGGATTACGTCCGATAAGCTTCGACAGCCCCGCATAATCATCGCCATTCTGCGCAATCAGACGCTCCAAAACTGTCCTTGGTTCTTCCGCCATGATCATCCCTCCGGCTTGGTTGGAAATTTCCTAGACATGTAGGATTTATCCTATCAATTTTGTTCTATATTTGTTCCAACTGATTCGGGCAAGCCTATCCGAGTCGATGCCGGAGGAGACGTTATGCACATCACGCGCCAGATTGAACGGTTTTTGAGAGATCAAGGGCTGCCACCCACGAAATTTGGGCGCTTGGCAGCGGGGGACCCGCGGCTTGTTCTGGACATCCGGATGGGGCGCGAAATTCGACCCGAAATGGAGATGAAATTGCGACATTTCATGTCCAATTATGGCGAACAAACCGATAGGCACCCCATATGATTGGGCGTGCAGGTGCAAGTGGCTTGCTGCGCGCATTGCGGACGCTCGCTCCCGCTGCCGACATCCGCATCATGCATCAACGCCCTTGGCACAGCATTACCTTCTCTGGGGCGCAGATATGCCTGTCATTGCAGGTTGCCCATCCAACAACGCAGGATTTTGTCAGCAAGCTCTCGGCCATATTGTCAGAACATGAATTTCATGTGCCCGGTCACATCGTCGCCGACATCGCCGTAACGCACGCGGTCGTTGCCGATGGTGCGCACTGCTTGATAATCGATGCCCTGCTGCTGGATGAATAGAGCGCGATCACAGTCCTAAGGTACAAGGTGGCGTAGCGGGACGCGCCTGCATCCGGACAACCTTGGCACGTAAAACCCGCGATGCACGGCAAAACTTGTGCACCGCCCGTATCGACCGTAAACAGGGGCATGATTGCACAACATGCCCCCGCCCTGCCGCGCATTACACCCGAAGCCATTGGTCCGCGTCTTCAAGCTTATGGGGACGCGCTGACGATGTGGGTGCAGACCAATTATGTTGAACTTGCTATTGCTGTTGTTGCGGCGATCATGGTGTTTGTTGCGCTGAGTTGGCTGCAAAAAATCGCTGCAAATATCGCGCGCGCCAGCGAGCATCGCGCGCATCTGAAATCCATCATCGCCCGTACCTTGGCGCGGACCAGCAGATTTTTCCGCGTCATGGTGTCAATTGAGCTGATCAACCAGCTTGCCAGCGCGCCAGCGGCCCTCACCCAGACCGTGGACATATTGTTCACCGTCGCCATTGTGATTCAGGTGGCCATGTGGCTGCGCGAAATCATCCTGGGGTTGATCGAACGGCGCGCGGGTGAAGGCATTCATGAACACGAAACGCTGCAAAGCGCGATGGTGCTTATTCGCCTGCTCGTCAGCTTCGTCGTATTTGCGGTGGCCGCCATCGTCGTACTCGACAATTTGGGCATCAATGTAACGGGCTTGGTTGCAGGGCTTGGCGTTGGTGGCATTGCCATTGGCCTTGCTGCGCAAGGCATTTTTTCCGACCTATTCGCCGCAATCTCGATCATTTTCGACAAGCCATTCCGGCGCGGCGACACAGTCTCTTATGATAACACGATCGCGCGGGTTGAAGTCATCGGGATGAAAAGCACAAGGCTGCGCGCGCTCACCGGTGAAGAGAAGATTATTTCGAACAGCAAATTGCTGGAGAAGGAAATTACCAATAACACGCTGACTTTATATCGGCGCGTGACCTTTGTTCTCACGCTTGTGTATCAAACACCCCCTGCCTTGGCGCGACGCGTGCCGGAGATCTTGCGCGCGGCAGTGGAAGCCAATGGCGCACTGTTCATCCGCGCGGGGTTCAACAATTTTGCCCCAAGTTCGCTCGATTTCCATCTGGTGTTCGATATTGAGAGCGATGATGTCGAGCAGATGTTTCAGGCCCGGCATGACATCGGCATCGCCATCATCGACAGCTTCGCCCGCGAGGGGATATGCTTTGCCTATCCGACGCAGACAACATTCACGGCAGCACCCAATGGTGAAATGGTGATGCCCTATGCCACCGCTTCAGGATCAGCAGCAGCGCCTTCAAAAAGCTGATTCGCAGCTTCTGGGCTGAAGGGCCACAAGCATGCCGTAACGGCAAATAACCAGGGCTTGTATTGCGCGTTTGAAATCGCCACGATGTGATCAAATTAGGATGTAGGAGAAACAATATGACCTCAATTACACCCGCCGAACTCGCGGCCAAAGTTGGCGAGAATATTGGCGTATCTGAGTGGATTTTGGTTGATCAGGACATGATCAATAAATTTGCTGACGCCACAGGCGATCATCAATTCATCCACATCAATGAAGAAATGGCAAAGCAAACGCCGTTCGGCGGCACGATTGCACATGGATTTCTGACCCTGTCGCTTTTCCCTGTGATGAGCGCCAAGTCTGATTGCCCAAAGGTTGCCGGCGTTAAAATGGGCGTTAATTATGGCGGCAACAAAACCCGTTTTCTCGCGCCTGTCCGTTCGGGTAAACGCGTGCGCGGCCATTTCAAACTGCTTGAACTTGCCGAAAAGCGTCCTGGCCAATGGCAACAAACGCTTGAGTTCACCGTCGAGATTGAGGGCGAAGATAAGCCCGCACTTCAGGCTGAATGGATCAGCCAGTTTTTCGTATAATTTTTACTTTAAGGAATCACTCTTATGCGTGACGCAGTAATCGTATCCACCGCCCGTACCGCCATTGGCAAAGCCTATCGCGGCGGGTTTAACGCAACACTCGGGCCAACGCTCGGCAGCCACTCTCTTAAGGCCGCCGTTGCGCGCGCTGGCATAGAAGGCGGCGAAATCGACGACGTTCTTTGGGGCTCCGCGCTTCAACAGGGTACGCAAGGCGGCAATCTTGCACGCCAGGTTGCACTGCGTGCCGGTCTGCCCATTTCGGTGTCGGGCATGACCATGGATCGTCAATGTTCATCCGGTCTGATGTCGATTGCGACCGCGGCCAAGCAAATCATCGTCGACAATGTTGATGTCATGGCTGCTGGCGGCCAAGATTCAATTTCATTGGTGCAAACCAAGGAAATGCGCGTTCAGCCTGATCGCGAATTGGTCGAAATGCACAATTCGATTTACATGCCGATGCTGCAAACTGCCGAAGTTGTAGCCAAGCGTTACAATATCGGCCGCGACGCCATGGACGAATATGCCCTGCAATCGCAGCAACGCACAGCCGCGGCGCAAGCGGCTGGCTATTTTGACGCCGAAATCGTTCCTGTAACCACGATCATGAATGTCGTGAACAAGGAAACGGGCGAAGTCAGCCAGAAGGAAGTGACGATCGCAAAGGACGAAGGCAATCGGGCAGATACGCAGCTTTCGGGTCTGCAATCGCTTCAGCCCGTCCTTGGCCCAGACATGACCATCACCGCCGGCAACGCAAGCCAGCTGTCCGACGGTTCGTCAGCATCTATTCTGATGGAAGCCAAGCTCGCCGAGAAAAAGGGTCTGAACCCCCTTGGCCGTTATGTTGGCATGGCGGTTGCCGGGACCGAGCCGGATGAAATGGGCATTGGCCCTGTATTCGCCATCCCCAAATTGCTGCAGCGTTTTGGCCTGAAGATGGACGATATCGGCATCTGGGAACTGAACGAAGCATTTGCCGTGCAAGTGCTTTATTGCCGTGACAAATTGGGCATTCCAAACGAACTTTTGAACGTCAATGGCGGATCGATTTCGATTGGGCATCCTTATGGCATGACGGGCGCACGCTGCACCGGCCACGCCTTGATCGAAGGCAAGCGCCGTGGTGCGAAATATGGTGTCGTCACAATGTGCGTTGGCGGCGGCATGGGTGCAGCCGGCCTGTTCGAAATCTTTTAATCGTAACGCAGCAAATAAGGAGCAGCCTCATGTCCGCCATTGGTGTTATCGCGACGCTCACCGTCGCCGAAGGCAAGAACGAAGATTTTGAGGCTGTTTTTGCCGAACTCGCTGCGGCCGTGCGAGCCAATGAACCGGGGAACGTATTTTATGCGTTGACCCGGTCACGGTCGAACCCGCAGGTGTACAAAGTGCTGGAGCAATATGTCGATCAAGACGCGCTCACCGCACATGGCGCCAGCGACTATTTCAAGGCGGCTGGCCCCAAGCTTGGCGCCTGCCTCGCCGCTGCACCCGATGTTGAGTATCTCGACGGCGTATAAGGCTTAAAAATCTGTATTAGGCCGGGGACAGGCATCCGTTGGCAAAGCGGAATCCACCCGGCCGATCATTTTGCAATAAGGCTGGCCCGTCCAGATCTACCCAAGAGGCGGTCTGCGCCACCAGAAACGCCGGCTGGATGGCAAGACTGGTCGACAGCATACAACCAACCATGACGTCCATTTTCGCGCTCTGCGCGGCCTTAGAGAGCGCCAGAGCCTCGGTTAGACCGCCTGCCTTATCCAGCTTGATATTCACGCCTTGATATAAGCCCCGCAGGCGCGGGACGTCCGCCGCGATATGGCAGCTTTCGTCTGCGAAAATCGGCAGCGGCGATGCTATATGTGCAAGTGCGGCGTCTTGACCTGCGGGCAATGGCTGCTCGATCATCGCCACGCCGAGACTTTTCAAAAATTCCGCCGCCGCAGCAATATCTATTCCGCCCCAACTTTCATTTGCATCGACGATGATCTGGACATTTGGTGCCCCTGCGCGCACCGCAGCCACGCGGTCGCGGTCGGCTTCGCCATTGAGCTTTAGCTTCAACAGGCCATAGCCATTTGCCGCTGCGGCCTGCGCATCGGCATGCATGGCATCAGATGTTCCCAGTGATATGGTGAAGGCAGTCTGCAAAGATACTGGTGGCAATGGCATGCCAATCATTTCCCAAAGCGCCGTTCCGGCTTGCGCCGCCTCCAAATCCCACAGCGCACAATCCAATGCATTGCGCGCCGCGCCGGGCTGCAGAATCGATTGCAATATCACGCGCGCGATTGGGGCGGGGTGGCCCGCAAGTTCGTCCGTCACGCGTTCAACCTGCCCCAAGCATGTTTCGGCCGTCTCACCGCCATAATAGATCGCGGTGCCCTCGCCATGGCCGATATGCGTGCCATCGCTGACCGCAACCACGAGCAGGTCGACACATGTCTTTGCCCCGCGCGCGATGGTGAAATGGCCGTCGACCGGCCAGCGTTCGACTGTGGCTTTAATATGCAGGGTCATCGCTGAAAACCCGCAGAAATTCGTGCTACGCAAAATGCCATTAAGCAGGTCCAAATAGCGGGGAACATAAAGTCGCTCAATTGTGGCTGGATATCCAGTCTTCCACAATCGGCGCAATTTTTTCGCGCCATTTGCTGCCGTTGAAAATGCCGTAATGGCCGACTTCCGGCGCCATGTGATATTTTTTGAACGCCTCCGGCAATCCTGTCGCAATATTCAATGCCGCCTTTGTCTGGCCCAAACCGCTGATATCATCGCGCTCGCCTTCAATCGCGAGCAAGCCGATATCGCTAATGGCAGCGGGATCAACCAGCTGACCGCGATAGTTGAATTCGCCCTTGGGCAACAAATGACGTTGGAACACTGTATCAACGGTTTGCAGATAAAATTCCGCGGTCATATCGCACACCGCGCGATATTCGTCGTAAAATTCCTTGTGCCGGTCCGCGCTTTCGCCATCACCTTTGACCAGGTCGGAGAACATGGACCAATGGCTCATCATATGATTGCCCAGGTTCATCGACATAAAGCCCGAAAGCTGCAGAAAACCAGGATATACGCGGCGACCAGAGCCCTTATAATATGGCGGGACAGTCGCAATCACATTTTGCACGAACCATTCATGTGGCCGCTGCGTCGCGTGGTTATTCACCGCCGTTGGCGCTTCGCGTGTATCGATCGGACCACCCATCATGGTTAATGTGCGCGGACGCAGCGGGTGTTGCTTCGCGGCCATGACCGCTGCGGCTGCATAGGCAGGAACCGATGGCTGGCACACCGCGAGCATATGCGCACCGCGACCGCCCGCATCGGGCCCAAGAAACTCCAACCACTCAATGAGATAGTCGATATAGGTTTCCAGATCGAAGCCGCCGCCCGTCAACGGCACATCGCGCGCGTCTTTCCAGTCGGTGATGTAGACATCATGCGTGACGATCATGCGCTCAACCGTGCCACGCAACAATGTCGCAAAATGGCCAGACATCGGCGCACAGATAAGCAGCCTTGGCTTGTCGCTGCTGCCCGCATAAACGAAACGCTTCAGCTGCCCAAACGGCTTGCGCGCAACATTTTCTTCCTGAACCACCAGAGTTTTGCCGTTGATAACGACTTCATTCAACCCGAACGCAGGCTTGCCGCGGGGCAGAACGGAATGCGCGAAAACCTCAAGTGCAGAAGCGGCCACAGGTGCCATGCCGCCATAATTGAAGGGCGACGGCAGCGCGCTGAGCCATTCTGCCTGTTTTTGCGCAACCCAGCCCGCGCCTGCAAGCCAGCCACGTTGAACGTCATATCCAGTATACAGCATATTCAGGCCTTTAAATCTTCGAACCGGCAGATTTCTGCCGCGATTGAACCTAGCTTTACGCATTTATTGTGCATTGCACCATAGTAAATGCATCTACGCGATCCGTGGCGGATTGTTCCCGCACCAGTGCGCTGCTAGGCGAAGCGCATGACAAACGAAAACACCGACGCGCCGACGATCAACGCATCCGACACAGCGGAAACCACCGTGGCGAAGCCAAAGCCGAATTTTGGCAGTTTGCGGATGATCGGGCATTATACGATCAAATATCCACGCCAGATTATCTACGCCCTTTTGGCACTTATTGCTGCGGCATCATCGACGCTGGCGATTCCCTACGGCCTGCGCCTGATAATCGATGAAGGCTTTGTCAAAAATGGCGGGGATCCGGCACCATATTTCTATTTGCTGCTGGGTATCGTCGTTGTCATCGGCATTTCGACAGCATTCCGCTTTTATTTCGTCAGTTGGCTTGGCGAGCGCGTGGTGGGCGATATCCGTGTTGCTGTGCAACAAAATCTATTGCGGCTGGCCCCGCGCTTCTTCGAGGAAAACCGCCCCGGCGAAATCGCCAGCCGGATGACCGCAGACACAGCGATCATCGAACAAATTGTAGGAACCACGGTTTCGGTGGCACTCCGCAATATTTTTATCGGCATCGGCGGCGTGACGTTACTGTTTGGACTTGCGCCAAGCCTTACGATCTGGCTGCTGGCGGGGATACCCGTCGTCGTGTTGCCGATAGTGTTTCTGGGACGGCGTTTGGAAAAGGCGTCGCGCAAAAGCCAGGATAATGTCGCAAGCGTTGGCACGATTATTTCAGAAGCGCTTGGCGCGATAAAAATCGTTCAGGCCTTTGGGCAAGAAAGCCGCGAGGGCGTTAGATTTGCGAGTGCCGTTGAAGGCACATTTGCTGCTGCAAAAAGGCGTATCCGGTTGCGGGCGTTCCTCACCGCACTGGTGATGGCATTGATATTTGGCGGCATCACAATGCTCGTTTGGGAAGGCACCGACCAAGTCAAGGAAGGCGTAATAACGTCCGGTACATTGTTCGCGGTTGTATTATATGGCGCGCTTGTCGCGGGATCATTTGGGGCATTGACCGAAGTCTATGGTGACTTGGTGCGCGCCTCCGGGGCCGCGTCGCGCTTGGCCGAATTGCTGAACGAAGTGCCTGAAATAGCGCCGCCGGCAAGTCCGGTCGTCATGCCGCCAGCACGCGGACAGTTGGAGTTCCAGCATGTCCGTTTCCGCTACCCTACTCGGCCTGATGTGGCCGCACTTGAAGATTTCAGCCTAAAAATATCACCGGGTGAAACCGTGGCCGTCGTAGGCCCGTCTGGCGCAGGCAAATCGACATTGTTTCAATTGGCAGAGCGCTTTTACGATCCCGAAGTCGGTACCGTGCGCATTGACGGTGTAGCGCTGACCAGCGCAGACCCAGCTGAATTCCGTCAGCGGATATCGTTAGTGCCGCAAGACACGGTATTGTTCGCGGCCTCGGCGCGCGACAATTTGCGCTATGGCCAATGGGACGCCAGCGACGAAGCGATTTGGGCGGCGGCTGAAAAGGCCAATGCAGCGGGCTTCTTGCGTGAGCTACCAGAGGGTCTGGAAACATATCTTGGCGAGGGCGGCGCGCGGCTTTCAGGCGGTCAGCGGCAACGTCTGGCTATTGCCCGCGCTTTGCTGCGCGACTCACCCATTTTGTTGCTTGATGAGGCGACGAGCGCACTTGACGCCGAAAGCGAAAAACTGGTGCAGGACGCCCTGGAACAGTTGATGGTTGGTCGCACCACAATCGTCATTGCGCACAGGCTGGCGACCGTTCGCTCCGCCGACCGGATTATCGTTATGGATCAAGGCAAGATCGTCGAAGAAGGCGATCATGCAACGCTGAGCGCGGCAGGCGGCCTATACGCCCGTCTCGCCAGCCTTCAATTTGACGCTTAAAAGACGACCGCAACCTTTCGCGCATGGCATGACGAAGGTCCTTTGAGACGCTGAGCGTGCATCCTCGGAAATTTGGCCTGCACGCTGCGCCGTTTGATTTAGGCACCACGCGGCCAGCGGCCTAAGCTAGGATGTCGGGTACCAACTGGTCTTCAAGGCGCATGATGCGGTCCTTCAATATCAGCTTTTTCTTCTTGAGCCGGGCGACCTGAAGTTGGTCGATGCGGCTCTGCGCCGCGAGTGCTCGGATCGCGTCGTCGAGATCTCGATGTTCAATCTTCAGTTGTGCAAGCTGCTGCTGATATCCGTCATCGTTCATACGCCTTACTAAACAGAGTGTAGCAAACAAGTCATCGTTAAAAACCCGCCGACGCGGGCAGAGTTGTTTTTGTAGGACGATAGAAAGATCATTATCGGCAAGACTTGCGCTTCGTTTCGTGATTTACTCATCTGTTCAGAGGGCCGAGTCTCAGACTGAAGGAGAATGATGTGCATAATAATCATCTGTCCGCGCTTCGTAACAAGCATGCCGAACTCGAACAAAAGCTGGAGCGTGAAGAACGACGACCGTTTCCCGACAGCAAGATTATTCTCAATCTCAAAAAGCAAAAATTAACCCTTAAAGATGCAATCACGCACGAGTCGGCCTCCACGGGCTGACTAGGATTAATTTCATGCGGGGTATCGCCTGCCTTTAAGGTCTCTGCTAGATGCAGTATATGGAAAGCGCTACCCGTTCAGCCCGTAACATTCTGACTGGTCTTCATGAAGTGATGGCCTCGAAGAATCACGCCCAAGGCAAGCTTAACCATGTCGTCAATATCATTGGCGAGGCGCTGTCTAGCGAGGTCTGCTCGATTTATTTATTGCGCGATGGCGCGCTTGAGTTGTTCGCCACGCGCGGGCTGAACCAAGCCGCCGTGCACATAACGCGTTTGGGGCTTGGTGAGGGTCTTGTTGGCACCATCGCCGAAAATGTCGAAACGCTGAACCTTGATGAAGCGGCTGCACATCCCAATTTCCGTTATGTCCCCGAAACGGGTGAAGAGCGTTTTCACAGCTTTGCAGGCGTTCCGATTGTTCGTTCCGAAAGCGCGGTGGGCGTGCTTGCGGTGCAGCATGTTGAACCGCGCAAATATGAAGAAATCGAAATTGAGGCACTGCAGACCGTCGCAATGGTCCTGTCTGAGCTTATCGCCAATGCTGACTTGATTGACGCGCCAAGCGCGCGCGGCGGCCATGATACGGGCACGATTAGCCTGACTGGCCTGCCGCTTGTTAAGGGTGCGGCTGCTGGCGTTGCGATTTTCCATCAACCCAATGTACGTATCGAACATACCGTAGCCGAAGATGTCGAGGCAGAGCGTCAGCGCGTATATTCCGCCTTTGACAAAATGCGCGAACAAATTGACCGCATTGCGAGCCAAATTGATTTTGGCACCGGTGGCGAACATGAAGAGGTTATCGCGACCTACAAGATGTTTGCGTATGACGAAGGTTGGAGCCGCCGGATTAATGAGGCCATCGACAGTGGCCTGACTGCCGAGGCTGCGATTGAACGGGTACAGCAGCGCACCCGCATGCGTATGCGGCAGATCGACGACCCGCTGCTGGCGGATCGCATGCATGATCTAGAGGATCTTTCCAACAGATTGCTGCGGATTGTGTCCGGTCAGATGAGCACCGCGGCGCAACTTGGTTTGAAAAGCGACTCGATCTTGATCGCGCGCAATCTGGGGCCGGCTGAGCTGCTGGAATATGACAAAAGGCGGCTGCGCGGCGTTGTTCTCGAAGAGGGTTCACTTACGGCCCATGTGGTCATCGTCGCCCGGGCGATGGGGATTCCCGTTCTTGGTCGGGTTCGTGGTGTTCGCCACAAGGTGCGCGATGGCGACATGCTGTTGCTCAACGCCGATGACAAAAGCGTAATCGTTCGGCCTTCTTCGGCTGCCGAAGAGATATTCCAGCATGACCTGGTTGATCGGCAAAAGAAAAAAGCGCGCTATGCAGCGATGCGCGACGCGGCATCGGTCACCACCGACGGCGTGCCCGTTACTTTAATGATCAACGCGGGCTTGCGCGATGACATGTCGGCTTTGGCGACGACAGGCGCCGAGGGCGTGGGTTTGTTCAGAACGGAGTTCCAGTTCCTCATCTCCGCCACACTGCCACAACGGGAACGGCAGCAGCGTTTTTATCGCGATGTATTGGACGCCGCCGGCGAGAAGCCGGTTATTTTTCGTACGCTGGATATCGGCGGCGACAAGGTGCTGCCTTATCTTAAAGATGAGGCCAGCGAAGAAGAAAATCCCGCGCTCGGCTGGCGCGCACTCCGCCTGTCGCTTGATCATGCTGGTTTAATGAAGGCACAGGCGCGCGCCTTGATTGAGGCCGCGGCTGGCCGCACATTGAATGTCATGTTTCCAATGGTGTCCGAACCTTGGGAGTTCGATGCCGCGAAGGCCATTTTCGATGGACAGATTGCGTTTTTAAGCAAGCAAAAGAAATTGTTACCGAACAAAATCCGTTACGGTGCAATGCTTGAAGTCCCGGCGCTGGCCGAGACTTTGGACATCCTCCTACCTAAGATCAACTTCCTCTCGATTGGCACAAATGATCTTACCCAGTTTTTGTTTGCCGCCGATCGGGCCGATCCCCGATTGGCCGAACGTTATGATTGGTTAAGCCCTGCTATTCTGCGTTTTATCCGTCGGGTCGTCAAAGCGACTGAGGGGCATGATGTTGATGTCGCCGTGTGCGGCGAAATGGGTGGGCGAACACTCGAGGCACTTGCTCTAATTGGGGTTGGGATCAACCGTTTGTCGATCACGCCTGCCGCAGTTGGTCCAATCAAAGCGATGATATGTTCCACCAACCATTCGGACATTCGCGCAAAAATGGATGAATTGTTGAACAGTCCGACCGAAAATTTGCGTGAATCCCTAACGGCGTGGGCGACCAGCCAAGGTATCGAAACAGGCTAAAACGCTCAGCTTTAAATGACCAAGTGCTGCAATCAACATTGACATTAGGTGTAGGATGCTCATTATCTGCATAACTGCACGCAGAGGTGGGGGATCAGGTCGTGGAGAATGCAGTGGACGAAATTCCCCCTGTCGAAGTCGCTCCAAAAACGGTGGGCGAGTTGCTTAAGTCGGTCCGTGAACAGCTGGGCATGACGCTGCCCGACGTCGCGGCAAAGACCCGTGTGCCCATGCGCCATTTGGAAGCGATCGAACAATCTCAATTTGGCGCGCTGCCTGGTCAAACCTACACGGTTGGTTTCGTGCGGTCATATGCCCGCGCTCTGGACCTTGAAGATACCGCGATTATCAATGCCTTGCGGATCGAGTTATCGCGCAGCGGGCATCAGGGATATCAAGCGCCGCTTCAAAATTACGAGCCCGCAGACCCCGCCCGCGTCCCATCCAAAACATTGGCATGGACCGCTGCTGCAATTGCGGTCGTCATTCTGGCCGCATATCTGATTTTTAGAAGCCTGACTTTAACACAGGTTGTAACGGCGCCTCAGCCAGTGCCGCCACCAACCACTGCACGGTCGATGCCAGCACAAAGCGCTGAAAGCGATGCCGCCGTCGTTTTAACCGCGACGGGAAATGTATGGGTTAAAATCTACGATGCAGAACAAAATCGGCTGTTCGAAAAAGAGATGGTTGCGGGCGACAGTTTTACTGTTCCGCAGGATGCCAACAAGCCCATGATTGTGACGGGACGTCCCCAGATACTGGACATCACCGTTGGCGGCAAAGCCGTGCCGCCGCTTGGACTGCCGGACGAAAGCGTCGCAGATATGGGCATCAGTGCGCAGGATCTGCTTGCCCGCACCGCGCCGCCCGCTAAATCGAATTTCTGAATTCAACCATCACGACATGGAATTCGGATAGATTTCGATTTGTTTGTATATCAGTGCAGTGACGGGACTTTATCCCAGAGTTGCAGTCAGCTATATGGGTCCAACGTTAGGTAAATGGAATTAACACAATGAATTATCGGCTCGCCATCATCAGCAGCGCAGCACTTGCGCTTAGCACGCCAGCATTTGCGCAAGACGCAAATATAGATGGGCGGGTCGGAAAGCTTGAAAAAGAAATGCGCGCAGTGCAGCGGCAGGTATTCCCAAATGGCGCCGGTAGATTTGTTGAGCCTGAAATCCCATCGCCAACGGCACCCGAGCCCGCCACAAGTTCCACAAGCGCCGCCGTTGATATAACTGCAAGGGTCGACGCCCTTGAGGCACAGCTTGCGACTTTGACTGGGCAAGTTGAACTGCAAGGCAATAACATGCGCAGCCTTGAGGGCAGGTTGAAAGCCATTGAAACGCAAATAGCAGCGCAGGCAGCTTCGGCTGCAGCGATTGTGCCCGCGGCCGCACCTGTCCCTGCCGCGGTAACGTCTCCGAAGCCCAAGCCAGTTACGGCGACCGGCAAACCGGCTTTAACCGCCAAGCCAAATCCAGCACGCGTCGCCGCGGTTGCCGCCATTGAACGCCCGGCCACAGGCGATGTGTTCGAGGATGGCTACACTTACGGATACAGATTATGGGAAGCCAAATTCTACCCAGAATCGCAAGCGACGCTTGAAGAAACCTTGGCCAAATTTCCAAAACATAAGCGTGCCAGCTATGCGCGCAATTTGTTGGGTCGGACATGGCTGGATGACAAAAAACCTGCGACGGCCGTCAAGGTATTCTACGACAACTATAAGGTCGATCCGCGCGGCGATCGCGCACCTGACAGCCTGTTTTTTCTGGGCTCTGCATTGACGGACCTCGGCAAAACAGCCGAGGCCTGCGAAGCCTTTGGCGAGCTGAGTAGGGCCTATCCTGATGCCGCAACGGGCCGGTTGGCAGAACGCATCGCGTCAGGCAAAACACGGGCGAAGTGCAAGTAACCCTCGATCCGGTCGTTCTTGACCGATTTAGAACTGCTTTAGGCACTTTTCTGTCTGCCGACGATGACAGGCTTTTATGCGCTGTGTCTGGTGGACCGGACAGCTTGGCTTTACTTGTGCTGGCGCAAATGGTGCTGCCCGGCAAACTGGTCGCGGCGACGGTCGATCATCAATTACGGCCAGAGGCAGCGGACGAAGCGCAATATGTCCACGGTGTTTGCGAAGCTTTGGGCGTTCCGCACATCATTCTGACACCAGACGCCGCGATAAGCGGGAACATCCAATCATCGGCGCGGGTGGCGCGTTATGCGTTGTTGGAACGCGCCGCTGATGCGGAAAATTGCAAATATATCGCGACTGCGCATCATGCGGACGATCAATTGGAAACACTGTTGATGCGGCTGGCTAGAGGCAGCGGCGTCGACGGGCTATCCGCCATTCGTGCGCGCAATGGCCGGGTTGTCCGCCCACTTTTGGATTTCAGCAAGGCTGAGCTTGTCGACATTTGCGCCCATGCAAAACTGCAGCCAGTCGATGATCCCAGCAACGCGAACGCCGCCTTCGACCGTGTTACCATGCGGAACTGGTTGGCGCGCACGCCACATCCCTTTCGTGCCGACCGGGCGGGACGCACCGCGGCCGCCTTGGCCGAAGCAGCCGACGCCCTGACTTGGATGACGGACGCTCTTGCAGAACACAGAATAAGCCGCGACGGGGACATCGTTTTTTGTGACGCACAAGACCTACCAAATGCTTTGAGACGGCGCCTTTTATTGCGCTGCCTTGAAGCGCTTGATCCAGCCATTACGCCACGCGGCGATGCCATAGACCGATTGCTCATTGCACTCATGGAAATGCGCACCACAACAATTGGCGGCATCAAATGTGCGGGCGGAAAACAGTGGCGGTTTTCCTTTGCGCCGCCTCGACGGACGTAAAATTCCAAAGACTGCAAATTTGCCAATGCCTATATTGTCATTCGCATATTCGCGCCTACATTGGTCCAGTATACCCGCGCATTTTGTTCGGGCGCAAAGCAAGGCAGTGATGATGAACGACGAACAAGAACCAAAAAGCAACCCAATGCTCCGCAACATGGCCATCTGGTCAGCGATCATTGTGGCGCTTTTGCTTGTTGCGTCGATATTCAGCGATTCCTCGACCCCCACCAACGGCATCACCTATTCGTCTTTCCGCGATAAGGTTGAGGCCGGCGAAGTTAAGTCCGTTGCCATTGCGCCTGAGCGCATCACCGGAAAACTTCAAAATGACGAGACGTTCGTCACTGTCCCGATCCCCAACGATACCAGCCTCTACCCTCTGCTTGATGAAAAGGGTGTCGTCGTTGAAGCAAAGGCGGAGGAACAACCGAGCCTCTTATTGTTGTTGATTTATCAAGCACTGCCATTCCTGCTGATCTTGGGAATCGCATTCTTCGTCCTGCGGCAGATGCAAAAGGGCGGCGGCGCTGGTGGGGCCATGGGCTTTGGCAAGTCTAAGGCGAAATTGCTGACCGAAAAGCATGGTAAGGTCACCTTTGACGACGTCGCCGGCATCGATGAAGCACGTGAAGAGCTTCAGGAAATTGTCGAGTTTCTGAAGGATCCGCAAAAGTTCAGCCGTCTGGGTGGTAAGATTCCAAAGGGCGCCCTGCTCGTTGGCTCACCCGGGACGGGCAAGACGCTTCTGGCCCGCGCGATTGCGGGGGAAGCAGGCGTACCGTTCTTCTCCATTTCGGGCTCTGACTTTGTTGAAATGTTTGTCGGCGTGGGTGCAAGCCGCGTGCGCGATATGTTTGAACAGGCCAAGAAAAATGCACCTTGCATTGTCTTCATCGACGAGATCGATGCCGTAGGCCGCAGCCGTGGCGCTGGCCTTGGCAACCAAAATGACGAGCGCGAACAAACGTTAAACCAGTTGCTGGTGGAAATGGACGGGTTTGAAGCCAATGAAGGCATCATCATCGTTGCCGCCACCAACCGGCCTGACGTGCTTGATCCAGCCTTGTTGCGTCCCGGCCGTTTCGACCGTCAGGTTGTTGTGCCGCGCCCTGACATTGATGGCCGCGTAAAGATCCTCGAAGTGCACATGAAGAAGGTGCCATTGGCGCCTGACGTCGATGGACGCGTGATCGCACGCGGGACCCCTGGCTTTTCGGGCGCGGATCTGGCCAACCTTGTGAATGAAGCCGCTTTGCTTGCCGCACGTCGCGGCAAACGCTTGGTCGCCATGCAAGAGTTTGAGGATGCCAAAGACAAGGTCATGATGGGCACCGAGCGTAAGTCGATGGTTATGACCGAAGACGAGAAGAAGATGACTGCTTATCATGAGGCTGGTCATGCCATCGTTTCGATACATGAAGTGGCATCTGATCCGATCCACAAGGCAACCATCATTCCCCGCGGCCGTGCCTTGGGTATGGTCATGCGTCTGCCAGAGCGGGATAACTACAGCTATCACCGCGACAAAATGCATGCCAACCTGTCGGTATCGATGGGTGGCCGCGTAGCGGAAGAACTGATCTTTGGTTATGATAAGGTCAGCTCAGGCGCATCAAGCGATATTCAATATGCAACCAGCCTGGCACGCGACATGGTCACACAATGGGGCATGTCGGACGCTATGGGCCCTCTGCAATATGAAGAGCGGCAGGATGGCTATCTTGGTTATGGTATGTCGCAACGTTCGGCCATGTCGGATGAAACAGCGCAAAAAATTGATGCCGAAATCCGTAAGCTGGTCGAAGGCGGTCATAAGCGCGCAACCGACCTTTTGACCGAGCATAATGATCAATTGCACCTGTTGGCCAACGCTTTGCTTGAATTCGAAACACTCTCTGGCGACGAGATCAACCAACTGCTCGAAACGGGCAAGTTTGAACGTGATGACGGCAAGGTCATCAAGCCTTCGTCTATCCCGACAGTTGGTACCGCGATACCTAAGGCAGGACGCGGCAAGTCCACGTCCGTTGGAGCCGCGACCCCGCAGGGCGCTTAATTTTCGGCGGTGATTCCCGGCTTCAACGCTTTAACCCTGAATGGGAGAGCGTTGAGGTCGCTAACATGAAATTCGCTTTGCTATGTGCAAGCGGTGCGTTGCTATCTCGGTGAAGAATAACGATCAGCAACGACCTGGAAGGCCAAAAGAAAAGGCCCGGGCAAGCCGGGCCTTCTTTTCACATCGCTTTCTGTGCGAATTACCGGTCGTAGTCGCGCTGCATGCCCGCACCGCGCGCCGGAGCGGCGGCCGTCAGGCGCAATGCTTCAGCAGACAGGCTGATCGAACCAACTTCATCGGCCTCTTCATCCTCATCCACTTGAACCTTCTGCAGCGACTGCACGAGGCCTTCTTTCAGCTGGTCGGGGCGAACGGTTTCTTCGGCGATTTCACGCAAAGCCACGACGGGATTTTTATCACGGTCGCGGTCAACGGTCAGTTCAGCGCCACCAGAGATTTCGCGCGCGCGTTCGGCGGCGAGTAATACAAGGTCAAACCGGTTGGTGATCTTGTCGATGCAATCTTCAACAGTAACGCGTGCCATCTTGGCTCCTGATTCTTCGTAAATTTCGGGAAGTTGCCTGCGCCTAGAGAGAATGGGCCAAAATGTCAATGAAAAGGGCGGGCGGCTTGCCGCATGCCGCGCAAAGCACTAACACTGGCGTATGACAGTGCAATCAGGCAGGCCCGACTTCCCCGGAACGCACTTTCTCATTGCGGGTCATGATGTATATGTGGTCCATGCGCCACAGGATAGGCTAGGCGCCATATTGCGCCTAATCGCCTGCGCTAAAGTATCCATTCAGATGTTTTTCTACATGTTTGGTGACGATGTCACGGGCCGTGAGGTGCGCGACGCACTGGTGGCTGCCGCAAAAAACGGCGTACATGTTCAGTTGATCATCGATAGTTTCGGGTCGGGGAAAATCAGCGACCGTTTCTTTGATACCTTGGTCGAAGCTGGCGGCGCCTATCATTGCTTCAGTACCCGCAAAGGTCTGGGTTACATCATCCGCAACCATCAGAAAATCTTGATCGTTGACGGCGCGCATGCGCTTGTGGGCGGGTTCAACATCACAGACGAGTATTTCGGTCGGGCCGGGGACGATAGCTGGGAGGATCTCGGCATGATTGTATCAGGGCCCCAAGCACAAAAGCTGAGCGCTTATTTCGAAGATTTGGCGCAAGCCTCAAACAATGGCAACGTCCGGTACCGCAGCATCCGTGATATCATCCATCGGTGGCGTCCCGGCATCGGCCAAGTACAATGGCTTTTGGGTGGGCCGACAAATCGTATTTCGCCATGGGCGCTTAGCTTCAAACGGTCGCTTGAGGCTGGCCGTCGGTTCGATATTGTTTCCGCTTATTTTTCACCGTCGCAAACCATTTTGCGACGCATTGCGAAGACTGCGAAGCACAATAAAGGGTCGCGGTTGGTCATGGCGGGAAAGACCGACAATAATGCAACAATAGCCGCGGCCCGATTGCTATATCGCTATCTCTTGCGGCGAAAGACCCGAATATTCGAGTTTCAACCGCGCCCGCTGCACATGAAGCTGCTGGTCATTGATAACACCGTCTATGTCGGTTCGGCCAATTTGGACGTCCGCAGCATGTTCATCAATCTGGAAATCATGGTGCGCGTCAAAGACACGGGGCTTGCGCTGCACATGCGTACGTTGATTGATGGTCTGGTGACGCAGTCAGAAGAGCAAACCGGAATATTGTTGAAGGCGCGGGACAGTTATTGGAGCAGATTTANATTTTCTTGTCAATTCGGTAGACTATACGATTGGCCGGCGGATTACCTTTAGGTTAATCCGCGACAAATAGTCACTCTTTCCAACCCCAGAAAAGGTGGCACGGCAAGATGTTCCAAAGTTCAAAATCATTATCAATTTTAGCGAAATGCGGCGCCATGAAATCGCGGGCACGGGCACGGAATTGATAGACCAGAAACGCACCACCCGGCCGAATTGCTTTTGCGGTTTGTGCCGCAATCACGGGACCAAGATTGTGCGGCAGCGTCGAAAATGGCAGCCCCGACAATATGTAATCGGCATGCGCGAAACCAAAACTTTTGATAATGTCGTTCACATCAGCGGCGGACCCGTGCACCGCCACAAAGCGGGCGTCGCGGATGGTGTGGCGCAGATATGTGATGAAATCTTCGTTGAGGTCGATGACAAGCAAGGTGCCGTCAGGTCGCATCCGGTCCAAAACGGGCTGGCAGAATGTCCCAACGCCTGGGCCATATTCCACAAATAATTTGGTATTATCCCAGTCAACAGGCGCAAGCATCTTTTTGACCGTCGATGATGATGACGGTATGATCGAACCGACCATCACAGGGTGCTTGATAAAGCCTTTAAAGAAAACAGCCCATGGGCCCAAGAGACGACTGGCGCGTTTCTTAACGCGGTCCAGCACAGACGTTTTAGCCAAGCTTGAAGATATCATATAATGGGTCCGGAGGGGGTTGCCACGCGAAGCGCACGTGCGCAGTTGGATGCGATGCATATAACCGCGTTAAGCAACTATCTGTTCCAGCCAGCTTGCATTGCATGACAAATCAGTCTTATGCCAACGTCATGGCAAGGCTAAGCTCAGGCTCCATATCGGTTATTTTTGTGGCGCAGCGGACCGGGCTGGACGCCGATGGTTATGCACGCGCCGCAACGATGATGGGCGAACTAGCTGCACAGCAACACGGCTATGTTGCGATCGACTCCGTGCGTGGATCAGATGGACTTGGCATAACCATAAGCTATTGGACGGACGAAGCCAGCGCCAAGGCATGGCGCGACCATCCCGAACATAGCGCGATCCGCGACGCTGGCCGCGATCTTTGGTATTCGGAATATAGCCTGCATGTGGCTAAAGTGACACGCAGTTATGATTGGAAAAAGGCATGAGCTCGGTTCAAGCAATCCCCAACAGCCGTGTCGTCGTGCTGTTCCTCGTAATGCTTGTTGCCGCGGCAGGTAACACCGCCATGCAATCGGCACTCCCCGCCATCGCGAGCGAGTTAAAAATGCCCGATGTATGGGTCAGCCTGGCGTTCAGCTGGTCGGCGCTGTTATGGGTCATAACCGCTCCAAAATGGGCAAGGCTGTCCGACCGGCGTGGCCGCAAGCAGTTGATGAGTGTTGGTATCATCGGTTTTGTTGCCTCAATGGGCATGTGCGGGCTCGTGCTTTGGCTTGGCCTCGCTGGATTCATCGGGCCAGTGGTCACATTCATCCTCTTCGCGATGTTCCGCAGCCTGTATGGTGGATTTGGTTCTGCTGCCCCACCCGCGGTGCAGGCCTATGTCGCCGCACGAACCGAACGGGCCGAGCGCACCAAGGCTTTGTCTATGCTTGCATCGTCCTTCGGCGTTGGCACCGTCATTGGCCCTGCTACGGCGCATTATTTTCTCTTCCCACCCTTTGGTCTTGCTGGACCGCTGATCGTGTTCGCAGCTTTCGGGATAGGCGTGCTGATCGCGTTGCATGTGCAATTGCCGAACGATACCCCGCGGTTTGAAGCGCGGGGGGATGTCGCAGACTATCCAAGCTCGGCATCGATGAATACGCCTGATGCCGAGGATGTTGAAGGTGAAGCTTTGGGGTCGCCGTCGCACAACACCGAGGTCCGATTGCCTTGGCGCGACGGTAGAATGGCCTCTTGGCTCATCGCTGGGCTGGTCGGGGGCCATGCGCAAGCGATTATGCTGGGCGTCGTAGGTTTTCTGGTGCGTGACCGCCTTGGCCTGCATGACCGTCCATGGGAGGCCGTGCAGGCCAGTGGGTCGGTTATGCTGATAGGTGCAATGGCAACGCTGCTGGCGCAGTGGGGCCTCATCCCCATGTTGTCGCTTGCGGCGCGCAGTTCCGTATTGATTGGCGCTATCCTCGCGCTTATTGGCACTGTTTTAACGGGCGTTAGCCAAGATTTTTATGGCATCAGCACGGGCTTTGCGATTGCTTCACTTGGTTTCGGGCTATTCCGCCCGGGCTTTACCGCTGGGGCTTCTTTAGCCGTGCGGCGACATGAGCAAGGCGACGTCGCCGGCAAAATTGCCTCGATAAACGGTGCAGCCTATATATTCGCGCCAGCCATCGGTGTTGCATTGTTCAATTATTGGGAACCGGCGACGTTCATCCTGATCTCTGCGTCTTTATTGTTTTTGATTATTTGGGGACGGCGGGCATTGCTGGTGCCTGCCTGATATTTAGACCACATGTTGGTGGGGCCGGCATCGGAGGATGAACCACATATTGCGACCTACCAAGCAGATTCAGGACAAAAAAAGGGCCGACCGAAGCCGACCCTGAAAAAGTCTTTAGGAGAGGATGCCTAAAAGGCTTGTCCTGAATGGCCATTTTTCACTTTTTGTGCAAGTGCGAACAGTGCAATAGCTGTTGCAAATGGTGCAACTGCAATTTATACGTTTAGCTTGAAATTCGCAGCATTTTAACGATTGCGAAGTCATATAATTTTTGTTGCAGTGCGGCAAAATGAGGAAATGATAATGCGCAGATTGCCCCCCCTACGTTCGCTTGAAGCCTTTTTGCGTGTCGCAAAACTTGGATCAGCCAAGGCTGCTGCCAGTGAACTCGCATTGTCGCCACCTGCATTAAGCCGCCGAATAAAGGCGCTTGAAGACTTTATTGGCAAATCACTGTTTGATCGCCGCGCGCAAGCGATGGTCATCAATGCCGATGGCGAGGCCCTGCTGGCTGCCGTTGAACCCGCTATGGACGCTATGGCCGAAGCGGTCGACGAATTGGCGGGTCGCGGCGGCGAATATCGTCTGCGCCTTGGCCTTTTACCCTTATTTGGTTCGCAGCGCCTCATCCCGCGCTTACCTGAACTGCGCAAGGCCTTTCCAAAGCTGCATATTGATGTCGACACATCGGGGCATGCAGAAAACTTGCTGGGCGATATCATTGACGCCGCCATTATCATTGCGGCCGAAGTCGATCCCAAATTGTACAGCGTTCGGCTCGACCGAAATCTGGTCTACGCTATTGCTTCCGAAAAATGGGCTAAAGAGCATAAAGTGGATAAGCCCGAAGATCTCGCGAAACACACGGTCATGGTCCATAGTGACATGCCGATGGTTTTCGATGCATGGCGTCAAGCGATGGGTGTGCCCAAGTTGAAGCCCGCGGCCGTCGACAGCCTAGACAGTGGCGCGCTAATGCTGGAGGCCGCAGCGAATGGCCTTGGCGTTGCTATCATGCATGGGAGCCATTTTTCAGATGCACGCGACCCCCGTCTAACGCGTTTGTTCAATACGGAAGTTGAAAGCCCTTATAGCTATTATTTCGTATGTCGCCCCCGGGCGCTTAAACAACGCGCTGTAAAGATTTTCCACGATTGGCTGCTCAAGTCGGGTGTATAAAAGCGCGCGGCAGACCGCGGTTCGGCGGGTAATACCGTGGCTATGAAGCAGTTTAAGGGCCAACTGACCCAAAGTTCGATAGAGCGAAGCACTTGACCCAACAGGCGACGAGCGGCATTGCAGTGGGATGACCCAAGACGTAGCCGACATGAATTTCGAACAAGCGCTGCGCGCGCTTGAAGATATTGTGCACAAGCTGGAAAGTGGCGAAGCGCCGCTGGATGAATCCATTGCCCTGTATGAACGCGGGAATGCTTTGCGCGCCCTGTGCCAGCAGCGGCTGGATACCGCGAAGGCGCGTATTGAGGCGATTGCGCTGGGCCCCGATGGGTCACCTGTGGGCACTGCGCCTTTTGACGCTGGATGAGCGTTATGTCCCACGCTGCACCCCCTTCTTTATTGCACGACTCGCTGAGGCAAATTGCGGTAGACATAGACCAAGAATTCGACGCCCTTCTCAAATTGCCAGGCGACGCGCGGGACCGTCTGTATGCGGCGATGCGGCATGCGGCAATCGGTGGGGGTAAGCGGCTTCGTCCTTTGCTGGTCACCGCGACCGCGGCTTTGTTTCATGTTGATCGTGCGGTCGCAGTGCGCGTTGGAACGGCTGTTGAGGCCATCCATGTATACTCCCTGGTCCATGACGACCTGCCTTGTATGGATGATGACGACATGCGGCGGGGCAAGCCAACAGTGCACCGTGCGTTTGATGACGCCACAGCTGTTCTGGCTGGCGACTCCCTTCATGCTTTGGCCTTCGAAATACTAGCAAACCCGCAGACGCATCCCGATCCATTTATACGCGGCGAACTGGTATCCACACTTGCATTGGCCAGCGGCCCCGAGGGGATGGCAGGCGGCCAGATGATGGATATTGAAGCGGAGAACGCCACTTTCGACTTACAAACCGTTATGCGTTTGCAAGCACTAAAGACGGGTGCGCTGATTGCAGCCAGCGTTGAGATGGGCGCGATTTTAGGTCACGTCCCGCCCGAAGGACGCATGCATTTGCGCGGCTATGCACGCGACATTGGCCTTGCTTTTCAGATTGCCGATGACATTTTGGATGTCGAAGGCGATCCTGAACTCGCCGGAAAAGCTCTTCAAAAAGACGCAGATGCGGGCAAAGGGACGTTCGTATCGCTAATGGGCCTTGAACGCGCAAAACAGCAGGCCGAAATGCTGGTCGCTCAGGCCAATGACCATTTATCCAGCTATGGCGCCGAAGCCAATTTGTTGCGCGCTATTGCAAATTATATCACCGAAAGGGATCGCTAAATGACTCACCGGATTGGCGTTTATCCTGGCACTTTTGATCCCATCACCTTGGGCCATATGGACATCATCCGGCGCGGCGCGAAATTGGTGGATGAACTGATCATTGGCGTAACAACAAACGCGGCGAAATCGCCCATGTTTTCCGACGATGAGCGTATTGCGATGGTTGAGCGTGAGGTTGCAAGCATTGGTTCTACCCATATTCGGGTTGTCGGCTTCAACTCGTTGCTCATGGATTTTGCCGACGCGCATGGCGCGAGCACCGTCATTCGCGGCATTCGCGGGGTCACTGACTTTGAATATGAATATCAACTGACGGGTATGAACCGGCAACTGAATGACCGCGTCGAGACGCTGTTTTTAATGGCGGATGTCTCGCTTCAGCCCATTGCGTCGCGGTTGGTAAAAGAAATCGCGATTTACGGCGGTGAAATCGGCAAATTTGTAACACCGGCTATTCGCGACGAAGTCGTCGCGCGGGTGCAGAAAATTGGCCGAAAAAACCCCTAACCCCATTTAGGCGTCAGCGCCGTTTGCAGAACCGCGATGACGGCCGCAAGATCAGGTCCGAATTCACCGTCCAATCTGTTTCGCCTCTGCCAACAACCGTAGTTCTGTCTTCAGCAGTTTGCCGATATGGCTGCGTGGCATTTCGTCGATGGGATATAGCACAGATATCCGCTGCGTTTTGCCCAACTGATTGTTAACGCGTACCAAAATGTCCTCGGGCACGGCTGCGTCATCGTGCAATCGCACAAAGCCGACGGGTGTTTCGCCCCAAGCTTCTGATGGCATACCAACAACAGCCGCTTCGGCAACCTCGGGCTGCTGCTCCAGCAATTCTTCAAGGTCCTTGGGATAAATGTTAAAGCCGCCGGAAATGATCATATCCTTTGCGCGACCGACAATAGAAACAAAGCCATCTGCGTCGACAATGCCTATATCGCCGGTTTTCAGCCAGATATTGCCATCCGCGTCACGCCATTCCATCTCGCGGGTCTTTTCCGGTTGGTTTTTGTAACCGGACATCATGGTAGGCGAACGGCCGGTCAAAACACCCTTGGAACCTGCTGGCAAGCGGTTGTCGTCTTCGTCCAAGACGATCAGTTCATGGCCAGTCACGGGCTGTCCAACCGTGTGGAGCTTGTCAGGGTGATGATGCGCCTGCAACATGCACACGACGCCGCCCTCAGTCATGCCGTAAATCTCGACAAGGCCGCCCGGCCAACGTTTTAGCACATCTGCCTTCAGCTCTGCGGCAAAGGGCGCGCTGGTGCAGAATTTTACGATGAAATTGCTTAAATCATAATGGCCGAAATCGGCGTGCGCCATGAGCCTTTGATATTGCACAGGCACCAACATGGTGTGCGTAGTCTTGTCTGCCTGCGCATGACCAAGATAGGCCAAAGCATCAAATTTCTCCATGATCCGGGCAAAGCCGCCATGGCACATTGTTGGCAGGAACACGGCAAGCGTCGTGTTCGAATATAATGGTGTAGACGCCAAGGACCGCGTGTCGCGGCTGTAGATTGACTTGAACCCACCCGCCATCTGGTGCCAGCGCATGCCATGCGAATGAATGATGCCCTTTGGCGTTCCGGTGGTTCCGCTGGAATAGATGATGTTGAACGGGTCGGTCGCGGCAGGCGTCACGGCTGCAAACGCAGCGCCGTCCTGTGCCATCCAATCAGTCAGCGCCGGGTGATCGCCAACGGCGTTGCCCATCATAATGATTTTGACATCGCCCAATGCGATATCTTCGAGGTCAGCCAGCTTGGCCGCATCCACGAACAGATGCATCGCCCCGGAGTCCCTAAGCATCGCCGCCAACTGTGCTGGTGCCGCCGATGTGGTCAATGGCGCAGCACAGCCCCCAGCCCGAATGGCCGCGAGATACACCAATGCATATTGAACGTTGCTGGTTCCCAATATGGCGACCGCCTGACCCCGCTGAAGCCCGTCGCGCTGTAGCCCTGCGCCGATGCGTGTCGTCAACTGAGCGACTTCGTGCCAGGTCAGCTGCATGCGGCTGTCGGCAAGCGCAGGCTCAGCAGCCTTTTCTGTCCCCCACGCGCCAATGAGCGCGCCGAAATCACCAAAGCTTTTCTCCAGTTCAGTATCGATATGCATAGAAATTCCTGTCACCCTTTCACTGGCCTATTGGATGATTTAGCGCGATATTCAAAAGTTTCATTGCCTAATTTTCTAAGGCAGCTCTTGACCTGACAAAGCCGGGCTTCTTCCAGACAAAAGATTGTGGAAAAACGTTGATTTTTAGAGGCTTTTCCTTGGGATTTTCGGGGTTTCAGCCTAAGGTCACCGGATGACTGATGAAACACCGGAAAACCCGCAAAACAACCCTGCTGCGGACAGCGCAGAAAATCCTAACCAGAACGAATATGGTGCCGATAGCATCAAGGTTCTGAAGGGCCTTGATGCGGTGCGCAAGCGGCCGGGCATGTATATTGGCGACACGGACGACGGCAGCGGGCTACACCATATGGTGTTCGAAGTATCCGACAACGCCATTGATGAGGCGTTGGCTGGACATTGTGATCTGGTGTTGATCGAACTGAACCCCGATGGCTCAGTTTCTGTCGAAGATAATGGCCGCGGTATTCCGACGGGCATGCATAAGGAAGAAGGCGTTTCGGCAGCCGAAGTCATCATGACCCAGCTGCACGCAGGCGGCAAGTTTGAGAACACATCTGACGACAACGCCTATAAGGTGTCCGGCGGATTGCACGGCGTGGGCGTTTCGGTGGTCAATGCGCTATCCGAATATCTGGAACTCACCATCTGGCGTGAAGGCAAGGAGCATTGGATGCGCTTTGAACATGGCGATGCCGTGGGTCCTCTCGTTGTTCGGGGTGATGCGCCCGTGGTGGACGGCACGCCCAAAAAGGGGACGCGCGTCACCTTCATGGCGTCGACCAATACGTTCAAAAACGTACTCGAATTTGACTTCGACAAGCTTGAGCATCGCTATCGCGAACTGGCGTTCCTGAATTCGGGCGTTCGCATCTTGCTGCGGGACAACCGGCATTCCGACGTTAAAGAGCATGACCTCTATTACGAAGGCGGCATCGGCGCGTTCGTGCAATATCTTGATCGCAACAAAGCGGCATTGTTGGCAGAGCCTATCACAATCAGGTCGCATCGCGACGGCATCGCCATCGATGTCGCGCTCGAATGGAATGACAGCTATTACGAAAACGTATTGTGCTTCACCAACAATATCCCGCAGCGTGACGGCGGCACCCATTTGGCGGCATTCCGATCTGCGCTGACCCGAACCCTCAACAATTATGCCGAAAAATCGGGCGTGTTGAAGAAGGAAAAGGTCGCGCTGACAGGCGACGATATGCGTGAAGGGCTGACCGCCATCGTGTCCGTCAAACTACCTGATCCCAAATTCTCTTCGCAAACCAAGGACAAGTTGGTCTCGTCCGAAGTTCGCCAGCCGCTTGAGAGCCTCATGGCTGACCGGATGAGTGAATGGCTTGAGGAGAATCCCGGCCATGCGCGCACCGTCATTCAAAAGGTTATCGACGCCGCTGCCGCACGCGAAGCCGCGCGCAAGGCACGTGAGGCCAGCCGCAAATCGGTGATGAGCGTTGCGTCCTTGCCCGGCAAACTCGCCGACTGCCAAGAAAAAGACCCCGCCAAGTCCGAATTGTTCCTGGTCGAGGGTGACTCCGCCGGTGGATCGGCCAAACAAGGCCGTGATCGCCATTATCAGGCTATTTTGCCGCTTAAGGGTAAAATTCTGAACGTCGAACGCGCACGTTTTGACCGCATGCTTTCGTCGAAGGAAGTCGGCACGCTCATTCAGGCCATGGGCACTGGCATTGGCCGTGAAGATTTCAACATTGAAAAACTGCGCTATCACAAAATTGTGATCATGACCGACGCTGATGTCGATGGTTCACACATTCGCACATTATTGCTCACATTCTTCTATCGGCAGATGCCCGAAATTATCGAAAACGGACATCTCTTCATTGCACAGCCGCCTTTGTACAAAGTGGCAAAGGGCCGCAGTGAAATTTATGTAAAGGACGACAAGGCGCTCGACGACCATTTGGCCGAGCTTGGCCTTGGCGGTGTTGTTTTGGAAGGCGCTGGGGGCCAGCGGGCCGGAGCTGATCTGGGCGCACTGGTTGACCATGCGCGCCGTATGCGCAGCTTAATGGCATTTGTGCCCCGTCGTTATGACCCAACTATTGTCGAGGCAATGGCGCTAACAGGGGCGCTTGATCCCGACGCGACCGACCGCACCGCGGCTGTTGCCAAAGCGGCCGCATGGATGGGCGCGCAAGACGTCGAAGGCAAATGGTCCGGTCGCCTGTCCGAAGACGGTGGCTATCATTTTGAACGTCTCTGGCGTGGTGTAACCGACCATCATATCATCGAGGCCGCATTTCTGATGTCAGCGGAAGCGCGTAAGTTGCACAAGCTGGCGAGCGAAGAGACCGCAAGCTACGAGACGCCAGCGCGGCTCGTGAAAGTCTCCGCTGCTGCTGCCGAGGCGATCGACGAGGTCGAGAGCGATGAAGAAGCCGGTGACGCCGTTGGCGATCAAGCCAAACGCGCAACGACTGCGGTTAGCATTGGCAACAAGGGCGCGATTACCCGCCCTTCCGAACTGCTCGATGCTATTTTGGTGGCTGGCCGCAAGGGACTTTCGATTTCGCGGTACAAAGGTCTTGGCGAAATGAACGCCGAACAATTGTGGGAAACCACGCTTGATCCGGATCACCGCTCGCTCCTGCGCGTTGAAATCGACCAAGCAGACCTTGCAGACGACATTTTCACCAAATTGATGGGTGAGGTTGTGGAACCACGGCGCGATTTCATTGTCGAAAACGCGCTGAATGTCGCCAATCTGGACGTGTAAGCAGCACGACGCTTGAACGTCGGATAGGTGTAACAGATTATATACACAATGTTCCGGTGGGGGAATATATGCGTAAATATGGTTTTTTCACGATGGCTTTGTTGGCTCTGCCGGTGCTGGCGCAAGCCGGCGACCGTCGGGTCGAAATTGGCACAGGCTTGGCCAGCTATTATGGCGTAGAGCTGAGTGGGAACCGCACGGCCAGTGGCGAACGCTTTGATCCTAACGCAATGACAGCAGCGCATCGCACCTTATCATTCGGCAGCCGAGTAGCCGTGACAAACTTAGCCAATGGTCAAGAAGTGATCGTTCGCGTCAATGATCGCGGCCCTTGGGGCAAATCGCGCATTATGGATGTATCCTACGCAGCCGCTAAACAACTTGGCATGCACCGAAGCGGTACCGCAAAAGTGAAGCTTGAGCTGCTCGACTAACCAATCGCCGCACGTTGCCAGTCTGGCAGATCCAGCGCCGCCATATCCTCGATGCGGCGCAACTCAATCGATACGCCAAGTTCAGGATAGGCGCAGCGTTGACGGCTAATATCCGCCTTTTCCAAGGGCACAACCACCAGCCGCCGATTAACCTTTTGCCGCCAGTTCATACGCGCGGTATTTTCCTGCCCAACATAGCATCCCTTTGTGAAGGACACGCCGTTTAGCTCGGCCGCATTCGCCTCAAGCCATAAGGTTTGCTCGCTTCCAAGCTCCGCCAAGCCTTCAGGAATGCCAAGCCCAAGACGATGTGCGCGGTACGCAGCGCTCACATCCACATCATCCGATGAGGGCGTTCCTAGCCAGCGTTCGCCCAATTCAGCGTGGCGTGGATCGCTACTACCTTCCGCGCTCCAATAAACCTCGGTTTCCGGGTCTGCCGCAATCGCAATCTTCCGCCGCAGCCGGTACATCGAAAGCCGCCGGATAAGCGCATCTGTTTGCGCGCGCTCACAATCGATCAGCACATCGTCAGCATCGGCCCACAAGAGAAAATCAAATAATGCCTTGCCTTGTGGGCTTAAAAGGCCCGCCCATGAGGGCATGTCTGCTACTGTATCCTGCGTGACCAAACCCTGCAAAAATTGCCGCACGTCCTCTCCGGCTTCAGTCGGTGACAAGCGAATGATCTGACGATCAAAAAGACGGGTGTTTCTCATAGGTGACAGATAGGGGGGCGGACGCTTAAAGGGAAGCCATGACCGACCACACGATTCTTGCTATCCGCCGTCCTGATGACTGGCATGTCCATCTGCGTGATGGCGCAGTGATGCGCAGCGTGGTGCCTTACACCGCGCACCAATTTGCGCGTGCCATTGTCATGCCCAACTTGTCTCCGCCCGTGACAACGGTTGAGGCTGCGGCTGCCTATCGCGACCGTATCTTGGCCGCTGTTCCGCACGGTGTGGAATTTACGCCCCTGATCACCGCCTATCTGACCGATGCAACCGACGGGCACGAGCTGGCGCGCGGGTTTGACGAAGGCGTGTTTACTGCCGCAAAATTATACCCGGCGCATGCAACCACCGGAAGCGCGCATGGTGTGACCAGCGTGGCAAATATCATGCCGGCGCTTGAGCATATGGCGCGCATCGGGATGCCGTTGCTTATCCATGGCGAAGTCACCGATTCGCATGTCGACATATTTGACCGTGAGGCGGTGTTTATAGAGCAGACACTATCGAAATTGGTGCGCGACTTGCCCGACCTTCGGATAGTCTTTGAACATATTACCACCGCCGATGCCGTCGCCTTTGTCGACGAGAGTGGTGACAACATCGCCGCAACCATCACGCCGCAGCATTTGCATATAAATCGCAACGCCATGTTCGCAGGCGGCATTCGCCCGCATGCATATTGCTTGCCAGTGGCAAAGCGCGAAATACACCGGCTGGCCCTACGCAAGGCGGCGACGTCAGGCAGCTCCAAATATTTCCTGGGCACCGACAGCGCGCCGCATGACAAATCGGCGAAGGAGAGCGCGTGTGGATGTGCCGGCATTTTCAACGCCCCGTTCGCCATGGAAAGCTACGCTGCGGTCTTTGAAGAAGAAGGCGCGCTAGACAGGCTTGAAGCATTTGCGTCAGAAAACGGCCCGCGTTTTTATCACCTGCCGCTCAATGAAGCGCGCGTCACTTTGGAACGCGTCGATACGCCGGTTCCAGAGCTGCTTGCGCTTGATGGCGTCTCTATCGTGCCATTTCACGCAGGTGAGACCCTAGGCTGGCGCTTTAAGGCTTAGGCTTTCGCCGCGCGATACGTTTTGATCGCATCGGCGCAGAATATCGCGATACTGACCCAGATGAGGATGAAGCACGCCAGCTTTGTTGTGCTCAATGGTTCGCCATAAGCATAGACGCCGAGTAAAAACGCAATCGACGGCGCTATATACTGCACGAAACCAAGGCTGGCATAGCTCATCCGCCGCGCAGCGGTGGCAAACATGAGCAATGGAACCGCTGTTATGACCCCGGCTAGGATCAACAAGCCAGAGGTCGTCAGATCATCTCCAAAGCCGCCCGTCCCTGCCTGCGCATACCAAAACACAGCGCCAAGGGCCAAGGGTGCAAGCAACGTCGTTTCAATCGCAAGGCCGGGCACTGAGCCGACCGGCGTGATCTTGCGGATCAGGCCATAAAAACCAAAGCTGGAAGCCAATGAGACTGACACCCATAAAGTATCGAGTGCGTCACCAATCAGGATAGCAACGCCAATAGCGGCGACAGCGACCGCCGCCATCTGTAGCGGACGAAGACGCTCGCCTAAGAACAGGCGGCCCAAAAGCACGTTGACCAACGGGTTCAAATAATAGCCGAGGCTAGCGGCCAATATGTGATCGGTGGAGACGGCCCAAATGTAAATGAGCCAGTTGATCGCGATCAGTGTGGCGGATGCGAGCAAGTTACGCAAATGGGCGCGATGCCGAAAAATGGCAGCATATTCGCTCAGCTGTTTGCGCAATGCCATAATGACCAAAAGCAACGGTATGGACCACAGAATCCGCTGGGCAACCACTGCGATAGGGGGGACGTGGCTCAACAGCTTAAAATACACCGGAACGAAGCCCCAGATGAGGTAAGCCGAGATGGCATAAGGCAAGCCATTTGGCCGCGCGGTTTCTGATTTTTCAGTCATAATTGTGATCCCCGCCCCCGTATGAGGATCAGATAATGCCGCCGCCGATCCAGAGACGAAACGCGCATATTGCCATAACGATGAAGCAGAAATTCCGCCCACTGCTCTTTTCAGAGATAAATCCAAATGCAGCGCCTACGCCGGCAATCAGGATTATCAACCAATTCAGCCATCCAAGGAAGGGAATGAAGCCGACGACGGCCAGAACAAGGGCGATAAGCCCGAAAAGAAACGCTATGATATTTGCCATCAACAGACTGTGGCTGGTTTTTGACGAGGTGGCAAGTCGCACCCTATTTTCTGTAAAACCCATGCACCGTCAAGCACAAGGCTAACGACAATCACTAGGCCAGCACGCCACCCTCCCCCATGATGGTTTGCGGATTCATCGTCCGCTTCCATGTCCGGCGCAGATGTTTCTGGCGCGTCGAGAAGCATGCGCCGAAGCGCATTGATGAAAGGCTATTCAGTCAGTTTTAGGCCGGTCCATTTGGCAAGAAAGGCGTAAATATCGGAATATTCGTCGATGATCTTGTCTGTCGGCTTGCCTGACCCATGGCCAGCGCGGCTTTCAATGCGGATGATTTTGGGCTTGTTACCGGTGTCTGCCGCTTGCAACGCAGAGATATACTTAAAGCTATGCCCCGGCACCACGCGGTCGTCGGTGTCAGCTGTCGACACGATAACGGCCGGATATGCTACGCCCGATTTGATATTGTGATAAGGCGAATAGGTCATCTGCATTTTGAAATCGGCTTCTTTGCTTGGATAGCCATAATCATCGACCCAGTAACGCCCCGCCGTGAACCGATCAAAGCGGACCATGTCCATAACGCCTACCGCGGCATGGCCAGCCGCAAACAGATCGGGCCGTTGGTTCAATGACGCGCCGATGAGCAAACCACCGTTGGAGCGGCCTTCAATGGCAATCTTGCCCTTAGCAGAAATGCCCGATGCTATCAGATATTCCGCTGCCGCCGCGAAATCATCAAAGACGTTTTGCTTATTCATGAGCCGGCCGGCGTCATGCCATGGCTTCCCATATTCGCCGCCGCCGCGAATATTGGCCAGCGCAAACACGCCGCCCGACTGAAGCCATGCCATCCGCGTTGCCGAATAAGTTGGTGTTTGCGAAATGTTGAACCCGCCATAGGAATATAACAAAGTCGGCGCACCGCTGGACAAATCAAGGTCCTTTTTATGGACCACGAACATCGGAATTTTTGTGCCATCCTTCGACGGGTAGAATATCTGGGCAACACTATATTCTTGCGGGTCAAAGCTCAGCTTTGGTTGCGCGAAAACCGTCGAAGCACCGGTATTGCTGTTGAAACGATACACAGCGCCGGGTTGGTTAAAGCTTGAAAAACCAAAGAATGTCTCTGGATCACCTGGCGTCCCGGAGAAACCGCTGGCCGTGCCAATGGCGTTGAGTTTAATTTCCTGCACAGGTTTGCCGGAAAGGTCTGTCATCAGTGCCATCGATTTGGCATCCTTGATATACGACAGGATAAGTCGGTTGCCGACAATCTGCGTGCGCGACAATGTTTCTTCACGCTCAGGGATGACATCCGCGAACACAGGCTTCTTCGCCCCAAGGTCGACAGTAACCACCTTCAACTTTGGCGCACCCTTATTGGTGGTGAACCACAAGATGTTGCCCATCCCTTCGATGAGCCCCCAGTCATATTCCAGGCCCGTGACTAAAGGCTGCGCCTTCCAGGTCGGTTTTTTGCCGAGCGGCATCACATGCAGTTCGTATTTCTCATCGGTGCCGGACGATGTCGTGATCACTGCCCATTTGCCATCATGCGTGACCTGTGCACTATGTCCATATTCCGGCTTGTCAGGCGTCGCGTAAACCGCCTTATCGTCGGCCTGCGGCGTCCCGATTTTGTGATAATATACAGTCTGGTGGTAATTCAGCTGCTGGAATGCGGCGCCTTCTTTGGGTTCGGCAAAGCGCGAATACAGAAATCCATCATTGCCGACCCAGCTTATGTTCGTGAATTTTGCCCATTTGATTTCGTCCGACAGCACTGTGCCCGTTGCGGTATCAAGCACCTTAAGCGTGCGCCAATCCGAGCCGCCGTCCTGAATGGAATAAGCCAGCAATGTCCCGTTCTTTGAAGGTACCCAGCTATCAAGCGCAGTTGCGCCGTCCTTTGCCCAGTTGTTGGGGTCAATCAAAACACGATCAGCGCCCGTCAGCCCTTGGCGGACAAAAAGCACAGATTGGTTTTGTAGGCCGTCATTTTTGGTGAAGAAATAATAGCCACCTGCCTTTTCGGGCAGACCAAAGCGTTCATAATCAAACAGCTTCTTCATCCGTTCAGCGAGTATTTTCTTGCCCGGCAATGTCTCGAGATACGCATCGGTGACAGCATTTTGGGCCTTTACCCAGTCGGCGACCTCTGGATTAACGCGGACGTCATCCTCAAGCCAGCGATAGGGATCTGCAACCTTCACGCCGAATTGCACATCAACAACATTGACCGTTTTGGTTTTCGGATAGGTCAGGGTGGCCGCGACGTCCGCATTCGCCGCATCTTCGGCCACGGCCATGGACGACACGGGCGCCATCATGATCGCCGCCCCAAGCAAAAGTGCACTTCGCATAAAATCATTTCCCCAACTCTCAATTCTTTATCTTAGGCGTAAAGCGTTCGCCAGATAACGCCAAACATATTGCGCGCAATCGGTGCATTAAGGTCGCATCCCGCGCCCAAGGCACATAAAAAAGGCGGCACCCTTCCGGATACCGCCCTTTTAAAATTAGTTGTGAGAAGCGCGTTTATTCGCCGTCGTCCATCACGTCGACTGGACCGCTATCTTGGCCCTTGGCATCGACATTGCGGTCAACCAGTTCGATCACGCCCATCGGGGCGGCGTCCGAACCACGGAAACCAGCTTTGATCACGCGGCTGTAACCGCCGCTGCGGTCGGCATAACGTGTCGCCAGTTCGTCAAACAATTTCACCAACTGCGTGTCGTCCATCAAACGGCTCATCGCGAGGCGACGGTTGGACAAGCCACCCTTTTTCGCAAGCGTAATCAGCTTTTCGATATAGGGGCGCAATTCCTTTGCCTTTGGCAAAGTTGTCTTGATTTGCTCATGCTTGATGAGCGAAGCTGCCATGTTGCGCAGCATCGCAGTACGGTGCGACGTGGTTCGCTGCAGCTTACGGTGGCCAACTTTATGGCGCATATTTCATTCCTTCGTTCGTAGGGGGGCCGTATCAGGTACCCCGATCCTGGCCAGTTCAGGGCGGCCATTTTGCCCTTTTTGCTGGGCCCAAGCACTGCTCGGGCCCAGGAATATTTAACCGAGCAGCTCTTGTTCGAGCTTCTTGGCCATTTCTTCGATATTTTCTGGCGGCCATCCGGGGATGTCCATGCCAAGGCGCAAGCCCATCGACGACAATACTTCCTTGATTTCGTTCAGCGATTTGCGACCGAAATTAGGCGTACGCAACATTTCGGCTTCGCTCTTTTGAACGAGATCGCCAATGTAGATGATGTTGTCGTTCTTGAGGCAGTTTGCGCTGCGAACCGACAGTTCCAACTCATCAACCTTCTTGAGAAGGTAACGGTTGAGCTGATTTGCATCCGATTCTTCGGACGATGCCGAAGGTGCAGCCATGCCGATCATCGGCGAAGATGCGGCCATCGAATCTTCGAAGTGAACGAACACTTGCAACTGGTCCTGAAGGATGCGTGCAGCGTAAGCCACCGCATCTTCGGGGGTCACTGTGCCATCGGTTTCGATCGTCAGCGAAAGCTTATCATAATCCAGTTCTTGACCGATACGGGCATTGTCGACCTTATATGCTACCTGACGTACAGGTGAATATAGGCTGTCTACAGGGATCAGGCCGATTGGCGCATCCGCAGGACGGTTGGCGACGGCGGGAACATAACCCTTGCCGCTATCCGCAGTGATTTCCATGTTCAAGGTCGCACCATCATCAAGATGGCAGATGACGAGATCAGGGTTCATCACTTGAATGTCACCCGACACAGCGATGTCACCAGCGGTTACAGCGCCAGGGCCAGTTGCCGAAAGCTGAAGACGCTTTGGACCTTCGCCCTCCATCTTCAAGGCAACCTGCTTGATGTTCAGAACAATGTCAGTGACATCTTCACGCACGCCAGCAAGCGACGAAAATTCATGCAGTACATTTTCGATCTTGATCGAAGTGATTGCTGCGCCCTGCAACGACGAGAGCAAAACGCGACGAAGCGCGTTGCCGAGCGTCAAGCCAAAGCCCCGCTCCAACGGCTCAGCAACAAAAGTTGCCTTACGCTTCGCATCGCTACCTGATTTGAGTTCAAGCGCGTTGGGCTTTTTCAGTTCCTGCCAGTTCTTGATATTGACGGACATGGATTTCCCCTTGGGTTTTGCAAAACCGGCAATTTGGTGCACCGTGCCGGCTCGCGGGTAAAAGAAGGAACGACTGAGCAGCCGCCCCTGAAACGAATGCTTAGACGCGCCGACGCTTGGAAGGACGAACGCCGTTGTGCGGGATCGAAGTCACGTCGCGGATCGAGGTGATGGTGAAACCAACAGCCTGCAAAGCGCGTAGCGCCGATTCACGACCCGAACCTGGGCCCTTAACTTCGACTTCCAATGTCCGAACACCATGCTCAGCAGCTTTCTTGCCAGCGTCTTCTGCGGCCACCTGAGCTGCATAAGGCGTCGACTTACGGCTGCCCTTAAAGCCCATGGTTCCTGCCGAAGACCAGCTGATTGCATTGCCTTGGGCATCGGTGATCGTGATCATTGTGTTGTTGAAGCTGGCATTGACGTGCGCGACGCCTGCCGAGATATTTTTGCGCTCCCGCTTTTTAATGCGCTGTGGTTCGCGTGCCATATAATGTGTATCCTATTCGAAAATGCGAAGAAAAAATAATCAGGCAAATGCCAAATGATTACTTCTTCTTGCCCGCGATTGCCTTGGACTTGCCCTTGCGGGTGCGCGCATTGGTATGCGTACGCTGACCACGGACGGGAAGGCCCTTACGATGGCGAAGGCCACGGTAGCAGGCGAGATCCATCAAACGCTTGATGTTCATCGATGTGTTACGGCGAAGATCGCCTTCTACGGTGTAGCCCGCATCGATG
>NCGG01000031.1 GCA_002278855.1 Sphingomonadales bacterium 28-55-16
AACCTCTTGACCCAAAACCCGCAACGCGGGATATGACAACCACCCGGGTCACTTCTCAGTGAAAATAACGGGTCACTTCTCAACGACAATCAACAGGCCGATCTTGTGGATATCGTCTGCGGAATAGTCGGTGGTCGTATTAAGCTTCAGCTCGTTGGCATAATACGCCGCGCCGCCGGGCAGGGAAATGGCACCAACACGGCCGCTGGGTGCATTTGGCAAGCTTGCTTTGGCCCAAGCGATGACGCGGCCATAAGCTGGCTGCAGTGCCAATATCGCACTGCGTGCTTCCGCCAATAAGGCATCAGCTTCGCTGCGCTGGATTTTGCCAGCCGTGACCAACGCTTCTGTTTTGGCCTGAACATCTGCCCAAAGCGCTGAGTCAGGGCCCGCACCAAAAGGCGCACCGCTGGTCAGTTTTTGACTGCCCGAGATGACGGATTCGATTTGGAACTTCGGTGCGTGAATGCCTGCGCGTGCGCTCTTCTCGGTGAGGGCAATAGCCTTGTCTAGGACTGCTGGCATCCCGCGAAGCCGCGATATGTAATTCTTAAGATCGGTGACATCCGCGACCCCATGTGTGTTGACCAAGAAGTCAGCAAGTTGGCTATGTGCGGAATATAGGCGCGAATAAAATGGTGGTCGGTATAGGCGGTTGGCCTCGGAAAGAGCAGCCCGCTCCGCCTCAAGTGCCCAGATGTCATAATTGACGCGGGCTTCGGGTGAAAGGGTGTTGCGGTCAAACTGGGCCTTCATTCGGGTCACGCTTGCTTCCCGCCATTTGACCATTGCGGCAGCGGCCTCGTCGCTAATGTCGTTCCAGCGATCTCCGCCATCTTGCATGCCAAGGCGCGTCGCAACTTGCGGCTGCTGCTTGAGATATGTGCTGAATTCCGCATCGAGAAATGCCGTCAAACGGGCGTCTTCGCTGCTGGCTGTCACGGCCGAAGAAGCGGTTTGCGCGTTAACTGCAGTTGCTGGCAAAAGCGCGTTTAGGGCAGCGGCGGCGACACCAATTATCAAATGTTTTTTCATATCATATCCACTCCTGTTACTCTGACCCTATAAGTTAGGTGCGCTCAAGTGAAGCGATTTTGATTTTTTCTATCTGCGTGTTAGCGGTGCCCGCAGCATGATGTGGGCCACAATGGATGCACTATCGCAAAAAACGAAAATCGCGTCGAAGCCGATCTGACGTTGCGCGATAGATGATGCAATCTAGCGCGTCGTAAACTTCAGCCCAATCCACAAGATGCGTGGCGTGCCGAGGTCGATGGAGGATTCGACCTTGCGCGTCACCACCGCTGCATTGAAGATATTTTCGACACGGCCCGTCAATGCGACCTGTTTGGTGAGCGGGATTTGCGCAAAGCCGTCCACGGTGAGCGCAGATGGCAGCATGTTGCTTTCCAGATCATCCTCAAACTGCGCGCCGACATAGCGCGCGGTTGCCGATAGCACGGTCCCTGCATGTGGCGTCCAGCGTATCGTGGCGTTGGCCACATGACGCGGGCTTTGTGCAGGGGAGAGACCATTAAGCGCAATCGCGCTGCCCGATGCCCTTACTTTGCTGTCGCTAAAGGCGTAAGAGCCCGACAGGGCGAACGCCCCTGATATGGCTTGGCCCGAAAGTTCAACGCCCTTGGCGATGATAGCGTCGACATTGCCGCGCTGGCGCACATTCGTACCAATGGTGATATTGGCTATCGCGTCATTCAGCCGGTTGTAAAAAATGGTTGCGCCAAACGAGAGGCTATTGGCGGGACGGATATCGAAGCCGGCCTCAACGCCGCGCAGCTTTTCTACCTCCAAAGCTGCATTGGCGCGGGTGGCAACGGGAAACACCGTGAAGGGCCGGTATAGTTCATTCAACGTGGGTAAACGAAAGCCGGTATAAGCGGCCGCGCGCAAGGCAAAGCCGCCGCCAGCAGCATAAAGCGCGCCGGCACGCGCGCTTGTCTGCCAACGTGCGCGATGAGCAAATTTGTCGTCGCGCACGGATGTGCCGTTCGCGCTGCGCTCCACAAAAAAGCCGTTGTCGATGGTCCAGCGGTCTGCGCGCAGGCCACCTGTCAGCGTCACGGCGCCGATATTCCAATCATTCTCTGCAAAGACGCCCAAGGTCGCTAAATTCCCGCCTGCGTTGCGGCGCGCGGTGACAAGCCCCGTGACCGCGCTATAGGCATCTTCGAAAAGTGCGCCCTCCGACAAACGGGCATCGGCACCAATGCGCAATTGGTGATCGCTGCCAACGGGCGGACGGATTTCGATTTTTCCGCCTAGTCCGGTGGAGGGCGTGTTTCGTTGGTCCAACGTTTTGCGCAAGGATGTGGCGCTGATGACGATATTCGTAAAATTGCGGGCCTGGAGATAGGCCAGGGCATCGACTTGCCAGCGGCCCTGCGCGACAAGGCGTATGCTTGCGTCTTGCCCTTCGGAGCTGCTGTCCGCACCTGCAAAGCGCAACGTGCGATTGTCTTGAAATATGAGCCCCCGGAATTGAAGTTCCACGCCCTGCTTTAACGGTGCGACCGCGCGCAAGCCCGTTGACCAGCTATCATAAGCCGCAGGCACATCACTTGGCTGGCGTGTCGCCATCGGCGCCGTGAAAAATCCATCGCCGCGGTCCCAGCGACCCGAAAGGCTAACAAACCCAGCGCCAAGGTCGGTCGCAACGCCCGCCGACACTTCCTGCGCGTTGTTGCTACCATAGAATGCCGACAAGGATGCATCGGGCAAGTCGGTGCGTCCCGCGCTGTTTAGCTCAATAGTGCCAGCCACTGCGCCGGCACCAAAAGCGCCATTGCCGCTGCCGCGTGTCACGCGGACTGAGGACAAGCGCTCCGGCGCAATCGCGCTAAAAGGGATATAGCCGAAAAACGGGTCGGCCTGTGGCACGCCATCGAGCAGCACGAGCGTTCGGCTGGAAGCATTGCCGCCAAGCGCGCGCAGCGTTGCACCTTGTGCGGAAGGGTTGGCCGAACGGCTGTCCGATCGGCGGAACTGTTGAAATCCCGCGACATCGGCGAGGACATTTTCGATCCGTCCCGATGCCTCGCTGGTCAAGCGCGCTCGGTCGATGTCCACGGAACCATAAGCTGGATCCCCCTTGGTCTGGTCGAGCCCTTTGCCAGTGACAATGATCATCGGTTCGGCAGCCTCCTGCGCATGAGCAGCTGGCGCAGTGATCGCGATCGCCAGTAACGAGGTTCGAACCAATAGCGTAATCATGGGGGTTCCCGAAAAATGTAGGCGGATAATGTAGGAGGATATTGCGGCGTTCTTGCGCCCATATATGCACCGTTGCCGATTTTTGAACCATAATAAGCTGTGGTTGCAATAACGGGCCGACACGGGCATTGGCGACGGACGGAATTAGGAGAAGATACATGCGTCAAATCGATCATTTCATCAGCGGTGGCACGGGCACGAGTTCGGCGCGCTTTGGTGATATCATGGACCCCAACAATGGCGGTGTTCAGGCGCGT
>NCGG01000006.1 GCA_002278855.1 Sphingomonadales bacterium 28-55-16
CGTTACCAACACCGCCAGCGGCGATACCGGCACCAATTGCTGCCAGACCGGCACCGATCATTTGGGCTGCTTCTGCGTCCATGATAATAACTCCTGTTAAAAATAAACTTAGTGGTTGGAAACTTAGTGCAAATTGACGGCGTCGTTGATGTATAGCGACGTCAAAAGCGCGAAAACATAAGCCTGAATTGCGCATACCAGCAATTCGAGCAACGTAATGCCGATCATCAGCATGAAAGCCGGGATACTGACAATAAGCGGGACCCAGGCGGCCTCAGCGTTCAAGCCATTGATCACAAATCCGGCGAGCACCTTCATCATGATATGGCCTGCCGTCATCGCAACAAACAAACGCAGCGCGAGGCTGAAGGGACGGATCATGAACGAGAAAAGTTCAATGACTGGGATCAGCCAAAGCAACCACCAAGGCGTGCCTTCGGGCACGAACAGGCTGAAAAAGTGAAAGCCATGCTTCCAAAAGCCAACGACCAATACGGTGCCAAAGCTGAACAGCGCCAGCACAGCGGTCACCGTCAGGTGGCTTGTAATCGTGAACGGATGCACGCCAGGAACGATACCAAAAGGCATCATGCCCATGAAGTTCGCCATCAGGATGAACATGAACAATGAAAAGACCAAAGGCACATATTTCTTGCCTTCGGGACCAACATTCGCGGTCAACATGTCGTTGATGAAGCCTGTGACGCCTTCGACAGCCATTTGCCAGCGGCCGGGGACCATTTGACGCTTCATTCCGCCCGCCATGAATACCCACAGCGCACCAAGGACAAGCACCATAAACAACGAAGAATTGGTGAAGGAGACGTCATAACCACCAAGATTAAGCTGCGCGAGCGGCTCAATCTTGAACTGGTACATCGGATCGATTTTGCCGCTTTCGCCTGCCACGTTCACTACCCTGTTATATACGCGTCAAGCGCCCAGATTAGTCCGGACGCTCAGCTGAAATCTTTATTATGTTCCTGAAGGCGACTGCAATGCCCAAAAACATGCACGTCAACAGGAGCGCAGGTGCGATACCCAGCAAGCGGTCAAGCAACCAGCCTACCAAAGCACCACCAGCCGGACCCGCAATCAGCTCGGTCAAAACCCTATTCCCTTGCCGCATCCCTTTGGCCGGAACCTGATCCTTACCCGCGCGAACCGCTTCGGCTTTCCGCGCTGCTTTCAGCTGCAAATCCAAAGAATCGAGCCGAGCGTCGCTTTTGCCGCCATTGTCCTGCCCGGGGTTATGCGAATTCATGTGATTCCATCCTTTCGAATTAAGGGAAACCACCTCAAAATCGGGCAAACCCCGCCTAGGCAACGGCGCTTTAGGAGACGCTCCGCGCCAAGTCAACAGGTCGGCCCCAAGAATGTTGCGATGCAAAAGAAAAGGCCGCAGTAACCCTGCCACGACCTATACTTCTGCATATAATGGGGAGGTTATGGGCAGCGCGAGTCCCATTCGGGCGCGCCGCCACCGCGCATCATTACAGGGGTGCACATCGCCATGATCGGTCGCTGCTTCGTCGACAATATCCTGCCCATCCTTCAAATGCGGGAAAGTCCGCCGGATTGTAACGCCCTGCGCGCCAAGTGACTTGCGCGGGACACGAAATTCACAGAAAAGGGTTCTATCACAAAAGGATAGCAGTGATGACAGAACGCGCGGACAAGACGGAACATCATGGCGCTGGGCACCGTGCGCGTCTGCGCAAACGATTGCTGGAGAAAAATGGCGACAGCCTGCATGACCATGAAGTGCTCGAATATCTGCTCGCGCTCGCTATCCCGCGCCGCGATACCAAGCAGATCGCGAAGGATTTGATTCACCGATATGGCAGTTTAGCAGCCGTGCTGACTGCAGAGGCAGACAATGTTTTGCAAGAAAAATGGATGGGTGAGACGAGCGTCGCGGCCTTAAAAATCGTTCAGCTTGCCGCGCTGCGCCTGTTGAGCGAGCCTGTGCGCGCGTTGCCCATCCTCTCCTCATGGCAATCTTTGCTCGATTATCTGCGCGCAGATATGGCGCATCTGACGATTGAGCGTGTGCGCACGCTGTATCTCAACAGCAAAAATATGCTGATCCGTGATGAGATTGCGAGCGAAGGTTCCATCGATCAATCTGCAATTTATACGCGCGAGGTTATCCGACGTGCGATGGATCTTGGCGCAGCTGCGATCATCCTTGTCCATAACCATCCAAGCGGGGATAGCGCCCCCAGCCGGCAGGATATTGCAATGACCCGCGACATTGCCGACGCCGGCAAAAAATTCGGAATTGCGGTGCATGACCATATCATCATTGGCAAAAACGGTTTCACGAGCCTGCGCAGTTCAGGGCTTCTGTGACGATTTAGCGGGTGGCAAAATGTCCGCGGCTCCCGCATAGCCAGAAAATGCCAACTCAGAATCCTGCTAAGAAAGCCCTCGGTCCGCGCGAGCTAACCGTTATGATGTCGTCGCTCATGGCACTTAACGCGCTTGCCATAGACGCGATGTTACCCGCCTTCCCCGCGATGGTCCGTGGCCTTGGGATTGCCGACCCTAACCAGATTCAATATATTATTTCGACGTTTTTGGCGGGCACTGGGATAGGTGCGCTTATCTACGGTCCGCTGTCGGATCGCTATGGTCGCAAGCCGATATTGTTGATTGCAACAATCGGCGCGGCGATATCATCGCTCGCATGCTCATTCGCGCCGGATTTTGAAATCATGCTCCTCATGCGCTTTGTCCATGGGCTGCTTGCTGCCGCGATGGGGGTGCTGGTAATCTCGGTTATCCGCGATCAGTTTGAGGGCGACGCAATGGCGCGGCGCATGTCGACCATCTTTTTAATCTTCATGATCGTACCCATCGTCGCGCCGACCATCGGCCAACTGGTGTTGCTGTTTGCAGGCTGGCGTACGATTTTTGACTTAATGGCGTTCATGGCGGTGGCCGCATCAATCTGGGTCTATGTGCGCTTGCCCGAGACATTGGCACCAGAAAATGTCATTCCCATTCAGCCAAAGGCGCTGGCCAAGGCGTGGAAGATTGTCGTCCTGAACCGCAGCTCTGCTGGCTATATGATTGGTGCTGGCGTCACACAGGGCGCATTGTTCGGCTATCTCAACAGCTCGCAACAAATGTTCGACAAGGTTTTCAACGCGGCGGATTTCTTCACCATTGGCTTTGCCATCATCGCTATTGGGATTGCTGCTTCGAATTTCACCAATTCGCGTATCGTTGAACGTTTTGGCGCACGTCGGGTGTCGCAAACTGCGCTGCTGACCTTCATTGCACTTGGTGGGTTGCAATTGCTTGCGGCAACCTTTGTGCCAAAATCGCTGCCGATTTTCCTATTTCTGCTGACCGGTAATATGGCGATGATTGGCTTTATCGGTTCGAACTTCTCGTCAATTGCGATGACGCCCTTTGGCCATGTCGCAGGTGCGGCATCATCATTCCAGACCTTTGTCCGCACGGTTCTGGCCGCATCACTTGGTGCATTGATCGGGCAACAGTTTGACGGCACCGTTTTTCCGGTCGCCTTCGGCTTTTTCTGTTGCGGGCTTGTGGCGCTTGCTTTGGTCTTATGGTGCGAAAAGGGGAAGCTGTTCACACGCCCCGGCACCACACAGCCTCTGCGCGTTACCCCGCGTAACTAAGGCAAAGAAAAGGGGCACCGAAGCGCCCCTATCCTATTTTTATCTGTCGCAAGCCTTAGTCCACAACTGGACCAGGAAACTCACCCATATCCGGCGCATCATCCATGCTTTGGTCATGCTGCAGGTTCGAATTGCGCATGCCATAGATGAAATACAATAGGATTGCCCCGACCAGGAAATACACAAAGAACATCAGAACATTGTAAGGCACCGACGTGATCAGATACAGGCATGACAATATGCCCAGGATCGGAACAACTGGATAAAATGGTACCGAGAAACCCCGTGGCAGTTCAGGCGCTGCACGGCGCAAATAAATCACCGACAGGCAAACGATGGCAAATGCCGCCAATGTCCCGACTGAGGTCATGTCACCCAGAACGTTGATGTCAAAGAAACCCGCGGCAACCGCAGTGATCGTGCCGACCAACAATGTGTTGATGTAGGGCGTGTGGAAACGTGGGTGCACCTTTGAGAAGATCTTCGGCAACAGACCATCGCGGGCCATTGTGTAGAAGATACGGGTTTGTGCATACATCAACACCAGAACCACCGATGTCAGACCGATGATCGCACCGACCTTGATTGTCTTTGCCAACCAAGACCACTGCGGACCAAAGCTGTCGACCACGACGGCGACGGGATCTGGAACGTTGAGCGACGCATAAGGCACCAGCAAGGTCATGATCGCCGCGACCAGCATGTAAATGACGGTGCAGACAACCAACGAACCGATGATGCCAAATGGCATATCCCGCTTCGGGTCTTTGGCTTCTTGTCCAGCGGTCGAAACCGCTTCGAAGCCGATATAGGCAAAGAACACGATCGACGCGGCGCGCATAATGCCGTCAACACCGAATTGGCCATCGCCTGTATTTTCTGGAATGAATGGCGTCCAATTCTTCGCCATCAATTCGGGCAAATTGTTCAATACGATATATCCACCGACCAGAATGAACGCGGCGAGCACGCTGACTTTAATCGCCACAATGACGTTATTCACCTTGGCCGATTCGGACACGCCGACCATCAACAAAAGCGCGAGCACCATGCAGATGAGGAAGGCTGGTAGGTTGAAAATCGCAGTCACGGCGACGCCATCAACGATCAAGGGTGCACCGTCACGCATCACGGCATGTCCGGTGGGTCCCGTGAATTGCGGCGGAATGACAAGGCCGAAATCCGCGAGCAGGCTGACCACATATCCACCCCAGCCAACGGCAACGACGGAAGCCGCCAAACCATATTCAAGGAGGAGAAGTGCACCCATGATCCAGGCGACAAATTCACCCAAAGTGGTATAGCTATAGGTATAAGCCGATCCCGACACAGGCAGTGTCGAGGAGAGTTCTGCATAGCACAGGCCGGCGAACGCGCAGACGATACCGGCAACCACGAACGACAACATAACGGCAGGGCCAGCATGCAAAGCAGCGGCACTGCCCGTACGGACGAAGATACCTGCACCGATGATGCAGCCTACGCCCAACAGCAGAAGGTTCCATTTGCCCAACGAACGTTTCAGTTCGCTGTTCGCTGACTCTCTTTGTACTTGTGCGATCGTTTTGCGCGCGAACATGCGCTGCATCACGGATTGCTGCTCAACGGCCATCATAATCTCCCCGATGGATTTCTTATCGCGCGGAACCTAGCCTCAAATTGTCGCCGCGCAAATTAATTTCACCGCATAAGCATGGGGCCAAGCGGTTTTCCACCGAAAATATGGACATGCAGGTGCGGAACCTCCTGATGCGAATCCATTCCTATGTTGGCAAGCAGCCGATATCCTGTCTCGACCAACCCCAGTTCGCGCGCGACATGGCCAACGGCGCGGACAAATCCGGCTATTTCGGCGTCGGTGGCTTTGGTACTGAAATCATCCCAGCTGACATAAGCGCCCTTGGGAATGACAAGAACATGTTCAGGCGCTTGCGGGTTTATGTCGTGAAAGGCGAGCGCCCATTCATCCTCGAACACTTGGCGGCATGGTATCTCTCGGCGCAGGATTTTGGCGAAGATGTTTTGGTCGTCATATTCCAAAGTCGGATCAATCGGCATGTTTCACTCCCCATCTTTTCCGCGCGCCGCCTTTTCCACCAAACCAGACACGCCTTCCCTGCGGTCGAGTTCAGCCAACACATCATCCAGTGTCACGCCAGCAGCGCGCAGCAATATCATAAGGTGAAAAATCAGGTCAGCGGACTCAGCCGTCACCTGCTGCGCGTCGCCCGAAAGCGCAGCGATGATGGTCTCGGTAGCTTCTTCACCCACCTTCTGCGCAATTTTGCCGCGGCCTTTGGCGAACAACGATGCGACATAACTGCTGTCCGGCGCGGCATGCGCACGCTGGGCGATGGTCTGTTCAAGCCGGATGAGTGTGTCGCGCATCAAATATCCTTTTGCAGGGCTATGACCATGGCTTTGTCCTCTGCAGGTATCAAACCTTCGAGAACGCGCCAAAAGCCAGTTACCGATTCTTGCCCCGCTGCGGCATAAGCAGCGGCCAGGCTGTTGCGCAGGGCATCAAACAACTGCGCCTCGAATATCATGCCGTCGGCGGTCAGGCGCAATAATTTCTGGCGACGGTCAACATGGCCCGTGCGTGTTTCGACAAGGCCTTTGTCCCCCAAATCGGTCAGGACGCGGCCAAGCGATTGCTTGGTGATCGCAAGAATTTTGAGCAATGCGCTAATCGGCAGATCGGGTTGTCGTGCGATAAAATAGAGCGCGCGATGATGCGCGCGACCAAGGCCATGTTCAGCCAAGCCATCATCAATCGCACGCGTCAGCCGCGTATAGCCAAAAAACAAAAGCTCGACGCCGCGCCGCACTTCATGTTCACGCAGGAACAGAGGTGAAGCGGTCGGCGCGACAGAAACAGAAGATGGGACAGCCATATTGACGTATCTTGGCCTAGCCCATAGGACAGCGCAAGACCCTAATAAACGAGAGCATACATGAGCGTTGGCGCATTTCCTTTTGAGGCAAACCCAAATCCAGTTGATCCAGCCGACCGCGCCGCACAGCTAACCGATCCTGGTTTTGGCCGCGTATTTACCGATCATATGGTCACAATCCGTTATTCGGATGCCCAAGGATGGCATGACGCCAAGGTCGGCCCGCGTGGACCGCTGATGCTCGATCCTGCAACAGCTGTATTGCATTATGCGCAAGAGATTTTTGAAGGATTAAAGGCTTATCGCCTCGCGGATGGCGGGATGGCGCTGTTTCGCCCCGAACAAAATGCCCGCCGCTTCCAACGCTCGGCCAAAAGGCTCGCGATGCCAGAATTGCCGGAAGATATGTTTTTGCAGGCGTGCAAACAATTGGTCGAGGTCGACAAGGATTGGTTCCCACCGGTTGACGGCGGCTCGATCTATCTGCGCCCCTTCATGATCGCGAGCGAAGTGTTTCTGGGCGTGAAGCCGTCTGCCGAATATCTGTTCATGGTTATCGCGTCGGCCGCTGGCAACTATTTCAAGAGCGGCGCGCCCGCGATATCCATCTGGGTCTCGGAACATTACACCCGCGCAGCGCCCGGCGGCACGGGCGCGGCAAAATGCGGCGGCAATTACGCGGCAAGCCTTGTTGCGCAATCGGAAGCCATCAAACAGGGCTGCGATCAAGTTGTGTTTCTCGACGCCGCCGAACATCGCTGGGTCGAAGAGCTGGGCGGCATGAACCTGTTTTTCTTGTTCGATGACGGGTCGATGATCACGCCGCCGGCCGATGGAACGATATTGGAGGGCATTACCCGCGATTCTGTGCTGACCTTAGCGCGGGAACAGGGGCTAAATGTGCGCGAAGAACGCTACGCGATTGACCAATGGCGTGCGGATGCAGAATCGGGCCGATTATTGGAAGCGTTCGCCTGTGGCACCGCAGCGGTTGTCACGCCGGTCGGAAAAGTGCAGTCCGCAAAGGGCAGTTTCACCATCGGCGCGGGTGGCGCAGGGCAAATGACTCAGCAAATCCGCGCAAAACTTGTGGATATTCAGCGTGGAATTGCCGCAGATAGCCATGGCTGGGTGCAACGCATTGATTAAGCGGTTGCGCAATATAATTACCACGATATAAGCCGCCCGCAACGGCCAGTTTACTGGCTTGCTGGGGCGTCGCCAAGCGGTAAGGCAGCGGCTTTTGATGCCGCCATTCGCAGGTTCGATCCCTGCCGCCCCAGCCATTTCTCTCATCCCCTACCAGCGCAGTTATGAGATCACTGCAAGCGCAGATACGACCTGATAGATTGCCTTTTGGCTGCATAAAATGTTGTAAATCAATGTAAAAGCTTCAGCGGCTATCTGGTAAGTGAAAGTTTTAACGCTTAATCAACTATCATTGCCGTAATTATCGGCTGGTGGCTGAGGGGCGGACCAATATATGAGAGTAGCAATTGCTGACGATGAGTCCGATGTTGTGGTGCACCTTACAGAAATCATTGAAGAATTAGGGCATGAAGCCGTGGGCTTTACTGACGGCGATGCGTTTTCCGATACCATATCAACCGAAATGTTTGACCTTGCCATCATGGATTGGAATATTCGGCGCAAAAATGGTGCATCTCTTTTTCATTGGATGTGTGAGACGCTACCGGAACGCCCGCCCATCATCATGATGGCAAATAGGTCGGCAACGCGGGATATTGCCGACGCGTTGAATGCGGGCGCAGACGAATATATCACGAAGCCCGAAGATCGCTCGGTTATTGCGGCACGGGTTAACGCACTGTTGCGCCGGAATGCCCGAAGCGGCGCCTTTGACACACAGGTGACCCATGGCGCTTACATGTTGAACAGGATCGACCAGAGCGTGTCCCTTAACGGCCAGATTATTGTTTTGACGGCGAAAGAATTTGAGCTTGCCGAAATGTTCTTCAAAAACACAGACCGCACATTGTCACGCGATCATATCATGCAAACCATATGGCGCACGTCGGCAAGCTTAGCGACACGGACACTGGACATGCACATTTCACGCGTGCGGGCAAAGCTGGACTTGCAGCCCAGAAACGGTTTCCGGATTTTTACGGTATTCGGTTACGGCTACCGGCTGGAATCGGTCACCAATTAAGGCGCGATAATTATCAAAAGGCAGTCCTAAGCTGCCTTTTTCGCGCGCTCGGTCATTTCCTGGTTCAACATTTCGGCCAGCAGGAACGCCAACTCCAGTGACTGGGCCGCATTCAAACGCGGGTCGCAATGCGTGTGGTATCGATCCGCCAGACCTTCGTCAGTTACATCGACCGCGCCGCCCGTACACTCGGTCACATTTTGGCCCGTCATTTCGATATGGATGCCGCCACCGAAGCTGCCCTCAGCACGGTGCACGGCAAAGAAGCCGCGCACTTCGGCCAAGATGCGTTCAAACGGCCGCGTCTTGTACCCGCTGGCAGATTTGACGACATTGCCGTGCATCGGATCGCAAGACCAAATGACGGGATGCCCTTCACGCTGAACAGCGCGCACCAATGTCGGCAACCCGCTCTCAACCTTGTCATAGCCATAACGCGAGATCAGCGTAATCCGTCCAGCCTCCCGCGCTGGATTCAACGTGTCGAGCATCCGCAGCAACGCATCAGGCGCAAGGCTTGGGCCGCATTTGATACCAATTGGGTTCCCGATGCCGCGCAGAAATTCGACATGCGCCGACCCTTCAAACCGCGTACGATCCCCAATCCACAAGAAATGCGCTGACGTGTCATACCAACCACCCGTCAAGCTGTCCTGCCGGGTCATTGCCTGCTCATAAGGCAACAACAAAGCCTCATGGCTCGTGTAGAAACTGGTGCCCTTTATCTGTGGCACGGTCTCTGGTGTAATGCCGCATGCTTCCATGAAGGCCAAAGCCTCGCTGATACGATCAGCCGTTTCTTTATATTTCTGCGCCCAAGGTGAACGGCCCATATAATCATGCGTCCAGGCATTGACCTGCTGCAGATTGGCATAGCCGCCATTCGAAAAGGCGCGGAGCAGATTGAGCGTCGACGCGGCCTGACTATAAGCGCGGACCATGCGCGCTGGGTCGGGTTCGCGGCCTTCGGCGACGAATTCAATGTCATTGATAATGTCGCCAAAATAGCTGGGCAGCTCCACGCCATTGATGGTTTCGGTCGGGGTCGAGCGTGGCTTGGCGAATTGCCCCGCCATGCGGCCAAGCTTCACCACGGGCAGCTTACCCGCAAAAGTTAGGACAACCGCCATTTGCAAGATGACACGGAATGTATCGCGGATATTGTTGGGATGAAACTCGGCAAAACTCTCGGCGCAATCGCCACCCTGCAGCAGAAACGCCTTACCATCTGCGACCTTAGCGAGGTCGTCCGTGAGATTACGTGCTTCGCCTGCGAAGACCAGCGGCGGGTAATTGCGGAGCGTATTTTCTGTCGCAGCCAAAGCAGCCGCGTCCTTGTACACAGGCATGTGAATGCCCGTTGCGTCTCTCCAGCTTTCCGGCGTCCACATCGCCATGGGGCATACTCCAACAATATTCGTTTAAAATTTGCGCCCTTTAGGCCTATTATGTTGCTATAAGCAAGCTTTAGCGGCCAATTTGCGTTGGTTTCGTAAAATGCAACTCAACTGGCAACATTTGACGCACTGATGGCAAAATTCCTTGTTGGCAAATTGCTTGAAAGCCGTCTATCAGGCCGCTGAATCGCCCTAACCTGAAGCCAATTTGTGTGCGTAAGATGAAAGCGATAGAATTTCGAGGATATTGCGCGGGTTCGTCCCGCGACGCAAAAAGGGCAGATTATGTCGACAGTCAAAAAGACCAGTGGCGCAGGAAAAAAGCCGGCGAAGGCAGCCAGCAAGGTTAAGTCCGCAGCCCCAGCTGTTACCGAAACGCAGGCAACAGCGCAGGGTGAAGGCGTTCGTCGCCGCGATTTCATCCATATCGCAACCGTAAGCTTTGCCGGTGTTGGCGCAGCAGCGGTCGCCATGCCTTTGGTCTCGCAAATGAGCGCGAGCGCCGATGTGCTCGCGCAAGCCTCTGTCGAGTTTGACATTGCGGCCATCGAGCCCGGTCAAGCGATCAAGACCAGCTGGCGCAAGCAGCCCGTGTTTATCCGCAACCTGACACCTGCCGAAATCGAAGCGGCAAACAAGGTTGATGTGGGATCCTTGCGTGACCCGCAAACACTGGCCGACCGCACCAAGCCCGGCAAAGAAAATTGGTTAATCACGCTTGGCGTTTGCACCCATTTGGGTTGCGTGCCACTGGGCGCCGCCTCTGGCGAAGTTAAAGGTGAGTATGGCGGCTATTTCTGCCCATGCCATGGTTCGCATTATGACACCGCCGCGCGTATCCGGAAGGGTCCAGCACCGCTGAACCTGAACGTTCCGGAATATGCATTCCTTTCTGACACAGTCGTTAAAATCGGTTGAGGAGCTAGAACGTAATGAGCTTCCCTTGGGCACAAGAATATAAGCCGCAGGGCACGGTCGCTAAGTGGGTGGATGAACGCCTCCCCTTGCCGCGCCTCGTATATAACGCAGTTGGCGCCGGTTATCCCGTGCCACGCAACCTCAATTATTTCTGGAACTTCGGCGTCCTTGCGGGCGTCGCTTTGGTTATCCAGATTGTCACCGGCATCGTCCTTGCTATGCATTATTATGCAAGCGTCGACGGCGCGTTCAACAGCGTTGAGCACATCATGCGCGACGTGAACGCTGGCTGGTTCCTGCGTTATGCACATATGAACGGCGCAAGCTTCTTCTTCATCGTGGTGTATATCCATATCTTCCGCGGTCTATTCTACGGTTCGTACAAAGCGCCGCGTGAAATGATCTGGTTGCTTGGGGTTACCATCTTCCTGTTGATGATGGCGACCGCGTTCATGGGCTATGTTCTTCCATGGGGCCAAATGAGCTTCTGGGGCGCACAGGTCATCACCGGCTTCTTCTCCGCAATTCCTCTGGTGGGTGAGCCACTCCGCCAATTGCTGCTGGGTGGCTTTGCGCCAGACCAAGCCGCTTTGAACCGCTTCTTCTCGTTGCATTATCTGATGCCGTTCGTCATTGCTGGCGTCATCATCCTGCACGTGTGGGCATTGCACATTCCAGGGTCGTCAAACCCAACGGGCGTTTCCGTAAAGGGTGAACAGGACACGGTTCCTTTCCACCCTTATTACACGGCAAAAGATGGCTTCGGCTTGGGGATCTTCTTGATCTTCTTTGTCGCAGTGACATTCTTTGCGCCAAATATGTTGGGTCACCCGGACAATTATATCCCGGCAAATCCACTTTCGACGCCAGCGCATATTGTCCCTGAATGGTATTTCTTGCCATTCTACGCGATTTTGAAAGCGTTCACCGTCGACTTCGGCATTCCCTTCACGGGCATCATCATCATCCCAGCAAAGCTGATGGGCGTGCTTGCAATGTTCGGTTCGATCCTGTTGTTGTTCTTCCTGCCTTGGCTGGACACATCACCAGTACGCTCGGGCCACTATCGCCCGTTGTTCCGTAAGTTCTTCTGGTACGGCCTGATCCCAAGCTTGGTCGTTCTGACCTATTGCGGTGGCAAGCCACCCTATACCCAATGGGTCGTGCTCAGCCAGATTGCAGCGGCATATTATTTCGCCCATTTCTTGATCATTCTGCCGATTGTCTCGCGCATTGAACGGCCGCTTGCGTTGCCCAATTCAATCACCGAAGCCGTCACGGGCAAACCGCTTCCAGCGGCTGCGTAAAACAGGGAAAGCATAATCATGGTTCGTTTAGTTGCTTTTTTAGTAGGCCTGTTTTTCAGCGGTATGCTGTTGCTTGGTCTTGGGGACACGATCGTTTCGGCGATTAAGGAGCCTGCTTTACCTACGGTTGAAGCTGGTTTTCACGAAGAGACCTTGCCCGTCACGTTCGCGCATGATGGGCCGCTTGGCAAATTTGACCGCGGTCAGTTGCAGCGCGGGTTGAAGGTGTATTCCGAAGTATGTTCGGCGTGCCACAGTTTGAAGCTGGTTGCGTTCCGCGACTTTGCAGCATTGGGCTATTCCGAAGACCAAGTGAAGGCATTGGCCAAGGGTTGGAAGACCGAAGTGCCAAGCATCAACCCTGAAACGGGTGAACCTGCAACGCGTCCCGGCATTCCTGCTGACAAGATTCCTTCGCCATTTGCGAACGAAACGGCAGCGCGTGCGGCAAACAATAATGCGCTTCCACCCGATCTTTCCTTGATCACCAAGGCGCGTGAGGGCGGTCCTGCTTATGTATATTCATTGCTGCTCGGTTACCGTGATCAAGCGGGCTACAAGAATGAAGAAGGCAAAGAGCTGCTGAAGGAATTCCCGGACGCTGCAACACCTCCTGGCCTGCACTTCAACCCTTGGTTTGCCAATTTGAACATCGCTATGGCGCCGCCACTGGCCGCAGATGATCAGGTCACCTATGATGATGGCACAAAGGCGACCAAGCAGCAGATGGCGAAAGACGTTGCGGCGTTCCTAACCTGGACCGCGGAACCAAAGATGGAAAACCGCAAGAGTGCGGGTTGGGCTGCGCTCGGCTTCCTCTTAATCTTCACGCTATTGGCATTCATGTCCTATCGGACCATCTGGGCCGACAAGAAGCATTGATGCGATTTGACCGTTAATGGACAGGGCCGCTTTTGCGGCCCTTTCTTTTGCAACGAGAGCGTTGACGCTTGCGTCGGATAATGGCAATAGCGGCGCTTCTAACGGCCATTTGGTCCGTCGCGGGTATAGCATAGTGGTAATGCACTAGCCTTCCAAGCTAGCTAGAGGGGTTCGATTCCCCTTACCCGCTCCAACTTCCTGCTATCATTATGCCTGATCTCCATTGCGTGACAGGGCCGCTCCGGAATGCGGGGCATGCATGCGCGCCGCTGCCCGCGGGCGACGGGTCCATTCAAATAATAAGATGTACCGGCTTCCGGAGCGACGTGGGTGGGCAACATCCGGAAGCCGATATGTGCAAGCGTTGCGGCCAAGCAGCGACGCTTTATGGACCAAGCGCGGTCATGATTTCTGGCGGTCCAGTGCCCCAACACGGCAGTTGGTGAAGCCATGACCGCGTGGTCGTATCCAATGTTACGGCGGATGATGCCCGAATTTTAGCGGCGTGGTGCATTTTCCCATGCGGCGCTTTGCGGATATGCTGGTTGCATTGCCGCCGCGCGCGGGTGCAGAATGTGTCTGCTGCCATGCCCGCATCGCAATAACCATTTGTGCGTCGGCGGTGATACGCGCTAATCGCCGCGACATAGGTTTTAGTGAGGAGTGTGACATGCGCATCGCGCTGTATCAGCCGGACATGGCAGGAAATGTCGGTGCCGTTTTGCGCACCTCTGCATGTTTTGGCGTGACGTGCGACATCATCGAGCCATGTGGTTTCGCATTTTCCGAACGCGCGCTGAAACGCTCCGGAATGGATTATATCGATCATGTAAAAATTCAGCGGCATCCCGATTGGGCAGCGTTTCTCGCGTCATTGGACGGCGCACGGATCGTTTTGATGTCCAGCAAAGCCTCTACCCCCCTGCCCGAGTTCGCGTTTCAACCTGACGATGTGATTTTGATGGGCTCCGAAAGCCGCGGCGCACCGCCCGAAGTCCATGCACGGGCCGACGCGCGGGTCTATATCCCCATGGCCGCCGGATTTCGGTCCTTGAACATTTCCGTATCGGCTGGCATCGCGCTAGCTGAAGGTCTGCGCCAGACCCACTCATTTCCGAGAGCCAATCTATGACCCTGACATTAGATCATCGCCAACAGGCCGCACGCACATGGTTTGAATCGCTGCGCGACAGCATTTGCGCAGCCTTTGAGGCTATCGAGCGCGAAGCCGGGTCCGATGCGGCATTCGCGTTTATGCCATGGGACCGGAACGATCATGACGGCTCCCCCGGCGGCGGCGGCGTGCGCGGCGTCATGAAGGGCAAGATCTTTGAGAAAGTCGGCGTGAACGTTTCCACCGTCGGTGGCAGCTTTAACCCCGAATTTGCCAAAACCATTCATGGTGCGGCGGAGGACCCCAATTTCTTTGCCACCGGGATCAGCTTGGTCGCGCATATGGCGAACCCACATGTGCCCGCCGTCCACATGAATACCCGCTATCTTGTGACGACGAAAAGCTGGTTTGGCGGGGGCGCGGACCTGAACCCTCCTATCCCCTATGCAGAGGATACGGCCGATTTCCATGCGCGACTGCGTGCCGCTTGCGCGCCTTATGGCCCAGATGTGTATGAACGATATCGCAAATGGGCGGAGGATTATTTCTGGATACCGCATCGCAACGTCCATCGCGGCGTCGGCGGCATATTCTACGATCATCTCGAAAATAGCAGCGATGCCTTGTTCGAACAGAATTTCGCGTTGACCCGCGATGTGGGCAATGCCTTTCTGGATGTCTTTCCCAAACTGGTCCGCCGCCGGATGAACCAGCCGTTCACCGCGGAAGAAAAGCAGGCACAATTGCGCTGGCGCGGCCTCTATGCCGAGTTTAATCTGGTATATGACCGCGGCACGACCTTTGGTCTGAAGACCGGCGGCAATGTCGATGCCATATTGATGAGCCTTCCGCCGCAAGTTGCGTGGGACTAATCCCCAATGGTGTATAGTCCGATTGCAGATGGCGCGCTTGGTGCGATTGTTACATCGCTGGAAATGACCAGCCGCCCGCCGATGCGCGCTATGCCAGCATCAGAATTGCGGCTGGATCGTTGGATGGCCCCTACGGCCGAAGCATATCGCACGCTGTATCGTCGCATTGGTGAACCATGGCTGTGGTTCTCACGGCTTGAGCTGAGCGATGCCGATCTGATGCAGATCATCCATGATCCCATGGTTCGGATTTGGGCGGTTCTTGACCGGCACGGCATTGAGGTCGGTATTTTGGAACTCGATTTCCGGCTGCCTGAGCAATGTGAAATTGCCTTTTTCGGTCTGGTGCCAGAGCTCACCGGCAAGGGGCATGGAAAATGGCTGATGGCGATGGCGCTGCAAATGGCTTGGGCAGAGGCTGGCATGCGACGTCTTTGGGTGCACACCTGCACGCTCGATGGCCCGCATGCGCTCACTTTTTACCAGAGATCGGGCTTCATGGCCTACCAACGCCAGTTGGAAACTTTCCGCGACCCGCGCATCACGGGCCTCATTCCCCGCGACGCAGCCCCGCACATTCCTATTATTGATGCGGTGTCTGCGCCACCAGCTGACGGTTGATGGCGACGAGCATCACAATGACGGCGACGGCCTCTAATGTGACAAAAAACGCACTGACGCCCGATTGAAGGATCGGAATGCCGTCCGCACCCGCGATAGATTGGCAAACAGCATAAACTGCGCCACCCACGATGCCGGATGCAATGCGTGCAGCGAGCGCGACGAACAACATCAACATTAAAATCGCCCAGCCGCAGTGACGGGTGACATGCCATGTGCGTATAACCGATGCATGCACGCCGTGGCTTCCGCCCCCTGCCATGATAGCTGGCAGCAATGCGAACCGCCCTGACAGATAAAGCCCGGGTATCACGAGGAGGAAAAATCCAGCCAAAGTTGCCCATCCCACCAATATGCTTGCCAGCAGATAAGGAACAAACAAGGCCGCCGCGATGCCAAGCGCATCCCCTACTTTAGACAAAGCACGACCCGACAGCAGAACATAGAGTGACAGACTGCCGTACATCGTCACCATCATCGTTGGCAGCAATATCGGCCAATTGGCCTCAAAATAGGCGCTGAGCGTCGCGACAGCAGTGTCCGCGTTTTCCAAAGTGTCGATCATCAATGGCGGCACCAGAAACCCAGAAATCCACGCTGCTAAAAAGATGAAAAACCCAGCGATAGCTACAATCGCGTCTGTGTCCGCCGCAAACATTTTGCGCGCGTCGGTCCACACCGTGCGGTAGTCCAGTTTCTTGGGCATGATGTCTCTGTGCATAATGCGGGCGTAGAGGGTGACATATGCGGTGGCAAGCCGCTTGCGGCATGCTAAAGGCCGCTGCATGATTTTGGATGTTGATATCGACTGGGATATTTCAGAAGGCCTGACGCCTTACCCAGCCGCGGTTGCGCGTATGGAGGCATTGCAGGCAAGCATACGCGATGCCGGCGCGCGTGAGCTTGTGTGGTTGCTTGAACACCCACCCTTATACACCAGCGGCACGAGCGCAGACCCTGCGGAGCTGCTGAGCCAGCAATTTCCGGTTTATGATACCGGACGCGGCGGGCGGTACACATATCATGGGCCCGGCCAGCGCGTCGGTTATGTCATGTTTGACCTTGCGCATCGCGGAAAGGATGTGCGCTGCTATGTCCACGCGCTCGAAGGCTGGGTCATCCAAGCGCTTGGGCAATTTGGCGTGGAGGCCCGCCGGGCCGATGGTCGCGTGGGTATTTGGTGCGACACCAAGGACGGCCAAGAGGCAAAGATTGGCGCGATTGGCGTGCGGATCCGCAAATGGGTCACGATGCACGGCTTTGCAGTCAACATCGCGCCTGATCTGAGCCATTTTGCCGGCATTGTGCCATGCGGTATATCCGAATATCCAGTCACGAGCCTTGCTGCTTTGGGTATTGAGGCAACGCTCGCCGACTTTGATGCTGCATTGCGCGCCACTTTTTCGACCTTTCTCAATAGCCTTGCGAAAACGACCGAAAATTGTACGGTCGCGCCGAAATAGAGGAATGAGGATATAATGCGCTTTTCCCGACTAATGCCGGCCCTTGCCCTGTTGTCGCTGGTGTCTGCTTGCGGCAGTTCCAAGGAAGACAATCAGGTCACTGAAACACGTATGGATAAACTCGACAGCCTCGAAGGCACGATCAGCGACGATATGATCAACACCGATGAATCGACCGACGAAGCGCGCGTTGAAGCTGCGCCTGCGGTTGCGAAACCAGATAAGGCCGAAGCGCCCAAGACGGAAGCCGTCATAGCGCCAGCAACGGAAACCGATCCCGCTGGCACCCCGAAAACCGATACATTAAGCGCAACACAGTGAGACTTAACAGCACTTTGAAACTGCCGTGCGGGGCAGTTCTGAATAACCGTATCGCAAAAGCCGCGATGACCGAGGGGCTGGCTGATATATCGGGTCGCCCAACGCCCGAATTGCAGCGATTATATGCCATTTGGTCTGACGGTGGTGCTGGCCTGCAGATATCGGGCAACATCCATATTGATGCCAACCATCTGGAACGCGCAGGGAATGTCTATTTTGAAGGGCAGCCCGATGCCGAAATGATGGACGCGCTTCAGGCGTGGACAAAGGCCGCAACACGCAACGGCAATCATTTCTGGGCGCAGATTAGCCATGCCGGTCGGCAGACTATGCGTGCAATTAATAGCCATCCCATGGCCCCATCAGCGGTAAAATTGGGGCTGCCGGGCGGCCAATTTGGCACGCCGGTGGCGTTGACCGAGGATGAGATACTTAATCTGATTGGTCGTTTTGGTCAGGCGGCGTTGCATTGTAAAAATGGCGGTTTTACCGGCGTTCAAATCCATGCCGCACATGGCTATCTCATTTCGCAATTTTTAAGCCCACGGTCCAACCAGCGGACGGATCGTTGGGGTGGAAGCCTCGTTAATCGCGCACGTTTTCTGATGTTCACGCTCAATACAGTGCGGACTTTGGTCGGGCCGGACTTTCCGATTTCCGTCAAATTGAACAGCGCCGATTTCCAGCGCGGCGGCTTTGCCTTCGAAGACAGCCTTCAGGTCGCACGTTGGTTGCAGGATGCGGGCGTCGACCTGATCGAGATTTCTGGCGGCACATATGAGCAGCCCAAATTATTGGGCGTAGAAGGCATGGAAGCCGAAGAAGCGCAAAATGTGGCGAGCACCACGCTTGCGCGCGAAGCGTATTTCGTCGATTTTGCGCAAGCGATGAAGGCGGAGTTGAAGATACCGTTGATGGTGACGGGTGGTTTCCGCAGTTCATCCGCCATGGAACAAGCATTGCGCAACGGGGCTGCCGACGTCATCGGGCTTGCCCGGCCATTATGCGTCATGCCCGAAGCACCCAAGCGCCTGTTGGGCGGCATGGCTATGCTGCCGAAGGTCGAAAACCAATTGAAGCTGCTACCCGAATGGCTTTCGTCGTTGCGCAAATTCAAAATGGTGCGCGGCATAGAAGGCTTCGCCACGCAATATTGGTTTTATAGCCAGATTTATGCGCTCGGTCGCACAGGCAGGATACAGCCTGACCTCACCGTGTTTGCCGCACTGCGTGAAGTCGAAAGCTATCAAAAAAGCTGGTTGAAGGCGCGCCGCGCCGCGAAGGCTTAATCGCCCTCGCCGGGATCAGCGCTGAAATATTTGTCGAACTTGCCCTCAACGCCCTTAAACTCATCTGCATCGGCAGGTGGTTCGCGGCTTGAAGTGATGTTCGGCCATTCAGCGCTATAGGTGGCGTTCAGTTCAAGCCATTGCTCGAGACCATTTTCGGTATCGGGCAAAATCGCTTCGGCGGGGCATTCTGGCTCGCAAACGCCGCAATCGATGCATTCGCTTGGGTTGATGACGAGCATGTTGTCGCCTTCATAAAAGCAATCCACCGGACATACTTCAACGCAGTCCATATATTTGCAGCGGATGCAGGCATCGGTAACAACATAAGTCACTTGCGGAATTCTCCTAAACGCAGCGGCGCATTAGCCGCATTATCCCGACTGCCTATTGCGAGGCGCAGGGGGAAGTCAACGGCCGAATGCAACTGCCTGCCAAATTTTAGTCTATTAGCTGATAGCACAGCTGTGCCTCACAGGCCGGACCGCGCCGAACGGGCAACGACAGCAGCTTCAATGTCACAACAGCTTCACCGATTGGCATGGTGATGACATCGCCTTTCGCGATAGGGGCACTCGCCTTTTCAACCCGGCGACCATTGACGCGGATATGCCCAGCCTCAGCCCAGCCTTGGGCAAGCGTTCGGCTTTTGGCAAAGCGCAGAAAGAACAGAAGCTTGTCGATCCGCAACGTCGCCCCGGCCGTCTAAAGCTTGAGGCCCTTAAGCGCTGCCAACTGCAGCGCCAAGGATGATGGTTGGGCATTTTGCTTTGCCGCCACAGGCGCGCGATCCGGCTTGGCTTGCGGCTTAGCTGCAGCTTGGGCTTTCTGATGTTGCGGCTTGGCACGCTGTTGCCGCTGTTCAGGCGGGCGCGGTTTTGGCAAGCCCACCCAACGCCAGTGCGTGCGTGTTACGGCTTGCGGTTCCTGTGCGGGGGCCGCGGCAGGTTCGGCGGCGCTTAGCTCTTGTGCGACAACCCCCTCTGGTTGGACAGTTTCGGGTTCAGGTGTCGGCGCCGTGTCGCGAACAACCGCCTCGGTGACATCAGGCACAGCAGCAGAAACGGGCGCAGGTTCAGCTGGCGTATCGGCGGCCTTGTCTGCGGGACGGAAGCCTGCGTCGCGCATCAACGCCGTTAACCCCGCCTCGCTTATGCCCAGCGACGTTGCGAACGCCATATCCATGCTGAGCAAATTGCCTTGCCCGCGGGCTTCATGGGCTTTTTTGATGACACGTTCGGCCAAATCAATGCGGACATATTCATCCCCAATGCGCCGATAGCCGGCATTGCGGGCCTCGGACGCGGTCCCAAAGTTCCACGCCTTCAAATGCACAGCGCTTTCCGGCGGAAGTTCGGGCATCGCGCGGTTATCGCGCGCTGCAAACAATGCTGCGCGCCATTTGGCAGCGGCTGGTTTCAATGCGGCGTGGTGATAGATATCAAGCGCGCCAAAAACGATGCCGCCCTTGCGCGCTGCGCCGCGTGCTTCCTTTGGCAGGGCCGCAATTGCGTCAGCCAGATACTGCCGGCCAGCGATTCCGCCCTCGTCGGCCAAGCGCACCGCAAGGGCGCGCACATTGCCGTCGACATCTGCTTGCTGGGCCAATTCCAGCAGGCCGACAATACCGCCCATGGCTTTTGCCAGTTGCGCTTCAATCCAGCCTTCGGCGCGGGTGGTGATGTCACGCAAGGCGTCGCCTTCAAGCCCGGAAACGGCCTTCACTGGCGTAAAGGCAGGCTGAAGCAACGTCCGCCCCTTGGTCAACGCACCCAGCAAGTCGCCCTTCCAGAAAATCGCGGGCTTGCCCTCTCCATCGGCTGCGAGAGAGAATTCGCTGTCCTCTGCCATAACTACGTCCTTTGCCTTTTGTCTCAAAATTGCTGCCAAATGTCGTTCGGCGGCAGCCAATAACAATTTACGGTCACTTGCTTTGGCCGCCGGGTCAACCCGAAAGGCGAAGCCCTGTAAAGTGCCAATGTCTTCGCCATCTACCAGAACACGATTGTCGGCCTGAATTTCAACGGGCAACAAACCGACGTCCTTTGCGCCTTTCCGCAGCAGCATCGATGTGCGTTTATCGACAAACCGCTGACGCAGCGCATCATGCAGCGCATCCGATAATTTTTCCTCTAACGCGCGTGCACGCTCGGCCATTGCAGGCGGATTGGCCAGCCAATCGCTTCGGTGCGCAATATAGGTCCAGGTCCGCACCGCCGCGATTCGCGCCGACAGCGTATCCACGTCCCCTTGAATATTATCCAACCGGGCCAGTTCGCTGGCATAGACGCCCTGCGGAATAACGCGCGCATTCTGGCCTAGACACTGCCACAAAGACGCAACGAAACGGCTGTGATGTTCCTCCCCCATTTGCCTGAAGTCCGGCAGGCATGCGGCCTCCCACAAACGAGCAACGTCGACGGGATGGCGGATCAACCTTGTCACATCTGGCATTTCCGCCAGGCGCTTGAGCACGAGCAAATCGATAACCTTCGGCGCAGGTAAAAGCCCCGGACGATGTGGCTTTTTCTCCAGATCGGCAATCAATGTCGCAATGTCGTTGACGCGCGGCTTTGCCTCACGCCAAAAAAGCCAGTCCAGGCGCGGAAAACTGTGCCCTTCGATCGCCAGCACTTCTTCGGGCGTAAATTCGCTGCCTTCGCCGGCCAAAGTCCCGAAGGTGCCGTCGCGCTGATGCCGGCCAGCACGGCCCGCAATTTGCGCCATTTCAGCCACAGTCAGGCGGCGGCGGCGCGACCCGTCGAATTTGGACAGGCTGACAAAGGCAACATGGGCAACGTCAAGGTTCAGCCCCATGCCGATGGCGTCGGTGGCGACAAGATAATCGACTTCGCCAGACTGGAACATAGCAACCTGCGCGTTGCGCGTGCGCGGCGACAAGGCGCCCATCACTACCGCCGCCCCGCCGCGCATCCGGCGCAAGGTTTCGGCTACCGCATATACTTGTTCGATAGAAAAGGCGACGATGGCCGACCGCTTGGGCAAGCGCGACAGTTTCTTGGCGCCGGCATAGCTCAAAGTCGAAAAGCGCGGACGAGAGATGATCTCGGCATCGGGCAGCAGCGACCGGATGATGGGGCGCAGGCTTTCCGACCCCAAGATCATGGTCTCTTCGCGCCCGCGCGCATGCAATATGCGGTCTGTAAAGATATGCCCGCGTTCGGGGTCTGCGCCCAATTGCGCTTCGTCAATCGCGACAAAGGCAAATTCCTTCTGGATCGGCATGCTCTCAACGGTGCAGCAATACCAGCGCGCCTGTGGCGGCTCGATTCGTTCTTCACCCGTGATCAGCGCGACATTCTGTATGCCTTTGATGGCCACAACGCGGTCGTAAATCTCGCGCGCAAGCAAGCGTAAGGGAAAGCCGATCATACCGCTGGAGTGCGCACACATCCGCTCAACAGCCAGATGGGTCTTACCAGTATTGGTGGGGCCTAATATGGCCGTGAGGGCGGAGCGTACTGGAGGCAAATGTTTAGGTGGCCGCCAGCTCTGCGGCGAGTTCCTTCAAGGTAACAGCAGTGTTGGCCAATTGATCAGCGGTCGGCGAAAGGCCATCGGTTACGAACAACCGGCCTTGGACATAATCCTTGGTGGCATTGACACAGTCGAGTGCGATGACTTTGCCTGCTTTCACATAAATCAGCGAGAAACTGCGTGTGTCAGGGTCACCGCGCAATATGGTCATATCATAACCCGCGCTGATCCCCACAGTTTGCAACCGCAGGTCATATTGATTGGACCAAAACCACGGCACGGCGTGATATTGCGTAAGCTCTCCCGTTAGGATTTTGGCCACAGCATTGGCCATGTCATTGGCGTTTTGCACAGATTCAACGCGCATGATGTTGCCGCCGGCAAAGGCGTTGGCATGCGCCGCGCAGTCACCAATGGCAAAGATATCCGGCAGCGACGTGCGGCAATAGGCATCAACATCAACCCCTGCCCCGCCGGCCGCGCCCGCATTGAGCAATGGCGCAACGGCAGGAATGATACCAATGCCGACAATGACCATTTGCGCCGGGATCACCGCACCATCAGCCAAGCGCACGCCAGTGACATAGCCATCGCCTTCAACAGCGGTGATTTCAACGCCCAAGCGCACATCGACGCCATGTGCGCGATGCTCCGCCTCGTAAAAGCGCGACAGCGGTTCGCCCGCCACCCGCGCCAGCACGCGGTCCATCGCTTCCAGCACAGTCACTTTTTTGCCCATTTTGCGCAGCACGGCCGCTGCCTCAAGACCGATATAGCCGCCGCCAACAATTGCGACCTCAGCGACATCATCAAGGCCATCAAGCATTTGGTCTACATCGGCGCGGGTGCGCACAACGTGCATGCCGGCCAGATTGCCCCCCTCAACGGGCAATTGCCGCGGACTGCCGCCCGTTGCCCAGATCATGCTGCCATATGAGATCACTGTGCCGTCAAAAATGGTCACCTGATGGGCAGTAGGGTCGACACTATCGACGCGCTGTCCCAACATCATGTCGATGGCCCGCTCTGCCCAAAAGGCCGCTGGCCGGATCATGATGCGTTCAAAGGCTTTGTCGCCGGCAAAATAATCCTTGGACAAAGGCGGACGTTCGTAAGGATATTCAGGCTCAGCATTCACTATGCCAATGCTGCCTTCATATTTGGCCTGCCGAAGTGCAATTGCCGCTTGTGCGCCGCCATGGCCGCCGCCGACGATGAGAATATCATAATGCATCAGTGAAGATTCGCTCGCTTAGAAAACATGGTATCAGCGGTAGGCAAAAGGTAACTGACTGGCTAGTCCCATGCTTGCAGCCCTATCAAATAAATGGCAGAGCGCAGCGATGACAAGCATGACATTAAACTTCGCTCTTGGCGATAACGCCGACATGATTCGCGACACGACCCAGCGGTTCGCAACAGACAAAATTGCACCGCTCGCGACCAAAATTGACGCGGATGACTGGTTCCCGCGCGAAGAGCTTTGGCCAGCGATGGGCGCGCTTGGCTTGCACGGCCTTACTGTGGATGAAGCGGACGGGGGTCTTGGACTTGGCTATCTGGAACATGTCGTCGCCGTAGAAGAAGTCAGCCGCGCCTCTGCCTCCATTGGCCTGTCCTATGGCGCGCACTCAAATCTATGCGTCAACCAAATCGCCCGCTGGGCCACGCCAGAGCAAAAGACGAAATATTTACCGAAGCTAATTTCGGGTGAACATGTCGGCAGCCTTGCCATGTCCGAAGCTGGCGCTGGGTCGGATGTCGTATCGATGAAGCTAAAGGCCGAAGCCGTTCAGGGCGGCTATATTCTCAACGGCACCAAATATTGGATCACCAACGCGCCTTATGCAGACACTTTGGTCGTCTATGCCAAAACCGCACCCGAAGCGGAATCGCGGGGCATTACGGCCTTTTTGATCGAGAAGGGCATGGAGGGTTTCTCCATCGGCCAGAAGATTGACAAGGTCGGGATGCGCGGTTCGCCAACAGCGGAGCTGGTGTTCAACGACTGTTTTGTCTCCGAAGAACAAATGATGGGGCCGTTGCATGGCGGCGTTGGCGTATTGATGTCTGGCCTCGACTATGAACGCGTCGTGCTCGCAGGGCTTCAGCTTGGCGTGATGCAGGCCTGTCTTGATGTTGTCCTGCCTTATGTCCGCGAACGCAAGCAGTTCGGCAAACCCATTGGCAGCTTCCAATTGATGCAGGCCAAAGTCGCCGACATGTATGTCGCGCTGAATTCGGCGCGCAGCTATGTCTACAATGTCGCGCGTGCATGCGATGCCGGACAGACCACGCGTTTCGACGCAGCAGGCGCCATCCTGCTCGCCAGCGAAAGCGCCGTGAAGGTTGCTGGCGAGGCAATCCAGGCATTGGGCGGCGCCGGTTATACCAAGGACTGGCCAGTTGAACGCTATTGGCGCGATGCAAAACTGCTCGACATTGGCGCCGGCACAAATGAAATCCGCCGGATGTTGATTGGTCGGGAGTTGATCGGCGCGGCATGAACCATCCGGTGAACAGGCAGTAGCGCAGGAGCCAACAACATGAGCCGTCCAGTATTGGGTGTCATCGCCTGCAATCGCGTGGTCGGGAGTGAAGGCGCGCAAGCGGTGATGAACCGATATATCCGCGCCGCGATGACCTATGCCGATGTGGCCGCGTTAATCATCCCGTCGCTTCCCGACCTAATGACCGCGGCAGAAGTCGCCCCGCGCATTGATGGCATTCTGCTCACGGGTAGTCCGTCCAATGTCGCCACCCGCCTATATGGCGAAGCTGGCGGCGATGGTCCGTTTGACGATGACCGTGACGACATCGCGATATCGATGGTGGACCGCATGATAGATGCGCAAAAGCCGGTATTTGGTATTTGCCGGGGTTTTCAGGAAATCAACGTCGCTTTGGGCGGGACGCTGCGCCGCGACACGAGCGCCAGTGATAGCCTGATCCGTCACCATGCGCCCGATGACGTTTCCTTCGATGCGATGTTTGACCACCGCCATGCCGTAAACCTTACCGATGGCGGGATATTAGCCAAAGCGTATACCAAAAGCGCGCTGGACGTGAACTCTGTCCATTATCAGGGCATTGGGCAGCTCGCAGACGGCCTGAATGTTGAAGCCCGCGCGCCCGATGGCCTTGTCGAAGCCTATAGCGCCCGACCAAATGGTGCCCCTTTGCTTGCGGTGCAGTGGCATCCCGAATGGGCCACCGAAAATGATCCGGACTCGCAAACCTATTTCCACCTTTTGGGAAAGGCGTTAAGAGGCAATTTGTGAACACAACAGTGACCCGTTTTAACCGCTACCAAGCACGGATCGGCTTTTCGCCTTAAATTCTGGTGTGCCTTTTTCCCTTCACCCCGTCTGATAAAAGCAAGGGTAGGAAAAAGGCCTGAAACGGTGTGCCGCGCACTGCGCGGGCGCCCTCCCCAGCCCTTCCCACATGCGGGACGGGAAACCAGACATTCAAGGAATACACGCATGCCACGCAATTACGACATCGCCGAACTTCGCCGCTTAGACATCGCCCACCATTTGCCTGCACAAGCCGACTGGCAAGAAATCGAGGATCTGGGCGGAAGCCGGATTATCACCCATGCCGATGGCTGCTACATCCACGATGGCGACGGCAATCGCATCTTGGACGGCATGGCTGGCTTATGGTGTGTAAATGTTGGCTATGGCCGCGATGAATTGGCTGAGGTCGCGCGCGAGCAAATGCTTGAGCTGCCATATTATAATAGCTTCTTCAAAACCGCGAATGCGCCGGCAATCATGCTTGCCGACAAGATTGCGCGCCTGACAGGTGGCCGCTTGCCACATGTGTTTTTCAACAGCTCAGGCTCCGAAGCCAATGACACGATTCTAAGGATGGTGCGCCATTATTGGCAGGTGAAGGGCGAACATAGCCGCACCATCATCATCAGCCGCCACAACGCCTATCATGGCTCCACGGTGGCTGGCGTCAGCATGGGGGGCATGAAATCCATGCATGAACAAGGCTTCCCCGCGCCGGGGGTCTTGCCGATGCCCGGCATTGAACATGTCCGCCAACCTTATTGGTATAATGAAGGCCGCGACATGACGCCGGAAGATTTCGGCACCGCATGCGCGCAAGCCATTGAGGACAAGATATTAGAAGTCGGCCCTGAAAATGTCGCGGCCTTCATTGGTGAGCCCGTCCAAGGCGCGGGCGGCGTGATCATTCCGCCGGCAAATTACTGGCCACAGGTTGAAGCGATTTGCCGCAAATATGGTATATTGTTGGTCTGTGACGAGGTTATCTGCGGCTTTGGCCGGACGGGCCATATATGGGGCCACGAAACCATGGGCATCCAGCCGGACATCATCGCGATGGCCAAGGGGCTGTCGTCCGGTTATCTGCCGATTTCCGCCGTCGCCGTGAGTGCCGAGATCGTGAAGGTCATTAAAACAGGCGGCGATTTCGTCCATGGCTATACCTATTCGGGGCATCCCGTGGCGTCAGCGGTCGCCTTGCGCAATATCGAAATCATGGAGCGCGAAGGTCTGTTCGAGAAAGTTCGGGACGAAACCGGCCCTTATTTGGCCCAAAAGCTGGCGACGTTACGTGACCATCCTTTGGTTGGCGAAGCCCGTTCAATCGGTTTGCTTGGCGCCGTAGAAGTTGTTGCGGACAAAGCCACTGGTGCCCGTTTTGGAGGCGCTGAAGGCACAGCAGGCCCAATGGTCCGCGACATATGCATCCGCAACGGGCTGATGGTGCGCGGCATCCGCGACAGCATCGTCATGTGCCCGCCGCTGATCATCACACCGACCCAAATCGATGATTTAGTTGCAATCATCCTCAAGTCGCTGGATGAGGCAGAGCCGAAATTACGGGCGATTGGTTAGAATGTTAATGCCCACTCCGTCAGGCTGAACGCGTTTCGGCATCTTATTGTTTGATATTTTGAACCTAAGACCCTGGAGCCAACGGCGTGCAGAGCACACACAAATTCAGGGTGACGGGGTTCGCCAACCAATAGCAACCGCAAAACCAAAGTAGACAAACCGAACCCAATCTTTACCGAAGGCATTTATGACATCATTAACATTCAAGCGCGCCTGCATAACGGCCGTCATTAGCCCCGCCCTGGTCCTTGCATTTGCCCCTGCACATGCGGCAGCGCCCGTCGCGGCAAAGCCAACGTCGCCGGCCCTTACCTGCCACGTTATGACGCCAGAGGGCCTGTCCTATACCGTCCTTAAAGCGGGCAAGGGCGAACGGCCCAACGCCGAGTCCAAGGTCGTGGTGAATTATAAAGGTATGCTGACCGCAGACGGCACGCAATTTGACTCAGGGCAAGCTGCGCAATTTCCCGTTGGCGGGGTTATCCCCGGCTTTGCGCAGGGCCTGCAACTGATGCAGGCAGGCGGAAGCTATCGCCTCTGCATCCCTTCCAAGCTTGGCTATGGCGAAGCGGGAACGGGCCCCATTCCCGCAAATGCCGATTTGGTGTTTGAGGTCGATCTACTCTCCTTCACCAGCCCGCCGCCAAAACCCGTTATTCCGGTGGCTGAGCGCAGTTGCACGCAGACCACTTCATCGGGCCTAGGGTTTGATGTCCTCAAGGCTGCCGCTGGCAAAAATCCCACTGATGGCGACTTGGTGCTTGTCGATTTTACGGTCTTCGATGCGACATCCGGCGTGGTGCAGCAAAAGAGCGAATGGGAAAAAATTCCATTGCGCCAAACGGCACCCTTTTTCAGCGAGAGCCTGAAAATGATGTCGATCGGCTCGACCTACCGCTTTTGCATGCCAAAGGCGGCAAATGCAGCTTCGGCCAGCAATGTTATCGTCACGTTGGTTGATCTGCGGCCAGCGCCGGCTGCGGATAATTGATACCGCAGACTGCGCATTTAGCTTAACAAAACAACGGGGCTGTCCGCGCGCCAATGCATGCTGACCTTGTCATCCCAGGTAAAGTCTTCTTGGTCATGGCGTGACAGATTTGGACGGCTGACGCGAATGATCTGACCGCCTTCAAGCTGAATGTCATATAGCGTCACATCGCCAAGATAGCTCATGCCTTTAATCGTGCCACGCGCAAGATTATGGCCGTCAGGGGCATCTTGCGCCGCGGCCCGCACCGCTTTGCCTTTTCCGGCGACGTGGAGGTAAATTTTTTCAGGACGCAGCGCGATCCAGACATTGGCGCCGTGCGGACCAGTTACGCCATGGTTGAGGTAAATCTTGCCAAGCCCGGGACAATCGACCGCGGCTTTATCTGGCTCATCCAAAGTTAATGTGCCTTCGAATATGTTCACCGAACCCACAAAGTCCGCGACAAAGCGGTTGGCGGGATATTCGTACAGATCAGAGGGCGGCGCCAGTTGCGCAACTTCGCCTTTGTTAATCACCGCAACGCGGCTTGCCATCGACAGTGCCTCATCCTGGTCATGGGTCACGGTGACGAAGGTTATGCCAACTTTGTCTTGTAAATCCGCCAGTTCAAACTGCATTTGCGCCCGCAGTTTTGCGTCGAGCGCGGAGAGTGGCTCATCCAGCAACAACACTTTGGGCCGCATGACCAAGCTACGCGCAAGGGCAACGCGTTGCCGCTGGCCACCCGACATTTGGTCGGGCATCCGGTCTTCAAAGCCACCAAGCTTTACGAGCTCAAGCGCTTCGGCAACACGGTCGCGCGTCTCCGCTTTCGAAATGCCCGATATCCGCAAGCCATAGCCGACATTGTCGGTCACGTTCATGTGCGGAAACACGGCATAGCTTTGGAACACCATGTTCACCGGCCGCTTGTTCGGCGGGACAAGGCTCATATCCTGACCGTCGATGATGATCTGCCCTTCGGTTGGCATTTCGAACCCCGCGATCATCCGCAGCAAGGTTGTCTTGCCGCAGCCGGACGGCCCAAGCAGGACGAAAAACTCCCCAGCGCGAATATCGAGGCTGATATTGTCCACCGCCGTCACTTTGCCGAAGCGTTTGGACACGTTGCGGATTTGAATGATGGGCTGATTGGTTTCGGTCATAAGAATGTGCCGCTTCTAATGGGTTTCAGCAATGCCCTTCACGCCCTGATATTTCAGCGCGATGAAGGTCAGGGCGACGGTGAGGATGATCAGGATTGTGGACGCGGCGTTCACCTCTGGCGTGACCGAGAAGCGCACCATCGAATATACCTTCACCGGGAAGGTAATCGTATCCGGACCGCTGGTGAAAAAGGTGATGACGAAATCATCCAAGCTCAGCGTAAAGGCAAGCAAGGCGCCGGCGACCAACGACGGTTTTATATGCGGCAGTAAGACGTCACGAAATGCCTGCCATTCGGTCGCGCCAAGGTCCTTGGCGGCTTCTTCCTCTTCTTTGTTAAAACTGGCCAGCCGTGCGCGGACAACCATCGCGACAAAAGGAAAACAGAAAGTGATATGGGCAATCGTGATCGCGGACAGGTTGAGCGGCCAAGCCAAGTCAGTTGGCCAGTCGACTTTTGCAAAGAAGATCAAAAACGCGACGCCCAGGCAGATTTCCGGAACGATAATCGGCAATGACATCGTGCCTTCGACCAGTCCCTTGAACGGGAAGCGAAAGCGCCACAGCATGACCGCAGCCAAGGCGCCAATGACCAAGCTGATCATCGTCGCCAAAAATGCGATGGTCAGCGAATTGACCATAGCCTCGACCAAGCTGTCGTTGTTCAGTGCCTTCTCGTAATATTTGAGGGTAAAGCCCTTCCACATCACGTTGCGCTTGCTGTCGTTGAAGCTGAAGATCATCAGCACAACCAAAGGCGCATAGAGGAACAGCATCGTCAGCGCGACCCAACTGCGCATCCATAATTTGCGTGTATATTCAAGCGGTGCGATGGCGGTGCGGTTAAACATTACCGTGCCTCCTTCACTTTGTTCGACCGCATGGATTGCAGCGCAATCAAAATGAACATCGCGTAGATAAGCAAGAAGGACAACGCCGCGCCGAACGGCCAGTCATTTGCGCGCTTGAACTGCCGCTCAATCACATTTGCGATCATCTGGCTATCGGTGCCGCCCATGAGGTCCGGGGTCAGATATGCGCCCAATGCGGGCACCAATGTGATCATAACGCCCGCAAAAATCCCCGGCGCAGCCAGCGGCACCACGATCTTCATAAAGGTTTTGAAATGCCCCGCACCAAGGTCAAGGCTGGCCTCAATCAAGCTTTTATCCAGCCGATCGAGCGCCGAATATAATGGCAAAACCATGAAGGGCAGATGGACATAGACAAGCCCCAACACGACCGCGAAGTTATTGTAGAGCAACTGCACGGGCGTCCATGCCTCTAGCGGCTGCATGCCCAATAGCACCCATAACCAGCTGGCACCGTCCCAAAGGCCGCCCAGCCCCTTGTTCATAAAACCATTGGTGCCCATCAACGCCATCAGCGCATAAGTGCGGATCAGAAGGTTGGTCCAAAAGGGCAGCATGACCCCCAGCAGCAACCAAGGGCGCCACTTTGGCGCCGCAAAGGTGATCGCCATCGCAACAGGAAAGCCGACGATCAGGCAAATCAATGTTGTCAGCGCCGCAACTGCGAGGCTCTTGAGGAAAATGGAAAGATACAGCCACTCAGTCGCGCGTTTATAATTGTCGAGCGTCCCCGAAATGTCGATGTCCGCTGGTCCAGCATTTTGACCGAAGCTGTAGAGCCAGACGATGGTCATCGGCGCGATGAAGAACAGGCCAAGCCAGAATATCGGTGCCGTTGCTACTGCGGCAAAAGGTTTCTTCTGGCTTTTCCAGTCTTGCATCGCGCCTGACATCAATTAGGCCGCCCGAACGCGGGTAAACGCCTCCTCATATTTCGGCTGAAGCTCGGGATTGAATTTGGCATATTCGCACTTCGCCAAAACATCGGCAGCGGGGAAAATGACCGGGTTGTTTTTATAGCTATCCGGCATCAAGGCCTTCACCGCCGCATTTGGCGTTGGATATTTAATCGTCTCGGTGATTTTTTTACCCGCCTCGGCATCCAAGAGATAGTTGATGAAAGCATGGGCATTTTTCGGGTGCGGCGCGCCCTTTGGAATGCACAGATTGTCGGAGTTTAACTGGCTGCCTTCCTTGGGAATGACAAAGCCGATGTCGGGATCTTCGGACATAATCTGGGCGATATCGCCGTTATATTCGAGAACCAGATCCACTTCACCCTTCAGCAGCAGGTCCTGGCCATTGTCTTCGTGGAAAGACTTGATGCTTGGCTTTTGCTTGATCATCATGGCTTCGATTAGCTTCAAATCGGCATCGGTCAGCCCATTGACTGATTTGCCCAGATATTTGCCATAGAGGCGGAACATATCGCCAGCTTCGGAAAGCACAGCGATGCGGCCCTTATATTCGTCGCTGTCGAACAGGACTTTCCAGCTGTCAGGTACCGAACTCACCTTCGACTTGCGGTACCCAATGCCAAGCGCCAACCAGGTATATGGCATCGAATATTTGCGCGCCGGGTCATACGGGACGTCCTGATATTCAGGGGCGACATTTTTGAAATTGGGGATTTGGGCCTTGTCGATTTCAATCAGCATGTCCGCTGCGGCCATGCGCTCAACAAAGTCGTTCGACGGCACGATCACGTCATAACCCTGATTGCCGGCGCGCAGCTTGGCAAACAATTCGTCATTGCTGGCGAACAAGGTCATGTTCACGTCAACGCCGGCGCTGTCCTTATAGTCTCCCAAAGTGGTCTCACCAATATAGGTGTCCCAATTGTAGAAGTTCAGCTTGGCTTCTTCGCCATTGGCGAGCTTTGCCGCTTCTTTTTCGCCGCAGCCAGCCAGTGCACCTGTCAGTGAAAATCCGACGGCGGCAACCCCCATGCCCTTAAGCATAGCGCGCCGATTGCTACCGGCATGCAAAAACGTCTTAAAATCCATGACAAATCTCCCGCTGAACTCCGAAACATGAAGCTGATATGCTGGACTAATATGCGGCCTTAGAAAAGCCCCTTTTTTCCACGCTTTGCGGCGCAATCTAATTACGAATGATCGCAATCATTGTGCGCCGCAGCATGTTTACTTCACAAGTGGCTTTGCTTCCGCATCAACGGCAGCCTGAACTGCTTTGTAAAATGCTTCGCGTTGAACACCAACAGTGTCTGGGTCAGTCGCCTTTGGCCAATTGCTGTTCGATGCGATCACGAGGTTGCGCTTGGGGTCAATGAAGATGCCTTGTCCAAATATACCTTGAGCCGCATAGCTACCGTCATCATAGGTCCACCACTGATAGCCATAGCCTTTGCCGGCCATGCCAATATCGGCCTGTTTGCTTGTAGCAGGCGCAAGCCAGTCGTCAGGCAAAATACCAACGCCATCGATTTTGGCGCCACCCAGTATGAACGCGCCAAAACGCGCATAGTCGCGGGTCGATGCCTGAATACAGCAGCCGCTAATTTCGTGCCCTGTGGAACCCAACAACCAAGTCGCGTCCTGCTCCATGCCAAATGGTGCCCAGACTTTCTCCGACAAATAGCTGGAAATCGTCTTTTTCGTAGCGGAGCTGACCAATACACCAATCAAATTGGTTTCGCCGGTTTTGTAGACCCATTTGGTGCCAGCAGGGGCCTCACGCGGCAAGTTACGCATGTAACTTACGGTAACGTCCATACCTTTTTCGGCTTTGTGCAAGTTAAACAAAGCAACATCGGATTTAGGATCGGCATAATCCTCATTCCATTTCACACCCGATGTCATCGTCAGCAATTGCTTGATGGTCACATCGTCATATGCCGAGCCCTTAAGGTCCGGAATATAGGCCGAGACTTTGTCATCAATGCTCTTGATATAGCCATCCTTTATCGCCGCGCCGACCATGGTCGATGTAAAGGATTTAGCGACCGAGAAGCTCGTCCATTTGCCCTGCGCGGTAAAATCGAGACCATATTTCTCCATCCGCACTTTGCCGTCCTGCAAAATAACAAGACCAGCCGTGCGCTGCGCTTTCATATAGGCGTCAACGTCCATGCCGATTTTCAGCGGTTCGCCCGCGGGCAAAGGATATACCTTATCGCCTTTTGCAATGACGTTGGCCTTGGCAAGAATCGGAATGCGGTCCATCGTGCGGAAACCGGCGTCGCGTTGCTCTACGCTCCAAAACAGCACGTTAGAGTCCGTTGGCAAATGGGATATGAGTGCCTTCATATCCTTGTCTGCGCTCACCCAAAAACCGCCCGCTGCCGCTGCAACGAACAAAAGCGACCCGAATATCCATTTTTTCATCCTGCTCCCCTAAAGATCATTTTTAACCAACGTCACCTGAGCGACATGTATGCCGCCGCTCCTGAACCCGACTTCGCAATACATCAGATAATGGCGCCAAAGCGAAGTGATTTTATCGCCAAAGCGGGTTGGTAAAATTCGTTGCACAAACAACGGTAGTCATTGCGAACGGCCCCAGCGCGCCTTATGTATATAACACACGCCAGTGAAATGGCTGGATATCTAGGCAGTTTGCCAAGTGGAGGGCCTGTTAAATGCACAAGAATTTTTTAAAACTTCTTCTGGTTCCAGTCGCAGCGGCTTCGTTGGCCGGATGCGGGATCAATAGCGTTCCTTCGGCTGAAGAAAATGCCAAGGCGAAATGGGCTGATGTCCAAGCCGCGTTTCAAGAGCGGGCAAATTTGATCCCCAATCTCGCAAATGTTGTCAAGGGCGCCGCAGCGCAGGAAAACAAAACCCTGACGGAAGTGATTGAGGCGCGCGCACGTGCCACATCACCGAACGTGCAAGTGAACCCTAATGACCTCAACGATCCTGCGAAAATGGCGGCGTTTCAACGCGTGCAAAACCAATTGTCGGGAAGCCTTTCGCGTTTGCTGGTGTCGGTTGAGCAATATCCGCAGCTGAAAAGCCAGGAAGGCTATTTGAAACTGCAGGATCAATTGGAAGGTCAGGAAAACCGCGTGCGTATTACGTTGCGCGATTATAACGAAGCCGTGCGCGGATATAATACCACCATCCGCACTTTCCCGGACATCATCGGCGCCAAGATTATCCATGGTGCAAAGCCCATGATTCCTTATCAAGCAACAACGCCCGGTGCAGAAGCCGCACCGAAACTGGACATGGCGCCAGCAACTTAAGCCTGTCCGGGAATTGAACATGAATAAGGCCCTTGGCCTGCTTATTGCGCTGCTGCTGGCCCTCACGGGCCAAGCAGCGGTTGCGCAGAATTTCCCGAAGCTGACTGGCCGTGTGGTTGATCAGGCCGATTTGCTTGATCCGCAACAAGAGGCGGCCCTTTCTGCAAAGCTGGAGGGGCTCGAAACCCGCACCAAGCGGCAATTGGTCGTGACAACGCTGGCCAGCCTCGAAGGCTATGAGATATCCGATTACGGCTATCGACTGGGTCGCGCATGGGCGATCGGGCAGGATGGCAAGGGCGAATCCGAGAAGGATAATGGGGCGATTCTGATTGTTGCGCCCAATGAACGCAAAATGCGCATCGAGGTCGGCTATGGCCTTGAGCCTGTGCTGACCGATGGCCTGTCTTCAACGATCATCCGCAACGACATCACCCCACGGTTTAAGGAGGGTGATTTTGCCGGTGGTATCAATGCCGGCGTTGACCGCATCGTGACTCAGCTCGAGCTGCCGGCGGACGAAGCGGCCAAGATAGCCAGCGCGGCACAACTAAATAACAAACGTGATAAGGGCATACCCTTTGGCGCGATTATCTTCATTTTGTTCATGATCTTCTTCGTATTTCTCCCCATGATCCGTTCCACGAATGGCGGCGGCCGAAAGCATCGGCGCGGCGGCATAGGGCCAGTGATCATCTGGGGCGGCGGAGGCGGCTTTGGAGGCGGTGGCGGCGGATTTGGCGGCGGCGGCTTTGGCGGCGGTGGCGGCAGCTTTGGCGGCGGCGGCGCCTCGGGTGGCTGGTAGGGATATTCAACATGGCTTTACGTAAAATCAGTCAACTGACCGAATCCGACCATGCGATGGTGACCGCTGCTGTTGCCGAAGCGGAACACCTCACAACGGGCGAAATCGTGACGATTGTGACGGATCTGTCAGACCATTATGAAGATATCGCGATGGCATGGGCAAGCGCAGTAGCATTCATTGCCTTGGCGGCTTATGCGACATTTCCTGATTTTTTCCTGCGCCTGATTGATGGCCTTTCGGGCGGGTGGCGGCATGAATATACGGCATCGGAATATGTGGCGCTGTTATTGACCGCGGTTGCGCTCAAATGGATCGGGACATGGTTCATCCTCAAATGGATCCCCTTGCGCCTTGCCTTAACGCCAAAGGGTAAAAAGCTAGCGCGTGTCCGCAGCCGCGCCATCAGCCTGTTCAAAGTAGGTGCCGAAGCCAAAACATCGGGGCGGACGGGTGTGCTGTTGTATTTGTCGATGAAAGAACATCGCGCCGAAATCGTGGCGGATGCGGCAATTGCCTCCAAAGTCGCACCAGAAATTTGGGGTGACGCGATGGTCGCTTTGCTTGATCAGGTGAAAGCCGGAAATCCCGGCGCCGGCGTCGCGGCGGCCGTGACGCAAATGGGCGTTGTTCTGGCTGAACATTTTCCGAGGGGTGCCGACAACCCCAATGAGCTTCCCGACAGGCTGATCCAGCTATGATGGAACAAGACGACGCCGAAAAGGTGATGTGGCAAGGTCGCTTCATCACGGCGAAGACGCGCGGAAAATGGGAATATGTAAGCCGCGCGCGTGGCATCAAGGCGGCGGTGATCCTTGCGATAGAGGCAGACCATGTTCTGCTTGTCGAACAATATCGTGTACCGCTGGGCGCACATTGTATCGAACTGCCGGCTGGCCTCATTGGCGACCATGAAGAGGGCGAGGACACGCTCACATCCGCTGCGCGTGAACTTGAGGAAGAAACCGGCTATCGCGCAGACAGCCTGGAGATTGTCGGCGAGTTTTTCTCCTCGCCCGGGATGGTAAGCGAAAGCTTCTCGCTCGTGCGCGCACGCGGATTGACGAAAGTTAGCGATGGCGGCGGTGTCGATGGCGAGAATATCATCGTTCACCGCATCGCCTTGGCGGACCTAGCCCATTTTATTCAGAAAAAACGCGCAGAAGGTTGCGTCGTGGACGTCAAGCTTTTGATGCTGCCCGGAATAATCGTTTAGCGGAAATTGTCCGCATAAGTCTGTAACTTAAGCGTTTTCGGCGGCGTAGGAATATAGGTCGCTACGATGCCCTTTTTCTCCGCATAAGCGCGCGCTGCATCCAGGCTTGGGAAGGTCAGCTGAACCTGCGCTTGCGTATCGCCCGACCCAGCCCAACCCATCAACGGATCGGCCTTGCGGGGTTCTGCCGGCACATGTTCAAGCACCCATTCATTGTTGCGTCCACGGCCCGACTGCATGGCATTTTTGGGGCGCTGAAAAATACGGGCGGACATGACAATATTCCTGAAGGTTGGACTGAAGGCTGCTTTGCCCGAACCGCACCGGATTCGTCAAGCGTTGCGGGCTTGTGCCTTTTTGGTCTTCAGGCTCGCCACGCTTTCCCACGGTGCGTCTGGCCAATTGTGCTTGGGGTAGCGCCCCCGCATTTCCTTGGCAACATCGCGCCAGCTTCCCCGCCAAAATTCAGGCAGATTGCGTGTAGTCTGGATAGGACGCCCCGCAGGCGATGTAAGGCTTAGGACCAACGGCACGCGGTTGGCACCTACCACAGGATGGCTATCAAGACCGAACAATGCCTGCACACGCAATTCAACCGTTGGACCGGCTTCGGCGGCATAATCGATATCATGTTCCGTCCCGGCAGGGCTTTTGAAAGACATGGGAGCAATGTGATCGATGCGGGTGCGCGTGTCCCAACCGAGCATATTGTCGAGTGCATTGGCCAATCCCGATGACGCGATGTCGCGCAGACGGTTGACCTTGCCCAACAACGGCAGCAGCCATTGCGCCGCGCTTTCTGCCAACGCATCGTCACCCAACGACGCCACTCCGGCAAAATGCGCCCGCTCCCGAAGCGCGCGCGTAGACGAAGACCAGGGTAGCGCATCGATCCCGATATCCAGCGCTGCGGCCAACAGTGCGCTTGCAACGGCCTGCGGGTCGGGCCTTTCCACCCGCCCTTCGCTTAACAATATGGCGCCCAACCGCCGTTGGACCCGCGCATCGACGCGATCCGTGCTTTTGTCGTAAGATAAGATGTGCTTGCTTTCGATCCGCTGCCCAAAACGGTCAATGATTTCCGCCTCGGTCAGCGCCGCTGCCGACAATATGCGCGCGCCCGATGCGGCGCCTTGGACATCAGCTACCGCAAGCCATTCCGCGCGTGCCAAAAGCGATGCTGCGTCAAGCTGCAGACCGCGCCCCATGGCGCTGATCCATTTTTCGCCCTTCATATCGCGGCGTTTGGCGACGCGATCGGGGAATGCGGTGGCGATCAATCCGCCGATGCTGAACCGTTGTTTATGTCCGCTAACGCCGCATAGGCGCGCAATCCGCTGCGCGAGCATGCGCGCTGCGTCTGCCTTTGCCCCGCGTTCACGAACAAAGCGTTCAAAGCGGGTTTCAATGTCCTCACCCTGCCCGCCAAGGCCGCGTTCTTGCAACAGGACCGCCAACATGGCCGCATCCTCCGCCTGTCCGCTCTGGGCGGCTACCGCCACCATATGGGCCAAATTTGGCGGCAAGGGTAAATTGGCCAACATGGTGCCATGCGGCGTGATGCGTCCTTGCGCATCCAGCGCATCGACCGACAAAAGCAATTTGCGCGCCTGCTGCACGGCCGCAGCGGGTGGAAGGTCAAGCCAACGCAGCTTTGAAGGGTCATGCTCACCCCAGCGCGCACAATCCAACAATAATGGCGCGAGATCACTTTCCAATATTTCGGGCGGGTCGAACGGAGGCAAGCCGCCGTTCCCGGCTTCTTCCCACAACCGATAGGCAATCCCGGCTTGCTGCCGCGCAGCGCGCCCCGCCCGCTGCGTTGCGGCAGAAAGACTCGCCCGCTCGGTCACAAGCCGCGTTACGCCCGCGGATTGATCAAAACGTGCCCGCCGTGCAAGCCCGCTGTCGATGACCACGCGCACGCCATCAATGGTCAGGCTGGTTTCGGCAATGTTCGTGGCGAATATGACCTTGCGCCGCCCCGCAACATCGCGCCGGACAGCAAGCCGCTGCGCCGATGGGTCAATCTGTCCATGCAGTTTGTGCACAACGATGTCGTCGCCACAGGCCCCTAAGGCGTCAAAGGCACGATCAATCTCGCGCACGCCGGGCAAGAACACCAACAGGTCGCCCTGCTGCTCTGACAGCGCTTGGCGCACTGTACGCACGATATCGATTTCAACGGTCTGTTCGCTGCGGCGGCCAACATAGCGGTATTCCAGCGGCCATCTTTTGCCCTCGCTTTCCAGCACGGGCGCATTGTCCATCAACTGCGAAAAACGCGCACCGTCCAACGTGGCGGACATCGCCAGTAAACGCAGATCAGGCCGGAACGCAGCTTGCGCCTCGAGCGCCAGCGCGAGACCGAAATCGCTATCGATGCTGCGTTCATGAACTTCGTCAAACAGCACAGCGGAAACGCCGACAAGTTCAGGATCGCTGATGATCCGGTTGCGGAATATCCCCTCAGTCATCACCAATATGCGGGTTTTGGGACCATGCTTGCTATCCAGCCGAGTCGCATAGCCGACGAGCCCACCGACCGTTTCACCTAGATTTTCCGATATGCGCTCCGCCGCCATACGCGCGGCCAAACGGCGCGGCGAAAGCAACAGGATTTGCCCTTGGCAATAGGGCTCATCCAAAAGAGCTGGCGCCACCATCGTGGTTTTACCTGCACCCGGCGGCGCGATAAGCACGGCGTTGGGAACGGCCCGCAATGACCTGAGCACATCTGGCAGAACGGCCAAAACGGGTAATGCATTGTCAGCCATTGGCGCGGGTAGCACCGCTTCGCCCGTCAATATGCGCGGGCTATTGCGAATTCGACTGCCTCAGTCAGCGCGGATTTGGCTTCGCCCGCAGGGAAATGGGCAATCGCATCAATGGCACGCTGACCGTAATGCCGCGCACGATCCAAAGTGTCGTCAATGGCGCGGTGTTCTTGCAGCAAGCTGCGCGCATGATCCAGGTCAGCATCGCTAATGCGGTTGCCAAGCATCGCATCGCGCCAAAATTTCTGTTCTTCTGCATTACCCCGGCAATGCGCCAGAATGACCGGAAGCGTGACCTTGCCATCGCGGAAATCATCGCCGCTGTCCTTGCCCATGGTGGCACCGTCGGACACATAATCGATCGCGTCATCAACAAGCTGGAACGCAATGCCAAGATTTCGGCCATAGGCGTCCAGGGACAGTTCCTGCGCGTCACCGCTTTCAGCTACAACTGCAGCAATGCGGCACGCAGCCGCAAACAAAGCCGCTGTTTTCGACCCGATGATGTCGAGATATTTTTCCTCCGTTGTCGAAATCTGCCGTTGCGCCGTCAATTGGTGCACCTCGCCCTCGGCAATAACGGCCGATGCGTTGGACAGAATTTTAAGCACCTTAAGCGAGCCGTCCTCAACCATCAGCTCGAACGAACGGCTGAAAAGAAAGTCGCCCACGAGCACAGCCGCCGGGTTCCCGAATATCAAATTAGCCGCCGTCTTGCCGCGCCGCATGTCGCTTCCATCGACAACATCATCGTGCAGCAACGTCGCGGTGTGGATGAACTCCACCGCTGCCGCCAACTTATGATGACGGTCCCCCGGATAATTTAACAGCTGCGCGCATGCCAAAGTAAGCATCGGACGCATGCGTTTGCCGCCGCCCGCGATCAAATGGCCCGCCAATTCGGGAATGAGCGGAATTTCGGACTGCATACGGTCAAGAATCACCGCGTTGACCTTGTTCATTCCTGGTGCGACCAGTTTAAGGATTGGGTCGAGCGATGGCGCCTGATGTCCGCCGATTTTATGGATTGTTGCCGTCATAACGTCACCGCTCTGACGACCGCCGCGCCGCATGGCAAGTGCAAATGGCGCATTTCCCCTTGTCCCTGACGATCAATGTCGGCACAGAATGATAAGATGAACGACGCCGATACCTTAGTCCGCTTTCGCGACAGCATCGACAATATCGATGCTGCGTTGGTTTTCATGCTCGCCGAGCGTTTCAAAATAACGCAGGCGGTGGGCGAGTTTAAGGCGAAATCATCGCTGCCACCGGCTGATCCCGGGCGCGAGGAAAAACAAATTGAGCGGCTGCGACAATTGGCCCGCGATGCCAAGCTTGACCCGGACTTCACGGAGAAATTCTTGCGCTTCATTATTGATGAAGTGATCCGCCACCATCAGCAAATCCGCGACGGCAAATAATCAGCCCAGCGCTCTCGGCAAACGCAGCCGAACCAAAAGCCCGCCAAGGTCTTCGCTTTCCTCCAACGCGACGGTCCCGCCATAAATTTCGACAACATCGCGGACAATGGCAAGGCCAAGCCCAGTGCCCGGCTTGCTGGTGTCCAGCCGCGCGCCGCGATCAAACAAGCGTTCGCGCTCACTTTCGGGAATACCGTGGCCATCATCCTCAACGATGATTTCCACAAAATCACCGGAATTTTCGACCGTTACAAACACGCTCCCACCGCCATATTTGGCAGCGTTCTCGATAAGGTTGCCCAGCATCTCATCGAGATCCTGCCTTTCTACCCGCGCCACGATGTCCGTATCGCCTGCCATATCAAGGCGGACATGGGCATGAAGGCGCCCAACCGCACGTTCGACCGACTCAAGACTGCCCCAGACCTGCGCGCGGCTATGGCTGTGCCCCCGCCGGCCGACGGCGCGGGCGCGGGCAAGATGATGGTCGACCTGGCGTCGCATCGTCGTTGCCTCGCGAATGACGGTTTCCGACAGATCGGGTGCTTGGGCCGTGGCGCTGTTCATGATGACGGTCAACGGTGTCTTCAATGCATGGGCGAGGTTTCCGGCATGCCGCCGCGATTCTTCGGCTTGCATCTCATTATGGTCGAGCAACGCGTTGAGCTCGTTCACCATAGGCATGACCTCGTCGGGTAAAGCGTCGGTGACACGACTTTCCTTTCCGCTGCGCATTTGCGCGATCGCCATCCGCACCGCGCGCAGCGGCCAAAGGCCATAAAAGGTCTGCAATGCCGCCAATATGATCAAGCCAAGCGCAAGCAGAAGAAAGCTTGTGATAAGAACCGACCGCAATTCTCGGATCTGGCCATCAAGGCTATCCCGACTTTGCGCCACCATGAACGTCCAAGAAACATCAGAATCTGGCAGCTTGATGGCCCGTTCCGCGATCCGCAGCGGTTCGCCGGAAAACTCAAGGCTGTTGCGGAAATGGACGGCTTGGTCATTATGATTGACCGGCGGGCGCAGTGCGCGGTCCCATAAGGAGCGAGACGGAAATGGCATCGCGCCCTTGCCCGTGATTTGCCAATACAGGCCACTGTTGGGCTCCAAGAAACGCTGATCGCCCAATGGCCGGTTCATGCGAATTTCGCCATCGGGACCAATTTCGGCCGATGCAATCATTGCCGTAAGAACATATTCGATTTGATTGTCGAAATTCTGTTCAACAGAATTGATCAATACGCGGTCAAGCGCTGCGCCGCCGCCAATCAGTAATATCATAATCCACGCGGCCGCCGTCAGAATCATCCGGCGCGTGAGCGATCCCGTGCTTTGAAACTGCGAACGCCACGTTGGCGGGTCGGCGTGATCTGCGGCAATGGCGACTTGTGAGTTCAGTTGATAGGTTCCTCAAGGCTGTAGCCAAGGCCCCTTATGGTCGAAATAACGTCCTGCCCCAGTTTCTTACGGATCCGTGTCACAAACACTTCAATAGTGTTCGAATCGCGGTCGAAATCCTGATCATAAATATGCTCGATCAACTCAGTCCGTGACACAACCTTGCCCTTATGGTGCATCAGATATGACAGCAATTTATACTCCTGCGCGGTCAATTTGATCGGTTGCCCATCCAGTGTCACGCGGCCAGACCGCGTATCCAACCGGACGTCGCCCACATTCAACTCGCTCGACGCATTGCCCGACGCACGGCGGATGAGCGCGCGCAACCGCGCGATCAATTCCTCTGTCTGAAATGGCTTTGCAAGATAATCATCGGCGCCAGCATCAAGGCCAGCGACCTTGTCGGACCAGCTATCGCGTGCCGTCAGGACCAATACGGGGAATTTCCGTCCTTCTTTGCGCCACCGGTCAAGAACGGTCAGCCCGTCAATCTCTGGCAATCCAAGGTCCAAAATGACAGCGTCATAATTTTCGGTCGAGCCCATATAATGGCCGTCTTCGCCATCCACCGAAAGGTCAACGGCATAGCCAGCCCCTTCAAGCGTCGATTTCAACTGCTTGCCCAAATTGGGTTCGTCTTCCACAATCAAAATGCGCATGCTGTCCCTTCAAATTGTGAAAATATGTGTCAAAAACCGGCTAGCAGATTATTTTGCTGCCACAAAACCCTATCCGCGTTGGCGTATAATGTTCCCCGTTCGGGCATCGACGTCGACAAATATGACGCGGCTGCCATTGATAAACTTTAACCGATACACCTGTGCCGTCGGGTCATATTCAGGCCCGAGATACTGCATGCCCCGCATTCTGGGTACAATGATCGCCTCAATTTCGGGAAGACGCTTTATCTTGCCAGCAACCATATCCTGACGCGCGTCATCCTGTTCGCCGCGACGCGCCTCGAGCGGAATGGCGGTGAGCAACGCGAATGCGGACAACGCAACAGATATGGACTTTCGTAACAACATGCCGACGCGCTACCCCCATCGCGTTGAACCCAAAATGAATAGAGCATCATGCTTTATGTTCAATGTGGCGCTCTATATCGCTTATTTTACCATTTCGAAAGTGAATGACATACGCGCTGTGATGTCCAATTCGCCGGATGCAATCGGCGTCGATTTTTCAGACATGTCCATTGTACGCAGGGCCATGGGCATCTGCGCATAGCTGCCGCCTTGATCACTTTCTTCTACGCGCACGATACGCACGTCCGTATATCCTGCCTTTCGTGCCAGATTGCGCGCCCGGTTCAGCGCCGTAGCCCAAACCTTGTCGCGGGCCGCATCTTGAAACAGGCTATCGTCATCAATGCCAAAATTGGGTCCGTTGAAATTGGTCGCGCCATCGGCGGCAAGGGCATCAAGGAATGCGCCAAGCTTTTTCAAGTCGCGCAATTTTGCGTTGACCATATTCGACGCCTGATAGCCTTTGAAAATCTGCTGTCCGTCACGATAATCAAATTGCTGGTTCAGGCTAATCTGGGTCGTCTGGATGTCTTTATCCGCAATGCCCAGCTTCTTAAGCCGCGCAATGACAGACGCCATCTGCACATTGTTCGCGCGCACTGCCGCCGTTGCAGTCGGTGCCATATTCTGGACGCCGGTTGTGAATGTCGCGATGTCCGGACGGGCCTGAACTGTTTCGGAAATGCTAAGGTCAATGACCGGATTTGCCGTGGTGATGTTGACTTGGGTCGCCATCGCACCGCTTGCAGTCATACCGCCTGTTGCTAACAGCGCTGCAAAAATCAATGTACGCATATCGAACTCCCTTTTTTGCCAACAACTTAAACTGCTGTCCGGCGTGCCCAATCAATATAGGCTTGGCGAAGCTGAACGGTTGCCGAACCGGGTTTGCCATTGCCAATTTCGTGCCCGTTAATCCGAACCACTGGCATTACAAAACCTGAGGCCGATGACACAAATGCCTCAGCCGCTTGTTCCGCTTCGCTAATGGAAAACGGCCGTTCTTCTATGCGTTGCGCCACAAGAGGTAGCACGGCCGCGCGCGTAATGCCGTGCAAAATCTCGCGATTGAGCGGATGGGTAATCAATATGCCGTCTTGCGTAATGATATGCGCATTCTGCGCGCTGCCCTCGGTGATCCAGCCATCACGCTCCATCCAGGCATCATCTGCACCTTGCGCGATTGCTGCATTCTTCATCAGCGAGGCATATAATAATTGTGTGGTTTTGATATCTGCCCTGCCCCAGCGTAAGTCTGGCACGGTCACTACGCATAACCCGCGCGTTGCGGCTGGATTGTCCACGAGACTCCGCGACTGCGTAAAGGCCAGAACCGTGGGCGGCGTGTCGGTTGGCGGAAAAACAAAATCGCGGTCGGCCGGCGTACCGCGCGTCACCTGCCAATAGATCATGCCCTCTTCAACAGCATTATGCGCCACCAATTCTCGGCAAATGCGCAACCAAGCTTGCGCGTCCGGCGCGCCTTCAATCCCAATTTCGCGCAGCGAGCGGACGAGGCGTTGCACATGGCCGTCAAAATCGACAAGTTTGCCGTCTAGGACAGACACAACTTCATAAACCGAATCCGAAAACAGAAACCCCCGGTCAAAGACGGACACCTTGCCTTCGGATTCCGGCATATACTGCCCGTTGAAATAGATGATACGCATCATGTTATACCTTGCCCTAGCGTCCCATTTTATATCGGTGCGCGCCCTTTGATCTCGATGCCCGAAGTAAGATGCTGAAACAAGTTCCGCATGACGAAGCTTGAAATAACAAAGTCGCATCGCCCTAAAAACCCAAACCGTCACCCTAAGATCTCCAAACCCGTACCCTGAACGTGTTTCAAGGTCTTAATTTCCACCGTGAAGGTTGCATTGCCGCCCCTTGCGCCCTACCGCCCGTGACCATGTCCGCACCCCCCATTTTCGCATTTGAAAGTCTCGCGCTCCAGCAAGGTGGCGGTTGGCTGTTTCAGGACATTGACCTTTTCATAGGCGCGCGCGATCGGTTGGCACTCATTGGCCGCAATGGTGCGGGCAAAACGACCTTGATGAAGCTGGTGGCCGGAACCGTTGAGGCCGATAAGGGCAACCGCGTCGTCGTGCCTGGCACCAACATCGTCATGCTGGAACAAGACCCAGATGTCAGCTCGTTCGACAGGCTCGTCGACTTCGCCATTCATGGCGAAAAGGGTCCGCCCGAATATGCCGTGCGCGCCATTGCCGACCAATTGGGCATCAATTTGGACCGTGAGGCAAAGACCGCGAGTGGCGGGGAAAAACGCCGCGCCGCGATTTGCCGGGCGCTGGCGAGTGAGCCCGATCTGCTGCTGCTGGATGAGCCGACCAACCATCTTGATCTTGCCGCAATTGAATGGCTCGAAGAATGGCTTACACGCTATCGTGGCGCGTTCATGGTCATCAGCCATGACCGAACATTTTTGACGCGCTTGACGCGGCAGACCTTCTGGCTCGACCGTGGATTGCTGCGCCGCAATGAAATTGGCTTTGGCGGATATGATGCGTGGACCGAACGCGTCTTTGCCGAAGATGCGCGCAACGCAGACCGGTTGGACGCCAAGCTGAAAATTGAAGCGCACTGGCTTGAACGCGGTGTAACCGCCCGGCGTAAGCGCAACCAGGGTCGATTGGCCAAGCTGTGGGAAATGCGCGCTGCGCGTGCCGCGATGATTGGCCCGCAAGGCACCGCAAAGCTTGCGGCATCAAGCGACGACAGCAAAACAAAAACCGTCATCAGCGCGCAAAATGTCGGCAAAAGCTTTGGCGACCGCACGATCATCAAGGATTTCACGCTGCGCATCCAACGCGGCGACCGCATCGGTATTGTGGGCGCCAATGGCACCGGCAAGACAACGCTGATCCGCATGTTAACCGGTGAGACCGAACCTGATACCGGCAGCATCACACTTTCACCCACGCTGACGGGCATCGTCATTGACCAGCAACGCAAATTGCTCACCCCTGAAAAGCGGGTCCGCGATGTGTTGGCCGATGGTAGCGACTGGATCGATGTGCGCGGGGTGCGCAAGCATGTGCAGGGCTATCTTAAGGAATTTCTGTTCGACCCTGCACTTATCGAGGCGCGGATCGGGTCCCTATCCGGCGGCGAACAATCGCGCATTCTGCTTGCCCGCGAATTTGCGCGTGAGGCCAATCTGCTGGTGCTGGATGAGCCAACCAACGATCTCGATCTGGAAACGCTGGATCTGCTGCAAGAAGTGATCGCCGATTATGACGGCACCGTTTTGATCGTCAGCCATGACCGGGATTTTCTTGACCGGACCGTGACGTTGACGCTTGGGCTCGACGGTTCAGGGCATGTCGATATCATCGCGGGTGGATATGCCGATTGGGAAGAAAAACGCGACAAGCGGGATAAGCCCTCGGCCAAAAAAGTGGAGAAAGGCGTTTCGGCGGCACCATCTGCGGCGGCCCCAGCGGCGTCCAAGAAGGTCAAGCTCAGCTACAAAGACCAACGCGATTATGACTTGTTGCCAAAGCGCATATCCGAAATCGACGCCGAAGTGGCCGCAGCCGAAAAGGAAATGAGCGATCCCACTTTATACGTGCAGAAACCAGCGCGCTTTGCTGAATTGACCGCAAAAACCGAAAGCCTGCGCGCCGAAAAGGACGCGGCGGAGGAACGCTGGTTGGAGCTCGCCATGATGGTTGAAGAATAGGCCGCCTAACCAGGGATGCAGTAAAATGCGGCGAGCCGGTCCAGCGCGATTTTCAGCACCAGTTTTCCGGAGCGCACGGGCCATGACATTTCACGTTCCGCAACCGGCACGCTTTCACCCACACAAATGACGCGCCATGCGATGTCCGAGAGGTCGGGACCAAGTACCGTCAACGCTTGATCGAAACGCGCTTTGGCATGCATCATCCGTTCGGAACGGTTTAAACCCGACGGCGCGCGACGTTTTTGGCGGCTGCGCGGAACATTCTCCCAAGACATGGTAACATGCGGCCCAAGCGCCGCCGCTTCATAATCTCCGCGCAAGGTTTCACCCGCCAACATCTGCCGGTTGGACAAATGGCCGCGTGCATGCAGCCAGGACAAAGGCGATTCTGACAGGTTTATGGTGACGGTACGCTGCGTTAAACCCACGCCACTTTCAACCACGCCATGCTCGACCAACATCCGCGGATCATGGTATCTCCGATTGGAAAGCGATTTGCTTGGCATGAGCATTCTCCTGTGACTGATCGAATCACTCTTGCCATGTGGTAAATATTGTAGGAAAGAAAAAACCTATTTGGTAAAGGAATGCCCCATGCAAAGTCGAATTCGCGATGTCCGAAGGTCCAAGGGTCTGACGCTTGCCGATGTGGCTATGCGCTGCCACCCGCCTACGACGGCGCAGACCATCGGTCGTCTCGAAACCGGAATGCGCGTATTGTCGCTGATCTGGATTAACCGCATCGCAGATGCTTTGGGCGTGGAATCGAGCGACCTTGTTGCGCTGCCCGATCAGCAATATCTACCCGTCGCGGCTATATTGCACGATGACGGCACGCATGCCCCGACAAAAGAAGAACGCATCATGGTGCCCAATATTGGCGCGGCGATGGTTGGGCTTCGCATTGCGGCGGCTATGGGGGAATATCGGCGCGGGGACGAACTATGGCTTGAACAGCTGCAGCCCCATGACTTTGCTTCTGCGCTCAATCTGGACGTCCTTGTCCCGCGTCCCGGTGGGCGCTTTATCTTTGCCCGCCTGCTCGGTCGTGACGCCGGCAAATTGCACCTATTACCGCTTGAAGCCGGAGCACGGCAGCAGATTGTGACGGATCCCGCATGGATTGCAAAGGCCGTGCGGCTCATCCGCAAATTATAGACCACAGACGTTTTAAAAACAGACTTTCCGTCCGACGCCCTATAAATAATCTGCGCCATTTTCTGTGACCATATTGAATAAAGCGGGCATTCTCCGAGAAGGAAAATACCCGCTTATGATCCCAATATGTCCGTTTGCTATGGGTAGGTTATGGCTGCGCGCCGAAGTTTTCGTCAATCCGCTCCACCTTTGATCCAGCGGAGACTTCCTCTGTTGGCACAAAGCTGTGCGAACCGACCTTAAGCCAGATCAAAATAGGTGCCGCCTGATAAATCGAGGAATAGGTACCGACAACAATACCAAATGCCATCGCGGCGCTGAAACCGAAGATAACATCTGGTCCGAACAGCACCAATATGATCAGTGGCAGCGAAATCGATACGCTGGTCATCACCGTGCGGGACAGGGTTTCATTGACCGACAAGTTCAAAAGTGACGCCATTTCCATTTTACGGAACTTCATCAAATTTTCGCGAATACGGTCATAAACAACGACCGTATCGTTCAACGAATAACCAATAATCGTGAGCAAAGCGGCGATGATGTTCAGGTCAAACTCCCACCCTGTCAGCGAGAACAATCCGAACGTCAGCGTCACATCGTGCAACAGCGACCAAATTGCCCCAACGCCGAACTGCCATTCAAAGCGGAACCAGATATAGATCGAAACCCCCGCCATCGCGGCGAGCAATGCGAGGATGCCCTTGCTGAACAATTCCTGCGATACCTTGCCGGACACAGAATCCACGCCATCGATCCGCACGTCGGGATGATCCGCTTTAAGCTTGCTGGTGATTTTTTCCGCCATCGCATTGGCGATTTCAGGATTCTTATCCGCGCCATCGGGCAACTTCATGCGGATCGAAACTTGGTTCTCGGCGCCAAAGCGTTGAATGGTAGGGTCGCCATAGCCAAGACCAGCAACCGTCTCGCGCAACTCGGACACAGGCGCCGAAGCCGTCTGCGTGAATGTCGCACGGATCATCTGGCCACCGATAAAATCGACGCCAAAGTTCAAACCCTTAGTGGCAACCAGCCCAACGGATGCAATCATCAGCAACAAACTGACACCGAAGGCCCAGTTCCGCCATTTGAGGAAATCGATGTTGGTATCGTCAGGAACGACTTTGAGCAGTTTCATATCAATATCCTCAGATCGTCAGTTCAGTAGGACGGGTGCGCTTAACCCAGCGCGATACCCACATGCGGGTCATGGTCACCGCCGTGAACACCGACGTGACAATCCCGATCATCAGAACCACCGCAAAACCGCGAATTGGGCCTGAGCCAAAGATAAACAGCAGGACGGCCGCGATGACGTTGGTGCTGTTCGCATCGAAAATAGCGCGGCTGGCTTCTTTGTAACCGACCTCAATCGCTTGCACGATACGCCGGCCGCGTTTCAATTCTTCCCGGATACGTTCGTTAATCAAAACGTTGGCATCCACAGCCGCGCCAATCGTCAGCACAAAGCCAGCGATGCCCGGCAAGGTCAATGTCGCATTCACCAGTGCCATAACGCCCAAAATCATCGCGATGTTGATGACCAAAGCGAAATTGGCATACATGCCGAACCGTCCGTACACGAGGAACATGAGGACGAGGATGGCGGTCGTACCAATAACCGCCGCCAACACGCCGCGGCGGATAGAGTCAGCCCCAAGGTCTGGACCGACCGAACGTTCTTCGACGATCTTCAGATCGACCGGCAGAGCCCCCGAGCGCAGCGAAATGGATAGCGCATTGGCGCTTTCTGTCGTGAAACTGCCCGATATCTGGGAGACGCCGCCAAAGATTGGCTCTCGGATTTGCGGTGCGGAAATCACCTGACCATCCAATATGATCGCGAATAGCTTATTCACATTTTGCTGAGTCATGCGGGCAAATCTTTGACCGCCTTCGGAGTCGAACTGAATGGTGACCGCAGGCTCGTTGGTCTGCGGATCAAATGTCGGATCAGCCTTAACCAGCTTGTCGCCGGAAATGCCGCCCAGACGGCGTACCGCGATATTCGGCAAGCCCGAAGGATTGTTTGGATAGGGTAGAACTTGACTGCCGACACGGGCCTTGCCCTTTGCGGTTTGATCCGGATCCGCCATTTCATCCACCAGCTTGAATTCAAGCTTTGCGGTTTTACCAATAAGCGCTTTCAAGGCAGCGGGGTCATCAAGTCCGGGCACCTGAACAACGATCCGGTTATCACCTTGGCGAATGATAGTTGGTTCAAGCGTACCAAGCGCGTTGATGCGGCGGTCGATAACGTCCTTCGCCGTGTCCATCGCCTGGTCAAGGGCCGCTTCGTTCCCCGCACCCGCTGGTGTCAGGATAACCCGATTGCCATCGCTTACGGCGATGTTCCAATCGCTGCTGCCCACTGTATTGTTCGTCAAAGGCGTGAGCGCTTCGCGCGCGGCATCAACCTTTGACACATCACTGACCGTGAAACTTAACTGGCCATCGGTGCGTGACACATCAGAAATGGAGATTTGCGGTTCTGCGCGGCGCATTGCGGTGCGGACACCATCCTCCAATGCCTCAAGCCGCGTTTCGGCAAGCTGTGATGTGTCGGCTTCCAATAGAATATGGCTACCGCCAGCAAGGTCCAACCCAAGATTGATCGAAGGCGTCGGCACGAATTGCGCAAGTTGTGCGCGCATGGGCGCCGGAAGAAGGCTGGGGATGGCAAAAAGCACACCGAAAATGATGAGGGTGTTGAGCATCCATACGCGCCAACGGGGAAAATCAAGCATAAGCTGGGTCCGAACGAACTGGGAAAGCGGAAATTGGGGTTGGGCCAAACGCCATTCAACCCCAGCGGTTAATCATTGGCAGCTTTGGCGCTGCGTGATTGCACGTTGGCAATGGTAGACTTCACAGCCTTCACCCGCACATTTGGTGCAATTTCAACTTCGACATAATCATCAGCGACCTTGGTCACTTTGCCCATCAGGCCGCCAGCAGTCACGACTTCGTCATTTTTCTGCACCGCGTTGATTTTGGCCTCATGCTCCTTCGCGCGCTTTTGTTGCGGACGGATAAGGAAAAGGTAAAATACGACAAAGATCAGCAGGAGCGGAAACAACTGCACAAAAAAAGCAGAACCACCGGCTCCACCAGCGGCAGCGCTCAAGATTAGAAACTCCATGGAAAACCTCGCAAGTTGTATAATGTGCCGCCCGACACAGGCGTTGCCCCAAAGCAATCGGGCGCGATTATCACCTGCACCTTGTTGACGCAACGTCAAAGCGTCGACAGCGCGCTTGCTTTTCAAAAAGCAGCGCCATATACGCGCGCTTCCACTGACCTCAGCGAGGCCAGCGGCGGTCGGGACGTAGCGCAGCCTGGTAGCGCATCACACTGGGGGTGTGGGGGTCGCAGGTTCGAATCCTGTCGTCCCGACCAATTGATTATTCAAAAAACCTGATACCGACCGACGCGCAAACAGCGCGATCCGCCGCCGTGCAGATTTTACTTTCCTACAAATAACCATATCGGTTACAAACTGTATCGAAAGTGAGGGTGTTTTGGTGATTGCACATATTGACCAATTGATCGACGAACTGATTGCACGCGAAGGCGACTTTGTGAACCATCCGGCGGACAAAGGTGGCCCGACACGCTGGGGCATTACGCAGGCGGTTGCCCGCCGTTATGGCTATGCCGGCGACATGGCCACGCTATCGCGCAAACTGGCCAGCGTGATGTACAAACGCCTTTACTGGCACGCCCCGGCCTTTCACGAACTGGATCGCATTGCCCCAAAACTGGCGGCGGAGATGTTCGACATTGGGGTCAATATGGGCACAGAAACCGCCGTCGGATTTTTGCAACGCGCGCTGAACGCGCTAAACCGCAATGGCAGCGACTATCCCGACATTGCCGTCGACCGGAGAATTGGGCCGGAAACGCTCCGCACGGTGCAGGCATTTTTGCGCCGTCGCGGCCCCTCGGCTGAACAGGTCCTGATTAAGGCAATCGATGCCTTGCAGGGCGCGCATTATGTCCGCTTGGCCGAAAACCGTCCGGCGCAGGAGGCATTTTTGTACGGCTGGCTCGCGCACCGAATTGGCTAAAACATCTCAGGAAGGAATTTCACGTGGCACTTCTCGAAGGCATTATTGGCCCGATTGCAAGCTTGATCGACAAGATCATTCCCGACCCAAAAGCGCGCGATGCGGCAAAGCTTGCGCTCATCAAGCTGCAGGGTACCCAGGACATGGATGCGCTGCGCACGCAGCTGTCTGCCATTCTTGCCGAAGCGCAGTCGGCAGATCCGTGGACCAGCCGCGCGCGGCCGAGTTTCCTATATGTGATTTACGCCATGCTGTTATGGTCGATACCCATGGGGCTCATCGCCGCCGTGGCGCCTGAGAAGGCATCGAACATAGCGCTGGGGATGAATGCCTATCTCAACGGCTTGCCTGAACCGCTATACGCGCTGTTTGGGACGGGATATCTGGGGTACACCGTGGCCCGCCAATGGGGTATTTCGCGGGGTACAGAAAAATAGTTGCACAAAATGGCCTTCATCCATTACGCTTTCGCCTCCCGCTAGGGTTTAAATGGGACTCAGGAGAAACAAGATGAAGAAATTAGTAGCAACTGTTGCTGCCCTCGCATTTGCCGCATCGCTTACGGCATGTGGCAATGCCGGCGAAAAGGCAGCCGAAGAAACCGCAGAAGCAGCAGACGCAACCGGTAACGCCATGGAAGCGGGCGCCGAGAACGCCATGACCGCAGCTGAAGGCGCCGCCGACGCAACCGCAGAAGCAGCTGGTGGAGCCGCTGACGCGACTGCAGACGCCGCTAAGGAAGCCACTGCAGAAGCCGGCGCCGCCGTTGAAGCCGCTGGTAAAGACATGAAGGAAGCTGCCAAGTAATAGGCGCTTTCCAAAACCACATAAGCCCGCCCTGCCCCAAGCAGCGGCGGGCTTTTTTATGCGCTCGAAGCGGGATCCGCAGGGCGCCTAGTCCGCAGGATTGTGCTTCGTCAGAAACTGCGCCATCGCCGACAACAGCGTTACCCTGTCCGCCTGCCGTGCGAAATAATGGTCCGCCAGTGGTAAGGATACGAATTCCACAGCCTTTCCTGCCTTTGTCATCGCGCTGTACATTTTGGCCGATTGTACATGATCAACCGTCACGTCGCGCTTGCCGTGGATAAGCAATAATGGCGCCTTTATCCTCGCGATGGCATTTATCGGGGACACTGCGTTAAAATCCGGCGTCATTTCTTGCCACTGCATCTTGTACAGATTGCCGCGCAGCTTGCCGCCAAAATCATTCACCTCGCGCCGCAACGCGGCAACGCCTGATATCGAGATGGCGCATTTGTAAAGGTCCGGGTCCTTGGCGATGCCCCACATTGCGGCATAGCCGCCATAAGAGGCGCCTACGATGCATACACGCTTTGGGTCAGCGATGCCCTGATCTACGGCCCACTTTACCCCATCGGTAATGTCATCTTGCATCGCAAAGCCCATCTGCCCCTTGCCCTTGTCGAGAAACGGGGTGCCATAACCCGTTGAGCCACGGAAGTTGGGCTGCATGACGACATAGCCGCGGCTGGCGAGAAACTGCGCCCAATAATCATAACTCAGTCCATCATGGGCCCACGGACCTCCATGCGGCATGACAATGAAGGGCAGGTTTTTCGCGTCCTTGCCCTTTGGCGTGGTCAGCACGGCTTCTATTTCCAACCCGTCGCGTGCTTTATATAACACCAGCTTTACCGGGGACAGTTTTTTGCTACCCAACTTTCCATTCACATCTGCTATTTTCTGCAACACGCCCACTTTGGTATCGTAAAAATAGATGCGGCCAGGTGTTTCGGCAGAATCCACCCGCACCAACATCTTGCTTTGGTCCGCACTCATACTCTCGATATAGACCCGCGCACTAGGAACCGATTTGTTGAGATTCGCCTGCAGTTTGGCCAAATCCGGATCGAACCAGAATATGGAGTTTTTCTTGTCAGTGGTGTAGGCCCCTAGCAATTTGCCGTCATCGGATATTATCGCGCCCTCAACCTCCCCCTGTTCCGGTTCAAATATGGTTTTGACCGTCTGTTGCTTCACCAGATCGACCTCAAATATCGATGTGCGGCCAGCATCATTGTCCCGCATCACCAACGCATTGTCGCCGCCCGGCAAATATAGGAACGGGACGCTCAGAACCTCGTCACGTTTATGGTTGGCCTTATCAACTACCCTGAATGCCTCGTCGTTCGACCTTCGGTAAATCAACCGCGAGGTAAGGCCGCCATCACTAAATCCCAGACCGATCCGCACTTGCCCCAAATGGTCGGCACCCCAGTCAAGCACGCCGTCGCGACCAATAACAACTTTGCGTGCTTTACCGTTCGTTACATTGACACGGTAAACCGTTGGCCAGAACCCGCTCATGTTGGTGTAAATCGTGCTCTGCCCCGCGACCAATATTTCGTTGCTGCCATCATTGGGAACCGACAGAATATCGCCGGCATTCTGACCATTCAAATCCCATAACAGCTTGGTATATTTGCCGCTCAGACGATTGATCGCGAGCAGACGTGTTATATACCATCGTTCCGTCTCAATAGGCTGAAGTCCGGTGAGAGACACGATGATATTGTCATTGTTAACCCACTGCATGCGGCCGGGCTGCGTCCCATCGGGCACGCCGAGAATGACTGGTTTGGTTGCGCGACCCATCAACGGCATGATCACGATTTTCTGCTCACCACCGACGCCAAATATTCCAGCCATATGCGTCCCATCGGGTGACAGCTCCGCGCGCTCCACAAATGGGAGGCTGGCAAACGCCTCGACGGGTTGGGCAGAAGGAGAGGCGTCCGCGCCAGCAGGCGCTTCAACGGGCTGCCCAAACGCAGGGAAGACAAAAAGCGAAGCAGTGACGACAAGGCGCAGCAGCATCCCACATCTCCTAATATATATATTGATTCGAGTAGCTTAACGCCAATTTTTCAAAAGTACAAAGAAACTGCGGCGAAAAAAAACGGCCGCCCGATACAATCGCGGGGCCTAAAAAATGGTAAATACAGCCTCTACCAAAAGTGACACGTAGCGGAACCGATAAGAACTGGGCTGCATTTCAGCATCGTGAAAACCGCTTTGGGCATCGCACCCGGACAATAGAGGCTGAACCTCTGAAGACAATGTGCGGGAAAATTGGTGCACCCAACTGGATTCGAACCAGTGGCCCCCAGATTAGGAATCTGATGCTCTATCCTGCTGAGCTATGGGTGCCTTGTGCTGACCATAGCTGTCTGCATTCTAGCGGTCAATTTTTAGCAGAGGGCGGGACGACCGGAAATAACAAAGGCGCTACCGCAATGCCCTCATCGGCCAAGGCCTTTGCCTCACCAGTGCTTGTTTCGCCATGAATAAGGCGGTCCGGCTCTTCGCCATAATGGATGGCGCGGGCGGTTTCGGCAAAATTGCCGCCCACCCATTGGGAATTATCCAGCATGTCGGTTTGTGCGCGTGCAAGTTTTTGCACCAATTCGACCAATGCTGGGGACGGGCTTTCCGTGGCGGTGGGTGTTGGGCCTGTCACATCGGCCTGCGGCAGCGCGACTGCGGACGGAAGCATCGCGCGCTGATTGCCCTTGCGCGGCACATTTGGCACCGACAGCGCCTTGTGAATATGCACATCGGCGCACAGCGGGCACGCCAGCATACCGCTGGACTTTTGCGTATCAAAATCGGCAGAGGACGAGAACCAGCCCTCGAACTGGTGTCCGTTGCCGCAATTCAGGTCGAATGCGATCATTAGGCGCCGCCGGCTCCCAGCAATGGATCCAGCTTTCCTTGCGAATCCAGAGCGCGCAGATCGTCCGAGCCGCCTATCGCGACATCATTGATGAAAATCTGCGGCACAGTCTGGGCGCCGGGTGCCCGCGCAACCATTTCCGCACGCTTGGCACCGCCCATGGTCACATCATATTCGGTGTATTTGACGCCCTTGCTGTCCAAAAGATGCTTGGCGCGGACGCAATAAGGGCATCCGAATTTTGTGTAAATTTCTACAGTTGCAGTCATGTCGTGGAGATGGTGTGCAACCGCATCCAAGTCAAGCGTCTAGCGATATCGCGGCGGGCGGCGGGGTACCGCTGCGCAATGCCCGCGCCCAACAGAAAATCTGCACCCAGCTCGCCCCGTTACGTTTTAACACCGACACACATCCGTCGCTGGTCGCACCCGTGGTCAGAACGTCATCAATCAGGATAAGGCGGCGGTCCTTTACCCTACCCTGCCATTTGGGGTGCACAGCAAAGGCGCGCGTCACGGCTTTTTTGCGGCGCCGCACATCAAGGCCGCGCATAGGTGGCGTGCGTTTATGCCGGACCAATATGTCGGGCACGAACGGAATGCCGCTTAATGCGGCTAGCTCTTGGCCAATAAGGGCCGATTGGTTGAATGTACGCGACCATATTCGGGTCCAATGCAGCGGGACTGGCGTGATGATTAAATCCGTATGATCATCTGGCAAATGCCGCACCAATTGGCGCGCGATGACGCGCGCCAAACCAATTTTTCCGGCATATTTCAGCCGCAGCACAACTTGCGCCGATAGATCATCATATTTCACAGCGGCGCGGATGCCGTCATGCCGGGGTGGGTTTGCAATGCACGCCGCGCAACAAGCATCTGCGCCACGGTCAAAGTCAAAAGGCGTTGCGCATCCCCGGCACCAAGGCGGTCCCAGAAATTCCAAATCGTGCCAGCAAGACATGCAAAAAGGTCCACCCGCCGCGGTAATTGCGCCGCAGCAGGGACAGCGTTCAGGCAACACCCAATTCAACATTATATGGAAAATGTCACTTCCCCATGCCATATCAGACTTGTCGGTCAAAGCATCGCGCTGCACAAGGCACAAATGCATGATGATATGAACCCACCAGAGATTTTTGACCGCCGCCGTCGCCGGAGCTTGCAGGCGCGCGCGCGCCACCGGACGGGCGACATGTTTTTGTGGAACCATATTGCGCAAGATCTTGCCGAGCGCCTCTCCGCGGTAACGCGTCCATTTGAACATGCGTTGATCATCGGCCCCATTGCCCGATGGCAGGCCGATATCCTGCCGCCGCATGTGCGGTATACGCTGGCAACGCTGCGCGAAGATAAAGCCAGTGCCGATTGCGTTGTCGTGTTGGACGAGGACCGCCTGCCCTTCGCGCAAGGCAGCTTCGACTTGGTGATCTCCGCCGGCACGCTCGACAGCGTCAATGACCTTCCCGGCGCACTTATTCAAATACGTCGTATTTTGCGCCCTGACGGTCTTTTTCTTGGCCATATGTTTGGGGCTGGAACATTAAGCACCCTGAAATCCATGCTTCTCGAAGCCGATGCGGAACGCGTAACGCCGCACATACATCCACAGATTGATTTACGCAGCGCGGCGGACCTCATTGTCCGTGCAGGGTTCAACCTGCCCGTTGCCGATCAGGACAATTCTATAATCCGTTATGCCGACTGGCGCGCAATCATCTCTGACATTCGCGACGCCGGAATAGGCAACGCCCTTTCCGGACCGCGCGCCTTTTTGGGTAAGGACATCACCGCCCGATTGGATGATATCTTTGCGAAACGTAAGGACGCGCATGGCAAGGTTACCGAATGCTTTGCCCATGTGCACTTAAGCGGCTGGGCACCGTCCGAAACCCAACCCCGCCCCGCCAAAAGAGGAAGCGCGCAGGTTTCGCTCGCGGACATCCTATCAAAGGACCGCGAAGCTTAAGGGTCAGGACCTAAAGCGCCTGAAGTTTTTGGACCAAAGGATAATCCGCAGGGGGCATCGGCAATACCGCCATGTCCTGCGGCAGAAGCCATTGAATATCGGTTGCATAAATCGGTTTTGGGGTGCCAACCCAATGTGCACAACGATACAGCAAAAGCACAAGATTGCGATCACCCAGTGGCGCGCTTGCAAATGTCTCCGGCACCAAATCCTGCGCGTCTACCGTGATGCCCAGTTCTTCCTCCAACTCCCGTATGAGCGCAATTTCGGGGGATTCACCTTTGTCGACCTTGCCACCAGGGAATTCCCACAAACCCCCCATTTGGGCATCATCAGGACGCTTTTGCAGCAGCATTTGACCTTTTGCGTTGGTTAAGGCCGCGGCCACCACGAATAACATTGTCGGACTTTTTTCCATATTCTCATCGCGTTGAAAGATTCTGTTAACATGTGTGTGGGATTTTGACGCAGCGCGCAACCAGGCATTGAAGTAGGCCCTGACATGTTGGAACGAGTTTATCGTATTGCAAAATGCGACCGCGGCGCGACGGCCGTCGAATATGGATTGATCGTTTCATTAATCGTTATTGCCATCATTGCTGCCCTGGGCACACTTGCTGGAAATACGCAGGGCATGTGGAATAATGTTTCCAACAAAGTCACCGTGAGTACGCGATGAGTGCCAAATTAACGAATTGGTAAATACTTATATTGTATCAGATTAATGACGGTCATTTTTCAAAAATGCCGCCCGGGTGTATGAACAAATAGACTGGAGACCAAGCATGAAGTTTATCAAGAAAATCTTCAAAAAAGAAGACGGCGCGACGGCAATCGAATATGGTCTGATCGCCGCTTTGATCGCTGTTGCAGCAATCACGGCCATGACGACCCTCGGCACGAACCTGGCGGGCACGTTCAACAAGGTCGCCACCAACATTAACAAATGATAGGTGGCTAAAAAACGGGCTGTGGATTAGGTCCACGGCGTCCGAAGAATATAAGGGCGGAAACTCCGGTTTTCGCCCTTTTCTTGTGGCCCGTTGCTGATGCCTTGAGGTTTCGTCAGATATAAAAATCTTTTGGAAAAGCGCATGCGGATCCGCCTTGCATAAGGCGTTCTGTTCCCGGCGCATTCTGGTACAATGGTTGAAATACACTGCCGATTTACCGGCAGATTGCAGACGCTGGTTAAGCACCCATGGACAAAAACTTTGCCCTACGTTGCTGCAACAACTCTTTTGCGGAGAAAGCGGATAATGCCGCCAATTCCGCATCGATAGCAGACGCAAGCGCCGCAGCCGCCAATGCATGGTCGCGGTGCGCGCCGCCAACCGGTTCCTTAACGATGCGGTCAATAATATGCAGCGATTTGAGGTCGTCCGCTGTCATCTTCATCGCCTGCGCGGCGTCGGCCGCCTTGTCGCCGGTACGCCATAAAATCGACGCACAGCCTTCGGGTGAGATGACCGAATATACAGCATATTGGAACATGAGAATCCGGTCCGCTGCCGCCAATGCGACCGCGCCGCCTGACCCGCCCTCACCTACGATGCACGCAATCATAGGAACGCCAAGCGCCAAGCATGTTTCAGTGGAGCGCGCGATTGCTTCGGCCTGCCCGCGTTCTTCGGCCTGGATCCCTGGAAACGCGCCCGAGGTATCCACCAAGCTCACGACGGGGATGCCGAAGCGATCAGCCAGCTCCATCAAGCGGATGGCTTTGCGATAGCCCTCTGGTTTTCCCATGCCAAAGTTATGGCGAATGCGGCTTTGGGTGTCGTCGCCCTTCTCATGGCCAATGACCATCACGCGGCGGCCATTTAATCGCGCCAAGCCGCCGATAATTGCTTGGTCGTCACCAAAGGCGCGATCGCCGGCCAGCGGCATGAAATCTTCGAACATCGATGCAATATAGTGCTTGAAATGCGGGCGTTCGGGATGGCGCGCGACTTGCGTTTTCTGCCAAGCCGTCAAATTGGCATAAGTGTCCGCGAGTTGCTTGTCCGCCTTAGCCCGCAATTTCGCGATTTCCGCGCCCGCATCAACATCGCTGTCCCGCGCTGCATCTTGCAGTTCCAAAATGCGCGCTTCCAACGCAGCGACAGGCTTTTCAAAGTCAAGATATACCATCATGGCTATCGGTTAGAGCCTGTGGTGCGACGGGTCAATGTGCGCGTTGCCAAAGGATGCCGACGATTGACCAGTTCGACCAGCCGGCTGCTGTCAACATGCGTATAAATCTGCGTTGTCGCGATATCGGCATGCCCCAGCATGGACTGCAACGCGCGCAGGTTTGCGCCACCTGCCAATAAATGCGTAGCAAAGGCATGTCGAAGGACATGCGGACTGACCTTTGCCGGATCAAGACCAGCTTGCGCCGCGAGTTCCTTTATAATCTGAAACAAACGAATACGGCTGATATGGCTCGCGCGCGACGGAAACAAAAAACGCGCCTTTTCAGGCAGCATTGTGGACCAAATGCCAACGGCTTGGCGTGCACGATTGGAGATGGGAACCAAGCGTTCCTTTGCACCCTTGCCTTTGACGATGATGAAGGGTTGATCCGAGACGACCGCATTTCTGGGCAGCGCCACAAGTTCAGTTGCGCGCAATCCGGACCCGTACAGTAGTTCGATGAGCGCCGCCAAACGGTAATCGGCACGTGGCGGATAAGGCTGCGCAAGCTTTTCCGCAATCACGGCGAACAATTTATCCACCTCCTCGATATCCAAAATTTTGGGAAGTGCCCGTGCTTGTGGTGGCCTTGGCAATGCAGCAGACGGGTTGTCGGCGCGGAAACCCTCTTCATGCAAAAAGGCGAAAAAGCGCCGCAGCGCAGACGCCTTGCGCGCCACCGAGCTATTGGCAAGGTCTCTCCAACTGCGCGCCAGCTCCGCCAGATTGTCGGGACCTGCGTCGTTCAGCTTTCCCTCCAAATGGCGGGATGCAGCAAGAAGATCGCTTTTATAGGCAGAAAGCGTGTTGCTTGCCACGCCTTGCTCGGCGGCCAACATTTCCAGAAACCGGGTAATCAGATCGCGATCAGACGCGCTCATATAAGGCCGATGGGCGTCATGGACCGAAGGTCAGCCAAAAGTGACCGCTTCAGCCGCAATCATCCGCGCCTCGGGTTCAAGTCCCACCTGACGCAATGCACGCACGATGTGATACAAATGAAATGCCGGGACCGATGACCAAGACGAGGCCTGCATTCCAGCGATTGCCATCAGCGCCACTGTGCCCTGTTCACCGCGCTGTGCAGCTGCAGTGATGGCCTTCGACCATGCTGTCTGGCGCGATATGTTTACCTTGAGATCGGCAGCAAAATCGGTCCGCGCATCGGCCTCAATTCGGCCAAGGCCAGACAGTCCGGCCAAAAGCAGCGCCGATTTATGGCCTTCTACGCTGTCGTCATTGCTGTAGAATTCGTTGAGATTGCTATAGTCCGCTACTGCAACCCGCCCAGGGGCGCCCACAGTGATCAGTGCCCACCCAAGGGAGCCATCGGGCACTATGCGTACCCATCGCGCGGCGGACCGGTCGAGTCCAGCAGTGAGCATGGATGCAATTAAGCCATCGGCCGCTGCCTCATGGTCTGCATCGGGGGTAATCAGGGCAGAAGCCCGCGCGGTCATCACGAGCGCCGCTTGATAGTCGGCACCAGCAGCGGCCGCCGACCATAAGGATGTCATAGCTGCGACCTTCGCACCCGCGCTGGAGGCCGTGTACGCATTGCCAAGGGCTTCCGCCTTGGCCAGCAGATCGTCAGGCGCGTCCGAATCTTCGAGCACTTGCGCGTAAAGATCGACCATATCGCGGTTCGACAACACGCCTAAAGCGGCAGCACGCTCCGCATATTTGGCCCGGATTGTCGGCGTGAACATCGGCAATTGTGCCCGCCATCCGTCAACCTGCCGACCGACATTTTCAAAAAGCCTTTCCGGGGGCTCCAAACCGACAGCCGCGGAAAGACCAAAGCGCCATGGGTTCATGCCCTCGACATTATCCCATTCGATTTTGACCAAACGTCGCCCGTTAATGCCAGCACCAACCGCTTTTTCTGCGAGAAAATAGTCAACGCCGCGGACCCAACCTTGATAGCGGCCCTGATTTATAAAGGCGGTCGCGCTGCCTTGTTCACCCGCTAATGACGCGCAGATGGCACGTGACATCTTCCATCGGCCATTGTTAAGCAGGCGCACACCGCTTTCGCTCAGGGGGCAAAGGCCTGCCACATCGCCATTGGCAAGATAGGCCTGCATCGCAACTTCATGTAGCCGCTTTGTATAATTCCCACCATCGACTTGTTGGACAAGATTACGCGCAACGACAGAATTGCCCATGCGTAAAAGCAACCAGGCGCGCTCGGCTGTCCAATCGGCACCGTTTACGCCGTCCGGCGTATTGGTTCGGCTTGCAAGCAACCGCCGCGCCATAATCGTCCCCCAACGCGAGGCAATAGGCCCGGACGTCCGCTCGACAATTTGCATCAGAAAGGGTCCGCTTAAGGCCCCAAAAGAGTCCGCGGGGAAGCCACCAGATGCTTGGGAAATTATGCCCACATTGCTTAAGGACCGACGCGCGGCTGGTGGCACATCATATCGCACGACCTGCTCCGGCTCTTCTTCGTCTTTTTCCGCATCGGCTTCGGCAGTCGGGTCGCTGACCGTTGGCGCTGCACTTGGCGCGGTCGTGCCAGCTATTGTCCCCGGCGCCGTTGGTGTTGGTCGTCCCGACGACGCAGGCGGCGGTGCAGGGTCACCAAAACCTTCAGGCAACAAAGACTCAGGACCTTGCTGCCCTAAAGCTGGCAAGGAAATGGCCAGTAAAAGAGCACTGGCGACCCAAAGGCCGCTTTTTGATATCTTGTCAGTCAATGATGCGAACCTGATTCCATAGTTGCGAACTGCAATGTTGTTAGTTCCAATAGCATCGGCTGCGCAGGCCGCAACCATGCGGTACGAATAGCAAGCCTTGCCCCCAAGCAGCAACAGCTAGTATGTGCAAAAACCCAATTTCGCCGCAAGCGGACGATGCGGCACAATAAGGATATGTTTTGGGATAAAAAACGACAAAGCGGCAAACTGCTTTCGGCTTCAGCTAAGCCACGATATAGGCGGTAGGGCTATGGCTTCACAGAACGAACCGCAAACCCAGAATGTCGACAAGGACGTCGCTTATATCATCGACCGACCCATTGTGCTGGTGGGCATGATGGGTGTTGGCAAAACCAGCATCGGAAAGCGGCTTGCCGCAAGCCTTGGTACAGATTTTGTCGATGCCGATGACGAAATCGAAAAAGCCGCGGGCCTGTCGATCGCCGAAATATTCGCGAAATATGGTGAGGATTATTTCCGCGATGGCGAGCGCCGCGTGATTGCGCGGCTGATCGAGGAGCGCCCCAAAGTCATTGCGACGGGCGGCGGCGCCTTCGTCAACGACTTCACCCGCGCATTGATATTGGAGCGCGCAACATCCATTTGGCTTGATGCCGATGTCCAGATATTGGCCGACCGTGTATCGCGACGAAACCATCGCCCATTGTTGAAAGGCAAGGACCCCTTCACGGTTCTGACCGAACTTGGCAAAATCCGAAACCCGCTTTATGCGGCGGCGAACTTCCACATCCGCAGCGATACATCACCACATGCGCGGACGGTTGAGAATATTCTAAAGGCGCTTGCTGCATGTCCGTGATTTCCGTCGACCTTTCCAATGCCCCTTATGACATCCATGTCCGCGCAGGTTTGCTGGCGGATGCAGGGACGCATCTCGCACCCTTTGCCCGCGATAATCGCGTGCTCATCGTGACCGATGAAAATGTCGCGCATGCCGTTTTGCCTGCGTTGCACGCTGCGCTGATGGCGGTGGGGATTGATATGGCGGTTTTCACACTTCCAGCAGGCGAAGCGGGTAAAAGCTGGGCACAGTTGGAGCGCCTGACCGATTGGTTGCTTGAACAGCATGTGGAGCGCAGCGACCATATCGTCGCATTGGGGGGCGGCGTGGTCGGCGACATCACGGGTTTTGCCGCGCATATCGTCAAACGCGGCTGCGCTTTTGTCCAAATACCAACAAGCTTGCTTGCGCAGGTCGACAGCAGTGTCGGCGGCAAAACCGCGATTAACAGTGTGGCCGGCAAAAATATGGTCGGCGCGTTTCACCAGCCTGCCTTGGTCCTGATTGATCCCGACCTGTTGGCAAGCTTGCCCACACGCCAGCTTTCGGCGGGTTTTGCCGAGGTCGTGAAATATGGCTTGATCGATGACCTCGCGTTTTTCGAGTATTGCGACGCCCATCTCGAACGTTTTTTTGCGGGCGACGCTGATGTGCGTGCGCAAGCCATCATTCGGTCGGTGCAGTCCAAGGCACGGATCGTCGCCGCGGACGAAACCGAGCGGACGGGCACACGTGCCTTGCTCAATCTGGGGCACACTTTTGGCCATGCATTGGAAGCCGACACAGGCTTTTCAGATAGGCTGTTCCATGGCGAAGCGGTCGCGGCGGGGATGGCATTGGCGTTTCGTTACTCCGTCCGCTTGGGCCTTTGCCCCGCAGCAGATGCACAGCGTGTCACCGGGCTGCTAAAACGCGCTGGGCTGCCGACCAGCTTATCGGAGGCTGGCGTGACCGCTGATGGTGCTGCTCTGGTCGATTATATGCGGCACGACAAGAAAATGATCGGGGGAACCCTTCCCTTCTTGCTGGCACGCGGCATCGGCCAGACATTCCTGTCCAAAGATGTCCATTTGAAAGACGTTGCCGCGTTCCTAGACGGCGAATCTTAATCCTGCGTAAGTAGGAAATCGTCGGATTCATCACCACCGAAACTGTGGCGTGTTCCGGCATGCATATCACCACTATTAAATTGCGCCTTTAAGCGGCTTCGGTCGCGGCGCCGGAATTCTGCGATGATTTCGACGATAATCGCGCGATCCGTGCCGAAATATTTGAGCGCATCAGCCGACATGCGGATCGAGGATTCAAACACCTCACGCATGATGCTGATGCCGTCGTCTTCCATCAGCTTAAGCGCTTGTTGCCGGTCAAATGCGCGCACGAACAATTTTGTCCGGGGAAATGTTTCGCGCACGGGCATGAGCGATTCTGCGGTCATGTAACGATCATCGATGCAGAAGAATATCGCCTGCGCGTCTTCCCCCCCTGCTCGCTTCAACAGGTCGACGCGCGTGCCATCCCCATAAAAAACCTTGACGCCAAAATCGCCGCTGCGATCAATGGTCTGCGGGTTTATGTCAATCAACGTCACAGAGAGCCCCGCCGCCCGCATGATTTGCGACACTTGCTGTCCAAAGCGGCCATGGCCGACAATGATGACATGGGCTTGCAATGCCAGTTCGGGGTCATCCAGCTGCACATCATCCTTACCCCTGCGCGCGGCAAGCCTGCCCGCAAAGATCATTAGAAACGGTGTCGTCGCCATCGAAAGGGTGACGACCGCCCCGAATAGACTTCCCGCCTCTGGCTCGATCAGCAAGGCCTGTTGCGCGGCTGTGAACAAGACAAAGGCGAACTCACCGCCTTGGCTCAAAAGCATCGCCATGATGATCGACTGTTTGCTTTTCAAACCAAAGAAACGGCCAAGCGCGAAGATGACCGCGATTTTCACGGCGACAAGCGCAAGCGCAAGACTGGCCACAAAAAAGGGCTGAGCGACAATGACGTCGACATCAAGCAACATGCCCACGGCGAGGAAAAACAGCCCAAGCAAGATTGACCGGAATGGGTCAATGTCCGCCTCAAGCTCATGCCGGTACGGCGAATCCGCCAGCATCACGCCTGCAACAAACGCACCAAGCGCAGGCGATACGCCGATTGCCTGCATCACCGCAGCGCTGACGCACACCGTGAACAGGCCCGTGACGATAAACAATTCTCGTTCGGAAATTTTGCCGACCAGCCGCAACAATGGCGACAATAAATACCGCCCTGCCAGCACCAGCGCCACGATTGCGAGCACGGCATAGAGGGCCAGAGTCCATCCTTCAATGGCGCCCTCCTTGGCAGGCGCCCGCGACAAAGCGGCCACAATGGTGAGCAAGGGTACAATCGAAATGTCTTGAAAGAGCAAAATGGAGAAGCTCTTTTCGCCATAATCTGTCTTCATACGACCGCGCGACTGCAGCAACGGCAACACCTGCGCTGTCGACGACAATGCGAGAGGCAGGCCAAGTACCAGCGCCGCTTCCCAACTGAAACTCGGCATGGCGAATTGCACCACAGCAAACATGCCAAGCCCGCATAAAGTGACCTGCAACGGTCCGAAAAGGAAGATGTCACGCCGCAATAGCCACAGCCTGCTTGGCGACAATTCGAGTCCAACTAAGAACAACAGCAAGATGATGCCTATTTCCGAATATGCCAATATCGTCTCGGGCGCGCCAATCAGGCCAAGCCCATCTGGACCAATGGCGATGCCTGCAACCAGATAGCCCAGCACAGCCCCGAGCCCAAGACGGCGAAAAAGCAGCACAGCGATAAGTGCCGCACCCAGCAACACTACCCCGCCCAACATCACATCAGCGACGAGGTTGTGCGGGGCGTCTTCCATCAGGTTTCGGCTTTCAGCATTTTGGCCGCAGCAAGAACCGCGTCATAAGGCAATAATATCGCGGCATGGCGCGATGGATAATCACGCGCCGCAGCCAGCAGTGCAAGCTCCGGCCAGCGTGACGGCATTTCACCTTCACCCTTGAGCGCGGCGGCAACACCGTCGCGCAATTGGGCAATCTGGGATAGGTCGAGGCCAATCGCATTGTCCTGGACGATGGCTGCAGACGCCTGACCCAGCGCGCAGGCATTGGCGCGCAGGGCCAACTGCGATAGGCGACCTTCTGCGTCTGTTGTGATATCTGCCTGTATTCTGCTGCCGCACACAGGCGCGCGCACTTCGGCCGTGCCTTGCGGATCATCGAGACGATAATTGGCGACGAGCGCCGTTGCCAGCCTTAATAGGTCACGGTTGTAGAGCGCAGAATCCATCAGTCCGCCGCCGCGGGTGCCGCGTCACCTGTGGCGCTTTGTGCACGAACAAATTCCGACATGGCGTCTCCGCTGGCGTTTAAGAGCGGGTAGGTCCGTGACGTGGTCATCCACTCCGGCCGGCCTTCGTCTTTGCCATAAACCATATCATAGCCCATCACACACAGCAGGAATAGCAAAGTGGCCATGATAAGCCCCTTAAGCATACCAAAGCCGAGGCCAAGCACGCGATCAATAGGACCAAGCAAAGATTTGCGTGACTTCGCCCCAAGCGAACGCGAAATCCATGTGCCAAGCGCGTAAATCACTATGACGATTGCCAAAAAGGCTAATATCCCTGCGCCTGAACCAGAGCCCACAGTCTCAGCCAAAGCCGCCGTCGCAGGGGCATGGAACATACGGACAGCCAGGATGATCAGCACCCAGGCGATCATCGACAGCACCTCTTGCACAAAGCCACGCAAGACGCCGAATACGGCGCCGCTGCCGATCAGAAACAGAACAATTATATCAAGTGCCGTCATCTGTTCCTGTTACCCAATTCTTTGCAACGCAATGCCCAGAACGTACCGACCGTCCTGTCGTCAGACGCCCAATTGGGCAAGCAGCCAGACCGCTTTGCGCAGCGCTACCTGCCCCCTTTGGACATAAGTGGATTTAGGGACGTCCCAGCATATGGTCAACGAGATTGGCAAGCGTGCGGAACTCTTGTGTCGATATGCCAGCCTGACCTTTTACCGACGGTGGGACTAAGGCGCGGCTAAAACCAAGCTTGGCCGACTCCTTTAACCGCAAAGCGCCATGCGCGACGGGGCGGATTTCCCCGGACAAGGCGACTTCGCCAAACAAAACAGCGTCGGACGGCAGTGGCCGTTCGGCCAAGGCTGAGACCAATGCCGCGGCGACCGCAAGATCGGCGGCTGGGTCGGAAATGCGATACCCACCCGCAATGTTGAGATACACCTCGGCGGTTGAAAAGCTTAATCCGCACCGCGCCTCGAGCACCGCAAGGATCATCGCAAGCCGGCCACTGTCCCAGCCCACCACCGCGCGGCGCGGCGTCGCGCCACTGGAAAGCCGGACCGTCAGCGCCTGAATTTCCACAAGAACGGGGCGCGTCCCCTCTAACGCCGGAAATACCGTCGCGCCCGTGACCTGCTCGGCCCGGTCGGTCAGGAACAAGGCGCTTGGGTTACCAACCTCCGTCAGCCCCTCTTCAACCATCGCAAAGACGCCGATTTCGTCGGTCCCGCCAAATCGATTTTTGGAGGCGCGCAAGATACGATATTGGTGGCTACGTTCGCCCTCGAACGACAATACTGTGTCGACCATATGTTCCAGCACGCGCGGCCCAGCGATCGTACCGTCCTTCGTAACATGGCCAACGAGCATCAATGCCGTACCGCGTTCTTTGGCAAAACGAATGAGTTCCTGCGCAGACGCACGCACTTGGCTGACCGTGCCGGGTGCACCTTCAATCAGGTCACTGTGCATCGTTTGAATGGAATCGATGACCAATAATGCCGGTGGGGCGCCCTGCGCCATCGTCGTCAAAATATCGCGCACGGAAGTTGCCGCTGCGAGCTGCACAGGCGCGTCGCCAAGCCCAAGCCTGCGCGCACGCAAGCGCACCTGATCAACCGCCTCTTCGCCCGAAATATAAGCAACGGCGAGCCCCCGCCGCGCGAGATTGGCGGCGGCTTGCAACAGCAAAGTCGATTTGCCGATTCCTGGGTCGCCACCCAACAAAGTCGCCGAACCGGGCACTAGCCCGCCGCCAAGTGCACGATCAAATTCGGATATGCCCGTCGATGCGCGCTCGGGCAGTTTGATGTCCGAATTCAGTCCAGACAGTTCAACCGCACGGCCACCCGACTGCAGATGATGCTTCAGTTCAAAAACAGTGGCGCTGGCCTCTTCAGCCAAAGTGTTCCATTCGCCGCAATCGTCGCATTGCCCCTGCCAGCGGTTGGACTCCGAACCGCATGCCTGACAGATAAATTTGCGCTTTGCTTTTGCCATGCCGTGAAATTAGCAGAACATATCAAGAACTCAAGTCAAAATAGACAATTATCGGTGCTTGCGCGTGGCCAGCCGGAATGCCACAGCCTGGATATGCGCGAAAAAGAACTCAGACTGGCGCTCATTTGTTATGGTGGGGTCAGCCTTGCCATCTACATGCACGGCGTCACGCGCGAAATCTGGCATATGGTCCGCGCCAGCCGCGCCTTCCATGACGGTGTGCAACCCACGCGCAGCAGCGAAATCGTCTATCGCGATTTACTGGCGGAAATGTCCCGTGTCAGTGGCGTAAAATTGCGGGTGTTTACCGACATCATCGCGGGCTCAAGCGCCGGCGGTATCAACGGGATTTTTCTATCCCAAGCCATTGTCACTGGCCAATCGCTGGAGCCTTTGACCGACATGTGGCTTGAGATGGCCGATGTCGATGTCCTGCTTGACCCCGATGCCCGCCCGCTGTCGCGCTTCACGAAATTTTGGGCCACGCCGATTGCGTGGATGATCTTGCGCCGACGCGGCGGGGCCGTTGAACGGACCGTCGCCAAAGAAGCACAAGACGAAGTCGCTGCAAAGCTGTCGCGCTTTGTGCGCGCGCGCTGGTTTGCGCCGCCTTTTGGCGGCAATGTGTTTTCCAAGCTGTTGCTCGATGCGCTGAACGCCATGGCCGCGAGCAATGACGGACCAATGCTCTTGCCTGCAAATCAGCCACTGGATTTGTTTGTGACGGTAACCGATTTTAATGGCCATGATCAGGTCTTGCGCCTGAACAGCCCGGAAGAAGTCACCGAATCCGAGCATCGCATCACCGTCGATTTTTCCACACGCGGGCGAACCGGACTGGCAGAGATAGCCGAATTGATATTCGCGGCGCGGGCTACGGCCAGCTTTCCGGGCGCTTTTCCACCTTTTTCGGTGCGCGAACTCGACCGCTTGCTGGCGCGCGAGAATGTCGCATGGCTTGGCCGCAGTGCATTTTTGCAGCGCATATTGCCGCAGCAATTTGCCGCCAATGCCGCCGAAGACACGATGCTGATCGACGGTTCGGTCCTTGCAAATGCGCCGTTTAACCAAGCGATCACAGCGTTACGCAACCGCCCCGCGCGGCGCGAAGTAGACCGGCGCTTTGTCTATATCGACCCAAAGCCCGGTCGCCCCAGCTTCCGCTTTGGCCGCCGCAATGCAGACGGCACGGCCGACATGCCGCGCAAACCGCCAGGGTTTTTCTCAACCATATTGGGTGCGACGTCGAACATCCCGCGCGAACAACCCATCCGTGACAGTCTGGAAAAAATCACGGGGCGTTCGGACCGGATCGAAAAGACACGGCGGGTGGTCGACAGTCTGCGCGACGAAGTGGAAAATACGGTCGAAGCGCTGCTTGGCAAGACATGGTTTCTAGGCAAGCCGACCGCAAGCCGCATGCAAAAATGGCGGGAATCGGCGCAGCAAAAAGCCATTGTGGCGGCCGGGTTTAGCTATCGTGCCTATAGCCATCTTAAAGTTGCGGGTGTCGTAGACGACATGATCGCCACGGCGCGGCGCAGCCTGCCCGATTCATCCGCCGACTTTTTTCGAGACCTGCGCAGTGCACTTTGGACCGAAATTGCGGCGCGCGGCCTGGACGATATACCGCAACGCACCGGCAAAGAAGCCACGCGTCAGGCCATAAATTTTTTCCGCGCACATGACCTGCGTTTCCGGATTCGCCGTTTGCGTTTCCTCGCACGACACCTGACCGAAGAGGTCGAAAATGTCATAGACGTGCCCAGCGACACCATCGCCAATATGCGCGATGCCATCTACAAAAGCCTCGCTTTGTTTCTGGATTTGGAAACGGCGGAGTTTTTGGGGGCCGATTTTGCCATGGCGGCCAAAGCCGGCGTCAATAATCCGGCCGGGTTAATGGACCATCTGGCTGCACAGCGTGATATGATCCGTGCGGACACGCAGGTCGATAAAATCCTGTGTCAGGCGTTGCTTACGCTGCCGCTCGAGGCACGCCGGGCGATGGTACTCGGCTATCTGGGCTATGCGCTTTACGATATTGCGACTTTGCCCTTGTTACAGGATGAAGGGTTTGACGAATTCGATCCCGTCAAAGTGGACCGCATTTCCCCCGACGACTGCACCTCCATTCGCAGGGGCGGCGCCGCGGCCACGCTAAAAGGCATCCAGTTCAACAATTTCGGGGCGTTTTTCAGCCGCTCATATCGCGAGAATGACTATCTTTGGGGCCGCTTGCACGGCGCGGAGCGGATGTTGGATATACTGCTATCATCCCTGCCACAGGGGCATGAATTTTCGGCCAGCAGGGCACAGAGTTACAAGCGGCAGGTGTTCCATGCCATCCTCGATGAGGAGGAGAACAGGCTCACGCATATCCAGCCGCTGATCGCGTCGCTTCGGACCGAGATAGACCAGATACAAATCTGACCTTCTACCGCCCCCAGTTAAGGCGCTATGCCGTCCCAAATGCCCTTGAGCTTGTCAAAAAAGCCAGTTGATTGCGGGCATTCTTCGCCGGTTTCGGTTTCGCGGAACTCGCGCAGGATTTCTTTTTGCCGCGCCGACAGCTTGGACGGGGTTTCCACGTCGATTTGAATGACCATGTCGCCGCGACCGCGCCCTTGCAAGACGGGCATCCCGGCCCCGCGCTGACGCAGCTGCTTACCCGACTGGATGCCCTCTGGAACGACGATAATATGTTCGGCACCATCCAGCCCCGGAATGCGGATTTTGCCGCCCAGCGCAGCTGTGGTGAAGCTTACGGGCACGTGGCAGAACAATGTTGTGCCGTCGCGTTCGAACACCTTGTGGCGTGACAGATGGATGAAGATGTACAAATCACCGGCAGCGGCACCATAAGGTCCCGCCTCGCCTTTGCCGGCGACGCGAATACGCGTGCCTTCGTCTACGCCCGGTGGAACATTGACGGCAATGGTCTTGCGTTCATCAGACCGGCCTTCGCCGCCACACACACGGCACGGGTCTTCGATTACCTCGCCCCGGCCATGGCAGGTGGGACATGTGCGCTCGACCACGAAGAAACCTTGCTGTGCCCGCACTTTGCCGTGACCCGCACACAGATTACAGCGGCGCTTGCCTGATCCCGGCTTGGCGCCAGTACCTTCGCATGTGCCGCACGCCGTTGCGACGTCGATCGTGATTTCTGCGTCCTTGCCGTGGAAAGCCTCATCGAGTGAGATTTCCAAATCATAACGCAAGTCCGCGCCGCGCGCAGGCCCACGTTGGCGCCCACCAAAGGCGTCGCCAAAAAAGCTTTCAAATATGTCCGAGAAGTCCCCAAAGCCTGCGCCACCCTGACCGCCGCCGCCACCCATGCCGCCATTTTCAAACGCGGCTTTGCCAAAACGGTCATAAGCAGCGCGTTTTTGCGGATCCTTCAGAACGTCATACGCTTGGCTGATCGCCTTAAACTTGGCTTCGGATTTGTCGCAGCCGGGGTTTCGGTCGGGATGGCATTCCATCGCAATCCGACGATACGCGGTTTTCAGCGTCTTTTCATCCGCTGTCCGCTCGACTTCCAACAATTCATAATAATCAATGTCGAGATTCATGACTGACTACCCCCCCGGACTTTCCGGCCATCGCTGCGTTTCGAGAGCGATGGCCGGAAATTTTCAACATCAGTCTTTCTTGTCGTCTTCGACTTCGGAGAATTCGGCATCCACCACATTGTCGTCGGCGGGCGCATCTTCCGATGCACCGCCTGCCGAAGCGCCGGCCGCTTGCTCTTCCTTGTAGATCGCTTCACCAAGCTTCATCGCGATTTGGGCCAAGGCCGTTGCCTTTTCCTTCATCGCTTCGGCATCACCACTTTCGATCGCCGTCTTGGTTTCCGCAACAGCCGCTTCGATTTCGCCCTTCAACGCGGCGTCAATCTTGTCGCCATGTTCTTCAAGCTGCTTCTCCGTGGAGTGCACAAGGCTTTCCGCATTGTTCTTGGCTTCCGCCGACTCACGACGCTTTTTGTCTTCTTCGGCAAAGGCTTCGGCATCGCGGACCATCTGATCAATATCTGCATCCGACAAACCGCCCGAGGCCTGAATCTTGATCTGCTGTTCCTTGCCGGTACCCTTGTCTTTTGCGGTTACGCTGACAAGGCCGTTGGCGTCGATATCAAAGGTCACTTCAACCTGCGGCACGCCGCGCGGTGCGGGCGGAATGCCCACAAGGTCGAAATTGCCAAGCAGCTTGTTATCCGCCGCCATTTCGCGCTCACCCTGGAACACGCGGATGGTGACAGCATTTTGATTGTCTTCCGCGGTCGAATATACCTGGCTCTTCTTCGTCGGGATCGTCGTGTTACGGTCGATCATGCGCGTGAACACGCCGCCGAGCGTTTCGATACCCAAGGACAATGGCGTCACATCGAGCAACAGTACGTCCTTGACGTCGCCCTGTAATACGCCCGCTTGAATGGCGGCGCCCATTGCAACAACTTCGTCTGGGTTCACGCCGGTATGCGGTTCTTTGCCGAAGAAACTCTTCACGACATCGCGCACCTTTGGCATGCGGGTCATACCGCCGACCATCACGACTTCATCAATGCCATCGGCCTTGATGCCCGCATCTGCCAAAGCCTTTTTGCATGGCTCAAGCGTGCGCTTGATCAGGTCATCCACCAGCTTTTCAAGGTCAGAGCGGGTAATGGTTTTCACCAAATGCTTCGGACCATTTTGGTCAGCGGTGATGAATGGCAAGTTGACTTCAGTCGTCTGTGTCGACGACAATTCGATCTTCGCCTTTTCAGCCGCTTCCTTCAAACGTTGCAGCGCAAGCTTGTCCTTGGTCAGGTCAATGCCTTCGGCCTTGTTGAAATCAGCCGCCAAATGCTCAACGAGCACGCTGTCAAAATCTTCACCGCCAAGGAATGTGTCGCCGTTGGTCGATTTCACTTCGAACACGCCATCACCGACTTCGAGGATGGAGATATCGAACGTACCGCCGCCAAGGTCATAGACCGCGATGGTTTTATTCTCGTCCTTATCCATGCCGTACGCAAGCGCAGCGGCAGTCGGCTCGTTGATGATACGCAGCACTTCAAGCCCTGCAATCTGGCCCGCATCCTTGGTGGCCTGACGCTGGGCGTCGTTGAAATAGGCTGGAACGGTGATGACCGCTTGCGTGACGGTTTCGCCCAAATAGGCTTCGGCTGTTTCTTTCATCTTCTGCAAGATGAAAGCTGAAATCTGCGATGGCGAATATTCTTCGCCGCCGGCCTTAACCCATGCATCGCCGGTCTTACCCTTGACGATGCCATAAGGGACGAGGCCCATGTCCTTCTTGGTCATCGGATCGTCGAAACGGCGACCAATGAGACGCTTCACTGCGTAAATTGTGCTTTCTGGATTGGTGACAGCCTGACGTTTTGCAGGCTGACCAATCAGGCGCTCGCCGTCTTTAGCAAAGGCCACAATCGATGGCGTCGTACGCGCGCCTTCTGCATTCTCGATGACCTTGGGCTTGCCGCCGTCCATGACCGCAACGCAGCTGTTTGTCGTGCCCAAGTCGATACCGATAACTTTAGCCATAAAAACTTTACCCCGAAATTTTAATATTGAACTATAATCAGCCCCGTTACGCGCCAGCCCTATCAGGCACTGACGTATCTCGTAACGCGACGTTGTAGCGGCGATATAGGAGCCAATTCTCTTGGCACAAGACTTCGGCACTCCTAGATAAGCAAAAAGTAAGTGAGAAATCTGTCTTGGGAAGCTCCGGCCTGGGGCAATCCCAGCAACAAAATGAGGATGTTATGAACCAACGGATATGCACATTAAGCGCCGCTGCAGCGGCATTTCTGCTTGCCTCGTGTGGACCAACGCCCCAGTTAAAGGTGAAAGAAGCCGTGCTGACCTTGTCACCGGTCGACAGCAATCCTTCGGCGCTCCATTTCAACGTCTATGGTGGCCCCGAAGATGTGCGTCTGCTGCGCGTCAGTTCGCCTTCCGCCATCCGTGTAGAAATGCATGATGTAAAATTGGACGCCAAAACCGGCGCCGTGTCCATGGCGCCTATGGACCGCGTATTCATTCCATCCGGCGAAAAAATTGCGTTCAAAAAGGGCGGCAAGCACGTGATGATGTGGGGGGTCAACGTCATTCCCCGCAAATTGGGTGAAATCGAAACCGAGTTTCTATTTTCGAACAATGAACGGATTTTGGTAAAGGCACGCGTGCAGGAAATCGATGGCAGCGACCCCGACGAGAAAAAAGCAATCGATGGCTGATATGGCTGCGTCATCCTGAAGCTGTTTCAGGATGACGGCTTTCTAATTTTCTGGCGGCAACAGACCCAGCCGCGCGCGCATCGACCACCGCACCAGCATCAGAACGGAGACAACCGCAAGCCCGGTTGCAAGGCCAGTCCACACGCCGACCCCGTCCCAGCCGCCGCGAAATGCGAGCCACGCACCCACGCCAATGCCCACCACCCAATAGCCAAAGGCGGCAAAATACATCGGCACTTTGGTATCGTGCAAGCCGCGTAGCATACCAGCGCCCACGACCTGCGCGCCGTCGACGATTTGGAAAATAGCCGCGACCATAAGGAAGCTGACGGCAAGGTTGAACACTTGAGTCGTCGCCGCATCAACTGGCGTCACAAAGATGCCGATCAACGCCTCGGGGAAGATATAAATACCCAGCGCCATCGCGGCCATAAAGCCCGTACCAAGCACAAAGGCTGTCCAACCCGCTCTGGTTATGCCGACAGGATCACGGCGGCCATATGCCAGCCCCACGCGCACCGTTGCGGCTTGGCCAAGCCCCATCGGCACCATGAAAGTCAGCGACGCTATCTGAATCGCGATGGCATGCGCACCAACGGAGGCTTCGTTGATTAGCCCCATAAGCAGAATAGCAATTGCAAAAACGCCGCCTTCAAAACCCATCGTCACGCCAATAGGCATGCCCAGCCGCCAGATTTCGCGGAAACGACGCCAGTCCGGACGCCAAAAGCGGCCAAACAGATGATAACGCCGGAATTGCGGGTGAAAGCTGACAACCAGCGCCATGACGCCGAATTGAACAATATTGGTTATCGTGCTGCCAATGCCGGCACCCAAAAGGCCAAGCTGCGGCAAACCATAATGGCCAAGGATCAAGCCGTAATTGACAACGGCGTTGAGGACAACGGCGCCACAGGCAACCATTGTCGCCCAAACTGGCTTTTCCAATGCAGCGACGAAATTGCGGAGCACGAGAAAACCAAGAAACGGCAGAATCGACCACATATACGCGCGTACAAAAATCGCGGCATTCGCGGCAAGATCAGGCTGTTGCCCCGTTGCAACAAGGATCGCTTCGGCGTTCCACAAAAATGCCCAGATAGGCACCATGACCGAACAACAGACCCAAAGACCCTGCCGAAATGTTCGCCGTACATCGCGCACCGAATGCGCCATCCGGCCCTTTTCCGAAGCCATCATCGGCGCCGTCGCGGTCACAAGTCCCATGCAAAAAATCGCACAAAAAATAGCCAGATTATGCCCCAGCGCACCTGCCGCCAATTCGCGTGGTCCAAGCCAACCCAGCAGGATAACGTCTGTCACCCCGATCAGCATCATCGTCAGGTTCGACAGGATCATGGGCCACGCAAGCACCAAGGTCGCGCGAAGCTCATCGCGCCAAGGGGATTGGCCTTCCATCGTGATTGCCGTTGAGGTCATGCGTCGGGGTGGATAGCGGAGAGGTAGCGCTGCGACTAGCCCCGAACGTTGCCATTCCCCCGCAAGCGGACGTTATGGCTGCGAAAGCCAGCTTAATCGGCTGCCTTCGCTACGCCAACCATAGCAGGGCGCAGCAACCGGTCCTTGATCATATAGCCCGCCTGCATTTCGGCGATAATCGTGCCAGGTGCGGCATCGGCGCTTGGAATTTCAACCATGGCCTGATGCTGGTTCGGATCAAGCGGCATACCCATGGACGCAATGCGCGTGATGCCGTTTTTGGCAAAAACGCTGTCCAGTTCGCGGCCAGTGGCTTCAAGTCCAATCACGAGCGGCTTCATCGCTTCGCTCTCACGCATTTCGGCAGGGATGGCCTCCAACGCGCGCGACAGATTGTCGGATACCGACAGAATGTCACGGGCAAAGCCGGTCGCGGCATAAGCCCGCGCATCCTGCGCTTCTTTCTCCATACGGCGACGGACATTTTGCGTTTCGGCCTGCGCATACAGAACGTCCTGCTGGGCAGCGGCAAGCGCTTCTTCCAGAGCCGCGATTTTTGCATCGGCAGCGTCTGTCGCTTCTGGCGTCTCGTCCTTCATATGCTCTGGTACGCCTTCAAGTTCTTTTTCTACCGCAATATCCGCTGTCGCTGATTTCTTGTCTGTCATAAACCTGATTAACCCATTTACGTTGCGACACTGTCGTCGTTTGTTGCTTTGCGCATATAGAAAGCAATTCTATTTCATCAACCCGCACATTACTTAATCAACCGGCTGAGGGCTTGCGCGGTGAAGTCTACCATGGGCACGATACGCGCATAATTTAGCCGTGTCGGGCCAATGACGCCAACGACGCCAACGACCTTACCGCCCGCCTCACGATAAGGCGCGGCAATCACCGATGATCCCGACAATGAAAAAAGATTATTTTCCGAACCAATGAATATCCGGGTCGATTGCGCATCCCGCGCGCTATCGACGAGCCTGGCGATTTCCTCTTTGCTCTCCAGTTCGTCGAGCAATTGCCGCACACGGTCGAGATCGGCAGCTGCCGCATCGTCAATCAAGTTCGACTGCCCGCGCACGATAAGCACGGGCCGATCATTGGCGTCGAGCGACCAGATCGCAAGGCCATCACGCACCAGTTTCTGGCTGGCAACATCAAGTTCCGCTTTCTCGGCGCGAATTTCACTGTCGAGACGTTCCAAGGCTTCCGATAACGTCAGCCCTGACAGGCGCGCCGAAATATAATTCGCCGCCTCCACCAACATGGATTCGCTGATCGCAGGATCAATCGACACCAACCGGTTTTCAACACTATTGTCTGACCCGACCATGATTGCGAGCACTTGTGACGAAGACAGCCGCGCAAAGCTGAATGCCTTCAGGACCGCGTCACGCTTGGGCACAAGCACGATGCCAGCGCAGGCGGACAATCCTGACAAAACGGAGGTTGCGGCCGCCAGTGCCTCTTCAATGGGGCCCTCGCCCCTGATCTGCGATTCAATCGCGCGCTGTTCTTCCGCCGATGGTTCGGCCGATTGCATCATGCCATCGACGAAAAGGCGAAGCCCGCTTTCGGTTGGCACGCGTCCAGCGCTGGTATGCGGCGAGGCGAGATAGCCTGCCTCCTCCAAATCCTGCATCACGTTTCGGATGGAGGCCGGCGACAAGTTCAGCCCTGCAAATTTCGAAATCGTCCGCGAGCCAACCGGCGCGCCATTATCCAAATAGCTTTCGACCACCATCCGAAAGACGGTGCGCGTCCGATCATTCAATTCATTGATGGGTGTTTGGCTCACGCCCATCGTGTAGCGCACCGCATGCTTGCAAAGCAAGCGGGGCAGGCTAATGCAGCCTTCAACCCATTAGCAGGAAACTATCATGCGTCCATCAGGCCGTGCGCCAGACGAAATGCGCGCCATTTCGATTGAAACCCATTTCACCAAACATGCCGAAGGCAGCTGCCTTATCGGTTTTGGTGACACCCGCGTGCTGGTAACCGCCAGCGTCGAAGACCGCATCCCACCATGGTTGCGTGGCAAAGGTGAAGGCTGGGTCACGGCCGAATATTCGATGCTCCCCCGCGCCACGCACACGCGCAGCCAACGCGAAGCAGCAAAGGGTAAGCAGTCCGGACGAACACAAGAAATTCAACGCCTTATTGGGCGTTCTTTACGCTCTGTCGTAGATCTCAAAAAGCTGGGTGAAAATCAGATCACTGTCGATTGCGACGTGCTGCAAGCCGATGGCGGCACCCGCACAGCGGCGATTTCCGGCGCATGGGTTGCCTTACGGCTTGCGGTTAATGGCTTGCTTGCGTCTGGCGCAATCAAGGAAGACCCCATCATCGGCCGCGTCGCGGCGGTAAGCTGCGGCATCTTCAAAGGCACCCCCGTTTTGGATCTTGATTATATCGAAGATTCCGACGCCGATGCCGACGCGAATTTCGTTCTGATCGAAGGCGGGCAGATTGCCGAAGTGCAAGCCACGGCCGAAGGCGCGACCTATGACGAAGAGGGCCTACTGCGTTTGCTGCGCCTTGCACGCATGGGCACAGACCGCATCTTCGCGGTGCAGGCCGAAGCGGTGAAATAAGAAATCTTGGTAACGTAAATTTCTTTGTCATTCCCGCGAAAGCGGGGATGACAATATGACTTGAGGCGACATATCGTATGACCCACCGCAAACTCCAACCCGGAAAACTGGTCATCGCGAGCCATAATGCAGGCAAGGTGCGGGAAATTCGGGCCTTGCTTGCCCCATTTGGCATCGAACCCATTTCCGCTGGCGAGCTGGGCTTGGCTGAGCCTGAGGAAACCGGGACGAGCTTCGCCGAAAACGCGTTGCTCAAGGCCCATGCCTCCGCGCAAGGTGCTGACCTGCCCGCTTTAGCCGATGACAGTGGCCTGTGCGTTGCGGCCCTTGGCGGCGCGCCGGGGGTCTACACCGCTGATTGGGCGGAGACACAGACGTTTGAAGGCGGACCGGGGCGCGATTGGTATATGGCGATGGGCAAGGTTGAGGGCAAGCTGGCGGAGCTTGGCACGGACACCGACCGAAGCGCCTATTTTGTCTGCACACTCGCCCTGGCATGGCCCGACGGGCATGCGGAAATATTCGAAGGTCGCGTACAGGGTAGCCTGACATGGCCACCGCGTGGGTTGCTCGGCTTTGGCTATGACCCTGTTTTTGTGCCCGAAGGCCGCAGCGCGACCTTTGCCGAACTCGACCCCGCAGAAAAACACGCCATGAGCCACCGGGCAGACGCGTTCCGCCAGTTGGTTGCGGCGGTTTTTTCTTGATCGTCCTTCCCGCGAAATAGGGTAGGAAATCTGATGTCTAGCCCCCTCGCCCTCTATATTCACTGGCCGTTTTGCGTTTCCAAATGTCCCTATTGTGACTTCAACAGCCATGTACGCGAGACGGTGGATGATGCCGCATGGCGCGCGGCGTTGCTGGCAGACATGGCCTATGAGGCGGCGCTGACACCCGGTCGTAAGCTCACATCCATCTTCTTTGGTGGCGGCACACCCTCGCTGATGCCGCCATCGACCGTTGCCGCGCTTATTGATGCAGCGGCGCAGCATTGGGGCTTTGCCGACAATATCGAAATAACCTTGGAAGCAAACCCATCCTCAGTCGAGGCCGCGCGCTTTGCGGACCTCGCTGCGGCAGGCGTCAATCGTGTGTCGCTTGGGCTTCAGTCATTGGATGATGCCGCGTTGGCGTTTCTGGGGCGTGCGCATTCGGTTGCGGAGAGCCTTGACGCATTGGCGGTCGCGCAACATCATTTTGGGCGCGTCAACATCGACCTGATTTACGCACGGCCCACGCAAACCGCCGGCCAGTGGGAGGCGGAGCTTCGGCGGGCTTTGTCCTTTGGCACGGACCATCTGTCGCTGTATCAACTTACAATCGAGCCAGGCACGCGGTTTGAAACGCTCGTGCGCACGGGGCATTTCATCCCCGCCGATGATGATGATGCAGCGACGCTATATGCATTAACCGGACATATGACGTCCGCCGCCGGCATCCCGGCCTATGAGATCAGCAACCATGCACAGGTCGGCAGCGAAAGCCGACATAATTTAAGCTATTGGCGCTATGATGATTATATCGGCATTGGCCCCGGCGCGCATGGACGACGTCTTAACTTTGCAACACAACGTCATAAAAAACCAGAAAATTTCTTGTCCGCAGTTGAACGTAATGCCCATGGCATGAGCAGCGAAGATCTTCTCGATGCCGCAACACGGGCAACCGAAAGCCTATTGATGGGGTTGCGGCTGGCTGAGGGGATTAGCCTTAACCGCTTGTCCGAACGGACAGGCGTAGCCGCAGATGATTTGCTCGACATGCATGCGGTCGACAAGATCGCACAGCTTGGCCTTATCCGTCGCGATGGCGACCATGTGACGGTGACGCCGCAGGGCATGCCCTTGCTTGATGCCATCCTGCCGCAGATAGTAAATGTTGAGGCGGATGCCGCCGCCTGATAGCATGGCCCACATGCCGTCCTTGCTCGCCGAATATCTCGCATATCTGACCGACAACCGCCGGATGTCGCCGCACAGCGTGCGGGCCTATCACGCAACGGCCGATCGGCTGACGGGCTTTCTGCAATTCCATTGGGGCACGGACGTCACCCGTGAAACGCTGCGCCAGATATCCGCAGCCGACATGCGCGCGTTTCTGGCCGACCGGCGGGGCGATGGCCTCACGAACCGCTCCACCGCGCGTGAAATTTCCGCCACGCGACATTTCCTGCGCTTTGCCTTGGGCGATGATGTCACCCTGCCCGTGATGAAGGGCCCGCGCGTCCAACGCAGCCTGCCGCGCCCCGTAAATCCGGACGACGTTCTGGCTTTGGCCGATGACGTCGCCGAAAATGCTCAGGATGGCTGGATTGGTGCGCGCGATTGGGCGGTGCTGTTGCTGCTCTATGGCAGCGGTCTGCGCGTCAGCGAGGCAACGGGCCTGATGGGCGACATATTGCCGCTTGGAACGACCCTGCGTGTGACCGGTAAACGCAACAAAACCCGCATCGTGCCATTGCTGGAGCAAGTCAAAACCGCCATTGCGGAATATCTCGCTTTGTGCCCTTATGCGGCAAGCGCCGACCAGCCACTCTTTCGTGGCGCCCGCGGCGGTATATTATCGCCTGCGCTTGTGCGCCGCGCGGTTCAAGGGGCGCGTACGCGATTGGGCTTGTCGGACCGCACCACACCGCATGCGCTGCGCCACAGCTTTGCGACACATTTGCTGGCAGGCGGCGCGGACTTGCGCAGTCTTCAAGAATTATTGGGCCATGCCAGCCTGTCGTCCACACAGGTCTATACGGCGGTCGATACCGCTATGCTTCTGGATGTCTATCAGAACGCACATCCGCGGGCATAGGCGCCGCAACCTCGGCCTGCGGCTTCCACCGCGCAAGCCGCCAAGTATATGTTCCCACGATTGCCACCATTACGACCGTCGATAATGGCCCAAGCCATTTTTCGACATCTTGGAACTGCGACCCCAGAAAATATCCGCCGCCGGCCAGCGCCGCGCTCCAACCGGCGGTTCCAATCGTCGAAAAGATAAGGAACCGGGCAAGCGACATCCCAAACAGACCGGCGGGGATGGAGATTAAAGATCGCAATGTCGGCAGCATGCGGGCCACCAATATGATGATCGATCCATGCTTGCGAAACAGCGCCTGCCCGCGCTCGATCTCCGCCCAATCGAGCGTCAGCCAGCGGCTGTAGCGGCCAATAAAGCGTTGCATCCGGGCTTCACCGAATTTGATGGCCAGCCAATACCACATATAATTGCCCAGCATTGCGCCCGCGGTGCCCGCAGCAACTGTACCGCCAAGATTCATATTGCCCCGCGCCGCAGATACGCCCGCGACGGTCATGATGACTTCGGACGGTATGGGCGGGAAAATTGTTTCCAAAAGCATGAGCAACGCCACGCCCCAATAATGGCCCCATTCGACCAGATGAATAATCCAGTCTTCCATGCGCTTTATGCCTTAATTCGGCGTTCTATAGCGTCCAAAATCAGCGATGGCGTGTCGGTGCCGTTGAACCGGTCGATCGCCACAATGCCTGTCGGCGATGTAACGTTGATTTCGGTCAGCCATTGCCCGCCGATGACGTCAATGCCAACAAATATCAGGCCAAGCTCTTTTAAGCGCGGGCCCATTGCCGCACAAATTTCCTGCTCACGGGCGGTCAGCTCTGTCGACTCGGCACTGCCGCCGACGGCTAGGTTCGACCGGAATTCCCCCTCACCCGGACGGCGGTTTATTGCGCCGGTTACTGCACCGTCGATCATGACGATGCGCTTATCGCCCTTCGCCACATCGGGCAGGAAAGGCTGCACCATATGCGGCTCAGGCCAGGTATTGTTGAACACTTCGAACAACGCGCCCAAATTGCTGCCATCCGCATCAATGCGGAAAATGGCTTTGCCGCCGTTCCCGTGGAGGGGCTTTACCACCACTGCGCCGTGTTGCTTTTGGAAGTCACGCACTTCGTCTGCCGAGCGCGTGATGATCGTTGGCGGCATGAACTGGCGATAATCGAGCACCATCACCTTTTCCGGCGCGTTGCGCACGCTCGCCGGATTGTTGACGACTAATGTCTCATGCTCGATCCGCTCAAGCAAATGCGTTGCGGTAATATAGCCGACATGAAAGGGCGGATCCTGCCGCATCAACACGACATCAATATCCGTGCCCAAGTCGATTTTCTGTGGCGTGCCAAAACGGTAATGCGCGGCTTCGACGCGCTGCAGGTCATAGACAGGATGCGCCCAAGCCGTCAGCCGGTCATGGGCATCCAAGGTCAACGAGCCGACATCATAATGCCAGATGTCATAGCCGCGCGCTTGCGCTGCGAGCATCAGCGCAAAGCTGGAATCGCCGTTGATGTTGATGCCGTCCATCGGGTCCATCTGGACCGCCATTTTAAGTGCCATTCGCGAGTTCCTATCCGTGCCAGACATTTGGCAAATGGTTGGGCCAGCGCCATGGCGCAACCATAATCACGTCTATCTGCATATTTTCACACTCTTTGCCATATTTCGGGAGCAGAATTTCTGCTGCAGCCGCAACACGGCGTAAGCGCGTCGCATCAATTGCGGTGGCGAGGTCACGTGCGTGCGTGCGGGCTTTGACCTCGACAAAGGCAATGCTTTTGCCGCGCCGCGCGATCAGGTCAACTTCGCCACGCGGGGTCTTCACGCGCGCGCCAACAATCCGCCAACCTTTTAAACGCAAGAACCAAGCCGCGATTGCTTCGCCGCGCCGTCCGCGTTTTTCGGCGGCAAGGCGATTCATTTCGCCTTCAATTCCGAAGCGCGCGCATAGACCGCATTGCGTTCAAGGCCAAAGCGTTTGGCAATCGCACCAGCTGCCTTGGCTGCCGACATGGTCGCTAGCGCGTCTTTCAGCGCAGCATCCACGTCACCTGTTTCCGGCACGGCTTCGGTATCCGGCGGGGCCACGATCAGCACGATCTCCCCCTTGGGTTCATGCGCTGCATAGCGCGCCGCCAATTCAGCCGCCGTTCCTGCAACCACCTCTTCAAACTTCTTGGTCAGCTCACGCGCGACGGCCACTTCGCGGTCGCCATAAGTGTCGGCGATTGCAGCCAAGCTTGCGGCAAGTCTGGGGCCAGCCTCGTAAAACACCAAGGTCGCCTTGACCTGCCCCAGCTCCAGCAGTGTTTCGATCCGCGCTTTGGCTTTGTTGGGTAAAAAGCCTGCAAACAAAAACCGGTCCGTAGGCAGCCCGCAGATGGACAAAGCCGCGGTCACGGCACTCGCCCCGGGAATTGTGAACACAGGCACACCCGCGTCACGTGCCGACCGTACAAGCTTATATCCAGGGTCGGAGATCAAAGGCGTTCCGGCATCCGATACCAACGCGACCACGCCCCCCCGCGCGGCAGCGACTAGGGACTCCCGTTCAACTGCGCCACTATGGTCGTTGTACCGGCGCATCTTCTTTTTAATGCCCAAATGATGCAGCAATTTGCCGGTGACGCGGCTATCCTCAACCGCGACGATTTCTGCCGCTTTTAAAAGGTCGATTGCCCGTTGTGACATATCTGCAAGGTTGCCGATGGGGGTTGCAACGACATATAAGCCTGATTCGAAAGTCATCGGATTGTGAAGCTTCTTCCCAAGGAACCCAAAATGAGCGCAACCATTGCCGCAACCAGCGCACGGCCGCAAGCTTTAGCAGGCCAATTCAAAAAGCTGCTGATATTGGTCTCTTTCACACTGCTGGCTGCATGCAGCACGGTACCGCGTGGCAAGGCCCCTCCACCCGTTGTGACCGCCGACCCCATGGATGGCATGCACCGCGTGGCCTTGCTGCTACCCGTAACGGGCCCCGACGCGGATGTCGGGCAGTCGATTGCCAACGCAACCGCATTGGCGCTCAGCGATACCAAGGCCTCGAATATCCGCCTGATTACTTATGATACGGGTCCTGGCGTGGCGGCGGCAACGAAGCGCGCTATCGCCGATGGCAACAAGCTTATCTTGGGACCATTGCGCGGGGACGATGTCGTTGAGGTTGCAGCTCAGGCAAAGCCAGCCGGCGTGCCGATTATAAGCTTTTCCAACGACGTCGGCATTGCCGGGCAAAATGTGTTTTTGCTTGGTCACTTGCCGAACCAGTCGATCGAACGTGTCGTGCGTTACGCCAAGTCGCAAGGCTATAATCGCTTTGCCGGCATTGTGTCCTCTAACGTCTATGGACAACGCGCACAGTCGAACCTGACATTGGCGGTGCGGGCGGCGGGTGGCACTTTGGCAGCTATTCAGGTGTCCAACGGCACAGCGGCTTCGGCTGAGGCAGCGGCACGTCGGTTGGCGCAATTGGGCGATATTGACGCCGTGCTGATTGCCGACAGCGGTCGCGCTGCGATTATGACGGTCCCCGCTTTACGCCGCAACGGCCTGCGGAATGCAAAAATCCTCGGTCCCGATTTGTGGAATATCGACGGCACGCTTGCGGGCAATGGGCCCATGTATGGCGCTTGGTTCGCGAGCGTATCGGACACTTTATACACGCAATATGCGACCAAATATCGCGCCCGCTTTGGCAAGGCGCCTTTGCGCCTGTCCAGCCTTGGTTATGACTCGGTGTTATTGGTCGTGCGGGTCGCCCGTGACTGGCGCCCGGGAACGCGGTTTCCGGTCGGACAACTGACCGATCCGCAGGGCTTCATTGGCGTTGACGGCGCGTTTCGTTTTAACGCAAACGGGCTGACGGACCGCATGCTTGAGGTACAGGAAATTCAGGCCGGCAAATTCGTCACCATCAGCCCGGCACCTGTGCAATTTGCAAAATAAGATAAAGGTGCAGAAACCCCCGCGATCTGCGGAGCGTTAATCGACGCTATCAGTGGCGGCAATGCTCGTTATGCACATGCCCGCCACCCATTTTGCGCGCCTTTTCAATCTTCTTCAACACCATCTGGCGCTTCAAACGTGACAGATGGTCGATGAACAATATGCCTTCCAAATGGTCCATCTCGTGCTGCAGGCATGTCGCCATAAGGCCCGTCATGACTTCTTCATGCACTTTGCCTTGCAAGTCTTGCCAGCGCGCACGAATTTGCGCAGGACGCTCAACCTCTGCATATTGATCGGGCACCGACAGGCAGCCTTCATTATACAGGCTGTACGTGTCGGAAGGATCCAATATTTCAGGATTTACAAACACGCGCGGGTTACGGGCGGGCTCTTCGCCGTCCGTTTCCTCTTCCTGCAAGTCGATGACCAACAAACGCTTTGGCACACCCACTTGAATAGCCGCCAAGCCGATACCGGGCGCGGCATACATTGTTTCGACCATGTCATCGACCAAACTCTTCAGGTCGTCGTCAAAACGCTCGACAGGTTTCGAGATGGTTTTCAGCCGCGGATCGGGCACTTCAAGAATAGGTAATATGGCCATGGGTCGCAGATAGGGACGGTCTTTGGATAAATCAACCGACAGGACGTCTGGCGCGTAATGCCTGCGCTAAGGTGCCGTCGTCGAGATAGTCGAGCTCTCCGCCCACGGGCACGCCATGCGCCAATTGCGTCAAGCGGATAGGGAATTGTTCAAGCCGTTCGGCCAAATAATGCGCCGTGGTCTGCCCCTCAAGCGTGGCGTTCATCGCGAGCACGACCTCGTCAATACCGCCCAAGGCGATCCGGCGCACCAATCCTTCGATGTTCAAATCCTCCGGCCGAACGCCATCAAGCGCGGACAGACGGCCGCCTAATATATGGTATTTCCCGGGGAAAAGACGCGATCGGTCAAGCGCCCACAGATCGGATACATCTTCCACAACGCAGATCGAACGAATGTCGCGCCTTGGATCCACACAAATACCGCATGGGTTGCCGGTGTCGATATTGCCGCAGGTGCTGCACACCACCAAGCGTTGATCCACATGCTCCAACGCGCGCAGCAAGGGCTGCAAAACGCTTTCTCGTTTCTTCATCAGGTGCAACACAACCCGCCGCGCCGACCGGGGGCCAAGCCCCGGCAGTTTCGACAATGCTTGTGCCAGTGCGTCTATTTCTTGCGATGCCATGCGTCGGGTCTTAGGGGGCTTTCGAACAAAGGAAAAGTCACGATGCGTCTTGCCTTCATGGGAACACCCGAATTTGCCGTGCCGACGCTCGATGCTTTGGTTGCGGCTGGGCATGACGTGGCCGCTGTTTATACGCAGCCGCCGCGCCCCGCCAATCGCGGCAAGAAGCTTACGCCATCCGCCGTGCAGCAACGTGCGGAGGAGTTGGGTCTGCCTATTCGCGTGCCTCTGTCACTGCGTCAGGAGGACGCTCAGGCCGAATTTGCTGCACTGGGCCTCGATGTAGCCATCGTCGCCGCTTATGGCCTCATACTGCCTCCAGCGGTCTTGCAGGCACCCAAGCAAGGCTGTCTAAACGTCCATGGGTCGTTGCTGCCGCGCTGGCGTGGCGCCGCGCCGGTGCAGCGTGCGATTTTGGCAGGCGATGCCACCAGTGGCGTCATGGTCATGCAGATGGAGGCTGGGCTGGATACCGGCCCTGTCCGCGCAACGACCGAAGTCGAAATCGGGCCGAAGACAACGGGCATGCTCACCATGGAACTGGCCGAGCTGGGCGCGGAGTTGATGGTTCGGGTATTGGCGAATATCGCTGCTTTTCCGTGCGTGGTCCAGCCCGAAGAAGGCGTCACTTATGCCGCCAAGATCGACAAAGCGGAAACGAAGCTGGATTTCAGCCTGCCCGCCGAAGCGGTCGAACGGCAGGTACGCGCTTTTAACCCGGCGCCGGGCGCTTGGTTCGCATTTGAAGGTGAACGTTATCGTGTATTGTCTGCCGAGATCGTCATGGCCAATGGCGCAGCGGGCGCCGTTATCGATGATGCGCTAACCATCGCCTGCACCACCAACGCCATCCGCCCGACCTTAATCCAACGCGCCGGCAAACCCGCGATGCCAACCGCCGACCTATTGCGCGGGAAAGCAATTGCGGCGGGCAGTATTCTGTCATGACCCGCTTCGCGCTTACGATCGAATTTGACGGCGGCCCCTATATGGGCTGGCAATGGCAGGACCATGGCCCATCCGTCCAAGGCACTATCGAAGCGGCCATATTTAAGACAACCGGCGAAAAAACGCTCGTCTACAGCGCTGGCCGCACTGACGCTGGCGTCCATGCGTTGGGCATGCGCGCACATGTTGATGTGGAAAAAGGCCTTTCCGCCTTTCGCTTGATGGAAGCCATCAACGCCCATTTGCGGCCGCACCCGATAGCGATTTTAGCGTGCGAAGAAGTCGCTGATGACTGGCATGCGCGCTACAGCTGCATTGGCCGCGCCTATCAATATCGCATCCTTAATCGGCGCGCATCGTTAACGCTGGAAAAGGGCCGTGTCTGGCGCGTAGGACCAGAACTGGATGCCGATGCGATGCATGACGCCGCGCAGTTACTTGTCGGCCTGCATGATTTTACAACCTTCCGCTCCACCGCGTGTCAGGCCGCAAGCCCCGTCAAAACGCTCGACCGGCTTTCGGTTCGGCGTGCGGGGCAGCATGTGATCATCGAGACAGCGGCTTTGTCCTTTCTGCATCATCAAGTCCGTTCAATGGTCGGTTGCCTTGTTGCCGTTGGCTTAGGTCGCTGGACGGCCGCGGATTTAAAAGCCGCACTAGATGCTGCCGACCGATCGGCGCTGGCGGAAAATGCGCCCCCCGAAGGACTGTATTTTGTCCGGGCGACCTACCCTTAAGCGGATCATATTTCGCGGCACTTATTTGCTTAAGTCGAAAACAGACCGCCCTGCCCGCTTTCCCACGCCAACAGACGGCGCTTGCGCTCCAGCCCATAGGCATAGCCGCCAAGGCCACCATCTGACCGGATAACGCGGTGGCAGGGAATGAGCACCGACACAGGGTTCGCGCCATTGGCCGAGCCTGCGGCGCGCACGGCATCGGGTTTCCCAACTGCAGCCGCGATTTCGGCATAAGTGCGCGTTTCGCCAGCAGGTATTTGCCGCAGCGCCTGCCAAACATCCATCTGGAAACGGGTGCCGCCGACATCGAGGGGCAGTTCCGGCATCTGCTTCGGATTGTGAACGACGGAGACTGCACCCGCGATCAGGTTTGAAAGCGAACCGCCTTCACCCAGCAGGGTCGCGTTCGGAAAGCGGCGTATGAGTGTGCTTTCATTTTCGTCAAACGACAGGCGACAAATCCCCTTGTCCGTCGCGGCCAACAACATCGGGCCAAGCGCAGTTTCCGCGACCGCCCAATAAATTGATACGCCTGCGCCGCCGTTAATCCATGCACTTGCTGTCATGGCCGCCGTCACCCACCGCAGGCTTGAAAAAGCGCAAGCGTGCGCGCCCGCGCTTGATCGGCGCTTGGTGCGTGATAATCCTTACGCCGGTCCGAATTGAACCCGTGATTGGCGTCATAAACGAATATCTGCGCCGTTGGGTGCGCCTTTTCAATGAGGGCTTCGACGCCGTCCATGGGAATGCCCGCATCATATCGGCCAAAATGGGCAATTGTCGCACATTTGGGCACTTGGTTGGCATATAATGTGGGGACCAGGCTCCCATAATAGCAACTTGCCGCGGCGAGGTCATCGCTGATGCCAGCGAGCGCCCACGCGACCGATCCGCCATAACAATAGCCGGTTATAAAAACTGGCCCTTCTGTCTTCAGCGCATCAATGCAGACCTGTGCATCGCCGAGCGACTGCGCGAACGGGTGAAGGTCACGGGCCAGCTCAACGGCGCGGTTATAATCGGGGCCGGTATAATCTGCCTCAAACCCGGGATGCTCACGATCAAAGATAGCAGGCGAAAGGACTTCATATCCATCGGCGGCATATTCATCGCACAATGCGCGAATATGGTCGGTTACCCCAAAGATTTCTTGCACGAGAACGAGGCCGCCGCGCCGTTCGCCCTCTGCTTCGGCGTGGTAAACCGCTATGTCCGCCCCATCCGACATTTTCATGCGAATCATTTTACCCATAATCATGCTCCTCCATTTCATCCATTCTGAACGTCATTCAGAAGGTTTGGCAATGGCCGTTATGGCGCGATACGCCTCAGGCGCTGGCTACTTTGTGCCAAATGATGGGCGCGGTTACGGGTATCGATATGCAGTTTGTCCAAGAACATAAATCGCTATCTTGCATCGCAACAAAACCCCTGCTAGGCGCGGCGCGACGCCAAAGGAGGGGTAACCCTTCGGTTCTGTCAGCAAGTTTTTCAGTCTCACATTCTAGGAAATCTACGCGTGGATAATTCCGGCGGCACAAGCGCTAATATACAAGCCAGTTTGGCTGGCCGTTACGCAACGGCATTGTTTGAGCTTGCGTGCGACGCGAAGGCTATCGATGCCGTTGAAAACAGCATGCGCGCCATCGCGCAGGCCGTGCACGAATCGGCGGACCTAAAGGCGCTGACAACCAACCCAGTGCTCAGCCGGGCGGATGCAAAAAAAGCCATCGCGGCTGTCGCCAAGGCGATGAAACTGGATGCGCTGACCGCCAAGACATTGGGCGTACTGGCGGACAACCGCCGCTTGGGCGAAACCGCTTCGGTCGCCCGCGCATTTTCGACACTTGCGGCTGCCCATCGCGGCGAAGTGACCGCAGAAGTGACATCAGCGCACGCGTTAAGTGCCGCGCAGACCAAGGCATTGTTAGCAACGCTTAAAACACGCGTTGGCAGCAATGTCGCAATCCAGACTAAAGTTGATCCGTCCTTGTTGGGCGGCCTGACTGTCCGCATCGGCAGCCAGATGATCGACAACTCCATCAAAACCCGTTTGAACACCCTCGCTAACGCGATGAAAGGCTGAGTAGCAAAATGGACATCCGCGCCGCAGAAATTTCCAAGGTCATCAAGGACCAGATCGCCAATTTCGGCACCGAAGCACAGGTTTCGGAAGTCGGCAGCGTATTGTCTGTTGGGGACGGTATCGCCCGTATTCACGGCCTCGACAATGTTCAGGCTGGCGAAATGGTCGAATTTTCCAACGGTATTCAGGGCATGGCGCTGAACCTGGAAGCAGACAATGTCGGTGTTGTTATCTTCGGTTCCGATAGCGAAATTCGTGAAGGCGACGTTGTTAAGCGTACGGGCACGATTGTGGACGTTCCTGTTGGTAAGGAATTGCTTGGCCGTGTTGTTGACGGTCTTGGCAACCCCATCGATGGCAAGGGCCCATTGAAAACCACACAGCGTAGCCGCGTGGAAGTCAAGGCGCCGGGCATCATCCCACGCCAATCGGTTTCGGAACCTGTGCAGACTGGCTTGAAGGCGCTTGACGCCCTCGTCCCTGTTGGCCGTGGCCAGCGCGAATTGATCATTGGTGACCGTCAGACGGGTAAGACCGCAGTCGCCATCGACACCTTCATCAACCAGAAGGAAGTCAACAAGGGCACCGACGAATCGAAGAAGCTGTATTGCATCTACGTTGCCGTCGGTCAGAAGCGTTCAACCGTTGCGCAGATCGTTCGCGCATTGGAAGAACAAGGCGCGATGGAATATTCGATCGTCGTCGCTGCAACCGCTTCGGAACCTGCACCGCTGCAATATCTCGCGCCTTATACCGGCGTTGCGATGGGTGAATTCTTCCGCGACAATGGCATGCACGCCGTTATCGTATATGACGATCTGTCAAAGCAGGCTGTAGCCTATCGCCAGATGTCCTTGCTGCTGCGTCGTCCTCCGGGCCGTGAAGCGTATCCAGGTGACGTTTTCTATCTGCACAGCCGCTTGCTTGAGCGTGCCGCAAAGATGTCCGACGCCAATGGCGGTGGTTCGTTGACAGCATTGCCCATCATCGAAACACAGGCTGGTGACGTTTCGGCCTATATTCCAACCAACGTGATTTCGATCACTGACGGTCAGATCTTCCTTGAAACCGACCTCTTCTTCCAGGGTATTCGCCCTGCGATTAACGTCGGTCTGTCGGTGAGCCGCGTTGGTTCGGCTGCGCAGACAAAGGCGATGAAGAAGGTTTCGGGCTCGATTAAGCTTGAGCTTGCACAATATCGCGAAATGGCTGCCTTTGCGCAGTTCGGTTCAGATCTTGATGCGTCAACGCAGAAGCTTTTGAACCGTGGTGCCCGCCTAACCGAATTGCTGAAGCAAAAGCAGTTCTCACCGCTTCCGTTCGAAGAGCAAACCGCTTCGATCTTCGCAGGCACCAATGGCTATCTCGATGGCATTCCAGTAACCGATGTCACGCGTTACGAAGAATCGATGCTTGCCGATTTGCGCGCCAACCATGCTGGCATCCTGAAGACCATCCGCGACAGCCGCGACTTCAGCGACGACAGCAAGAAGGCGCTGATGGCCGCACTCGACACATTCACGAAGAATTTTGCTTAACAATCACCCGTCATGCTGAACTTGTTTCAGCATCTTAATGAAGACCCTGAAACAAGTTCAGGGTGACGGCAAAGGGAAGAATAGATGGCGTCTCTTAAGGCCCTCAAAATGCGGATCAACTCGGTCAAGTCGACCCAGAAGATCACTAAGGCGATGAAAATGGTCGCTGCTGCAAAGCTGCGTCGGGCAACCGAGGCAGCCGAAGCATCACGTCCCTATGCCGAGCGGCTTGAGGCGGTGGTGTCCAGCATCGCGTCGAAGGTTTCTGTTGGCCCGCAATCACCAAAACTGCTTGCAGGCAGCGGCAAAAGCGACGTGCATTTGTTTGTGGTGGCGACCAGCGACAAGGGCCTTGCTGGCGCATTCAACACCAACATTGTCCGTCTCGCCCGCCGTCAGGCAGAGGCGTTGAAGGCCGAGGGCAAGACCGTAAAATTCTACACCATCGGCAAAAAAGGCCGCGATCAGCTGAGCCGGACCTTCCGTGGCGATATCATCCACAGCATCGAGCCAGGCGATCTGGGCAAGCTCAGCTTTGCCGATGTGCAAGCTTGGGGCGAAGATCTGACCGCGCGCTTTGAAGCGGGTGATTTTGACGTTGCGCACTTGTTCTTCAGCAAGTTTGAAAACGTCCTTACGCAGACGCCAACGCAAATCCAGTTGATGCCTGTCGCGGTGACCGCGGGTGAAGGCGATATGGTTGGCCTGTCGGCGACGGTAGAATATGAACCCGATGAAGAAGAAATTCTCGCTGACCTGTTGCCGCGCAATGTCGCTGTGCAGTTGCTGCGGGCGAACCGCGAGAATGCGGCTTCGGAGCAGGGCTCGAAAATGACGGCTATGGACAACGCAACGCGCAACGCGGGCGATATGATCAATAAGCTCACCATTCAATATAACCGTACGCGTCAGGCGGCGATTACGACTGAACTCATCGAAATTATTGCGGGCGCCGAAGCGCTCTAACGACATCCAAAGGCAAGGAAGAAACACATGGCTACCGCCCCTAAGAAACCCGCCGCTAAGAAGGTTGCTGCACCCAAGGCAGCTGCAGCCAAAAAGGCTCCCGCAAAGGCTGCTGCGCCCAAGGCTGCAAGCAAGGCCCCTGCCCCCAAGGCTGGTTCAGGCCAGACCGCAACCAACGTTGTTGGTGCAACCGGCCGCATCAGCCAGATCATTGGCGCTGTTGTCGACGTGAGCTTCACTGGCCAACTGCCATCGATTTTGTCGGCGCTTGAAACCGACAATAACGGCAACCGCCTTGTACTCGAAGTTGCGCAGCATTTGGGCGAAAACACCGTGCGTACGATCGCTATGGACGCAACTGAAGGCCTAACCCGCGGTCAGCCAGTCCGCGACACCGGCGCGCAGATTTCTGTGCCTGTTGGCCCAATGACGCTTGGCCGCATCATGAACGTCATTGGTGAGCCAATTGACGAACGTGGCCCTGTTGGCGCTGCAAAGTCCAACCCGATCCACGCAGAAGCGCCTTTGTTCACCGACCAGTCGACCGAGGCAGAAATCCTCGTCACCGGCATCAAGGTCATCGACTTGCTCGCACCTTATGCAAAGGGCGGTAAAATCGGCCTGTTCGGCGGCGCCGGCGTTGGCAAGACCGTTCTTATTCAGGAACTGATCAACAACATCGCGAAAGGCCATGGCGGCGTTTCGGTGTTTGCTGGCGTGGGTGAGCGTACCCGCGAAGGTAACGATCTCTATCACGAATTCCTCGACGCAGGCGTTATCGCCAAGGACGCCGATGGCAACCCAACCCCAGAAGGTTCAAAGGTTGCGTTGGTCTTCGGCCAAATGAACGAGCCTCCCGGTGCGCGTGCACGTGTGGCTTTGTCCGGTCTGACCATGGCGGAATATTTCCGCGATGAAGAAGGCCAAGACGTTCTGTTCTTCGTCGACAACATCTTCCGCTTCACGCAGGCTGGTTCCGAAGTGTCCGCGCTTTTGGGCCGTATCCCTTCAGCCGTGGGTTATCAGCCAACGCTGGCAACCGACATGGGCCAGTTGCAAGAGCGTATTACCTCGACAACCAAGGGTTCGATCACCTCGGTTCAAGCCATTTACGTTCCTGCAGATGACTTGACCGACCCTGCACCAGCCACGTCATTTGCCCACTTGGACGCAACGACCACGCTGAACCGTGCGATTTCAGAATTGGGCATCTACCCAGCCGTTGACCCGCTGGACTCGGTCAGCCGCGTGTTGACGCCAGCTGTTGTCGGCCAAGAGCATTATGACACGGCGCGCCGCGTTCAGGAAACGCTGCAAAAGTACAAGTCGTTGCAGGATATCATTGCGATTTTGGGTATGGACGAATTGTCGGAAGACGACAAAACGACCGTTACCCGCGCACGTAAAATCCAGCGCTTCCTGTCGCAACCATTCCATGTTGCTGAAGTCTTTACTGGCATCTCCGGCAAGTTCGTTCAGGTCGAAGATACCGTTAAGTCGTTCAAGGCAGTTGTCGATGGCGAATATGACCATCTTCCTGAAGCCGCCTTCTACATGGTTGGTGGCATCGAAGAAGCGGTTGCAAAGGCTGCCAAGATGGCTGCAGAAGCAGCGTAAGACATCATGCCATTACACTTCGAACTCGTAACCCCTGAGAAGCTCTATCGCTCGGACGACGTCTATATGGTTGTCGTTCCGGGCACTGAGGGCGATTTCGGTGTATTGGAGGGCCACAGCCCGATGATGAGCACGCTGCGCAATGACGCGGCGCTTGAGATTTATAAAACGCAAGGTGCAACACCGGAGCGTTTGATCATCGCGGGTGGCTTTGCCGAAGTGAATGCGCACGGCCTTACTGTTCTTGCGGAACGCGTCGAAGCCTAAGGCTTCACGCGGTCGCCGCAGCCTGTATCAGGGCGCCTCGTCGCCCCAGAGACGGGCTGTTTCGATATAGCCGTAACGACCGTCCGTTTCGAAACGGCAATATCCCTTATCGCATTCATCAATCATGCCGACCACGCCGGGTTCGACACGCCATGAAATATGCGCGCCGGGCGCAGGTGTGTCACGCAATGCGCCAATATCTTTGCCAATAACGATGGCCGCGCGCTTGGGGCTTAAAAGCCGCACATGAAGCCAGCCTTGGTCACCATTCATATCTTGAACCTTGCGCCAAACGCTGTGCACCGCGACGACCTTCACCGGCAGATTCTGCCGCTTATACACCCATGTCACCGGGAATTCGGTGCTCGGCCCAGTGCGCATACGCGCCTCCGGCTGCGAAATGGACGCCCAATAAGGCGGCGTCTGTTGCGCTTGTCCAACGGCCGAAGCTGCGCCTAAAAATGCAAGCACTGCGGCACAGCAGCGCACTATCGAATTGTTCTGAATAATCATATTTTTTACCACCGTTTGCATTCTATAAGATAAGGTTGTTGGGCAGCGCAACCATCCTGTCTTGACCTTGCCGCGAATTCAGCTTTAGTCATGCCTATGCCAGAACTTAGCCGCATTGAACGTCCATCCATCCGTGTCACGCGCACATTGCTGCCGGCCGTTGAAAAACGAATGGCCGAACTGTTTGACGCACGCTTCAACCTTGATGACACGCCGCTGACGCGCGATGCGCTCATTGCGGCCATGGCCGATTGTGATGTCCTCGTGCCAACAGTGACCGACAGTATCGACGCTAATGTCATCGCTGCTGCGCCGTCTCGGCTAAAACTGATCGCCAGCTATGGTGCAGGCGTCAACCACATCGACATTGCCGCTGCCAAGGCAAAGGGCATCATGGTGACCAACACGCCGGGCGTATTCACCCATGATACAGCGGATTTAACGATGGCGCTTATCCTGAATGTGCCCCGCCGCCTTGGCGAAGGCCAGCGCGTGATGCGCAGCGGCGCATGGCGCGGTTGGAGCCCGACCGGCATGCTTGGCCACCGGATCGGCGGCAAGACTTTAGGCATCATTGGGCTCGGCCGCATCGGTGAAGCGGTGGCAATGCGTGCAAAGGCCTTTGGCCTCAACATCATTTACAACAAACGCCACCGCCTTCCCGCGAGCATTGAGGATGAGCTTGGCATTATCTTTGAGCCAGACATTGACCGGTTGGTGGCGCGGTCCGACATCATCAGTCTACATTGCCCGCTCACACCGGAAACCGATAAAATCATCAACGCCGAGCGTATCGCGCAGATGAAAGAGGGCGCATATGTTATTAACAGCTCACGCGGTGAGTTGATTGACGAAGACGCGCTCATCGATGCCTTGAAAATGGGCCGTATCGCAGGTGCAGGGCTTGATGTTTACACGCATGAACCTGCGGTCGATTCACGATTTTTCGACATTCCCAATGTTGTGCTGCTTCCGCATTTGGGCAGCGCAACCTTTGAAGGCAGGGAAGCCTCAGGCGAAAGGGTCATCACCAATATCCGCGTTTGGGCGGATGGACACCGGCCACCGGATCAAGTCCTGGAAGGCTGGCAATAAGCAACTTTCTGTCTATTGCTGTGCCTTAATAGCAATTTTGTGCCTTGAGCCTAGCCCCGCGCGGGCCTAGAGACCGCCAGTAAGAGGGGGCCTCCAAGACCATGATAGATAAGATTGTTAAACCAGCATTGTGGATCAGTGCGTGCGTAGCTGCACCTGCAATGGCGCAAGACGCTGCCGTCACATTGCCCGCGGCAAATAGCGGCGATAGCGCGTGGTTATTGACCGCTTCGGCACTGGTGCTGATGATGACGCTGCCGGGCCTCGCCCTGTTTTATGGTGGACTGGTGCGTGCCAAGAATTTCCTGTCTGTGCTCGTGCAATGTGGCGCAGTGGCAGCGCTCGCATCGGTCATCTGGATCGTTATTGGCTACAGCTTAGCCTTTTCCGTGAACGGAAATGGGTTTTTGGGCGCGTTAGATAATGTCATGTTCAATGGCCTGTTGGGCGCAATACGCGATGGGCAAACAACAGGCGAGCTCGCCTTCGCGTTATTCCAGATGACATTTGCTATCATCACGCCGGCCCTCATCATTGGCGCATGGGTGGAACGGGCGCGTTTTGCTTGGGTCGTTGCATTTAGCGGCTTGTGGTCGCTTTTGATCTATGTTCCCGTCACGCGTTGGGTTTGGGGCAATGGGTTTTTGGCCGAACAAGGCGTTATTGATTTTGCTGGTGGCATTGTTGTCCATACCACTGCAGGCGTCTCGGCGCTCGTTGTGGCGCTGATGCTTGGCAAGCGCATCGGGTTCCCCAAAACACTGATGTTGCCGCACAGCCCCGCTCTGACGGTCGCTGGAGCCGGATTATTGTGGGTGGGCTGGTTTGGTTTCAACGGTGGGTCGGCATTGGCCGCCAATGACGCCGCCGCAAATGCGATTATCAACACCCATTTAGGCGCTTCCGTAGCCGCCTTGGTCTGGCTGTTGATTGAACGGATCAGGGTCGGCAAGGCAACTGCCGTTGGCTTTGCGACGGGCGCCGTTGCCGGACTTGCCACCATCACGCCAGCCGCTGGCGTCATTGGCCCCGGCGGCGCAATCATCTTGGGCATCTTGGCGGCAGTCATCTGCTTCTGGGCCGTGGGTCTCGTCAAAGGCACGCTGCATATTGATGACTCGCTCGACGTGTTCGCCGTGCACGGCGTTGGCGGCATATTGGGCTCCGTGTTGCTCGCCGTTTTCGCAAATGAGGCGCTGGGTGGCGCTGGCTATGCGGAAGGTGCGGACATGGCATCGCAGCTTTGGGTTCAATTGAAGGGCGTTGTGCTTGTTGCGGTTTATTCTGCCGTGGGAACGCTGATCATCGGCTATTTGGTGTCGATGCTGCTCCCAATGCGCGTCAGTGAAGATCAGGAACGCGATGGGTTGGATATATCCAGCCATGGCGAACGGGCTTGGGATTTGGACTAAGTATAATGGCGGGGCGCAATGCGCCGCCAAGGCCTAAATGGGTTCAGCCCGTCTGAAGCGTCAATGCGCGAAACAGGCTGCGGTCAAGCATGTCATCGAATTTGCAGCTCAAGCGGTCGCCTTCGGACCAGACGGCGGTTGCGCATGCGTTCGAGAATTCGCTTTGCGCAGCAAAACAGGATGCCTAAGCGCGCCGCGTTGCTCCAGACGCGCAGGCGGCACTATGCGAAATTGCGGCGTCCTGTAGTCCATATTGACCCCTTCGCCGTAAGATTATTGGAACAACGTCAGTCGCCGGTCAGGATACGGTCCATTAACTGTTGTACCGTCGGGACAAAACCGTTCGAATAAAACGGATCTTTCCCGAAAAGATAAGCGCTGTGCCCGGCGAACATCAGATTTTCGTCAATCGGCGCGCCATGAGCGATGTTTTGCAACGCCTTTTGTATGCAGAAGCTGCGCGGATCGGCCAGGCGCCCAGTGGAATTATTGTCATGGTCTTTCCAGGACGAAAATCCGCAATGCGACAAACAGCCCATGCAATCCTTCTGGTCCTTGCGGATAACGTCCCCCGATGATGGTGTGACGAACACCAGCGAGTTTTCGGGTGTTTTGAGCGCAACGGTGAACCCGCGTGCATCCCATTCCCGGGCCTTCATAAGATCGGCTGGCTTGACCCAGAAATTCTTGCCCTTCACGCCCACATCAAGCTGGGCGGTGTGTTCCGCATCGGCGGCCTGCACATAAGGTATCTGGCGTTCCGAGCGCGCTTGAAGTTCAAGCAGGAATGGGTTGATCACCGCGCTAGAATAAAAGCCCGTTGGTGAAAACTGATGCAACAATACCCCGTCTTCGGGGATCTGCGTGAGAGCGTCCTTCCAACCTTTTGGAATCGGGCTTTCCTGCGTCAATAACGGGCGTGTTCCCAGCTGGAACGCAATCTGCCCAAGCTCGGGATTATCAATCCAGTCATTCCAATCGCGCAGGAACCAAACGCCGCCGGCCATAACAATTGGCACATCGTCGGCGATACCTTCAACGCGCATAACGTCGCGAAGTGCTTTTACGCGCGGATATGGGTCTTCGGGACTGCGCGGATCTTCGGCGTTTGAAAGGCCATTATGGCCACCCGCAAGCCACGGATCTTCATAAACCACAGCGCCCAACCATTCGGGCACCTTGTGATACGCACGCTTCCACAATGCGCGGAACGCGCGTGCGGAGCTGACGATCGGCAGATAATAAACGCCATATTGCGCCGCGATTTCAGACAGCTTGTACGGCATGCCCGCACCGCAAGTGACGCCGGTAACCATGCCCCGGGTCTGTTCAAGAATGCCGTGCAATATGCGCTGGGCACCGCCCATTTCCCAAAGGACATTGATATTGATGGCGCCACGGCCATTCGACATTTCATGCGCAAGCCTGACCTGCGCGATACCGCCGCGAATGCCGTATTCTACAAGCTCTTCATGCCGCTCAGCACGGGTTTTGCCATGAAAAACCTGCGGTATCATCGCGCCATTTTCATCGTAGCTATCGGCATTTACCGCCGATACCGTGCCGATGCCGCCTGCGGCAGCCCATGCACCGGAACTCGCGTGATTTGTCGCAGCAACGCCTTTGCCACCTTCGACCAATGGCCAAACTTCACGGCCACCGTACATTATGGGTTTCAGACCCTTGAACACAATTACAACCCCTAATTTTTATGTCAAAAGCGCCGTTCAGCGTGCTTCTCTGGTGGCGCGCTATCGCAATTATCTAGCTTTGTCGCGCAAAATCGGCACGTTTCATGGCAGAGCCGTATAGCTGCCGGTAGCGGGCAAACATGGTTTCTTCATCATATTGCGAACTGGCCACAACGCGATTGGCGGCACCCAATGTCGCGCGCAATGCGGGGTCCGTTGCCAATGCAGTAATTGCGCCGACCAAAGCATCCTCGTCGTTCCGCGGGACAATATATGGCCGGTTGTCCCGCGACACGATATTGCGGATATCACCCACATCAGTCGACACTATAGGAAGCGCGCTGGTCATCGCTTCAAGCAACGACATCGGATATTGCTCACTATCTGAAGAGAGCGCAAAAATATCGAACAAGCCGATGTAACGCGCTGGATCACGCAAGAAACCTGGCATCATCACGCGGTCAGCGATACCAAGGCGCGTTGCTTCTGCCAAAATGGCATCGCGATCCGGCCCCTCCCCCACAATGGCGAGCCGGATATTGGGGCCTGCCGCGGCAACGGCACGCACAAGCCGTGGCAAATTTTTAACGGGCCAAAGCCCAGCGATCGTGCCCACCACGATTTCCCCGTTCCGCTTTTGGAACCCCGGAAACGCGCCGCGCTGCGGGCGGCGGTTGAAGTGACCGGTATCAATACCGTTCGGAAACCGGCATATTTTATCGAGCGGTTGGTGCCAGACGGACCGCGCAATATGCTCCAACGCTTTGGACGGCACGACAAGCGCGTTCGTACGCTGAAGCGCGATGCTGCGAAACCAATTGCGGTGCCATTTCAGCCGTTCGATTTCGTCATGGTTGAAGCCATCTTCATGATGGATCAGCGGCGGCAAGTGCATGCTGCGTGTGAACAAGGTGTGCGCCATCACCCCGTCCATCGCCCCCCAATTGTAGCTGAGCACGAGGTGGAATTTCTTCATATACCCAGCGAGGCGGCGATAGCGCCCCATGCTGGGTACTCCGGCGAGGGACGGCGCAGTGTCTTTTGGAAAATTGACCTTCACACGGCGGTCGATTGCGTCGGCTGCGCCAAAGGCGTCACCCACGGCCGAAAGTACCGTGTGTTCGGCCTGATCGCCAAAATGGTTCATCAGGCGAACCATGCGCGTTTTCTGATCGCTTATGTGAAAGCTGCTATGCAAATGGAGGATGCGGACTGCCGCCATACTTGCCTTTCCCTGATGTACCGCCCAGATGCGATATATGAAAATAAAACCGTCCCAATCCCCCTACCGCCCCGATCCGCAAATCGCCAGCCTCGGCGCGCAAATTGGTGACCCCGTCAAGGCCGCGCAATTTCCGGAAGCGATCTTGCGGTTTCGTAACGACCGTTGGGCGGAGACGGTGGGGCTGGCGGATTATGATGATGCCGCATGGATCCGGCATTTTGGCCGCTTTGAGCCGTTGCCCGGCAACATGGTCGAACCGCTTGCGTTGCGCTATCACGGCCATCAATTTCGCGCATATAATCCCAATATAGGCGACGGGCGCGGGTTTCTGTTTGCGCAAATGCGTGATGGTAACGATCGGCTGCTTGATTTGGGAACAAAGGGATCGGGCACGACCCCCTATAGCCGGCGGGGCGACGGCCGACTGACGCTCAAAGGTGGCGTTCGCGAGATATTGGCGACGGAGATGCTGGAGGCGCTGGGCGTCAACACGTCCAAAACATTTTCAATCATCGAAACCGGCGAAGAACTGATCCGCGGCGATGAACCATCGCCCACACGGTCGGCGGTCATGGTGCGTTTAAGCCACAGCCATATCCGCATTGGCAGCTTCCAACGTGTCGCTGCGGAGGGCGATGCGGCGTTTATGCAGCAGTTGATCGCATATTGCCTCACCCAGCTCTATAACGTCACCCCGTCGGATAATCCTGCCGCGCAATTGCTTGCTTTAGCCGTTGAACGCGTCGCTGATCTTGCCGCGTCATACATGACAGCGGGCTTTGTCCACGGCGTACTCAACACCGACAATATCAACATCACGGGCGAGAGCTTCGACTATGGGCCGTGGCGCTTTACCGAATATTGGGATCCGCAGTTTACCGCAGCCTATTTTGACGAATCTGGGCTCTATGCCTTTGGCAGACAAGCCGAAGCGCTACACTGGAACCTCGGGCAGCTTGCCGTTGCCTTGCGACTGGTGTCAGACGCCCCGCCGCTTATTGCAGCGCTGGAACAGTTTCCTGAATTGTATCAACGGGCGGTTATCCAGCGCTTTTTGTGGCGGCTCGGGCTTGCGTCGCGCGGAGACGCCGAAGATCGCCAGTTGGTAGAGGCCGCCGAACGCACGATGTCGCGGGACAGAATTCCGATTGACCAATTTTTCTATACCCATCGCTTTGGGCGTCAGGGTGCATTTGAAACCCAAAGCGAATATCATATGGCGTTCGCTGCATTGTTGCAGCGATATGCCCCAATAGATGCGCCTCGAGATGCCTATTGGGCCGATGGCCATATATGTTCGATGCGCATCAATGAGGTGGAAGATATTTGGCAGGCGATTGCTGACAAAGACGACTGGCAGCCGCTCTATGCAAAAGTTTCCGCGATGCGCGCAATGGGACATGCACTGAACGCATCCAACTGATGCGCAATTTTTAGGGGTAAAGTTCTTCTAACCCGTGGCCAACTTATCCTGATTTGATGTTGGGGCTGGCTTCGTCCATGAGGGAACGATGGATCATTCTTGTGTATATTTGGTTGGCGCTGGCCCCGGCGACCCGGAACTGCTGACGGTTAAGGCGGTGCGGCTGATCTCGACCGCAGATGTAGTGGTGCATGACGGCTTAGTGGATGACGCCATCATGGCGCTCATCAATCCCGCTGCACGGCTGATTTCCGTCGCCAAAAGCCGCTCACGCCACTCAGTACCGCAATGCGGCATCAACGACATCCTTGTCCGTGAGGCCCAGGCTGGCCATAGGGTCGTGCGCTTAAAAGGCGGCGATCCTTTCATTTTTGGACGCGGCGGTGAAGAGGCCGAAGCGTGCCGTGATGCGGGCATAGATGTTGAGGTTGTCCCCGGCATTTCTGCCGCCATGGGTGGTGCCGCAGCAACTATGCTGCCGCTGACCCACCGCGATACCGCAAGCGCCGTGACCTTTGTCGCGGGTCAGTGCAAAGGCCTGACAGACCAGAATTGGGCTGGCCTTGCGGGCAAAGGCCGCACTTTGGTTATCTATATGGGCGTGGCAACTGCTGCCGACATAACCGAAAAGCTTATTTGCGACGGCCTTTCGCCTGACACGCCCGTGGCGGTATTGGAACGCGCGACACGGCCCGATTCGCGGGCGATGCGCACAATATTGACGGACTTGGGCGATATGATTGGCCGCGAGGGCGTTGTGTCCCCAGCGATTATCATCGTCGGCGATGTTGTCTTAAAATCCGGTGCCGAAGACCGGCTGATCCATTTTGCCAAACAGGCGGAGAAAATTGCGTGAAATTACTGACGGGAAATGACTTGGGGTCCGGTGCAGTGACCTGGTGGACGGGCAATGGCTGGTCTATCCATGTCGAGGATGCCGCTGATGTCGGCGAACATGGCGAGGCCATCCTCCACGCCGAGGAAGGCGCGCGCCGCGTCAATGCACCCTATATCATCGATGCTCGAACAACCGCTGATGGCCCGCGCCCAGCCCATATCAAAGACCGCATCCGCGCGCTTGGACCCACCGTCCGCACCGACCTCACACTCAAGCCTGCCGACCCTGCGGCGGGCGACTGGATTATCTAACATGTATAAATATGACCATTATGACCAAGCCCTTGTCGATGCGCGCGTCGCCGAGTTTCGCGATCAAATAAACCGTCGGATCGCTGGCGAAATAACGGAAGATCAGTTCAAGCCGCTGCGGTTGATGAACGGCCTTTATCTTCAGTTGCATGCCTATATGCTGCGCGTGGCCATTCCTTATGGCACGCTCGATTCACGGCAGATGCGCATGCTGGCGCATATCGCGCGCAAATATGACCGCGATTATGGCCATTTTACCACGCGTCAGAATATCCAATATAACTGGATCAAGCTTGAGGAATGCGCCGACATTCTGGAGGAGCTTGCCACCGTCGAGATGCACGCCATTCAGACCAGCGGAAATTGCATCCGTAACATATCGTCTGACCAATATGCGGGCGCTGCGGCGGACGAAGTTACTGACCCACGTCCCTGGGCTGAATTGCTACGCCAATGGTCAACCTTCCATCCCGAATTCAGCTATCTGCCGCGCAAGTTCAAGATTGCAGTCATCGCGTCACCAGAGGACCGCGCAGCGATGCGTCTGCACGACATTGGGCTCGAATTGATCCGCCAAGATGGTGTATTGGGGGCGCGGGTATTTGTCGGCGGCGGCATGGGCCGCACGCCAATGATTGCGCCAGAAATCAACCCCTTTGTAAAAGCCGACGACTTGTTGAGCTATCTTGAGGCGTGCCTGCGCGTGTACAACCGCTACGGACGGCGCGACAATATCTACAAGGCCCGTATTAAGATCCTGATCCACGAAATCGGTGCGGACGAATATCGCCGTCAAGTGGCCGAAGAATTCGCACATGTGAAGACTTTGGGCATCGACCCGCCGTTGGCGGAGCTGGAACGTATCACGGCATTTTTTGCCGCACCTGCTTATGATGCAGTCGATGTGGAAACAGACCGCAGCGATCCCGATTTTGCCGTGTGGCTTGACCAAAATGTCAAACCGCACAAGCAAGCCGGCTATGCCATCGTCAACATCAGCCTAAAGCCGATTGGCGGCATTCCTGGCGATGCCACGTCGGCGCAGATTGATGTGATGGCTGACCTTGCGGAAAGATATAGCTTTGACGAACTGCGCGTTACCCATGCACAGAACATCGTCCTGCCTTATGTGGCAAAGCGCGATCTCTACGCCGTCTGGCAGGGCTTGCGCGATGCCGAGCTGGCCGATGCCAACCTCGATCTGATCAGCGACATCATTGCGTGCCCCGGTTTGGACTATTGCAGCCTTGCCAATGCGCGCTCCATCCCCGTCGCGCAAAAGATTGCCACGCGCTTTGCCGACATGGACCGGCAACGTGACTTGGGCGAACTGAAACTGAAGATTTCGGGATGTATCAACGCATGCGGACATCACCATGCTGGCCATATCGGGATATTGGGCGTCGATAAAAAAGGCGTGGAAAATTATCAACTGACCTTTGGCGGATCGGGCGCGGAAGATGTCAGCATCGGCAAGATAATCGGCCCCGGTTTTGACGAAGACGGCGTTGTAGACGCCGTCGAAAAGGCCACCGAAGTCTACAAGGCTTTGCGGCAAGGCGATGAACGTTTCATCGACACATATCGCCGTGTCGGCTTGGAACCATTTAAGGAAGCGATTTATGGTTGAGTTTCGTTATCGCTCAGATGAAGTGACAGAACAGCCCTCCGTTACACTCGATGCGTTTCTTGACCAATCGAACGCAACTGCTGTGCGCCTTGAACCAGACGATGATGCCCGCGCGCTGCTCCCCTTTCTGGATCGGCTAACTTTGATCGAAGTTGCCTTTCCCAAATATCGGGATGGCAGGGGGTATAGCGCAGCGCGGATTTTGCGTGAGTCAGGATATAGAGGCGAATTGCGGGCGCAGGGTGACGTCTTGGTCGACCAGATTGCGTTCATGCGCCGCTGTGGCTTTGACAGCTTTGCGCCTGAAGCCTCGCTAAATCCCGAAGCCGTTGCACGCGCGCTCTCAACTTATGATCATGTGTATCAGAAGGCTGCCGATACCGCCGTGCCCGTCTGGAAATTGCGGCATGGCTGAAACAGTCCGCGTCGCCGACCGTATCAACACGGCACCGCGTTACACACAGAGTGACGCTGTTCGCCTGAACAACATGTTCCGGGGGCGTGATACGGTTGAGATGCTGACTGTTTTGTTGCACGAGAATATGTTGGGCGATGCCGCCATTGTTTCCAGCTTCGGCGCAGAAAGCGCAGTGTTGTTGCACTTGATTGCACATGTTGATCCGTCGGTTCCTGTGCTGTTTTTGGATACGGGCAAGCACTTTCCCGAAACGATTACCTATATGGATGAATTGCGTGTGATGCTGGGGTTGTTAGACCTGCGCGTCCTTGCACCTGACCCTGCTTTGTTGCGCCAAAAGGATGAAACGGGTCTGCGGTGGTCCTATGACCCCGATGGCTGCTGTGACATTCGTAAAGTAATGCCGTTAAGTGCTGCGCTCGCGGGGTTCGACGCCCAATTCACGGGACGTAAAGCATTCCAGTCATCGACGCGCAGGGCGTTGCCCCGATTTGAAATTGAGGACGGCCGCTTAAAGGTCAATCCGCTTGCAGATTGGGATAAGGACAGAATTGACGCCTATATGGCCGAGCATCGGCTGCCTTCGCATCCGCTGGTGGAACAGGGATATCCGTCGATTGGCTGCTCACCGTGCACGACGAAAGTTGCGCAGGGCGAAGACCCGCGTTCTGGCCGATGGAAAGGATGGGACAAAGTAGAATGTGGTATCCACAGCGCCGTCACACCCATCGGCGATGGCAGCGAAGATCCTATTTTCTGAGTGGCGTAACGTTCCCGACACGTCATCCCGAACTTGTTTCACGATGACGAGGCTTTGCTCCGCGTACAGTCTACAAAGCTACTTGCAGCTCAATCTTTCTGGAAAAAATACGCCTGCACCTCCGCAGCAACGCGCGCAGGGCGTAAGGTTTCTGCGTCAATGCAACACCAGCTTGATTTGACCTCAGCCAAAACTTCCTCGCCGCGTTTTATAACCGTGTCGTAAAATGACCGCGCGCCTTGAACCTTTTCAAGAACGACCGTCGCGATGACGTCATCATCCAAAAACGCAGGCCTGCGGTATGTAATCTCATGTTTCAGCGCGACCCAAAGATATTTCGCCGCAGTCTCAGGCGGAGCAAGCTTGTTCCAATGCGCGAGCACAGCGTCTTGCACCCAATTCAAGTAGCGCGCGTTGTTGACATGCCCCATGAAGTCGATGTCAGACGGCAGCACCCCTATGCGGTGAAGATGAGGAAGAGCGGTTGTCATGAATCTTTCAACATAAGCGGTAAGAGAGGGTTTAGAGCCGTATTGCGGCGAAACCATGAACAAATGCTGACCATGCTATGTTTCTTTTTTCTGCGGACACCGCTTGCTGTTGACATGAGCTTGCAACACCCGCTCCGCTATCCCACATGACGAACATGCACCGCTTGAAACGCAAAAACTGGAGCGATGCGCCTGCCTATCGCTGGTCAATGGTCATTTTCGGTTGGGCGCTGATCATTGCAGCACCACTTGTCAGTTGGCTTCCAGGCCCAGGCGGACTGTTGGTGTTTATCATTGGGCTGGGCGTGATCCTCAAACATTCGCTTTGGGCAAAGAAGCGATATTCACGGCTTTCAAAGCAACATCCCGAATATGCCCGCTGGGCAAATTGGGCACTGCGGCGTCACAAAGTCAAAGGGCGCCCTCCCTTCCCGGACGTTAAAGGTGATTTCCTGCACCTGTTCCGCCGCGACGACATCGACGTGAAAATGCCCTGACCTGTGTTGACTTTTCACTGCCTTGACCGTATCGGCCACAGCAACAGAAAAGGTCGCTGCGCAGATTCGGCGATTATTTTCATTTCAAGACGCAAAAAATTTAAGGATTACAGTCATGAAGCGCACTTTTCAGCCGAGCAATCTCGTGCGTGCCCGTCGCCACGGTTTTCGTCTCGTGCGTGCCCGTCGCCACGGTTTTCGTCTCCGTATGTCAACCGCTGCAGGCCGCAACATCCTGAACGCGCGCCGCGCACGTGGCCGCAAGAAGCTGTCAGCTTAATCGCACAGCAGGCGAACCGCGGCATGCGCGGTTACAGCGTACTAAAAAAAAGGTCAGACTTTCTGGCTGCCAACCGGGGGAAGCGATATGCAACTCCCGGTTTTGTTTTGCTTGTGAAAGACAGGCAGGATGAAAGCGCCGAAATTCGGCTGGGCATCACCATCACAAAGAAGGTCGGTAACGCGGTCATCCGCAACCGCATGCGCCGCCGCTTCCGTGCTTTGGCGCAGGAAATGTTGGCAGGCAAAGGCAAGCCGGGCGCTGACCATATACTGATTGGCCGCGATAGCGGGATCGAACGCGATTTTGGCGAATTGCGGGCGGACATGGTGAAGGCGTTGGGCAAGCTATGTCAAAATCTAAGTGCTGATTCTGCCGAACCACGGCCAAACGATAAGCGCCCTGCGACAGGCTCAGGGCGACGCTAGGCATGATCGCAAAGCTCCTCATCCTTGTTGCGCGGGCTTGGCAAATCGGCCCATCGCGCATTTTGCCACCGACATGCAGGTTTAGTCCAAGCTGTTCGGCTTATGCAATTGGGGCGCTCCAGAAATATGGCGCATTTAAGGGTGGCTGGCTGGCCCTCAAACGGCTATTGCGCTGCCAACCTTGGGGTGGGCACGGATATGACCCGGTGCCATGACGCCCAACTGACTGATTAATGAGGATTTGTAGACGTGGACGATAAACGCAACTTGGTTTTTGCTGTATTGCTGACGGGCCTCATCCTCTTTGGTTGGCCTTATGTCGCAAGCTATTTCTTTCCAACCCCTGCTCCAGTCACCAGCACAGCCAAGTCTGCGGCGACGCCTGCGGGTGCCGCGACATCCGATGTGTCTGTCGAAGCTGCCCCTGCTAAGGTCGAAGTGGTACCCGTAGGGGCCGCACTTCAGTCGTCGGCCCGCGTCCTTGTGGAAACGCCGAAGCTGAAAGGTTCAATCAACCTTGAGGGCGCAAAGATTGATGATCTCCTGTTGCTTTCCCACCGCACTGAACTCGCCAAGAATTCCGCGCCTGTGCGTCTCTTTGCGCCATCCGGCACCAAAGATGCCTATTTTGCGCGTTTTGGTTGGGCGGGCACGGGCATCATAGCGCCCAATGATAAAACTGTGTGGGCTCCAAGCGGCAACAAGCTGACGCCATCGACACCCGTCACCTTAAGCTGGACCAACCCGCAAAATCAAAAATTCGAAATCGCTTTGTCGATTGACGAAAATTATATGATCACTGCGAAGCAGCGCTTTACCAATGGCGGAACTGCTCCAGTGCAGATCGCAAATTTCGCATTGCTTAGTCGGACCGGTAAGCCTGCCGACGCGACCAAGGGCGGCTCCATCTTTACGCACATCCACATCGGACCCATTGGCGTATTTGACAATAAGCCCAATTATGATTGGGGCTATGTCGATGTCGCCGAGAATAACGGCGAAAAATCCTTCAACAGTAAGGGCGGCTGGCTCGGTTTCACCGATAAATACTGGTTGGGCGCACTCATTCCCGACCAAAACACCGCCGTGTCGGCAAAGTTCCGGGCGAGCGGCGATGTCTATCAAGCGCAGATCATCCCGACCCGTTATACAAGTATCGCAGCTGGATCTTCGTTCGACACAAGCTCGCGCTTGTTTGCTGGCGCCAAGGAAATGGCCGTGCTTAGTCATTACTCGAAGGATTTAGGCATACCCTATCTGGATTATGCCATCGATTGGGGATGGTTCTGGTTCATCGCCATTCCGTTCTTCTGGATACTCCACTGGTTGTTTGGCGTATTCGGCAATTTTGGCGTCGCTATCATTGGCCTGACACTTATTGTTCGCGGCTTCATGTATCCCGTCGCGCAGAAGCAATTCTCGTCGATGGCGCAGATGCGGGCTGTCCAGCCGAAGCTAAAGGCGCTTCAAGAGCGTTGGAAAGACGACAAACCACGTCTTCAGCAGGAAATGATGAAGTTATACAAAGACGAGAAGGTGAACCCGCTTGCGGGCTGCCTGCCGGTTTTGCTGCAGATCCCGATTTTCTTCGCGCTTTATAAGAATCTGTTGCTGTCGATTGAAATGCGTCATCAGCCATTTATATTGTGGCTTCAGGATTTGTCCGCACCCGACCCCTCGGCGCATATATTGTTCGATGCGCTCGGCACCGGATTTGCTCTGCCCGCCTTCCTTGCGATTGGCGTATTGCCGATCCTGCTCGGCCTGACAATGTGGCTGATGCAGCGCCTTAATCCGCAACCGATGGATGACGTGCAAAAGCAGGTCTTTGCGGTGATGCCTTGGTTCCTGATGTTCATCATGGCACCCTTTGCCGCTGGCCTTCAATTATACTGGGTGATGTCGAACCTCGTATCGATTGCGCAGCAGAAATGGTTGTATTCGCGGCACCCCGTATTGCGGGAACAAATGGCGCGTGATGCCGAAGAAAAGGCGCAGGCAAAGGCGAATGCAAAAGCGTGACTGAGACGACCACCAAGATCTTTTCAGGTCCAATCAGCTTTCTGAAATCGGCACCAAAGCTTGAATTTCTGCCAGAACCAACGGTGCCGGAAATTGCCTTTGCCGGTCGGTCCAATGTTGGAAAATCAAGCTTGATCAACGCGCTGGTCAACCGGAACAATCTGGCGCGTGCGTCCAATACGCCGGGTCGTACGCAGGAGCTTAACTTCTTCGACGTGGGCGACCCTGCGGTGTTCCGCATCGTGGACATGCCGGGCTATGGCTATGCCAAGGCGCCGATCAAGACCGTGCAGCAGTGGCGGTATTTGATTAACGACTATTTGCGCGGCCGCGTGGTGTTAAAGCGAGTATTCGTTCTCATCGACAGTCGCCACGGTATTAAAGAGGTCGATCACGACATCATGTCGATGCTCGATAAAGCCGCCATCAGTTACCGCATCGTGCTGACGAAAACCGACAAGATCAAAGCCAGCGACTTGGGCGCGGTTGAAGCCGACAGTATGACAAAGCTGCGCAAGCATGTCGCCGCTTATCCTGACCTGTCGGTAACTTCAGCTGAAAAGCGCGGCGGCATTGAAGAACTGCGCGCGGCAGTGTTGGAAGCTGTGGCGTCTTAGATTGAGTAGGCGCAGGCTTGGCGCCCCTGCCCCCTCGACACAATCGCAAACAGCCGTCATTAAAACGCATATGACGATGAAATTGATAATCGGGAACAAAGCCTATTCCAGCTGGTCGCTGCGCGGGTGGCTCGCGGTCAAGCAGTCTGGCCTGCATTTCGAAGAAATTACGGTCCCTCTTTTTGGCGAGGGCTGGGACCAGCGCAAGCGAGAGCCTGATCTTGCGCCATCGTCGGGCAAGGTTCCAATCTTGTGGGACGGAGAAGCGGTCATCTGGGACAGCCTCGCCATCATCGATTATCTCGCCGACAAGGTTGGGCGTGACCGTTATTGGCCCAAGGATGACGTGGCCCGCGGCATGGCGCGATCAATCGCCGCCGAAATGCATTCCAGCTACACATTCTTGCGCCGCGAATGTCCAATGAACACCCGCAAAACTTTTGCTGATGTGACGCTATCCGAAGAAACCCGCGCCGACGCGGTCCGTATATTGCAGACTTGGGCGGAAGCGCGATCACGTTTTGGCAAGGATGGACCTTATCTGTTCGGCACCTTTAGCGCGGCCGACATCATGCTGGCGCCTGTGGTCACGCGGTTTGTGACTTACGGCTTCTCTCTACCGGGCTTTGCCCAAGCTTATGCTGAAGCCATCATGACGCATCCATGGCTGGAACAATGGTACGCCGCGGCGGCAGAGGAGCCATGGACGATAGACCGCATCGAACGCGCGGTTACTTAGTTGCACCTATCCGCATTGCGCGCGGTGTAGGAGCTTCTGATCCGCGAGCACCAGCGCCATCATTGCCTCGACCACGGGCGTACCTCTGATACCCACGCAAGGGTCATGGCGGCCCTTGGTAACAATATCCGTAGCATCGCCATCACGCGTCACCGTTTCAACGGGCGTGAGGATGGAAGACGTTGGTTTGAACGCCACGCGGACTAGAACAGGCTGTCCCGTGGAAATACCGCCCGCGATCCCGCCTGCATTATTCGCCAGAAACTCGGGATGGTTCGACCCTTCGGGCGCAGGCCGCATACGGTCCGCATTTTCCTCGCCACGCAAACGCGCTGCGCCAAAGCCTGCGCCGATCTCGACGCCTTTCACGGCGTTGATACTCATCATCGCCGATGCAAGCTCGCTATCCAGCTTGGCATATAAAGGCGCGCCCCAACCGGGGGGAACGCCCGTGGCAACGCATTCGATAACCGCGCCAAGCGACGAACCCGACTTGCGTGCCTCATCGACCAATTTTTCCCAGCGACCAGCGGCGGCTTCATCGGGGCAAAAGAAGGGGTTTTTCGTTATCTGCGATGCTTCAAAATTGTCGCGATTAATCGCATCTCCGCCGATTTCGGCGACATAGGCCATGATTTCCACATCCGGTATAACGGCACGCGCAACTGCGCCCGCCGCGACGCGCGCGGCGGTTTCGCGCGCACTTGACCGGCCACCGCCGCGATAGTCGCGAAAACCATATTTGGCATCATAACTGTAATCCGCATGTCCCGGGCGATAGGCCTTGGCGACGTCGGAATAATCTTTTGACCTTTGGTCCACATTTTCGATCATCAGCGAAATCGGCGTGCCGGTCGTCCGCCCTTCAAATACACCTGACAATATCCGCACCGCATCCGGTTCCTGCCGCTGCGTGGTAAAGCGCGACGTGCCGGGGCGGCGCTTATCTAGAAAAGGCTGGATATCCGCCTCGGACAATGCAAGCCCGGGCGGGCACCCGTCGACCAATGCGCCAAGCGCTGGGCCATGCGATTCGCCCCATGTCGAAAAACGGAACACGCGGCCAAAGATATTAAAGCTCATCTGCTGTTTCCGTTTTCTTCATGTTAACTGATCGATAGCGGACTTGCTCCTTGCCTATCCAAGTCCGGATTGCACGAAAAATAATGAGTGTGATGGCAACGCCAAACACGCGTGCAGCATGTGGATGGCCATAAGCCGCACCCATACGCCCTGCCCATATGAATGCGCCAATCACAGCCACATAGCCCACCATGGAGACGAAGGCGTCGAGAAGTGGCGGCAAGCCCTCCCAATAACGGCGCGCGTGCCAATATCCATGCACGCCAACAAGCACGGCACAGCCTGCGAGCAAAAGAACCAGCTCGTCGCTATGCCCCGCGATCATTAGAGCGTGCTGATATCAGGAGCATCCTCCTGCTTCATGCCAACGGTGTGATAGCCTGCGTCCACATGGTGGATTTCGCCGGTGACACCCGCTGCAAGGTCGGACAGGAAATAGAGCGCCGAGGAGCCGACATCATCAATCGTCACATTGCGGCGCAGTGGCGTGTTCAGCTCGTTCCATTTCAGGATGTAGCGGAAATCTCCAATGCCGGACGCCGCCAATGTCTTGATTGGACCAGCCGAAATGGCATTGACGCGAATACCCTGCGGACCGACATCATTTGCGAGATATTGCACAGACGTTTCCAGCGCCGCCTTGGCAACGCCCATGACGTTATAATGCGGCATGACCTTCTCAGCGCCATAATAGCTCAAAGTCAGCAGCGAACCACCGCCCGCACCGGTTTCCGGATCAAGCGGCTTCATCATTGCTGCTGCGCGCTTGGCAACGGCCGTAAAGCTATAGACGCTGATATTCATGGTCATGAGGAAGTCTTCAAGACCAACCTCATAATATTTGCCGCGCAGCGCCTCTTTATTGGTGAAACCAATCGCGTGGACCACAAAATCGATGGTTGGCCATGTGTCGGCCAGCGTATCAAAGGCGCGGTCGAGATTGGCCATGTCGGCAACGTCGCAATCAATCAGGAAATCGCACCCCAACTGCGCTGCCAATGGCCGCACCCGCTTTTCCATAACTTCGCCTTGATAGCTGAAGGCCAATTCGGCGCCTTCTGCGTGCAAGCGCTTGGCAATACCCCAAGCAAGCGACTTGTCATTGGCAAGCCCCATAATCAGCCCGCGTTTGCCAGCCATCAATCCGGTCATAATATCCTCATTCGTCAGGTAAATTATCTGATGATTGCTTTAACCCATTTTCATGTGCGTTGGCCAGCGCTGCGTTCAACTGCGCGCCCGTTACCAGTCCAAGTCCAATCAGATAAAAGAAAATGAGCGTGACCATGACCCCTGCCAGGCTGCCATAGGTAAGGTCGTAATTACTGACGCTCGAGAGGAATACAGGCAATAAAGCGGTTAGTCCCAGCCACCAAATACTGACCAAGGCTGGCCCCGGCCATTTTGGAAAGTCGGGGGCACGATATTTGGAAGGCGTTAGGCCTGCGAAAATGACGTAGATCGCCACAAACAATGCAATGAAGGGAATGATCCGTCCCCATGCAAAATAGCTGGCGACGGTTTGCGCGGTAGGAATGTAGCGATACACCAGATCCTCCGCAGCGGTCACCACAACCTGCGCGGAAAAAGCAATCATGGCGAGCATGACAGAAGCGATAATCGCCCCAAGCGATCCAAGGCGGTAGTGCCAGAATGCACGGCTTGGTGTTGCGCCGTAGGAGCGATACAACACGTCGCGGAACGTCTCGATAAGGCTTGCTGCCGTCCAAAGACTGACGGCAGCGCTTAACCACAACAATGGCCCAGAGCGGGCTGTCATCGCCGACTGTATGGGTTCTTGAAGTGCGCTGGCGACGCTGGGTGGAACCGTCTTAAAAAACGCGTCAATCAGCGCAAGGCCCGACTCTGTCTGTCCAAGAGCGCCGGCAATGGCCGCCGCAACCACGCAAAATGCAAACAACGACACCAAAGAAAGATAAGCGAAGTTGCCTGCATGAATGAAGCCATCGCTATATACACCAACGCCCACACGCCTGACCACTTCAATGACCTGACGCGGAAGGCCAAGCCGCGCGAACCATTTGGCTTCGCTTTCATCGGCATGCGTTGTCGACGGAAGATGCGCGCGCGCCTCCGGTGACAAAGGCGATATTTCAGACACCCATATTCTCCCGGACCGAACCGTCCGAGAGAACGTCACGCAGCCGTTCCAGTTCCGCAGGATCATTCGGCAGATGGATCATCAACGTCACAAGCTGATCACCCCGCGCGCCGGTCTTGGCGGTGAAGCCACGTCCCTTGATGCGTAACACCGCACCGGAATTGGTACTCGGTGGAACCGTGAGCATGACGGCGCCATCCACAGTGGGAACCTTAACCTTGCCGCCTGCCACCGCCTCTTTGACCGAAATCGGAAGGTCAATGCGGATGTGATCGCCGTCGCGGACGAGGTGCGGATGTTTGCCAAGCTTTAGCGTGACCATCGCATCGCCATTACCGCCGGGTCCAGCTTGCCCACGGCCGGGAATGCGGATTTGCTGTCCCGCGACCAAGCCAGCGGGCAGTTTGAACTCTACCGTCTTCCCGTCACCCAGCATGATGCGCTGCGGTGCGAGCGTTGCAGCGTCTGTAAACGATACCAGATGTTCATACGCAATATTTGCGCCTTTGGGCGGTGGCGCCTGTTGCGGGCGGGCTCCAGGACCGCCGCCCGGGCGTGCCCCACCTCCGCCACCAAACAGGCCATCGAAAATATCGCCAAGATCAATGCCGCCGCTGCCGAAGTCGAAATTGCCACCATTTGGGCCGCCTTGGCTATAGCCACCGCCACCCCCAAATGGATTGCCGGCAAAGCGTGGCTGCCCATTTTCGTCAATTTCCCCGCGGTCAAATTGGCCACGTTTTTTGGGGTCGGACAAAAGGTCATAGGCTTGCGTGACTTCGCTAAACCGCTCCGACGCTTTGGGATTGTCCTTGTTCTTGTCGGGGTGCAATTCCTTTGCCAGCTTGCGATAGGCGATCTTAATCGCCTTTTCGTCTGCCGCTTTGGACACACCTAATATGGAATAAGGATCTGCCATTCTTGTCCCTGTTACGCTGTTGCCCGTCTTACATTGGTATTACAGTGCCTCAAGTCAACTTGGAAGCATGGCATTATCGGGTTTTTCGGCCTTTAACTGGCGTAGCAGAAGATAGAGCAGCAAGCCAATCGGTCCCGCCATTAGGGTAAAAAACAATATCGGGGCCTGTAGCCAGCGGGATATTTTATGCGCGTCTGCGTTACGCGCAATCCAGATGCCGACGAACAGATCAAAGGCCAAATAATGGATCCAGCCGATGGTCGCACCGCCGGGAGAATCAAACAGCGCCATCACACCTGCCACGCTCGTCATATCCGCAGCCGGGCGGCCAACGGGCCCGCCGTCCGAAATCCAACCCGCCATCACAGGGATAATGCAGCTGGCATATAGACATGCCAACAAAACCGAACCTGCGAAAAAGACAATCGGCACGACAATCTCGCGCTTTGGCGCCAACGCCAAAGCCAACCAACCAAGCAAAGCCCATAAGTTGGCTAGCCCAAATATCATTTCCCAGTTCATTTTATCGTCTAGCCCCTTTTAACCCGCATCAGTCTAGCCTATCGGTGCGCTATGGAAAGACCTGATCCCTTTCAGCTGTTCGACGATTGGTTTGCCGAAGCGCGGACCACAGAAATCAACGATTCGAATGCGATGGCATTGGCCACCACGGGCGCCGATGGCCAACCCTCGGTGCGCATGGTCCTTTTGAAAGGCCATGGCCGCGACCTTGGCACGCATGGCGGCTTCGTCTTTTACACCAATTTTGAAAGCCGCAAGGCGATTCAATTGTCCGACAATGGGCATGTTGCCTTGTTGTTTCACTGGAAATCGCTGCGCCGGCAAATTCGTATTGAGGGTGCGGCCAACCCAGTCGACGACGCAACAGCCGACGCTTATTTTGCCACGCGCTCACGCAATTCGCAGCTTGGCGCTTGGGCATCCGACCAGTCCCGTCCCCTTGCAGACCGCGCGACCTTTGAAGCGCGATTCGCCGAAGTGGAGGCCCGCTTTGATGGACAGGAAGTACCCCGTCCACCCCATTGGTCGGGCTGGATGGTGAGCCCGGAACGGATCGAATTCTGGCAAGACCGCGAATTCCGCCTGCACGAACGCTGGTTATATCAACGCGATGGCGACGGCTGGACAACCGGAATGCTGTTCCCTTGACGGATAGACTATGAGCCTTGCCCATAACCACCATCACCATGCCCATGGTGACCTGACGAATAAGGCAGCGATTGCCAGCGTAAGCATGGCTTTGTTCCTGCTCGCGCTCAAAATCTTTGCAGCTGCCGAAACTGGGTCCGTCGCCTTATTGGGGTCGCTCGCCGATACCGGCTTTGACGTGCTGGCGTCATTGCTGACATTGTTTAGCGTGCGCTATGCCGCAATGCCCGCCGATGACGATCACCGCTTTGGCCATGGCAAGGCAGAAGCCTTGTCTGCATTGCTTCAGGTCATATTGGTGACGGTATCGGCCATATTGATCGCATGGCGCGCAATCGTCCGCTTTGGTGATCAAGCGCCGACCGACCATCCTGAATATGGTATTGGCGTGTCCATCATCGCGATTATCGCAACCTTGGCTTTACTGGCCTATCAGCGCTATGTGGTTCTTAAAACCGGCTCTGTCGCCATTCAGGCGGACCATGTGCATTATCAAAGCGACCTATTGCTCAACATCGCGGTCATCATCGCGATTGTGCTCGATACTGTGTTGAATATTCGCGGCGCCGACCCGTTATTTGGTTTAGCGATTGCTGCCTGGTTGCTGTGGGGTGCGTACCGCGCGGCAGGCCTAGCCCTTGACCAATTGCTCGATCGCGAATGGCCGCAGGAAAAACGGCAACGGTTTATGGAGGTCGCGCTGCGCCATCCCGAATTGCGCGGTATTCACGACATGCGCACCCGTTCGAGCGGGGTGCATGATTTCTGCCAGTTCCATGTCTGGGTCGACCCGAACATGACTGTAGAAGCAGCACATCAAATCATGGATGAAGTTGAGCAAGCCTTGATGGACGAATTTCCGGGGGTAGAGGTGCTCATTCACCCCGATCCTGAGGGGCATAAAGACGAAATGGGATATCTGCCTTCCGAGACTATCGAGCATCATGAGCATCCGCATGACTGACCTGCCCTATTTTCACGTCGACGCGTTTGCGGACCGTCCCTTCACCGGCAATCAGGCCGCAGTCATGCCGCTGGCGCAGTGGCTTGATGACGATGTGCTTCAGGCGATTGCCGAAGAAAACAACTTCGCCGAAACCGCATTTTATGTGCCGGATCAAACCGGCGCTGCGGATTATGAACTGCGTTGGTTCACACCTGAGGTAGAAATTCGCTTATGCGGTCATGCAACATTGGCAAGCGGGCATATCATCCTAAGCCAAAATCCTGCGCTTGACCGCGTGACCCTGCGCACGCGCAAGGCAGGCATATTGGAAGTGCGACGCGAAGGCGATGGTTATGCCGTGGCATTACCCGCGATTCCGACCGAGCAGGTTGATAATCCCGATATGATGGCCGCAATGGGCGGCAAGCCCTTGTCGATGCGCAGCAACCCTGACAGTTATAACATGTTCGTCTATGCCAGCGCAGCAGAGATATTGGCGCTTAAACCTGATATGAAGGCGCTTGCGCAGCTCGGCGATGACAGCTTTACCGCAACCGCGCGCGGAGATGACACCGACATCGTCAGCCGGGTATTTGTGCCGGGTGCAGGGGTTGATGAAGACAGCGTCACCGGCAGCGCCCATGCGGTAATCGCGCCTTATTGGGCATCGGTACTTGGCCGCGACAGCTTCACCGCGTATCAGGCATCAGCGCGCGGCGGCTATTTGGGCTGCCAATTAGAAGGCGACAGAGTTTGGTTGTCAGGCCATTGTTTTACGGTAGTAAAGGGAATGTTCAGCTTGCGCTGACCATCAACGACATTCTATTGTTCAAAGGATCATTCATGCTGAAGTCATTCACCGCCTTATCGGCACTTCTACTTTCACCCGCCGTAATGGCGCAAGATGCGTCCCCGCCAAGCGGCGGCACGCCACAACCAGAACAGATTGTCGCGTTCATGGACGCCGATAAGGACGGCTTCATCGCAAAAGACGAAGCACAAGGGCCATTGGTTCAATATTTCGGAATGGTCGATGCGGACAAAGACGACAAGATTTCCTTGGTCGAATTGAAAACCGCTATGGAAGCCATGCGTCCGCCTGAACCTGCGCAGTGATGATGCAGGTACAAGCTACCTGAAGATTACAGGCATAAAGCGCGCGGGAGACCAATTGGCCTCCCGCGCGTTTCTATTTTTAAGCTACGGTCGCCTTGCGGATAACGCCTGGGTTCGCAGGTGGCTCACCCTTTGGCAAAGCGTCCACATGCTCCATACCGCTAATCACTTGGCCCCAGACGGTGTACTGGCGGTCCAAAAAGGTTGCGTCGTCAAAGCAGATGAAGAACTGGCTGTTGGCGGTGTTCGGATCATTTGTCCGCGCCATGGAGCATACGCCGCGTACATGTGGCTCGGCATTAAATTCTTGCTTCAGATTTGGCTTGGACGATCCGCCCATGCCGGTGCCATTGGGGCAACCGCCTTGCGCCATGAAACCAGGAATAACGCGATGGAATTTCACGCCGTCGTAAAAACCTTCGCCAGCAAGTTCCGTGATGCGGGCAACATGATTAGGTGCCAAATCAGGGCGAAGCTTGATGACAACGTCGCCGCTGTCGAGTGAGAGAGTAAGTGTTTCATCGGCCATATTGATGTTCCTTCAGGCTTGAAAAATAGATGACGGTTGCCCTAGGGGAACCATCGCACCGGTGCAAAGCCAAAATCATTGCATTTTGACGCTGCCTGCTTAGGAGGGGCCCAGCTTTAACATTTGGTTCCAAATTGAAAAACGGGAGGCCCGCACATGACCAGCGATATCGCCGACCCGAACATCATCGACCCCGAAATTGTCGAAACGCTGGACGAGGACAACCGCCTTACCCGTGACTATGTCGACCGCGTTCTGGATGCTGTCGAAGAGGGCAATCTCGACGAAGTCTACCGTCTTGTTGAACCACTCCACGAAGCCGACATAGCCGACCTTCTCGAACTAACGCCATCCGAAAGGCGTGGTGAGCTCGCGATCAGCCTTGGCGACTTGATGAGCGCCGAAGTGCTGGCCGAGGTCAATGATTATGTCCGTGAGGATATTATTGACGCTCTGCCTGCTGCACAGGTTGCCGAGCTCGCAGGGCAACTTGATACCGACGATGCCGTTGCGATTATCGAGGATATGGAGGCAGAGGACCAGCAAGCGGTTCTTGCCGAGCTGGACCCCGAAGACCGCGCTGTCATTGAAGACGCGCTGTCCTATCCCGACGAATCGGCGGGTCGAATCATGCAACGCGAATTGGTCGCGGTGCCCGAACATATGACCGTGGGTCAGCTCATCGATTATCTGCGCGATCATCAGGATCTGACGACCGAATTCTGGGAAATCTTCGTTGTCGACCCGCAGCACAGGCCCGTGGGCACATGTAAGCTAAGCTGGATCATGCGCAGCCAGCGCAAGGTACCCGTCAGCGAAATCATGATGCATGAACAGACGCTCATCCCGGTCGATATGGATCAGGAAGAGGTTGCGTTACGCTTTCAGAAATACGCTTTGATCTCCGCCGCTGTCGTCGATGGCTCTGGCCGGTTGGTGGGCGTCATCACAGCCGATGACATCGTCCACATCGTTCAGGAAGAAGCGGACGAAGATATCCTCCGTCTGTCCGGCGCTGGCGATGGCGATATCAACGAACCCATCGCCGACAGTTATAAAGCGCGCGTGCGGTGGCTGATCGCGAATCTGGGGACAGCCTTGGTTGCATCGAGCGTCATCAGTTTCTTTGGCGCTGCCATTGAACAGATGGTCGCGCTCGCTGTGCTGATGCCTATCGTGGCAGGTGTCGGCGGCAATGCCGGCACGCAGACTTTGGCCGTTACGGTCCGTGCGATTGCGACGAACCAGCTAACCGATTCGAATACCCGCCGCGCTATTGAGCGCGAAATGGCCATTGCGTTCATGAACGGCGCAACAATAGCCGCAATTGCAGGCATTGGTGTGACTTTCTGGTTTCAGAATTTTCATCTGGGCTTTGTCATCGCGGCGGCAATGCAATGTAACATCCTGCTCGCCGGATTTGCCGGGGTTTTCATTCCTGTAATGCTCGACAGGTTCGACCAAGACCCCGCCGTTGCCAGCTCCATCTTCGTGACGATGATTACAGATTCAATGGGCTTCCTAATTTTTCTAGGCCTTGCCGTCTTTAGCGGCCTTGCTGGTTAACCGCCGAGTTCCCAAATAACACGCATGCCCCTGAACATGACCAAAATCGCCTTTGGTGCGGAAAGCCCGAAGCATTTGCGTGAGCGACTTGCGGCTTATGCCCAAGACGGCGAGGTGCGCATCACCACCCGCTATTTACCCAAACGCGTCGCCGAAATGGCGGGCGGATCATTATATTGGATCCACACGCACACGATTATCGGCAGAAGCCCGATCATTGGTTTCATGGAGAATGGCGCTGGCCGTCATTGGATACGCATTCAACCACGCCTGATCGCGGTCCGCTCAACACCCAAGCGCGCGCATCAGGGCTGGCGCTATCTTGAAGACGCCAACGCCCCGCCGGATCTCGATTCGGTGGAAACTGATGGCCGAGATGAAATGTCGCCCAAGATGCTGCGTGAATTGATGAAAATGGGGCTGGTTTAGCGTCGGCCCCTAGGCCGCTGCGCGCTTGGCCAACACCTTATTGATGACATCGGCAAATGTCTCTGCACTTTGCGCGCCGGGGACCATATATTTCTGGTCGAAAATGATGGCAGGAACGCCCGTGATATTCTGGTCGGTCCAATGCGCCATTTCCGCGCGCACGCTGGCCGTCAGCGCGGCGTCGTTGATCCATGCCAATGCGACGGCGCGGTCCATGCCTTGCGCCTCTGCAATATCGCATAGCGTTTCGGTATTGCTTACATCGCGGCGGTCCTGAAAATAAGCATTGAACAGCGCCATTTTCAAAGCAGTTTGCGCACGCCATCCCCGTTCGCTGCCAAAGATAGTCAGCAATTTGTGCGCATTGAACGTATTGTAGATGCGCATTCCGTCGCCATAGTTGAAGGCGAAGCCAAGGCCATCCCCAATGTCGGATAGCCTTTGGCGGTTAGCGCGGCTTTGTTCAGGCGTGCTGCCATATTTGCGCGCGATATGCTCTGCCGTATCTTCGCCTTCCGGCGGCATATTCGGGTTCAGTTCAAACGGGTGCCAGTGCGTTTCGGCCGAGATATCTTGTCCGACAAGTGTGAGCGCCTTTTCAACCTGCTTAAGGCCAATGATGCACCATGGGCATACCACGTCCGACACGATGTCGATACGCAAGGGAACGGAACCCACCATCACTGCGACACCCAATGTCGCAACAGGCTGTGCGCAACGGCAAACGGTGGCGGTGCATTGAAGCGGCGATCAGATGCGCCCTCCAACGCGGCCATGGCCTCATCTTTGGTCACCCACATCGCATCTTCAATCTCGTCCGTGTCGAGCGTGAGTGCGTCGTCCAGCGCATCTGCGGTGCACGCAATCATCAACTGCGATCCGCCAAATGGCCATGGCTGGCTGGTGACATAACGCACCGCCCCACAGGTAACGCCAGCCTCCTCATGGATTTCACGGCGCACTGCCTCTTCAATGCATTCACCGGGCTCCAGAAAGCCCGCGAGCGCGGAATAATTGCCTGGCGGGAAACGCGACTGCCGCCCGACCAATGCCTTGCCTTCAAATTCCGCCAGCATGATGACGACGGGGTCCGTGCGCGGAAAATGTTCCTTTTGACAATTGCCGCATTTCCGGCCCCAACCAGCACGGAACAGCAACGTCGCTTCGCCGCAGCGTCCGCAAAAGCGGTGGCCATTATGCCATTCGATAAGGCTGCGTGCAGTGCCGTAGATCGCAGCGTCTTCGGCTGGCAGCATCGATAATGCCCGCCAAATGGCCGGTGAACGAAACGCATCACCCGTAGCATCCGCAACGGCCACAAAATGCGGCTTGCCGTCAGCAAGGCCAAGCAAGATCAGCTCTTCCGAACCCTCAAGCTCGGCAAAAGAATGCCAGTGGAGCCCGCCGGTATCGCTGACCCGCGGGTCAAGCCCATCAAGGCCAAGCACGCGCGCGCGCCAGTCGCCCAGCAGCGCGCCATAAGCTTCTGCATCGTTGCGGACACGATCGGCACGATCGAGCGGCGAGCCCGTAAAACCAGGAGCCATCATCGGATCAGGCTGGCAGACCTAGGTCCTGCACGACCCATTTGGCGAAATCTGCGTGGAACGGATAAACATTGCTTGGCATATATTGCGCCATGCAAACCGCGCGCAACTTGCGCTTGGGATTGACAAAGGCGACCGTTCCGGCTGCGCCACCCCAGCCAAATACGCCATCATTAACGCCTTTGCCTGACCGACCACCTGCGCCAAAGCCTGCGCCATCGGCAAAAGTGCCGTCGGTAGAAACAGCAGCCGGCAACAGGTCGGACATGGCCAACTTTGCGGTCTCGGTCGACATGATCCGCACACCATCAAGTTCACCATAATTGGCCAGCATGTTCAGGAAACGATCATAATCGCGCGCCGAAGTCACAAGGCCAGCACCGCCAAAGGCGAAAGCGGGCTTGTCGAGGTAAATGCTCGTCGCCGCAGGATCGATTGGAAACAGCACGCCATTCACGGGCGCGTAGTTTGACACCAAGCGTTTTGCTTCCGACGCCGGAACCTGAAAATAACTGCTGTTCATTTTAAGCGGTGCAAAGATGCGGGTCTTGAGGAAGGCTTCAAAATCCATTCCGCTTGCAACTTCAATGACGCGGCCAAGCAGATCGAGTGAGATGGAATAGCTCCACTTTGTGCCCGGTTCGGCAATCAAGGGCAGCTTCGCCAAACGCTCGGAGAATGTCTTAAGGTCAGGGGTCGGCTTGCTCGCCGGCTGACCGGGGATGGGAAAACGGCTGACGATACCGGGCGTGATGCCATTATCGAGATAGGCCTGCAGCAATGGCCCCTTGGTAACGATTGAATATCCAAGCCCCGCTGTGTGCGTCAAAAGGTGGCGGACAGTAATTTGGGCCTTCGCTGGAACCGCATCCATGCTTTTTTCTGGATCGGTGAGAACCGTCATATTGGCAAATTCGGGCAGAAATTCCGAAATCGGTTGGTCTAGCTTCATCTTGCCTTCGCCAACCAGTATCATCGCCGCCATGCCCGTGATAGGCTTGGTCATCGAATAAACGCGCCACAAGCTATCAATATCAACAGGCGTTTTCTCACCCAATCCTTGCGTTCCAACCGCAATCACATCGGGCATGCCGGCTGCACGGCCAATCGTGGCCAGAACACCGGGCAGCTTACCCGACGAGACATAGCTTTCAAACTGTGTCCGGATAGTGGGATATAGATCCGCCGCACGCGCCCAAGCGCGCGCAGGCGCGAATGCACCGATAGCGCCAACGGCTGCCAATTGGCCGCCCCATGCCAAAAAGCCGCGCCGACCAATCATTGCCTGACCACTATTTTGCACGCTCATATTCTCTCTCCTGCGTTTAAAGCTGCCTCTGCTGCTTTTCTGAATACGGTCGGCAGGCCAGCCTTGTCGAGCGATTTTAACGGCCACCATTCGCCCTCGCCAGGGTCAGCAGCACCTGTTGGCCATGCCGTAACGGCAATGTCGAGAAGAAGCGAAAAATGGGTGAATATGTGCGCCACCTGCTTGGGTAATTGGCGCCATGCCGCCGGCGCAGGCGGTGTAGAATGACCATCGACGCGCGCGGTCCATTGGTCGTCCGGCAAGGCACGCATGCCCGCGAGCAGACCTTTGTCATGACGACGTATGAGCCAAACCTGGCCGTCCCGCTCTATCCAGTAAACACGCCCCGTTCGCTGGGGCTTCGCTGCCTTGGGGGTTTTTGCCGGGTAAACTTCAGGATTGCCGAGCCGCAGCGCGTCACAGGCAAAGGCAAGCGGGCACAAAAAGCATGATGGCGTCCGCACCGAACACAGGCCAGCGCCCAAATCCATCATGGCCTGCGCGAAATCCCCTGCACGGCTGTCGGGTGTAATGCGACCGGTGGCTGCACGTATCAGTGGCTTTGACTGCGGCAATGGGATGGAAATCGCAAATAACCGCGACACCACACGCTCGACATTGGCATCCACAACCACCGCCCTTTGCCCGAACGCAATCGCCGCAATCGCGGCGGCGGTATAGGGGCCAATACCGGGCAACGTCAGCAATTCAGCCTCTGTTTCCGGTAATTGGCCTTTATGCTCTGCCACCACCACCCGCGCACATTTGAGCAAATTGCGCGCGCGGGCATAATAACCAAGGCCCGCCCATGCCGCCATAATGTCGGCGTCTTCTGCCGCGGCCAACGCCGCAAAGCTCGGCCAGCTTTGCGTGAACTTTTGGAAATAGGAACCAACCGCTGCAACCGTCGTTTGCTGCAACATGATTTCCGACAACCAGACATGATAAGGGTTGGCAAACCCGGTACCCGGCGGCGTACGCCATGGAAGGGTGCGGGCGTGCACGTCATAATGTGCCAGCAATTGCCGGGCGATATCCCCAGAATAATGGTCTGATTGTTGGACGTCTGGCATGAAAAAGGGCATGGATGAGGCAATGGATAAAGGCAAGTCAGCAACACCGCCAAAAGGCACCAAAAAGGCACTGACGCCCAAAACATTTCAGCGCCCGCGCGGTGGAGAGGCCCGCGCCGTGTCCGCGCTGATGCCCGATATTGGCCGCGCGGCATTTCGCCGGTTCGGCTTCGTGCAAAGCTCGGTCGTGAGCCGTTGGGATGAAATTGTTGGCGCGCGCTACGCCGCTGTATCCGCGCCAGAAGCCATCCGCTTTCCGGTGGGCAAGAAATCCGAAGGGACACTTGAGCTGACCGTAGAAGGCGCGCACGCCACTATGATCCAGCATGTGCTTCCTGAAATCATTGAACGTGTGAACCGTTTTTTCGGTTATGGCGCGGTCACACGGGTTAAGGTTCGGCAAGGCCCCGTATCCAAACCGAAGCCACGGCAGCCATCACCTCCACCCATGCTAAAACCTGTACCTATGGAACTGGGCGAATCTTTGCGCGAAATTGGCGACCCTGAGCTGTTTGCCGTTCTGGAAAGCCTTGCAAAAAGCCTTGCCAAAGATGGCGAGTGATACCAGATGCGCAACATAGTTCTTCAAAACTGGGACCCACAATGATGTTGCGGATGAAAAAATATCTGGCTGCTGCTTTTATAGCCGTCACAGCCGTCTCAGCGGGCCTCTTCGCGGCGCCCGCACCCAGTAAATGGCTGTCGACCGTGACGGTAACTGCGAAAGGCGCGCATATCCTCGGCAATCCTGCCGCGCCAAAAAAAGTGGTGGAATATCTCAGCTACACCTGTAGCCATTGTGCAGATTTTGAAGCCAATGAATCGCCTGCGTTCAAGGCACAATTTGTCGCGACGGGTAAGGCCAGCCTCGAAATCCGCAACATGGTGCTAAACCCTGTTGACCTGACTGCCGCCGTGCTTGCACGTTGCGGCGGAAAGGCCAAGTTTTTTGGAAACCATAAGCAGCTCTTTTCCACCCAATCGCTATGGCTTGGCAAAACCAAAAATATCAGCGCAGCCACGCAGGAAAAATTGAAGGCGCAGGATTATGCTGGGTTTATGATTGGGACCTTTGATGAAATCGGTCTTGGCCCCATCATGCAACAGCGCGGGATCACGCCAGCGCAAGCAAAGGCGTGTTTAGCGGATAAGGCGGCGTTCACTGCAGTCGTCGGCATGACCGAAGCCGGATCAGCACTTGGCGTGCGCGGCACGCCGTCATTCCTCATCAACGGCGTTTTGCAAGATCATGTTCACAGCGCTGCCGAACTGGCAGCTCTCTTAAAATAAACCGACATCCCAGACTGAAGGATTTCCTATGCGCATTAAGACATTCATCATCACAACTGCTGCCGCATTTGCCCTGGCCGCCTGCGGTAGCAGCGACACTGGAAGCCCGCCAAAGGGCGCGCCCATTGCCAAGGTTGCCCCACCTGCTGGAAAGACTTGGATCGATGTGGTCTCAAAAACCGAATTTGGCGGCTATAAAATGGGTAACCCGAGCGCGCAGTTAAAACTTGTGGAATATGGCGCCATTAGCTGCCCGGGCTGTGCGCAATTCTCGGTGCAATCGACCGAAGAGCTTCACAAAATCGTCAATGACGGCACGGTGTCGATGGAATATCGGCCCTTCCTCGTGCATGGCATTCAGGACGTTCCCGGTTTCCTTCTGGCGCAATGCAGTGGCCCCGACGCCTTCTTCCCGCTTGTCGAGCAGTTATATGCCGAACAATCTACGTGGCTTGGCAAACTCAGCACTGTGACGGAGGCAGATCAGCAGGCGATGCAGAAAATGACGCCCGAGCAAATTGCGACCTTGCTGGGTACCAAAATGGGCCTAATCGAATTTGTAAAGTCACGCGGGATCAGCGAAGACCAAGCAAAGTCATGCCTGTCGGACAAAGCAGCTATTGATAAACTCATCAAAGGGACCGAGCGCGGCACCAAGGATGATGGCATATCGGGTACGCCTTCGTTCCTGTTGAACGGCGCGAAGCTTGAAGGTGGTGCTTGGAACCAAATCAAGGGCAAGCTGGTCGAGGCCGGCGCACGCTAAATATGGCGCCGGGGAGGCATCACATCACCTCAACCGCAACGGAGATAGCCCGTTGCGGATAAAGAAGCTGAAACTCGTCGGCTTCAAAAGCTTTGTCGAGCCCGCTGAACTGAGCATAGAAAGCGGGCTCACCGGCATTGTCGGCCCCAATGGTTGCGGCAAATCCAATTTACTGGAGGCCATTCGCTGGGTGATGGGCGAAAGCAGCGCCAAGTCGATGCGTGGCGCGGGCATGGAAGATGTGATCTTTGCCGGAACCGCGTCGCGCCCCCCGCGCGATTTTGCTGAGGTCACGATATTGGCCGAACGCAGCGACGGCGGCGACGACCATGACGCGGATGAGGAATTGGAAGTCACCCGCCGGATCGAGCGTGGCGCCGGTTCGGCCTATAGATCAAATGGCCGCGATGTGCGCGCGAAGGATATCGCGCTGATTTTTGCAGACGCGGCAACGGGTGCGCATTCGCCGGCTTTGGTGAGCCAGGGACGCATTGGCACGATCATTTCCGCCAAGCCGCAGGAACGCCGCCAAATGCTTGAGGAAGCGGCGGGAATCTCCGGCCTGCACGTGCGCCGCAAGGATGCCGAACAAAAGCTGCGCGCCGCCGAAGCCAATCTGGCGCGGCTGGCAACTATTCTTGCGGACATGGATGCGCGTGCCGGCCAATTGCGCCGTCAGGCCAAGCAAGCTGAGCGCTATCGCACGCTGACCAAAGACATTCTGCAAGCCGAAGCCCGTTTAATCTTTGTGCGCTGGCGTGAAGCAAAAGCAGCGGCCGATTTGGCCCGCGCTGAAGCAAATGCCGCCAATGGTGTTGTCGAAGACGCAGCCGTTGCGCAGCGCGTCCTGACGGAAAAACAGCAAGAGGCGGTCCGGCAACTTGCCGATGCCCGCGCGGTTGCCATGGCGGCACGCGATGCGGCCAACGATCTGTCGAATATGCTTGTGCAGTTGACCGGCGAACATGAACGGATAGTCCAGCGCCAATCGGACCTATCGGCTCAGGCCCTCCGTATGGCCGATGATGGTGCGCGCGAGGGCAAGCTGACGCACGATGCGGCTGATGCCCTCACCCGGTTGCAAACGGAAAGCGTCGCGCTTGCCGACCAGATTAAGGCGCAAGAGGACGAGCGCCCTGCATTGCTGCGCACTGCGGAAAATGCAGAGCGGCAGGCGCGTGAAAGCGAGATTGCTTTGGCCAATGCATCCGCCGAGCAAGCGCGCGCGGATGCCGAGTTGCGCGTGGCCAGTGCCGCGTTGGCGGCAGCTACAACGCGCGTACAACGGGCCGAGCACGCCTTCGGGCGGATATGCGCCGAACGCGACGCTTTGGGAGATGAGACCGATTATGCTGCCGCCAAAAGCGAAGCCAATGCCAGTGTCCAAACGTTGCAACAGCAATTGCAGAATGACGTCGCGGCACATGCGGCCGCCGAAGCTGCGCGCACAGAGTTGATATCGGCCCGCGACCTCGCCCAAATCGCTATCGCGAGCGCCAAGGCCGAACTTGCCGCGCTGTTGACCGAACAAAGCGCGCTGCAGCGCTCTTTAACGAAAGGACAAGGCCATAAGGCTATTGACCGCATAACGGTTAAGCCCGGCTATGAACGCGCGCTCGCAGCAGCCTTGGGCGATGACGCGGAGGCGAGCATCGGCGGGGCGACGGGGCGTCGCTGGCTTGGCGGTGCGCCTGCCGTCAGCAGCAGCACAGGCAATGCGCTGATCCATCATGTAGACGCACCGCCAGAACTGGCTGCGCGCCTGTCGATGGTTCGGGTGTTGGAGGCAGACGATGGAGCCGCGCTGGCCCCCGGCGAACGCCTCGTAACGCTTGCGGGCAGCCTCCGCCGCTGGGATGGCTTTGCAACCGACGGCGATGGCGCGACGATCGCCGAGCAATTGGTCCGCGCCAACCGTTTAGCCGAACTGGATTCGCTCATCGCGCCTGCGCAAACTGCATTGACTGCACACGCGCAGTTGGTCACCCAAATGACGGACCAAATCGAAGCAGCGCAAGAGGCGGTCCGGACCGCGTCGGCTGCGCGTGCCGTTACCGAGGGGCAGTTACGACACGCGTTGCGCGCGGTCGACCAGGCCGAGGATGCGCTGACGCGCCTTAAATCGGCTAAAGCCGCGCTGGGCGACCGTATGGAAGTCGCACAGCAGGACGTGGCAGATGCAGAGGCCGAGCGCGGCGCAGCCGAAGCCGTACGCAATGCGTTACCCGATGGGTCGCATCATGCAGACCGCGTTCGAAACCTCGCCGCTGCACATGACGCTACGCGGGACCTTTTGGCCCGCAATCAGGCGGATCTTTCCGCGCTAGAGCAACGCATCGCGCAAAGCCGCGAACGGCGTGCGGTGGCGATGGCCGAAATTCGTAGCTGGCAGGAACGCGCAGGCGAAGCCGAACGCCGGATTGCCGAAATGAACAAACGCAGTGCTGATATCGCTATCGAGCAAGAGGCGATGGCGGGAAGGCCGGAAATCCTCGCCCGCGACATTGCTACCTTGCGGGCAGACAAAGAGCAGTTGGCCGAGAAGCTGGCAGGTCTGCAAACCGCCGAGACAGCGCATGAAGCGACGCTGCGCGCACTGGAAACCGAACTGGCGGCAGCAGCAGAACGCCTTTCGGTAGCCCGCGAGGCCCGCGCTGGCGCCGAAGCGCGCGCCGAAAATCAGGAACATCGCCGCATTGAAATGGGCCGAATCTCAGGGGAGCGGTTCGAATGCCCACCGCCTCTCCTCCCGGAAAAGCTGCATTTTGACGAAGATGCCATGGACAATGCGGGCGTAGAATCTAACCGGCTCGACCGTTTGCAAAATGAGCGGGAACGGATTGGGCCGGTGAACCTTATCGCCGCGGATGAGCTTGCCGAATTGGAAACGCAACAAGGCGCTGGCGTTGCCGAAAGCGAAGAGCTTACCCTCGCCATCAATCGTCTGCGCGGATCCATCGGCAGCCTGAACCGCGAAGGCCGCGCGCGCCTGCTGACCGCGTTCGAGGCGGTTGATGGCCACTTTCGCCGCCTGTTTTCGACCTTGTTCAATGGCGGGCAAGCGCATTTGGCGCTGATCGACAGCGATGATCCGTTGGAGGCTGGCCTCGAAATTTTTGCGCAGCCACCGGGCAAAAAGCTTCAGTCGTTGACCTTGCTGTCGGGCGGAGAGCAAGCGCTCACGGCGGTCGCACTTATCTTTGGCCTATTCCTCACCAACCCAGCGCCGATTTGCGTCCTCGACGAAGTCGACGCGCCACTTGATGACGCCAATATCGAACGCTTTTGCGACTTGCTCGACGCGATGACGCGCGAGACCGATACGCGCTACCTGATTGTCACGCACAATGCCGTGACGATGAGCCGGATGCACCGCTTGTTTGGCGTGACTATGGTTGAACAGGGTATTAGCCGACTGGTATCGGTTGACCTTGGGGGCGCAGAGCAATTACTGGCTGCCGAATGACTTTACATGGCCCCATCACCAACAGCTTCATTTCGCAACGCCTTCGGCTGAACTATGTCGATTGGGGCAACCCCGATGCGCCGCCCCTGCTTTTGGTCCATGGCGGCCGCGACCATGCGCGCAGTTGGGACTGGGTCGCTGAGGAATTGCGCCATGATTGGCACATCATTGCACCTGACCTGCGTGGCCATGGTGACAGCGCGTGGTCGCCCGATGGCAGCTATGAAATGTCGACATTTGTTTATGACTTGGCGCAATTGATCCATCAGCTGAATCTGGCCCCCGTCAGCATCATTGCCCATTCGATGGGTGGCAATATCGCAACGCGTTATGCTGGGCTTTTCCCAGAAAATGTCCGGAAAATGGTCAATATCGAAGGGTTGGGTTTATCCCCAAAGATGCAGGCTGAACGCGACGCCATCGGCATCCAAAAACGTTTCCGGCAATGGATTGAGGATAAACGCAACGCCGCCGGGCGCTCGCCCAAGCGCTACCCCAATATCGAAGCTGCTTATGAACGGATGAAGACCGAAAACAGCTATTTGACCGACGAACAAGCGCGTCACCTGACGGTGCATGGTATAAGCCGCAACGAAGACGGCAGCTGGAGTTGGAAGTTCGACAATTATCTCAACATCTGGGCAATATTCGATATGCCACGTGAGGATTTACTAGCCATTTGGCAGTCCATCACTTGCCCAATGCTCATGATGTATGGCGCCAATAGCTGGGCATCGAACCCGGAAAAAGATGGCCGAATTGTCCATTTCCCAACCGCCCAAGTCATTGAATATGAAAATGCCGGCCATTGGCTGCACCATGACCAGTTTGACCGCTTCATGGCCGATGTGCGGGCGTTTCTGTAGGGTCCTGACCCTAACCAATCATCGCGCGCAAATTGGCAATGGTGTCGGCCTCGTCTGCGGGCTTGTCCCGGCGCAGGCGCGAGATCCGCGGGAAGCGCATGGCGATACCGGATTTGTGCCGCTTGGATTCGTGCACCGCGTCAAACGCCACCTCAAGCACGAGCGATTTTTCGACCTCGCGCACAGGGCCATAACGCGCGACCGTGTTATTCCGCACGAAGCGATCAAGCCATTTCAGCTCCGCATCGCTGAACCCTGAATAGGCCTTACCCACGGGCAACAACGCGCCATCCGGCGTCCAGCAGCCGAAGGTATAATCCGAATATAAGGATGAGCGCTTCCCGCTCCCACGTTGCGCGTACATCATCACGCAATCGGCCACGAGCGGCTCGCGTTTCCATTTATACCAGAGCCCAACTTTGCGGCCCGCCAGATAGGTCGAATCCCGCCGTTTGAGCATGACGCCCTCAATCGCGGCTGCACGCGCCGCCGCGCGCATTTCCGCCAGATGATCAAAATCGCGGGCTTCAATGATAGCCGACAGATCAAAGCGCGCAGGATCAAGTTTGGCTACAAACATCTCAAGCCGGTTGCGCCGCATTGTCCAAGACAGCGCGCGCACATCCTCCGTCCCGTCGAACAATATGTCATACAGGCGCACAAATACCGGATATTCCGCCTGCATTGCGGCAGTGACATTCTTGCGTCCCAATCGCTGTTGCAAGGCATTGAAGCTTGCGGCCTCACCACCCTGAAGGTCCCCGCGCACAAGCAATTCACCATCGACAACGCCGATACCTTGAAAGGCTGCGGCTATTTCGGGAAATGCCCCCGTGACTTCATCGCCACCGCGGCTGAACAACCGCGTCTCGCCGCCCGTTGACGCGATCTGGATACGGATGCCATCCCATTTCCATTCGGCGGCAAATGCGGTCAAATCGACATTGCCCTCCTCCAGCGGATGGGCCAACATGAAGGGCCGGAAGAACGCGCTGTCTGCAGGATCAGGGCGTTCGGATTTGCCTTCGCCCCAGGCGAACAGCTCGGCATAAGGCGGGCGGAGGGCGTGCCATACCTCTTCGACATCATCGACGGATAGGCCAAAGGCCTGCCCAAAGGCGATTTTGGCAAGCCGCGCCGATATCCCGACGCGCATACCGCCTGTCGCCAATTTCAGCAGCGCGTAACGACCATTGGCATCAAGCCTGTCCATCAATTCCGCTAGCACTGCAGGGGCACGCGCGCGGCTTGTGCTGTTCAGCACATCGATGACTTCGGACACAGTCGGTGCGACAATATCTTGGCTGACGTCTGGCCACATGAGTGCAACGGTTTCTGCTGTATCGCCGACATAGTCCCGGCTCATACGGAACAGCATCGGGTCAAACCGTTCCTCCGCCATTGCGCGAATGGCGGCGGCTTTTACCGTTGCGATGCTCAGCGTGCCTGCCAGCGCCGCCAGCGCCCAGCCGCGATCGGGGTCAGGCGCTATGCGCAGATAATCGGCAATCAGCCTGACCTTATGATCGCGCGACCGTGTGTAAATCAGTCCGTCGAGGAGCGCGGCAAATGCCTGCATCAGCCCTCATCCTCGTCTTCACGGCCGACAAGATCGAGTGCACGCGCCTTCAACTGGTGCAATTCACACCACCGCCCAAGCGCGTCGGTGCGGCCATGGGTAATCCATGTTTCGGCTGGCCGAAGCTCCAATAAAGTGTCCGTCAACTCAGTCCAATCCGCATGGTCCGAAATAACCAGCGGCAGTTCGACATTGCGTTGCCGCGCACGTTGCCGCACCCGCATCCATCCCGATGCCATGGCGGTGATCGGGTCGGGCAGCCTTTGCGCCCAACGATCATTCATCGCCGAGGGCGGCGCTACCACAATCGCGCCTTTCATCTCGGCCTTGGCAAGTCCGGTCGCCAGTATGAGTTCCCCCAAAGGTACGTCATGCGCAGCGTATAAATCGCACATTTTCTGCATCGCGCCGTGGATATAAATCGGCGCATGATAGCCAGCGCGGCGCAATTCGGCGATCACGCGCTGCGCCTTGCCCAGCGCGTACGCCCCAACCACGATGCAGCCATCCGCATTGGCTGCGCGTGCGGCGAGCAATTTGGCGATCTCATCCTCAATCGGCGGATGCGTGAACACGGGCAAGCCAAAGGTCGCCTCGGTAATCAGAACGTCGCAAGCAACCGCTTCGAACGGCGCGCAAGTGGGGTCAAAGCGGCGTTTATAGTCACCCGTGACCACCACGCGCTCGCCTGCATGTTCAAGCAGGATTTGCGCGGACCCCAAAACATGTCCGGCTGGGTGGAAGCTGATCTTCACGCCCCCTGCTTCAAAACCATCGCCATAAGCGACCGGCGTACCCATTTCGGTGCCATAACGCAGCGCCATGATCGCCAGCGTCTCTGGGGTGGCCCAAACGGCCCCATGCCCGCTACGCGCATGGTCCGCATGGCCGTGCGTCACGAGCGCGCGTTCCGCAGGGCGCGACGGGTCAATCCACATGTCCGCTGGCTTGACATAAATGCCATGCGCATGCGGTTCGATCCAATGTTGAGCAGCCGTTCGGGCGATAGTGCTTATCCTTTCCTACCGCCAGATATGGGGCGCAGCGGGTGTGATGTAAACCAACAGCGCCTGCAGCCGTTCGGCCAACGCAGATGATCATTGGCGCAAATGCGCCGCAAAGTTTCAAATAGCCACGACGTAAAATAATAAGCAGGTTTCGGGAAAAGCATGCGGCAGTTGCAGTCCGCCTTGAATGAGCGCTCCGCCGCTGAAAATCGCGCCTTCACCCTTCAGGTCAAGCATTTCGATTGCGGACGGCCCCTTAATGGGCAGCCAGTTGGTTGGCCAAACAAGCTGCAGCTTATAGGAACGCTGCGGGTCGAGGCCAGTGAACTGCAAACGCCCCGGCAGAACTTTTGCGTCGCTAGCGACATACGCAACTGAATATAGGGCCTCCGACTGGTCGCGCGCTATTACTCCGCTGGCGATTAACTGCGGCGCACTATCCAAGCGATAAAGATCGCCATCATGCAGCAAAGCGCGTTGTTTTTTATGCAAATTGATGGCGTTTTTGAGCACATCAAGGTCCGCCGCCCGCTCGGTCAGCAAATTTAGCTCAAGCCCCATATGCCCCATAAGCGCCGTTGCCGCGCGCATTTCCATGGACAAACGCCGGCCCGTCACATGGCATTTTGCTGGCCCTATATGGCAACCCAGCACTTCGGGAGGTAGGAAAAAGCTGGCGCCGCGTTGAATGACTTGCCGGTCTAGCGCGTCATTGCTGTCGGATGTCCAAACCCGATCACTATGCGCCAGAACGCCCATATCGGCCCGCGCGCCGCCCGAAGAGCAGCTTTCGATTTCGACCTGCGGGTGTGCATTGCGGACACGGTCAAGCAACGCATAGAGCGCCGGTATCTGGGCAAAAGCACGCGGGGCACCCGACGCATCGCCCGGATGGCTCAGGTCGCGGTTTATGTCCCATTTGATGTAGCTTATGTCGTGATCGCGCAAAATCGCATCGACGGCATTGAAGAGATAATCGGCGACTTCTGGTCGGCTGATATCCAGCGCCAACTGTGACCGGAACGGGACCTGCGCGACGCCCTCAAGACCCAACACCCAGTCGGGATGCGCGCGGTACAGGTCGCTGTCGGGGTTGACCATTTCAGGTTCAAACCACAGGCCGAATTCCATGCCAAGGCCGGTTACATGTTCGACCAGCGGGCCAAGGCCATCGGGATAGACATCAGCGGATACATGCCAGTCGCCCAGACCCGCACGGTCATGGCGGCGGCCACCGAACCAACCATCATCCAGAACGAAGCGCTCTACGCCAATGTCCGCCGCACGCGTGGCAAGTGCCTTCAGTTTTTCGACATCATGGTCGAAATAGACCGCTTCCCATGTGTTGTAATGCACTGGCCGTGGCTTGGAACGCATGGCAGGCCGAAGCAATTTGGTCCGCACATGGTCATGAAATTTGCGAGAGAGCGCGCTGAGGCCTGCCCCGCTATAGGCCGCTACAATCTCCGGACTTGCGTAAGTCTCGCCCGGCGCCAGCCGCTCTTCGCCGGGCAAAAGCAACGCACCAAGGCTCACCAGCACGCGCCCGTCCGTCAGCGAATCCACGCGGACGCGGTGGTTGCCGCTAAAGGCCAGATGGAAACCATAGACCTCGCCTGCGCTTTCATGGGTATCGGCGGTAGCCAGCAAGATAGCGGGATAGCTGAAATGCGATGTCCGCCCACTGCGGTTCTCGCGCAGATAGGTTGCGGCATTGCGTGCCACCCGCTCCTGCGTAAACTCCTGCGTCCACCGACCCGTAAAACCGATGATATCGGTCATCGCATCGGGTACCGGCAAGCAAGCGGTCATCATGTCATTCAGATCAAGCGGGGTTGCACCATAATTTGTCAGCACCGACCGGATGCGCAGCACGCCCGTGTTCGAATCAAAATCAATATCATATTCCAGCCCGAGCTGCGTGCTTTCATCGCGGCATATGATCTTAGCCCCATCTGCGCGCGGCACGACTTTTCCAACCGCAAACAGGCTGCCCCAGTCTTTGCCCCCACGGTGCGCAGCAAAGCCATGAAACATCGGATGACCAAGCCCCGGTTCCATCGCCAAGGACAAGGGCAATGCCACATCCGCCACGCCATGCATTCCTTGACGCAGAGACAGGCCTTCTAACGCAGCCAAATTGGTATCCGCATCCAAAGCGGCGCCCCAATATAGAACCGACACAGGCGCACCCTTGGTACAGTTCAAAACCAAAGTTGCGTCCGCAGCATCAAATCGCACATGGTCCAACTGTTGTTCCCCTCACCGCACACGAACTGCGCAAACACAATTGTTTGTGTTTCCTGCACAGCCGTTTAATTCAGTGCGTAAGCAAAAAGAGCAAATGCGCAGCTTTGCAATAAAATTCATCGGGGGATGTATGTTCTCAATCACCAATAGCGTAGGACAAATCGGGATATTTGTCGGGCTTACCGCGCTTATCGCGCTGCTGACCTATTGGAAAGTGCACGGCAAAGCCGCACAGCAACGCACGTCGGGCGACGGTTCAACGAAGGAAGTGTTTCTTGCCGGCGGTGGGCTCACTTGGCTTTTCGTTGCAGGCTCGATCACATTAACCAACCTGTCGACCGAGCAACTGGTGGGCATGAACGGGAATCAAATGCTCCTGCTTGCCTGGTGGGAGCTGTCGGGTTTCGTCGGGCTTTTGATTTTGGCCTATGTTTTTGTGCCCATTTATTATCGCAACAATTGCACGACCGTCACAGAGTTGCTCGAACGCAGATATAAAGGCGGCAGCATTCGCACGGTGATCTCCGCTCTATTCTTGCTGGGTAATATCCTGATTTACTTACCGGCTGCGCTATATTCCGGTAGCCTGTTCTTGAAATCGATGTTTGGCGTGGACTGGTCATTGCTGTGGTTCGCAGCGCCCATGGCGATAATCGCGGCAGTGTACACGATAACCGGCGGCCTACGCGCGGTGGCGGTCATGGACACCTATTCGGGGATGGGCGTACTTACGATTGCTTTTTTGGTCGTGATATTGGCGCTGGCTGCGGTCGGGTTTGACCTTTCAACGGTTCCGGCAGAGCGCACCTCGATGATCGGTAGCATCGATTCCCCCATTCCGTTCCACACCTTGTTCACGGGCATGATTTTCATTCAGATATTTTATTGGTCCACCAACCAGAATATTACGCAAAAGGCGATGACAGCGCCGACTGTCAAAGAAGCCCAAAAAGGCGTGCTGGCGGCGGCGCTTGTGCGCATATTGATCATCCCCGCAATCGTCGTGATCCCGGGCGTTGTCGCTTACAAATTATTCGGCAGCTTGGGCGACGCGGCATATGGCAAACTCGTCGCCCATGTTTTGCCAAGCTGGATGTCTGGCGCGTTCGCAGCGATGATGATGGCGGCGGTTATTGCGCACACCAGCGCGATATTGAACAGTTCGGTAGCGCTCTATTCCGTCGACTTTCACGACAAATTCATCCGCCCCGTGACCAACCATTGGCAGCTTGCCGCCATTGTGTCCGTGATTTTAACGGTCACTTCGATTTTACTCGTTCCGGTGTATGAAAATGCCGAAAGCATCATCAATCTTTTGCAGCAATTGAACGGTCTCTCGTCGATGCCCATCCTGTCAGCCTTCGTCACTGGCCTGTTGTTCCGAAACATGGACGCGCGCGCCGCAATCGCGGGGTTGATTTGGGGCGTCGCATTATATGCTGTCCACAACTTCATTCTATATGTGCCCGGCACGTTATATGCGAATGAGACATTTTATCAGCATATTGGGATTGGCTGGCTGCATTATATCGACGTCATGGCGATCGTACTGGTCACGTCCGTATTGACTGGTTTAGTGGCCAACCGCATCATTTTTGGCAATCGCGCCGTGTTTATTTGGAGCAAGGAGGGACGCCGGCTTTCGGCGCTTGAAATATGAGCACATATATTCTCGTCATCGACGAAGGCACGACATCGACCCGCGCCGTTCTTTTTGCAGCAGACGGTACAGCCGTCGACAGCTGCCAACGCCCACTGACCCAGCATTATCCGCAAGCCGGCCTTGTCGAGCATGATGCAACGGAAATTTGGAACCTCACCCTTGCCTGCGCACAAGAGATGGTGGCCAAGGCTGGCGGCGCTGACCATATTGCCAGCATCGGCATCACCAACCAGCGCGAGACCGTCGTGTTTTGGGACAAAAGAACGGGTGAGCCGTTGGCGCCCGCCATTGTGTGGCAAGACCGGCGAACCGCCGACATTTGCGCCGCGATGAAAGCACAAGGCGAAGAGCCGGTGGTTCAGGCGAAGACCGGGCTCTTGTTGGACCCCTATTTTAGCGGCTCGAAAATTGGCTGGGCGTTGGAAAACTGGCCACAGCTGAAGGAAGCGGGCGCACATCTCGCGGTTGGGACGGTCGAGAGCTACCTTGTGTACCGCTTGACCGGCGGCAGCCATATCACAGACGCCAGCAACGCGGCGCGCACAGCGCTGATGGCGATTGGCAGCGGCGGTTGGGACGATGGGTTAATGGACTTGTTCGGTGTCCCACGGGATATTCTGCCAGAGATTACCGATTGCGCCGGCGACCTTGGCACAACTTTGCCCGAACATTTTGGTGGGGCAATCCGCATTTCCGGCATGGCGGGTGACCAGCAGGCAGCCACCATTGGGCAAGGTTGCTTCGCAATCGGGCAAACCAAAGCAACATTTGGCACGGGCGCATTTGTGCTGACGCAAACAGGCACCACCTTGCGTCAATCGCGCCATCGGTTGCTGTCGACGATCTTATATCAATTGAACGGAGAGCGGCATTACGCACTTGAGGGATCGGTATTTGTCGCAGGCAGCCTTGTCCAATGGCTGCGCGATGATTTGGGGCTGATTTCGCATGCCGCCGAAACAGAGCCATTGGCGCGCAGTGTAGCCGACAATGGCGGCGTCTATCTGGTGCCTGCGCTTTCGGGCCTTGGCGCGCCGCACTGGCGTCCGGATGCCCGCGCGACAATCAGCGGGCTGAGCTTTGCGGCGACCAAGGCGCATGTCGCCCGCGCCGCGCTAGAGGCGATGGCCCACCAAACCTATGACCTTAAAACCGCCTTTGCCGCCGACGGCGCCGACTGGGCGGAATTGCGCATTGATGGCGGCATGGTGACGAATGATTGGATGGCGCAGGATTTGGCCGATATGCTGGCTATTGATGTCGAGCGACCTGCGTTTGTCGAAACCACGGCGCTGGGTGCCGCCATGCTCGCGGCGGTGGGTTGTGGGTTATATCATTCGCTCGCAGAGGCCGCCCAAATGCGCGGTGGGGTAACCCGATTTGCACCGACATTAGATCCAAACGCGCGCGAAATTCGACTGGCCGGATGGACGGACGCGCTCGCACGGGTATTGCAGTAGAAACATAGATCGGTCGGGCAAAGCGACGAAAAACAGAGAATTGCGGCGGCATTTAAAGATTTACGCCATCTTAACCATCTAAAGATATCCTATCGGCATCAAAATGTGGCGAACGATTTGATAGGGCCTAACGATGGACGATGTGCGCGGATTTGAAGCATATGGATCAGACCTTGGGCCCGACATGCCGCCCTATGTACTTTTCGATGATGAGGATGCCGGGATGGACCCCCCGCCGGTCATTTCCGGCGACGAGCGCCGCATGCAGGTGCGTGCCTATAATTTTTGGACGTCACAACTGCATGAAAAAAATTATCCCAATATCGCGGGGCTTGAACCAGAGGATATCCCGGATTTCCGTGACCATAGCGTGCTGCTTGACTTCACATCAGGCATAGAAAACCCGTCGATTGATTTTCTTGGTGCGGCATTGCGCAATGAATGCGGTCTGGACGCGCATATTGCCTGTCTGAATGACGTACCACGTGGGTCGCTGTTGTCCCGGATTACCGACCATTGTCTGCAAATCATCGCCAACCGCGCGCCGATCGGGTTCGAAGCCGAATTCACGAGCGATCGCGGCTATGCCATGATGTATCGCGGCATTTTGCTGCCATATTCGTCGGACGATGACATGATCGATTATGTGTATGGTGTCATCAATTGGAAAGAAGTCGCATCCGAAGAGATCCGCGCGCCGCTTCAGCAAGGGCTAGAGCAATCTTTGGCATCGGTGCAGCGTCCTTCGGAACAGCTGCCCGCTGGGGAAGATCAAAGGGTGGCAAGCCATATATTTGATACTGGCCCTTATGCAGATTTGAATGACAATGGCGTTTTTGCAATTCCCGAGCTGCTTCTAGATACCCCGATGTTGGAAAAAGCCCGGCTTGCCGATTGGCTGGACGCAGCGCGGCAATACGCCGATTTGGCGCGCAATTCTGAGCGGCGGACGCGCGATGCTTTGTATCAAGCGATTGGCCGCGCGCATGACTTTGCGCTCATGGCCGCGGAATATCCCAAGGAATATGCAGCCTTGTTGCGCGATGTTGGCATGACGGTGCAGGAGCGCGCACCGTTCACACCCATCGTCAAATTGGTGTTTGGCGCTGGCTATGACAAAACCCGGTTGACCGAATTCGCATCGGTACTTCAGTTTGCGCAGCGCAATGCAGTCCCCATGGGCGGTCTCGCCGACCTCCTCGCCAAATATGACGGCGGCTTGAAAGCGATCATCAATATCGAACGTTGCGCGAGAAAATTGGCCGCAGGCATTGATTTTTCGCCATCTTCTGTCGACCCCCGCCCGCGCTTACGCTCCGCACGCAAAAGGGATTTGTCTGAATTTGCCGGCGCAGGTGATGAATTTATCTTGCTGGTCGGCCGTCGCGAAGCTGATGGCAGCATGTCCATTGTCGGCGCAGTTAAAGGCGATGCCGCGCTGACGGAAAAGGCATTACGCAAAGCCGACGTCTGACTTGTTTTGGGTCCCATTTATCCGTAACGCTTCGGATCAATGACCAATAGCTATGCACTTGACTACGCCCAACGCCTGATTGCTTGTGAAAGCGTCACGCCCGCCACCGGCGCCGTTTTCGATGTGCTTGAGGACATACTGACGCCACTAGGCTTTACCGTCGCGCGTTTCATTTCAGGCGCGGACGATGACAACCCAGCCCATGGCGCGCCTGTTGAAAATCTATTCGCGATCCGCGCAGCCGGCGGGCGGCATTTTGCTTTTGCCGGGCATGTCGACGTTGTGCCGCCCGGCGATGGCTGGGCCAGCAATCCCTTCGTTCCAGAGGTGAAAGGTGACCTTTTACATGGCCGTGGTGCGGTCGACATGAAGGGCAGCATCGCCGCCTTTGTCGCTGCGCTGCACGACATTCCGAAGGACGCAGGAACGATCAGCATGATCATCACGGGCGATGAAGAAGGTCCAGCTATTCACGGCACACGGGCGTTGATCACGCATATGCAGGCGCGTGATGATATTCCTGATGCATGCCTTGTCGGCGAACCGACCAGCGTCAACCGGCTGGGCGACATGATGAAAATTGGTCGGCGCGGCTCCGTCAATATGTGGATTTCGGTCGCGGGAACGCAGGGCCATGTCGCGTACCCGCATCTCGCAGACAACCCTATCCCCAAGCTTGTTGCTATTCTGGCAGAAATTGAAGCCATCACGCTCGATGAAGGCACCGACTGGTTCCAAGCGAGCAATATCGAGATCACCGATCTGAATGTTGGGAACAAGGCGACCAACGTCATTCCAGCCAAAGCCGAAGCGCGATTGTCGATCCGCTTCAACGATTTGCACAATGGCGAGGCGCTTGTTGCGCGCCTCCGTGAGCTTGTTGAGGGCCATGGGGGTGCACTGACTGCCATGATCTCTGGGGAGGCCTTCCTGACCCCTCCTGGCGCGCTTTCAGACGCCATATCTGAGGCAGTTGAGTCTGTTGTCGGCATCGCACCCGAACCATCGACCACCGGCGGCACTTCGGACGCCCGTTTCCTGACCAAAATATGCCCAGTGGTCGAGTTTGGCCTGTGCAATGCGACCATGCATAAGCTGGATGAAGCCGTCGCCATAGCCGACTTGGCGGCACTGACCGAGATTTATCGGCGCGTTGCGCTTAAAATGCTCGCGGCCTAGCTTTTCAGCATGATGTAAAGCGCGCCTGCGCCGCCATGGCGGGGATGGGCATTGCGTACCGCCGAAATATGATGCGCGTGCCGCGATGCCGCCAACCAATCACGGACAACGGCAGCAATCGCCCCTCTCCCCTCGCCGCTTGCGCGATCATGCGCGCGCGGTTTGCCTGTTACCAGCAACACCACTTTCATCCGTTGCGATATTGCCTGTTCAAGCGCGCCATCGAGACGGTTATAGGCCAGCGACAAGGATGCATCGTGCAAGTCGATGCTGACATCCGGGATGATGCTGCCCCGCGTAATGCGCCGGTCCCAATGTCCGTCAAGATTATGCGGAACAGGCGCGATTTTGCTTTGGTTAAGCGCTGGTTTTGGTTTTGAGTCGACCGGGACAGGCTTTGGCTTTGCACTTAAAAACTTTGCCAACACAGCCTTGTCCGCAGATGGCGTTGCAACCGGCACTGGCTTTGGCTTACCGCCGTGCATGGGTTTTACGGTCGCAATGACCTTGCCCCATAGGGACTTCTCGGTGCTGTCGAGATGCCGCGCCATGGCAGCTTTAAATCCCGAGCCGCGCGACCGCAGCCTTTGGCAAGAAAAGGAGCGCGGCTCCGCGTGCTGCCATGCCACCGGCAATAGCACGGGCGCGATCACCCGCCCCCCAGAATGTATCGACGCGGTTGGCGCCTTTGATGGCCCCGCCAGTGTCTTGCGCGATCCAAATGCCATTGGGTTCTGCGCGGTCCATCGATAACCACAGCGGCGCGCCGAGTGGGATATATTTCACATCGACCGCAACGCTTGCTTCACCCACAACAGGATAGCCCATGGCCCCCAAAGGACCAGCGCCCGTCAACTCGCGGAAAAACACATAGCTTTTGTTTTCCTGCATGATTTTGCGTCCTTCATCAGGATTGGCACGCAAATAGGTAACAATACCCTGCATCGACCCGTCGGTTATCAGCCCACGCTCCTTCATTACGCGTCCGATGCCGGTATATCCGCGCCCATTTTGGCTTTCATAGCCAATGCGCATCACGCCACCGTCTGGCAGCCTAAGCCGGCCAGACCCCTGGATTTGCAAAAAGAAGAACTCGATAGGGTCAACCGCGTAAGCGATTTCGAGACCGCGTCCGGCAAGCGCGCCGTTTTCGATGACGGCCCGGTCGTCATATTGCACCAGCTTGGTACCCGTTACCTTGCCCCTGATGCTTCTGCCTTTCAGATCTTCCGAAAATAGCCCAAGATCAACGTCGATAAGGTCCGTCGGTCGTTTGTAGATCGGAACATTGCATGATGCTTGTGCGGTGCGGCAGCCCGCAATTTCGGGTTCATAATAACCCGTGGCAAATGCCTTGCCATCGCCAACCTGCACCGCATCCATATACGCAGCGAAAAAGGATATGGCATCGCCCGTCCATGTTTTTACGGCGTCACAGGCGGGTATCCAGTCACTGCCTTCGGTAAGGCCGCTAGTATCGTTACGCCGAACAAGGCCGGGGCAGCTTGTTTTGAAACTGTCCATGGCCAGCGTCGCCTTGCGCGGATCAACTTGCAAGGTACCGATTTGCGGACCGCGCACAACGCCTAAAGTCGCCGCAGTCGTCCCATCACCCGTTTGCACCGCTGGCGCTAAGGTCGCGTCAGGAATTGATGGGATCGGCTTGGCCGGCCTATCTTGCGCAGGTCGTGCCGAAGCCACCCGACCGGACGGTGTCGCAGGTCCCCCATTGGGGATGATCCCGCCTGAACAAGCAGACAGCGTAAGTGCGGATAAACCGAGAGCTAAAAGGGCGCGTATCATCGCCCAGATGAATCAGACCGTATCGGTTTCGTCAAGCTTCCAGTTTCGGCTGCTCGACTTAACGTCACGCATGAAGGTCCAAATATCATGCGTTTCAACGGCATCGGTCATCGAGCCACCAATGATATTTCCATCGGCATCCTTAACCATAGCGGCAATGTCGGCATCGAAACGAACCGAAATGCGGGCCATCGGATGATCGTAGCTGGCATCAACAATTCGGATGTCATCAATACGCACCAGACGATTCTCAAGCGTTTCACCACGTGTGGTACGGCCATCAATAGCCTCGGCAAAGCTCTCGTACACATCGTCATCGCACAAGAAGCGCAATGCTTCTTTATCGCCCTTCCAATAAGCTTCCAATATCATCTTATACGCAGTCTTTGAGCCTTCGACAAAAAGCCCAAGATCAAAGCTGCGGTCGGCATTAGCGATTGCCTTGAGGCCGCTCTGCGCCGCCATATCTGCGTTTGTCGCATCGAGCGATGGCAAGGCCGACGCGCTGTCGCCACCGGCAGATGGCTGACGGACAAGTGGCGGGTTCGCCGTTTCAATGGGACGGCGTGCAACTGGTTCCTGTTCGTGCCCCGTACGTTTGCCAAGCACGGAATACAGGCGGAGGCCCAAGAAAGCTGCAACAAGAGCAAGCAATACAATAGTGAACGTCACGACGTCTCCATCCCGCAAAAATATAATGACTTTTGCTGTGCAATTGTGACTGCTCAGCTTTGCCTTCAAAACATATAAGCATTAATGATGCGGGTTTCAAAGGGCTTTACCCAAAGAAAATTGCGGCTAACCGCAAGTGCAAGTATCATTGCCCTTTGACAGCACGCCTGCTAGGCGCCACGGCCATCAACAGTCGCATCATCCCGACCGATTCAACAGATAAGAAAGCACGACATATCATGGCTGACGAAACAGGCACCATCGTTTCCGAAAACGTAAAAGCCAATGGCGAAGACACCACACCCGCCGTCGGAATGTTAAACCAGTACATCAAGGACTTGTCAGTCGAAAATCCGCATGCTCCGCACAGCTTTAGCTGGGATGGCGCGCCGCAGATTGATGTTCAAGTCAACATTCAAGCCAATGCGATCACCGATGAAGTGCATGAAATCACCCTGAAGCTCGCTGTAAAAGCAGAGAGCGACGATGGCGTGCATTTCTCTGTTGAGCTTGATTACGGCACCTTGTTCGGTTTGCGCAATGTTTCCGAAGAACAGGCGCATCCTTTCTTATTTGGTGAAGCGCCCCGCTTGATGTTCCCATTCGCACGCCGAATTGTTGCTGACGCCGTGCGGGACGCAGGCTATCCGCCGTTGGTGCTTGAACCGATCGATTTTAACGCGCTTTACATCCAGCAGTTGGCACAAGCGCAACAAATGGCAGAGACACAGCCTGCCGGCGAAGCCTGAAGCCGGCAGCGCCAGGTGAACAAATGAGCCTGGTTCGTAACAGCATAACCATCGGGGGGCTGACATTAATCAGCCGCGTGCTTGGGCTTGTGCGCGACATGTTGATGGCGCGCTATGTCGGCGCGGGCCTTGCGTCCGATGCGTTTTTGATCGCATGGCGCTTGCCCAACCTGTTTCGGGCGCTGTTCGCCGAAGGTGCGTTTGCGGCCGTGTTCGTGCCGCTGTTTAACAAGAAAATGACCGAGGCCGAACGCGAGGAAGCAGGCAGCGGCCTAATCGCCGCGCGCGCCTTCGCCAGCCAAGTGCTTTCGGTTCTTTTTCCGTTTCTGGTGGTATTCACGGTCATCATGATGCTGGCCGCTGGCCCTATTGTCTGGGTCATGACCGGCGGTTTTCCCGATGGTGGGCCGGAGAAATTTGCATTGGCCCGGCACCTCACGATCATCACCTTCCCGTACCTCGCGCTCATATCCTTGGTTTCGTTACTGGGCGGAATATTGAACTCATTGAACCGCTTCTGGGTCAACGCCGCGGCACCCATATTGCTGAACATATGCATGATCATTGCGCTGGCATTCTTTCGGGGGGACAGCGAGGCTGAAGTTGCCATTACGCAAGCCGTCGCCGTCACGGTGTCCGGCGCGCTACAATTGCTTTGGCTGATATGGGCGTGTCACAAAGCAGGCGTTAATCTCAAACTTACAATGCCGCGCCTTAGCCCGGACGTAAAATTGATGCTGGCCTTGATCGCGCCTGCCGCCATTGGCCAAGGGGCGATCCAGTTTAACTTGCTGATCTCGACTTCACTTGCGGCACGGTTTCTACCCGAGGGTTCGGTATCCTGGCTCTATTACGCAGACCGCTTGAACCAGTTGCCACTTGGCCTGATCGGGATAGCTATTGGGACAGCTATATTGCCCGCGCTTTCGCGGCAGATTGCCGGTGCGGATAGCAAAGCAGCTTCCGACACACAAAATCGCGCTGTGGAGTTGGCCCTGTTCTTCGCGCTGCCTGCGACGGCCGCGCTTATTGTGTCGGCAATACCTATTGTGCACGGCATATTCGAACATGGTGCCTTCACCCCCGCCGACACGCGCGGCACGGCGGCGGTGCTGATGGCCTTTTCCGCCGGCGTCCCTGCTTATGTGCTTATCAAGGTATTGACCCCTGGCTTCTACGCGCGGAGCGACACAAAAACCCCGTTACGGCTCGCATTATGGGCCATGTTGGTAAACCTCATCGGTAACATCATTCTGATTTGGCCGTTGGCGCATATCGGTGTCGGCGTGGCGACCGCCATATCCGCTTGGGTAAATGTCGCATTGCTGTGGATCGCCTTGCGCAAACGCGGCCACATCGCAGTGGATGCCCGTTTGCGGCAAAAGGCCTGGCGTATTGTCTTGGCGGCGGTTGCCATGGGCATCGCGCTCTATTTTGGTAATGCACTCATCGAAGATCAGCTTGGTACTGGATTGTGGCGGCGCATCGCCGTTTTGTCGATATTGGTAAGCGCTGGCGGCGCGGTATATGCGCTGGCCATCTTAGTGTTCGGGGCGTACCGACTCAGTGAATTGAAATCCCTCCTCCGCCGGCGTGCAGTTGCGCCTGCGGCTCCTGCAAGCGAGTAACATACATGCGCGTCGTTTCTGGCATTCAGCCAACTGGTAACCTTCATCTGGGCAATTATCTGGGCGCGATCCGAAATTGGGTCAAAATGCAGGATGAAATGGAATGCCTGTATTTCCTTGCAGATTTGCACGCGATTTCGATGCCGCATGTGCCGGCGGAGCTGACCGCAAATACCCGCGAGATGGCGGCGGCATTGCTGGCCTGCGGGCTGGATAGCAACAAGGCCATCCTGTTCAATCAGGCGCGGGTCCCTGCCCATGCCGAGCTGCAATGGTTGCTGACGGGTACGGCCCGCATGGGTTGGCTCAACCGGATGACCCAGTTCAAGGACAAGTCTGGCAAAAACCGTGAAGGCGCCAGCATTGCCTTGTTTACCTACCCCGTCCTGCAAGCCGCTGATGTTTTATTGTATCAGGCAACACATGTCCCCGTAGGCGAAGACCAAAAACAGCATTTGGAACTTGCGCGCGACATTGCCCAGAAATTCAATACGGATTTCGGCAATGGCACAGAGATTTTCACTTTGCCCGACCCGATCATCCCCAAGGCGACGGCACGCATCATGAGCTTGCGTGACGGCAGCGCGAAAATGTCGAAGTCTGACCCAAGCGATATGAGTCGCATCAACCTGACCGACGACGCCGACACGATCTTGAGCAAAATCAAGAAAGCCAAAACCGACCCAGAGCCACTGCCCTCGGACCCAGATGGCCTTGAGGGCCGCCCCGAAGCCAAAAATCTTGTCGGTATTTACGCCGCCTTTGCCAACGAGACCGTCGCGGAGACGTTGACACGATTTGGTGGCCAAGGTTTTGGGGCATTTAAACCGGCATTGGCGGAGATTGTAGTTGAACATCTACGTCCGATTTCCGAGCGCTTTACGGCGCTTAAGGATGATCATGAACAGATTGACGCCGCGCTGGCGAAGGGAGCCGCAAAAGCACGCGAATTGAGCGCACCCACATTAAAGGCGGCCTATGCTGCGCTTGGTTTACTGAGATGAAAACACCCTTTTGTGTCGTTCAACCCAAGTTCAGGGAAACTAACGCAAAGATTTGCAGTTATATATAATTCGGCGCTTGGCCGAGTCAGAAGGGATATGAACTGATGAAAAAGGCCGCTTTGTTTTTGGCTCCGCTCGCGGTGCTTGCGCTTGGCGCCTGCGCCACACCGTTCAACGCCGAGGTATCGCGCTTTCAAGAACTTCCTGCCCCGCAAGGTCAGACCTTTGTCATTCGGGCGGCAAACCCTTCTAATGCAGGGGGTATCGAGTTCGGACAATATGCAGCTCTGGTCGCCACGGAGCTTCAGGAAGTCGGCTATGTCCCTGCGTCAGGCACCAATGCCGATATGACGGTTGTGCTCGATTACGCAGTGGATGAGGGCAAGGAACGCAACATCGTTCGACAGGACCCGTTTTATGACCCTTATTGGGGCATTGGAAGCTTTTACCGTCCTTATGTTGTCCGCACGCGCGCGGGCGCACGCTATGTCGTCGGCTATTATGATCCGTTCCTCTACAGCGGCTTCAACCGTTCATTTGGTATCGACAGTTTTACGGTATACACCGCCAATCTTGAGATGAAGATTGATCGCAACAATGACGGCAAACGGCTGTTTGAAGGCAAAGCCGAAGCCAAATCGCGTTCAAACAAATTGCCTTATCTGGTGCCGAATTTAGTCGAAGCCATGTTTACAGGCTTTCCCGGCAACGGCGGCGAGACCGTGCGGATCTCAGTTGCGCCGGAAGAAAAGCGCTAAGTGCGGCTAAAGTTGCGGCGCGTTAGACGCCGCAACTGAGTTCGGTTTTTCCATAAGCTGCGCCTTCACCGCGCGTCGCAGATATCCCCGCATAAAGTTCGGTTGACGGGAAAAGGCCGTCGCGCCCGACATTAAATCCTTGTGCGCGAAACACCGCTATGACCTGCGCCGGCGGATTGTCGAAATAAAGCGATTGCGACTCATAATGCTGCCCAATTCCCGTCAGCGACAGCCCTTCATAAGAACGGCGGAGCTTTACATATTTGCTGTCGTCTTCAACGGCCGCAAAGGCTTTTTCGCGCGCGGCCTCATCGGCATATTCTTTGGCTTCCAATGCTTGCCATTTCGCCTGCTGGCGTGCACCAATTTTGGCAAATTCCGCTCCTATCTCATCGGAAAATGCGCAGGTTTGCGGGTTAAAGCCAATCATGATCGGCTTTCCACCGAGGCGGGCGATGATCGATTGGGCATCATTCAGATAACCATAACGACCACCAGATAGCTTAACCTCGATAAAATTATCTTCGGTTGTTCCCACCAGCGTCAGCTTCGTTCCTTCGCGCACGCGGTCCAATAAGTTGCTATCTGGCAGCGTGGTGGCCCACACATCAAGCGTGCCGTCTGCTTCCCAGATTTCGTCATTCAACGACTTCACAAGCACGGGCGGTTTGACTTGCGAGAGGTTAGCCAGCGCCACAAAGCCATTGCCGTCTGTAAGTTCAAGCCAGGCAGTGCTGGGATCGGAATCCATCCGAACAACACCGGTCAACTGGGAACCGCGGGGCATTTTGCCCAAGATATTGCTGCCCGTCATTGCTGGCTTGTCGCGGATATTGGCTTCCGTCATCGTGAAGAAAATCTGGGCCTCGGGATTAACGCCGGATTGCGATTCGGCCGCGGGTGCCGCACCGTCGGTACGCAGATCATCCGCAAGAAATAACCAAAAATACAGCGCAGCTATAGCCACAATGGCCAGTACAGACACAACCGGGATCATCCACCGGCGCTTTGGTGACGACTTGGATTGTTTTTTCGAAGGCGCCGCTTGCTTTAACGCATGCCCGCAACTTGCGCAAAACGCGGCATCACTGACCGCCACCGCTCCACATGATGCACATTTCTGGCTCATTCGCTTCCCTCCGATTCAATCGCGGAGATAAGCGTTGCAACGGCCGTTGAAAAGGGTCGAAAAGTAAAGCTCAAGCTTCCAATTGGCGCAACAACGCGCGGACGTCATTATCCATCTCGCTGTCCTGCTGACGAAGGCCTTCGACCAAGCGTACGGCATGAATTACGGTCGAGTGATCGCGCCCCCCGAATTTACGACCGATTTCAGGATAGCTACGTGGCGTCATGACCTTTGCCAGATACATGGCGACTTGGCGTGGACGGACCACGGCGCGGGCACGACGCTTCGACGACATTTCGCTGCGGTCGATGCGATAATATTCGCACACGGCGCGCTGGATTTCGTCAATCGTGATGCGGCGGCGGCATGCGCTCAGAATATCCTTGAGCTGCTCTTCGGCAAGTGTCCGTGTCACCGGCTTGCCCGTCAATTGTGCGTAAGCGAGCAACTTGTTCAAGCCGCCTTCCAATTCGCGGACGTTGCGGCTGATGGTGCGGGCGAGAAACTCGACAACATCTTCACCCACTTGCGCTTCTGGCATATTGGCCAGACGCTGTTCCAAAATCAGGCGGCGGAGTTCAAGATCAGCAGGCTGAATGTCGGCCACCAAACCCATCGACAAGCGCGACAAGATCCGCTGGTCAACACCGTCAAGCGCTTGCGGTGCACGGTCAGCGGAAACGACCAGGCGTTTGCCTGCGCCAATGATGGCGTCAATCGTATGCAGAAACTCTTCCTGCGTCGAAACCTTGCCAATGATGAACTGAATATCGTCAATCAGGAGAACATCAACCGCACGCAGCCGTGCCTTAAACTCCATGACTTCTTTGCGCCGCATAGCGGTCACAAATTCCATCATGAATTTTTCAGCCGACATATACAGGATCTGTGCGTCGGGATTAACCTCAGCATATGCATGGCCAATGGCATGCATTAAGTGCGTCTTGCCTTGGCCAGTTGCAGCCTGAAGATAGAGAGGGTTGAACAGCGGCTTGTCTTTGGACGCGACGCGTTCTGCAGCGCTAAGCGCAAGAACGTTGGTCTGGCCTTTTACGAAATTCGCAAAAGTCATCCGCGGGTCAAGCGCCGCGCGCGGCGCAAGCGTTTCACTCGCCTCTTGTGCGACAGCACGCTCTGCATTGTTGGAAGCATGCAATAATTCGACGCGCGGCGCACCGGGGCGGGTGCGGATTTTTAGCTGCTTTACGCTGCTGTTGGTGCTTGACCATGCAAGACGCAAACGGTCCGCATAATGGTCAGACACCCAGCTGGCGGAGAAATCCGACGGCAACAGAAGCTCAAGCGTACCTGTGAGGTCGCAAAAATCGCCAAGGCTGATGGAACGAATCCATTGCCCATAGATTTGCGCACCCAGATCGCGGCGCAATCCTGAAGAAATATTATGCCAATCGGCGTCAAAACGCGTGTTTAACATCGAAGCGTCATTTCCGCTTCCTGCCTGACCCATATTCATGTGCGATACTGTATTGCCTTCGGCCAACGTGCCTGCCCCCAATTTCCACCCCATCCAGTACGACACAACCGCAGGCTATCTACCGGACACAGATCGAACAGCTCTCAGCCGCGCATTTGTTGCCAAATGCAGCCGGGGCTACCTTTCGAATCTCCATGTAGGGCATTGCCCGACTGTCGTCGTGCGTTGCTGGACGTGACATGCTTAGACCGCAAAAATCGAGTCGATCAAGTGCAGCGGTGAAAAAAAACTGAAATAAATGCCATTGACTCGGCCGGACCTCAGTAAATCCGTTAATAAATATCTAAATATATGATTTATATCGTTATTTAAATGCAGAACAGTAAGCGACTGCCCCGAATCGCGGGAAATCCTCACATTTCAGTAATATTACAATTACCAAACAAAAACCCGCCGTGATCGCGGCGGGTTTTGCATGCTCATAGCCGGATGGTCCGGCGCAGACCGTAACGCTTAAGCGAGGCCGCCGACCGCCTTTGTGAGGCGACCAAATTTGCGCGAAGCTGTGTTTTTGTGAAGAACGCCTTTAGATACGCCACGCGCCAGTTCAGGCTGCGCTGCTACAAGCGCTGCCGCTGCTGCTGTCTTGTCGCCAAGTTCGATTGCCGCTTCAACTTTCTTGATGAAAGTACGGATGCGGCTGACGCGTGCGCCATTCACTTCAGTGCGACGCGCGTTGCGACGGATACGCTTTTTTGCTTGCGGCGTATTGGCCATTTTTGTCCTCGAATTTCAATATCTGAAGAGACGTGCCCATGCGGTACGTCCGTTGAAGGAGCGGCCCTTAACCCTGCCTAAGAGATTCGTCAACCTCCTATTGCCGCATTATCGCTGGCATTTCGCGCAATAGAAGGTGGATCGCCCCGAATCGACCCGCCGCAATATGGTTGCCCCGCAGACGCAGCTTTCCCCCGCGCGGCCATAGACGCGCCAGTCTTTCGCGAAATAACCTAGCGCTCCATCAGGCGCCGCAAAATCGCGCAAGGTGGAGCCGCCTGCGGCGATCGCGGCGGAAAGGACCTTTTTAATCGCGACCACCAACCGACTTAGTCGCGGCTTACTGATGCTTGATGCTGCGACAATTGGGTCAATACCGGCCATATGCAGCGCTTCGCACACGTAGATATTTCCTAGGCCAGCGACGATATTCTGGTTGAGCAGCATCGCCTTGATCGGCGCTTTGCGGCCGTGCAGCGCCTTTTGCAAGACCGACGCATCGAACGCGTGCGACAATGGCTCAGGTCCCATTTTGGCAAAGAAACGATATGCGTCAAGCTTAGCCGAATCGGTAATATCCAACGAACCAAAACGACGATGATCATTGAGCGCAACGACCCGCCCGCGCGCCGTTTCCAGAATGAAATGATCGTGTTTTTCGATTTTCACTGGATCCACACGCCAACGTCCCGACATCCCCAATTGAAATATCAGAACATCCTGCCGGTCCGTATAGATCAGGCCATATTTGGCGCGGCGTCCCAGCGTCTCTATCCGCGCGCCGGTCAGCCGCTGGCGCAAATCCGCCGGAAGTGGCCAGCGCAGGTCAGCACGGCGCGGTTCAGCGCGCACGATAAGCTCGCCTTCAAGGACCGACCGCAGGCCGGAGACAGTTGTTTCCACTTCAGGTAATTCGGGCATATGATTTTCACCTAACAGTCTTTGCGGCTGGCGCAACAATCCGCTAGGGGACTGCATCATGAATGACACCGTATCTTTTGGCTATGAGCAAGTTAGCCCGGAAGAGAAGACGCAGCGCGTAGGCGACGTCTTTTCCAATGTCGCGCGCAAATACGACATAATGAACGACGCAATGTCGGGCGGCATGCACCGATTGTGGAAAGACAGCTTTGTCCGTCGGGTAAAACCGCGCGCAGGCGAGGATATTCTCGATATGGCGGGCGGCACGGGCGACATTGCGTTTCGCATGGAAAAATCGGGTGCGCAGGTCACTGTTTCGGACATCAACGAAGACATGCTGGATGTCGGCATGGAACGTGCGATGAAGCGCGGCATCGATAGCCTTATATGGTCAGCGCAAAATGCCGAGACGCTCACGTTTCCCGATGCGCATTTTGATGCCTACACGATTGCCTTTGGTATTCGTAACGTCACCGACATTCCCAAGGCGCTGCGCGAAGCCCACCGTGTCCTGCGTTATGGTGGTCGCTTCTTCTGCCTTGAATTTTCCACGGTCGAATGGCCTGGGCTTGCGCAAATTTATGATGTCTATTCAGACAAGCTGGTGCCAAAGCTTGGCAAAGCCATCGCGGGCGACGAAGACAGCTATCGCTATCTGGTCGAATCCATTCGCCGCTTCCCCGATATGCAGAATTTCAAGCGCATGATTGGAGAGGCTGGTTTTGTGCAAACCAAGGTTGAGCCCATATTGGGCGGCCTGGTCGCGATCCACAGCGGCTGGAAGGTGTAACCCCGCTCAAGATGACTCGTCCGGCTACACATATTCTTCGCTTGCTCAAATGGGGCCGCATCCTTGCGCGCCACGGCGCTTTGCGTGCCATTGAGGCTGATCGCAACACCCCGCCGCAAGTCAAGCGGCTATGCCGCATCGCGCGCTTTGGCACGATCCAACCCAAAGCGCCCGATTATGCCGGCGCGTTTCGCGCCATTGGTCCTGCGGCGATTAAGCTGGGGCAGACACTCGCGACACGGCCGGACATCATTGGCGAAGAAGCCGTGCAAAACCTGCTGATGCTGCAGGATCAATTGCCCCCGGCCCCGTTCGACCTTGTCTATGCGCAGATCGACAGCAGCCTGAATAAGCCCGCGACGGCATTGTTCGAATATATCGACCCGGTGCCGGTTGGCGCCGCATCGATCGCGCAGGTACACCGCGCCCGCACCACCGAAGGCAAGGATGTTGCCATCAAAGTGCTTCGCCCCGGCATCCGTGAGCAATTTGCCCGCGACATTGAAACCTATGAATGGGCCGCGGCGCATTTGGAAGCACTTGGCGGCGAAGCGGCGCGCTTGCGTCCGCAACTTGTTATCGCCAACCTGAAACGCTGGACCATGCGCGAATTGGACTTGCGCCGTGAAGCGGCAAGCGCGTCGGAACTGAAAGACGCAATGGTCGCGGTCGAGGGCTACACTATCCCGGCGATTGACTGGGACCGGACATCCGGCCGCGTTCTCACGCTCGAATGGGTCGATGGCGTCAAGATTTCCGATATCGACGCGTTAAGGGCGGCTGGCCATGACCTCAATAAAATGGCTGAAAAACTTGTTCTTACCTTTTTGCGGCAAGCGATTTCGGAAGGTTTTTTCCACGCCGATATGCATCAGGGCAATTTGTTTGTCCGCGCCGATGGCACCATTGTCGCGATTGATTTTGGCATCATGGGCCGCATCAACCGGCAAGCGCGGTTTTGGTTGGCCGAAATTCTCTACGGATTGACCACCGGCAATTACAAGCGCGTCGCCGAAATTCATTTCGAGGCGCAATATGTGCCGAGCTACCACAATGTCGACGAATTCGCGACCGCCTTGCGCGCGGTAGGTGAGCCCACGCGCGGCAAACCCGTCAGCGAATTGTCCGTGGGACAAATGCTCGACAGCCTGTTTGCGATCACGCGTGATTTCGACATGCAGACGCAACCCCATTTGCTGTTGCTACAAAAAACCATGGTGATGGTTGAAGGCATCGCAACCTCGTTGAACCCAAGCATCAATATGTGGGACGTCGCGGCACCTTATGTGCGCGACTGGATCCGCGGTGAGCTTGGGCCTGAGGCTATTCTGGCCGACGGCTTGCGCAAACAAGCCGATACGCTGAAGATGATCCCCGACCTCATCCGCCGTCTGGATGAGCAGCTCCCGCGCAAGGGCGGCGCGCCAGAGCCACCGCCCTTGCCGCCCGTCCAATTGATTTGGGAACGCAAGGGAACCGGCAATGGCTGGCGCTATCTTGCAGTTGCATTGTTAGCAGGCGCTATAGGTGCTGCGGGCACAATGGCGTTCGCTTGACCGCCATATTGATTGCGCATATATTATGCACATGAATAGACCTGCACGCGTTAACGCCGCGAAGCGCGCCACAAATGTAAGCTTGCCCGCTGATATGGTTGATGAGGCCAAGCGGCTTGGCATCAACGTATCGCAAGCTTGCGAAACCGGACTGCAAGAACAGGTGCGCAAAGCGTTGGGCGAGGAGTGGAAACGCGAAAACCGCCAGGCTATTGAAAGCTGGAACAAATGGGTCGCCGAAAACGGCATGCCTTATGATGAATATCGCCAGTTTTAATGGCCCGTTTTGATGTTTACAAAAGCGGAAATGCACGCGGTCTGTTGCTGGACATCCAGTCAGATTTGCTGGATGAATTTGGCAGTCGGGTGGTGGTGCCTTTATTGCCAGCCGAAGACATGCAGTCCGTGTCGCGATTGCACCCCGTATTTCTGATTAACGATGTACAGTATATTATGTCGACACATCTGATTTTTGCCATTCCCATTGATAGACTTGGCGCAAAAATCGGCTCTCTGGCGCAGGAAGATTTGGTCATCACCTCCGCAGTCGATAAACTATTGAGCGGATACTGAAGCGCATGATTGAAAAACGCATTCTCTTGATCATCACCGGCGGCATCGCGGCCTATAAGGCGCTTGAGCTTGTCCGTTTGCTCAAGCGTCAGGGCATCGCCGTGCGCGCCGTAATGACGCAAAGCGCGACCGAATTTGTCACGCCTTTGTCGATGGCCGTCATGACCGAAGACCAAGTATATGGCCATATGTTCGACCTTAAAGAAGAACGCGAGATTGGGCACATTCAACTCAGCCGTCAGGCCGATTTGATCGTCATCTGCCCAGCGACGGCCAATATTCTGGCAAAAATGGCGGCAGGCATTGCCGACGACCTTGCGACCACGATCCTGCTGGCCACGGACAAACCCGTTCTTGCGGTGCCCGCCATGAATGTGCGCATGTGGAACCATCCGGCGACTCAGCGCAACCTGACCCAATTGCGCGCCGATGGTGTGCACATCATGGACCCCGACGAAGGCGCAATGGCATGCGGCGAATTTGGCCCCGGCCGGTTGCCCGAGCCGCCAGCGGTCGCCGAGCAAATTTGCGCGATGTTGGGGCATGAATTTGACACAGCACTGACATCGGGCAGGTCGCCAACGACCGTTCCGCGCACTGCCCCGATTGCAGCACAGCCTGATTTTGCTGACGTCGATCATCGTCCACTTCTCGGCAAGCGCATCCTCGTGACGGCGGGTCCCACGCATGAGGCGATTGACCCAGTGCGCTACATCGCCAACCGCTCCTCAGGGCGTCAGGGTTTTGCGATTGCAGCAGCGGCGGCGGACCTTGGAGCAGACGTCACGCTTATTGCTGGCCCTGTCCATCTGGAGACCCCGCCGGGGGTTGTCCGGATAAATGTCGAAACCGCGCTGGACATGCAGGCCGAGGTCGAGAAAGCCCTGCCCGTCGACGCCGCGATCATGGTGGCCGCTGTCGCCGACTGGCGGGCGGCACAAGCGCCTGAGCAGAAGATCAAGAAAGACGGCGGGGCTATCCCTGCGCTGAACTTGACCGAAAATCCTGACATCCTCGCCAGCCTTGCTACGCACGCCCATCGGCCAAAGCTGCTCATTGGCTTTGCTGCGGAGACCGAAAAAATCGTCGAACATGCGCAAGCGAAGCTCGCGAAAAAGGGCTGCGACTGGATTGTGGCCAATGACGTGTCGGGCGATGTGATGGGCGGCGAAAACAACGCCTTTCATATTGTTACCAAAGATGGCGTCGATAGCTGGCCCGAAAGCCCCAAAGATGTCATTGCCCGCAAATTGATGGAGAAGGTTGCTGATGCACTCGCACAAGGTTGAAATTCGCGTTTTGCGCCTAAATCATGGCGCCGGCCTGCAACTTCCCGCTTATGCGACAGATGGCGCCGCGGGTATGGACATTTGTGCCGCCGAAAGCTTAACCCTGCGCGTGGGCAAGCGTCACGCAGTCGCCACCGGATTCGCCTTTGCCATTCCCGATGGATATGAGGTGCAGGTGCGCCCGCGTTCGGGCCTTGCGCTGAAACATGGCATCACCTGCCTGAATACCCCCGGCACTATCGACAGCGACTATCGCGGCGAAGTGAAGGTTATCCTTGCGAATTTGGGCGAAGATGATTTCATCATCACCAAAGGTGACCGGATCGCGCAGATCGTGGTCGCGCCCGTCACTCAGGGTGCGATGATCGAAGTGGAAACACTGGATGACACCGCACGCGGAACCGGGGGTTTTGGCTCTACGGGCGTATGACGCTTAGCGATCAGCAACTTGACCGTTATGCCCGGCACATTGTGCTGCGCGACATTGGCGGTGCAGGCCAGTCCAAATTGCTATCCAGCCATGTGCTGCTGATCGGCGCGGGCGGCATTGGTTGCCCCGCCATCCAATATCTGGCAGCGGCTGGCGTCGGGACAATCAGCGTTGTCGATGATGATATTGTTTCGCTGTCCAACCTTCAGCGGCAAATTCTCTACAGCGAAAGCGACATTGGCACCGCGAAAATTGATGCCGCTGGAGCCGCCATCGCGCGCCTAAACCCTGATGTGACGTTCATCGGCCATAAGCAGCGCATTGACCGCACCACCTCAGCGGCCATTCTCGATGGCGTTGATGTGGTCATTGATGGCTGCGATAATTTCGCCACGCGCTTGATCGTCAACGACCTCTGCCTTGCTGCCAAAGTGCCTTTGGTGAGCGCCGCCATTGGCCAGTTCCATGGGCAGATTGGTACCTTCACTGGGTGGACAGAAGACGCCCCCTGCTACCGCTGTTTTGTGGGTGACGCGCATGACCCCGATGATTGCGATGACTGCGCCACACAAGGCGTTCTGGGGGCCATGTGTGGCCTGATGGGATCCTTTGCTGCCATGGAGGCTATTCGCACCCTGACGGGCTTTGGCGAGGCGCAGAAGGGCAAGCTACATTTGTTCGACGGCATGGCGCCCGCGATGCGTTCTATAAAGCTACCCAAAGATCCTGCTTGCAGAAGCTGCGGCAGTTTAGCAGCTTAAAATTTCTTCCACCCAGGCGGGTACTAATTCGGTTGCGAGGCCGTGCCGCGATTCTTCAAACCATGATGTCCCGTGTGAAGGCTCAAGGTTCAGCTCTAACGTTCGGATGCCCATCTGCCGCGCCTCACGCACCAGGCCAGCGGCGGGGTAGACCGCCCCGGATGTACCAATGCTCACGAACAAGTCCGCGTTGTTCAGCGCGTCGTAAATCTCGTCCATCCGGTAAGGCATTTCTCCGAACCAGACGATGTCGGGCCGCAACTGCCCTGCTATGCCGCATGCTGGGCAGGCTGGCCGGTCAATCAATGTCCCACGCCATGGGGGACGTTCATCGCAGGCCATGCACCACGCGTTCAAATGCGCACCATGCATATGCAGCAGGCGCTTTGCCCCTGCCCGTTCGTGCAAATCGTCCACATTTTGTGTGACCAACAACAGGTCGCCTGCCCAAGCTGCATCCAGCCGCGCCAGCGCGTCGTGCGCCGCATTTGGTGCGACCTGCTGGATACGTTCGCGGCGCATATCGTAAAAGCGCAGCACAAGATCAGGGTCACGGGCAAAGGCCTCAGGGGTCGCGACATCCTCAACCTTATGCTGTTCCCAAAGTCCGCCTGCACTGCGGAAGGTATCAATACCGCTTTCGGCGCTGACCCCGGCGCCCGTCAGGATAAGGATGTTTTTGATGTCTTGATTCACATTCATACCCACAGCGTCACCCCGAACTTGTTTCACCCCCTTAATATAGTAAGACCCTGTGACAAGTTCAGGATGATAGATATGAAAATTGGAATTATCGGCAGCGCAGGGCGCATGGGGCAGGCCTTAGTCGATGCCATTGCAGCAGACGGCCACGCCCATGCAGGCGGCGTCGACAAGGATGGCGACCTTGCCGGATTGATCGCCGCCTCCGACGTTCTCGTCGATTTCTCAAGCCCGCATGCGGTCGAGGCCAATCTCGACGCCTGTTTGGCTGCGGGCAAGCCCATCGTCATTGGCACGACTGGATTAGAGGAACGCCACCATTTCCTGATCGACGATGCCGCGCGCGACATTCCCGTTTTGCAGACAGGCAACACGTCCTTGGGTGTAACGATGCTCGCCGCATTGGTGGAGCAAGCCGCGCGCCAGCTTGGCGAAGACTGGGACATCGAAATATTGGAAATGCACCACCGGCATAAGGTTGACGCCCCGTCGGGTACGGCCTTGCTGCTGGGTGAAGCCGCCGCGAAGGGCCGCGCGGTCGACCTGAAGGATCATAGCGACCGTGGCCGCGACGGCATTACGGGCGCGCGCACCGGTGGCAATATCGGTTTTGCATCCTTGCGCGGCGGCAGCGTAGCTGGCGACCATATGGTTATCTTCGCGTCCGATAACGAACGTATCGAGCTTGTCCATCGTGCCGAAAATCGCGCGATATTCGCCCGTGGCGCTGTTAAAGCTGCCGTGTGGCTGTCCCGCCAAAAACCCGGACGGTATAATATGCAAGAGGTTCTCGGCCTTTGAAGAAAGCCGACATCTTTGAATTTTACCGGCGGCTGGCGGAGGCCAATCCTGATCCGGAGACCGAGCTGGCGTATGGCAATGCGTATCAGTTGCTGGTGGCGGTCACATGCTCGGCGCAATCGACCGATGTGGGGGTGAACAAGGCAACAAAGGCCTTGTTTGCGGAGGTAAAGACGCCCGCGCAAATGGTCGCGCTTGGGCTGGATGGCTTGAAAGCGCATATCAAGACCATTGGTCTCTTCAACAACAAGGCGAAGAATGTCATCGCTTTGTCGGAAATCCTCGTGCGCGATCACGCAGGTGAAGTGCCCGCCGACCGCGATGCGCTGGAGGCATTGCCGGGCGTCGGCCGCAAGACCGCCAATGTGGTGATGAACTCGGCATTTGGCGCTGAAACCTTTGCCGTTGATACGCATATCTTCCGCGTTGGAAACCGGACCGGCATCGCGCCCGGCAAGACCGTCGTCGCGGTCGAAAAGGCCCTTGAGAAAGGCACGCCAAAGCCGTTCCGCATTGGCGCGCACCATTGGCTGATTTTACATGGCCGCTATATCTGCAAGGCGCGCACCCCCGAATGCTGGCGCTGTCCCGTGGCCGACCTATGCCGCTTCAAACCCAAAACACCGGCGCCCAAAATCAAGTCAGCTACAGTTCAGAATGACCCTGTTAAGGCAGACACCTAATATTGGAGATGCAAGATGCGTAAGATGCTGTTGATCATACCCGCCATTGTTTTGCTGTCCGGTGGGGCAACTTTCGCGCTTTCCAGCAAGAAAGCGCCCGAAGCTGTGCGCGCTGTTGGTGCCCCCAAAAGCTGCGTGACCATTTCGCAAATTCGTTCAACGAAAGTCGTCGACAATGATATTATCGATTTCCACATGGTTGGCGGCAAGACGTTCCGCAATAAATTGCCGCAAAGCTGCCCCGGGTTGAAATTCGAGGACCGGTTTTCTTACCGTACGTCGCTCAATCAATTGTGCAGCGTCGACATCGTCCGCGTTTTGCATGATCAAGGCGGGCGCCTTTACGAAGGCGCAGGATGTGGGCTTGGCACGTTTCAGATGGTCGAGACGGTTTCGGCTGATTAAGTAGATCCGCCCCATCGCCTTGCGATAGGGAGAAATAGCTTTACTTCCCTGTCCAGTTACCCGGCCGTTTTTCGACAAAAGCGGCCATACCCTCTTTCTGGTCGGCTGTACCAAACAGGCCATGGAACAGGCGGCGTTCGAATACGACACCTTGCTGCAACGTGGTTTCAAACGCAGCATTGACCATTTCCTTGCACGCGATCGCGGCCAAGGGTGCCATGGCAGCAATGGCGGTCGCGGTCTTGATCGCTTCATCCACGAGTTCAGCCGCAGGAACAACCTTTGCAACCAAGCCTGAACGCTCCGCCTCTGCGGCGTCCATCATCCGGCCCGTCAGGCACATTTCCATTGCTTTGGCCTTGCCAATTGCGCGCGTC
>NCGG01000007.1 GCA_002278855.1 Sphingomonadales bacterium 28-55-16
TAGAATGTGTTTCCCGTCCATTTTACGATATTCGCACAACGGTCCGATGTCCGCAATGTTATCGTCCGAGGCCTGACCGCTTCGGCGAGTATTGGGTGGAAAGCGGACATACGGATGAGCTTCGTTTTCCCTCTTGTTCTAGGCCGAAAACGGACGGTCAGCTTCGGTGAATCTCGCTGCCCGGGTGGAGAGAGTCCCCTTTTTTATACTAAGACATACGCGGATCTATCGTGCGTCGAAACGATGACAAATGGTGATACCAACACTGGGGCGGCTTTTGGCATTCTTGCATCATCGGATGCCACCAATTGGTGAGTATGATGTTACCCTGATCTTTGCCGATTGTACTGACGCTTTATATTGTTTTCTTCGTTGTCCAGTCGCCGTTTTGCATTGGCTGGCCGGATAGCGAGGCGCCAATTCATAAGCATGTCACATTAAACTGCCTATTAGCCAACGTCGCTCGCATGAGAGCGAATCTAGCGGGTAGGGGCTCAGCGATTTGCGTCTGCTTCAAATTTTCAAATTAGATTTTACGCCCGTTTGATTGGGCACCATAGGGGAAAAACGACATGCACTTTAGACATTTCCTTGCCGCCAGCGCTGCTAGCCTGTCCGTTGCAATAAGCCTCGCCACGCCGGCCATGGCTCAGGAAACGACGTCTGCCATCTCCGGGCGCGTTACAAGCGCTGCCGGCAGCCCCGTCAGCGGGGTGAAGGTTACGGTGTTGCATACGCCTTCTGGTTCAGTCAGCGTGTCTGTGACCGACTCAAACGGAAGCTTTGGACTTCGTGGCTTACGTGTTGGTGGGCCTTACACGATTACTGCGGACAGCGACGCTTATGCGCCAGTGACGGTAGAAGACGTCGAACTGTCGGTGGGCGAAACATTCGCGCTTCCCGTGCAATTAACCGATCGCGCCATTGTGGTGGTCGGCGGTACCACGCAAGGCGGGCGCGGGGTGGTGCTGGGCTCGCAAACTTCCTTCAATGCTGAGGACATAGAGAACACCGTCACGTCGCGTCGCGACATTCGCGACATCATCGCCAAGGACCCGCTGGCTTCGTTCAATGCCAACGTTGGCGGCGTCAGCATCGCTGGCGGTAACATCCGTACTCAGCGCTTCTCGATCGACGGGGTGCAAGTGCAGGACAGTTTCGGTCTTAACTATGGCGGCCTGCCCTCAACGCGCGGGATCGTCTCAATTGAAGCGATTGGTCAGATTTCGGTAAAGGCAGCGCCGTTCGATATCTCGGAAGGCAATTTCCAGGGCGGTGCGGTGAATGTCGTGCTTAAATCGGGTACTAACGACTATCATGGTTCGGCTTTTGGCAATTTCGGCGGCCCATCACTGACCAGCAAGCGAACTGCGGATAACCGCAATCCGCTCGGCTTGATTTTCCCGGTTGCCGATACGAAGGTGCTGGAATTCAAGAACTACGGCGGAAGCCTGTCAGGTCCTATTATCAAAGACACGTTGTTTGTGGCGTTGGCCTATGAAAAGCTGACCGAAGGTGCCTCCAACGCGTTCGGTGTCCAAGGATCTGCGGCACCAAATTTGGTGGCAAATGCCTTCAGTGATGACCAAGCCCAATTCCGGGGCATCAACTCCGTCGTTTCGTCTTTCCCTGGCCTTTACGGTACGTATAACATCGGTACTGTTCCGACGGTGATTCCCGAGAGTGACGAGAAATACTCGGCCAAAGTGGACTGGAACATCACCGATGGCCAACGCCTTTCGGCTTCGTATATTCATCATGAAAACGTTCTGCCAAACTTCGGTTCGGCCGGTAGCACCAGCACTTCGGCTCCTTACATTGCGCTACAATCCGATCTCTATCGTCTGACTGAACAAACCAGTGCTTCCGCCTTGCAACTTAACTCGCAATGGTCGGACAATTTCTCGACCGAACTGCGTGCCAGTTATAAGGATTATGTGCGTGGTCAGGATCCCTATTTCGGCACCGATTTCGCCCAGTTCAACGTATGCCTCGATAACACTTCAGATGCGCTCGGTGTCGGGCTCGTATCGGCTACGACCCTGTGCAGGACCGGGTCAGCCGCGCCAGGCGGCAACGGTACCGGCTTAGGTACGCCGATCGTGCGGCTCGGGCCAGACACGCCGCGCCAGGCAAACGAGTTCAATAACCAGATCCTGACGTTCCAGGCCAATGCCAGCCTTCGCGCCGGTAATCATCTGTTCAAGCTGGAATATGACAACGCCTATTCCAAGCTTTACAATTTGTTCGTGTTCGGCACCTCCGGGCTTGCCGGAACAGGCGGACCTCAGGGTCTGTATTATTTCGATTCATTTGCCGACTTCCAAAACAAGCGTGCCAACGAACTAGTGCTTAACACCACGACCACTGGCAACAAGCGCGATGGCTTTGTCCGCTGGGGCTACACTACCCACACGGTCGGTTTGCAGGACACTTGGACCGTTACCCCTGAGTTGATCGTGAACGCCGGGGTCCGCCTAGACTTTATCCGCGCCGATAAGTCGATTGCGCTCAATCAGAACTTCCAAACGCGGTTCGGCAACCTCTACCCGAATTTAGTCAACTCCGCGACCACCGACGGCCTCTATAAGCCGCAGCCGCGGCTAGGTTTCAACTGGCGGCCGACCCCGACCTTGCGTATCTCCGGTGGCGGCGGATTGTTCGCAGGCGGCTTGTCGGACGTTTTCTTGTCGAACAATTATTCGAATACCGGCGGCGTTCTCAACGCCACTGGGGCAGCTATCACTGGCATCGATCTGGTGCGGATCAGCGGCGGCTGCATTGATCGTTCGACCAACAACAGCACTGCCAACAGCACACTTAACCCAGCGGTCTGCGGCGCGCTCGACAACGTTAACGGCGCCAGTCCGAACGCGGCGGCGCTCGCTTACCTGCAGACCAATACCGGCGTGCTCGCTAATGCTACAACCAACTCGCTCGACCCCAACTTTAAGCTACCTGCGCAGTGGAAATCGAACTTGTCGGTTAGCTGGCGGCCGGAATTTTCTGAAGGTTGGTTAGGCCGCGGCTGGACGTTCCGCGCCGACGCACTGTTTTCCGACACGGAGCAGGCGATCCGCTGGATCGATCTGCGTGCCCAACCGTTGGTAGTTGGCGGCGTTGTGCAACTCGCGCCCGACGGTCGCCCGCGCTACGGCGGTTCGCTTAATACGACTGCAGGGGTAAAGCAGCCGGGCGGTAACTCAGACATCCAATTGACCAATACCGGCAAGGGCCTTTCGCGGGTTTTCGCTTTGTCGGCCCAAAAGGAGTCCAACATTGTTGACCTGTCGGCGGCTTATACCCGCCAGACAGTCAAGGATGTTGCAGGAACTTTAGTGAGCTCAACTGTCGGGTCGTCTTATGGCGTGCCGACTGATGATCCAAATTCGGGCGGAGCGTTCGGCCGGTCGGTGTTTGAGGTGAAAGATAATTTCCGCTTTGCAGCTGATTTTCACCACAAGTTCTTCGGTGATAATGAAACCCGCCTTGGGCTGTATTTCAGCTCGCGCTCTGGGACGCCATATTCGGCTACAATGTTAGATAGCACGACCAATGGGGTCAGTGGCAGGGCCAATGTGTTCGGCACTGTCAACACCTCGTCGCACCTATTCTACGTGCCGAACTTTGGAACCACTGCGGTCACTGGCGTGACCTATTACCAGAATGGCTCGGGCACTGCGACATCGAACGGCATCCAGGTCGGCAATGTCATCTTCGCGGACCAGGCGACGTTGACCGCTGTCCAGGGTCTCGTTTCGGGCACCAGCCTGAATGAGTATCAAGGCAAAATTGTAGCGAAGAATTCGCTGTTTTCGCCGCGTTACAACAAGCTCGATCTTAACTTCTCGCAAGATATTCCGCTTCCCTTTGGTAGCAAGATAACGGCGTTGTTTTCGATCGAGAACTTTCTCAACCTCCTTAATCGCGATTGGGGTTCGTATCAGGAATTCGGCAACACCTCAGTTGTGCGGGTTTCGTGTGGAAGCTTGACTGCCGTGCCCGGTACGCAGGCTTGCTCGAATTACGTCTATTCGTCGTTCACCGATCCCCGGACGACAACCTATCCAAAGGCGTCGCTGTGGACGATCCGGATGGGCGCTCGCTTTAGATTCTGAACGAGTTCATAGGTTAGTAAAATGGGAAAGGGGCGCCGCGGCGCCCCTTTTTGTCCGTCTTACATCTGTTTTTAGAAGGATCGCTGTCGGCCTTGAAAGCCAAGACTCGGGAGCAAGGCCGTCACGAAAAGCTTTGCTACGAACGTCATCAATTGGGTCGTATCCGGACAGTCGGCTTTCTATAAATATTCCGGGAAAGCTGCCCTTCAGTTATCATATCAGCAAACGTCTTGAAGATTTGAAGTCCCACTAGTTCTGTTAGTGGACAACTCCTGCCATTCTCTTACATTCGAGGATGAGTGCGGTCTTGTTGTCGCACGGCCGGTCTAACTGCCCTCAATGCGCCTTACGATTGGCGACCATGTGGTGTACCAAAACGATCACCGCGCCGATGGCTAGGCCCGCAATGCCGCACAAGGCTGCATCGACCAGCCACGCCAGCGCGCCTTCATGCAGGCCAAAAAACGCCGCTGGGTGAAAACCAAAGCCATGGACGACAATCTGTCCACCAACCCATAGCATTGCGGCTGTACCCACCGTTGACAGCGCGGTCAGCAATTTCGGCATGCCCTGCACCAGTGCGCGGCCAATCGCTTGCGATGCGCCATTTTCTTTGCCCGCCATATGCAGGCCAATATCATCCATCTTCACGATCAGGCCAACAACGCCATACACCGCGATGGTGATCGCCACCGCAACAAAGGCCAGCACGCCAGCCTCAAGCCAGATCGACGTTTCAGCCAAGCTTTTCACCTCGTTCAGTGCAATAGCCATGATTTCTGCCGATAAGATAAAATCGGTGCGCACCGCGCCTTTGACCATATTTTGTTCATGTTCGGCGCTGGTCAATTCCGCCAACTCCTCGGCCAAATTTTCCACTTCATGTGGCACGATTTTTTCCCAGACCTTTTCCGCGCCTTCAAAACAGAGATAGGCCCCACCCAGCATGAGGAGCGGCGTGACAGCCCAAGGCAGGAACAGGCTCAACAACAACGCCACTGGCAATATGATCACCAGCTTGTTGAAGAACGACCCCTTCGCAATGCGCCAGATGATCGGCAATTCGCGGTCGGGGGTAAATCCGGTCACATATTGCGGGGTAACTGCCGTATCGTCGATCACGACACCTGCGGCCTTGCTGCCCGCCTTACCCGCTGCTGCCGCGACATCGTCTAACGATGCAGCCGTAACTTTGGCAATCATCGCAATATCGTCAAATAATGCAGCAAGACCGGATGGCATGTGAATTTTTCCTTGGTAAAATAGAGCCTTGAGGGATAGCCAAAAACATCAAGAGTTCAAGGCCGTTCGGCATCGCGCCCTCCAATATTATGCTCACCTAAACCGACTTGCCTGCGTTTGTTTGGTATCTTGCGTTGTAGCGAATCCATCGCTAAAGGCCTAGTCTTTCCGAAATGGGAACCTATATTGCTCTCGACCCGCCGGTCGGAGCGCTGGCGGCTATCCTCGGGATCGAACAGGAAGAAACGATATGGCAAAGACAAGCCCCGGAGAATTCGTCCGTCAAGTGCGGACTGAAATCGGCAAGGTAGTATGGCCGACTAGGCAGGAAACTGTGCAGACCGCAATCATGGTGCTGATCATGACGATTATCCTTGCTGTTTTCTTTTTGGGTGTCGACGCGGTATTTGCCGCAATCGTAAAGGGACTGCTCGCGCTCGCCGAAGGCTAAGCGCAGCCCCACGAGAGAGATTTTTGGGAAAAGAATAGATATTATGGCACGCTGGTACATCATTCACGCTTATTCGGGCTTTGAAAACAAGGTCCGTGACCAGATTCTTTCCGAAGCGGAGCGCATTGGCCTCTCGCAATTGGTTGAGGCTGTCGAAGTTCCGACCGAGCAAATCACGGAAGTGCGTCGCGGCAAGAAGATAAAGGCGGAACGCAAGTTCTTCCCCGGCTATGTTCTCGCAAAGCTGAACATGAACGACGATGTGTACCACTTGGTCAAGAACACGCCAAAGGTCACCGGTTTCCTAGGCGCGGGCAACAAACCGCAGCCGATCACCGAAGCCGAGGCAGCCCGCATCCTGAACACCAAGCAGGAACTCGAAGCTGCGCCAAAGAAACGCGTTTCGGTCGACTATGAAATTGGCGATCAGGTCAAGGTACTTGGCGGACCATTTGCAAGCTTCAACGGCTTGGTCGAAGAACTCGACTTCGACAAGAACCGCGTGAAGGTATCCGTCAGCATCTTCGGCCGTGCAACGCCGGTCGAGTTGGACTTTGAAGAAGTTGAATTGATGAAGTAACGGCCCTTTCCCCTCGTGGGAAAGGATAGAGCAACCGGAAAGCCGCTAGCCTGAGGCTTGGCTTGCATTTCCGGCCCGCTTCACCTATTTGCGCCCCTCTCCCGATGAGAATCGGGGAACCCGTGCGGGAGGTTGTTGCCAAAGATATTTGGACGCGACTGTTTGACCGCTTAATTTGACCCGTTTCGACTTCGGTCCGTTCGGGGAAAGAATGAAAGGAGGCCTCCTATGGCCAAGAAAATTGACGGCTATATCGGCCTGCAAGTACCTGCAGGCTCAGCCACACCATCCCCGCCAATCGGCCCAGCATTGGGTCAGCGCGGCGTGAACATCATGGAATTCTGCAAGCAGTTCAATGCGGCGACCGCCGACATGGAAAAAGGCACGCCAATTCCAACGAAGATTACAGTTTTTGCCGACAAAAGCTTTACCTTCGCCATGAAATCGCCACCTGCGACCTATCTGATCAAGAAGGTTTTGGGACTTAAGTCCGGTTCGAAAGAGCCAGGCAAGATCACCGCTGGAAAAATCACACGTGCGCAGCTGGAAGAAGTCGCAACCATCAAGATGGCCGACCTCAATGCGAACGATATGGATGCAGCAGTAAAAATCATCGCAGGCTCGGCTACCGCCATGGGCCTCGAAGTAGTGGAGGGCTGATCCGATGGCCAAGCTGACCAAAAAAGCAAAATCGCTCGCGCATCTCGATGCGGACAAGCTGTACGGCGTTGATGAAGCGTTGAAGGCAATCAAGGAAATGGCGACTGCCAAATTCGACGAGACCATTGAAGTCGCGTTGAACCTTGGCGTTGACCCACGTCATGCTGACCAAATGGTCCGTGGCATGGTTTCGCTTCCAGCCGGCACCGGTAAAGACATGAAGGTCGCTGTGTTCGCACGTGGCGACAAGGCAACTGCGGCAACTGCCGCTGGTGCTGATAAGGTCGGCGCTGAAGACCTGATGGAAGATATGCTCGCTGGTAATCTCGATTATGACCGCGTGATCGCAACGCCAGACATGATGGGTATCGTTGGCCGCTTGGGTAAGACCTTGGGTCCAAAGGGCCTGATGCCAAACCCGAAGCTCGGTACGGTCACCATGGACGTCGCTGAAGCTGTTAAGGCGGCAAAGGCTGGTCAGGTTGAATTCCGCGTTGAAAAGCAGGGAATCATCCACAGCGGCATCGGCAAGAAGAGCTTCTCTGACTCCGACCTGCGCAAGAATTTCGACGCATTGGTTGATGCTGTGATCAAGAACAAGCCAAGCGGCTCGAAGGGCAAATATGTCCGCCGCGTCGCAATCAGCTCGTCAATGGGCCCAGGCCTCAAGGTTGATCTAGCAGATGTCCCAGGCGCTTAAGGCGTTTAGGCAATGAACACAAAAGGGCTGGAGGGAAACCTCCAGCCCTTTTTCTTTGCGGCGTGTGCCGTTTTCCATAGATCCGTTCGCGTTGGGACAGACCTTCCAACTCCAAAACTTCGTCATCCCCGCGCAGGCGGGGCTCCATCTTTCGAAATAGGTTGAACAAATCGCGGCCATAAAAGGCTTAAAGCCAATCCGCCCATGACTAGCGCGGCGGCAAGCAGTTTCCAGCTCTGCAGCGGTTCGCCCAAGAACAGGGCGGACGCCCCCATGCCGAATATCGGCACAAGCAACGCCATCGGTGCGACGGTTGCCGCTGGATGCCGCGCCAAAAGCCATCCCCAAATGCCATAGCCAAACATCGTATTACCCACCGCTTGCCAGACCACAGCGGCCCACGTCGTCGCGGTTGCCGCGTGCACACCCGCCATAAAGGCTGGTGCACCTTCAAAGAGCAAGGCCAAGGTGAGCAGTGGCGGCACAGCAAAAAGGCTGGCCCAGACCACATAAGCCAGCATGTCGACCTTACCGGCGGCACGCGAAACCATATTCCCGCTCGACCAACAAAAAGCCGCTGTGACGACAAGCGCCAATCCCAGCGGCGTCGCGCTGCCATCGGAATGGGTCAAGATGACCGCAAGCCCACTTGTCGCCAACCCGAGCGCAGCCCACTGGAATCTGCGCACCCGCTCCCCGGTGAGCCGCATCGAGAGGGCAATGGTAAAGAAGACCTGGATCTGGACGACCAATGAGGCAAGACCTGGCGTAATATAGCTTTTCATTGCCAAAAATAGCAGCCCGAATTGCCCTGCCCCGATCAGCACGCCGTAGGCGGCCAGATTGGATACAGGGACCGCAGGCCGTTTCAGGAAAAATGCGGCTGGCAGAAAAGCGCATGTAAAGCGCAGCGTCGCAAGCCACAAAGGCGGCAAATGGGCCAGCGCCAGCTTGATGACAACGAAGTTTGTTCCCCACACAGCCATGACCGCAATCGCGAGAAGAAGATGCAGGCGGGGTAAAGCGTTGTTTTGGGTCATAGAAGCGCCCTAACCGCTGCGCCGACTTTTGCGAACGGTTTAATCCAGTTGCACAACGTCTACGGGCAGGTCGCCGGCCTTTGCGCCGCAATATTGTTCGGGCCAATGCGCAAAGGGACGTACGGCCCCTTCGGTTCGCCAGCGGTGCACCCGTGCGAGATCAACGTCGGCAATGACCCACGCCCCCTGCCCTTCAGCCCCTAGGGCCGCCACACCATCGTCCGGACTATCGCCATCCGGCGGAACAAAAACCCCCGCCGCGCCGTAATTTTCGTCCAGCGCTGGCGACCAAGGCGCCATGCCAACGGTTGGTGCTTGCACCACAAAAATCTGGTTTTCTAGAGCCCGTGCCTGCGCGCCAATCCGCACGCGGTGATAGCCTTGCAGGCTGTCTGTGCAGGAAGGACACAGAATGGCCTGCGCACCTGCATTGGCCTGTGCCCGGGCGATCATAGGGAACTCGACATCATAACAGGTCGATATGCCAAGCATCCCCAAGGGCGTGCGAAAAACGCGCAGGCTATTTCCGGCTTTGATGTCCCAGGATTCGCGTTCAAACCGGGTCATCATGATCTTGTCCTGATGCCCTTTTTGCCCATCGGGCATGTAAAGTGTCGCACGGTTCACAATCTGCCCATCATCTTGGCCGAAGGGCCGGGTCCCGCCGAGCAGGACGACCCCAAAACGCAGGGCCAGATCCGCATAATGCTGGTCAATGCTCGGCCCCAGCGCAACGACCGCGCGCAACGAGGCATGCAGGTCGCTGGCAGTCGAACGGTCGATCGCGGCCAATTCCATCGCCGCATATTCGGGAAACACCACAAGCTGCGCGCCTTGCGCTGCAGCATCGCGCACCCATTGTTCAACCTTTGCCTGCCAACTGGCCAGGTTTTCGGGTTGCCCTATCGGATATTGGGCTGCCGCTATACGGATCGACGCAGTCACAGGTCACGCATCCAGAATTGCATAAGATGTGGGCTTTCAAAGTCATCCCCCAGATCCTGCCATGCGAGCGTCCCGGTCAAACCTTCGACTGGGATGTATCCACGGGCACGCCAGAAAGGATGCAAATTTCGGGGCGCGTCGGGCCGCATAGGATGATCGTCGGGACGAACCACAGCACAGAAGGCCACCTTACTTGCCCCCGCTGCCCGCGCTGCGTCTTCACGCGCGTCGAAAAAGCGATGGCCGATGCCTTGCCCTTGATAGTGCGGCAGCAAAACGGATTCCCCGAAATAGAATATCTGCGCAATAGGGAGCCCTTTGCCGCGAAATGGATCTTGAATTTCGGGCTTTTGCCCCGCCAAGGGTGACGCGGTTGCCGCCCCAATGATTGCGCCTGCATCATGCGCCACGACAAGCACCGAGCCGGGTTCGCGAACAAATTCAGCCAAATAATCGGCCTCATATTCGGCGGTACCTTCATAGAGATAGGGCCAGCTGCGAAAAACCCCCATCCGCAGTTCAGATAAGGCCGGAATGGCGGCCCAACGCTCCTCGGGATCAATCAAGGAACGGACGTCGACGGTCATGAAACTTGGGCAATCCATTCGGTGAGATTATAGTAAACCGAAACGCGGGTGATTTTCCCATTTTCGATCTCAAAGAAACCGCCCGCTGGCAATGTGTAGCTTTGCCCATGTGCTGCAGGAAAGCCCTCATCTGCAACCTTGTAAACACCATCAACCATGAATTCTGCCGCCGCGCGTGTTCCATCTTGGTTCGTCATAATGGCGATGTCATGCAGTTGTTCGCTATAGGCATGATCCATCCTGCCCAGAAAGGCGCGAAAAGCGTCCTTGCCGGTTTCACGGCTTCCTTGATTGATATCATGCGCCACGTCTTCATCGAGACACGCCAAAATAGCTTCAACATCCATGGCGTTGAAAGCAGCATAATATGCGCCAATGAGCGCGGCCGTTTGTTCACGAGTGTCCGGCATGTAGCATTTTGTCCTTTAACCTGAAGAATGCCAAAAGGATTAAGTCAGCGCAGCAAGGCTTGTCCAGTAAGATAAATTGTCCAGACTTTCATAGGATTTTGAAATTCCATCTCTACCGACAAAGGCCATTGGGATAGCCGTGCTTGACTCTGCGCCATAGCCTGCTAGTTGCACCCCTGTTCGGTGGAGCGACGGCTTCACCGGCAACCGTCCGAGACAGTTGGTGATGGGAATTTGCCCATCTTAATCTCCAGCCTAGACGGGGATAGAGATTTCAGGATTGGCTTTGCCCATCCTTCGCCACTGCTCCGACGATCTGTCGTGTGCGTTCGGCATGAAACTTCCCCACGGACTAAGTCAGCGGAACGCCCATCCGGGTGGTTCGCTTTTCGTGTTGGGCTTGACCGGTTCGCCGGGCTGGCTCGAATAAGGAGTAATGCATGAACCGTTCTGAAAAGACCGAAACAGTTGCATCGCTGAACGCCACTTTTAATGAGGCGTCGGTTGTCGTCGTCACCCGGAATCTCGGGTTGACGGTTGCACAATCGACAGACCTTCGTTTGAAGATGCGCGATGCGGGCGCAACCTATAAGGTCGCCAAGAACCGTCTTGCCAAAATCGCCCTTGAGGGAACGCCATATGGTGCGGTAGCTGAATTGCTCACCGGACCTACTGCGCTCGCCACATCGTCGGACCCGGTCGCAGCTGCAAAGATTGCGGTCGAGTTCGCAAAAACCAATGACAAACTTGAAATTGTCGGCGGTGCGATGGGTGGCACATTCCTCGATGTAAACGGTGTAAAGGCGCTGGCTTCATTGCCATCGCTCGATCAACTGCGCTCTACGATTATCGGGCTTGTACAAGCACCGGCAACGAAGATTGCTCAGCTGTCGACCGCACCGGCTGCGAAATTGGCACGCGTTTTTGGTGCCTATGCTGACCAAAAGGCAGCGTAAATTTTTTAATGAAACCGGCTGCGTCCCTTGCGGACGAGCCCTACAGATATGACAGAAAATCGGAGTGTTATTTAAATGGCTGATATTGAAAAGCTTGTAGACCAACTTTCGGCTTTGACCGTTCTTGAAGCGGCTGACCTTGCAAAGGCTTTGGAAGAAAAGTGGGGCGTTAGCGCCGCTGCTGCTGTTGCTGTTGCTGGCCCTGCCGCTGCTGCTGCTCCTGCTGCTGAAGAGCAGACAGAATTCGACGTTATCCTGACCGGCGACGGCGGAAACAAGATTGCAGTCATCAAGGAAGTCCGTGCGATCACTGCACTTGGTCTGACCGAAGCAAAGGCTCTTGTTGAGTCCGCGCCAAAGGCGATCAAGGAAGGCGTTAACAAGGCAGAAGCCGAAGACATCAAGGCGAAGATCCTTGCAGCCGGCGGAACCGTCGAACTCAAGTAATCTTGCTTTGGAGCGCGTCTCCAAAAATGATTTTAAAAAGGGCGGCGCTTCTGGCTCCGCCCTTTTTTTGTACAAAAAGCGCATAGGATTGTCCCGCCGGATTTCCTTGAAATTATGCGCTGCAACAGGCAGGCATGCGCGATGAGTGACAACGCAGATCTCGCGGCGCTGATCCGCAACATACCGGATCATCCGAAGCCGGGGATCATGTTCCGCGACGTGTCTAGCCTTCTGCTGGACGCAGGTGGGTATCGCACGACCATTGACCGGCTGGCGGCCCTCGTGGACCCCGATACGGAGCTTGTCGCCGGTATTGAGGCGCGCGGCTTCATAGTGGCGTCTGGTATTGCCTATGCGCTAGGCCTTGGGCAGTTAATGCTCCGCAAACCCGGCAAGTTACCGGGAGAAAAAATCGGCATCGATTACACGCTGGAATATGGCACCGATCGGATCGAAATGCATGTCGGCCATGTCAAACCGGATCAAAAAGTGCTGCTTGTCGACGATCTCATTGCCACTGGCGGGACCGCATTGGCTGGCCTCGACCTCATCCGGCAAGGCGGAGGCAAAGTCGAGCAGGCTTTGTTTATCGTCGATTTACCCGATTTGGGCGGCGCAAAAAAGCTGCGCGCGCAGAACATCCGTGTGGATGCACTCATGGGCTTTAACGGCGACTGATAAAGTTCAAGATTGCGGGTAGCGGTTTGCACAGGTCCGGATCGCCGATTTATCGGGCCGCGCACCACGCGCCTCGAACCGCGCGATATACCCGCCCAGTTTCAATTGTTCGGTGAAACCCGTCAGGCGATAGCCGATCGCATCAAATTCGCAGAATAACAGCTTTGGCGGGATGCCATGACGGTCCGTCGCGCGGTCCCTATCAACGACGATCACTTGCCCACCCTTTGCCAAGGCAGGCCGCATACGCCACAGAAAGGCATAAGGCTCTTCGATCTCGTGATACATGTGCACCATGAAAATCCGGTCGAAGCTGTTCTCCGGAAGACGGGGGTCGTCAACTGCACCTTCCTTGATTGCAACATTGTCGAGTTGCTCGCGTGTGACGCGCTCTCCCAAACGGTCAAGCGCCCCGCGGTTGATATCCTGCGCTAACACACGCCCCTTGGGACCAACCCGTTCTGCAAGCCTTATCGTATAATAGCCCTCGCCGGCGCCAATATCGGCCACGGTTGTGCCAAGCTGAATACCTGCCCAATCCATCACGAATTCAGCCTCACCGGCTTCGTCACGTGCGGCTTCGTTGGAAAATTGTGTATCGCCCGCCGCAGATACGCGGCGTTCCGCGCGTGGGAATTCTTGTGACGTTGCATTATTGGTTTCCGACGAGGCACCCGGTGCACAACCGCTTACGGCCAAGCTGCCCAGCGCAAGTGCAGTGAGCCCAATTGCTGTGCACCAATGACGCATATCGCCGCCCCTCAGCCTTCCGCCAACGCGAGCGGCGTAGCATCCGCTTGGCTGTCGAATGCAGTGAACACATGCTTTACCCAGTCGGGCAAGGGAATGGGCCGATGCACGTCAAGGTCGACATGTACGCTGACCAAATCGACCATAGCACGCAAATCATCTGACCCGTCTTCGGTGACACCATGGATTTCGACCAATTGGCTCATACTTGTCCGACCGGTTGCAATCGTCCGAGCCATGACCTCAATCAACTCATCAGGTTTGATCGGGGCGAACCATGTCACAGTGGCCTTTTTGACATGAAACTCCAGTGGTGCGCCGTTCGCATATTCGCGAAACTTTACCGCGCGCCAATATTCGGTAATCGCGATGTCGGCATAATCCAGATAGCGGGCGTTGAACACCACGCCCTGCGCATCGGTTTCGGACCAACGCACGCGGAAGCGATGATGGAAGGCAAAATCTGTGCGCGCCATGTCAGATCGCCTTCGACTGGCTAGGCGTGTTGACACCCATGGATTGCAAATAGCGTTTCACGTTGCGTGCAGCCTGACGCAAGCGATGTTCGTTTTCGACCATGGCAATGCGCACATAGCCCTCGCCATCTTCGCCATATCCGACGCCCGGTGCGACAGCGACATTGGCCTCGGTCAACAACTGCTTGGAAAATTCAAGGCTACCCAAATGCGCCAATGCTGGTGGCAATGGTGCCCAGGCAAACATTGATGCGCGTGGCGGCGGTATATCCCAGCCTGCCCGCCCGAACGTCTCTACAAGGATATCGCGGCGCTTATGGTACAGCTGACGATTCTGCTCAACAATGTCCTGCGGGCCATTGAGCGCAGCGCAGGCGGCTGCCTGAATAGGGGTGAAGGCCCCATAATCGAGGTAGCTTTTAACCCTTGTCATTGCCGCAATCAGATCGCGGTTACCGACGGCAAAGCCGACGCGCCACCCCGCCATCGAATAGGTTTTGGACAAGGAAGTGAATTCTACGGCAACGTCTTTGCCGCCCTTAACCTGCAAGATCGACGGCGTCGGGTTGCCGTCGAAATATAATTCGGAATAGGCAAGGTCAGATAAGATCCAGACCTTATTCTCCTTCGCCCAAGCAACAAGCCGTTCATAAAATGCCAGATCAACGGTCTCGGCTGTTGGGTTCGAGGGATAGTTCACGACCAATATGGAAGGGCGCGGGACGGTGAATGCCATCGCGCGCTCCAGCGAACGGAAATAATTTTCATCTGGCGTCGTTGGGACGGATCTTATGGTGGCGCCGGCAATGATGAAACCGAAGGTATGGATCGGGTAGCTCGGGTTTGGCGCAAGCACGACGTCCCCCGGGGCGGTGATGGCCGTGGCAAGGCTCGCCAAGCCTTCTTTAGATCCCATGGTAACGACGACCTCGTTTTCGGGATCGATATCCACTCCAAAACGCCGGCCATAATAATTGGCCTGCGCCTTGCGCAGACCGGGAATACCCTTTGATGCCGAATAGCCGTGCGCATCGGGCTTTTGCGCCACTTCACATAATTTTTCGATGACATGCGCTGGCGGGGGCAGATCCGGGTTGCCCATGCCCAAATCAATAATGTCCTCACCCGCGGCGCGGGCCGCCGCACGCATCGCGTTGACTTCAGCGATGACATAAGGCGGCAGGCGCTTGATGCGGTAGAATTCTTCGGACATTGGCTCCCGTTTCCGGTTGGTTAAGTTAGGAGCCACCTTCATGGGCGAAGTTTCCGCCCAATTCCAGAAAAACTATATTTCGCGTCGATTAACGCGGCCGATTGCCTTTGGCCTTGTGCTTTACGCCATGCTTTGACGGTGGTGGGCCATCCTTGCGGAACGGCCGTGCACCATCACGGCTCGATCCGCCGCCACGGGGCCCATCGCTGCGGAAGTTGCCGCCCCGAGGTGGCCCATCGCCGCGCGGATTGACACCGAGTTGCGAACGCTGCGGACGGTCGCCATCGCGGCCCATGCGCTTATTTTCACGCGCCGCTTCGCGCGGTGGGCCATTGGCCTGCACAATTTCGACGTCATTGTCTTCGTCATGCCCGGGTTGCGCAATGGCTTTGGTGAACTTGGCCACAGCAGCAGCCGCAATGCCGACATGGGTCTCATTCGCAGCAATGCGAATGGCGCCAATGTCGTTCTTGGTCACGCCGCCACGGCGGCACAACAATGGCAAAATCCATTTGGGATCTGCATTGTTACGACGACCAACGTTCAGTTTGAACCATACGGAATCGTCGAACCCTGCACGATGGTCGTCACGTGGCCGTTCCCGGCTTCCGTCATCCAGCATGTCCTCAGCCTGCGGCATCTTCGCACGATGCACACGCACAAGTGCTGCAGCAATGTCTTCTGGTGACATCGTCTCGAGCAGCTTTGCGCCCAACGCACGGTCTTCGTCTTCGACTTCGACAGGCGCCAGCAGTGTCTCAAGCAGACGATCATGATCTTTCGCGCGAATGTCGGCAGCGGTTGGGACCTTGATCCAATCCGCCTCGATCTTTGCCCCACGCAGCATGGATTCAACCCGCTTGCGACGCTGATAGGGAACGATAAGAACGGCAGTGCCCTTTCGGCCCGCACGGCCAGTCCGTCCAGATCTGTGCTGAAGTCCTTCGGCATCACGTGGCAGTTCAACGTGCACAACCAATGATAGGTTCGGCAAATCGATACCGCGCGCCGCAACATCGGTCGCGACACAGACGCGTGCCCGCTGATCGCGTAGGGCCTGAAGCGCTTGGTTACGTTCGGACTGCGAATGCTCGCCGGACAAGGCAACGACGTTGAAGCCGCGCTCTGTTAAGCTGGCATGCAAGCGGCGCACATTTTCACGCGTCGCGCAGAACAGGATAGCGGTTTCGGCTTCATGCAAACGCAACAGGTTGACCACTGCATTTTCAATGTCCGGCGGCGCTACCGTGCAAACCTGATAGCTGATGTCGCCATGACCCCGGTCTTCGCCTACGGTCGAAATGCGCAATGCGTCTTGCTGATACCGCTTTGCCAGCGACACAATAGGTTTCGGCATAGTCGCCGAGAACAACAACGTCCGGCGGCCTTCAGGCGTTGCATTCAATATTTCTTCAAGCTCTTCGCGAAAGCCCATGTCGAGCATTTCGTCCGCTTCATCCAGGATAGCGACCTTCAACGCCGATAGGTCAAGCGCGCCGCGCTCAAGGTGATCGCGCAGCCGTCCGGGTGTGCCGACGACAATCTGCGCGCCCTGATTCAACGTCCGGCGTTCCTTCGAAGCATCCATCCCACCGACGCAGGTCGCGATACGCACGCCCGCTTTGGCATAGAGCCACATCAGCTCGCGACTCACCTGCAAGGCAAGCTCACGGGTCGGCGCGATAATGAGCGCCGCTGGCTCGCGTGCGAGGCTTACAAGGCCTCCGTCGAGAATTTGGGGTGCCATAGCGAGCCCAAACGCAACGGTTTTGCCTGAACCTGTTTGCGCGGAAACGACCAAGTCGCGTCCTACCGCTTCGTCTGCGATAACAGCGGTCTGAACGGGGGTTAACGCAGTATATCCACGGGCGGTGAGCGCTTCATCAAGAAGCGGGGGTATATTTTGAAATGTCATTATAGGGCGCCTTTGCGCTCTTTTTTAATGAATGTCCATGCTGCGCCGCACAACAAAACAATCTTCGACAATTTGATTTGCTTTGATATGCCTTGGTTTATGGCCGACTCACCGCACATCCCACCTTTTATGGACCCGGACCAGTTCATGAAACTGTTTGGGGAAACGGCCGCTACGCCCCCTGATCCGTTAAAAGCATATCGGGCGGCACTGGACGCCTGGGGGCCAGTGCTTGCACCGCTGGCTCAGGCGGGTCGTGACAAGGTCGATAACGCTGACCGCCGCTTTGCCGCGCCGCAATGGGAACATCCCGTTTTCGATCTTATGCGGCAAGGTTATCAGGCCATGTCCGAATATATATTGGCTGCAGCCGATCAATTGGACTTGCCCGCGCATGACAAGGCCAAGATGGGCTTTGCGGTGCGCAGCATCATTGAGGCGATGAGCCCGGCCAATTCACCCTTCACCAATCCCGTAGCCCTTGAGCGGGCGCTCGAAACCAAAGGCGCAAGTCTTATGTCGGGCATGCAGCATCTGATGCAGGATATGCAGCGCGGGCAGATTACGCATACCGATACCACCGCATTTAAACTTGGCGAAAACATCGCGACGACGCCGGGCAAGGTCGTGCACCAGACGCCTTTGTACCAGCTCATTCAATATGACCCAACCACGCAAGATGTGTTGGAAGCGCCGCTGATCATTTTTCCGCCATGGATTAACCGTTTTTATATCCTCGATCTGACCGCCGAAAAAAGCTTCATCAAATATTGCGTCGACCAAGGCATTACCGTGTTCGTTGTGTCTTGGAAATCGGCCGATAGCAGCATGAAGGACATTGTCTGGGACGACTATATCGCAGCGCAGATCGACGCGATCGACACCGTCCGTTCCGGCCTTGATGTGCCCGACGTCCATGCGATTGGTTATTGCGTTGCCGGAACGACCTTGGCCGCAACGCTCGCCATACTCGCGGCCACCGATGCTGCACATAAGGTCCGTAGCGCGACATTTTTTACCGCACAGGTCGATTTCAGCACAGGCGGCGAGCTGCTGCACTTTATCGATGATCAGCAGATCGCGATGATGGAAGCACTGAGCACGCCGCAGGGCTATATGGATGGCCGCTTCCTCGCGCTGACTTTCAATATGTTGCGGGGCAAGGATTTGATCTGGTCGACGGTCGTAAAGAACTATCTGCTGGGTGAAGATTATCCCGCATTTGACCTTTTGCACTGGAATGGTGACGTCACCAACCTGCCCGCCAAATGGCATCGCAATTATGTCGTCGACCTGTACCGCGACAACCGTTTGGCGAAGCCCGACGATATGTCGGCATTAGGCACCCCGATTGACCTGCGGCGGGTGACAACGCCAACCTACATTCAGGCGGGTCGTGACGATCATATCGCACCTGCCGAAAGCGTTTGGAAATTGCAGGATCATTTTAGCGGTCCCACGAAATTTGTGCTGGCCGGCAGTGGCCATATCGCAGGCGTCGTTAATCCGCCCGCACAGATGAAGTATCAATATTGGACCAATGACGCTTCGCCAACATCGCTTGAGGCCTTCATCGAAGGTGCGACCGAGACCAAAGGGAGCTGGTGGCCCGATTGGCGCATCTGGCTGACGCAGAAGGGCGACAAGCGCGTTCCAGTCAACCCGATGCGTCGACCTGGCCAAGGCACTCTGAAGGCGCTAGAATCGGCCCCAGGGAGCTATGTTAAGGCGCGATGAGATTCAGTTGACGTTTACGTAAACGTCGCCTAGTCCAAAGTCAGCTTTTTAGGAGAATCGTGATGCAACTGGAATTCAGCCCCGCAGAAATCGCCTTCCAGAAGGAAGTGCGCACATTCATCGCCGAAAATTACCCCGAAAATCTCCGCTCCGTTCAGGACGAGGGGCATGATCTCTCGAAGGAAGATTTTCTGTCATGGCATCGCATTCTCGCCAAGAAAGGCTGGATCGCACCTGCATGGCCCGTCGAATATGGCGGCACAGGCTGGACCGCGACCCAGCGTTTCATCTGGTCCGAAGAACTGGCCGCTGCTGACTGCGTTGGTACGATGCCCTTCGGTCTGTCGATGGTTGGCCCCGTGATCTACACCTTTGGCACACCGGAGCAGAAGGCTAAGTTTCTTCCCGGCATATTGTCGGGTGACGACTGGTGGTGTCAGGGATATTCCGAACCCGGCGCCGGTTCCGACCTTGCATCTTTGCGCACCAAGGCCGTCCGCGACGGCGACCATTATGTCGTCAATGGCCAGAAAACCTGGACGACAATGGCGCAACATGCCGACTGGGGCTTCTTCCTTGTACGCACCGATTCGGATGCCAAGGCACAAGAAGGCATCAGCTTCCTGTTGATCGACATGAAGACGCCGGGCGTCACGGTACGTCCAATCATCACCTTGGGCGGTGAGCACGAAGTCAACGAAGTATGGCTGGAAGATGTGCGCGTGCCGGTTGCAAACCGCGTCTACGAAGAAAACAAGGGTTGGACCTGCGCCAAGTTCTTGCTGGCGCATGAGCGCACGGGCATCGCTGCCGTTGCCCGTTCGAAGCGCGGCGTTGAAAAGATCAAGGCAATTGCCCGCACCGAACAGGATGGGGACCGCCCGCTGATCGCCAACCCATTTTTCAAGCGTAAGATTTCGGAGCTTGAAATTGACCTTACCGCGCTCGAGTTCACTGAATTGCGCAGCCTTGCCGGCGAAGCAGCGGGCAAGGGTCCTGGCCCTGAATCGAGCTTGCTGAAAATCAAAGGTTCGGAAATACAGCAGCGCATCACTGAACTCGCACTGGAAGCCGTCGGCCATTATGGCGCGCCTTACTTCCGTGGCTTCGGTGAAGGCGACAATGAACACCCCATTGGTCCCGACTATGCGCATCGCGCTGCACCGACCTATTTCAACACCCGCAAGACGACGATTTACGGTGGATCCAACGAGATCCAGCGCAACATCATCGCCAAGATGGTGCTGGGTATTTAATCGCTTCCCCCTCCCGCTTGCGGGAGGGGATAGGGGAGAGCCACTTCGGCGAAAGACGTGGCTCGCCTTCCCCCGCCCCCTCCTGCAAGCGGGAGGAGAGAACAAACGCCAATAAGGCGACGATGGAGAGAGACTTCACATGGATTTCAGCTACACCGAAACGCAGGACATGATCCGCGACACCCTGAGCCGCTTTTTGGCGGACACCTATGATTTCGATAGCCGCAGCAAAATGATCGCAAGCAACGGCGGCCGTGACACCGGCATTTGGAAGGCGCTGGCCCAAGATCTTGGCATGCTTGGTGCATCCTTTAGCGAAGAACATGGCGGCCTTGGTGGCGGATATCTTGAAAATGCGTTGGTTATGGAAGAGCTTGGAAAGGTCATCGCGATTGAACCTTATCTCCAGACTGTCGTCATTGGTGGCGGAGCGTTGAAGGCTGTGGGCGGTGCTGTCGCTGACGCAGTTATCCCTGAAATCATCGGCGGCAATGTCGTCATTGCTTTTGCCTATGCCGAACCACAGGGCCGCTACAATCTCTCCAATATTCGCACAACCGCGAAAAAGGACGGCGCAGGCTATGTGCTCAACGGCCACAAAAGCGTCGTATATGCTGCGCCATGGGCAACGCATTTGCTCGTTACCGCTCGCACGGGCGGCGCAAACACAGATGTAAACGGCGTGTCTCTGTTCCTGATCGACGCCAATGCAAAGGGCATTGTCCGCCGCGATTACCCAACGGTAGATGGTTTTCAGGCGTCCGAAATCTACTTTGAAAATGCGGCAATTCCCGGCGATGCCCTATTGGGCGGCGAAGGCGCAGGTCTGCCGCTTATCGAACGCATCGTCGACGAAGCAACGGTCGCAGTTTGCGCAGAATCGTGCGGCGTAACCGCAAAGCTGCATCAAGGCACGCTCGAATATGCGCGCCAGCGCAATCAATTTGGCCAACCGATTTCGCGCTTCCAAGTGCTTCAGCATCGGATGGTCGACATGTTCATGGAAGTCGAGCAATCGAAATCCATGACCACCATGGCGACGTTGAAGCTCGATTTGCCTGCGGCTGAACGCATGGCTGCCGTATCCGCGTGCAAGGCGAAGGTTTCGCGCGCGGCAAAGTTTGTGGGTCAAAGCGCCATTCAAACACATGGCGGTATTGGCATCACGCAGGAATTGGCGATCGGCCATTTCTTTAAGCGGGCGACGATGATCGAGAACCAGTTCGGCTCTGCGGATCACCATTATGAACGCTTTGAGCGTCTCACATTGGCGGATTAAAAAGCCTCCAGGGCATTTTTGTGCACTGCACCATTTTTTGTTGACATAGTTTGCAATTGCACTTATTGTGCAGTGCAACACAACAGAAATGGTGCGTACACATGACCAGCAAAGCAGAAACCACTGCCCCATCGAAAACCGCGAAAGTCGCGGCTTCCAAGGGCGTGTCTGTGAAGGATGCACCGCGCACCGTTGCGAAGACCAAGGTGGAAACGCCTGCTGCTTCGGCGGATCCTAAAACCGTGTCTGTTGAAACAACATCGATTACTCAAGGAGTATCAAAAATGACTGACACTGTTAAAGCCGCTGCAGAAAAGACCAGCGAAAAGGCAACCGAGTTTTTCGCAGACGTACGCGTTAAGGCGAACGAAGCCGCTGAAAAGGGTAAGAAATTCGCCGCTGAAGCCGTCGAATTCAACAAGGCGAATGTAGAAGCCGTCGTTGAAGCAAGCAAGATCGTTGCCAAGGGCGCGCAAGAAATGGGCAAGACCAATATGGAATTTGCCAAGAAAAATTTCGAAGAAGTGCAGGCCGCGGTCAAAGAACTGACGGCTGTTAAATCGCCAACCGATTTTGTGAAGCTTCAGGGTGAATTCGCCCGCAAGGGTTTCGACACCGCAGTTGCACAGGGTTCGAAGAACACCGAAGCGATGGTTAAGCTGGCCAGCGCAATGTTCCAGCCGATCTCAAACCGCATCGCGGCAACGACAGAGCTTTTCAAGAAAGCTGCATAAGCTTTCGCACGATATTGCGCCGGTGGGTTATGTGCCTGCCACCTTTCTCTCTCTCCTCCTTTTGGTGGTGGGTCGTCAAAGCCAACCGGCGCAATCCAACAAAGCGACCGTCCTTTTCCTCGGGAAAGGGCGGTTTCTTTTTGGGGTAATCGAATTGATGGCGAACGGGGCTTGCGGAGTCCCCCTCGCATATCCTATTTCACGCTGATGCAGATATATATGGCGCAAGATGATGACGATAATGGCAGCGGCACCCCGGGTGTGGGCCTTGCCACGCGCACGCGTCCAAAAACACAAAAGCCAAACCTTTATAAAGTGCTGCTGCTGAACGACGATTATACGCCGATGGAATTTGTCATCCATGTGCTCAAGGCGTTTTTCCAGATGGACACCGATCAGGCAACCCGGGTGATGCTGCATGTCCACCAAAAGGGCGTCGGCGTTTGCGGCATTTTCACCTATGAAGTGGCGGAAACGAAAGTCACGCAGGTGATGGACTTCGCCCAGAAGAACCAGCATCCGTTGCAATGCACGCTTGAAAAAGATTGAGTAAGGCGGCCCTAATCATTGGCGCAGGCGACGCCACAGGCGGCGCAATTGCTAAGGCCTTTGCGCGTGAAGGGTATGTCGCATGCGTTAACCGCCGCGCGCGCAATGCCGATCAGCTAGAGGCTTTGGCGCAGTCGATTCGCGCTGAGGGCTATGAAGCCCGTGCATATCCGGCAGATGCCCGCATCGAAGAAGAAGTGATCGCCATGGTCGACGCGATTGAACGCGACGTGGGGCCGATTGAAGTCGCGGTCTTTAACATTGGCGCCAACGTCCATTTCTCGGTGCTTGATATGACCGCCCAAGTATACCGCAAGGTGTGGGAGATGGCGGCGTTTGCTGGTTTCCTTATGGGGCGTGAGGCCGCACGGCGGATGGCCGAACGGCAGTCGGGCACCATCATCTTTACAGGCGCAACCGCAAGCATTCGCGGCGGAAAAGGGTTTTCAGCCTTTTCTGGTGCGAAAGGTGCATTGCGCATGCTCGCGCAATCCATGGCGCGTGAGCTTGGGCCACAAAATATCCATGTCGCGCATGTCATCATCGACGGCGGGATCGATACGGCTTTTATCAAGGGCATCCGGCCCGATTTTGAAGCGGCCAAAGCCGCAGACGGCATATTATCCCCCGATGCCATCGCTCTGCAATATGTAGCCTTACACAAGCAGCACCGCAGCGCTTGGACCCACGAAATGGACCTGCGCCCTTGGTCGGAGAGTTTCTGATGACAAAAAATTTGGAGTTTCTTTTCGATTTCGGCGGGCCGAATAGCTATCTCGCCTACAAGAGCGTGCCCGAGATTTGTGCGCGCACCGGTACCGAACTTGTGTATGTCCCCATTCTGCTCGGGGGTCTGTTCAAACTGACGAACAACCAGGCGCCGATGATGCGTTATGCGGAAACGCCGGCTAAGCGAAACTACGAAATGCTGGAGTTTGACCGCTTCGTGCAGGCGCATGCCTTGCCGTTCAAGATGAACCCGCGTTTTCCGCTTAACACGCTCTATGTGATGCGCGGTGCCGTTGCTGCCCAGCGTCTTGACTGCTTTGCGCTTTATGTCGACACGATCATGGCGGCGATGTGGGAAGACGGCAAGGATGTAAGCGACGCAGAAATTGTCCGCCAGGTCCTCGACAGCGCTGGCCTCGACAGTGCAGCCTTGCTTGCTCTGGCCGATAATCCTGACGTGAAAGCCGAGCTGCTGGCCAACACTGAAGCAGCAGCGAAACGCGGCGCATTTGGCGTGCCGACCTTCTTTGTCGGCACCGAGATGTTCTGGGGCAAGGAGCGGCTTGGGCAGGTTGAAGCGGCGCTCACCAAATCCTAAGTTGCGCCGTTACCGATTCCCGCTAAATACGCTGCGATGGACAAAATAATCGTACGTGGCGGCAACGCCCTTAAAGGCAAAATTCCGATCTCAGGGGCGAAGAACAGCGCATTGACGCTGATTCCTTGTGCGCTGCTCACCGATGAGCCGTTGACGCTGCGCAATTTGCCGCGTCTGGCCGACATTGACGGCTTTCAGCATCTGATGAACCAGTTCGGCATATCCACCACTGTAGCAGGATCGCGCCCCGAAGATTTTGGCCGCGTCATGACGCTTGAAGCGACGCGGATCACCAGCAACATTGCGCCTTATGACCTCGTTCGCAAAATGCGCGCATCGATCCTGGTGCTAGGCCCCATGTTGGCGCGCGCGGGGGAGGCAACTGTTTCGCTGCCCGGCGGCTGCGCCATTGGCAACCGTCCGATCGACCTCCATCTGAAGGCACTTGAAGCCTTTGGCGTCGAAATTGAAGTGGCGGCAGGCTATGTAAAGGCAATCGCCAAAAAGGGTATTCCGGGCGGCACATATACTTTCCCCGTCGTGTCTGTCGGTGCAACCGAAAATGCCTTGATGGCTGCCAGTCTGGCAAAAGGCACTTGTGTTTTGCACAATGCGGCACGCGAACCTGAAATTGTGGATCTATGTAATTTACTGGTCGCCATGGGTGCACAAATTGAAGGCATCGGCACGTCGGATCTCATCATCCAAGGGAAAGACCGCCTGCATGGCGCGACCTACCGCGTCATGAGCGACCGAATCGAGGCAGGCAGCTATGCGTGTGCCGCGGCGATGACCGGTGGTGATATTGAACTCCTAGGCGCAAAGGCCAGCGAGATGGATGCAACGCTTGATGCCTTGCGTCAGGCGGGCGTGACCGTCGAAGATACAGGAACCGGCATACGCGTGATATCCGACGGCAAATTGAAGCCGCTGACGATTTCAACGGCGCCTTATCCCGGTTTTGCCACCGACATGCAGGCGCAGTTCATGGCGATGCTGTGTATGGCCGACGGCGCCAGCGTGCTGACCGAAACCATATTTGAAAACCGCTATATGCATGTGCCCGAATTGAACCGAATGGGCGCGCATATCGAAACCAAAGGCCGCACGGCTATCGTCCACGGTGTCAAGAAACTCACCGGCGCGCCTGTCATGGCAACCGACCTTCGCGCATCGATGAGCCTTGTGATTGCTGGCTTGGTGGCAGAAGGCGAAACACATGTGAGCCGCCTCTATCATCTCGACCGTGGTTACGAACGGCTTGAAGAAAAGCTTCAGTTGGTCGGCGCGGATGTCGAGCGGGTGGGATCAGAGTAACCCACGCCGTTACATTGTGACCTGGTAACGAAGCAACAGTTGCCAGTACGGCATTTTTGCGGCAACGTTCGCGCAAGTGAAACTAGACGCATCGCCTTCCCCCGCTTCATCCAGCCGGCATCCGGTTCTGGAATCGATTCGTTTTAGTCCGATTGCCACGGTCGTCAGCGATCCTACCAAAGCGGACAATCCACTCATCGCGGTCAACGCCGCTTTTTGCGCGCTGACGGGCTATTCCGAAGCCGAAGTGATTGGCCGAAATTGCCGTTTCTTGCGCGGACCAGACACCGAAAATGGCCAAACCGAAAAACTGCGCTCCGCCGTATATGGGCAACGTTCGGCTTTGGCGGAACTTATCAACTACCGGAAAGACGGATCTCCCTTTCGCAACGCCGTGATGATCGCGCCCTTGTTCGACGATCAGGGCAATCTTGAACTTTTCGTCGGTTCGCAGATTGAGGTTTTGCCGGAAGAAGAAAGCATCGGCCTAGTGCGGCAACAACAAGCTGCACAGATTGTCGATCGCCTTTCCCCACGCCAACGCGAAATATTGCAGCAAATGGCCCGTGGCTTCCGCACGAAGCAAATTGCGTATCGCCTGTCGCTCAGTGAAAAAACTGTCCAGATGCACCGAATGCTTATGTTTAAGAAGCTTTCGACTTCAAACGCCGCTGACGCTGTTCGCATTGCTGTAGAAGCAGGGCTTTAATTTTCTAAAATATGGTCCGTATTGCCGCGTTGACGTAGTTTTTTATGCGCGTGCCAAGAGCCAAAGCCGAATGGCACTCGCGAGACCACATGGTGTTTTCGCGCCAAGACGCGCGACATCAATCTGCGCCACAACTGCATTTATCGGCAGCCCCTCAGCATCCGCCGCAGCGCGCAACCTGTCCCAGAATAATGGCTCCAGGCTAATCGAGGTTTGATGCCCCGCCACCGTCATGCTGCGCTTAACGGGCGGGTGGTAAATATCGCTCAAATTCCAAAACCCTTAATACATATGCTGGCCACCGTTGATCGACAACGTCGACCCGGTGATGAACCCAGCATTGTCACTGGTCAAAAATTCAACCCCACGCGCAATTTCTTCGGGTTGTCCAAGGCGGCCAATGGGAATTTGCGCGATGATTTTTTCCATCACATTTTCAGGGATAGTCGACAGCATTTCCGTGCCAATATATCCCGGCGCGATGGCGTTTGCGGTCACGCCGTGACGCGCACCTTCTGCCGCCAGTGACTTTGTAAAACCGTGAATGCCCGACTTTGCAGCCGCATAATTTACTTGGCCAATTTGGCCCCCTTGGCCGTTCACGGAACCAATGTTGACGATGCGGCCCCATTTACGCTCGCGCATGCCAGCAAACACCGCCTTTGCCATATTGAAGCAGCCGGTAAGGTCAACGCGGATGACCTCATCCCATTGCTCAAAGGTCATCTTCATCATCGTGGCGTCGCGCGTAATGCCCGCATTGTTTACCATTATGTCGATTTGGCCATATTGGGCCTCAATCGCTGCGCAAGCATCAAGGCAGCTTTTATGATCGCCGACGTCCCATTTTTGCACTGCAATACCGGTACGTTCCGAAAACGCCTTGGCAGCGGCGTCATTGCCACCATAATTGGCGATAACGCGCCTGCCTTTTTCTTGTAGCTTGAGGCTAATCGCCTCACCAATGCCTCTGGTTCCGCCGGTAACCACTGCAACTCGCGTCATGCACGCCCTCCTCACAAAGCATTGCGTCGATGATTAATGCAGCGGAGCGCAAGCGCAAGTTGCCGTTAACGTTAGCCCAGAAAATTTACGAGCCGCCCGCGCAGCACATCATATCCAGCCAGCGAGTTCGCGGCGCACAATCGTCTCAACCATGTCCATGCCCACTGGGCTGTCGTTTAGACAGGGCATATAGGCATAATGGCTACCACCGGCCTCTTCGAATTGCTCATGCCCCTGCATAGCCAGCTCCTCGAGCGTCTCAAGGCAATCCACAGAAAATCCGGGCGCAAAAATGGCAACTTTTTTGCTACCTTCGCGCGCCAAACGCATCAGTGTATGATCCGTCGCCGGTTCAAGCCATTTCGCGCGGCCAAAGCGTGACTGAAAACTGATCACCAGCTCGCGGCCCATAGCCTCCGACAACAAACGCGCCGTTTTTTGGCAATGGCAATGATAGGGATCGCCCAGATGCAATGTCCGTTCGGGCATCCCGTGGAAACTGATGACAACGGCGTCCGGTTCAAAATCAAGCGCAGCCAAGGATGCTTCAATCGAACTCTTCAGTGCGCCAATATAGCCCGCATCATCATGATAGGCCGGAAGCGTACGTATCGCGGGGTGCCAACGCATCGCGGTCAGCGCAGCATAAGCTTCGTCCAGCACGGTTCCAGTCGTCGCGCCCGAATATTGTGGATACATGGGTGCAATCAAGATGCGGTTACAGCCCGCCGTCTTCATGGCCGCAAGCTGATCAGCGACCGACGGGTTACCATAACGCATGGCATAACGGACGTCGGCGCTGTTACCCATGCGCTCCTGAAGCGCCTCGGCCTGTTCAGCCGTAAAAAACGCAAGCGGTGATCCTTTATCTGTCCACACCTTCGCATATGCTTGGGCAGATTTCTGCGGGCGTGTGTTTAGGATAATGCCGCGCAAGATCGGTTGCCAGATAAGCGCGGGAATTTCGACAACGCGGCGGTCAGATAGAAACTGCTTTAGATAGCGCTTCACAGCGGACGTTGTCGGCGCGTCGGGGGTTCCTAAATTAACAAGAAGAACGCCAATCTTTGGCGTCGCCACGGGTGGGTGATCAATCGGTAAAGTCATCATAGTCCTCTGGACAGTAAAGGTAATTCGCGCAGCCTTATACCCGCTGCGGAAAAAAGGGCGTTGGCGATGGCTGGGGCGACGGCAGGTACACCAAGTTCGGTCACCCCGCCCGGTGCCGCGTCGTTGCGCACAAATTCGACCGTAATATCGGGCACGTCGGACAATTTGGGTAAATCAATGTCGCGCAATCGGCGCGCGGTTGGCAGGCCATTTTCAAAGTCCGTAACCGTCCCCAATGCTTGCGCCAATCCAAAGACGATGCCGCCTTCAATCTGCTGCCGTGCCAGATCAGGGTTAATCAAACGGCCGCAGTCGGCCATAGCATGAATGCGCTCGACACGCACGCCGGTCTCGCTGGTGCGCGCGGTGACGATGATAGCAATATGGCTACCGCGCATGCTGTGGCAGGCAAGGCCACGCCCGCTGCCCGACCCGCCGCCGTCCCATCCGGCCATCGTTGCGACACCGGTCAGGCAACGCGCCAGCCTGGTCTGCCCAACCAGCATCTGCATTCGAAATGACAGCGGCTCAACGCCCGCCTTATGTGCCAGTTCGTCGATAAATCCCTCGACGAAGAAACAATTATAGCTGTTGGCCAGACCACGCGATGGACCCGTCGGCATCGGCATTGCGACAGGAAAATGGTCAATCGTGATATTGGGTATGGCGTAAGGAATCTGGGCCCCATCAACCGCCATAACGTCAAATTCGCCCGAGGCCGACTTCCGGGCTTTGTCTGCTATTTGGCCATCGATCCGGTTGGCAAGTTCACGCATGGTTGATGCCGCCGCGACCTTTATAGCAAAACCAGTGATCGCGCCTTCCGCGTTCATAGCCGCTGAAATTCTGCCAAGTGCTGGACTGCGGACATGATCACGCATGAAGTCTTCTGTGCGAGACCACGTTAATTGGACGGGTCGGCCGACTTCTTTGGCAATAACGGCAACCTGTGCAGCGATGACATTGTCGAAATTGCGATCGAAACTGCCCCCGGCCATAACCGGATATAGCACGACATCGTCAACATCTATGCCAATGGCAACTGCTGCGGCACGCTTTGCCGCTTGCGGCGCTTGCGTGGCGAGCCACAATTGCAAGCGCCCATCGCGGAAATTCGCCGTCGCCGCCCGCGTTTCAATGGGGGCGTGAACCGCCGCCCCCACCGAATAGTCTGCCCTGAAAACACGCGACGCGGTTTCGGGCGCCATGGCCGAATCTACATCACCCGTTTTCGTGGCGCGAAAGCCCGGCCCTTTCGCGATCGCGTCGGAAAGCGATTGCGCAATCTGAGCACTGTCGGCCATGCGGCCCTTCGTCCTGAACACCGGCTTTATGGCATCAAGTGCGCTGTTCGCCGCCCACCAATTGCTTGCAACGGCGGCGACCCAATTTTCGGTTTTGACGATCTGAAGCACGCCGCGTATCTTCATTCCGGCTTTCGTATCGGCCGAGATCAAACGGGTGTCCCCCGCTGGCCCGGCCCGAACCGAAGCAAACAGCATGTCTGGCAAGCGGATATCCGCCGCGAAACTTGCGCTGCCGTCGACCTTTGCCGACAAATCAAGGCGCGGGGCGTCGCGGCCGGAAAGATGGTTGCGTGCCGATGGGTTCAGCGGGATCGGTGATGGCACGTCAAGCGCCGATGCCTCAACCACCAACGCGGCAAAGGACAAACGCCGCTTTCCGGCGATTACAAAGCCCCGCTCGGTCCGGCACTGTTCCCACGCAATATCCCACCGCGCCGCGGCCGCCTGACATAACAACGCCCGCGCAGCAGCGCCAGCTTCGCGACATGGCCTTTCGAACTGACGGATGGATGACGACCCCCCGGTCACAACAAACATGTCGCGGCGGGCCAGTTCGTTAATGCTGCCGCCAAGGACGCCGCTATTGCCGTCGATCCCGACATTTTCGGGTAAAAATGCAGGCGACCATTCGCGCGCCAGTAATATATTGGCAAATATCGGGCTTGGCGGCACGGGCTGGACCGCAACCGAACGCCAATCGGCGCCCAACTCGCCTGCTACAATCTGCGCCAGCGCCGTATATACGCCTTGGCCCGATTCGCTTTGCGGAATGGCGACAACGACCTTGCCGTCTTCCGCGATTTTCAGCCATGGTCCGAACAGATGCTCGCCATCAGCGGTGCGCAAATTTGGGACATAACGGCGCGGCCAAAGTCCCCATGCCACCAACAGTCCAACACCCACACCACCGCCAATCATCAGATTTCTGCGGCTTATGCCCTCTTTGGGTGCGGGCATATCATTCATGCAGCATTGTCTTTCGGCGAATCAATCCACGTTGCGACCCGCTGTGCAATTGCGGAATAGGCATCGCTAATCGGGCCTTCACCCAAAGCAGGCGGCGTACCCGCATCGCTTTCCATCCGGATTTTGATGTCGAGCGGTATCCGCCCCAAAAAGGGAATGCCCAATTCCTTCGCCGCCGCCTCCGCGCCGCCCGAGCCGAATGGATCGCTCATTTCACCACAATGCGGGCACAAATAGCCCGCCATATTTTCGACCAAGCCAATGATAGGCACCTTGGCCGTGTCGAAAAAGCTGATGGCCCGCATCGCATCCATGAGCGCCAGATCTTGTGGGGTAGAAATGATGACCGCGCCTATCGGTTTGTGCTTTTGAACCATCGACAATTGAATGTCGCCCGTGCCCGGAGGCATATCAACGACGATGTCCCGGACATGACCCCATTTGGCATCGACAAGCTGTGACAGCGCATTGCCCGCCATTGGACCGCGCCAAGCGATAGCCTGCCCAGGATTGACCAATTGCCCCATGGAAAGAAAAGGCACGCCACCTGCACCCATAACGGGTATCATGATATTGCCGTCGGCTTCGGGTTTGATGCCCTCGGCGCCCATCAGCCGCGGCTGCGATGGGCCATAAATATCTGCATCAACCAGCCCTACAGAACGCCCTATACGGGCCAACGCAATGGCAAGATTTGTTGATAATGTTGATTTTCCGACGCCGCCCTTACCGCTGGCCACCGCGATCAGGCGCGGGACGATGCGTTCAGCGGTCAACATGATGCGCACGGATTGTGCGCCAGCCTGTTCAACCGCTGCGCGGACATCCGCTTCAATTTCAATGCGTTGATCAGGGTTTAATCCGGAGACATCGAGCATCAAGGAAACCGCATCGTCGGCAACTTTCAAGCCGCTCGCACGGCTTCCTACAACGGCGCTTATGGCATCAGAAAAAACGTTAAAATCGGTCATGCCTTGCCGAATAGATTCAGAATTGCGGGATTGACACTGTTTTTCTGAAAAACCGTTCCTATAAAGACTGTATGACCACAAAAATTGACGAACAGGGACCCCTAATTTTGGCAACGGATGGCAAAGGACCGTGGGATTCTGCGGATGAAGGAACCGCGAGCGATTCAAGCGGACGCGGAGGTCGATCTAAACAAGATCCCGTCAACCCATGGGATCCGACACCCGACCCGGCGACGCGCGCACGCGGACGCGGTCCTTCTCTGGAAGAAATGCTACGTGGCAAAGGTGCGGGGTTTGGCGGCCTGCCCAAACGGCCCGACGGCAAAAGTTGGTTCCCCCTCATCATCGGCGTCATCGTGGCACTGTGGCTTGTATGGACAAGCATCCACCGGATCGGCCCCGAGCAAGAGGGCGTTGTGACGCAATTGGGCAAATTTGCGCGGACGGTTCAGCCGGGGATCCAGTTTACCTTACCCGCACCGTTCGAAACCATAACAAAGATCGACACAAAGCAGATCCAGACGACTTCGGTCGGTTCGCCCAAGCCAAGCAGCGAAAATCTGGTCCTGTCCAAGGACCAGAGTATCATCGACATGGCATATGATGTCCGCTGGTCGATTAAAAATCCATCGCTGTATCTGTTCCAGCTCGACAATCCCGACGGCACCGTCAAAGAGGTCGCCGAAAGCGCCATGCGTGCAGCGGTGGCCAATTATGACCTAACGCAAGCTATCGGCCCTGGCCGGGGCGCTATCGAGCTTGAGGTCCGCCGCCGGATGCAGCAAGTGCTCGACGAATATCGGGCAGGCGTTTTGATCCAGAGCATCTCCATTCGCCAGTCGGACCCACCAGCCGAAGTTACCGACGCCTTCCGTGAAGTGAACGCTGCGCAGCAACGCCGCGAAAGCTATCTTAACGATGCCCGCGCTTATGCCAGCCGCGTCACCGAACTCGCGCTTGGTGAAACCGCGGAGTTCGACAAAATCTATGTGCAATATAAAGAGGCGCCTGAGGTGACGAAGCGCCGTCTCTATTATGAAACCATGGAACAGGTGTTGGGCAAGGTCGACAAGACGATTGTCGAAACCGGCGGTGTGAATACCTATCTCCCGCTTCCAGAATTCCAGAAAAAGGCAGCGCAAAAAGCCGAACCCGTAGTCGTGACAGGAAACAAGCAATGACCAGCCGTTTTCTTCGAAACCCGGTGTACCTCGCCTTGGCCGCAATTGCCGCGCTCATCCTGATGAGCATGTCGATCACGGTCGTACCGGAAACGCAACAGGCTATCATCAGCAGCTACGGTAAGGTTGACCGGATCGTAAACCCTTACAAATCCGGTGAACAATTTGGCAAGACGCGTGCCGGACTTACCTTCCGCATTCCGTTTGTTGAACAGATCCAGATTATCGACAAGCGGGTGTTAAGCGTTGAGATGGAGCAGCAGGAAGTGCTGTCTACCGACCAGCTGCGGCTGCAGGTGGATGCATTTGCCCGCTTCCGTATCACCAAGCCTGCCCAGATGTACCGGACAATTCGCACCGAAGATCGTTTGCGCGATCAATTGCGCACAATCTTGGGATCATCGCTGCGCAACGAGCTGGGCAAGCGTACCTTCGTAGCATTGCTGAGCGCCGAGCGTGGTGAAGTCATGGAGAATATCCAGACCGCGCTGAACCGCGAAGCCCGCAAATATGGCGCAGAGGTTATTGATGTCCGCATCAAGCGTGCCGATTTGCCCGCCGCAACGTTGCAATCGGCCTATAATCGTATGCGGAGCGCGCGAAATCAGGAAGCGATCGCAATCGACGCCGAAGGCCAGAAGGAAGCGCAGATCATCCGTGCCGATGCGGAAGCCGAGGCCGCCCGCATCTACGCGATAAGCTATGGTAAGGATCCGGGCTTCTATGATTTCTACCGCGCCATGCAGAGCTATCGTCAGACATTCCAGAACGGCGAGGGTTCAAGCAACATCATCTTGTCACCGCAAAATGCGTATCTGGAGAAATTCCGCAACGGACGTTAATCGAAAGAACAACATCCTGAGCGGTTCACAAGACATCCGTTCAATTGGCGTTAAGCTTTGCGGCGCCATCGAGAGGCTGATTTTCGGGCGATTTGCCCATTGAATATACGAAGGGAATGATATCCGTGCGTTACGCTTATGCAGTTACCACCGCGCTCCTCATGACTGGCGGCGCAGTTGCTCTTGTGAATGACAACCCCGTCACGGCGCAGACTGGCCTTGCTGTCTCAGAACAAGCCAATCTGGCGCCCGGTGGCGCGCCATCAAGCTTTGCTGACCTCGCGGCGCAATTGCAGCCGGCGGTCGTGAACATCGCCACCCGTCAAAAGGTGCAGGTCGCCACGAGCCTCAACCCGCTGACGGGCGAGCGTCGTCCGGTTACGCAGGAACAAGCCAGCGGCGGTTCGGGCTTTCTGATCACTAACGACGGCTACATCGTCACCAACAACCATGTTGTTGCCGGTGGTCCAGCAGGCGACGCAGTTGACCGCGTGACCGTGACTCTTTTCGACGGCAAGGAATATCAGGCTGAAATCGTGGGCCGCGATCCGTCTTCGGATATTGCATTGTTGAAAATTCGCGCGACAGATCTGCCTTTTGTCAAAATGTCAGATTCCAAGAAAAGCCGCGTGGGTGATTGGGTTATTGCCATTGGTAATCCGCTTGGCCTCGGTAACACCGTAACCGCGGGAATTATCTCCGCGCTTCAGCGTAACATTGGTGCGGGTGGTGCGTATGACCGCTTCATTCAAACTGATACCGCAATTAATCCCGGAAACTCCGGTGGCCCGCTGTTCAACCTGAAGGGTGAAGTGGTCGGCATCAATAACCGCCTGATTTCCCCCGTGGGCGCCAATATTGGCGTTGGCTTTGCCATTCCTGCCGAAGAGGCAATCCCGGTGATTGAATCGCTGAAAAAGGGCGTTCGTCCGGAACGTGGCTATCTTGGTATCAGCATCACCCCTGTGGGCGAAGACCTTGCCGATGCGCTTGGCCTTGAAAAAAATCGCGGTGAATTCGTTGCCCGCGTCGTCGCCGGCGAAGGCGCCGATAAAGCGGGTCTGAAAGAAGGTGATATCGTTTTGCGCGTCGATGGGCGCGAGGTCACGCCCGACTCCACGCTGTCTTACATTGTTGCAAACATCAGGCCCGGAACACGGATCCCGCTTGATATTTTGCGCGAAGGCAAGCCGTTGAATTTGACCGCAACGGTCGGCGCACGTCCGCCCGAAGAAAAGCTCGCGCAAAGCAACTTCAATCCTGAAGAAAACAAGGATTTCGACAAGCAGACCGACACGCCCGATTCGAAGGTCATCCGCGACAAGCTCGGCCTCAGCGTCATTCCGCTCAACGCGGAAATCGCACGGGCATTGGGTATGACCGCAGAAGTCAAAGGCATCGTTGTCGACGTTCCCGGCTCAGGCACAGGTGCGCAGGTTGGCTTGCGCCGTGGCGATGTCATCGTCTCTGCCAATTACAAACCAGTCACCACAGCCGCTGGTCTCGCGACTGCCGTCAAGGACGCACAAGCCGCTGGTCGCGGTGCGATCTTGCTTGGTGTCAAACGGCGCGGCGCGGCCACGCAATATGTGACCGTAAGATTGGAAAATTAAGACTGTTGTCGGTCGCGCCAGGCTGGTGCTAGATAAGTCATGGACTTAATCAGCACTGACTGGCGCGACGACGCCGAAAACATTCTTCCCGACCTTGTCGACCTGCGGCGGGCTATCCATGCCGAGCCGGAATTGGGTCTGCACAATCCCAAGACATTGGCAAAAATAAAGGCCGCGCTTGCTGGGCTACCGCTCGATCTGCGTGAGGGGCCGTCGACGACTGGGCTCGTCGCGACCCTCAAAGGCCCTGCCAACGGCCGTAATGTGCTTCTACGGGGCGATATGGATGCATTGCCGCTCCATGAAGATACCGGACTTGAATATAGCTCGCTGACCGAAGGCGCGATGCATGCCTGTGGGCATGACACCCATGTCGCTATGCTGGTCGGTGCAGCCAAGATGCTGTGTGCCAAGCGCGATCAACTTGCGGGTACCGTCCAGTTCATGTTTCAGCCGGGCGAAGAAGGCCATCATGGCGCACGCTTCATGCTGGACGATGGCCTGATTGATCCGCTGCCTGACGCGGCATTTGCCTTGCACATCATGCCCAATGCGCCGCGCGGTGTGTTCAGTGGCCGAAGCGGGCCATTATTGGCTTCATCCGACGTGCTGACCATCACCGTTAAGGGCGCAGGCGGCCATGCCTCCATGCCGCATGACGCCGTCGATCCCGTCCCCGTTGCCTGCGAAATCGTCTCGGCGATCCAGACGATGGTCACGCGCAAGATTTCGGTGTTCAATCCAGCGGTCATCACCATCGCCAAAATTTCGGCGGGCACCACGAACAATATCATTCCCGAAACCGCGCATTTACTTGGCACAATCCGCACATTGTCGCCGCAGTCGCGCGCGCGGGTGGCCGAAGAGCTGCACCGCCTCGCCCCTGGCATCGCTGCTGCGCATGGGTGCAGCGCGGAAGTACATATTGAACAGGGCTTCCCCGTCACCGTCTGCGACGACCGCGCCGTCCAATTCGGCAAATCTGTGGTTGAAACTATGTTCGGTGCCGAAAGCTGGATAACGCTCGATACGCCCATCATGGGTGCGGAAGATTTTGCGTATGTCCTCGAAAAAGTTCCCGGCGCAATGTTCTTCTTGGGTGCATCCCATGAAGGCGACGACTGGCGGTCCTGTTGTGGGCTACACTCCAACCGAATGGTGTTGGACGATAGCGTCATGGCCCGCGGCGCCGCCCTCCATGCCGCCATCGCAGAACGCTATCTGGCCAAAGGTTTTGCTGGCTAAAATCACTTGACCGCTGCCTTTTCGACAGCACGCATGACGCGCAGAACATTGCCTTGCGCGATTTTGGCGAGGTCGGTTTTCGAATAGCCACGGCGGACGAGTTCGGCGAACAATGCGGGATAGGTGGACACATTCTCTAGGCCGACGGGCAATTCATCTACGCCACCGAAATCGCCGCCAATGCCGATATGCGCGATCCCGGCCACCTTGCGGATATGGTCGATATGATCAGCGACTTGCGCAAGTGTGGCCTTGGGCTGTGGGTTTGCCGCAATCCAGGCGTCCACAGCGGCCTTTTCGCCGTCTGGGTTGCCTGAAAATTCCGTCTTCGCGCGACCGGCGACAGCCGAGCGCTGATACTCCCACTGGCGTCGTTCGGCCGATGTAAAGCCGGGCACAAAGGTTACCATCACCACGCCGCCATTTTGCGGAAGGCGCTTCAGAACGGTATCGGGCACATTACGCGGGTGCGGCGTGATGGCGCGCGCATTGCTGTGCGTAAAGAGCACCGGCGCCGTGGTCTTGTCCAAAACGTCGTGCATGGTCGCCTCGGACACATGACTTATGTCGACAATCATTCCCAGCCGGTTCATTTCAGCGAGCACTTCGAAACCAAAGGGCGCCAATCCATCATGCTTGGGCGCGTCGGTGGCGCTGTCTGCCCAATCGGTGGTCAGGCTATGCGTGATGGTCATATACCGCGCGCCAAGCGCGTAAGTCTGCCGCAGAATTCCAAGCGAGTCGCCGATGGAATGCCCGCCCTCCATACCAATCAGCGAGGCAATCTTGCCTGCCTTCATCGCGGCCTCAACCTCGGCCGCTGTGGACGCATAAGCAAAGCTGTCCGGATACCGCGCGATCATCTGCCGCACGACGTCAATTTGCTGCATGGTGCGGGTCACCGCCGCATCCTTGGGCAAAGCTGCATCGACATAAACTGACCAGAATTGGCCCCCAAGAAAACCGGCGCGCGCGGCGCGGATGTCGGTGTGCGTTTTTGCCAAAACATCGGCAGGCAAGGCGTTCAGGTCAAATTTGGAAAAATCGCGATCAAACAACTCCGCAATTTGGTGCGGCGTATCGTTATGACCGTCGATGATCGGGGACTTCGTCAACACCTGACGCGCGGTCTCTTCTGGGGTTGCCGCCACAGCAGGCAAGGCGATCGCGGCCAAAAATGCCAAGAGAGACAGCTGCAAAAAACCGCGTACCGTAAAAGTCAAAGCGCCATTTTGAAACGTCATAACATCCTCCAAACATCCAGAATCGACTCTGCCTGAAATGGGTATCTGTAGGAAAGTGTTTTGTGCTTACGGCACCAAAATCGTATCGACCGCCGCGTTCGCCAGCGCGGGATAATCCAGCGTGAAGTGCAAACCCCTGCTCTCATGCCGCGATAGCGCGGAACGGATGATCAACGCGGCTACCTCAACAAGGTTGCGCAGCTCGATAAGGTCAGGGGTGACCCTGAAATGGCTGTAATAATCGGCAACCTCACTGCGCAACAGGTCAATGCGGTGCTGCGCCCGCTCGAGCCGTTTCGTCGTGCGCACGATGCCGACGAAGTTCCACATAAACTGCCGGATTTCGCGCCAGCATTGCGCGATGACGACCTCCTCGTCGCTGTCGGTGACACGGCTTTCGTCCCAATGCCGGATCGCAGGCGGCGGTGGTAGGCTGTCCCAATGCGCCTCGATATGCCGGGCACAGGCATCGCCAAAGACGAAGCATTCCAGCAATGAATTCGACGCCAGACGGTTCGCGCCATGCAACCCGCTTTGCGTCACTTCGCCTGCCGCATAGAGCCCCGGCGCGTCGGTTCGGCCATCCAGATCCACTAGCACACCGCCGCAGGTATAATGCTGCGCGGGCACAACGGGGATAGGCTCCCGCGTAATGTCGATGCCAAGCCCAAGCAGCTTTTCGTAAATATTGGGGAAATGCGTTTTTACAAATTCGGGTGGCTTGTGGCTAATATCGAGATGAACATAATCCAGACCGTCGCGCTTGATCTCGGCGTCATTGGCGCGCGCGACAATGTCACGCGGCGCAAGTTCGGCGCGCTCGTCATAATCGGGCATATAGCGATGCCCGGTTTTTGGGTTTCTGAGGATGCCGCCTTCACCCCGGACAGCTTCGGTGATCAGGAAATTTTTGACATCAAGATTGTAGAGGCAGGTCGGGTGGAATTGCATGAATTCCATATTCGACACACGACAGCCTGCACGCCAGGCCATGGCGATGCCATCTCCGGTCGCGCCACGTGGGGCGGTGGAGTACAAATATGCCCGACCAGCGCCGCCACATGCAAGAATTGTGGCGCGCGCGGTGAAGGTCTCCACCAGACCCGTCTTGCGGTTCAGCGCATAAACCCCATGAATTCGACCTGAGGTTGAAAAACGTTCCTGATGTCGTCCGGAAATCAGATCCACCGCGACCATATCGGGCACTAAAATGATATTCGGATGCGCTCTGGCGGCAGTTTCAAGCGCTTGCTGCACCGCCCAGCCAGTGGCATCGTCGACATGGACGATCCGCCGGTGGCTGTGCCCGCCTTCGCGCGTTAGATGCCAGTCATTGCCCTCAAGATTGAACGGCACGCCAAGCTGCGCCAATCGTTCAATGGCAACCGGCGCATTTTCGACGACGAACTCAACTGTTGCGCGGTTGTTAAGCCCAGCGCCTGCAACCATCGTGTCCTCGATATGGTTCGCAAAATTGTCGCCCGGTTCAAGCACGGCGGCAATGCCGCCCTGCGCCCAGGCTGTCGCGCCATCAGAAATTGATCCCTTCGCCAGCACCGCAACTTTGCGCGTAGCGGCCAATTGCAACGCAGCCGTAAGGCCAGCAGCACCGGACCCGATGATCAGAACATCCGCTTCCATTTACACCGAGCTCGTCAAACGAAGGAAGACGTCCTCCAAATCCGCTTCTTTGGTGGTCACATCGACAATGCCAAGCCCGAGGCCCTGAATCACAGAGAGGACTTCGCCAGCATTCATGCGGTCTTTGTTATAAGTGATGGCAATGGTCCGGTCTCCGACCAGCTCCACCTTTTCAAAAGCTTCATGCGTTGGCGCACGGGTCACATCGCGATCCAGCGTCAGCAATACTGCCTTTTCGCGGGCCATGCCGACCAATTCGCGTGTGGGCTTATTGGCGATAAGTTGCCCATGGTTGATGATCGCGATCCGGTCACATAATTGCTCGGCCTCTTCGAGATAATGCGTGGTCAAGACCACGGTAACGCCTTGGCGGTTCAGTTCCTGAACATAGTCCCACAATTGCTGGCGCAGCTCGATGTCGACGCCGGCGGTCGGTTCATCGAGCACAATCACCGGCGGCGCATGCACCATGGCCTTGGCCACCAACAAGCGACGTTTCATGCCGCCCGATAATGTCCGGGCATATGCGTCGGCCTTGTCCTCAAGCCGTACAGCCTTCAGCAGCTCCATCGTCCGCCGCTTTGATTTGGGTACACCATATAAGCCAGCTTGCAGCTCCAACGCTTCCTTGGGCGTGAAGAACGGGTCGAACATGATTTCCTGCGGCACAATGCCGATAGACGCCTTGGCATTGCGCGGATGGGCGTCAATGTCGAAACCCCAAATGGACGCGCTGCCGGATGTTTTCATAACCAACCCGGCCAAGATATTAATCAGGGTGGATTTGCCGGCACCATTTGGCCCAAGCAAACCGAAAATTGAGCCTTGCGCAACGTCAAAACTGACATCGTTGAGCGCCTGTTTCCCCCCTGCATATTTTTTGGAGAGGTTCTTTATCGAGATAGCTTGTTCGGACATCTGCCCGCGATAGCGAAGGCGCGGTAGCAGTGCAATCACACTCAACGCTTTCTGACCCGTTGCAGGGTCGCGGCGGCTTTGCTAAGCGGCGCATATGAACAAATATGAACCCGAAATCATCCGCGTACGTGAACCGCGTGTAGCCTGCGATGGCAGCGGAGATATTCCAGCAGCGTTGGGGCACCCCCGCATTTGGCTCCAGATTGATGAAAAAGGCTATGTTGATTGCGGCTATTGCGACCGGCATTTTGTTTTGGTTGGCGGCCCTGCCGACACAGGCAAAAATTAAGCCGCTTTGGTAAAACTAACCCGACATGCCTGCTCAGACAGCGGCAGCAAGGTCCTGAAGCCGTTCACGGTCACGAATAAACACCGTGCGGCGGTCGGGCAGCGCAATAACGCCATCGGCCTTTAGTCGCGACAATTGGCGGCTAACTGTTTCGATGGTCAGCCCCAACACGTCGCCCATTTGCCGCCGATCCAGCGGCAATTCAAACGCATCCAACCCGCTTTTGTCCGCAGTGCATCCGGTTTCGCCAAGGCGAACCGACATTTCAAGCAATAAGGTCGCGATGCGTTCGGTCGCGGTTTTCTTCCCAAGCAGCAGCATCCATTCATGCGCACGATCAAGTTCGTTGAGCGCCTGCTGCAGCAACTTATGCTCCAATTCGGGATGCTTCCGCGCAAAGCTGTCAAAGGTCGCGCGTGAAAATACGCACAATTCGGCGTCGGTCAGCGCGGTTACGCTATAGGGGCTCTGTTGGGCGAAGGGACGGCCGATGAAATCAGACGAAAAGACAATGCCCACAATCTGCTCACGGCCATCGGCCATGCTCATCGACGCTTTCAGGACGCCTGCAATAACATTGGCGACGACGACAGAGTCATCCCCCTCCCAAAGCACGGTCTGACCTTTGGAAATTCTTTGCTTTCGGCCAAGTTGGCCCAATGCCTCAAGCTCGTCGGGTTCGAGGCCGGCGCAGATTGCACGATTACGTACAATGCATTGGGTGCAGTCCTTCATGAACGCGGTGTAGCGCCCACAGCGATGCGCGGCAACCGCCCATGGCGATTGGACAGATTGGAGAGATGCACACGGATCAACAAATTATCTGTGACTTGGCGGACGCACACACCAAAGAAATGGTAGCGAAGGAGGGACTTGAACCCCCGACCTATGGATTATGATTCCACCGCTCTAACCAGCTGAGCTACTTCGCCATCCAAGCGTGAATCCCAGCATTTGCGGGGAAGCACGCGGCGCTATAAGCGCGGGGTTTAAGCGGGTCAAGCATTGTCAGCCGCGAAATGCCCATCTGCCAATATGCTCCCATGGCCCGCCGCGATAATAATAAGCAGATAGGCCAGAAATCACGAGTGGTCGCGGACGAAATGTTGACGATAATTGGGTATGAAGTGCTCTGGCGACCGAAGCCGGAACCTTATTCTGGACTGTGATGTGCAATTTGGGCAATGCCTGATCTTGCGGGATTAACAACCCGCGAAATGCATCAGCAAGCGCGGCACGGAGGCTGAGCAGCTCAGGGCTATCAACCTGAAATGCTACGGCCGTGCCCAACAGACTAACATCGGTCAGATGCGCAACAGGCGCCGAATATTCCGTTCCAAGCGCCGCCAGACGCGATTTTACTTCGGGCAAATGGCTTGGCGGCAAATGATGAAATAGCGTGATATGCGCATCGACAAAATTGCGCTCCACCGGAAAATGCGCGCGGCGCAATCCGTTCGCCCATGCTTGGTCGGTTTTTCCCATTTCGGCGGTGATGATGATGGGCGCAGTCATAACGCGAACCATAGAGAACAAAAGCGCAGGCAACCAGTAACGACTGCAAGGCCCCGTGCAGCCACCCTAGAGGACCCTAATCGTCGCCCGGAAACACGTTCAGTATGCCGTGCCGTGTGTAACACAAAAAAGCCGCCCTGTTTTGCAACAAGGCGGCTTTTTGTATGCAGCAGTCGAAGGCTTTACGCTTCGTCGCTTGCCTCAGCCGAAAGGCCAGCGGCTTCAGCAGCAGCCTTAGCGGCAGCTTGCTCTTCGCGGCGCTTTGCGTTGGCAGCAGCTTCGGCAGCATCAGCTGCGTCTGATGCGACTTCGGCTTCAACCTGCGCTTCAATTGCTTCAGCAGCGATCTCGGCCTGTTCAGCTTCGAACATCTGATCGAGAACGTTAACGCCGTCCTTCTGCAATTCAGCTTCGTCATCCGAACGGGCCACATTGACCTGAACATTAACGCTAACTTCAGGGTGCAGAACCACTTTGACAGCGAAAATGCCGAGCGTCTTGATCGGGCGTTCAAGCACGATCATGCCCTTGGAAACCTTGGCATCCTGGGCGACCAGTCCGTCAACGATATCCTTGACCGAGACTGAACCGTAAAGCTGGCCAGTTTGCGAAGCTGCACGGATCAGAACGATCTGCTTGCCTTCGACACTGCCCGATGCCTTTTGGGCTTCATCACGGCGGGTTGCGTTATCGCTTTCGATTTTCGCGCGGTTGGCTTCGAAAACCTTGCGGTTGGCTTCGTTTGCACGGAGCGCTTTTTTGTTCGGCAGCAGGAAGTTACGGGCATAGCCGTCCTTCACGGTGACAACGTCACCAATTGCACCCAGCTTTTCAACGCGTTCGAGAAGTATGATATCCATGTCTTCGGCTCCTACTTCACGATGTACGGCAGAAGGCCGATGTGACGGGCGCGCTTGATAGCTTGGCCCAGTTCACGCTGCTTCTTTGCCGATACGGCGGTGATGCGCGACGGGACAATCTTGCCGCGCTCTGAAATGTAACCCTGAAGCAGGCGTACATCTTTATAATCGATTTGCGGCGCATCTTTACCCTGGAATGGGCAGGACTTGCGGCGACGGAAAAACGGACGTGCCATAATTTAAGCCTCCTGCTCTGCACGGGGTGCGCGATCGGGGCGGTCGCCGCGGTCTGGACGAGGTGCGCCGCGATCACGGTCGCCGCCACCAAATCCGCCACGTTCGCCGCGTTCGCTGCGCTCTGGACGGTCGCTCTTGCGCATCATGACCGATGGGCCCTTTTCATGCGCGTCCACGCGGACGGTCATGTAACGGATGATGTCTTCGTTCATGCGTGTCTGACGCTCGAGTTCGGCGATGGTGTCGCCCGAAGCATCGATGTCGAGCATTACGAAATGCGCTTTGCGGTTTTTCTGAATTTTGTAGGTCAATGTGCGAAGACCCCAGGTTTCGGTCTTTATGACCTTGCCATTATTGTCTTCTACAATCTTGGTGGCAGCTTCTGCCAGCGCATCAACTTGGGCCTGTGAAAGGTCCTGACGCGCCAAAAATACATGCTCGTACAGAGACATGGGCGTTTCCTTGTTCCTACCGATCGCTGACGCAGCACCATGCATACGCCCCTCCGGCCTTCTTCGTAATCACGAGGGTTGCCCCAAGCGAAGTGGGCCGCTTAGGTGTGATTCACAGGAAAAGCAAGCGATTCGGGCGGAGAAGCAACTATACAGATAGTCGCTTCAACACATCGGCCGCAAAACCGCTCAACGTGTCATCCCTTGCCCCCATGATCACGATCCGGTCGCCGGGTCGCGCCAGTTCGACGATGCGGTTGCCACATTCTTCGCGCATCGGGATATATTCGGCGTTACGGCCCGCGGCAGTGACTGCGTCGGTAATGCTTGGGCTACCCGTGCTTTTGTCCACCGTGCCGCCGAAATAGACGGGGTCGCAGAGGATCAGATGGTCGTCCTCCCCCAGCATCGCTGCGAACACCGTAGCGAGTTCGCCGCCCATGACGCGGATGGGGCCGTAGCCATGGGGTTGAAAAAACGCGATGATGCGCCCCGGAAAGGCCTTCAGCGTCGCAAGCGTCGCCGCGATCTTGTCGGGGTTATGGCCAAAATCGTCGATGAGCGTGATGTCATTGGCGGTGCCGACAATGTCAAAACGGCGCGCAAGGCCGCAGAAACGCTCTACGCTGCGCACCGCTTGCTCTGCAGGCACGCCAAGCGCGACGCTTGCGGCAATAGCGGCAAGGGCGTTGGCGATATTGTGCCTGCCGGGTACGATCAATGAAACGGCATGTGCTTCGCCCAGCGCGTGAAGCGCGAAGCGGCTGCCGAGCGGGAGGTCAATGATGTCCGTTGCGCGGAAATCGGCGTCAGCCGAAAAGCCGAAACTTACCGCGCCGGACAGGTGCATCGGCGCAATAAGTGCCATAGTCTCTGCATCATCGGCGTTCCAGACACAGGCTTTCGCCTTTTTGGCAAAGTCGCCAAACAACTGCCGCAATTCTTCAAGCGTTTTGTGATCGAGACTGACATTGTTCAGGACCGCCACCTCGGGCGCAAACAACGCAATCGACCCATCGCTTTCATCGACTTCGCTGACAAACACTTCGCCCTGCCCGACCCGCGCACTGGCAAAGGGCGCGTCATCGGCAACGAAGTTCTTCATCACCGCGCCGTTCATGATGGTGGGATCACGTCCGGCGTCCGTCAATATCCAGCCGATCATGCCCGTTACCGTAGATTTTCCGCTCGTTCCGCCCACGGCAACGCTGCGCAAAGCGGCGTTAAACAAATCTGCGAGCAATTCGGCGCGTGTCAAACGGGTACAGCCCAGCGCATTGGCCTTGGCGATATCGGGAACGCTGTCCTCAATGGCGGCGGACGCGATCAGGATCTGGTCGCCGCTGATAATACCGCTGCCATCTTGCGGAAACAGGTCAATGCCTAAGCTTTGGAGCCATTCGAATTTCGGTCCCAGCCGGCCTTGATCCAACGCGCGGTCAGATCCGGAAACAGCCGCGCCTGCATCGCGCACGATATTGGCCAAAGGCAACATGCCCGAACCACCGATACCACAGAAGAAATAGGATTTGTTTTTGTGCATCAGTGGCGGTTATGGCCGGAAGATGATTTTGGCAATGGTCCTGTATACACAAAATGTCGTTACCTCGGCGCAGGCGGGGGCCAAATCTCACTGTGTCGAAACATCACGACCCAGAGTAGGTTTCGCATCTGCGCGGGAACAACGATGATTGGGAAAGCAGGTTATTTATGCGGATAGGTATTTGCGCGCCATCAACGCCGTTTACCCGTGCGGACGCCGCACGGGTTACGGCACTGGCAACGACCACCCACCCGAATGCCGAACTGGTCTTTCACGACCAATGCTTTGCCGAAGCGGGGCATTTCGCCGGACCGGATTATGCGCGTATTGCGGCATTTGTGGACCTTGCCAATGATCGCGACCTTGACGCGGTCTGGTTTGTGCGCGGCGGATATGGCGCATGCCGCATTGCGCACGACGCTGTGGCGGCGCTTAAGTCGGCGGCAGGGGACAAAATTTATATGGGGTATAGTGATGCGGGCAATTTGCTTGGCGCATTATATGCCGCAAAAATAGGACGAGTCTGTCATGGACCGATGCCAGCCGATTTGCGGCGCGACGGTGGCGCGGCGGCGTTAGTGCGGGCACTTGACTGGATGCTGCGCGCCTCCCCGCAATCGCTTGAACCGCATGTGCAGGCGGGCGCAAAACATGCGGCGTTCAACCTGATGACACTGGCCATGATGGTCGGGACGCCCTTGATGCCAGACCTCAGCGGCCATGTACTGATGGTCGAAGAGGTGAGCGAATATCTCTATGGCTATGACCGCGCCTTTTTTCATGTCACGAGCCATTTACGGTCCGTGGGGCTGACCGGATTGCGGCTTGGCCGTGTCAGCGATGTGCCCGACAATGACCGCCCCTTTGGCGAAGGCGCAGAGGAAATAGCCCGGCGTTGGTGCGCGAAAACGGGCATAAACTATCTTGGCCGCGCAGACATTGGTCATGATGCCGACAACCACATTGTGCCGTTCGGACTTGCAACATCAAGCGCCGCGCCATAGGCGAGCTAGCCATAACACGGACCAAAAGGAGCAATCATGCGCGCATTTATTTTCCCCGGGCAAGGCAGCCAAGCCGTTGGCATGGGCAAAATGCTCGCCGAAGCCAGCCCCATCGCCCGCGCAGTGTTTGAAGAAGTCGACGAAGCGCTCGGCCAGCATCTTTTCCGCCTGATGTGTGACGGTCCGGAAAGCGAATTGACGCTCACCGAAAATGCGCAACCCGCGATTATGGCCAATGCCATTGCGACCCTACGTGTTTTGGAAAAAGAGGGCGGCGTGCGTTTGGTCGAAAAGTGCAACTTCGTCGCGGGCCATTCCTTGGGCGAATATACGGCGCTTTGTGCCGCAGGGGCGTTGCCGCTGTCGGTGACGGCTGCTTTGCTGAAGCTGCGCGGGCGTGCGATGCAGGCGGCTGTGCCGGTTGGCATTGGCGCCATGGCCGCTTTGCTTGGTGCAGACATAGAAAAGGCAGAAAGCTTGGCTGCGGCGGCCGCGGAAGGCGAAACTTGCACAGTGGCCAATGACAATGACCCATCGCAAGTCGTTATATCCGGACATAAGGGTGCGATTGACCGCGCGATTGCGTTGGCAAAGGAGCATGGCATTAAGCGGGGGATATTGCTGCCCGTATCCGCACCTTTTCACTGCCCATTGATGCAGCCTGCCGCCGATGACATGGCAAGCGCCCTTGCCACCACAACAATCCACGCGCCTTTGGTGCCGCTTTTTGCCAATGTCACGGCAGCGGCTGTTTCCGACCCCGACACCATTTCTGCGCAGTTGGTGCAGCAAGTCACTGGCCGTGTGCGTTGGCGCGAATCGGCGATTGCCATGGCAGAGGCGGGTGTGACCCACTTCGCCGAGTTCGGCGGTAAAGTCTTATCTCCCATGGTTAAGCGCAGCGCGGGCGAAGACATTGCGACCGCAAGCGTCATCAGCATGGATGACATCGAAGCTTTGTTGAAAGATATATAATGACCGACCAAATCCTTCAGTCACGCGATGGCGGTATATTAACCATCACCTTGAATATGACCGAAAAGCGTAACCCAATATCGGATGTCGCTGTCGTCGATCAGATGTGCGATGCATTCATGGCGGCGGATCAGGATATGTCGGTACGCTGCGTTATCCTTACAGGTGCAGGGACAGTTTTTTCATCCGGGGGCGACCTCAAACAGATGCGCCCGGATAGCGGTGGATTGCGGGCCGGCCTGCCTGCTGAAACCCGGCGCAACTACAAATATGGTATTCAGCGACTGCCCTTGATGTTTCAAGCGCTTGAGGTTCCAGTCATTGCAGCCGTTAATGGCGCAGCCATCGGCGCAGGGCTTGACCTGACCACGATGTGCGACATTCGCATTGCCGCGTCTTCGGCCAAATTTGCCGAAAGCTTCGTGCGACTGGGCATTACGCCGGGTGACGGCGGCGCATGGCTTTTGCCGCGCATCGTTGGTTTTTCCAAAGCCACTGAGCTTGCCTTAACCGGTGAGACCATCGACGCAGCAGAAGCCTTGCGCATCGGGCTCGTTTCCGAAGTGGTGGATGATGCCAACCTAATGACCGCCGCGCGTAAGGTTGCGGACAAGATCGCGGCAAACCCGCCACATGCCGTCCGCATGACCAAGCGCCTGTTGCGCGAAGGGCAGACAGCAGATCTTAAAAATATCCTCGAAATGTCCGCCGCGATGCAAAGCCTTGCGCACGCCACGGCGGATAATGACGAAGCTATCAACGCGTTTCTGGAAAAACGCCCACCTGAGTTTAAGGGAGAGTAATATGTTCGATCTCACCGGCATGACTGCGCTCGTCACAGGCGCATCGGGCGGAATCGGCAGTGCAATCTGCCATGCGCTTGCGGCCCAAGGTGCGCGTCTCGCGGTTTCCGGTTCCAATGTGGAGAAGCTGGAGGCGTTTAGAGCATCATTAAGCGGCGACCATGTAGCGGTCCCTTGCAACTTAAGCGACAAAGACAGCGTCGAAGCGCTTGTTCCTGCTGCGCTCGCGAAATTGGGTCAGATCGATATTCTTGTGAACAACGCTGGCGTTACCCGCGACAACCTCACGATGCGTATGAAGGATGAGGAATGGGACGATGTTATCCGCATCAACCTTGAATCCACATTCCGCCTGATGCGCGCCGCCACCAAGCCGATGATGAAGGCGCGCTTTGGCCGGATTATTACGATTACCAGCGTTGTTGGCACCACGGGCAACCCCGGCCAAGCCAATTACGCCGCATCGAAAGGCGGCCTTACAGCGATGACCAAGGCCATTGCACAGGAACTCGCCAGCCGTAACGTGACGGCCAATTGCGTTGCGCCCGGCTTTATTGCAACCGCAATGACCGAAAGCCTGCCAGATGCCCAGAAAGACGCACTCAACGCGCGTATCCCGATGGGTCGCATGGGCGAGGGTTCCGACATCGGCGCTGCGGTTGCGTATCTCGCATCCAGAGAAGCTGGCTATATTACAGGCCAGACAATCCATGTGAATGGCGGCATGGCGATGCTTTGACGCATAACCTTCGCTTGCCACTTGCCAGCGGCCAATCTGGACATTAGGGCGATAGCTGAAATTCATCATCCCAACCAATAAGGGGCACAAAAATGAGCGATACCGCTGAACGGGTCAAAAAGATCGTAGTAGAACATCTGGGCGTGGAAGCCGACAAGGTCACAGAAGCAGCAAGCTTCATCGATGATCTTGGCGCAGACAGCCTCGACATCGTCGAACTGGTTATGGCGTTTGAAGAAGAATTCAACGTCGAAATCCCAGACGACGCCGCTGAAAAGATCGCCACCGTCAAGGACGCGATCGATTTCATCAACAGCAACGGCTAAACCGTCGCGCGCAATGTGTTGCGCGTATCATTAGAAATTCAAACGGCTTTCCGGCCAGCGTCAACAGCGCTCCCGTCGGAAAGCCGTTTGCTTTTTGGCCTTCATTCACAGTAATAGGCCGCAAAGATAAGCATATGGAGATAACGCAATGCGTCGTGTCGTGGTCACCGGATTAGGTCTGGTTACACCCTTGGGTGCAGATGTTGAAACCACTTGGTCCAACCTGCTTGCCGGAAAATCTGGCGCGGGCATGATTACGCATTTCGACGCAAGCAACCAGAAATGTCTTATTGCCTGCGAAGTGAAGCCAAAGGACCATCCTTGGGGCTTTGACCCCGACAAGCGCGTTGACCACAAGGTGCAGCGTCAGGTCGATCCTTTCATCATTTACGGTATTGATGCCGCTGGCCAAGCATTGGAAGATGCGGGCCTGACCGAATTGACCGAAGAACAGAAGGTACGTGCTGGCTGCTCGATTGGATCGGGTATTGGCGGTCTTCCAGGCATTGAAAGCGAAGCGTTGTTGCTCGCAGAAAAAGGCCCAAGCCGCGTCAGCCCACATTTCGTCCATGGCCGCTTAATCAACCTCATTTCCGGTCAAGTCAGCATCAAATATGGACTGAAAGGCCCGAACCACGCCGTCGTTACCGCATGCTCTACCGGCGCGCACTCGATTGGCGATGCAGCGCGCATGATCCGCGATGACGATGCCGACATCATGGTCGCTGGCGGCGCGGAAGGCACGATTAACCCGCTCGGGATTGCAGGTTTTGCGCAAGCGCGCGCCTTGAACACGAGCTATAATGACCGTCCGGAAGCGGCGAGCAGGCCCTATGACAAGGACCGCGATGGTTTCGTCATGGGCGAAGGCGCAGGCGTCGTCGTTTTGGAAGAATATGAGCATGCAAAGGCCCGTGGCGCAAAGATTTACGCGGAAGTCGTAGGCTATGGCCTTTCGGGTGACGCTTATCACGTAACCGCGCCGCACCCGGAGGGTGATGGCGCCTTTCGCTCGATGCAAATGGCTTTGAAAAAGGCGGGCATGACGCCAGCCGACATTGATTATATCAACGCCCATGGCACATCGACCATGGCCGATACGATTGAGCTGGGGGCGGTAAAGCGCTTGTTTGGCGATGCGATTTCCGATGTATCGATGAGCTCGACCAAATCTGCCATTGGCCACCTTCTGGGCGGCGCCGGTGCTGTTGAGAGCATTTTCTGCATCTTGGCCTTGCGTGATCAAATCGTGCCCCCAACGCTCAATCTGGACAATCCGGATGAAGGCACTGAAGGCGTCGACTTGGTTCCGCATGTGGCCAAGAAGCGTTCGGTGAAAGCCGCTTTGAACAACAGCTTTGGCTTTGGCGGTACCAATGCCAGCCTCATCATGAAGGCGATCTGACACGATGCGCCGCCTCGCCACATGGGCGATATTTGCGGCGCTGCTGCTGCTCGCCGGCATTGCAGGCAACTTCATATATGGTTGGACGGCTTCAGGGCCGCTGGAGCGTGAGACCAGTGTTGTTATAAAGCCGGGGTCAAGTATCACCTCGGCCGCACAGCAGCTTGAAAAAAATGGTATGGTCAAATCCGCCGACGCCTTTGTGAACCGCGCAAAGGTTTTTGGTGCGTCCGATACGATTAAGGCCGGTGAATTTGTCATTCCGGCGAAAGCTTCCAACGCCGATATTCTGTCCATCCTGACGGGCGGAAAAACCGTGCAGCGCATGGTGACCATACCCGAGGGCATGCCGTCGATCATGGTATATGAACGCATCATGGCCAATGATCGCCTTCGCGGCAGCATCTCCATGCCGGCCGAGGGATCGGTGTTGCCTGACAGCTATGCCTTTGACAAAAACGAACCCCGCGCCGCCGTGCTAAAACGCATGCAGGACGCGATGACGCAAACAATAACGGAGCTATGGCCGGAGCGAAGCGCCGACACCGTTGTCAAAACCCCGCTCGAAGCGCTGACCTTGGCATCGATTGTCGAAAAGGAAACTGCGCTGAAATCCGAATTGCGGATCGTCGCTGGAGTCTATTCCAATCGCCTGCGGACGGGGATGCGGTTGCAGGCGGACCCAACGATCATTTATCCGATCACTAAGGGCAAGTCACTGGGCCGCCGTATCCTCCGTTCCGAAATTGCGGACGTCAATGATTACAACACATACGCAATGGCTGGCCTCCCAAAAGGACCCATCGCCAACCCATCGCGCGCGGCAATTGCGGCGGTGCTCAACCCGCAAAAAACCAGCGCATTGTACTTCGTCGCAGATGGCAAAGGCGGGCATGTTTTCGCCGACACATTGCAAGAGCATAATGCAAATGTCGCCAAATGGTATGCGCTGCGTCGCCAACGCGGGGAAATGTAGCCCTTAAGGCTCAACGATGTTGAACGCCCCCGGCATCGGATCAAGCGCCGCCTGAAGCTTTTCAATCACCGTCCGGTCACCTTCAATCTTCAACCCAGCCATTTGAAGCTGCGCCGCAGGCATTTTGAGAAACAATAAAGCAAGAAACAGCTGGCGCGGGCCGGTCACCGTCACAGCTGGTGAAGGATGGCCCGTACCCATTTCGCTAATCATCACCGCATTGCCCACCGTGATTTTCGCGGTTTCCTTCCGGTCAGAGAACACGAAGTTCAACGTGAGCGCCGCATCACCGATAATCTTGGGGTCCAACCGCGTGGCAACAGAGTCGAGCAGCAGGCCCGTCGGTATCGCAGAAATCATGTCGATGCTCTGCGCGTTTATCCCTGCCTTCATGCCCGCACGCAAGTCGCGTGCACCTGACAGGAACATATTGCGCCAAATGGCGGATTCGGCCTGATAGCCTTGCTGTTCATAGCTGTCGGCGAGCAGCGCCCGTCCCTCAACATTTTTGGGGTCCGCAAAGACAAGCTGGTTCAGCACATCCGACGACCAACGATAATCGCCGGTCTTCATCGCTTTCTTGGCCTCAGCGATGACCTTCTTAGCGCCGCCCATTGCCGCCACCATTTTGGCTGCGCGCACTTCCGGCGGATGCGGGTTCAGATTTGCAGGAACAGCATCGTACCAACCGAGATAATATTGATAAATCGCCTTCGAATTATGGCTGTATGTGCCGTAATAGCCCTTGTTGAACCATTGATTGGCGATTGCAGGCGGCGCCTTCAAAACCTCGGCAATTTCCGCCTGAGTCATGCCCTTGTTCATCATACGGACGGTTTGGTCATGCAAATAACGGTAATTGTCGCGTTGCCCCGACAACCAGCCCTTGACCTCTGACTGGCCAAAGCGCGGCCAGCAATGGCTTGAGGCGATGATATCGCTCCGGTCACCATAAAGGTTGACCGCTTCATTCAAAAACCCAGACCAACTTAGCGTATCACGCACCTTTGCGCCACGTGGCGTGAGGATATTGTGCAACGAACAGGTCGCGATTTCTGCCGCCAAAAAGGTACGCGATGCGGGCATGTACACATTCATCTCGGCAGGGGCTTCTGACTGAGGCACCATTTGGAACTCAAGGGTGACGCCATCAACTTCACGAAGCTCGCCCGTTTTGCGGATATCGATGGTGGGCGGAATGAGCGTAATGTCCCCGCCGCCAATGCCTCTGCCAATGCCGCTGCCCATGGTTCCTTGCGGTCCAGGCGTCAGGTTGGTGCCGAACTGGAACGTAGCGCGCCTGCCCATTGCAGGCCCAGCCATGACATTCTCAGACGCCGTTTCGGCGAGGAAATGTTCCGGCGCGATAATCGCCACCTTGCCAGCCTTCACATCGGCTTCGTTGATGATCCCACGCACACCGCCAAAATGGTCGCCATGGCTGTGGCTATAGACAACAGCCGTAACGGGCCGCGTGCCCAATTTTTCATTCACCAGCTTTAGCGCAGCCGCCGCCGTATCACGGCTCGTCAGTGGATCGATGATAATCCAGCCCGTTTGCCCTTTGATAATCGTCATGTTCGACACGTCAAAGCCGCGTACCTGCCATATATTGTCCGCCAGCGCGTACAGACCATGCTTGCGCAGCAGCCCCATATGCCGCCACAGGCTCGGGTTGACGGTGTCGGGTGACTTGCCGTCGGTCATCCAATCATACGCCCCGAGATTCCAGACCGGCTTACCATCTTTATTGGTGATGACTGGATCGGACAAAGTGCCGACAAAACCGCGGTCCGCAAAATCGAGATCGCGGCCGTCTTCGACTGGCAGCTGCGCCGCGACGTTGCGTTGCGCGACGATAGTAACGTCAGAAGCTGGCTTGGCATCTTGCGCCCATGCGCCAGTGGCAGATACGGTGCTCAGCAACGCCGCCCATAAAACTCTTTGCATCCTGCTTCCTCCCAAATATTTTGGGAGCTTCATGCAACATAAGATGGCGTAGGTAAATCCGCTATTGCGCGAATGCTGCTGGGTTTGAATCGCGGATCACAAGAAGCTGTAAGGATCGACATCCACCCCGATACGGACGCCGCGCGGAAATTGCAGGCCACCCAACCACGCGCGGATAATCGTCTGCACCTCTACCGAGCGTTGCGCATGCACCAACAGCCGCTGGCGATAGCGGCCACGCAACATCGCGAGCGGTGCGGGTGCAGGGCCATAGACATGCATGCCTTCAACCTGCGGTGCAGCGCCACCCACAGCGCGTGCGGCCTCAATCGCTTCGCGTTCGTCCTCGGACGAGATGATAATCGCCGCAAACCGTCCAAAAGGCGGTGCCCCGGCGGATTTACGCTGCTCGGTCTCGGCATCATAAAACGCGTCGCGGTCGCCCGCAACCAAGGCGGCGATGACGGGGTGGTTGGGGTTGCGTGTCTGGATAAAGACTTCGCCGGGTTTTTCGCCACGCCCAGCCCGGCCAGCGGCCTGCGCGATTTGCTGGAATGTGCGTTCTGCTGCGCGCAAATCCCCGCCCTCAAGACCCAAATCAGCATCGATCACGCCAACCAATGTCAGTTCCGGAAAGTGATAGCCCTTTGTTACCAATTGCGTGCCGATGATGATATCTACCGCCTTGTTTTCAACGCGCGATACGAATTCCGTCGCTTTTTCCGGTGACCAGAGGGTATCCGATGTCGCAACAATAGTGCGGGCGTTCGGCAACAGTCGGTTAACCTCGTCATTGATGCGCTCAACGCCTGGACCACAAGCGACCAAGGTGTCGCTTTCGCCGCATTCAGGACATTGCTCCGGCGGTGGCATGACATGGCCGCAATGGTGGCACGCAAGCCTGCGCACAAGCCGGTGTTCCACCATCCAGCTTGTGCAATTGGGGCATTGGAAGCGGTGGCCGCAGGTTCGGCACAAGGTTAACGGCGCATAGCCCCGCCGGTTGAGGAACAACAGGCTCTGTTCGCCCCGCTCGACGCGGTCTTCCAACGCCTTCAACAATGTCGGCGCGATCCAGTGCTGCGATTCAGGCGCATCCAGAGTGAGATCTATGGCTTTGATCTCTGGCATTTTGGCCGCACCAAAACGCGACTGAATTTCAAGCCCTTTATACCGACCAATCGTCACCATGTGGCGCGATTCGAGTGCGGGCGTGGCGGAAGCCAGCACCACAGGAAAGCGTTCAAAGCGACCCCGCATCACCGCAACATCGCGGGCATGGTAGCGCACACCATCTTCTTGCTTAAAACTGGTCTCATGCGCTTCGTCGACGATAATGAGGCGCAGATTGGCAAAGGGTAAAAAAAGCGCTGAGCGCGCGCCCACAAGCACCTTGGCGCTGCCATCGGCAACGGCGCGCCAGACACGGCGGCGCTGGGTGGAGCGCAAATTGCTGTGCCAGACGGCTGGCTCCACGCCAAATCTGGCTTCAAAGCGCGCAAGAAACGGCGCGGTCAGCGCGATTTCGGGGAGCAGGACCAAAACCTGTTTACCCAGCCGTATCGCTTCGGCAACCGCCTCAAAATAGGTTTCAGTTTTGCCCGAACCCGTGACGCCATCAAGGACGAAGGTGTCAAAACCACCCGTCCGAACCGCTTCCACCATGCTGGTTGCGGCCGCCAGTTGGGCTTCGTTCAACGCCGGCGCAGAAAAGTCAGCCAATGGTTCGGGTAGCGGCGAGTCGACACTGATCGTTACGGGCGCAAACGCGCCGGCCTTAATAAGCCCACGAATGACCGCGTCGCTCACCCCCGCTTCGGCCGCCAGCTCGCGTACAAGGCCTTGAACACCTTCCAGTGCATCGAGCGCGGCCGCGCGTTGCGGTGTCAGCCGTGCAGGTTCGAACCCCGTGCGTCGATACTCCGTAATGGTGCCTGAGGCCGTGAATGCAGCAGACGACGCCAATACCATCCGCAACACCGCAGCATGGGTGGTCAGATAATAATCAGCCACCCAGTCAACGAGCCGGCGCAAGCCCGGCCCTACGGGTGGACATTCAACAGGCTCAAGCACCGCGCGCAGTTTACTGGCGTCCACGGCTTCGTCGCCAAAGACATCATCGTCCCAGATAACGCCTGGCAATTTGCGTGGACCCAGCGGCACCATGACGACAGTGCCGGGACCAGCGTGCATGTCAGCAGGTAAGCGGTAATCCAGCGGACCAATCGCTTGCGTCAACAAGACAACACGGACGCGGTTGGTGGGCGGGCTCATGACGGGCGTATAGGCAATCCTTTCGCCAACGTCACCCTCTGGATGATAATCAGCCCCTTGGCCGATCTGGTTCCAATAGGCCTGTTACTGCGGCCCATTTTTTGCCAAGAGGCATTAAACCGAATCTCCAATCAGGAAAACGTCCCATGAAATTTTTTGCCGATACTGCTGACATTGCCGACATCAAGGATTTGGCAGCGACGGGTTTGCTCGACGGTGTGACCACGAATCCGTCCTTGATCGCCAAGTCAGGCCGGGATTTCATTGAAGTCACGCGCGAAATCTGCGCGCTGACCGATGGTCCGGTATCTGCAGAAGTCGTCGCTCTTGATCATGCGACAATGATGAAAGAAGCGGAAATTCTCCGCCGAATTGCCGACAATGTCTGCATTAAGGTGCCTTTGACGATCGACGGTTTGAAAACCTGCAAGGCGCTGACTTCGGAAGGGACTTTGGTCAACGTCACCTTGTGCTTTTCTGCCAATCAGGCGCTTTTGGCGGCAAAAGCCGGCGCGACCTTCGTCTCCCCCTTCGTTGGCCGTCATGACGACAATGGCTTTGATGGCATGCAACTCATCAGTGACATCCGTTTGATCTATGACAATTATAATTTCGGCACCGAAATCTTGGTCGCCAGCGTCCGCCACGGTGTCCATGTGCTTGAGGCCGCAAAAATTGGCGCAGACGTTATGACCGCGCCGCCTTCGGTCATCAAAGGCCTGTTCAAGCATATTTTGACCGACAAGGGTATTGAAGGCTTTCTGGCAGATTGGGCAAAAACAGGTCAAGCAATTGGCTGATCTGCGAGAGCAGAAATCGGCGTTGGTGTGAACTATCGTTGACCGCAACCAGCGCCTTTGTTGTGGCGGAAATATCATCATATGTTGTCATGCGACGTCTATGGGCTATTGTCCGTATAGTTTTTAGAGGCGGGCGGTTATATCTTTAGGCACTAAGATGCGGGTATGTCGCCCGCCGGAGCCTCAAGATGAACAAGCCCCAGAAGGTGTTTCCCATCGCACATAGCAATTATAAAGACGAAATCGGTGAGAACGGCAAAATCGTCGTTCCTGATGAAGTCCAGAACGCCATCCGCACGCTGATCCGTTGGTCAGGGGATGATCCAGAGCGTGAAGGCTTGCTCGATACGCCAGCACGTGTTGGCCGCGCATGGCGTGAATATTGCGGCGGCTATGCGGAAAACCCCGCGGCGCATTTGTCGCGTACCTTTCAAGAGGTTGGTGGCTATCACGAATTGGTGCTTTTGAAGGACATTCCGTTCCAGTCGCATTGTGAGCACCATATGGCGCCCATCATTGGCAAGGCGTCAATTGCCTATATGCCAACCGACCGAGTCGTTGGCATTTCAAAGCTAGCGCGCGTTCTGCACGGATTTGCGCAGCGGCTTCAAGTTCAGGAACGCCTGACCGCCGAAGTTGCAAACTGCATCTGGGAACATTTGAAGCCCGAAGGCGTAGCGGTCGTTATCGAAGCGCAGCATGGTTGCATGACCGGACGCGGTGTGAAGGTGCACGGCGTTGGCATGGTTACTTCAAAGCTCATTGGCTGCTTCCTCGACGACCAATCAAGCCGCAAGGAAGTTATGAGCCTGATGGGTTACTGATCTCGGTCAGCGGGTCATCTTTTATTGCGTGAAAGGCCATCAGCAATTGCTGCGCGGGTTGAACCCACTTAATGGTTGCGCGATCGTAAGCCTTTTCAATTCGCACCGGACAATAGCATCATGGTCTTTCACCTTCCCCAGTTCAATCTTGAGGCGTTTGTGCGGGCTACGCTCGCCGAAGATCTGGGGCCTACCGCGCGGGACGTTACATCTGAAAGCGTCATTCCAGCAGATGTGCAGTTTGCCGGTGTCATGGACAGCCGTGATGCCATAACCGTTGCTGGCTTGCCGATTGCTGCTGCATTCTTCCGGTCGCTTGACCCCGCAATGGACATCGAAATGTTGGTCGAAGATGGCCAGCAGGTGCAAGCGGGTACGGACCTCATGCGGTTGAAAGGCAATGCCCGCGCGATGCTGACGGCCGAACGATCCGCACTGAATACCGTGCAGCATCTATCCGGCATCGCAACGATGACGCGGCAATATGTCGACGCGATATCGGGAACGGGCTGCATACTTTTGGACACCCGCAAAACAATTCCTGGTCTGCGCGTAATTGAAAAATATGCAACGCGTATGGGCGGTGCAACGAACCACCGCATGGGATTGTGGGATGCTGCCATGATAAAAGACAATCATGTCGCCGTCGCAGGTGGCGTGACGGAGGCCGTGGCGCGCGCCCGAAATGCCGGCGTTGAACGCATTATTCTGGAGGTTGATAGCATCGCCCAAATCGAACCCGGCCTTGCCGCCGGGGCCAGCCATTTGCTCTTAGACAATATGGATGCCAGTACGCTGCGTTCCGCTGTTGCGCTCATCGCTGGCCGCGTGCCGACCGAAGCCTCCGGCGGTGTTACCTTGGAGACTATCCGCGCCAAGGCGGAAACGGGTGTTACCTTTATATCCGTTGGCCGCCTCACCCAAAGCGCACCTGCCGCTGACATTGGACTGGATTTTGCGCAAGCTTAAAGCTCTCGCATTTTTGGGCCTTGTGGCGGTTGCACAGCCTGCCCCGCTTATCGCGCAAGCATGGCAATGCCAGCCGCCAAAGTTTCTGCCGCGTCCTGCCTTAGAAATACCGCAGCCAAGTCAGGTGCGGCGTTCGGCGGTCAATGGCTATGTGCTAATATTAAGTTGGACGCCGGAGCATTGCCGTGGGCGGGAACGCGACCCGACAATGCGCTTCCAATGTTCCGGCGAAATCGGTGACTTCGGCTTTGTTCTGCATGGCCTTTGGCCAGAGGCGAAGGGAAAAAATCATCCACAATATTGCCGCACGGTGGGGGTGCTCCCAAGGCGGGTGGTCGCAGACAATATGTGCCTCAGCCCCTCTCCCCAATTGCTACAACATCAATGGGCAAAGCATGGCAGCTGCATGGCCCGAACACCTGAAACATATTTTGGCGCCGCCAGGTTGCTGTTCAACGCCATTGAATTTCCCGATATGGCACGACTTTCGCGCGAACCTGAACGCGGAACGCCTTTGACTGCGCGTGTGCTGGCGGAACGCATTGCCGATCTTAATGAGGGTCTGCCGTCGGATGCCATCATTGTCACGACGACGGGCAAGGGATGGCTCAACGACGTGCGCATCTGCCTTGGGGGCAACTTCAAACCACGGCGATGCCCACAATCCAACCAGCTGCCGGCGAACAAGGCGCACATAAAAATCTGGCGTGGTCGTTAGCCTTCGATAATGCGCGTCCCGGGGTGATGCTTGTCCAGATGCTTTTTGATGATGCGCAAATTTTTGCTGTTCGAACGCCATATAAGGTCAAACGCATCGCCCACTATTGGGATTGCGCCAATCGCGGTATCGATGCCAATATTGGCTGTCATCCGGATCAATTGCCACTTGGACATGCCCAAATTGCGGGCCTCCCACACCATATATGCGCCCATTGCTGCGGTTATCAGGTCACCTAAGACAGGCACGAGGCCGATGACGCTGTCCAGCCCAAACGGAATTTTCGTACCCGGAATATGAAACGCACGTTCCAGCAATTTTTCAACGGCTTCGACGCGCATGCGCACGGCTTGCGGATGGTTGCCCATTCCAGGTAAATCTTTGGCAATCTGCGCAAACTGTTCCTGCGAAATCGGCATTGGTGTTGCTCCTTTCGACCTATGTCGGGTCGCGTCCGAGATATTGCAACAGATGCCAGCCTCGACCATTGGCGAAATGACCCAAAAGGCCTGGCCGGATAACAGACCAGCGCAATGGCGTAGCAATAGGAATGAAGGATATAGAGCTTTGCAATTCTGCCTCCGCTTGCCCCAATAACTGCGCGCGCGTTTCAATTTCGGCTGTGAAACGCGCTTGGGCGACAAGTTCATCCGCCCGTGCGTTACAAATGGTGGCGAATTTACAAGAGAGTTGATCCAAATACCATGCGGGGCTCGATTGTTCAGCGGTCCGATCAATCAGCCGCAAATCATGCGGCCTATCGAGGGTAACGCGCTCGAGCTCAACGCCGATGGAGGCGAGATCGGCACGAAGGCGCGCAAAGAAAATTCGGCTCCCATAACCACGGGGCAACGCTACACGCAAACGCCGGATATCACCGTTTGCGCTTTTCCAGTTGGCAACCGTAGCCGCCGCCATGGCTCGACGCGTGTCGATTGCTGGCCTAGCCCACTCCGGGCGCTCTATGCTGGCGCGATTGGGTAGGCTTTCGGGAACCAAAGTCACGGCCTCACGCCACGCTACAATATCGAAAGCCGTGAGCAATTTTGGGCGATCAATCGCCATGGCCAATGCTTCCCGATTTGCCTTTTCGGCTAAAAATGGGTTGGATTGGAGCACTTGCAAACCAAACAGCCCCGGAACCGCGTCGAATTGAATTTGGTCCGCCCTAATCTTGGCAGCTTCTAGCAACGGGAAGCTCTCGAACCGTCCGCCTTCCACAAGATCGCTTTGGCCAAGAACATAGCGCGCAAGTACGAGAGATGCCTCACCGCGCCGCAATGTTACCGTGGTATTTCCCAATACCGTTCCACCGTCCGCGTCGGCTTCATTGCGCCGCAGTTGCATTGCCTGACCAAATTTCTTTGCTTGCATCGGGCCAGAGCCTGCACCTTTGCTCAAAAGCCCAAATTCCGGCAAGGCAAGCAGTTCCAACACATACGGCATGGGAGCCTTCAGCCGGATTTCCACCACCTTTCCAGTCATGGCGACGACGCGGTCAATAGCGGCAAGTTCCGGCCCAAGACGACCCTTGCCCAATTCGCGGATCCGGGCGCTCAAAAGCCCCGCTACCTCCTGAGAAGTCAGTTCGCGTCCGTCATTCCACCGCGTTTTATTCAGCCGAAAAATATAGCTTAAACCATCATCAGTGACGATCCAGCGATTGGCAAGGCCGGGTGCAACGCGTCCCTTTTCATCATATGTAACCAGCCCTTGGGCAGTTGCAGCACGCAAATAGGCTGAAGCGAGCGGCAACGGCGTGGCGGATACATTGAAGGGGCGTGGACGGTCCTCAATGACATCAATGCGCACACGCTCATTGTCGACCCCTTCGGAACATCCGACAAGCATAGCGGAAAATAGCAATAGCAGGGATGACAAGGAGCGGATCATGCCAACACCATAAGCAGTATGTCCGCGCGCACAATCCACCATTCAACGGTTAGAACATGTAAACAGCAATATCTCGTTTGGCATCTGCGGTAATTGCGCAGCAATGGCCTTGTTCATATTTTCAATGTTGGTTCGTTGACTTGGGTCAACAGTACAGGTTTTGACGTCGTACAATTGCCGCGCCTCACGCGCAGACTGCATCGCTTCACTGCCCGGCAAAAAGCGCTCTATGCGGTATATTTCGGTTTCTGGGGCATAGCTAATTACGGAAATTTGCGCATCGTTATTGGGCACAAAACTGCGGGTCCAGCGACCACCATTTTCGACATATTGTGTGCGCCCGTTCACGCAGCCATCGGGTTGCCACGTCAATTCGACGTCAGCCGTTTCGGACATGGTGACGCGGCTGCGCTCAGGCTGAAATATGCAGGTTTTTGTGACGGGCGTAGTGCTATCCATGGCACCATTTTGCGCCAACGCACTCTCCGGCGCGTCGGCAATCAAGGCGGCGCGCACGCGATCATCGACTTCATTGAATGATGGGCGTGCGGCAAAAATTCCAACCGCCAACGCAAATGTCACTGCACCTGCGGCACATGCTATTTTGAGCCGGTCGCGCTGGCCACGTTCGGCAAACTGCCACGCGGCGCCTGCGGCCAAAGCGCTGAACACCAAAAACAAGCTTGCTAATGCCAAATGATTTTCGCGCGCCGCGATGACCGCATGCTCCGCGTCACTGCGGACCTTGCCTTCGCGGCTGCGTTGTAACTCGGCCGCCACGCGCGCCTCGTTATCCATTTTTGCGCGTGTCGATGCCTCAAGCTCTGCCTCAGCACGCGTTACGTCAGCAACCGAACGACAATCACCGCGTACGGACCGAAATGTGACGCCCCTATTGGTCAGGAAAGATGTCAGTTCGCGGGCGGAAATGGCGAAATAGAATTCCGCGCCGCCATCGGTCGGGACGGAACCAAAACTGTTAATGCCCAGCACGCGCCCGCACGCATCGACAATGGGTCCGCCGCTATTGCCAGGTGCGATAGGGGCGGTATGCAAGACGGATTCAACCGCTTTTGATGTACGGCCCGAAGACACAGTGCCGCGCGTCTTAACTGGCTGCTGGGGGCGAAGGACGTCGGTTTCGCTTTGTTCCAGGGCAATATCGACACTTGCGGGATAACCGATGGCAAATACATCGGCGCCGTCGGCTATGGCCCCGGCAAAGAGGCTGGCGGGCACAAGCGAACTGGATTTCAGCTGCAGAAGCGCCAAATCCTTGCTTGGCGCGCTGGCGACCACCACTGCGCGGAAGCTTTGCGTGCCGTCGGACGGCACAATGATAATCTGCACACTGTCATCGCCATTCGCCAATTCAACCACATGGGCGTTGGTCACGATTTTATCGCGCGCGACAGCAACGCCTGAACCGATACTCACGATGCTTTGCTGTCCTTGGGCGGAGCTGAAAACAACCACGCGCACAACACTGCGCGACGCCGCGCTGATGTCAGTTGCATCCGCAAATGCGGGCCCAACAAACACCGGTGCCAGAAACAGCAAGAAAGCAGCAAGATATCGCATGATGTTATCCATGGCTGAAAAGCCCAAACATCAACGCGGTTCCGGCACGGGTCGTTCCGCGGGCGGCGCGGCTTGAACATTTGCCCCATCACGATCAAGCTTGATTTCAAGCGGTACACCGCCAACATCCGTATTCACGATTACGCCTTGGTCTTGATCAATCCGGACCTCGGCATCCCCGATATCGATGGGCAGCTCCTGCAAATCAGGCAAGTCCAATGGTTCAATAGGGCCTTCGGGATCAGGGGACTTTCGGCTTTGCGGCGCGGCGGCTGGCGCAGCATTTCGAATAGATTGTGCCATGAAATCGCGCCATATCCGCGCAGGCAGCCCACCGCCATTTACGCCGCGCAAAGGTGTATTGTCGTCATTGCCGATCCATACGCCCACAACCAAGTCACCTGCAAAACCGATAAACAGCGCATCGCGGCTGTCCTGGCTAGTGCCGGTTTTACCATATGCCGGAATGGACAAACGCGCCGCGCGCGCCGTACCCTTGTTGACCGTTGCCCCCAATAAATCGAGCAACATGCGGTGCATGCGCCCACTAAAGGCGCGTGGGCCGGAAAACAGCCATTCGATCCAGCCCTGCTCTTCGCGCTTAAACGCATGGGGCTCGACCGGCCATTGATTGCTCGCCACCCCAGCATAAGCGGATGTCAGCTCAATCAATGTCACGCCGGAACTGCCAAGCGCAAGGCTTGGATCCAGCGTCAACGGGCTCCGTATGCCGAGGTCTTGCGCTGCTTGCTCGACTTCTTGGCCGCCTACTTTTTGATAAAGCCGCACCGCTGCAACATTGCTCGACTGGGCAAATGCCTGCTCAAGTGTGATATCCCCGCGATAGCGTTGCCCCGAATTTTTGGGACGATACGCACCTTCGTTGATAGGCGTATCCGCAATCATGGACTGCGGGGTCATCCCGGAACGTAAAGCCGCCAAATAGACAAATAATTTGAACGTAGACCCCGGTTGCCGCTTTGCCTGCGTCGCGCGGTTGAAAGCAGAATCCTTATAGCTTTTGCCCCCGACCATCGCGACAACTTCGCCATTGGGACGCATAGCAACCAACGCGATTTGCGCACTGCCGACGCCAGAGCGCGCCACCACCTTGCGCGCAATATTTTGCAAGCGCGCATCAAGGGTTGTGGTCATCTGCACGTCGGCATAGCCGCTTTCAGTCAGCAACCGTGCTTGCGGGATTGCCCAGTCGGCAAAATAGGTGCCCGTGGGTAAAGTCTCGCGTACACGCACGTCCAGCCGCGCCACAGGGGTGGCATCGGCCTTGGCTTGGCTGATAGCCTTATTGGCGACCATTGCCCTTAGAACGAGCTTAGCGCGCTTTGCAGCGCGTTCCGGGTTCTTGGTCGGGGCCAAGCGCGATGGCGCTTGCACAAGGCCTGCCAGCATGGCCGATTGGCTCAATGTCAAACGCTCCGGCTGGCGGTAGAAATAATGTAAGGATGCGGCGCGCAGGCCGTATACATTGTCGCCAAAATAGACGTTGGATAAATAGCGCCCTAGGATTTCATCCTTCGTCAACCGTCCTTCGAGCCAGAAGGCAATGAGCATCTCCCGCGCCTTTCGCGTGAGGTTTCGCTCCGGTGTCAGAAACGTAAATTTTGCAAGCTGCTGGGTAATCGTGCTTCCACCCTGCGTCATACCGCTGCCAAAAGCATTCGACCAAGCGGCGCGGGCAAGTCCGCGCGGGTCAATACCAAAGTGCGAATAAAAACGCCGGTCCTCAATCGAGAGAAAAGCCTGGACAACATGCGGTGGTAATTTGCTAACATCGACAGGCTTATCGACGATCGCACCGTTGCGTGCGATTGGCGTGCCGTCGGACGCCAATAACGTAATGCGTGGCGGTGCAATAGGCTGAAGCGATTTCGACAATGGCGCGGTAATAGCAAGCCACAGCAGTAAAAGCATGAACACAGCGGCACATGCAGCGATTGTCCGGCCAAACCACCACCAGCGTGTTTTGCCCAGAAATAGATGTTTGCCGGCCGCAGGCGTCGCATTGTTCCATGGCTGCGGATCGTCGGGAAAACGTTGCGCGTAGCTCTCATCGAAAGCGGCAAGCCGACTGTCGATATCCACATTTTGGTTAGAAGAGGAGCGCCAAAAGAGCATTGGATGGCTGTATTATATCGATATAACGGTGAAGGCGAGTATATATTTGCGATTGTGCGTTAACGGTGGGTGAAGCAAGTACAAAATATTTGCTTTGGTCCGGTTACAGCCCACCTGCATCCAACCAATATTGCCCAAATTCCGTATCGAGAGTGACGGGATTAAATTTGTCTAGGCCCGATCCCGGATAAAATGTCATTTCACCGAATAAGGGCTTTCCTCCGATTTCATAAAAATCGCAGCGAACGAAATCAAACCCGTGTGCAAGCGTTTCAGCGGCATTTAGCATTTCGCATAGCGATTGCGGCGGAGCTGGGTCTGCATCGCGCGTCGCGGCTGACACGCGGGTCCAGTTGCGGTCGAACACGATCCAGCGATGTCCTCTTTCGCGTTCAAGGTGCACTTGAACATGCGTAGCGACGCCACCGAACACAAAAATTTTATAGTCGATAGGCAACTGCCCATTTTCACCGATAAAGGGTTCAACCAAAATACCGCGCGGTATCTGAGCATAAAGCCATTCATCGAGCCACCGACCATATGCCTTATGTCGCCACGGATCGGTTTGTGCGCGCAACGCGTTCCAGTCGACGTCGCTGTCCCGGATGTAAATGTTTTGATTGCAACCATGGCGCGGCTTTATGACAAACGGATGGGACCAAACGGGCTGCGCCGGTAACACAGCGCCATGCCAAATGGTCGGAATAACCCATGCAGCCCCAAGCGCGTCCGCTGCATGCGCCTTGGCCGTGACCTTGTCGGCAAGCGTCACCATCCGCATGTCGCGGTTTTGCAACTTGCGCCGCTGGACCAGTTCATTGAACGTCGTTGGCGCATCCAGATTAATCCATTTTTGGTGCCGCACCAAATAACATAATCTGATGCGGAGCCTTGCCAATGCCCCTGCATTTTTATCACGCAAAAGGCGCCGATTGGTGTGCACTAAGCCAGCGTCGGTCAAGCGACAGGATCAATTTCGTGGGGGTTAGGCAATGCATATTGTCGCCTGCCTTGTTGCGGATGCACATCAACTAAGCCAGCAAGTTGCACCATATCCGTTGCTGCACAGACCGACTTAGGCTCTACCCAAATCGCCCTTACCCAATGTGGCGCTGGCCATTTCAAGCATACGATCGAGGCTCTTTTTGGCTGCCAAGCGTACATTTTCGTCCATTTCAATTTGCGGCTGGAGATCACGCAAGGCGAGATACAGTTTTTCCATCGTGTTCAGCGCCATATAGGGACAGATGTTGCAGGCGCAATTTCCGTCCGCTCCGGGTGCGCCGATAAAGGTTTTGGTGGGTTCGGCCTTTTCCATTTGATGGATGATGTGCGGCTCGGTGGCGACGATCAGGGTGTCGCCCTCCATCATTTGGGCATATTGCAGGATGCCGCTTGTGCTGCCCACATAATCCGAATGGTCGATAATATGCGGTGGGCATTCGGGGTGGGCAGCGACCGGAACACCGGGATATTGCGCTTTAAGTTTCAAAAGCTCAGTTTCCGAAAATGCCTCATGCACGATGCACACGCCCGGCCATAACAACATTTCGCGGTTAAACTTGCGGCTGAGATAGCCACCGAGATGGCGGTCAGGTCCGAAAATGATTTTTTGCTCTGGCGGGATTTGGCTCAGGATTGTCTCAGCGCTGCTGCTGGTCACGATAATGTCGGACAACGCCTTCACTTCAGCCGAACAATTGATATATGTCAGCGCGATATGATCAGGGTGCGCTGCACGAAACGCTTTGAATTTCCCCGGCGGGCAGGCATCCTCCAATGAACAACCAGCGGCCATATCAGGCAGAATGACGGTTTTTTGTGGACTTAGAATCTTGGCAGTTTCCGCCATGAACTTCACGCCGCAAAACGCAATGACGTCAGCGTCCGTTTCTGCTGCGCGCTTGCTCAATTCAAGGCTGTCGCCGACAAAGTCGGCGAGATCCTGTATCTCTGGCTTTTGATAATAATGCGCAAGTATGACGGCGTTGCGTTCTTTTTTCAGCCGCGTAATCTCGGCGAGCAAATCGACGCCTTGCAGATTTTCGCGGGCGGTGGGAGCGTTCATGCTTTCATACCTTTGCCATGCCGACCATATTTCGACAGCTGAGTTGAGTGCCTATGTGGTCGATTTGGCGCCGCGAAACAAGATCGGCCGCGCAGGTTTTGCCTGATTTTTGGCAGCGTATGACAATTTTCTCCAGCGAAGTGCGTTTATACCGTGCAAACAAGCGCAAGCGGTTAAACGGGCTTCACGTTTTCCGCGATCATATACCACCCATCGCCCTGCGCCGCCACGCGACCCTGATTTTGCAAATCAATCAAATGCGCAAGTACAGAGCGTCCTGCTGCGCCAATTAAGCGTGGGTCTAACCCCTTATACATTGCCGCTACCATGTTGGGCACATGCCCCTCGCCTGCCTCAAGCAACGTCACAATCTGCCGCTCGCGTTGCCGACGGTGGCCAATCATACCGCGCACAAGCTGGCGTGGATTTGCTACGGCGGGACCATGGGCGGGGTAATAAATCCGGTCGTCGCGCTCGTACAACTTCTGCAGGCTCGCCAGATAATCACTCATGTCGCCATCGGGTGGGCTCACAACGCTCGTCGACCATTTCATAACATGGTCGCCTGTGAAAAGCGCCCCGCTCTCCTGCAATGCAAAGCACAAATGATTGCTGGTGTGCCCGGGCGTTGCGACCGCTTCCAATGTCCAGCCATCGCCTGAGATAATCTCCCCATCTATCAGGATGCGGTCAGGGCGATAATCAGGATCAAAGGCACTGTCCGCCCGCGGTCCGTCGTCGCGCAGCACCAGAGGCGCGCAGCCAATAATTGGCGCGCCCGTTGCTGCTTTCAACGGCGCCGCGGCTGGCGAATGGTCGCGGTGCGTGTGTGTGCACAGGATGGCGGTTACCTTGGCATCGCCAACAGCTTGCAAAATCGCCTCAACATGGCCCTCGCCACGAATGTCGGCGGGGTCACCCATGCTCTGCCCGCTTCCCACCGGGCCAGGATCAATTACAGCAACGTCATTACCATTCCCGACAAGCCATGTTTGCGTCCCCGTATAGGTGTAAGGCGATGCATTAGGCGCAAGCACACGACGCACGAGCGCTTCATGCTGTTCGGTTTCGCCTGCTTTGATCGTGTCTGGCCAATTCATCCACGCGATATGGCGCATATTCGACAAAAGAAAAAGGGGGCGTACGTGCAGAGTATGCAAGATTGTGGACCACCCCGCTGCCAGACCCTTGCTGCAGGCCAGACAGGCACTGCTGTCAGATTGTCAAAGCAGAGCTGGCATAAATGCTTAATACCCATCCAGCCTGCCCTGCGTGGTTCGCGAATGGTATTACACCAACCACGCGTGCATTCTTCGATGAACATTTCACAAAAAAGGCCGGAATCCAATATGGATCCCGGCCTTTTTATACACCCGTGAAGGGTTCAGAATTATTTCGCGCCGAAGTTGATCTTCGCGGTTACGCCGAAATAACGATCGGCTTCACGCGGAATGATGTAACGGTACGAACCGCCGGGGCCGCCTGAAACAATCGACGATGCAAAGCTCTTGTCGAACAGGTTTTTCACCTGAAACGCGACGCGCCAGCCGTCATTTTGATCAACCAGAGCGGCGGACAAATCGACAGTGGCATAGCCATCCACGGTCGAGCCGAGACGCACAGCTGGATTCGGACTCAATTCGTAGATTTGGTCTGACTGCATCGCGATCTGGCTTCCCAGTTCGATATTGGCGAAACCGGAAGTCTCGATTTCATATTGCGCGCCAAGCGACATTTTCCATTTCGGCGCATTTGCCAGTGGGGTACCCTTGGCAATCAACTGTGTTGAGTCCGCACCGGGTGGCAAGCGGAAATCTTCGACCTGCGCCTTGTTATATGCAACGCCGCCCGAAAGGGTGAAGTTACGCGCCGGCGTGGCAACAAAATCAAGTTCGAAGCCTTTGGTCGATACCGAGCCCGCATTGGTGAGGCGCGTCGTCCGCACACCAGCAACGAAGTCAGGGCTGTTTGCTTGATAGTTGTTATATTTCGCATAATATGCCGCGAGGTTAACAATCAGATCGCCGTCCAAGAACGTGTTCTTGAGGCCAACTTCGTAAGCGTTCACCGTTTCTGGCGCGATAACACCGGCCCCTACAGTGGTGAGATTGTAGAAGATGTTATAGGCGGGGCCTTTATAGCCACGTGTGTAGCTTGCATAAGCCATATTGTTTGCAGTTAGATCTGCTTGGACAGCGACCTTACCCGAAAGATTATTGTTGCTCGTGCTGGTTGTAAACGGAACGCCATTTGAAGTGCCCGCGACAAAACCCGTTGCTGGCAGCGTGGCAACTAAACCATTATTGTATACGCCAGCGTCAAAGTTTCCTTGAACGCCCGCACCCGACAAGGTCGTGCGGCGGATGTGGTTCACATCCAATGTGTCGTGCGTGTACCGCAGACCGCCAATCAAGCGCAGACTGTCGGACAGGTTCAGGGTTGTCTGGCCAAATACCGAGACATTCTTGAACGTAGAACCAAAGTCGGCGGTGCCAGCAGGGGTCGTGATGGTCGACACCCCGGAGGCCGTTGAGCAAGGCACGAGCCCTGGGACAACAGCGGCAAGCGTCGAAGCCGAGCAGGTGATTACGTTGCGCGTGAACGTTCGGTCAGACTCGGCTTTCGAATAATATGCCCCAACGACATATTCGAGAAACTGACCCGTAGGCGATGCAATTCGTAATTCTTGGCTGAAAGTATTGGATGTTTGCGGTCCGTTGTCGTGCAGTTGGTTAAGACCAACATAGGGCTGATCGAGCCAATCACCGTCGCGGATTTCTGTGTTATCCCAACCGCGATAGCTGGTGATCGAAGTCAGGCTATGTTCACCCAATGCGATGTCGGCCTGCAGCGAAATACCCCAGCTTTCTTCTTTGGTTGTGGTGACGAGGTTCTGCCGGATATTGCGTGAATCGGCGCCGATGAAGCCAGTGTTAGCCAGCGCTAGCGCCGCGGCATTGGTGGGCGTCGTGCCAATGATTTCAGCGCAGCAATCGTCATTGGCCTTGCGATAGTCGCCGCGCAACGTCAGCAAGACATTCTCGCCAACGTCCGCCTCAATCGCACCACGAAAGCCATAATGTTCGTAGCCATTGACCTTATCACCTGTGATCAAATTGTTGACGTTGCCGTCATAGTTTCCGTAAAATCCAGTGAAGCGCGAACGGACATTGGCTGCCAACGGAATGTTCACCGTTGCCCGGCCACGATATTCAGATTCCGTAAAATAAGAACCTTCGACAGTTGCGCCAAAGTCTGCGCTAGGGCGCTTGGTCACGATGCTCACCACACCCGCAGACGCGTTCTTACCAAATAATGTACCCTGCGGTCCGCGCAGCACTTCGATACGTTCTACGTCGAACAGATCGGTAAAACCCTCGCCGGCGCGGCTTAGGACTACGCCATCAAGTACGGCAGCGACCGAAGGTTCGGCAGCGATCGAAAAGTTGATTGTACCAACGCCGCGCAGGAACAATGCCTGGTTGAGCGAAGTGCCCGATTTGCGGAAGTTGAGGCTTGGCACCAGATACTGGGCATTCTCAAGCGTGATACCGCCATTGTTGGCAACAGCTTCGCCGCCAATTACGGAAACGGCCAGCGGAATATCTTGCAGACGCTCTTCGCGCTTTTGCGCGGTCACGATGATTTCAGCATTGGCCGAATCGTCATCGGCAGGTGCATTCTGCGCCATTGCAGGCACGCTGCTGCCGGCCATGATCGCGGCGCTCGCGAACAATGAAGCACGGATGATTTTGTTATTCATAGAACTGATATTAAGCATGATGAGCCTCCCTTAAATCTGGCTATCCACTTCTCAACCATTTTGCTTGAGTTTAATCAAGCAACAAAAGCTATGGTGGCATATTCCAGTATTGTGGAGCGATGGTTACCAGATTGACTAAATATGTCTAGCGGTGTCATATAGGGACGATTTTTGGACGGCCACTGTTGCAATGTTGCCATAGTGTTGTCGGACGGACCGAGAGGGGCGATAATTGTCATTTACAATCATCATGCAACCAGATGGGTTTGACCTGTTGCGCGATGACGTCAGCATATTGGCGCATCGCGCGGATGCCCCTGCCATTTCGCTGGGGATTGGTGCGCCTGATCTGGACATGGTCCGTGGTAATTTTCGCATCGATGATGTCGTTGAGAAACGGTTGGCACTGGATTGCTGCGCGGTGTTGGACGGCGCTATTCAGCTTTGGAATGCGGCACAGCCGGACATAATAGTTACACTCACTGTCGCACAGAAACCGCAGCATGCGGTAATCGAGCTGCGTTGCTCTAACCCTGCTTTCAACAGACTTTGGGTACAGATGCGATGCGATGCGTCCGAAGCCTTTTGGGGCGGCGGGGAGCAAATGTCTTATTTGCGGCTGAACGGCAGGCGTTTCCCATTTTGGACATCCGAACCCGGTGTTGGCCGTGATAAATCGACCGCGTTGACACAGACCATGGATGCCGATGGCTTGGCGGGCGGCGATTATTGGACAACCAATTATCCGCAACCGACTTGGCTAAGCTCTGCGCGTTATGCGGTCCACCTCGAAACTGCGGCTTACTCGGTGCTTGATCTGACTGCGCAAGGCCAAGTTGGGATCGAATGCTGGTCCGCCAAATTCGATATGGAATTGTTTGACGCGCCGTCGCTGACCGATCTGGTTACCAAGCTTTCGGATCGCTTTGGCCGGCAACCGGCTTTACCCGAATGGGCGATTTCGGGGGCGATTGTCGGCCTTAAAGATGGCGCAGACACATTCGGCCGCTTTGAGACAATTGCGGCCTCTGGCGCAAAGATAACGGGCCTATGGTGCGAAGATTGGGTCGGCATCCGGCAAACCAGCTTTGGAAAGCGGCTATTCTGGGACTGGAAATGGAATGCAACGCGCTATCCAGATTTGCCAGCCCGCATCACGTCGTTGGCAGAGCGCGGTATTCGTTTTTTGGGATATGTTAATCCCTATTTGGCCGTGGATGGGGCGCTATATCAAGAGGCGCTAGCGCATAATTATCTCGCACTGCGGCAAGACAGCGACGCGCCCTATGCCGTCGATTTTGGCGAATTTGACGCAGGCGTGGTCGATTTCACCAACCCTGACGCAGCCAACTGGTTCGCAGAGCGCATCATTGGGCAAGAAATGCTCGACTTTGGGCTCTCAGGCTGGATGGCGGATTTTGGGGAATATCTACCCACCGATGTCCGCTTGCGCGATGGTTCGGACCCGATGGAGGCACATAACCGCTGGCCTATATTATGGGCGAAGGTCAATGCAGACGCTATTGCGTCGCGCGGCAAGACGCATGACGCGACATTTTTCATGCGGGCTGGCTTTTCCGGCGTTCAGGCGCATTGCCCCTTATTGTGGGCGGGCGACCAGTGCGTTGATTTTACGCGGCATGACGGCATCAACACCGTGATAACCGCAGCCTTGTCGTCCGGTCTGCTCGGCAATGCCTATCACCATAGCGATTTGGGTGGTTACACCAGCTTACACGGCGTTGTCCGCACGGCCGAACTGATGCACCGCTGGATTGATCTTGCCGCCTTTGCGCCTGTCATGCGCAGCCATGAAGGGAATCGTCCCGCCGACAATCTGCAAATCGATAGCAATCCCGAAATCCTCACCCATTTTGCGCGGATGAGCCAAGTGCATGAGCAGCTTGCGCCATATGTGCGTGCGCTGTGCGATGAAGCACTAGCCACCGGCCTTCCCCTGCAACGGCCTTTATTCCTGCATTATGATGATCCTGCATATTATGACATTCAGGATCAGTATCTTTATGGTGCAGACATGATTGTCGCGCCCGTCGTTGAGGAAGGGCAGGACAGCCGACATGTGGTGCTGCCCCAAGGCGCGTGGGTGCATCTTTGGTCAGGTGCCGCATATGGCAAAGGTACGCACGACATTGCTGCACCGAAAGGACAGCCGCCAGTGTTTACGCGCCAAGACAGCGCGCATGCTGACCTTTTTGCATCCATCCGTGCAGCGTTTGGCGCATGAACCCACGCGCCAACATACGCGATGTCGCGAAGCTTGCCGGCGTGGCAGTGAAAACCGTCAGCCGCGTGCTCAACAATCATCCTTATGTAAGCGCGACCACCAAAGCGAAGGTCGATGCCGCGATGTTGGAACTTGGGTTCAGCCCAAGCATCGCCGCACGTATTCTTGCCGGCACCAAGTCCGGGCAAATTGCGCTCATCTATGACAATCACAGCCCATATTATATGCACCAGATCATGCAAGGATGCTGGGACCGCTGTCATGAAGAGGGCATGCGCCTGATTGCCCAGCCTGTAGACGTGGCCGACCCCGATGTCGGCGAGCAGGTGCGCGGCATGGTGCGCCAAACGCATGTAGACGGGGCAATATTGTCTTCCCCCGTCACCGATTGCGTCCCCGTGCTGAACGCGCTGGAAGCGCTTAAAATTCCCTTTGTGCGCATCTCGCCGGGCACCAACCATGCCCTGACCAGTTCAGTGTTCATGGACGACATGCAGGCCGCCGATGACATGACGACGAAGCTCATCAACATCGGGCATCGGCGGATTGGTTTTATCAAGGGCCACCCCAATCATAAGGCGAGTACGGAACGACAAGCGGGTTACGAACGTGCTCTGGGGCGCGTCGGCATATCGGTGGATCCCGACTTAATTGCCGACGGACGGTTTGACTTCGAAAGCGGCGTATCTGCAACCGAGCAGTTCTTGTCGCTCAAACATCCACCCACCGCCATCTTTGCATCCAATGATGATATGGCATCAGGCGTTCTTGCAGTCGCACATCGGCGCGGTATTCAAATGCCTGAGCAACTGTCGGTCGCCGGCTTTGACGATACCACGCTCGCCCGCGTTGTTTGGCCGCCCTTGACCACTGTGCGTCAGCCGGTTCGCGACCTTGCATCGACGGCCGCGGACCTGTTGTTTGGCGAAGGCGGGATCGAACATCGTCGCCTGCCCCATGAACTTATCAGCCGCGAATCCGTGGCCCCACCCTATTTTCCTTCCCTTAAAAAGAGCAAAAAAATATGACGCTTCCCACCCCTTCGCGCACCCGTAAACTGGGCAAAAGCGGAATTGAGATTTCCTCCCTCGCATGGGGCATGTGGCGCTTTGCCGGGCTTGAACTGTCTGCCGCAAGAGCCGCTATCGACGCTGCGTTTGAAGCGGGCATTACCCTGTTCGATACCGCCGACATTTACGGATTTGGCGAACAGGGCTTTGGCAAAGCTGAAGAGCTGCTCGGTCACGTTTTTGCAGATGCACCCGCTTATCGCGGCCGCATGATACTGGCGACCAAGGGGGGCATCACCCCGCCGACGCCCTATGACAGCAGCGCGGACTATCTCTCTCAAGCGATTGATGACAGCCTGACCCGGTTGCGCACCGACCATATCGACTTGTGGCAGATACACCGGCCAGATGTGCTGACACATCCGCAGGAAATCGCGCGCACCATAGAGGACGCGCACAAAGCGGGCAAAATTCGCGCCTTTGGCGTATCCAACTTTACGCAAGCGCAGATTACCGCGTTGGCGCAGTTTAGCGCCGTGCCGATCGTCTCGACCCAGCCTGAACTCTCACCCCTGCGCATCGACACCGTCGAAAATGGTGAGCTGGATCAAGCGATAGCGATGGACTTGGCGGTCATGGCTTGGTCGCCGCTTGGCGGAGGACGCATTGGCGACCCGCAAAATGAACGTGAACAAAATGTCGCGGCGGCTCTTTCGGTTGTAGCCGCCACACATGGCGTATCACGCACTGCAGCAGCTTATAGCTGGATCATGGCGCACCCAGCACGGCCCATACCGATTGTTGGCTCGCAAAACCCTGCACGCATCATCGAAGCCGCTGACGCCTTCAAAATCCAATGGACTCGCGCTGATTGGTATAGCGTGTTGGTCGCCGCAAGAGGAGTGCCACTGCCATGAGCAAGCCGGTTGAAATAAGCTGGTTTTCGGCGTTGTGCGATGATGACTATGAATTTTTGGGCGTCCCCGACCCGATGCTGGCGTCCAGTTGGGAGCATTGCCGTAATATCGTACTTGCCGCCGAAAAGGGCGGGTTTGACAATATATTGCTGCCCTCTGGCTATGCCCTTGGCTTAGACACCACCGCCTTTGCCAGCGCTATTGCCGCGCTCACGTCGCGGATCAAATTGCTCATGGCGGTGCGCATTGGCGAAAGCTGGCCGCCGCAACTTGCCCGTCAAATTGCCACACTTGACCAGATTTCGGGTGGGCGGTTGAATGTGAATATCATCTCCTCCGACTTGCCCGGCGACAAGATGGATTCCGAACCACGCTATCGTCGCACCGTCGAGGCAATGCACATATTAAAGACATTGCTGAACGGCGAACATTTGTCGATTGATGGCGATCATTACAAAATTGACCTTGATCCGCCGCGCATGAAAACCGTCAGCGGCAAATGCCCGCCTTTGTATTTCGGCGGATTATCGCCAGCGGCAAAGGACGCGGCGGCAGAAGGCTGTGACGTTTACCTGATGTGGCCGGAGACGGTGCAGGGCGCCAAGGAACTGGTTAATGATATGACCGCACGCGCCGCGAAGTTCGGTCGCACGCTGAAATATGGTTTCCGCGCGCATGTCATCGTCCGCGAGACAGAGGCCGAGGCGCGCGCTTATGCCGACCGATTGCTGTCGAAGCTTGATGCCCAGCAGGGCGAAGCTATTCGCAACAAGTCCCTCGATACGCAAACCTTCGGTGTCGCGCATCAGGCAGAATTGCGCGAGCAGGCAGCGGCGAATGACGGCTATCTCGAGGATCATTTGTGGACCGGCATTGGCCGTGCCCGTTCAGGCTGCGGCGCGGCCATCGTCGGCAATCCCGACCAAGTGCTCGCCAAAATCAATGCCTATCGCGACGTCGGTATAGAGGCGTTCATCCTGTCCGGCTATCCGCACATAAACGAATGCGACATGTTCGCACGTTATGTGCTGCCAAAGCTGGAGCATGGCCGGTTGGAAGTTTAATCCCCCAACCCCGCCATGCGTTCGGCCTGATCCTCGGCAATCAATGCGGCAACCAGCTCTCCGAGCCCACCGCCTTCGAGAATTTCAGGCAGCTTGTGGAGGGTAAGGTTAATCCGGTGGTCGGTTACGCGCCCCTGAGGGAAGTTATAGGTGCGGATACGCTCCGACCGATCGCCTGAACCAACCATGGCCTTACGCGCCTCTGCTTCGGCGCCCTGAGCTTCCTCACGCTCTTTTTCGTACATCCGGGCGCGCAGCACCTGCATCGCCTGTTCCTTGTTCTTATGCTGGCTGCGTCCGTCCTGACAGGTCACGACGATGCCTGTCGGCAGATGGGTAATGCGCACGGCGGAGTCGGTCGTGTTCACATGTTGCCCGCCAGCACCCGACGCACGGTAAACGTCAATTTTAAGATCTCGTGCTTCAATTTGGATATCAACTTCAGTCGGCTCGGGCAGCACCGCAACAGTCGCGGCGCTGGTGTGGATGCGCCCGCCGCTTTCGGTTACCGGCACGCGCTGCACACGGTGCACGCCGCTTTCATATTTCAACTTGGCGAACACGCCCGTGCCTTTGATCGCAACCACGACTTCCTTAAACCCGCCAACGTCGGAGGTGCTCACCGAAATTGGTTCAATTTTCCAACCTTGGCCGGCGGCATAACGTTCATACATGCGGTACAAATCGCCCGCGAATAACGCTGCCTCATCGCCGCCCGTGCCCGCACGGATTTCCAACATTGCCGGCCGGTCATCCGCAGAATCGCGGGGCAACAGCGAAATGGCGAGCGACATTTCTGCGTCCGAAAGCTGCCGGGTAACATCTTCCAATTCCTCGACTGCCATCTCGTGCAGGTCTGGGTCGGAGGTATCCTGCGCCATATGCGCAAGCGTTTCTATTTCTGTGCGCAACCGCCGGACTTCTGCCGCCGCTTTCGCTACAGGCTCAAGTTCGGAATACTCCTTGGACGCAACCACAAAGCCATCGCCCTCAAGCTGCCCCGAAGCCATCCGCGCCTCAAGCTCGGAAAAACGCGATTCAATTTGCGCGATACGGTGCGGGGAGATTTTCAAGCGGCGAACGACTTCAGAAAGTTAACAAGCCGGCTGTCGGTATCTGCACCCGAAAAACCGTAATACCCCTTCTCGTTAACGCGTAAAATTGCCGCAGGATTTTGCTTGACCGCTTTGTCATATCGTTTTTTAGGCGACCCCGTTGCAATCATATCTGCGGAAATTCCAGCTTGGCGGAGTTGACGCAGAAGAGCAAAAGCCTGCCCAAGGCCTTCGTCATTTTCCAGAACGATCATGGCCTCAAGCTGCTGAACGGGCAATTGTTCTATCAACATCGCCAACCGCTCTATCCCCGCAGCCCAGCCAACTGCTGGCGTTGCTGGTCCTCCAAGATTTTCGATCAAGCCGTCATAACGCCCGCCACCAAGCACAGTGCCTTGCGCACCCAGCCGGTCCGTCACGAACTCAAACGCCGTGTGGCGATAATAATCGAGCCCGCGAACAAGCGCTGCGTTGCGCGTCCATGCAACGCCGGCGGCATCGAGACCAGCGGTGACTGCGCCAAAGAAATCCTGCGCTTCGCCCGAAAGATAATCGTCGATGACGGGCGCCGCGTCAGCAACCGGACGGTCCTGGGGGTCTTTGCTGTCCAAGATGCGCAGCGGATTTTTCTCCAGCCGCGCTAGGCTGTCTTCGGACAATGCACCCTTATGGTCGTTGAAATAACCAACCAAAGCGGCGCGCCACGCATCGCGGCTTGGCGTATCGCCCAGCGTATTAAGCTGCAGCGTCACGCCGTCGTTAATGCCCAATTCCTTGAGCAACTGATCCGCCATAACGAGCAGTTCCACGTCAGCTGCTGGCTCTGCTGCGCCGATGATTTCGGCATCTATCTGGTGAAACTGCCGATAACGGCCCTTTTGTGGGCGTTCGTAGCGGAACAATGGCCCATGCACCGACAGCTTCATCGGTGCGAATTGCTGCCAGCCATTGGTCAAATATGCGCGCGCAATGCCGGCGGTAAACTCGGGGCGCAGCGTGATGGAATCCCCACCGCGGTCTTCAAAACTGTACATTTCCTTCGAAACAACATCTGTCGCCTCGCCAAGGCTGCGTGAAAACACAGCCGTTGGCTCAATGACAGGCAACTGAAGGCCCTTAAAGCCATAAAGCCGTCTTACGCGTTCGAAGGTCGCGACAACATGTGCGAAGCGTTCCTCGGTATCACCGAACATATCCTGTGTGCCGCGCACGGCCTGGGGTGTCTGTATCTTTGCCATGGATAAGCGCCCTAGCGGCTAATTGTTGTAAGTGGAATAGGGCTGGACGCAGCGCGACGCATTCGCCAAAGTTTACCCATGAACTCACGCATATTGACGCGCGCACTTGCCGCATTCGCCCTTTCCGCCAGCCTCAATTCCGCGGCATTCGCGCAAAACAGCGCACCGCAGCCGGTACCGATCATATCCAATATCCCCGAACCGCAGGACCGCCCATTGCCGGCGCCTATGGATTTAGAGGTCGATGCGACCGATGTCGCCCGCGGAATCTTTTACGTGCGACAGCGCATTCCGGTCGAAAAAGGGAAACCGCTCATTCTGCTTTATCCGCAATGGCTACCCGGAAAACATGGTCCCCGCGGCGCATTGGCCGAGCTGACTGGGCTCGAAATCAGTGCCAATGGTAAGTTGCTCAAATGGACACGCGATCCGGTTCAGGTTTATGCCTTTCACGTCGATTTACCCAATGATGCCGATGTTGTGGAAGCGGAATTCCAATTCACATCACCCGTCCGCGAGAGCGAAGGTCGCATCGTCGTCACACCCAATATGATGAATATTCAATGGGAGCAGGTCGCGCTTTATCCCGCGGGTCACTTCACACGCGCCATCCAAGTGCGTCCGTCGGTTACCTTGCCTGCGGGCTGGACCGGTGTCGCCGCGCTCGACGGGGCAAAAACCAACATGGGACGCATTGATTATGGCGTAACCAGCTTTGAAACGCTCATCGATAGCCCCATGTTCGCCGGCCCCAATTACAAAAAATGGGACTTGGGCAATAATGTCACGCTGAACGTCTGGGCGGATGACGCTAAATATCTGGAAGCGAAGCCTGAGCAGATTGCCGCGCACCGGGCCTTGGTTGATGAATCTATCATCTTGTTCGGCGCAAAACATTTCGACCGTTATGAATTTCTGCTTGGTCTGACCGAGGAGCTTGGCGGCGTTGGCCTTGAACATCATCGCAGTTCGGAGAACACACGCGAAACCGATTATTTCATCGATTGGGATGATAATATGTCCGAACGCGGCCTGTTGCCGCATGAATTCACACATAGTTGGAATGGCAAGTTCCGCCGTCCTGCAACGATGTGGACACCCGATTATTCCACGCCGATGCGGGACAATTTGCTGTGGGTATATGAAGGCCAAACGAGTTTTTGGGATTTGGTACTTGGCGCGCGTTCCGGGTTGCAGTCCAAGGAAATGGTGCTGGCCGAATGGGCCAAATATGCCGGATTTTACGCTGAACAGCCGGGTCGAACCTGGCGCTCGGTTGAAGACACCACGCACGATCCGATCTTTGGCGCACGCAAGCCAAAGCCTTTTGCAAGCCAGGCACGTGGCGAGGATTATTACAACGAAAGCTCATTGGTCTGGCTCGACGCAGACATGACCATTCGCCAATTGTCCAAGGGCACAAAGTCGCTGGATGATTTTGCCAAGGCATTTTTTGGTGTGCGGGACGCCGATTGGGGCGTGCTGACCTATGATTTTGACGCAGTTGTCCACACGCTCAACGCGGTGCAGCCTTATGATTGGGCAAAGTTTCTTGACACAAAATTACGTCAACCGGGCCAGCCAGCGCCGCTCGCGGGGCTGGAAAAGGGCGGATACAGACTTGTCTGGAAAGAAGAACCAAACATCTTCGACAAGGAAACGATGAAGGAAAGCAACAGCTTCAACCTGACCCACTCGCTCGGGCTAACCTTGAACAAAGATGCTACCGTGACGTCGGTGCTGTGGAACAGCCCAGCATTTAAAGCGAATATCGTCAACGGCGCCAAGATCATCGCGGTAAATGGTTATGCCTATTCGAAGGACGGCCTAGTCAGCGCTATCAAGGCGGCGACGGACAAGAAAACACCGGTCCGGCTGCTGATGGAGCGCAACAAACGTTATGCGCAAATAGACATCGCCTATTCAGGCGGTTTGCGCTATCCACACCTCGAAGCCATAGGCCAAGGTGAGACCGCAATTGACCGGCTCCTCAGCCCACGGCGGACCAAATAATAACATAGTGAAAGCATTCTCCCATGCGTATTGATTTAATTCCCGCGGGCGACAATGTCCCCGATAGCCTCAACGTCCTGATCGAAGTACCTATTGGCGGCGAGCCTGTGAAATATGAATTCGACAAGGCATCAGGTGCGCTTTTCGTTGACCGTTTCTTGCACACGCCCATGCGCTATCCCGCCAATTACGGCTTTGTGCCGCATACATTGGGCGAAGATGGTGATCCGCTGGATGCCCTTGTTGTCGCCCGCTCGCCTATCATCGCCGGCGCTGTGGTGAAATGTCGTCCGATTGGTGTGTTGATGATGGAAGATGATAAAGGTGGCGACGAAAAGCTGCTTTGCGTTCCCGTAAACGCGACCTTCCCTTATTATTCAGAGGTTGCCACCTACAAGGACATGCCACCGATCGTCCTTCAGCAGATTGAGCATTTCTTCACCCATTATAAGGATCTGGAACCTGGAAAATGGGCCAAGTTGAATGGCTGGGGTGATGAAAAGGACGCAAAGCGCATCATTCTTGAATGCGTAGAACGCGCAAAGGAAGAGAACACATGAAACAGATAGCGCTGGTCAGCTTAGCTGCGCTGGCGCTTTCGGCTTGCGCTACCCCGGAAACCCGCATCCGCACTGCTTTGATGGATGCGGGCCTGTCGCAGACTATGTCAGCATGTATGGCGGACCGCATGGTCGACAGACTTTCGCTGGTTCAACTCAACAAGCTCACCGGTTTGAAAAAGCTGCGTGGGCAGGACATGCGCAACGTAACCGTTGAAGAATTTCTGCGACGGACACGGTCGTTGCAAGACCCCGAAATATTGGGCGTTGCGACTTCCTCAGGCTTAATCTGCGCGGTAAAGTCTTAAACCGCTTATGGCGCAGATGCGTCAGCTTAATGCCTTAACCAAAATTGCCAGCCAGCTTTTGTCGGTTGCCGACGGCGCGGGCGACGCGAAGTCTCCGCATTCCAAGCAGGCAGCCTGCACGCCCTTCACCCCTGTTAGCATGTCCAGATCGCTGGCTACGCGCCGGGCAAACAGATTTTGCTGCCACGCGGCATGGGCAAAAATATCCATTGGCGCAATTACCTGTGCGCGCTTTGGCATCAGTCCCTGAAGCAAGGTCCCGGCGAAGCTGACGGGTGGTTCGATATATACCGCGTGCCAGTCGTCGGATTTCAAGCCCGCGCGCTTAGCAGCTTCGGCCAGCGCATCGTTCATGCCACCAGTGCGGTCAACAAGGCCAAGCCGACGCGCTGTGCCGCCAGCCCAAACACGACCTTGAGCAACCGCATCAACCTGTTCGGGCGTTTTATTGCGCGCAGTGGCAACTCGGATCAGAAACTGACGGTAGCCATTTTCAATCGCGCTTTGCGCCACCCGATCAAATTCTGGGCTAAAGCCATTGAGGACGTCAGGTTCGCCCGATAATGGCGTCGTTTTCACGCCATCTGCATTCACACCAATTTTGGCGAGGCCCGCCTCGGCACTTGGGATGACACCGAATATACCGATCGAGCCCGTGATGGTTGATGGGTCGGCAAAAATCACATCCGCAGGAAGCGAAATCCAATAGCCGCCACTTGCAGCCAAATTCGCCATTGAAACAATTACGGGGATCTTCTTCGCTTTCGCAGCATCGATGGCGAGCCGTATTTTCTCCGATGCCATGACCGAGCCACCAGGCGAATCCACACGCACGACAAGCGCCTTCAAATCCTGGTTATCCAACGCATCATAAATCAATCCGCTAACCGTATCGCCGGCCGCAGATCCTGGACCGCCTTCGCCATCAACGATGGTTCCAGCGATTGTAACGACGCCAATTTGTTTACCTGCGGACGCTGGACCATAATGCGCCAGCAACGCATCCATCGGCGTATGCGCAAAACCACCAGTCGTCTTCGTTTCGTCGGCGCCGACCTTAGTGGCCACAAATTTACCAAAGGCAACACGGTCGCCCAATGTGTCCACCAGCTTACTGGACAAGGCCAATTGCCCAAGATTACCCTGCGCACCTTCAACGGCGCCAGCAGGGTCGGCCAGCATCTTTTCCAATTGCGCTTGTGGACGAGCCTTAGCAACAGCGGCTTTCCACTGCCCCCAGATTTCATCATAAACGCCCTTGATCGCGGCCTTTGACGCGTCTGACTGATCGGAGCGCATAAACGGTTCAACCGCGCTCTTATATGTCCCAACACGATAGATATTGGCCTTCACGCCCAATCGGTCGAGCAAGCCTTTGAAATAGGGTTGCGAGCCGCCAGGTCCCGTCAACATGGCACCACCCAGTGGGTCCATCCATATCTGCGTCGCATGTGCCGCAAGCTGGTAGCTGTCATCGGTATATGCAGTAGCAAAAGCGTAGACAGGCTTGCCCGCCTTTTTAACGCCGTCCAGACTGCTCCCAATGGCGGCAAGGCTGGCTTGTCCGCCGCCCATAAAGCGGTCCATGTCAACAACGACGGCCTTTATGCGCTGATCGGTCTCCGCGAGTTTCAACGCGCGGATGATGTCGCGCTGACGAATTTCCCCGACCGATGCAGAAGATGACGTCAATGTCGCTATCGTATCTATTTCCGCGGGTTGCTCGGACACGACGCCATCCAGCTTCAGCAGCAAGGCGCCATCGCGCACCATGGCGGGATTTGGACTTGCGTTCAGCAGCGCAAAAACAGCAGCAAAAAACAACAGCATGAACAAAAGAACCAGCAGATCCTTGAAACCAACCAATATCTTCCAGCTAACGCGCACGAACTTCATTTTATATTATCCTAAAAGCTCAAGGTTTTTGATGTAGGCATTCCAAGACGAATTGCCACCATTGTTCGACAAAAAGCTTTCCAATGCAAAGGTGAGGACCAGCTTGCCGCATGTGTCACAGGAAACAATGAAACAACAGAAAAGGGCCACTGGTATAATCCAGCGGCCCTTAAACATGGGTCAGCGGTCGGACACCCGCTGCCGGAAGTTGCGTTCATGCCGTAACCGGCATCGCTGAGTTGCTCAGCGGCCGATCTCCCGAACGGAATTGTCCGACCTCTTAACTGAACCATGAGACATCGGATCACCTCCTTTCGTTGAATAGAAATTGCTTGCTTCAAACATATATTTGCCCTCCGCAGGAGTGAAGTTGAATCAAACCGCCGCTTTAAACAAGTCTTGTATTTTATTTTTTTTCGGGCAATTATTAGGGTTCGCGCTGCGATTTATAGCGCTTCGAAATTAGCCCCGACAATCTTCAACAATGCGCGCAATTTCGGCCCATGATGGCAGGATGATGGGCTGCTGCCCTTCGGTTTCGATCAATATCCGCCCGCGGCTAAAAGCCATGGCATCCAAGATAGGATCGTTCGTCATTATATCTGCCGCAATAAAAGCGGGCGTTCCCCCAGCGAGCCGGGCGGGCAACTGCTTTGTCATGGACGAGGTGCGTATGAGCATGTGCTGCCCCAGTGCTTGCGCCTCTTTCGACAAAATAACCCGGTGGGTTTGCATGTTGCAACGTAAGCTCAACATTGCGGCACGACCCGAAACGCCGAACTGTCCAACTGAACCAAGGCCATCGCGACTATAGGTCCAGTCTCCGGGCGTGAAAGGCCAGTCATTCCAATCGCCAGTCAATGCCGGCGCTGGAGCCATTGTAGCAGCACCCTGCGGCGCGGACATTGTTTTTGCCACAGGTGGGGCAGGTGACGAAACGCACGCGGAGAGCGCCAAAATGGCAACAAAGGGCAGGTGACGGACTTTCATGATGTTGTCTTATGGCCAAATCCCATTCGGTCCGCTAGCGCGTTGCGACATGGCGACCAAAAAAACACGACTGGATCAGATCATCGTTGATCGCGGCCTTGCCGAAAGCAAAACCCGCGCGCAGGCGCTGGTGATGGCGGGTCATGTCTACATCGGTGAAGCAAAAGCACAAAAACCCGGGCAGCAGATCGCCGAGGATGCCGACATCAGCGTTCGCGGCAGCGACCACCCCTGGGTCTCACGCGGCGGCATTAAACTCGCGCATGCGCTTGAGGTCTTCACGATCAATGTGACCGACCATGTTGCAATCGACGTTGGGTCATCAACGGGCGGCTTTACCGATGTGCTGCTCACACATGGCGCAACGCGCGTCTATGCCGTCGATAGCGGGACAAACCAGTTGGCGTGGAAGCTCCGGCAGGACCCGCGCGTCATCGTGCATGAACAGACGAGCGCACGAATATTAACCGACGCGCATATACCAGAGCCCGTCGACCTCATCGTATGCGACGCAAGCTTCATCGGCCTTGCCAAAGTGCTCGAACGCCCCCTCTCCTTTGCCAAAATCGGGGCGCAGCTGGTTGCGCTCATCAAGCCGCAATTTGAGGCCGGCCGCGAAGAAGTTGGCAAAGGCGGCGTCGTGCGCGATCCGTCGGTTCACACACGCGTATGCGAAGAGGTGAAAGCATATTTGGCCGAAGAGAATTGGACAGTGCGCGGCCTGACCACCAGCCCGATTACGGGTCCGCAAGGCAATGTCGAATTTCTGATCTGGGCGTTAAAGACTTAGCACCCATCGTCAAACGACAGCGCCTTGCTTAGTCCTTGTACATACCGTTAACCCGCAGGGCATAACGTTCACGTATGACATGACGGCGGATTTTCATGCTTGGGGTCATCTCGCCATTTTCGATGGAGAAAGGTTCGTCGGCAAATTCAAACTGACGTACCTTTTCGGTGACTGAGACATCAGCGTTCACCCGGTCAACCGCAGCGCGAACAGCGGCACGGAACTGCGGGTTGGCTTGCAGCGCCGTAAAGTCATATTTCATATCCTGCGCACGCGCCCATTCCAGCGCCCATTCAGGGTCAGGCACAATTAGCCCGACAATATATGGGCGCTTATCGCCCGACACCATCGCTTGCAAAATCTCTGGCTGAAGCGTCAGCATACCCTCGATTTTCTGTGGTGCGATGTTGTCGCCCTTGTCATTGACGATCAGGTCTTTTTTGCGGTCGGTAATGGCAATGCGTCCACAGTCATCAATATGGCCGATGTCACCAGTGTGCAGCCAGCCATCCTTGATAACGCGGTCGGTTTCGGCCTTGTTGCGCCAATATCCCTTCATCACCAAAGGACCACGCACCAAAATCTCACCATCCTCGGCAATTTTGACCTCAGTGTTTTTCAGCGGCGGACCAACGGTGTCCATCTTGATACCGGCTTTGGGTCGGTTGCAGCTGATAACTGGGCCGGACTCGGTCTGACCATAGCCTTGCAGCAACGTGATGCCCAAGGACTGGAAAAACACGCCAATGTCGGGGTTCAGCGGCGCACCGCCGGAAACCATCGCCTTCATTCGGCCACCAAAGCGACCTTGAATCTTAGGCTTGATCGTACGCGACAACAGTAAGCGCATCGGCGCATCGCTTAAACGTTTGCGGCCAGAATAATCGCGCTCGCCAATAGTGAGCGCCTTGTCGAGCAGATAGCTTGGAAACTTCCCTTGTTTCTCGATGGCCTTGATCATCCGTTGGCGCAGCACCTCAAACAAGCGCGGGACGACGACCATGACTGTCGGCCGTGTTTCTTCGATGTTAGAAGCCAGCTTTTCCAGCCCTTCAGCATAATAAATCTGCGCGCCAACGCCAATGGGGAGAAACTGACCACCGCTATGTTCATAGGCATGTGACAAAGGCAGGAAGGACAAGAAAACCTCCTCTTCGTCGAGCCCGAAATCCTCACGCAATACCGCAGCGGCGCCATCGGCATTGTGCAAGATAGCCCCATGATGCTGCATAACGCCGCGCGGGGCACCACCCGTGCCGCTGGTGTAGATGATACAGGCCAAATCATCGCGGGTTACAGAAGCCATGGCGGCTTCACTGGCACGCACATCGGCATCGGTGCCGTTTACCATGCTGGACCAATGGTGCAACGACAGCTGCCCATGTTGCATGGCTGGTTGCGCGTCCATTGTGATGATAAATTCTGCCTGTGACGACCGTAAGGCCGCTGGCATCAATGTCTTGGCGAGCTTTGCCGTCGACACCACAACCGCGCGCGCTGCGCTGTTATCCAAGATATGTTGATGGTCGCGCTCGGTGTTGGTCACATATGTAGGCACAGTCACGCATCCGGCCGCCATTATGCCCAAATCTGCGATGCACCATTCGGGCCGGTTTTCGGAAACGAGCATGACGCGGTCGCCCTTTTCCAGACCCAGCTGACGCAGCGATTTTGCAAAAGCAGCAACTTGTCGGGCGACGTCTGACCAACTGATGGATTGCCACGCACCATCATGCTTTGCCCATAAAAAAGGGGCATCACCACGATGTCGCGCACGTGCAAAAAACATCGTTACTAGATTAGGGAAGCTGTCAAAATCGTCGAATTGCTCGGCAGCCACTATTCTCTCCTAAGGAACCTCATCTGGTCCGCTGTGCGGACTCTATACCTTCACGCTAGCGCGCAATTGCGCGCTGCGCAACGTGCCATAGATATCAACCAACATCCTCGGTAGGCGCTTCGTCAATGGACCTTGGCACGGTCACCTTTACCTTGCCTTTGGCGTCTATAGTCGCCGACGTACCTTCGCTGCGCGGGTCGGCGGCACCTATCCAGCTATTGCCAATACGCTGCGCACCATTGACCTTTGAGCCCAGATCGACCGGACGAACCTTTTGTCCAAATTCACGCAGTCCTTCGGCCATGGCGGACAACATGCTATTCTGTTCGACCTCAAGGCCACCGCTGCCAAAATATATGTTCGGCAAATCAATCGCCTGTTGGAGCGGAAGACCAAAGTCAATTACACCAATCAGCGTCTTGGTGACATGCATGATGATGCGTTTGCCACCGGCTGAGCCCAAGGCAAGGACAGCACGGCCGTCGCGATCAAACACGATCGTCGGCGCCATAGACGACAAAGGCCGTTTGCCGCCCACTACGCGGTTGGCCACGGGCGCCCCATCCTTTTCGGGCGCAAAGGTGAAGTCGGTCAATTCATTGTTCAAGAAAAAGCCGCCGGCCATCAATTGGCTGCCAAAGGGACCTTCGATCGTGGAGGTCATATTGGCAATGTTTCCATATCTGTCGACCGCCGTAAAGTGCGTCGTTCCAGCAACTTCGCTCGAAATCGCGGCCGTCCGGGGGGCTGCACCCGGCGGGTTACCCGCAGGATAATCGGTACGCGCCTTTTCGGGGTCAATTAACGCTGAGCGCTCTTGAATATAATCGGGGTTTAAAAGTCCGGCGACAGGTACGTTAACAAACGCATCATCGCCGAGATATTTCTCACGATCCGCATAAGCCAACTGCATTGCCTGACCAATCAGGTGCCAGCTTTGGGGGCTGTTTTTGCCCATCGCGCCTAAGTCAAAGCGTTGTAAGGTCCCCAAAATCTGCAGCACCGTTGTTGCGCCCGATGACGGCGGCGCCATGCCGCAGACGACATAGACGCGATAGGGTGCGCACACCGCTTGCTGTTCCTTGGCGCGATATTGCGCAAGATCAGTCATCGTTAAATCGCCGGGGTTAAGTTTGCTTGTGGTGACGGCGTCCACAATTTGGTTAGCGATCGGTCCCGTGTAAAACGCATCCGGCCCTTTTTTGGCCAGCAGCGTCAAGGTTGCGGCAAGTTTGGGATTTTTAAACTGCATACCCGCTTTTAAAGGCTTTCCATCCCGCCAATATGTCGCGCGCGCTTCATCAAAATTAGGCCAAAGCCCTTGAATAGTCGCCAAGCGCGATTCAAGCGTCTTGTTAACGATGAAACCCTTTTGCGAGAGCCGAATAGCGGGCTTGAATATCGTTGCCCAAGGCAGCTTGCCCCATTTTTGGTGCGCTTGCGCCATGAGTTGCACATTACCCGGAACCCCAACGGAACGGCCACCTTGAAATGCCTCAAGAAAAGCCAGCGGCTTGCCATCCGGCCCAACGAACCTGTCCGACGTTGCAGCGGCTGGCGCAGTTTCGCGGCCGTTGATCGTTGCTAAAATGCCCTTGGCGTTATCCTGATACAGCAGGAAGCCACCTCCACCGATGCCGCTAGATTGCGGCTCGACGACCGTTAGCGTTAACATCATGGCCATAGCAGCATCTGCGGCAGAGCCACCTTGACGCAACATCTCCATCCCTGCATCGGTGACGCGCGGGTCAGCCGACGACGTTACGCCTATATTTTCAGCAACAACGGGCTGGGCAAAAAGGACGGTCGCCGCCGTCAACGCGAACAATGTTTTTGTCATGTGATGAACCTAGCCTTCTAACCTATGCAAAGCCAAGCGCGGATTTACCCATCGACGCCGACTGCGTCCGAAACATTAACAAAGCCATCGGCCCGCAAAAGCTGCTGCAGCTGCTTATTGATCTTCCGCGCAAGCCCAGGGCCCTGATATACCAGCGCGCTGTAGATCTGCACCAAATTAGCCCCAGCCCTGATGCGGGCATATGCATCATGCGCTGAGGCTATGCCGCCAACACCGATCAGGCCAATTTGCCCACCACTCGCCTTACGGAAGTCCACTAGGCGTTGCTGCGCCATATCGCGCAATGGCGCTCCTGAAAGGCCCCCTGTTTCTCCTGCATACAGGGACGCAAGTGGCGGACGTGTTATCGTCGTGTTGGATATGATGAGGGCTGCGATACCATGCGCCATGGCTACGGCAACAATATCGTCAATGTCCGCCGGCTGAAGATCCGGGGCGACTTTTAAAAATACTGGGGTATTCTGCATCCGCGCTGCCATCACTTGCGCCAGCAAATCATCCAGCGCAGCTTTATCTTGCAACGCGCGAAGTCCAGGTGTGTTTGGCGAACTGATATTCACCGTCAAATAATCCGCCAGTGGTTCCATATTGCGCACGCCAATGACATAATCGGCAATGCGGTCTGCGCTGTCCTTATTTGCGCCAATATTTATACCAAGAGGCCCGATTAAAGCATTGTCTGGAAGATTGCGCAGACGGGAAATCGCCGCCGCCTGACCCGCATTGTTAAAACCCATGCGGTTGATAACCGCTTTATCCTCCACCAAGCGGAACAAGCGCGGCTTGGCGTTCCCTTCTTGTGGCAGCGGCGTGAGCGTCCCTACCTCAGTGAAGCCAAAACCGAGGCGCAATATTTCAACCGGCACTTCAGCATTTTTGTCATAGCCTGGCGCGAGCCCGACGGGATTTGGAAAGCGCAAACCTGCAAAGCTTTGCGCTAGCACGTCACTTTTCGAATCACGTGGCGGAATAGGCGCAAATTTCAGCGCGGTAATCGAGAGATTATGGGCAGTTTCGGCGTCAGCCTTAAACAACATCGGGCGTACAAATTGGTAAAGCATTCGGGGCCTATTCACGACTCTTGCCCGACGTGCAACGCCCTGCTCGCCCATTTATGGGAACATTTGGTGCTATTTTGGCCGAAATTGTCAAGTCTATTGGCGCATGTTGACGATTTTGTACAATCGAAAATTCACAATTTTTTACATATGAAAGGGGCGACCCGAGGACTTTGCTGTCGAAAGACGAAAGTTCTTTTCCTTTAAGGCCCGCTTTAGGGCGGGTCTTTTTTTATGCGCCATGCACATGACAATGCCTCAGACAGCTGAATCACGATTTGATAGAAGGCGCATCCTCCCGGGCCGCATTCTCCGCCTTATCCAAGACGGCATTAAGGGGGCTGGCCTTTCGCCTGCGCAGATTGGCCCGCAGTGCGGCGCGTAACCGCTCCGCCTTGATCCGCTCTTTATCCTCTGCATCTTTTGCCAATGCCGCTCTCCTTTGAGGCGCTAATTTCCAGAAAGGCGATGCCAAATCAGAGGCATCAGCGCAAGCCGCTTGACATTAAGCGCCAGCCTTCGCATAGCGCCGCACCTTCGGTATTGCTGCTGTAGCTCAGTGGTAGAGCGCGTCATTGGTAATGACGAGGTCGGGAGTTCAATCCTCCCCAGCAGCACCATGGTTTATCCCTTATACTGCAGCGCAGCCGGAACCCAAGCAGAGGTGACAGCCTATCGGCCGTCGTTTTCCAGGCCAGGTTTACCTTTTAAGAAACAGCTCAGCCATGGCATCAATAATCGCAACCGAATCGAGCCGATACGTGGCGAAAAGGTCGGGCAAGTCACCAGTCTGACCGAAACGGTCAGTGCCGAGAGGACTTACCCGCATGCCTTGGACGCCACCCAGCCAAGACAGCGCGCCGGGCGAACCATCAATCACCGTTACAAGGCCCGCGTCCGGCGCCAGCGCGGATAACAGATCCTCGGCATGACAGGGCTGCGCATTTTTGTCGGTCCAGCGCGCGGCTTTGCTTGCGGACCAATCACGATGCAACACATCTGGTGACGTGACGTTGAGGACACCTAAGCCGGGAATATCATCAAGCAATTGTGCGTACGCCGCAAGCACCTCGGGCGCGATGGCACCGGTAAATGCGATAGCCGCCTCAGCGCCTGCTGCCGGTCGGCGCAACCAATATCCACCCTTAAGGGCATCAGCTTCCCAATCGCTGTTCGCCCGCTCCACTTGCGGCACCTGGCGCGTGCTCAGCCGCAGATACACAGAACTGCCGTCGGGCTTTTGCAGATATTCGAATGCCCACCGCATAAACAGCGCAACTTCATCGGCATAAGCGGGCTCGAAATATGCGAGCCCCGGTTGCCCCATGCCAATAAGCGGCGTGTTAATCGACTGGTGCGCGCCGCCCTCTGGGCCCAATGTCAAACCCGACGGCGTTCCGACGAGCAGAAAACGCGCATCCGAATAGCAACCGTAATTCAACGCATCCAATCCACGGGCTATGAATGGATCATAAACCGTACCCACCGGAATAAGGCGCGTACCAAAATGCGGTGCAGCAAGCCCAAGCGACGTCAACAGCAGGAAGAAGTTATTTTCTGCAATGCCAAGTTCAATATGTTGGCCCGCGGCATGTGCAGCCCATTTTTGTGCCGACGGAATTTTGGCCTCGCGAAATAAATCAGCCACGTCGGAACGCCGAAAAAGCCCGCGCTGGTTCACAAACCCACCCAGATTTGTTGTTTGTGTCACGTCAGGCGCCGTGGTTATAATCCGGTCCGCCAGTTCTTCCGAAGATTTGGCCAGATCTAGAAGCACGTGCCCGAATGCGGCCTGCGTAGATTGTACGTCACCAGATGGAACTGCCAAACGGGCGGGCACGGATACGCTTTCCGCGACGGGTTCAGCGGGCTTGGCTGCCAGAACGCTGCTCCCGATAAAGTCTTTGAGCTGTGCCGCGACATTGCCGCCAAGGCCGGCAAATGGCGCCCATTCCTCGCCTGCTTCGATACCCATCGTGGTGCGCAGCTGATCAATCTGGGCAGGGTTCATCATGCCCGAATGGTTGTCCTTATGCCCGGCAAGCGGCAACCCATAGCCCTTGACCGTATACGCAATGAACAAGGTGGGGCGATCATCGTCCGCGCTGTCAAAGGCATCCATCAATGACTCGATACAATGGCCACCCAGGTTGGTCATCAACGCGGCCAGACCGTCGTCATCAAAGCTATCGAGCAGTTTTTTCACATGCAGCTTACCGCCAATATCTGCAACTAAGCGTGCGCGCCACGCCGCGCCGCCCTGATAGGTGAGCACGGCGAATTCGGCGTTGGGACAATTTTCAATCCAGTCTTCCAGCGATTTTCCGCCAGGCCGTGCAAAAGCGGCACGTTGCAGCTTGCCGTGCTTTAACGTGATGACCCGCCATCCCGTCGTTTCAAATATATCGTCAAAGCGCCGAAACATCCGGTCAGCCGTCGTGCTGTCAAGCGATTGCCGGTTGTAATCGACCACCCACCAGCAGTTCCGGATATCGTGTTTATACCCTTCAATAAGGCATTCGTAGATATTGCCTTCGTCAAGTTCGGCATCACCCATCAACGATATCATTCGGCCCGCATTGGCCTCCTCTATCGAACCATGCGCAATCAAATAGTCCTGCACTAAGCTAGAAAAGGCAGTAATCGCGACACCCAACCCAACCGAGCCTGTCGAAAAATCGACCGGGATTTTGTCCTTGGTACGCGACGGATAGCTTTGTGCACCACCGAGCGCCCGAAATTGCTGCAATTGTTCAAGCGACTGGTTACCAAGTAAATAATGTATGGCCTGAAGCACGGGCCCAGCATGCGGCTTGACCGAAACCTTATCCTGCGGGCGAAGCGCGTGAAAATATAACGCAGCCATAATCGCGGTCATTGAAGCACAGCTGGCTTGATGCCCGCCGACCTTTAACCCATCGCGCTTGGGCCGGATATGATTGGCGTTGTGCACGATCCACGACGACAACCAACGGAGCCGACCGTCAAGCGTTTCGATTGCTGCTATTTTTTCTTCGCGCGTGTCTGCGGCAATATTGGTCATTGTTTTTTTCGCTTCAGTGAAGTCTGCAGTCTAGTCAACGCACTTGAGCATGTCCTTGCGTATTATAGGGACCGATGTCATTATTTTGATAGATTATGCTTAAATTTTGAAATATGTATCAATATTATGCCAAAAAATGTCATTGATGCGATTGACCGCAAGATCATCGATTGTCTTCAATCGGATGGCCGCATGTCCAATCAGGAGCTGTCCGAACGCGTCGGCCTGTCCCCCAGTCCGTGCCTGCGGCGGGTGCGTCAGTTAGAGTCCGACGGCACAATATCACGCTATGTGGCTTTGGTTGATCCCGATAAAATGGGTATATCGGTCACGGCATTTATCCGCGTCCGCTTGGACCAGCAGGATGACCGTCATCTGGAAGAATTCGAAACGGCGGTTGCCGGATTTCCAGAAGTCATGGAGTGTTACCTGATGACAGGTGAGGCAGACTATCAACTGCGTATATTGGTCGCATCTCTGACCCAGTTTGAGGATTTTCTGCGCCACCGACTGACGCGTGTAAAAGGTGTCGCCAATGTGACGACAAGCTTTGCGTTAAGGCCCGTGATCTACAAGACGTCCGTTCCAACCTTGTTACCGCAGTTGTGAGGGGGCAATATTTCCCGATGCGATACCCCCATAAAATTTTCCGGACACAACAATCTTTTCAATCGAGAATGACGGCCTTTCAGTCGCATAAGCGGCCGAGACCCGTTGGTGGAGTGAAGTGATGAAATTGGAAAACGACCCCCTTGCTGCTTTATGGATGCCGTTCACGGCAAACCGGGCGTTCAAGGCAACGCCGCGTCAGCTTAAATCTGCCAAGGACATGCATTATACCAGCGATGATGGACGACAGATACTCGACGGCACCGCGGGCCTTTGGGCGGTAAACGCTGGCCACTGCCGGGCGCCGATTGTCGAGGCGATCCAAAAATGTGCCGCGAAACTGGATTATGCTCCACCTTTCCAGTTGGGGCACCCGCTCGCCTTTGAACTGGCTTCCCGCATAGCAGCGCTGATGCCTGAGGGCTTGGACCGCATATTCTTTACCAATTCAGGTTCCGAATCGGTTGATACCGCCCTTAAAATTGCGCTGGCTTACCAACGCGCGATTGGACAGGGCACACGCACGCGGCTGATCGGGCGTGAACGTGGCTATAGTGGCGTTGGCTTTGGTGGCATTTCGGTTGGCGGCATCGTCAACAACCGTCGGCAATTTGGCAACTTGTTAACAGGCGTCGACCACCTTCCGCACACCCATAATCTCGAACATAACGCCTTTACGATGGGTCGCCCCGAATGGGGTGGGCATTTGGCGGATAATCTTGAGGCTATCGTAGCTTTGCATGGCGCAGAAACGATTGCGGCCGTCATTGTCGAACCGATGGCTGGCTCAACCGGCGTGCTGGTTCCGCCCATCGGCTATCTCGAAAAGCTGCGCGAGATTACGCGCAAACATGGTATATTGCTCATCTTTGACGAAGTGATCACCGGTTTTGGTCGTGTCGGCGGCGCAACGGCCTCTGAAACGCTAGGCGTGACGCCCGACATCATAACAATGGCAAAGGGCCTGACGAACGCCGCAGTGCCCATGGGCGCTGTCGCCATTAGCCGCCATATCCACGACGGTGTTGTGGAAGGCGGCCCTGATGGCATAGAATTGTTCCACGGATATACATATTCGGGGCACCCCTTGGCTGCGGCAGCAGGCCTTGCGACCCTAGACCTTTACAAGTCGGAGGGGATTTTTGAGCATGCCACCTCGCTTCACGGCTATTGGCAGGACGCAGTGCACAGCCTGAAAGGCAAGCGGCACATTATCGACATCCGCAACATGGGGATCGTTGCTGCTATAGAGCTTGCGCCGCATTCCGACGGCGTTGGCAAAAGGGGCATGCAGCTATTCCACAAATGCTTCGACAATGGCCTGTTGGTCCGCGCGACGGGCGACATCATTGCCCTGTCGCCACCATTGATATTGCAAAAATCCCATATTGACGAGATTGTCGGACGTATTGGTGAGTTGATCGAAACCGTCGACTAAAGCGACAAGACGATTTTTCCCACATGCTGCTTCGTCAAAAACGCCTCTTGGGCTTTAACGATTTCGGATATGTCATAGACGGCGGCAACAACCGGTTGGATTTCGCCGCGCTCAATGTACGAAACGAGATGTGCGAACACGTCTGGTTCTAACACTGTGCAACCGATCAGCCGCAAGTCTTTGAGATACAGCGTCCGAAGGTCAAGATCGACAATTGGACCGGAAATAGCGCCTGAGACGCCATAGCGGCCGCCCCGTTTGAGGACATTAAGGATGTCGCCGAACTGCGACCCTCCGACGATATCGACAGCGGCATCAAAATGCTCCGTCCCGAACAAGGCGGCAAGGTCAGCATCGCGTGGAACCACCTGGGACGCACCCAGAGCACGCACGCTCTCGGCCTTTGTATCCGCCGCCATCGCAATGACTTCGGCGCCGCGCCGTTTTGCAAGTTGAACGGCAGCAGAGCCAACGCCGCCCGATGCCCCGGTAATGAGAACACGCTCGCCAGCCTGCACATTGATCCGCGTCAGGATGTTTTCGGCGGTGCCATAAGCGCACGGGAAACTCGCCAATTCAATGTCGGAAAGCCGCGATTCAACGCGGTGTGCATGCCTTGACGGAACGCAGGTATAGTCTGCAAACCCGCCGTCGACTTCAGAACCGAAGTAAAGAATATCGAACCGGCTCGCGCCGCGAAAAACAGGTTCGACCAATATCCGCTCACCTATGCGCCCGGGATCTACATTTTGGCCGACTGCTACAATATGTCCGCAGGCGTCTGCACCCTGTATGCGCGGAAAATGAAAAGCCGCGCCGGACCAACCATCGTCACCGGCGCCTGCTATGCCCGACACTGCGCCGGCGTCGGTCGCCTCTGCAACCGATTTGGAATACCAACCGATGCGCGTGTTGATATCGGTGTTATTGACGCCTGCCGCAGCAACGCGGATCAAGACATCGTCCGCGCCCGGAATTTGTACGGGCACGTCATCGCGAAAGTCGAGCCTGTCATAGCCGCCATGGCCGGTCAGCAGGACCGCGCGCATATTGGCGGCTATGGTCACTCGGCGCGTGCCAGCCCAAACTGGTTCAAATACCATTTCTGGAAGTTAAGCACGCTGCCTTCCTGTTCCGAATAGCGACCCGGCCGATAACGGGTCGACATAATCCCTGCCTGATTGTTTTCCGTGATGACTTTGTCCTGCGTGGTCGTTGCGTGATAGCCCCAGATCATTTTTTCAATGTCGACTTCAGCTTCAGTCGCGCGGCCGTCAACCAACCAGATCATCTCCACATCGGTCTCCAACGCGCCACGCGGCGTAAATTGGAACAATATTGCGAAATGATCGTCTGCAACAATCTGGCTGAATGGGCTGAAGCTTAAATGCATCCGCCCGCCATCTGCTTTCGTCCGTTTGCCCATGAGCGGTGCCGGCGCGGAGCCATCTTGTGTTTCCGAAGCCCAGCCATCCTTGTTCATCCGTTGCATCAGCAGGCGCAAATGGCTGCTATCAGGCGCCTCATCGATCGTGCCGATTGGCCGGCCTGCAGCCGCAGCGCTTTCTTCCCATGCCTGTAACTTAGGTGCGAAGCTAGCGATCGCGTCCGCAGGCCCGGAACTTGGTCCCGCGCCTACGGCTACGATCGATTCCGATGCGTGCATCGAGCAGAATTCCGGATGCGACGGGACGCAATGATAGCATTCGAAGAAGTTCTCCACGACCAGCTTCCAGTTAGCGGTCGTGGGATAGCTGCCTGCATGCGCAATTCGCGCGTCGGCGAAACCGTGATAGTCAAGGATTGCCCCCATGTCGCCGAAGGTCGCATCAAAATCAACGGGCGCATCCTCGCTCATATTGATGAAGATCAGGCCGTGGAACACGCGAATATGGCATGCGAACAAGCTATTTTCCGCTTTATCGAAATCTTCGGGCATCAGCCGCGCGGAAATCAACCGTCCATCAAGGCCGAAGGTCCATGCGTGATAGGGGCAGACCAAGCGCGGGGCATTGCCACTTTCCGACTGACAAATGGTGGATCCCCGATGACGACAAACGTTGAAGAAAGCGCGAACGCTATCTGCATTTTCGCGAATTACGATGATCTGTTCATTGCCCACACGAAACAGGAAATAATCACCCTTGTTCGGGATCCGAGACACATGGCCCGCAAGCAGCCATTTCTGGCTAATGATTTCGTCGAAATCAGCTTTAAACACCGCTTCGCTGGCGTAAAATTCCTGATCAAAGCTGTACCCTACCTGCGTGTTTGCGGCGAGCCGTTGCATTGTGGCATTGGGTGTTTCGGTCGTCATATTTTGATCCGTGCGTTTGAGGGGTCGTACAATGGTTTCAGCGATGCGGTCACCGGGTGGCGAATACCGGCAATTTCAATCTCATAGTCATCAGCACCAATGGATCCTACCACACCGCCGTCAGCGGCATCGACATAGCCAAGCCCACATGCACCGCCGAGCGTCTGGGCATACATGCCTGAACGGATGTATCCCGCAATCCGGTCGCCCTGCCAAATAGGTTCATTATGGTAGAGCATCGGTTCGGGTGACTTTAACAGAAACTGCACAAGGCGCTGCTTCAGGCCGGCTTCCTTCTGTGCAACCAAAGCGTCACGGCCAATGAAGCCACCGACCTTATCCATCTTTACTGCAAAGCCTAAGCCAGCCTCCAGCGGCGTATCCTCGTCGGTGATATCATGGCCCCAGTGGCGATATGCTTTTTCCATGCGCAGCGCATTGAGCGCGTGGTAGCCGCAATGCTTCAGGCCAAATGCTGCGCCGGCTGCGACTATCTCGTCATATACGCCCGTCATAAATTCAGTCGGAATATACAATTCCCAACCCAATTCACCGACATAAGTGATCCGCGATGCGCGGACGACAGCATAACCAAGCTCGATTTCTTGCGACGTGGCGAACGGAAACGCCGCATGCGACAAATCATTGGGGCAAATTGATTGAAGCAAATCGCGCGCATTCGGCCCCATGATCGAAATGACACCCATGCCTGACGACACATTGGTCAAAACGGCATGTGCACCATCGGGGGTATGGCGTTTCAGCCAGTTGAAATCTTTGATCTCGGTCTCGGCCCCGGTGACGATCAAATAGGCTGTTTCCGACAAGCGCGTGACGGTCAGATCGGCTTCAATTCCGCCTTTTTCATTCAGCCATTGGGTATAGACCAGCTTGCCCGGCGCAACATCAACATCATTTGCGCAGACGCGGTTGAGCACAGCCATGGCGTCGCGGCCTTCAAGACGGAATTTGGCGAATGAGCTTTGGTCAAACAGGCCAACAGCCTCCCGCACTGCTTTGCATTCAGCGGCGTTGGCTTCAAACCAGTTCTGGCGGCCATAGCTATATTCATATTTTGGAGCGCTACCGGCTTCGCCATACCAATTGGGTCGCTCCCAACCATAAGCTTCCCCGTGGCAGGCGCCTGCCGCAACCAGCCGGTCGTGGATCGCCGAGCGCCGGACACCGCGCGCGGTTTCATATTGCTTAAAAGGATAATGCGTTGCGTACAAAAGCCCAAGACTCTCTGTAACGCGCTCCCGCAGATATTTGCGGTTGATTTGGAAAGGCATGTTGCGACGGATATCGACCGTCCACAAGTCTGCGGGCGGAATGCCATCGCGAATCCAGTCGGCCATAACCTTGCCGACACCGCCCGCAGATTGCAGGCCAATGGAATTGAGGCCAGCCGCGACAAAGCAACCTTTCAACTCTGCGCTCTCGCCAAGATGATAACGCACGTCCGGCGTGAAGCTTTCAGGGCCGCAGAAGAATTTTTGAATCCCTGCCTTCTCGAGCGCCGGAACACGGCGCATCGCATCCAGCAAAAGCGGTTCGAAATGTTCAAAGCTGCCTGCGATTTCGTCAAAGCAGAAATCTTCCGAAATTCCGTCCATGCCCCACGGCCGGGCGTTGGGTTCAAATGCGCCCACAAGCAGCTTGCCCGCGTCATATTTGTAATAACCGCAATAATCATAATCACGCAGCACGGGGAGCGTTTTGTCGATTCCCTCGACCCCTTCAAACAGCACGTAATAATGTTCGCACGCGTGCAATGGCGCAGCGACGCCGACGCTGGCTGCCAAATCGCGGGTCCACATCCCGCCGCATATCACGACATAGTCGGCATCAATCGAACCTTCGTCGGTATCTACGCCAGTGATCCGATCCCCATTGTGGCGGATTTTTGTGACCTTCGTGTTCTCAAAGATTTTTGCGCCGCCTGTGCGCGCACCCTTTGCCAGCGCCTGCGTGATATCAACCGCATTGGCATAGCCATCGCTCGGGATGTGGATACCGCCAACAACGTCGTCGACATTGACGATATTTGCGAGGTCTTTGATTTCTTCCGGCGTCACGACATGGACCGGCAAGTCAAATACCTTGGCCATTGATGCGCTGCGTTTCAATTCTTCGAAGCGTTCGAGATTGGTTGCCATCGAGATGGAACCGCACTGGCGGTACCCAGTGGCCTGCCCGGTCTCTGCCTCAAGCCCATGATATAGTTCGCCGGTATATTTGGCGAGTTTGGTCATGTTGATAGATGGCCGCAGCTGGCCCACAAGCCCCGCCGCGTGCCATGTTGTTCCGCTGGTTAATTGCTTGCGCTCCAGCAGGACAACATCGTCCCAGCCAATCTTGGTCAAATGATAAGCGATCGAGCAGCCAATGACACCGCCACCGATAATGACGACCTTTGCTTTTTTGGGAAGTTCAGCCACGGTTGTTATACCTTCATCTTCGCGTTGTCGGCATCATAAGCCGGATGCTCCAAAACCGTTCCAACACGGCGTTCGCCTTGCAGCATGATGTCAAAACTTGAGCCGGGCGTGGCATTTTCAAGCGGCACACAGGCAAAGAAAAGGCTTTTGCCGACACGGTGGCCATAACCACCCGATGTTGTGAGGCCAATGCATTGGTCGCCGATTAAACAGGGTTCAGCGCCGCGCACATCGACATTCGTCGCGTCCACTTCGCCATAGACAATGCGGAAACGGTCAGGCGCATCGAGCGTGGCCTGCTTACCGACGAAATCATCCTTTTTGAAATTGATGAAGCGCGGCATGTCGGCTTCAATCATCGTCAGCTCGTTCGTGAGTTCCGAGCCCCACGCCTTATAACCCTTTTCGACCCGCATCGTGTTGGCCGCGTAAAGCCCGTAATTGACGATGCCATATTCCTGCCCAGCGTCCCACACAGCGTTGTATAATGCCGCAAGATCGCCCATCGCGGGATGCAATTCCCAACCGAGCTCACCCGCATAAGAAACCCGAAGCGCGCGCATTTTTATGCCAGCAAGCATGATCTCCTGCCCACTGAGCCAGCGGAAACCTTCATTGCTAAGGTCGGCATCGGTTAGTTTTGCCAGCACATCGCGCGAGCGTGGTCCGTTCATCACCAGAACGCCAAGGTCCATCGTCAAATTGCGGATGGTTACATCCTCATGCGGGAGCTTGCTTTGGATCAGCAAATCCCAGTCACGCTGTTCGGCGGCGGCAGCAGACAGACAATAAAAATGGTCATCGGCAAAGCGTGTCACGGTCATTTCGCCGAAAATACGACCCTGAATCGACAATGGATGGACCAAGCCGATACCGCCCAATTTCTTTGGCATACGGTTTGCGCAAATACGGTTGAGGAAGGCCTCCGCGTCGGGGCCGCACACATCATATTTCGCAAAGCCCGACAGATCGAGCACGCCGACGCGTTCGGCAACAGCCTTCACCTCGGCGGCAACTGCTGCAAAGCTGTTCGTACGGTTATAACCGCCTTCTTCTTCAGCGCCGTCGAGTGCAAAATATTTGGGACGCTCCCATCCATAGGTTTCGCCATACACGGCGCCGGCGGATAACAACTGCCCGTAGAGCGCGCTCATCTTTTGCGGACGACCATCAGGCTCCTCTTCCCCAGGAAGCCGCGTGGTAAACGTCATACGGTAATCTAGAAATACCTTGTCGCGGCTGTAGTTTTCGTCTGCATATGGGCCATAACGCCGCGGGTCGAATTCGGTCATATTGATGTCGGCATCACCGAACACCATCCACTGCGCCATATATTTGCCCGCACCGCCACCTTGCGCAATACCAAAGCTGGTGCCGCAACAATGCCAGAAGTTTTTGAGGCCAACCGCTGGTCCTAACAACGGGCCGCCATCAGGCGTATGCGGGATCGCGCCATTGACGAAACGCCGCAGACCGACTTCGCCAAATATTGGCATCCGTTCAATCGCGCGCTCAAGCCATGGGGCGATCCGCTCCAGATCTTCGGGAAACAGCTCGCTGGTGGAATCCCATTCGGGGTGCCCGCCGCGCGGAGCCCATGCCTCCGCCAAACCGGTATTCTCATATACGCCGATCAGTCCGCTCTTTTGTTCCTGACGGAAATAGCCAGAAACATGCGGGCAGCGCATAACGGGGATTTCTTCTTCGCGGTCCTTGAACGCAGGAATCGGATCGGTGACGACATAATGATGCTCCATATTGGTCACCGGAATGTCGATGCCTGCCATTTGCGCGATTTGCCGCGCATAGCAGCCGGCGGCGTTCACAACGATTTCCGCGCGGATCGTGCCTTTTTCGGTCTCAACATCCCATTCGCCTGATGGCAGTTGCGTAAGGCCAGTCACGCGATTTTTGCGCACAATCTTTGCGCCCATGTTTTTCGCGCCAATGGCAAGGGCATTGCAGATCCCCGATGGGTCAGCATGCCCGTCTTCCGTTGTCCGCGCGCCAGCGATGACACCTTCGAGGGTCATGAACGGGTTATGCCGGAGAATTTCCTCAGGCGGGATAATCTCCATTTCAAAGCCGATGATCTTCGAAAAGCCCTCGATATAACGCATCCACGCGAGTTCGCGTTCGTTCGTCGCAAGACGGATACCGCCCGATTTATGCCAGCTGACATATTGCCCGGTGAGCCCCTCAAGCCGTGGGTAGAGCTCATTGCTGTAGGCGTGCATCTTGGCGAGATTATAGCTTCCGGTGATGTTTGGACATTGCCCGGCGGCATGCCAAGTGGAACCGGAAGTCAGCTCGTCCTTTTCAATCAATAGACAGTCGGTCCAGCCAAGCTCTGCGAGATGGTAGAGCAACGATGCCCCCATTATGCCGCCGCCAATAATGACAACCCGCGCCGATGTTTGCATGAAAGCCGTGCTCCTTGAGGCATTAATCCATGCGAACCTTAAGGCGGGTTTGAGGTCGGACACAAATGGGGAATATGACGGGACTGGTTAAAAAAATTTTTGAGTCCCGACCGCTGGTCCATGTAAGGAGCTCAGTATAGATCCATAACGTGAAAGTTCAGCTATGCGGGTTGCGTTAATTACAGGTGCGGCACAAGGCGTAGGCCTTGCGACCGCGAAGATGTTTGCTGACACAGGATATCATGTTGTGATGACGGATGTGCAGCCGCTTGATGTACAGATCGCAACATTGGAAGAACGCGGCGGGCATGTTTCCGCGCTGTCAGGTGATATTTCATCGGAGGCTTTTGTCATCGAACTGGCAGAAAAAATCGCAGCTCAGCATGGAGCAGCAGATGTGCTTGTGAACAATGCCGGCATCAGCATGATTTCCCCTGCCGAAGACACAAGTATCGAACAATGGCTGCGCGTTATGAACATCAACCTGACCGGTCCGTTTTTACTGTGCCGGGAAATGGGCAAGCAGATGCTTGCGCGTCAACGCGGCAACATTGTCAACGTTGCCTCGATTGCGGGCCTGCACGGCGTTATCGACCGTTCCGCCTATAATGCATCCAAGCATGGGTTGATCGGGTTAACACGGACCCTCGCTGCCGAATGGGGCAGTCGCGGCGTGCGCGTAAACGCCGTGTGCCCGGGCTGGATCAAAACCGAAATGGACGAGGCGGACCAAGGTTCAGGCGCATATTCTGATTCAGACATTATCAACCGCGTGCCTATGGGTCGATTTGCGAAACCGGAAGATGTTGCCCGGGCAATTGCATTTCTTGCGCATGAAGACAGCTTCATCAACGGCGTTAGCTTACCAGTAGATGGCGGATGGATTGCCGATGCCAGCTGGGATGCCCTTCGTTTGAAAAAACGGTGAGGTCTGCTATACGGTTTTGTAGTTAGAATCAGGTCATATAGCCATATGTTGGACCGTCACAGCATAGTCACAGTTGTGATCTACGCCCCATCTGTCTGAGATATTGTCTTATTAGCGAAGCGAAACCCAATGACGACCATTTCTATTTCGTTTCCAAAAGTCCGTTTACAGGCATATCTCCTGTTTACCACGCGGCTGATATGGATAGCATTGCCGCTCTCCATATTGTTACCGCTGCACCTGATCTGGCATTTGCTAAAACTCCCTTCGCCCTGGGCCATGCTGTTCCTGCGCATTTGCGCACGCGCATTGGGCGCGCGTGTAACAGTTTATGGCAAGCCGCTGCGACGAGATGTGTTTTTTGTCGCCAACCATATTTCATGGCACGACATTCCGATATTAGCCGGGATCACTGGATCAGCTTTTGTAGCGCAGGACGGCGTTCGGGATTGGCCAGTGGTTGGCTGGCTCGCAAAGATAAACCGCACGATTTTCATCAGCCGAACTGAAAAGCAAAATGTCGCCCAGCAAGTAGCCGAGTTACGCGAAGCGATTGCGGAAAATTGGTCAGTTACCCTTTTTCCCGAAGGCACGACATCCGATGGTCGTGGATTATTGCCGTTCAAACAGTCGCTGTTTGCGACGCTTGCGCCGCCGCCCAAACCGATGATGATCCAGCCGGTATATCTGGATTTTGGCAGTGATGGCCCTGATATCGCTTGGTTGGGCGATGAAACTGGCTGGGAAAGCGCGTGGCGCGCATTTACAAGGCCCGGCAGTTACGACGTTGGTGTGCATTTCCTGGAACCATTCGATCCAGGGGCGCTTGCGGACCGCAAAATCGTTTGCGCACTTGCACGCTCTCGGATTGCGGCAGCGTTATCATCCAAACTTGGATATAGCGTCACCTAAAGACAACCGCCGCGTTTCGCCGCCTGGCGCAAAGCAAAATAATTCACCCAATTGGCCAAATTTTTCAATTGTGGCGGCGCGTCGACAGCGCTCTAACTTTTTCGAATAGCGCACAACGCCTATCGAGAAAAAACTGGGTGCAATCATGAAAATCGGATTTATCGGGCTTGGCAATGTCGGCGGAAAGCTAGCGGGTAGCTTGATCCGTAACGGGCATGACGTAACTGTTCGCGACCTTGATGCGACCCTTGTTGCCGAATATGTGGCCCGCGGCGCTTCTTCTGCCGCGTCACCCAAAGAGTTGGGCGAAGCTGTCGATCTTATCATCACTTGCCTTCCCTCACCGGCCGCCAGTGCAGCTGTTGCCGAAGGCGAGGATGGTTTTCTGCAGGTCATGCGCGAGGGGCAAGTGTGGCTCGAAATGAGCACCACCGATTATAGTGAAATCATCCGGCTCGGCGCTCTCGTCCAGGCGCGTGGCGCGATGTTTATGGAATGCCCCGTCTCGGGCGGCTGTCACCGCGCCGATACAGGCAATATCGCAATTTTTGCTGGCGGCCCACGCGCTGCGTTCGAATTTGTCCTCCCGGTTTTGACAACCATGGGACGTCGTATCCTGCATACCGGCGATCTGGGCACTGCGTCGCAATTGAAAGTGATGACCAACTATCTTTGCACAGTGCATCTCGTTGCGTTGGCTGAAGCGTTGACAACCTGCAAAGCGATCGGACTTGATATGAATACAACATATGAAGCTATCCGGATTTCATCGGGCAATAGCTTTGTACACGAAACCGAAAGCCAGGTCATTCTCAACGGCAGCCGTGACATTAATTTCACAATGGATCTGGTCAGCAAAGATGTCGGCTTGTTCGACAAAATTGCCCACGCCGCCAATGTACCTGTGGAATTGTCGCCGCTGATCGTGAAAATCTTCAAAGAGGGCGAGGAAGCTTATGGTCCTCGCGAATTTTCACCGAACATCATCCGTCGGTACGAAGAGCCGCTCGGCATCAAAGTCTTGGGTACGGGCTTTCCGGCAGATATGGTCGATGATGAACCCGAAGAACCCGGGTATGAGGTGGTTGCGAAACGCTAATTCGTCCCAACCTACCGGCTATCCTCCACATTTTTGAACACCCAGTCCATGAAGGTTCGAATTCGCGGATTTTCTTTCATATCTTTGCGACAGATAAGTCCCCAAGCTCCGGGACATACGGCCTTATGGGCAATAGGCTGAACCAGCCGGCCGGCCGCCAAATCCTGATCAACAAAGGGACCATTGACTAAGGCTATCCCTTCGCCATTGAGCGCCATTTCGAGCGCAACGGCCAAGGTATCGACCATCAAATACGGCACTGATGCCTCGAACGGCGCACCGGCCGAAGCAAACCATGTTTCCCAATTTTGCACTTCGGTATAGATGGCGACAAGAGGCTTGGTCATCAAACCGTGAGGGGATGGATTTTGTCCCATAGCTGCGGCCACTTCCGGGCTGCACACAGGAAATAGCGCATATTCATACAGCGGCATCCAGTAAAATTTCGCTGGATCAGGTTCAGTCTCGCAATAGACCAGACCGACATCGGCGTGGACATCATCAAACTCCCATTCGACCGCGCACGTATTCAGTGTGAGTTTGACTTCGGGATGATCTGCCAAAAACTGTGGCACCCGCTTCGCGAGCCAGCGAATGGAAGCTGTCACATAGGTTTGCACACGCAGTGGCTTGTCGAGTGCGTTGCGGTGCACTTCCTCGACGCCTTCGAGTAAGGATTCAAACGCAGCGCGTACATAGGGGTAGAGCACTTTGCCCTCTTCCGTCGAAACGATGTGCCGCCCTTCCTGAACAAACAAAGTTACGCCAAGGGCATCTTCGACAAGTTGAACCTGGTGGCTGACTGCAGGGTGCGTAAGGCACAACTCGTCCGCGGCATCGCGAATACTTTGGTGCCGTGTTGCCGCTTCAAAGCCTTTCAGTGCTTTCAGAGGCGGTAATTGTTTCAGGTCAATCTTTGGATGCATCGCCTCCCTCCCCGGATTCGCGCTTTACGGATGGGGTTAGCACAGCAAAATACGACTGGTAAATAAAATTAACGCGTGCTTTTTGCGTCTTCCAAGATCATTGCTGCGCCTTTTTCAGCAACCATGACAGTTGGCGCGTTTGTATTTCCCGAAGTGATTGTCGGAAATACTGACGCGTCAACAACCCGCAAGCCATCGATACCATGAACGCGCAAGCGGGCATCGACCACCGAACTAGCAGGGTCTGACCCCATCATGCACGTGCTTGTCGGGTGATAGACCGTGTCGGCCCTGGCGCGGAAATCGGCCAGCAACGCCTCATCGCCATCCACATGGGCTCCCGGGATAAGTTCCTCGGTGATGATATCTGCGAGCGGCTTGGTGGAGGCGATCTCACGCAATATTCGGTTGCCAGCCAAAACATCATCAATGTCCGATTGCGTCGCAAGATAGTTTGGATGGATAGCCGGATGTTGAGAAGGATCTGCGCTGGTCAGTTCAATATGTCCCCGGCTGGTCGGACGGCAGGGGTTGTGCGACAGCAAAAACGCCGAAAATGGATCGGGGTTCAAAAGCTTTCGTTCCGACAAGGGGGTCTTGGTGTAACTGACCGGACTAAAATACAGTTGTAGATTAGGGTGCGCTTTAGTCGCGTCGCTTCGAACAAAACCGCCGCTTTGATTGACGCTCAGCGACAGCGGCCCTGCGCGGTCAGCGATGTAGCGCAAACCGGCCCGTAGCTTACCCAGAAACGGGTGAAGGACATCGTTCAACGTTGCCGTACGCACTTTGTAAAAATAGGATACGGCAATATGGTCCTGCAAATTACGGCCCACCGCTTTTGCATCGATCAGCGCTTCGATGCCGACATTTTTCAATTGGCTTGCATCGCCGATACCGGACAGCATCAACAATTGCGGAGAGTTAATCGCGCCGCCTGCCAGGATCACTTCGCGTCGCGCCTTCGCCTCTACGCTTGCGCCCTTAGATGTGTACGCAACACCCACTGCGCGCCGTCCCTCGAACAATATACGCGTCACCTGCGCCCGGGTTTGCAGCTTCAGCGTCTTGCGCTTTCGCGCCGGGTGCAGAAACGCGTTCGCAGTGGATGCACGCCAACCACCACGTGTGTTAATTTGATAATAGCCCACGCCCTCTGGCTTACAGCCGTTGAAGTCACTGCTGGCAGGAAAGCCTAATGTCTGCGCAGCTTCAATAAAGCTGCGGCAAATGGGATGGGCAAAGGGCGAGATATCAGTAACATGCTGCGGCCCGCCTTGGCCATGATGGGCGCTGTGCCAGTCGAAGTCCTCTGACTTTTTGAAATAGGGCAACACATCGTCCCATCCCCAACCGTTGTTGCCCAAGGCTTTCCAATCGTCAAAGTCGCGTGGCTGGCCGCGCACATAGACCATCGCGTTGATGGAACCTGACCCACCAATCACCTTTCCGCGCGGCCAATAGCTCTGCCGACCGCCGAGCGCGTCCACTGGCTCGGTATCGTACATCCAATTGATCCGTTTATCGAAAAACGTACGGCCGTATCCGATTGGCATTTGGATCCAGATCGATTGATCGCTTCCCCCAGCTTCCAGTAACAAGACGCTATATTTTCCGTCCTCGGTCAGCCGGTTAGCCAGCACACAACCCGCCGTGCCTGCGCCGACGATGATATAGTCAAATTCCTGAGTCACTGAACGGGGTGCTGCGTCATTTCGAGGTGGAGCATGTTGCCGGTATATGGATGTGCACGCGCGACATCTTCGTTCAATTCGACCCCTAAGCCCGGCGCAGTCGAAGGGATGACATGGCCCTCTTCAAAGCGGATCGGCGATTTCAGAATTTCAGTATGAAAACCGCCCCATGTCTCAATGCTTTCAAGAATGAGGAAGTTTGGCGAACAGGTTGCAATCTGGATATTGGCTGCGCCAACCACAGGACCGCAGTAAAGATGCGGTGCGATCTGGACATGATCAACCTCAGCCATGGCGGCAATTTTTTTGGCTTCCAATATGCCGCCTACCCGGCCGAGATTCATTTGTAATATGGCCGCCGCACCTGCGCGCAAGAGCCGTGCGAAATCATATTTCGTCGTCAGCCGCTCACCTGTGGCAACGGGAATGGTCGTTGCCCGTGCAACCTTCGCCATTTCATCGGGTGCATCGGGTGGCACCGGCTCTTCCAGCCACAATGGATCATATGGCTCAAGCCGCTTGGCCAGCCGGATCGCCCCTGCCGCTGTCATCTGCCCATGCGTTCCAAACAGCAAATCTGCTTTCATCCCGACAGCTTCACGCAAGGATTTGGCAAACCGCTCGCAGAGGTCAAGCGCTTCCAACGACAATTGGCGTCCATCAAACGCGGAATAAGGACCGGCAGGATCAAATTTCAGCGCGGTAAAGCCCTGAGCCAGATATTCCGCCGACCGTTCTGCCGCCAGATCGGGATCGTGATACACATCTTTTGTGTCGCCGGGTCGTGGATAGATGTAGGTGTACGCACGCAAGCGTTCGTGCACTTGCCCGCCGAGCAGCTTGTAGACCGGCTTATTTGCTTCCTTACCGATGATATCCCAACACGCCATTTCGAGCGCTGACAAAACACCCATCAAAGTCAAATCGGGGTGTTGGGTAAAGCCGCTTGAATAGACGCGGCGCCACATCGTTTCGATATCATGTGGGTCATTACCTGCGACATAACGCGCAAATACATCCTCAATCATCTTCGCAACAAGATGCGGTTCAAACGGCACGCAATACGCCTCGCCGATACCCGACACACCGCTATCCGTGGTCAATTTGACAAAGACAAAATAGCGCCCGCCAAAATGCGGCGGCGGGTTGCCAACGACGAAGGTTTCAATGTCGGTCAGCTTCATACTGGGCGGAACCCGCTGATCGATTTGATTTCAAGGAAATCACGGACGCCAAATTCGCCATATTCGCGGCCATTGCCCGATTGTTTGTACCCGCCAAATGGCGCCATATAGTCTTGGCTGGTGCCATTGATGCTCACACCGCCCGCCCGCATGAGCCGCGATACGCGGCGGGCACGATCCATGTCGCCGGTCTGCACATAGGCATAGAGCCCATATGGCGAGTCATTGGCGATGGCGATGGCATCGGCTTCGTCTTTAAACGGAATCAGAACCAGCACGGGGCCGAACACTTCTTCTTGCGCGATACGCATCTTATTATGAACACCGGCAAAAACCGTTGGTTTCACATAATAACCGCGATCAAAGCCATCGGCTCGGCCGGTTCCGCCGGCAACAAGCCGTGCGCCTTCATCAATTCCGACCTGGATCAGGCCTTGGATCTTGTCAAAATGTGCCTTGCTAACAACAGGACCATAATGCGGTCCCTTTTTCATCGGGTCGCCAAGCTGAGCGGCTTTCGCGACACGGGCCGCAATAGCAACTGCCTCGTCATAGACCGATTGCTCGACAAGCATACGCGTCGGTGCGTTGCAGGATTGGCCAGTATTTCCATAACAATGCAGAACACCGCGCGTGACTGCCGCTTCCAGATCACTGTCCGCAAAAACGATATTGGCCGATTTACCACCAAGCTCCTGGGCAACACGCTTGACCGTATCCGCAGCATTTTTGGCAATCTGCACACCTGCTCGCGTCGAACCGGTGAAGGAGATCATATCGACTTCCGGATGACTGGTCAGTGCGTCACCGACAGATGCGCCCGTGCCATGGATCATGTTGAACACGCCTTTAGGGAAACCGGCTTCATCGACCATTTCGGCGAATAATTGCGCCGACAATGGGGCCATTTCGCTGGGTTTCAAAACCATTGTACAGCCTGTAATCAGAGCGGGCCCGACTTTACACACGATCTGATTTATCGGCCAGTTCCATGGCGTTATAAGCACGCAGACACCGATGGGCTCGTGCACAACAACGCCATCCACACCGACATTATATTCCCACGTCATTTCGCGTACGGCCTTCACCGTCGCGCGCAAATGCCCGGGGCCGCTTTCGGCCTGCGCATCGTGGGACAAGTCATACGGCGCGCCCATTTCGGTCGAAATTGCAGTCACCATCTCATCATAGCGCCGTTCAAAGATGGTGATCAGTTTTTCAACCAACGCGATCCGATGCTCCAGCGTCGTAGCCGCATAAGCGTCAAAAGCCGAACGCGCGGCTGTCACCGCCAAATCGACATCGTCACGTCCGCAAACAGCAACGACGGCGCAGACCTCCTCGGTTGCCGGATTTACGGCATCCACCGTTGTGGCCGAGGTCGCAGGCGCGACCCATGCGCCGTTGATATAGGATTTCAGTGGCAAATTAGACATAACCAACAGCTCTCTTTTGATCTTCAATGATATATCTGCTTGCACGCCAATAGTGCCAGGCAGCCCAAAGACCACTCGGTGCGAGAATAAGCTGCGCAAGGCGCAACGATTCCGCACCGGCTGGCTGAGACCCGGCAAAATAGTCACTGAGGCCGCCGACAATGGCCGGTGCGACGATGAGATTGAGCAGGTTGGCAATGATGAGCGATATGGCAATTGCCATGCCGCGCATCTTGGGGGAAGCAAGGTTCTGGCAAAGCGCCATCGCTGGGCCAATGTAGAAGTAAATGGCCGGGATGAAGATCCACCACATCAGCTTGGCGACGCCCAAATCATAGGTCCAA
>NCGG01000008.1 GCA_002278855.1 Sphingomonadales bacterium 28-55-16
ACCGCTCTTGGTCTTGAGCTTGGGCATTTTGGTCTCCTTTGTTGAGTCCGTATCAAGCCGACATGGCAGCCCTATTGGCCAGCCTGCTTATTCGGAAGGCGCGCGACTAGCGGGATTCGCCGGTGAATGCAAGTCTATTGGCCAGCTAATGGCGCCGGAACCTGCAACAACTGCAGCAATTGTCCGACCTGTTGGGCACGTGACCGGTTGGATGCGCTGCTGACTGCGCGCGGACTCGCAAGATATTGGCTGGGCGACATGCCCATGAATTTCTGGAATTCGCGGTTAAAATGGGCCTGGTCAAAATATTGCCCGTCTAATGCGTCCGACCATTTTAAATCGGGATGCTCCATGACATTGGCCAAGGTGCGCAAAAAGCGTTGGCGGCGCAGCAGAAGCTTAGGCGGGAAACCAAATATCCGACGCGATAGCCGATCTAGGCGCTGCGCGGCTACCCCCGTCGCCTGCGACAGATCGCCGACATTGCTCATATCCGGGTTGGCAATCGCTTGGTGGATAGCGACGATATCTGCTTCCAGCGGATCGTTGGGACTTAGGGCTTTCAATAAAAAATGATCGCATAAGGCCGCAATTTGCTCGGGATCGGTGACGCCGTCTATTTCGCGTCGCAATTGCGCGAGCCGCCCGAATTCAGGGGCCGCGTCGACCGCGCTGACTTTGTCTGCCCAACGATCCGCCGGGCAGCCAATCATGCGATACCAACCCAAAGGCAAAAGCCCGAAGCCAACAAGGCGCACATTGCGAAAGCGGACCAGTGCCGCCCGTGCCGTGGGGCCGGTGATGCTGTCAGCGGGAATAGCAAGCGGGGTCAAACCAATGGTGTTACCCGTCGCCTGCCCCTGTATGGCAAAGCGGACCGTTGCCCATTCAGGATATAAGAAATCTTCCTGTTCGGTTTCATCTGAGCCGGTATTGAGGAAAAAATATGTTGAAATATACCGCCGCAGCGGCTGTGCTGGCAAAATGAAACGGGCGGGACTTTGGTCCGTCAATGCTGACATGCCAGTGCCTCGAGCACATCATCGAGACGCGCCGGGTCGCCAACGGCGATAACATGTCCGTCTGAAGCACCGTGTAGCGGCTCTCCGGACCAATCACTCATCATGCCACCTGCGCCAGTTACAATCGGAATTAAAGCGGCAAAATCATGCAGCTTCAAGCCTGCCTCTACCACAAGATCGATATGCCCGCTGGCCAGGAGCGCGTAATTATAGCAGTCGCCACCGAACAGCATTTTTTTATGCGCGGTTCTGGCCGCCAGCTCCATAAAATGGTCGCCGTCATGCTGGGTGAAATATTGCGGCCCAGACGTTGCCAACGTCGCATCCGCCAGCGCCCTGCAGGAACGCGTTTGCACTGGCGCGCCGTTCAATGTTGTCGGATAGCCCGCGGCGCCGACCCAGCGTTCGCCATTGATGCACTGATCAACGACACCGAGCACTGGCCAGTTATCCTCTAGCAGGGCAATCAAAGTCCCGAATATCGGCCGCCCCGCCATGAAGCTAATGGTGCCGTCGATTGGGTCGATAACCCAATTGCGGCCTGAAGTGCCGATTTTCTCGCCAAATTCTTCGCCAATGATGCCGTCACGCGGGCATTCGGCGTCGAGTATCCGCCGGATCGCGCTTTCGGCGGCGCGATCGGCTTCTGTGACAGGTGAGGCGTCGGCCTTGGTCTCATGGGCATAGGCCGATCGGAAAAATGGCCGAATCGCTTGCCCCGCCGCGTCCGCCAAGCGATTGGCGAGCAGGATATCGGCAGGTGTCATCAGTCGAACAGCGAGCTGACGGAGCTTTCGTCAGCGATACGCTTGATCGCCTCACCCAACAGGGGCGCGATTGGAAGCTGGCGAATTTTGGTGCTCGCCTTTGCCGCCTCGGAGGCCATAATGGAGTCGGTAATGACCAGCTTGCGCAACGACGATGCGTTGACGCGGTTGACCGCTTCACCCGACAACACGCCATGCGTGATATAGGCAACCACGTCAGATGCGCCTGCGGCTTTCAAAGCGTCCGCCGCATTGCACAAAGTGCCTGCGCTGTCGGCGATATCATCGATCAGGATGCAAAAGCGGTCTTTGACATCGCCGATGATGTTCATCACTTCCGATACACCTGCTTTTTCACGGCGTTTGTCGACAATGGCCAATGGCGCGTCATCGAGACGTTTGGCCAAAGCGCGTGCACGCACAACGCCGCCAACGTCCGGCGAAACAACGGTGATATCCTTGTCACCATGGCGTTCCAATATGTCCGCGCTCATGACGGGTGCGCCATAAAGATTGTCGGTTGGTATATCGAAAAAGCCTTGAATTTGCCCAGCGTGCAAATCCACCGTCAACACACGGTCAGCGCCCGCCTCGGTAATCAGATTGGCAACCAGCTTCGCGGAAATCGGCGTACGCGGGCCGGGTTTCCGGTCCTGACGCGCATAGCCGAAATAGGGCAAAACCGCGGTGATGCGCTTAGCCGAGGCACGACGCAGCGCGTCGATCATGATCAGCAATTCCATCAAATTGTCGTTCGCGGGGTGGCTGGTCGATTGAATGACAAACATGTCTTCGCCGCGGACATTTTCGTGGATTTCGACGAAAATTTCATTGTCGGCAAAGCGCCGGACGCTTGCGTCGGTCAGCGGCAAGTTCATATAATCGGCAATACCCTGCGCAAGCGGCAGGTTACTGTTGCCTGTCATTAATTTCATGTCTGTGTCCCCGACCTTTGGCTCAGAAAAGCCCAACCTCAATTGTTCAAGCTGCTCTAGCGAGGTGAGGCTGGCCTGACAATCGGCTTGCTCCGCTAGTTTGTGGACAATAAGGGTGGGGGCATGACAAACCAGCTTAACATTGCGATGGTGCAGCTTAATCAGCGCGTCGGTGACCTTGCGGCTAATGCGGCAGCGATGCTGGACTGGCGGGCAAAGGCGGCGGACGCAGATCTGGTTGTCTTTCCAGAGCAGCAGTTGATTGGCTATCCGGCCGAAGATCTGGTGCTGAAGCCTGCCTTTGCTGCGCGCGCAGCAGAACAGCTGGCAAAGCTTGCCGAAGCGACCGCTGACGGCGGGCCAGCCATGCTTGTTGGGTCGATCTTTCGGGACAATGGGCTGCTATACAATGGCATTGCGTTGCTCGACGGCGGGCAGATCGCGGCTGTGCGTTACAAACATGAGCTGCCCAATTATGGCACCTTTGATGAAAAACGAATTTTTACAGCCGGACCATTGCCCGAACCTATCGCGTTTCGCGGTGTGCATCTTGGCGTGCCAATCTGCGAAGATGGCTGGTTGGCGCCAGTTAGCTTGCATCTGAAAGCGCGTGGCGCAGAACTGCTGATTTCGACCAATGGCAGCCCATATGAAATCGATAAGGATGACCACAGGTTAGAAGAAGTATTTGCCGCGCGTGTGCGCGAAACGGGTTTGCCGTTGATGTTCCTGAACCGAGTCGGCGGGCAGGATGAACTGGTCTTTGACGGCTGCTCGTTCGTGCTGAACGCAGACGGCGCCGTCGCGCACCGCTTGCCCGATTGGGAAGAGCATCTGCGGATGACGCATTGGTCCCGCACTGCAAGCGGATGGGTTTGCGCCGATGGCCCCAAGGCATTGTGGGAGGCGCATCCAGCCGATATTTACAGCGCCATGGTTGTTGGCCTGCGGGACTATGTCGACACCAACCGCTTTCCGGGCGTGGTGTTGGGCATGTCGGGCGGCATAGACAGCGCGCTGTGTGCAGCGATTGCAGCTGATGCACTTGGGCCTGATCGCGTCTGGTGCGTGATGTTGCCGAGCCGCTACACCAGCCAATCAAGTCTTGATGATGCGGCCGAATGCGCGGCGATGATCGGGTGCAAAATTGACAATATTCCCATTTCACCAGCGGTTGCGGCATTTGACAACATGCTGTCGGGCAGCTTCGCCGACCGAGATGTCGATATTACAGAGGAAAATATTCAGTCGCGTATTCGCGGGCTAACGCTCATGGCGCTGTCGAACAAATTTGGGCACATGTTGCTGACCACGGGCAACAAGAGCGAGATGAGCGTTGGCTATGCGACCATCTATGGCGACATGGCGGGGGGATATAATCCGTTAAAAGACGCATATAAGATGACCGTCTTTGCCATTTCCGCATGGCGCAATAACCATAAGCCGCGCATTGGCCTTGGCCGGGATGGACCAGTGATACCGGATAACATCATCACCAAGCCGCCAAGTGCGGAGTTACGTCCCGATCAAAAGGATAGTGATTCGCTGCCCGATTACCCTATCCTTGATAAGATGCTGCATGCATTGGTTGAGGAAGAGCGATCGGTTGAGGATGTCGTCGCGCTTGGCTTTGACCGCGACAGTGTGACGCGTATTGAACGCTTGCTGTATTTGGCCGAATATAAACGCCGCCAGGCGCCACCAGGCGTGAAACTTGGTACGCGCAATTTTGGTCGTGATCGGCGCTATCCGATAACCAATGCGTTCCGCAGCGCATAAGCAGATGCGCGCGTTGGAACGGGACACTGGAAATCGCGCCGCGCGTGCCTTATTGGGATGCCATGTCCTTTTTTAAAGATATCTCGTTGCGCAATGCTGGCACTGACCTAATCGGGTTTTTGCGGACCACAGGTGAGCACAGCCCCTGGCTTTTCCTTGCTGCCTGTATGCCGACAGCGGTTATCATTTATACCTTTTACATCGACACGATGGTGAAGGCGACACCGCCGCCCCGGGAGATCATCTATGTTGAAAGTTGGCCCGCCACCAGAACACTTGCGGAAACTAAGGCGGCTATAGCGGAACGCCAGCTGCGCAAAGACGAAATGCGGGTGCGCGAGAAGGAGGCCTATAAAGCCTTTGGCCGCGCCGTCGGTATGGATGTCGACAAAATCGAACGCGAGGCGCAGTTGGAACAGGCTGCAAAGAAGGCTGCTGCGGCGGACAGCGCGGCAGGAGAAGTCCAATAGTCACTTCGGATGACCTTCGCTTCATGGCGGCGGCATTGTCGCTGGCCGAGCGCGGCGTTGGCCGGACAGGTCGCAACCCATCTGTCGGTTGTATCATTGTCAAAAACGGCATGGTCATCGGGCGCGGTTGGACGCAGTCTGGTGGACGCCCCCACGCCGAGGCAATGGCGCTTGCACAGGCCGGCGCAGAAGCCCGTGGCAGCAATATTTATGTGACGCTTGAACCATGTGCGCATATTTCGCCGCGGGGCCCGGCTTGCGCGCAACTGCTAATCGACGCCGCGCCGGCGCGGGTCGTTATTGCGCTCCAAGATCCGGATCTGCGCACCGCCGGCGCTGGCATGGCTGCACTGAAGGCAGCGGGGGTCGAGGTCGTGGCTGATGTGATGGCTCCACAGGCACGCCAAAATCTGGCCGGATTCCTAAGCCGGATCAATCGGGGCAGACCTTTTGTCACGTTGAAGATTGCCAGCACCCTCGACGGTCAAATCGCAATGGCGGATGGGAGCAGCCGTTGGATAACCGGAGATATTGCGCGCGCGCATAGTCATGTTGAACGCGCGCGCTCGGATGCAATTTTGGTAGGCGCTGGAACGGTGCGTGCAGATACGCCACAATTGACGGTGCGGCTCGCTGGCTTGGAAGCGGTGCAGCCCCGCAAAATCATGCTGGGGAGCGGCAACGCACCGGAAGGGTGGGAGGTCATGCGCATGCCTACAGATATTGCGCATCTGGATTGCAATACCCTGTTGGTTGAAGGCGGCGCTGCAACCGCAACAGCTTTCCTGCGTGGCGGCTTAGTTGATCGGCTCATGCTGTACCGGGCACCGATCTTGATCGGAGCTGGCAAGGCATGTCTTTCTGACATCGGCCTTACCCAACTTGGCGATGCACATGGACGCTGGCAAATCTCCGATTCGCGCAGTCTTGGCAAAGACCAGCTCGAAGTCTACGAGGGCGCGTGTTAAAAAAGGGTGCAGCTTATATGTTTACAGGTATCATCACGGACGTTGGCAGCATTCGGACATCCGAACAACGCGGTGACCTTCGTCTCGTCATAGATTGCGCCTATGATATGGGCAGCGTCGCCATCGGCGCGTCGATAGCCTGTTCCGGGGTATGTCTGACGGTCGTGGATAAGGGAGAGGGCTGGTTCGCGATCGATGCGTCGGCAGAAACCGTTTCGCGCACCGCGGCGGGCATGTGGGACGAAGGAACGCGTCTGAATCTCGAACGTGCCCTAAAAGTTGGTGATGAGCTTGGCGGACATATTGTCACGGGCCATGTCGACGGCGTTGGATATATTGTCGCAAGCGAAATCACTGGCGATAGTTGGAAAGTAACGGTCGCGGCGCCAGCCAGCCTTGCTGCCTATATCGCGACCAAAGGTTCTATCACGGTCGACGGTATTTCGCTCACCGTCAACGATATTGCAGACCAAGCCGATGGTTCTGCGCATTTCATGTTGAACATCATTCCGCACACTGCGCAGATGACCACGCTCGATACGCTGGAAGTCGGGCGGCAAGTCAATTTGGAAATTGACGTGCTCGCCCGTTATCTCAAGCGCATGGAAGATATGCGCGCGCGTTAAAAAGGCAACCAGCGCTGCTTTTTGGAAAAGCGCATATATCCAAGATTCGCCCCAAGCCGCAGCCCGGCACCTACCCGTATTGGGATCAGGACAACATCGCCGCGCCGCAAATAGCTCGCGTTGAAGCCCCCGCCGATATAGGCGGTGCCTTCGGCCGCGGGGAAGCGTTCATAAAGGTCTTCGGTGTCGTATAAATTATACACCAGAATGAATGTGCTGCCTCCACTTGCGCCCGCATCGGGACCAATGGATGGGCCTGTCCAATAGACGGGCTTTTCGCCCTCCACGCGGTGGTTTAACGTCCCCGAGCCATAGCGCAGACCAAGGATCAACGCCCCGCCACCCTCGCGTCCGACGATGTAACCATCCGGGCGGCCCTGCTTTTTCAGAATATTCTCAATGAACTTACCCAGGCCTTGTGCGCCTTTGCCAAATACGCCTTCTGCAGCGCCAATCAGGTCATCTTCTTGATATGTATCCCGTGACGGTATTGCCAAAGGTGCGGATGCCGCCGCTGACGGGGCAGCGACACTAGCTGCAGGCGCAGTTTCAGTGGGCACACCATCTTGGATGACGGTTGCGTTATTGTCCGCTGGTGCAGGATTATCGGCAGGGGCAGGCGTCGATCCTAAATCAGCATCAATTGCTTCATTAGGGTCAACGGGACTTATTTGCGCGCTTGCAGGTGACACGATCAGGACACCGGCTGCCAGCAGCCCAAGGATATTGTTTCCGGACTTTTTCAGTCCCCATTTTAGCAACGACATGCGGACATTACCCTCCATAAATTTATGCGACCTTATGGATTCTTTGGATGAGCGCATGATGAACAGGCGACCATGCGAGTCCAGTGCGCGCCAAAGCGATCCTGTTGGGTTAATTTTCTTCTTATCATAAGGCTGTGTCAATAACCATTGCAGCTAAATGCATGCACGGCTATAGGCCGCCCATGCCAAGCGCACAGGAGACGTGGGTGAGTGGCTGAAACCAACGGTTTGCTAAACCGTCGTACTGGTAAATCCGGTACCGAGGGTTCGAATCCCTCCGTCTCCGCCAATCTGTGGCCTTCCTAAAGGTGAAACGCGCAAACCGATGTCGAGAAAACGTAAAGGCCCGTCTCGATTTGCGGCATTGCGCGCAAAACCGCCTTTATTTTGGATAAAAATTGTCATCATCGCATGCGCCACGGCCTATCTCGCTTGGCTTTCATTCATTCATGCGGTTGCGAACATCACGTGGGACCGAAACCCCGATATAGCGTTATATTATGTGCCTGATCATCCATTGGCTCTGTCACGCAAGGCGGACGAGTTGTTCGCCCAAAAGCAAGATCCCGCAACGCTTGCCAAAGTTGAGGCCATGGCGAAGCAGTCGTTGCGCGGCGGCGCCCTTAACCCGGTTGCTATCCGGTTGTTGGGCTATGTTGCAGACGCGCGCGGTGACGTCAAAAAAGCCCGCGAGCTTATGCTTTTGTCGCAGAAGGTGTCACGGCGGGATTTTGGTACGCAATTATGGTTGATTGAAGATGCCGTTGCCCGCAACGACAAGAAAGCCGCACTGTATCATTACGACATTGCGATGCGGACAACGCCTAGCAGCTTTCCGCTATTATTTCCGACACTGACCGGGGCGTTGGACGATCCCGAAGTGCGCGTTGCGCTTGCGCCCATTGTGCGGCAAGCGCCCGTTTGGTTGCCCGCATATCTGGGTGATGCGATCAACAGCATTGAAAACCCTGCCAATTTGGCTGACATGTTGGTGAAGGCAGGTCGGTTGCCGGACGAAGACAGCTATCGGAACTTGTCGAATGCTCTGCTTGGGCAACTGGCGGCAAAGAATAAATTTCCTGCCTTCCGGCAATATTATCTGAGCTTGAAGGGAAGCAATATTTCCGCCTTCCGATCCGCGTCGCTGACCAAAGCAACAGTCAACCTCGCTTACCCCGCTGCCGGCTGGCAGGTGGTTGAAAATGTCGGCATCGGCGGCGCTTTTTCGCAACCAGACGGCAAGGGCCGGTTTTCGCTCGCTGCATTTGCAGGCAGTGGCGAGCGCGGCGAAGTCATGCGCAAATTGCTGTTCCTTGAACCCGGAAATTATCGTTTTAAGGCGCAATATTCGGCGCTTGAGGCTGTATCCGACGCAGAAATCCGTTGGGATATGCAGTGCATTACGCCCACCGGCAATGTCGGCAAATGGTTTGTGGATACGCCCGTGCGCAAGGGCAATTTTGCAAATATGCAAGATTTCAATATTGGCAATGATTGTCCGACGCAGTTGCTGATTTTGCAGGCGGCGGGCGGGAGTAACCAACTCGGCGCCGAGTTCACCTTGCGCGCGGTAGACGTAACGCCCAAGTGACCCCAAAAGGATTGGGCTGGAATATGGCCTAAGCTTTTGAGACGCGACCGCCTTTCTAAGGCAAGATACACGCCCGACGCATGCGCTTGATCCAAGGGAATCCGTTAGGCACCAACGACAGGGGGAAAGCCCGATTTCCGTGCCTTTGCAGCCGCTAACGCACACGGGGTTCGGCGTTCAATCCTGCCGTGCGTAAATCAAAGCCGTCGCCTTGCCGTCAATATGCGTAGTGTGCCCGCGGTCAGGCCGCGTCTGGGCCCATGATGAATGCGTTCAACTTGTTACCGTCGGGATCGCGGAAATAACCGGCGTAAAATCCCTCGCCGCGTGGTCCCGGAGGCCCCTCGCAGGTCCCGCCATTGGCCAGCGCAATGTCATAAAGCCGCTGCACCTGATTCTTGTCCTTTGCCTCTAACGCCACCATGACACCATTGCCCACGCTAGCCGCTTTACCGTCAAAGGGCTTGATAAGACCAATCCCCGCGGCGCCTCCGGGTTTGCCCCATGCGATAAAGCCATCAAACTCCATCATCCGCGGCGTATCCAACTCCTTGCCAATCGCATCATAAAAAACCGCTGCGCGCGGCAGGTCATTGGTTCCCAAAGTAACATAGCCGATCATCGAATCACGCCTCCAAATGAACAAAAAACATCACCCCAACATAGCAAAGTGTCAATCGGCCGCAGCTGCTTTCTTGTCCTGCGTTTTGGTATCAAAATCACTTGCGTCGTGCCGTTCATGCAGCTGGCTGGCCGGATCACCCATCACACGATTGACCATTCGTCCACGCTTCACCGCGGGCCGTTCCGCGATCAGATCCGTCCAGCGGATGACGTTTTTATATTCATGGACGGATAGAAATGCGCCTGCATCGTAAATCAGGCCTTTAACGAGCGCGCCATACCATGGCCAAATCGCCATATCTGCGATCGTATATGCGTCGCCTGCCATATATTCCCGGTCTGCCAAATTGCGATCTAGGACGTCCAATTGCCGCTTCACTTCCATGGCGAAGCGGTCGATGGCATATTCAAACTTGAATGGCGCATATGCATAAAAATGGCCAAAGCCGCCACCCAGATAAGGTGCACTGCCCATTTGCCACATCAGCCAGTTGAGGGTCTCGGTCCGCGTGTGATGCTCTGTTGGCAGGAATGCGCCGAATTTTTCGGCCAGATACAATAGGATCGATCCAGATTCGAACACGCGGGTTGGCTCTGGCGTGGAATGGTCGAACAAAGCGGGAATTTTGGAATTGGGGTTGGCATCTACAAAGCCACTGGAAAACTGATTGCCGTCGCGGATGTTGACCAACCACGCATCATATTCCGCGCCAACATGGCCAAGCGCCAACAGCTCCTCAAGCATCACGGTGACCTTCACACCATTTGGCGTCGCGAGCGAATATAGCTGCATCGGATGTTTGCCGACCGGGCGTTCTTTGTCATGCGTGGCGCCAGCGATGGGGCGGTTGATATTGGCGAACTGGCCGCCATTTTCGGTATTCCACGCCCAGACATCGGCAGGGGTATATTCGGAAAAAGTCTGAGTCATATCATGCTCCTGGGAAGATGGTTCATGTGCAACATAGCCATTGGGCGCGCCTACGCTACTGGAAAAATCGGTTCCGCATGGAGCGACTTGCGCGGCCATTTGCCGCCCGCCTGCTGACATCATATGCGCATATATAGAGGTTGACGGTCACGTAAACTTTGGCCTTAGTCGCGCTATACATGATCATAGGAGAGCCCATATGTCCGCCACCGTCGAAATCACCAACGACATTGCCTTGATCCGGATGGATGACGGCAAAGCCAATGCCATCAACTTCGATATGCTGGCGGCGCTAAACAGCGCGCTTGATACCGCGGAAGCCAATGCCAAGGCAATTGTGCTGACGGGACGTGATGGCCGCTTCTCGGGCGGGTTTGACTTGAACGCTTTTGCCAGCCTTGGCGCCGACGGCGTGTATAAATTGCTGGATGCCGGCGCGGAGTTATTGCTGCGTTTGTACGGCGGGGCGTTGCCCGTGGTCGCCGCCTGCAACGGCCATGCGATTGCGATGGGTGTGTTCATCTTGCACGCATGTGACACGCGCATTGGCACCGCAGGCGACTATAAAATTGGCGCGAACGAAGCGATTACGGGGATGAATTTGCCGATTTTTGCGATGGAACTCGCGCGCGACCGCCTGAACCCGTCACACCTTACGCGCGCGATGATCCAGGGCTTTATCTATAATCCCGAAGGCGCAGTCGAGGCGGGTTATCTCGACATGCTTGCAGATGCAGATGCGGTCGAAGCCAAAGCCATCGCCGTCGCTGGCCAGCTCGCGCAACTTCCCGCCCCGGCTTATGCATGGAACAAGGCCGCCATCCGCAAAGCAACGCTCGACCGCATCCGCGCGAGCTTGGGCGCGCATCACAAGCTGTGACGAAAGCGTTTAGGCCGCTGCTAACGGCGCACAGGCTTCCTGCGTCCAAACCAGCGCCGCACCATCCAATTGTGGGCCGACAACAGTCAAGACCTTTGCGTGGTAATCATTCCACCAGCGCAATTCATCGCTATTGAGCAGGCTGACGTCGACCAAATTCTTGTCGATAGGTGCGAAGGTCAGGGTTTCGAAACCGAGATAGCGGCCTTCTGCGCCCGCGATTATACGGTCCTCGACCAACACCAGATTTTCGATGCGGATGCCATATTCGCCTTGTTTATAATAGCCCGGTTCGTTTGACAGGATCATGCCGGCTTGCAACGGCTCGTCGCTGCCCGCTTGTCCGCCCGCGAATTTGGCGATGCGTTGCGGCCCTTCGTGCACGGCAAGGAAGCTGCCGACGCCGTGGCCCGTGCCATGCGCGTAATCAAGGCCAGCCTGCCACAAAGATGCACGCGCCATCGTATCCAATTGGGCGCCTCTGGTGCCTTCAGGGAAGACTGCGCTAGCCAAGGCAATGTGGCCCTTCAGCACACGCGTGAAGCGATCCTTCATCTCTGCGGTTGGCGCCCCTGGGCCAACCCACATCGTGCGGGTAACATCGGTGGTGCCGTCAAGATATTGCCCGCCGCTATCGACCAAATAGATGCTGTTGGGTTCAATCGCCCGGTTGGTGCTTTCATCGACCTTATAATGGCAATGCGCGCCGTTGGGGCCCGTGGCGGAAATTGTGTCAAAAGACAGGTCTTTCAGCATGCCCGTATCTTCGCGAAACGCCTTCAGCCGTGCAGCCGCGGACAGTTCATTCAGCCCGCCCTGATAGGCGGTTTCGCGCATCCAATGCAGGAACCGGCTCAAGGCTGCGCCATCGCGGGCTTGCGCGGCGCGATGGCCCGATTGTTCGATAGGGTTTTTAACCGCCTTGGGCAAGATCGTGGGGTCGCGTGCTTCAACAATATGCGCGCCACCATTTTGCAGCGCGCCAAAAATGGCGGCCACGGCGCGTTCGGGGTCAACGGCGATGCGCTTGCCCTGCATCGCGCGCAACGCGGGGATAAATTCCGACGGATCGCGCAGGCGCACCGCATTGCCGAGATGCGCGCGGAGGGCGTCGTCGACCTTTTCGGGCGCGACGAACAGGTCCGCCGTACCATCGGCGTGGGCAAGCACAAAGCTGAGCGCGACGGGCGTGTTCGACACGTCGGAGCCGCGTATGTTCAGCAGCCACGCTACTGAATCGAGCGCGGAAATGACCGTGCTGTCGAGGTTATTAGACGTCAGCCATTCAGCCACCGCGGCGCGTTTTTCGGCGCTGCTTTGCCCTGCATATTGGGTGTCATGTACGATCAGCTTGGCCACGCTTTTCTGCGGCTGTTCGGCCCACACCCTGTCGATTGGATTGCTTTTGACCGCAACGAGTTCAGCGCCCTTGGCGGCCAGTGCCTTGGTCGCGCTTTCGACCCAGCCCTTTGTGTGGACCCATGCGTCATAGCCGATGCGCGCGCCCTGTGGGGCATGGTCTTTCAGCCAATCGGAGATGCTCGTTTGCGGGACGCCTACATATTGCCAGTGTGTGCCGTCGACCTGCTCACGCACCTGAAGCGTGTAGCGACCATCTGTAAATATCGCCGCCTCTCCGGATAGCACGACCGCTGATCCAGCCGATCCGCCAAAGCCCGTGAGCCAACCGAGCCTTTGCGCATAATCGCCGACATATTCGGACATATGTTCATCACAGATGGGTACGACAAATCCGTCGAGATGTTCTGTCTTTAATTGCGCGCGCAGGGCGGCGAGGCGGGCTTCATAGGTAGACATGTCGCACTTCCGTTCATATGGTTATGGCAATCATATAAGCGAGGAAGTCGTCTCATGAAAGCACTGCTCCCACTGATTTTTACAATCAGCGCATTATCTTCGCCCGCATTCGCCCAGAAAGAACCTATGACCGAAAAAGCCACCGCGCAAATCAAGCCCCCTGTCGCCGTTAAGCGCCCGCATCAGGCGACCTATCACGGCGTCACGATTACCGATGAATATCATTGGCTGCGCGATTCAAGCTATCCCACGATTGATGACAAAGAAATCCTCGACCATTTAAACGCGGAAAATGCCTATTTTGAAGCACAAATGGCGCCACATGCCGCGCTTACCGAAACGATTTTTCAGGAAATGAAAGGCCGCGTCAAAGAAGATGATAGCAGCGTGCCGCAAAAGGACGGCGATTATATCTATTGGTCGAAATTCGAAGAAGGCGCGCAATATCGCAAACATTATCGCAAGCCTGTCGCCGGCGGCGCAGACCAGCTCATCCTCGATGAAAATACACTTGCGCAGGGCAAGGAATATTTCCGGCTTGGTGCTGCCGAAATCAGTCCCGATGGCAAGATATTGGCTTATGCCTATGATGATAACGGGTCCGAACGGTTCGATTTGCATTTCCGCAATCTCGATACCGGAGAGGCGTTGGGCGATATCATCCCTGGCACCCTTTCCAGCATCGTCTGGTCATCGGACAGCAAGGGCGTGGTCTATGGCCTGGCCAATGAAAACTGGCGCACAGACAATGCGTGGTATCACAAATTGGGCGATGCTCTCGGCAAAGCGAAGCTGCTCTATAAGGAACAGGATATCGGCTTTGGCGTCGGCGTCGGCCTGACCGCGCAAGAGGATTGGATCGTCATCGGCACGGGCGACAATGTCACCAGCGAAGTACGTTTGGTACCAGCGAGCGACCCGACCGCGCCGCCCATCATGGTGTCCCCACGCAAAGCGGGGCGGCAATATAGCGTTGATGTCCGCGACGGGACGCTCTTCATCCTCACAAACGACGACCATGTGAACTTCCGCGTGGCGACAGCAACTATGCAGGCGCCGGGCGATTGGAAAACGCTGATTGCCGGGTCCGACCGCCATTATTTGACTGGCCTGTCGTTGTTCAAAAATTTCTATGTCACCGAAGGGCGCACCGACGGCCTCGATCAGGTTGAAATCCGCGATTATGCCGATGCAAACACAGTGCGGGCGATCAAATTTCCGGAGGCAAGCTACGATGCGGGCCTCGGCGATAATCCCGAATATGATGTGACCAAGCTGCGGCTTGGCTATGAATCTATGGTCACGCCCGACACCGTGTTCGATTACAATATCGCCGACGGCAAACTTGAAACGCTCAAAGTTCAAGAAATCCCCAGCGGATATGACTCAAGCCAATATGTGACAGAGCGCGTGATGATAACGGCACGCGACGGCACGCAGGTGCCGGTGTCTATCCTCACCAAAAAGGGTTTCCAGAAGGACGGCAGCCAACCCTTACATCTTTATGCCTATGGCGCTTATGGTTATGCAACGCCGCCGGGCTTCAGCGCGAACCGGCTCTCAATGGTCGATCGCGGCTTTGCATATGCGATCGCGCATATTCGTGGCGGGGATGACTTGGGCTATCAATGGTATCTTGATGGCAAGTTGATGCAGCGAACCAATACCTTCAACGACTTTGTGGATGCAGCCAAAGGCCTGATTGAGTTGGGCTATACCGGCAAAGGCAAGGTGACCGCGAGCGGCGGCAGCGCTGGCGGCGAATTGATGGGCGCGGTCGTCAATCAGGCACCGGAACTGTTTGGCGCTGTCGTTAGCCATGTCGCCTTTGTCGATGTGCTCAACACGATGCTGGATGAGGACTTGCCCTTGACGCCAGGCGAATGGCCCGAATGGGGCAACCCGATCACGGACAAGGCCGCGTTTGACTATATCCGCAGTTATTCGCCATATGACAATGTGGCGGCAAAGGCCTATCCGCCGATGCTGTGGACCGCTGGCTTAAACGACCCGCGCGTGACCTATTGGGAGCCGGCGAAGATGGTCGCCAAGCTGCGTGCTATGAAAACCGATGACAATGTGCTGTTGCTCAAAACCAACATGGGTGCTGGCCATGGGGGCAAGTCGGGGCGTTTTGAACGCTTGCGCGAAAATGCCGAAGAAGCGGCGTTCCTTATCTGGCAAATGGGTCTGGCAAAATCGAAACAATGATACCGTTTGAACGCTCCTTCACTGCGCATCCGGACGATATTGACGAACTTGGCCACGTTAACAACGCCGTCTGGGTGCGGTGGATTCAGGATATGGCAACATCGCATTGGCAAGCGGTTGCTGCGCCGGACCATATTGCTGCCTATTTTTGGGTCGTGACGCGGCACGAGATTGATTATCGCGGCAACATTGCGGCTGGCGAGAGCGTCACGGCGCGCACATGGATCGAGAGCCAACCCAAAGGTGCACAATTTGACCGGCGCGTCGATTTTGTGGACGGCAAGGGCAAGGTGATCGTGCGGGCAAATACGACTTGGGCCATGATTGATAAAGCAACGGGGCGGCTGGCGCGCGTGCGGCCCGAAGTTTCTGCACCGTTTATGGTGTAAGTGTTTTGGCCCTGATCCTAGAAATCTATCGCAACGCCCTTTAACTCCCAGTCACCATAACGCACAGGATCTGGTCTTTCGGAATCGGGCTCGGGCTCTCGGCCGACCACTTTCGGCTCGGGCACCGGCGGACTTTTGGAGAGATATTCTGGCGCTTTAACATGCGGTGGACGCGTGCCCATAACATTTGTTTCCTTGAGCGAAATAGCTTGAATGGCACATCGGCGTTGATGGCTGGTTTTGCAAGGCCTGCATGCGCAGGGGCAAGATAAGTCTGGCCACGCAGAACCGCTCTTCACTTGTTTCGCGCACACGCCTAGTGCGCTTGCTTATGACTGAAGAAATTTCTGGCCTCCCAACCCGCCGCGCTGCCCTGCGTCTGCTTGATACCGTGATGCGTATGGGCACGCCAATGGACCAAGCCACGGCTAATGCGACCAAGGGCCTTTCGCCGCCGGACCGCGCCTTAGCGATCGCCATCGCGCAGGAAACCTTGCGCTGGGCGGTTGATCTCGACATTTTGATCGACAGCAAGACGAAGCAAGCGCTGCCCGATGATTCCAAAGCGCGCATGGTGCTTCGCCTCGCACTGGCCCAGATTTTGCGCCTCGGCACGCCTGCGCATGCGGCAATCGCGACGGCGCTGCCTTTGGTGGATGGCGGGCCAAGGCGGCTGGTGCATGGCGTGCTGGGATCGCTTCTACGCGCTGAAGTCACGTTACCTGAACGGCCTTCATTGCCCGAGGCGGTGATGATGCGCTGGCACCCAGCTTGGGGTGACGATATGGTTGCGGGGGCGCAAAAGGCCCTGTCCGAACCACCACCGCTTGATCTTGCCTTAAGAGAAGCTTCGGCAACGGACGCCTGGGCAGAAAGATTAAATGGCGTGAGCATGATGCCCGGGCACGTCCGGCTGCCCCGCGGCACCGCTGTGGAGGAACTTGACGGCTATGATGAAGGTGCATGGTGGGTTCAGGATCTTGCGGCCAGCCTGCCTGCGCGGCTTTTGGGCGACGGCACGGGCAAGCGCGCGTTGGATTTATGCGCAGCGCCCGGCGGCAAAACCATGCAGCTTTCGGCCGCTGGCTTTGCCGTCACGGCACTGGACAACAGCGCGCGGCGTATGGACCGGTTGATGTCCAATCTGGAGCGCACACAGTTGAATGCGGCGCGCGTCAACGCCGATGTGATGGACTGGAATCCGCCGCATGTGTTTGACGCAATCCTTTTGGACGCGCCCTGCAGCGCCACAGGGACGATGCGGCGGCACCCCGACGTGTTGCAGCGTATCGATTTGAAAGCGATCAACAATCTGGCGGCGATCCAAAGCGCGATGTTGGACCGCGCGGCCGGATGGGTGAAACCCGGCGGCACTCTGGTATTTGCCACCTGCTCGCTGGAACCGCATGAGGGCGAGGCGCAGGCCGAGGCGTTTCTGGCACGGCATCCGGAATATAAAACGCAGCCTGTGACCGCAGACGAACTGCCGGTCGGCGTGGTCGCAAACGCACAGGGACATGTGCGCACGATGCCACCGATGCTGGCAGATCAAGGCGGTCTGGATGGCTTCTTTGTCGCCCGTTTCACCAGCGCTGGATAAGCACGCATGATTGCACCAACACTCATCACAGAACGCCTGTCGATTGAACCGATGTCGCGTGCGCATTGGGAGGATTATGCCGCGGCATGGGCCGACCCGCGTATGACGGCGTTTATCGGTGGCGAACCGCGCAGCCGAAATGTCAGCTGGGGCAAAATGCTTCAGGGCATCGGCATGTGGTCACTTTTTGGTTATGGCTATTGGGCATTCGTTGAACGGGTAAGCGGGCGCTTCGTCGGCAATGGCGGTCTTGCCCAATTTGAACGCGGCATCGCTGAACTGGAAGACGTTCCTGAGGCGGGTTGGGCCTTCACGCCCGACGCATGGGGCAAGGGCTATGCCACAGAAGCGATGACCGCGATTTTGGACTGGGCAGATGCGCAGGCGCTGGGTGAAATCCGTTGCATTATCGACACCGGCAATAGGGCCTCGCACAATGTCGCACATAAGCTGGGCTTTACCAAATTTGCCGAATCGCATGACGTCATGGGTGACTTGTTCATTTATCGCCGTGCGCCGGCCGTTCGCCAGCGATAAGCTGTGCATAACGCGCCGCGCTGCCTTGCCCGCTTGGGGTCCAGCGTCTAAGCGCGTTACATGACTAGCGCCATCCGCATTGCGCCATCGATTTTGTCAGCTGACTTTGCGCGGCTGGGTGAAGAAGTGCGCGCCATCGACGCCGCTGGCTGCGACTGGATCCATGTTGACGTCATGGATGGGCATTTTGTGCCGAATATTACCATTGGCCCTGCGGTCGTAAAGGCGTTGCGTCCACATAGCGCTAAGCCATTTGACGTCCATTTGATGATCGCACCGGTCGATCAATATGTGCAGGATTTCGCAGACGCTGGGGCCGATATCATATCGTTCCATCCAGAGGCAGGGCCGCATCCGCACCGTACCGTGCAGCTTATCAAGTCGCTGGGCAAAATGGCCGGTATCGTTCTGAATCCGCATACGCCAGCCAAGATGCTCGATTATCTGATCGATGACGTTGACCTCATTTTGGTCATGAGCGTGAACCCCGGTTTTGGTGGGCAGAGCTTTATTTCTAACCAGCTGCGCAAAATAGAAGCCACCCGCAAAATGATCGACAAGACGGGACGCGACATCCGGCTTGAGGTCGATGGCGGCATCACCACCGACACCGCGCCGCGCGCCATTTCGGCGGGGGCCGATACATTGGTGGCTGGCACCGCCACGTTCAAGGGTGGCGCGGACCATTATGCGGCCAATATCCGGGCGCTGAGGGGTGAATGAACGGCGCGTTTGAGGGCGGCACCGATCAACGGCAGACGGCCTTAATCGTCAGGCCCAAGGGCGCGGGCCAAAATATTCTCCAGCGCCTATCTCTCGCATTCTACAAATTGACGTGGCGTACGCCGCTGCACAGTGGTCGATTAAGGGGCAAGGTGCCCCTTCGCTTGCTCGCAGTGCCCAAGGACCCGTTGGAGGGCAATCCTGCGCGTGGTCAGGCTTTGCGTATCGGGAAGTTCCATTATCAAGGCTTTGAACAGCCCTTCCACGGGCTGGATTATAACAAGCTGGATCTGCTGCCCGCGCTCACGGACTATATTCACCGCTTTGATTGGTTGCGCGATCTGGCGGCGGCAACGAACCGGGGTGAAGGCGCACCGGTTGCGGCAAAGATTGCAGACGCTTGGTTGTTGGCCAATGGCATGAAGACGCGTGAGCCGGCATGGCGGGTCGACAATTGCGCCTGGCGCCTTTTGAACATGGCCGCTGGGTCACCATTTTTGTTGAGCAGTGCCGACCCGATTTATCGTGCACGCGTGATCAACCATTTCGCGCGTGTGGCGCGCCATTTGGACCAATCCGCCCCAAGGGCACAAAGCCACTTTACCAAAACCGTCGGTTGGGCTGGTGTTGTGGCGGCGTCATTACTTTTGCCTGAAGGCAAAATCCGCCGTGCGGTCGGTGAAGATGGACTGGCCGAATCCTTGCGGGCAACAATCTCCCCCGATGGCGGCGTTGTGTCCCGGTCACCCATCCAATTGATGGAGCTCATCGGCCTGCTGAGCATTTTAAAGCAATGCTATGTCGCGCAAGGCGAAGTGGTCCCCAATTTTCTTGCAGAGGCCTTGGGGCGCGCGGTGCCTGCCTTGCTTGGCCTGACGCATTCCGACGGCGGTCTTGGCGCTTGGCAGGGGTCTGCGCATATCGCTGCGGACGGGATTGACGCGCTTGTTGCTGCCAGCGAAGTGCGTGCCCGCCCACATAGGCAAGCGCTTGATTGGGGCTATCAGCGCGTATTGGCGGGCAAATCTGTGCTGCTGCTCGACGCGGGGCCACCACCGCTCGCGCGGCAGTCCGCGTCTGGTTGCGCATCGACCCTTGCTTTCGAGCTGTCCCATGGTGCGCAGCGCATCATTGTCAATTGTGGCGGGGCGGCCTTGGTCGGGGCGACTATTCCAGCCGCCTTGGCGCGCGGGCTTCGGACCACGGCGGCGCATTCCACCTTATGTCTGAATGATACGAACTCGACAGCTATCTTGCCGGGCGGACAGCTTGGCAAAGGCGTTGCCGAGGTCGAGCTTGAGCGCCGCGACATTGAACATGCGACGCGCATCCAGGCAAGCCATGACGGCTATGCCAAAAATTTTGGTTATAATCATGCGCGCCTACTGACCCTGCGGTCTGATGGCATGGAACTGCGCGGTGAAGACACGCTGCTGCCGCAAGCCAAGCCTAAGGACAATGTGCCCGTGCATGTCCGTTTTCACCTTGGACCTGACATTGAAATTGTCCCGTCGGATAAGCCACAGACTGCTCTGCTGCGGATGGCCGACGGCAGCAATTGGGTGTTTTTGACGTCAGGCGGCACCTTGTCCATCGACGACAGCCTGTGGGTAGATCAAAATGGTCGCCCCCACCCCACCCGCCAACTTGTGATTGCTGCTGACACAGGTAAAGACGGCCTTCATATAAGCTGGCAACTGCGCCATTTAGGATAGATATATGCAAGACGTTATCATTAAACGGGCCCTATTGTCGGTGTCTGATAAGGCTGGCTTGGTTGAGCTTGGCCATGCGCTGGCCGCGCGCCATGTGGAATTGGTTTCTACGGGCGGCACCGCCAAAACGCTGCGCGCGGCGGGCCTCACCGTCAAGGACATTAGCGAGCTGACGGGCTTTCCTGAAATGATGGATGGACGCGTTAAGACATTGCATCCGATGGTGCATGGCGGCCTGTTGGCGGTGCGCGACAATGTCGAACATGCTGCCGCAATGGCCGAACACAATATCGGCGCGATCGACTTGGTGGTTGTTAATCTTTACCCCTTTGCGCAGACCGTGGCCAAAGGCGCATCGCGCGATGAAATTATCGAAAATATCGACATTGGCGGGCCATCGATGGTGCGCAGCGCTGCCAAAAACCACGCCTTTGTGACGATCCTGACCGATCCGGCGGACTATGACGCGTTGATTGCCGAGCTTGAGGAAAGCGATGGCAAAACCAGCTATGGCTTCCGCCGCAATTGTGCAGCCAAAGCCTATTCGGCGACCGCAGCCTATGACAGCATGATTAGCCAGTGGTTTGCTTTTGCGGACCAACAACAAACCTTCCCCGACATGCTTGCCGTCAACGGCAATCGCGTCACAGAGCTGCGTTATGGCGAAAACCCGCATCAGCGTGCGGCGCTGTATGTGCCGGTCGGGCCGCATATCGCCGGCATTGCACAAGCCGAGCAGGTGCAGGGCAAAGAGCTGTCGTATAACAATTATAATGACGCAGATGCCGCGCTGGAACTGGTCGCAGAATTTCGCGATGGCCCGCCCACTGTTGTTATCGTGAAGCACGCCAACCCGTGCGGCGTGGCAACGGGTGACACCCTCATCGACGCCTATCGCGCTGCGCTGGAATGCGACAGCGTTTCGGCCTTTGGCGGGATTGTGGCTGTTAACCGCCCGCTCGATGCGGCAACGGCAGAAGCGATCACCGAGATATTCACCGAGGTTGTCGCCGCGCCGTCCGCCGATGATGCGGCAAAGGCGGTTTTTGCCAAGAAGAAGAATTTGCGGTTGTTGCTGACGGGTGAATTGCCCGATCCAAAACGGGGCGGTTTGTCTATCAAACCGATTACCGGTGGATTGCTGGTTCAGGCACGTGACAATGGCCATGTCGCCGACAGTGCATTTACCATCGTGACCAAACGCGCCCCAAGCGCGCAAGAATTGGCGGATTGTCGCTTTGCCTGGACGATCGCCAAGCATGTGAAATCGAACGCCATTGTATATGCCAAGGATGGCGCCACCGCAGGCATTGGTGCTGGCCAAATGAACCGGCGTGACAGCGCGCGGATCGCCGCGATTAAGGCGACAGAAGCTGCGGAAACTTATGGTTGGGCAGAGCCGCGCACCGTGGGTTCAGCCGTCGCTTCGGACGCTTTCTTTCCCTTTGCGGATGGCCTTCTTGCCGCCGCCGAAGCGGGGGCAACGGCGGTCATTCAACCCGGCGGCTCGATGCGTGATGATGAAGTGATCGCCGCCGCCGACGAAGCCGGCTTGGCCATGGTCTTCACCGGCATGCGGCATTTTAGGCATTAATGTGCCAAAAACCGTCATGCTGAAACACGTTCAGCATGACGGTCGTCCATTATTTCCGAATATCAGCTCGCCCGCTTTACCGTGCCTTTATAGTTGCCATTACCGCCCTTTTTCGGGCCGTAATTGCGTGCAGGTGCGCCAGGGTCGCGACGGTTTTCGCTGCGTGCGGCAAATGCGCGGTCAGCGGTTGGACGACGATCACCAGCCGGCGCATTGTCGCTGCGTGGACGCGCGTCACGGCTGCCTTCACGGCTGCCGTCGCGTGGACCGATGGCGGGCTGCCAGCCGCCTTGCGGGGCATGCGTGCGGTTACGGCTTTCGCCATTCAGACCCGTGCCACCATTGTTACCGCCAAGCTTTTTGCCGGCATAATTGGTGCGTCCGCCACCTGGCTGACCACCACCGCGACCGCCACGGGCCTGTTGTGGCTTCTTATCCGCAACGGGGGGTGGCAATGCGGCAACGGCTGCACGGAAGCCTTCTGGAAGGCCAAGCGTCATGGCGCGGACGCCCGTCAAACGCTCGATGTCTTTCATATAGCCACGCTCATCGCCAGCAACAAAGCTCATGGCGATGCCTTCACGGCCCGCACGTGCGGTACGGCCAATCCGGTGCACATATTGTTCGGGCACATTGGGCAGCTCGAAATTGAACACATGGCTGACGCCGGGAACATCGATGCCGCGTGCTGCGATGTCGGTTGCAACAAGGATCTTGATCTTGCCGTCACGGAACGCCTGCAGTGCAGCGGTACGCTGGCCCTGCGACTTGTTGCCGTGGATCGCGGCCGATTGAATGCCGGCACCCGCAAGGCCGCGCACAACACGGTCAGCACCATGCTTGGTGCGCGTAAAGACCAACGCACGGTCAATCTCTTCGCTTTGCAGCTTAAGCGTCAGCAAGGTCTGCTTTTCGCGCTGCTCGACAAACGTCACGAACTGTTCAACGCGCTCTGCGGTCGTCGATGCCGGCGCAACCGAGACACGCACTGGATTATTGAGGAAACGGTTACCGAGTTCGGCAATCGCCTTTGGCATCGTTGCCGAGAAGAACAATGTTTGACGCTGCTTTGGCAGCAACTGGTCAATGCGCTTCAGTGCATGAATGAAGCCAAGATCCATCATCTGATCGGCTTCATCAAGGACGAAGATTTCCACATCCTTTAATGTGACTGCGCGCTGCTCGATAAGATCGATCAAACGACCTGGTGTTGCAACGAGAATGTCTACGCCAGTGGCAAGACGCTTTTTCTGGCTGAAGATTGGCATGCCGCCAAAAACGCAATCGACCTTGAGGCCAAGGAATTTGCCGTAAGTGCGGAAGCTGTCGGCGATCTGCGCTGCAAGTTCGCGGGTCGGTGACAATACAAGCATCCGGCAGCTATATTGCTGGCGTGCCTTTGGCTTGGTGGCGAAATGGTGCAGCGACGGCAATGCAAATGCTGCGGTCTTGCCTGTTCCGGTCTGCGCAATGCCGCACAAATCGCGGCCTTCGAGCAAGGGTGGAATGGACTGTTGCTGAATGGGGGTCGGCGTATCATAGCCCGCCGCCTCAAGCGCCTTAAGGATGGGTTGGGCAAGGCCCAGGTCTTGGAAAAAAGACATATTTATACTTTCAAATAGGTGTCGCAGCCCATGATGCGCGTCCTTTCATCAGGACCGCATAGGCGCAACAGCAGGTGTTCGGGAGCAGCGATATGCTGACCCGTTGGAAACAACCCTGCGTGATATGGGAAGCCTCTAAGCTTACGCATCTTGTTCGTTTGGCGGAGCCTTTGGTGGGGCCCTCACGCTGCCAAAACTGCGGCGGTTCTGTCCGCTCGCCTCATGCGCTTGGTCGCCCTATGGCTAAACAGCCGCCTATAAGCAAGTTATTTGTGCCTTCGCGCAATTATCGGTCGCAAGCGGTCCGCGCGCCCACGCGCTGCAACCCTGCATTAACCATCTATTAGGCCATTTCGTTCACAGATTTCTGCAGAGCTTCTCTCTGGAGGAAAATATGGCAATTCGGGGCCAGAATGTGGTTGATGTGGCGATTATTGGCGCGGGTCCTGCGGGGCTGACGGCGGCTTATCTGCTCACCAAAAAAGGGTATCGCGTCAGCGTCATTGAAAAGGACGCACATTATGTCGGCGGTATCAGCCGCACTGTTGAGGTTGATGGCTATCGTTTCGACATTGGCGGCCACCGCTTTTTCTCCAAGTCGAAAGAGGTTGTCGATCTGTGGAATGAAATCTTGCCCGACGACTTCATCCAACGCCCCCGGATGAGCCGGATCTATTATGAGGGCAAATTTTACAGCTACCCGCTGCGTGCGTTTGAGGCGCTTTTCAACTTGGGCATCATCCGTTCGACCTTGTGCATGGCAAGCTATGCAAAGGCGAAAGTCTTCCCGAACAAAAATGTCCGCAGTTTTCAGGACTGGACGGTCAACCAGTTCGGGAACAAATTATTTTCGATCTTCTTCAAAACCTACACCGAAAAAGTGTGGGGCATGCCGTGCGATGAAATGTCGGCAGACTGGGCAGCGCAGCGGATTAAGGGGTTAAGCCTTGGCGCAGCCGTGCTCGATGGGCTCAAGCGGTCTTTGGGGCTCAATAAAAAGCCCAATGACGGCATGGAGACCAAGACTCTGCTCGAAACTTTCCGCTATCCCCGGCTTGGCCCGGGCATGATGTGGGAGGCTGCACGCGATTTCGTGGTCGCCAAGGGCAATATGGTTTTGATGGGGCATAGCTTTAAGCAGCTCGCGCAAGACGCCGAGGGTAATTGGCGCATGTCCGCTACCCGTGCCGATGGCAGCGAGGCGGTAATTTTCGCCAAGCATGTCATCAGCTCCGCGCCGATGCGCGAACTGTCCGCGCGCATTCATCCTCTTCCGCAAACATCCTTGCAGGCGGATAAACTGCGCTATCGCGACTTTTTGACCGTGGCGTTGATGATCCGTTCGGATGATCTGTTTCCGGATAACTGGATCTATATTCACGACAGCAAGGTGCAGGTTGGTCGCGTGCAGAATTTCCGCAGCTGGTCGCCGGAAATGGTCCCTGATCCCGCGATTGCATGCGTCGGTCTGGAATATTTCTGCTTCGAAGATGATGGTCTGTGGTCATCAAGCGATGCCGATCTTATTGCACTGGCGACGACAGAAATGGGCATACTGGGTTTATGCAAAGCCGAAGATGTCGTTGGCGGCGCGGTTGTGCGTCAGGAAAAGGCTTATCCGGTGTATGACGATGATTATGCCGTAAATGTCGAAGCGATGCGTGCAGAGCTTGAGACAATTTATCCGACGCTGCACATGGTCGGCCGCAACGGCATGCACCGTTACAACAATCAAGATCACGCAATGATGACCGCGATGCTCACGGTGGAAAATATTGTTGCCGGCGCGCGTGTCTTTAACATCTGGAACGTCAACGAAGATGCCGAATATCATGAGGCGGGCCATGAAGGTGCGCAGCACGCTATCGCAGCCAAGGTCAGTGACGACCAAGCCTTTGCGCTGACATCTGAACGCGACGTGCCAAAACGGATTGCACGCGGCGGGCCTGACCGTGGGGCGCATGATATCAGCAAGGCAGCGTAACCATAAGTGTCGGGGGCAATTGCGTGACGACATCCGCCAATAGGTTAATGGGCAATATATTCCTGCGCTATGTCGCGGCCAGCATTGGCGCGCTGGCCATGGACATGGGTGTGTTTCTGGCGCTGCTCGAGGTTGGTTTGCTGAGTATAGCCGCATCTGCAGTCGGCTATGCATTGGGAATATTGACGCACTGGATGTTATCCAGCCGCGCGGTGTTTCATGACCGGGTGTCAGATAAAGGCACCGCAGCACGTTCGCAGCAAAAGGCTATGTTCTTGGCTTCGGCATTGCTTGGGCTGATCATGACCGTCGCTATTGTCGGCGCGGGCACCGCTATGGGTATTGATCCGCGCTTGGCCAAAATCATCGCGATTATCCTCTCGTTTCTGCTCACTTACGCGTTGCGGAATATTGTCATTTTCCGCCAATTGCCGCCGGTTTAGCCATGGAGAGTTTCGCAGAGCGGCATTTTTCGAGACTGATTTTGGGCATTTGGATTTTGGCAGCACTGGCCATATTATTTCTCGCACGTGACGCCATTGCAACGTGGAAAATGGGCGATCCAGACGACCAGATGCGCCTGCTTCAAGTGCGTGATTGGTTGGCGGGGCAAAGCTGGTGGGATGTCTCGCAATATCGCATGAACGCACCTGATGGCGGGACAATGCATTGGTCGCGCGTGGTGGATGTTCCCTTGGGATTGGTGATCTTTGTGGCCACGCCATTTCTGGGGCAGGCCATCGCGGAGCAAGTGGCGGCAAGTTTAGTGCCTTTGCTTACTCTATGTGCCGCATTGACGATCAATGCGTTGGTGGCCCGTCGCCTTTTTGGGGCCTGGGTTGCGATAGTGGCGACCGGACTGATTATCACTATTGCGCCTTTTACGACGCAGATGGTGCCTATGCGTATTGACCATCACGGATGGCAGATTGTGTGTTTTTTAGCTGGCCTCTGGGCATTGTTCGATACGCGCAGCAGGCCTTGGTCTGCATGCGTTCTTGGCGTGTCTTGTGGATTGTGGATTGAAATATCGGTTGAGGGATTGCCGTTTTCCGCCCTCCTGCTGGCCGTTTCGGCGCTTGGGTGGATTTTTCCCGCACTGTCGCATCGGGGCAAACACAATGATCCGTTCCCGATTGCCTTGACCTCCGCCGCTGTCAGCGCGTTGCTGTTCTATAGCGTCACGGAAGGCGCGCGTGCCGCGAACTTTTGCGACGCCCTGTCCCCCGTCCATGTTGCGGTCTTCGCTGTCATGGCCGCCATTGTCGTTAGCGGGGCGATGATAGAGCAGGCGTGGGCGGCATTTGGCGCCCCCGTTGTTCGCTTGGGCATATGTGCCCTCGCTGGCATCGCGGGCATTGCAACATTGTTGGCCATGGCGCCGCAATGTGCCGGTGATGCCTTTGCCAGCTTGGATCCGCTCGTGCGCGCATTTTGGTACGACCGGACATCCGAAGGCCTGCCATTATGGGCGGGACCATTGGTTGTGGCTCTGCACGCTTATATCTACATGCTCTTTGGGGGGATAGCGTTCGTCTATCTATGGCTGCACAATAAGCAGATAACGAAACCGGACGCGCTGCGGCTTTTGCTGCTCTATGGCGGAACTTGGGCCATCGGTGTTTTTGTAAGCCGCACTTCTGTCTATGCGATGTCAGTCGCCAACCTGTTTTTGGCAGCGATGGTGGTTGATATATTCACTTCTTCCGAGCAGCGTCGAAATTTGGTGGAACGCATGATGCCGCGCCTATTTGCGTTATTTTTGGCGATGCCCATCTTGTCGGCGCAGGCTTTGATAGATCGGGTCAATGCCGTCGAAGCAAGCGCCGATCCCGCGCTTGATGTGCTGAACCGCACGTTTGAACGGCAGGCTTTGGCGTGTCAAAAATCTTCTGCAGCCGCTCAATTAAACCAATTGCCGACTTCGACAATCATGGCTGGGCTCGACACCAATCCAGCGATTTTGCAAGGCACCAAACATCATGTGGTTGCGTCGGGACATCACCGTAACCAGGCGGCAATGGCCGATGTCATTCGCACCTTCACGGGGACGGCGGATCAGGCCGCACGGATCATAAGCGCGCGGAATATCCGCTTTGTGGTGATTTGCGACGGAAGTTATGAACTCGCATTATATGCCCATCAAGCCCCTGAAGGGATGCTTTCCCAACTGCGCGCGGGCAAGCTTCCGTATTGGCTTCAGCGCAAGTCCGATATTGGCCCGTTTCAGATCTTCGAGGTTAATCGCGCCATGCTGCCTAAGCAAATGCGGCCATCATGAAAATGCGCCGCATCGGACATTGGGCCATTTTTGCGATTTGGTTGGTGCTGTCTGCCGCGCTCATCATCACGGGCTGGAACCATATCCGTTTGGGCGTTGGCTGGGATCCCGATGACCAGTTGCGGCTCGTCCAGTTGCGCGATTTCCTGAACGGGCAGGGCTGGTTTGATAATCGGCAATATCGGTTGAGCCCGCCCGAAGGGGCGCCGATGCACTGGTCTCGCCTTATCGAGTTGCCATTGGCAGTGTTGGTTCTTTTGAGTGCGCCCTTGGTCGGGCAAGTGCAGGCGGAAACCGTCGCCAGCATAGTCGTACCTTTGTTTTTGTTCGGCGGAATCATCCTTTTGCTGTCGCATATTGCGTCGCATATTGGCGGGCCTGTGGCGGGCATAATTGCGGCCGGCATGGCCGCCATATCGGGGCCACTTGTCACGCAATTGCGGCCGATGCGGATTGACCATCATGGGTGGCAGATCGCGATGGCGGTGCTGGCGCTGGCGTCGCTGTTTCATGCCAATGCACGCAAGGCAGGGCTTGTTTTGGGCGTTGCTCTTGCCGTCTGGCTGCATATTTCATTGGAAGCGGTGCCAATGTCCGCGGCGTTTTTCCTGTTCCTTGGTTGGCAGTGGCTGACCCGCCGGGATGCAGCGTCACGGCTATTCTGGACCATCACGTCGTTTTCCCTTTCCTCGCTGGTGTTATTTCTTGGCACACAGACTCAGGGTTTCGGCGCAAGCGTGTATTGTGACACCGTGTCCCCGCCGCATATCTGGGCGATATTGGCGGCGTCTATATGCATGCTGCCGGGCCTGATGTTTGCGCCGCGCCGCGCCGCGTTGCGCGCGCTGATCATGCTATCGGCGGGCGCTGCCGCCGTCCTTGTTGTTGGGTTGCGTGCACCCGCGTGTCTTACAGGGGCATTCGGCACACTTGACCCGCTTGTGCGCGCATATTGGTATGTCCACGTACAAGAAGGCATGCCCATATGGCATCAACCCCTCGGCACAGCCGCAATTTTGCTCGCTGGACCGGTCGTTGGTTTGGTCAGCAGCCTTTATCTGGCACATAAGATGACAGGACAGCACCGTCAGAGTCTTATCATCCTCAGCTTTTTCACACTTTGCGGCTTCATTTTGTCGTTGCTGGTACTCCGGACGGTGTCCGTTGCATCGGCCTACGCCATTGTGCCCGCCGCGTTATTGGTCGCGCATGTCTTTGCGCAGTATCGGCAGGAAAATCTTCCGGCGCGCCGAATCTTGTGCGTCGTAGCGATGCTGTTGCTTGCGAGCCCGGCTTCTTGGGTGAGTTCCTTAACAGATATCTGGCGTACACCACAGACAGCGCATGAGGTTCACCGCGAGAAGCGTTTAGCCGCGTGCGAATCCGCACAGTCGGTCGCTGCTTTAGGGGCATTGCCCATAGGACAATTTATCGCGCCTTTTGATATGGCGCCAATGATCCTTGCGCGCACCAAACATAGCGTGCTTGCCAGCGGCCACCACCGCAATGCACACGCCATGCGCGACCATATTGAGGTGTTTCGTTCGCCGCCCCAGATCGCACATCTGTTGTTGCACAAGCGCGGTATTGATTATGTCGCAGTCTGCGCGGATGAGGAGGAACTGGCCGATTATGCGCGAAAAGACCCGAACGGTTTGTGGGCGCACATGGCACAGGCTAAGGTGCCCAATTGGCTGGAGCCGCTGCCCGTTATGGGCAAAGCTATCCGCGTTTGGCGCGTGCGCTAAAGATGCATGAAGTCGCGGTCGAAACTTTTCAAATGCGCGCCGCCATCGACAAAAATAACCTGCCCGGTGATATCCTGCGCTTGGGCGAGATAGACCACTGCGTCCGCGACAGCAGAAGGCGAGGGCAGCTTACCCAAGGGCATCATATCGGCCAGTCGCACTTCTTGGTCCGCTGTGTAATCGTCTGTTGAGATAACAAGCCCGGGTGCAACACCATTAAAGCGCGCACGGCCAGCGAATGCTGCTGCCATGGACCGAATGGATGCAGCAAGCGCTTGCTTTGATAATGTATAACTCATCTGGTCACCATGCGGGTTGGCAATCCGTTGGTCGAGGATGTTGACAATGGCTGGCCGCTTCTCTGGCCCCGCGGCGCGGACCAAAGCCTGTGCCAGCAACAATGGCGCAAACATATTGAGCCGGAAATGCGCCTCCAGCGTTTCAAGCGTCATCGCCTGCCAATCATCTTGCCCGAACATCGCCGCATTGTTCACCAGCAGATCTGGCGCTCTGCCAAAATGCGATGCGATCATGTCGATCAACTCGGCTGGATGGCCGATGCTCAGGTCAAAAGTGAAAGCGTGCCATGCGCTGTGATGAATCTCCAGTGCCGCCGCCAAGGCAGCCGTCGGCGGCGCATCCACATGGCTCACCAAAGCCAGCGCGTAACCAGCGCCCGCGAGTTTTGCCGCAATCTCTGCGCCCAGCCGACGCTTACCGCCTGTTACAATTGCAAGCGGCGCTGCCGTCACGTGCGGCTCCGCGACATAGTGATACCAATCGCTTCATTATCCTCGGCAATCGCCAATTTGACGATTTTTACGAGGATGTTGCTGATGCGTGGGTCGTCGGCAAAAAGCGTGTCCATGATATGATCAGCGACCGCCTCAATCAGCGTGAAGTGCACGCCCTCGGGCAGTTTGGTCGCGGCCTCTTTCAATGTCATATAATTTTTGGACGCCGACAACGGCGTGTCCGGCGCATAATGCGGCGCCATATCGAGCGTTGTGCTGATCGAGATGCGCAGCGGCTGCGGCAAATGCGTTTCCTGGCTGTAAATGCCGGTGAGGACATTGACGACAAGGTCGTGCACTTCGAGAATTAGACTGTCGTTCATATCACTCCTTAAGTTCGCGGTTTAACGCGACCAGCGGGCGAAAATGGCGGTGGGCAAAAGCATGCCCCGGCCGTCTTCGCGCACCGCCAATTCGCCAAATTCAACCTTGCCGCCAAGGTCGGCAAAATGGGATTCCAAGAGCCCGCCCAGTGCCAGCGCGGACATGCGCACAGCGTAGACGGTCAAAAACAAAAATTTCGAGTTCACATCGAGCAACTGCCGGCAATTGGCGATGAGTTCGGGGAGGTCTTCCTCCAGTCGCCATATTTCGCCTTCTGGTCCACGGCCATATTTGGGCGGGTCGAGCAATATGCCGTCATAGCGCTTTTCACGGCGCACTTCACGCGCCACAAATTTCGCGGCGTCGTCGACGATCCAGCGAATGGGGCGGTCCGACATGCCCGACATTTCGGCATTGGCACGCGCTTGGCCAACGGACTTCTTCGATGCATCAACATGCACCATTTGTGCGCCGGCCGAGGACAAAGCGAGGGTGCCAACGCCGGTATAGCCAAACAGATTCAGCGCAACGGGGTCTGCAACATCCGCCAATTGGCCGCGCATCCACCGCCATACCGGGTCCATATCGGGGAAGAAGCCCAAATGGCGAAACGGTGTGCATGACGCCGTGAAGTGCACTTCGTCATTCCACGACAAAGGCCAGCCATCCATTGGAACGGGTTTGTTATTATACCAACGTCCGCCACCATCATCGTCTGACCCCGGAACGAATTCCGCGTCGGCCGGCCATTCCTCTAATGCGGGCGCCCACATGGCTTGTGGCTCAGGGCGGATAAAGCGGCGGTCGCCATAGGATTCATATTTACGCCCATGCCCCGAGTCGATCAGCGTGTAATCGCTGCGCGGCTCGCTGATGAGGGTGACGAAATCCTGTTCCATGTTCAGCGCGTGGCGCGCGCCAGCACATAATCCCGCACGGCGTCATAGGTGCCGGGCAAAACGTCAAAGCGTTCTTCGCGGTCAAACAATTGCGCTACCCGCGCCGGCAATGCCGGACGCACACCGGTTGCAGCTTCAACTGCATCGGGGAATTTGGCGGGATGGGCAGTTGCCAATGTCACCACGGGCACATCGGAACGGATGCCAGCGGTCCGTGCGGCGTGCAATGCAATGGCCGTGTGCGGGTCGATGATCTGGTCGGTTGCACCATAAGCCCAGCGCATGGCGGCAGCCATTTGCTCGGCATCCGTCCGCGCACTGGTGAGCAATGTCGCTTTTTTGCGCATGTCGGGCGAGAGCACCATTTTGCCCATTTGTTCGAACCATTTCATACGCGCGCCAGTCGTGGAACCGTCACGGCCCTCCAGATCGAACAGCAGGCGTTCAAAATTGCTCGACACCTGAATATCCATCGATGGCGATGCTGTCGGGGTCACGCCCAGCACCGAATAGTCGCCCTTCGACAAGGCACGGTGCAAAATGTCGTTGATGTTTGTGGCCACAATCAGCCGCTCAATAGGAAGACCCATTTGCGCCGCGACATAGCCTGCAAAAACATCGCCAAAATTCCCCGTTGGCACGGAGAAGGCGACCTTGCGCTCGGGCCCGCCCAGCCGAAGCGCGGCGTAGAAATAATAGACCACTTGCGCCATCAGCCGCGCCCAGTTGATCGAATTGACCGCGGATAGGGTCAGCGGACCATTGACATCCTTGTCGTTGAACATCCGCTTTACCATCGCTTGGGCATCATCAAAGCTGCCGCCGATAGCGATGTTATGGACATTGGGCGCAAGGATCGTTGTCATCTGCCGCCGTTGCACATCGGACACGCGATTGTGTGGATGCAGCATGAAAATTTCGATTTGCGCGCGTCCGGCGACGGCATCAATTGCAGCTGACCCTGTATCGCCCGAGGTCGCGCCAACAATGGTCAGTTTCTTGTCCGTACCCGAAAGAAAGCGCTCGAAAAACTGGCCAAGCAATTGCAGCGCAACATCCTTGAACGCCAAGGTCGGGCCGTGAAAAAGCTCCAGCAACCAATGCTGGCCGTCCAACTGCACCAATGGCGTGACGGCTGTATGGGCGAAAGAACCATAAGCTGTCGCGCATAGGCCCTTGAGCTCTGCCTCGTCCAAGACACCTGCCGTAAACGGTGCCATGACACGCGCCGCGAGATCAACATAAGAAAGCCCACGCATTGCAGTGATGTCTTCTGTTGAAAATTGCGGCCAATGGCGGGGCACATACAAGCCTCCGTCGCTTGCCAAGCCCGTCAGGGTGACGCCTGCAAAATCGAGCGCGTCCGCGTTGCCGCGGGTGCTGATATATTCTGTTCTGTTTACCACCATAACGGGCAATCGGTTAACCGCAGCGCCGCATTTAGGCAAGATTATTGCAAGTCAGCCCGCACAAATTCAGCACATCTTTCGCCGATCATCATGCTGGGCGCATTGGTGTTTCCAGAAACAAGGCGCGGCATGATGCTGGCGTCGGCGACATAAAGGCCGTCAATGCCCCGATATTTCAGGCGCGGATCAACGACGTCGCTATCATTTGGCCCCATGCGACATGTGCCCACGGGGTGGTAGACGGTGTCGGCGCGGCTGCGGATCAGGTCGTCCAATGCTGCGTCGTCATGTATATCCACGGGATGCCGGTTTTTGCCGTTATAGGCAGCAAGCGCGGGTGCTTCGAATATGCGGTGCATCGCGCGGACGCCGCTGCGCAAAGTCGCCATGTCGCGGTCGTCGCTTAAGAACGCGGGGTCAATCAGCGGCGCTACGCTGGCGTCCGCAGACGACAGACGCACCGTACCGCGGCTTTCAGGGCGCAGCACACATGCATGGCAGCTAAAACCATGGCCCTTCACCTTCGACCGGCCATGATCTTCCAGCATCGCAGGCACAAAATGATATTGGATGTCGGGCGCTGGCAAGCTTGCGTCCGAACGCCAGAACCCGCCTGCCTCAGCAAAGCAGGTGGTCATCACGCCCGTGCGCTTGAACCTATGTTCGATGATCGCCTTGACCATCTTGCCGGTGCCGGCGAGCGAATCACCGAAGAAATCGGTTTTTGACTGCGTTTCAAAGCTCGAAACATAGTCGATATGGTCTTGCAGGTCCGCGCCAATAGCCGCTTTGTCATGAACGACGTCGACCCCGACGCTGCGCAGATGTTCGGCTGGGCCCATGCCGGAGAGCATCAAGATTTGTGGTGAGCCAAAGGCGCCCGCCGACAAGATGACTGCACCGCGCGCCTTTATGGTGCGGCGCTTGCGTCCTTGCCGAATGATAACGCCAGTTGCGCGGCCGTTTTCGACGATGATTTTCTCGGTCAAGGCGCCGGTGAGCACTTCCATCCGGTCCCGCGCAGGCTCGACATAAGCGCGCGCTGCGGTCCAGCGTTCGCCACCCTTTTGCGTGACTTGATACAGACCAAAGCCGTCCTGCGTTGCGCCGTTGAAATCCGCATTGATCGGCAATTGCAATTCGGCCGCAGCCTCAATGAATGCCAGGCTGCCGGCTTGTGGCCAACGCTGGTCGGAAACAGAAAGCGGCCCGCCCGCGCCATGAAAGGCGTCGGCGCCGCGCTCATTATCTTCGCAGCGTTTGAAATAGGGCAACACGTCGTCATAGGACCAGCCATCGCAACCCAAGGCCGCCCAATTGTCATAATCATATTTGTGGCCACGGATGTAGACCATCGCGTTGATCGCGCTTGATCCGCCAAGTCCCTTGCCACGCGGTTGATAACCCGTACGCCCGTTCAAGCCCTTTTGCGGGACAGTGTCATATTTGTAATTGGACGCATTGCGGATAAATGGCATGAAACCGGGCGTCTTGATCAGCATGTTATTGTTGGTGCCGCCAGCCTCAATCAAGCAAACCTTATATTTGCCACCTTCGGACAAGCGTCCGGCCGCTGCGCTGCCTGCGGAACCACCGCCGATAACAATGATGTCGAATTCGTCCATATCGCCTGCTCCCTCTTCGACGCTAGGTTTAAGCGGGCGATTAACTACTGGCAAGGGTGTAAATAGCCTTAGTCGGCCTTGGCTTTCTGGCTTTGTAGCCACTGTGCACGAAGGCTATCGGATGTGTCCCTGCTGCCATCGTGGCTCCAGCCTGGCGCGCGCCATATATATGAAAATTTATGCCGCCATGGCGCCGACTTCACATCCTGCGCAATCCCAATCCATTCGTGAAACACGCTCCACAACAGGTTGAACGTCCCCAATTGTTTTACAATCCCGTAGCGGATTTTTTCGCCTTCCACCTCTTCGGTGAACGTCCCGAAGATGCGGTCCCAGATGATGAAGGTTCCGGCATAATTTTGGTCGAGATAGCGCGGGTTGGTCGCATGGTGGACGCGGTGGTGGCTGGGCGTGTTCATGACATATTCGACCCAGCGCGGGAATTTGTAGATGGCTTCGGTGTGGATCCAGAATTGATAGATGAGATTGAACGCGCCAACGAACAAAAGCATGGCCGGATGAAAACCCAAAAACGCCAAGGGTATCCGGAAAATAAAGCCAAGCGCGATAAAGCCAGTCCATGTCTGACGCAGCGCGGTCGATAGGTTGTAATGCTGGCTGCTATGATGGTTTACATGGCTTGCCCAGAACCAGCGCACGCGGTGCCCCGAACGATGCGCCCAATAATAAGCAAGATCATCAAGCACAAAACATAAGGGCCACGCCCACCAGACCCAGCCGATATCGAAAAAGCGATGTTCGTATATCCACATGGCAAGGTTGAACACCAAGGCGCCGGAGAGCGCGCCTGCCACGGTGCTGCCGGTGCCCAATGCCAGCGACGTCAGCGTGTCACGGGGTTCATATTTTTCTGGCGCACGCTGCCGCACCCAGAGCATTTCTGCCACGATGAGGATGATGAACGCCGGGACGGCGTAATCAATTGGATTGAAGAGATCCGGCATGTGTGCGTCCTATACTGTCAAATTGCGCAAGCCAGCCGCCCAGTGCGGCGCTTGCGAACCCAGATTAAGTGTGACCGATCCAAAGGTTTTTTCCCCTGTCCCGACAGTGAGAAAATTCTGGTCAAGGCGGGACTCATTATGTCGGTCGAGCAGCCTTCCCGCCCATTGGACGCCATGGCGGCGGACCAGTAGGTGCCTGCCGTCGGCATCGCGCAGAAGCGCGGCAATGCCGGCCTTATCAATGGCTATTTCCACTGCGTCGAACCCGCAGCAGGTTTCATTGGCAATCTCGCGCGCTTGCTCTTCGCTGCGGATGCGGACGTCACCACCGAGCCGCAAGGATCGCGCGAACCACGCGATAAACAATATCGCGGCAACGGACCCTGCCAGTTTCAAAATTTCTGCGATCACGAAGCGCGCCCTCGCAGCATATCCATCATCGCGGTCACGGGGGTGAGGTCATAGCCGGCATCCGACGCTTTTTCTGCCAAGGTGGCCGGATGCGCACCGCGTGATGCGCGCGCCAGCGCCCACAAGAAAGTAGAACGCGTGCCCGAGCGGCAATAGGCCAGCACTTTGCCATCGGCCTTGTCTAAAGCGTCTGCCATCGCGGTCACTTGCCATTCTGCAAAGCCGGCATGTGTCACGGGAATGGCGACATATTCCAAGCCAGCGGCCGCAGCGGCTGCGGCGATTTCTGACCCCGGGCTTTGGTCAGCCGATTCGTCTTCAGGGCGGTTATTGATGATCATCGAAAAGCCCGCACTGGCGGCGTCGGCAACGTCCGAAACGGCGATTTGCGGGGCCGCATAAAATGTATCAGTCACCATCCGGAACATCAGCAAATCCTGTTGTAAAGCCACCTAAAATCGGGCGATCTCTTGGCCCTAAATTAAACTGCAATCGATAACAAGACGGGAGAATAGTTTGATCGGAAAGGCCCTAAAATTCAGTATTGTGCGATCACAGACAGAAATTCCGCGCCATAGGCTTCCAACTTGCGCGCACCAACGCCGCTGATCCTGCCCAAGGCGCGGATATCGGCTGGCCGTGTCAGTGCCATCTCGCGCAAGGTGGCGTCATGGAAGATAACATAAGGCGGGACGCCCACATTTTCCGCGAGCGCCCGCCTTTTGGCGCGCAATGCTTCAAACAAAGGATTGCCGATCGGATTGTCTGGACGGCCTGTGCGGCGTTTGGCGTCGGGTTTGACAAGCGCAATTTGGATTTTTTGATCACCGCGCATGATCGCGCGCGCATCGCCTGCCAATTTGAGGCCGCCATGTTCATTTGCCACTAAGGCACCGCGCGCCTGAAGCGCGCGCGATAAAGGCTTCAGCATCGCCGCCTCTGCCCTGTTCACAATGCCGAAAACCGAAAGCTGATCATGCCCGAATTGCGTTATCCGGTCGTCTCCGTTGCCCATCAGGACCTTTTCCAAATGGCCCATGCCAAACATCTGCCCCGTCCTATACGCGGCTGACAATAATTTACGGGAAAGCTCGGTTGCGTCGTGCACTTCGGGTGCATGCAAGCAATTGTCGCAATTGCCGCAAGCTTCTGGCGGACTCTCCCCAAAATGGCGCAGCAGCACAGCGCGGCGGCATCCGGGCGTTTCCACCAAGTGCGACAAGGCGGCCACGCGCGCCAATTCCGCCTCGCGCCGTTCAGGTGGAAGCTCGCTCAACCGTCCACGCGCGCGGGTGAAGTCGCCCGCCGACCACAACATATGCGCGACCGCGGGGTCGCCATCGCGCCCTGCACGGCCACTTTCCTGATAATAGGATTCGATGGACTTTGGCAGGCCTGCATGCACGACGAAGCGCACATCCGGCTTGTCTATCCCCATGCCGAATGCGACCGTGGCGACCATGACCATGTCTTCGGACGACACAAATTCGGCCTGCGCGCGCGCGCGTGTTTGCGGCTCCATGCCTGCATGATAAAAAAGCGCCCTGCGTCCTGTCTCTGCGATTTGCGCCGCAATTTTCTCGGTTCGGTCGCGCGTTTGGGCGTAGACGATCCCCGCCCCCTGCAACCCCTTTACCAGGGACGCGATGCCGCTATTCGGGGCGGCTTCCGCGGCATAACGGATGTTGGGTCGGTCAAAACCTGCCACCATCACACCATCAGGCGGAATGCCCAGTTGCTCCGCAATGTCGGCGCGGGTGTGGGTGTCTGCAGTCGCTGTCAGCGCGAGCCTTGGCACGTCGCCGAAGTCGTCGAGCAACGGACGCAACAAGCGGTAATCGGGCCGGAAATCATGGCCCCATTCGGACACACAATGCGCCTCGTCAATCGCGAAGAGCGATATCTTTGTTTCGCGCAATAGGCTGCGGAATTCCTGCCCCGATGCCCGCTCGGGCGCGACATATAACAAGTCTAATTCGCCTGCCCTGAACCGTGCGATTGTTTCGGCGCGGTTATCGTCGGCGGACGTCAGTGTCGCGGCGCGAATACCCACGGCATCGGCTGCGCGCATCTGGTCATGCATCAGCGCAATCAGCGGCGATATCACGATGCAGGTGCCGTCCATGATCACGGCGGGCAATTGATAGCAAAGCGACTTGCCCGCACCCGTTGGCATGATCGCAAGCGTCCGCTGCCGCGCAAGCACGCGGGTCACGACGTGCTCCTGCTGCCCGCGAAATCCGGGGAAGCCGAACAAGCGGTGCAATACATCAGCTGGCGTTGGGGAGGGCGCGATGGAGGGCATGCGGCAGCCCTAGCGTGCCCGAAGGGCCAATGACAGAGCCCACATGCGCCTGTTTCAACAGGCTTGTGGATAGCGCCTCATTTTAAGCAGCGGGAATGGCTTCTTCTTCGGCTTCGCTTTGCTGGCGTGCCCACATGTCGGCGTAAAGGCCATTTTTGCGGAGCAATTGCACATGCGTGCCTTTCTCGGCGACGCGGCCCGCCTCGAGCACAATGATCTGGTCCGCGTCGACGACGGTCGAAAGCCGGTGTGCGATGATGATTGTCGTGCGGCGTTCGGAAATACGTTCAAGCGTCGCTTGAATTTCCGATTCCGTCCGGCTGTCCAGGGCGCTGGTCGCTTCGTCCAATATCAAAAGCGGTGGATTTTTGAGCAATGTCCGAGCAATCGCGACACGTTGCTTTTCGCCACCCGACAGCTTCAATCCGCGTTCGCCCACTTTGGCGGCATATTGATCGGGTAGCGATTCAATGAACCCATGGATCGATGCACCGCGCGCGGCGTCCTCAATTTCAGCCTGATTTGCGCCTTCGCGACCGTAGCCGATATTATAGCCGATGGTATCGTTGAACAAAACGGTGTCCTGCGGAACAATGCCGATCGAACTGCGCAGGCTGGATTGCGTCACATCGCGCAAATCTTGCCCATCGATGGTTATGCGCCCGCCAGTGATATCATAAAATCGATAGAGAAGCCGCGCGATGGTAGACTTTCCTGCGCCCGATGGGCCAACCACCGCAAGCGTATGGCCCGACTTGATGTCGAAACTGACGCCATTGAGGATCTGCCGTTCGGCGTCATAGCCGAAATAGACGTCATCAAACACCACCGTGCCGCCATGGACCGCCAGCGCGGGCGCGTTTGGTTTATCCGTTATTTCCGCTGGCGTGTCGATCAGCGCGAACATCGCGGCCATATCGGTCAGGCCCTGACGGATGGTGCGATACACCATGCCCAACATGTCTAGCGGCCGGAATAGCTGCGCCAACAATGTATTCACGGTCACAACGTCACCCGTCGTAAATTGACCACGCGACCAGCCCCAAACGACATAACCCATGGCGCCAGCCATCATCAGATTGGTGATGAGCGATTGCCCAATGTTCAATGCAGCGAGCGAGTTTTCCGATTTGACGGCCGCATTTGCGTAATGTTGGACGACTTCGGCATAACGGCGGGTCTCACGCTTTTCTGCGTTGAAATATTTGACGGTTTCATAGTTCAACAGGCTGTCTACTGACTTGGCGACGGTCTGGGTGTCCAGCTCGTTCATTTCCTCACGCAATTTGTTGCGCCAGTTGGTGACCACGGTGGTGTAGGCGATGTAGCTGACAACCATGATCAGCGTGGCGACGACCATGCCCCAACCAAAAGATATCTTGAAATATACAGAGACCAAAAACAGCTCAAGCAATGTTGGCGCGATATTGAAGAGCAGGAAATAAAGCATGATGTCGATGCTCTTCGTTCCGCGCTCAATGACCTTGGTGACTGCGCCGGTCCGCCGGTTCATGTGGAAGCGCATCGACAGATTGTGCAAATGGCTAAAGACATTTTCGGCGAGACGCCGCGTGGCTTCTTGCCCGACGCGTTCAAATACGACGTTGCGTAAATTGTCGAACAACACGCCGCCAAAACGCGCGCCAGCATAAGCCGCGACCAAGGCGATGGCGATCGCCACGCTGTCTTCCATGCCCGGAACCATCCGGTCGATGGCTTGACCGTAAACCCATGCCATGCTGAGCTGGATAAGTTTCGAAATAACCACCAGCAGCAAGGCAAACACGATGCGCACGCGCAAGCCAGGCTCATCCTTCGGCCATAAATAGGGCAGAAAGCGCCGCATGACGGCGAAGTCGGGCTTGGTGTCAGAAGTGGGAGCTAATGGAGGCACAGGCGCCCTATAAGTAGATTAGAGCAAAGCACCAAGGCCCATCATGTCTTTCCAGACAATAGCCACCATGTCGCAACGCCGTTTATGGCCGTATACACGGCGTACAAAAGCGAAACCGCCAATGCCCCCTCATGTGCAAGCCACATTGCGCCGATCAGCAACGCCAATTCAATGGTATAGCTGCCATAGGGACCAAGATACGCGCTAAAATAGCGCTTGGAGTCTTCCACAAATGGGTGGCCCGATTCCGCGACTGCCCTGTGCATCGCGAAATTGGCGATCCCCATAAAAAAGCAGACAATCAGCAGCATTTTTTCGGGTTCACGCCCCTTCGCGAATGCCGCGCGCTTCATTACGCTCGGATTGCCGCTCAAGCGTCACTTTGATCATCGCAATGATGGGGTCTGCAAGCGCCAATCCCAATATACCGAACAGCGCGCCAAACAAAATCTGCGCGCCCAAGACCAAGGCCGGTGCCAAATCGACCGCGCGCTTGGCCACCATTGGCACAATCAGATACCCATCGACCATCTGGACGACAAAATAGACGAAAACGGCATAAAGCCCGACATCTGATCCCGCGGAAAATCCAACCAATATGATCAGCGCGCCTGATACGATGGCGCCGATATTGGGCAGAAATGCCAAAAGGCCAGTAAGCACACCCAGCAACGCCGCCATCGGCACGCCGCCAAGGCTCAGCAATATCCATGTGCCGAAGCCTTCAACCGCCATCCCCAGCAAGCGCCCCGCCATCAGGCGGCGTAACACGCTACCCATTTTTTCGGCCGTGACATAGAAATGCGCGCGCTCTGCCAGCGGCAGCATCCACGCAACGCCGCGTTCGTACATGCGCGGTTCGGCAGCGATGAAGATGCCCAGAACCAGCATCATCGCCAGATTGGTAACGGTGCCGACAGCCGAGGAAACAGCTGCGGTTACGCGGCCAACGGAGTTCAATATCTGCGACCCAAGGCCTTTGACATCCTCCGCGGAAATGTTGAAACCGGCCGCTTCAATGCGGTTGCCGATCGCTTCGATCTGGGTTTCGACAATGGCTTGCAGACTTGCGGCCTGCGCGGCCAATTCGGAGCCTGTGAAAATGAATGTCCAATAGATAAAGCCGAAAACGGCTAACACCACGATCGTCAGTCGGAAGCCGCGCGGAATGGGTAAAATCCGGCCGAGCAGGCGGGCACCGCCGTCGAACATCGCGGCAAGAACGATGCCGCCAATGATGAGCAGAATAGGTTGCGCCAGCCAGATAAACGCCACCACCAAAGTCGCCATACCAATCCACACCGCGGCGCGCTTAATCTCGGATCGGATGACCGGATCGTACAGCTCGGTCGGACCAACTTCTTCGCGAAAGCTATCGGCGACCTGCGCCACCGGCTTTTTCCGCCGACGGATTGGCTTGCTGTGCTCCGGCGTAGGCGCGTCACTCACCTTGGCGGTCCTTTTTGGGGCGCAGGCTCATGCCGGCGCGATCCCCGCGCAGCGAACGGATCCAAGTCGCAGGATTAAGGCCCGTGCTGCCATCTACGGAGAAGGTGATGATCTCTGCGCGCCCACCAATACGATCCCATGAAACAGGACCGCCAAGGCCACCAAGCTCGGCAGCTACACGGCTATCCGAGCTATTGTCGCGGTTATCGCCCATCAAGAAAACATGACCTGCCGGAATTTTGACGGGGGCCATATTGTCGGTATCGCCACGACGTGCATCAATGGTGTCATATTGTGCGCCATTGGGCAGCGTTTCACGTAATATCGAGAGGCTGCAGGTCAAACCACCATTGGCGCTGCGGGTCAGCGCGCCGGGAAAGTCAGAATCATTGCACGGATTGTTGATGTCGACCGCTAGGGTCACATTGGGCTGCGTCTCTTGGGGAACGGCTTTGCCATTTAAGAAAACCTGGCCCTCTTTCAAAGCAATAGTGTCACCGGGTAGGCCTATGACGCGCTTAATCCAGTCCTGATATTTGCCCTTTGGCGTCAATATGACGATGTCGCCACGCTCGGGCATTTTGCCCCAAACACGCGTTTCGCTCTCGGGCAGTGGCACGGCCAGTGCCTCTACCTCCTCCTGCAACACAAGCCATCGGAAAATGGCTATAGGATTGGGTATCGTCGGCGATACATGGCTCCACCCATAAGGATATTTGCTCACAAACAGCCGGTCACCGACCAACAAGGTCGGCATCATAGAAATGGAGGGAATGTAGAAGGGTTTTGCGATAAAGCTGTGAAAAGCGAGCACGGCCAGCAACAGCCAAAACATGCCCTTGACCTCCGCCCATGCGGTTGCCGCCCAACTTTGTTTTTCGGACGCTGGAACAGGGGGCGTGGCGGAATTATTGTCAGTTTTCGTGGTCAAGCTGCTCATGCCTTTTGCAAACGTAATGCTTCAATAATGACAAACGCTTGTGCCCAAGGATGGTCATCGGTCAGCGTCAAATGGATATGGGCTTCATAGCCTGCGGGGATCATTGCGTCGAGCCGTGCTTTCGCGCCCCCCGTAAGGAAAAGCGTCGGCGCGCCAGAGGGTGCATTGACGACGCCAATGTCCTTCATGAACACGCCATGTTTGAAACCCGTTCCTACGGCCTTTGAAAAAGCTTCTTTAGCCGCAAAGCGTTTTGCATAAGTGCCGGCTTTGGTAAATGGCCGCTTGGTTGCCTTTGCGCGTTCAAGGTCCGTGAATACGCGGTTTTCAAAGCGCGCGCCAAAGCGTTCAAGCGAACGGGCGATCCGTTCAATATTACACAGGTCGGAACCAAGCCCGATGATCACCGGGCAAGGTCCATAAGGGCGCGCATTTTACGCACACTTTCTTCAAGCCCGATGAAAATTGCCTCACCAATGAGATAATGTCCGATGTTGAGTTCCGCGAACTGCGGAATTGCGGCAATAGGTTGGACATTGTCGAACGTGAGGCCATGGCCTGCATGTGGCTCGATGCCGTTTTTGGCCGCCAAAGCAGCGGCATCGGCAATGCGGCGCAGCTCGGTCTCGCGCTCTTCGCCTTCCGCATGGGCATATTTGCCCGTGTGAAATTCGACGATTGGCGCGCGCAGGCGGATAGCAGCTTCAATCTGGCAGGCGTCGGGTTCGATGAACAGGCTGACACGGATATTGGCGTCGGTAAGCCGCGCAACAATGGGGGCCAGATGGTTGTGCTGCCCCGCTGCGTCCAATCCGCCTTCGGTTGTCCGTTCTTCCCGCCGCTCAGGGACGATGCACGCCGCATGGGGTTTATGCCGGAGCGCAATCGCCAGCATTTCGTCGGTCGCCGCCATCTCCAGATTGAGCGGCAAATTGGTCGCCGCCATGATGCGTTCTATATCGCCATCGCGAATGTGCCGCCGATCTTCGCGCAAATGCGCTGTGATGCCGTCACCTCCCACCGCTGCGACGATCTGTGCCGCACGCACGGGGTCTGGATGCGCACCGCCACGCGCATTGCGAATAGTCGCCACATGGTCAATATTGACTCCTAGACGCAGACGCGGCGCTTTTGGTGCCGCGTTCATATTTTCCGGCTACCGGGCTTAACTGCCTCTTTTGCGGCCAGTTCGGGCGGCAGTTCATCGGCTGCGTAAGTCGGAAAGTTCAATTCGATAAGCGGATAAAATGGCACGCCCAGTTCAACTGTGCCCGCCGAGCGGTCAACCACGGAAGCCGCCGCAATGACAACGCCGCCCGCGGCTTCAATCGCGGAAATGGCTTCGCGCGACGAAAGCCCGGTGGTGACAACATCCTCGACCATTAAAACTCTAGCTCCGGGTGCGAGCGAAAAGCCGCGGCGCAAACCAAATACGCCGTCGGGACGCTCAACGAACAAAGCATCTACGCCCATCGCGCGGCCCATTTCATGGCCAATGATGATGCCACCCATCGCGGGAGAAATGACGACCTGAACGTCGCTGCGCAACTCCCGCGGTATTTTTTGGGTCATCGCAAGGGCAATCCGCCCGGCGCGTTCGGGGTTCATCAACAGCCGTGCGCATTGCAGATAATAAGCGCTGTGGCGACCCGACGACAGCAGAAAATGTCCCTCAAGCAAGGCGTCGACGCTACGGAATTCTGATAATATTTCATCTTCGGTCATGACGGGGGGCGTTTTCCTTGTTTACCAATGTCGTCTTTTGCATGTTCCGTTTAGCGGATTGCAACGCAAATAGGTAGAAAACTGGAGCAATTAAATGCTAAAAATAATGAATCGACCGCTTGAGGGTTCGGAATAGCGCGACTATAGGTCGCGCCAGTCCGGCAATCTGCGGGCCGGACAGACCAGCGCAAAGTTCCTGCGCCGCACCAAGAATACGGGGCCAAGTAGATGAATATGTTGAAGAAATGTTTGGTATTGCTCGCTGTCCTGACAGCGCCGTCATTGGCGATGGCGCAGCCTGCGAATCCTGCGCCGGCACCTGTGACAAAGGAAGTGGCTGCGCCCGTAGTGGCGACGCCTGCTGCTGTTGCCCCGGCTGCACCTGTTACGGAAGCGGCACCAACTGCCGCTGCCGCGCCGAAATCCATGGATGGTTCTTTGCCCGGTTATACGCCCATGCGTCCTGACTATGAAAATAGCATCGGTATGCCGAAGGCGAAAGAAATCGACTTTCAGGAACAGTTCAGCGACAATGGTCAATATGCAAAATGGATCAACAATGCGATCCTCTTGCCAATCATTACAATCATTTCGATGTTCGTCTTGGGGCTCTTGCTCTGGGTAATCGTGCGCTTTAACCGCCGCGCAAACCCCGTGCCATCGAAGACGACGCACAATACCTTCATTGAGGTGGTTTGGACTTTGGTCCCGGTCCTCATTCTTTTGGGCATTGCTTATCCGTCACTTGATTTGTTGGCGAAGCAGTTCAAGCCAGCACCGGTACATGCCGTCACGATTAAGGCGACGGGTTATCAGTGGTATTGGGGTTTTACCTATCCGGATCATGGCGGCTTTGAAGTTGTTTCCAACATGCTGAAAGAAGAAGCCGATGTTGGCAAAGGCGAGCGTTTCCGCACTGAAAATGATGGGCCAAAGCTCATGGCGTCCGACAACCGCATGGTTGTGCCTGCCGGCGTGCCATTGCGTATTCAAACGACCGCTGCAGACGTGATCCATGCATTCGCCGTTCCTTCGCTTTGGTTCAAACTGGATGCTGTCCCAGGCCGTCTGAATGAAAAATCGCTCACGATCACAAAACCTGGGGTCTATTTCGGGCAATGCTCTGAACTGTGCGGTGCACGTCACGCATTCATGCCCATCGTTGTCGAGGCACTGCCGCCTGAAAAATTTGCGGCCTGGGTGAAAGCCCAAGGCGGTTCGATGCCTGGCGCGGATAAGCCTGCGCCGGCTGCTGCCGCTCCCGCTGGCGAACAAGTAGCGGCGCCGGTCGCCACAACCCCCATCGTTTCACCTGCTGCACCTGCTGCAGCACCAACCAAGTAAAAAGGCCAAACGGATGACAACCATTGCCGCCACAGGTACAGACCTTCACGCGCATGACCATCATGACGCGGATCACAAGCCAGGCTTTTTCGCCCGCTGGTTCATGTCGACTAACCACAAGGATATCGGCACCCTCTATTTGATCTTCGCCATTTGCGCAGGGATCATCGGCGGTGGCATTTCCGGGCTGATGCGGTTGGAGCTCGCTGCGCCTGGCATTCAATATCTTCAAAGCTGGGCGTCAATGATGGCCGGTAAGGAAGCGTCGCTCGATGAAGCATATCATATGTGGAACGTCCTGATCACGGCGCACGGCCTGATCATGGTGTTCTTCATGGTCATGCCTGCCATTATTGGCGGCTTTGGCAACTGGTTCATTCCGTTGATGATTGGCGCGCCTGATATGGCGTTCCCGCGCATGAACAATGTAAGCTTCTGGTTGACCGTTGTGGCCTTCATCATGTTGCTCGGATCAAGCTTTGTGCCGGGTGGTACAGGATTGGGTGCGGGAACCGGTTGGACCGTCTACGCACCGCTTTCGACCTCTGGCTCAGTTGGACCAGCTGTCGACATGGCCATTTTCTCGCTGCACCTTGCCGGTGCAGCCTCGATCTTGGGTGCCATCAACTTCATCACCACCATTTTCAACATGCGCGCGCCGGGTATGACCTTGCACAAAATGCCGCTGTTCGTGTGGTCGGTGTTGGTCACTGCATTTTTGCTGCTGCTGGCTTTGCCTGTTTTGGCAGCTGCAATCACTATGCTTTTGGTTGACCGTAACTTTGGCGGCGCATTCTTCGATGCGTCAGCCGGCGGTGACCCAGTTTTGTATCAGCATCTCTTCTGGTTCTTCGGTCACCCTGAAGTGTATATCATGATCTTGCCAGGTTTCGGCATTATCAGCCAGATCGTCGCCACCTTCAGCCGCAAGCCAGTGTTCGGCTATCTCGGCATGGCCTACGCCATGGTTGCGATTGGCGTCGTTGGCTTCGTCGTCTGGGCGCACCACATGTTCACCACGGGCATGAGCGTTGATATGAAGATGTACTTCACCGCTGCCACTATGGTGATTGCGGTGCCAACAGGCATTAAGATCTTCAGCTGGATCGCGACCATGTGGGGCGGTTCCGTGAGCTTCAAGACGCCTATGGTTTGGGCGATGGGCTTCATCTTCATGTTCACCGTTGGTGGTGTGACGGGTGTTGTGCTTGCCAATGGCGGTCTCGATGATAACCTGCATGACACTTATTATGTTGTGGCCCACTTCCATTATGTGTTGTCATTGGGTGCGGTGTTCTCGCTCTTCGCCGGCTTCTATTATTGGTTCGGCAAGATGTCGGGTCGCCACCTCAATGAATTCCTTGGACATCTGCACTTCTGGGTATTCTTCATTGGCGTGAACGTTCTGTTCTTCCCAATGCACTTCCTCGGAAATTCGGGCATGCCACGTCGCTATCCTGATTATCCAGAAGCTTTTGCATATTGGAACGGCGTTGCGTCGACAGGCTATGTCATCATGGCGGTGGGCGTGTTGATCTTCTTCGTCAACGTCATCTGGTCATTGGTTGCTGGCCGCCGCGCCGAAGATAATTATTGGGGTGAAGGTGCGACCACACTCGAGTGGACGCTGACAAGTCCTCCTCCATATCACCAGTTCGAAACGCTGCCGGTTATTAAGTAACCGGCGGCGGTTCGCCGCTTAAAACGTTTCGTACGTTTGGGAACAGGCATGACAACCGCAACGCGTGACATTATTTTGCCGGCAGAGTGGCGTGATTTCTGGGCTTTGACGAAGCCGCGGGTCATGTCGCTCGTCGTCTTTACCGCGCTGTGCGGATTGTTGGCGGCACCAGGTCATATCCATCCCGTGATCGGATTTACGGCGATCTTATGCTTGGCTGTGGGCGCGGGTGCTTGCGGTGCGCTTAATCAGTATTTCGAAGCGGACATCGACGCCAAAATGGCGCGCACATCGGGCCGGCCCTTGCCTGCGGGCAGAATGAATCGCCAATCTGCGCTACATTTTGGAATTGCGCTCGCGGCATTTGCGGTAGGCATCATGGGCGTTGCCGTGAACTGGCTATCGGCAGGCCTTCTGGCCTTCTCGATCTTTTTTTACGCTATTGTGTATACCATCTGGCTCAAGCCGAACACGCCGCAGAATATTGTTATCGGCGGCGCGGCTGGGGCCTTCCCGCCGATGATTGGCTGGGCAGCGGTAACAGGGGATGTTACCCTTCTGCCGGTCATTCTATTCGCCATCATCTTTTTGTGGACACCGCCACATTTCTGGGCACTCGCTTTGTTTATGAAGACCGATTACGGCGCGGCCGGTATTCCCATGCTGCCCAATGTGAAGGGTCAGAAAGTCACGCGCAACCAGATTTTCGGTTATAGCTTTCCAATGGCCGCAACCGCGATGCTGCCCTTCGCGCTGGCCGAAACCGGTTGGGTATATGGACTTGCTGCCATTGTCCTGAACATTGTTTTTCTGGCACTGGCGTTTCGCGTTTGGAGAAACGATGCGACCGATGCCGCGGCTATGAAGCCCGAAAAACAACTTTTTGCCTTCTCTATTCTTTACTTATTTCTGTTGTTTGCGCTCTTTGCTCTTGATCGGATGCTCATATTATGACCGCACGTGAAGAACCCGCCTACACGGTTGAACAAACCCAAATCATTCGCAAACGGCAAGCCGCGCGTGCGCGCGTCATGGGCGTAGCCCTTGTGGGCTTATGCATACTGTTCTTTCTCATCACGATCGTGAAAGTCGGGGGGGCTAATTAATGGCCATATCCAATGCCAAAACCGGGCTTTTAGCCGCAGCACTTGCGGTCTCTATGGTTGGCGTCGGCTTTGCTGCCGTCCCGCTATACCGCATATTTTGTCAGGTGACGGGCTTTGGCGGTACAACGATGCGGGTTGATGCTGCACAGGCCGCTACCGTCGCCGTAACCGACAAAACCATCGTCATCCGGTTTGACGCGAACCATCGCGGCGATCTGCCGTGGGAGTTTAAACCGGAACGGCCCACCGATACGGTCAGTATCGGGGCAAAGGACATGTCGATATTCCTTGCGAAGAACCTGTCCAACGAAACCGTAACGGGAACGGCGTCGTTTAACGTCACGCCGGAGCTTGCCGGTAAATATTTCAATAAAATCCAGTGCTTTTGCTTCACAGAGCAGACATTGAAACCGGGCGAACAGGTACGCATGCCCGTATTATATTATGTCGATCCCAAAATCATGACGGATCCGAACACCAAAGACATCGCGGAAATCACCCTTAGCTACACATTCTATCCGGTCGAAAAGCCAAACACGGTAGACCAGGCAGCAAACTGAAGCTAAGACAAATGTTAAACGGTAAGACTACAGGGAATTGACCATGGCGGGTGCCAAAAATCACGATTATCATATTTTGCCACCAAGCATCACACCGTTGCTGGGTTCGTTTTCGGCCCTCACGATGTTCTTCGGTCTGGTGATGTGGATGCATCCCGAACAGTTTAGCTATGGCAGCCTGATCTTCGGCATTGGCTTGATCGCAGTTATCTACACATTCTATGCGTGGTGGAGCGACGTCATTCATGAAGCTCATGCCGGTGACCATACGCCAGTCGTGCAGCTTCACCTGCGTTACGGCATGATCATGTTCATTGCCTCGGAAGTGATGTTCTTTGTTGCATGGTTCTGGGCATGGTTTGACTATTCATTGTTCCCCGTACCACTTGAGCTCGTCAAAGACGCGGAAACACATGCGTTTACCATAACCAACCTGTTTGGTCAGGAGGGCGCTGCAGCCCTGATGCAATGGCCGCCAAAGGGTCTGGAAGTCCTCGACGCGATGAAGCTTCCCTTGCTCAACACGTTGATCCTGCTGTGCTCGGGCACTACGGTCACATGGGCGCACCATGCGCTGATCCATGGCGACCGCGAAGGTCTGAAAAAGGGCCTGTGGCTGACGATTTTCCTTGGCCTGCTGTTCAGCTGCATCCAGGCGTATGAATATTCAGAAGCGCCATTTCCTTTTGGCGGTTTGAACTATGGTACCGCCTTCTACATGGCGACAGGGTTCCATGGCTTCCATGTCATCGTCGGCACCATTTTCTTGGCGGTCTGCCTTGTGCGCACCTACAAGGGCCATTTTACACCGCAGCAGCATTTCGGTTTTGAAGCGGCGGCATGGTATTGGCACTTTGTCGATGTTGTGTGGCTATTCCTCTTCATCACGATCTACATTTGGGGTGGCTGGGGCGCACCAGTACACGCCTAAATGACCAAAAAACCATCCATAGAAGGGCAGCCCAGCATCGCTAAGGCTGCCCTTTTTGGTCTGTGCCCACAATGCGGCAGTAAGACCCTTTTCGCTGGATTGGGCCAGTTTGCGGACCGATGCGAAAATTGTGGATTGGATTATAGCAGCTTCAACGTGGGTGATGGACCTGCGGCCCTGCTCGTTATGGTCATAGGCGCGCTCATCATTGTCCTTGCGTTGATTGTGGACGCAGCATTTCGTCCACCCTTTTGGGTGCATGTGGTCATTTGGGTCCCCGTCACTGCGGCCTTAACGGTGCTCTTTTTACGCATGGCCAAAGCGGCCTTGCTGGCGGCCGAACATCGCAACCGCGCCAAAGAGGCTGGAAAGGATGATGTGTTATGACACGCGGTCTCATTATCCCGACCCTTTTCGTGGCGCTGGCGGTTGCGACGATGGTGGCACTGGGCTTTTGGCAACTGCAACGCCAAGCGGAAAATGAAATGCTGTTGCGGTACGTGACAGCCAACAGCACAAAACCCGCCATAGCTTACCCACAGCAGGGTCCGGTTAGCGTCAACGCCTTGCACCGCACATCATCGGTGCAATGTCTGCGTGTTGTAAAATGGCGTGAAGATTCCGGCAGCGATACGCTTGGCAAGACAGGCACACGCTATCTGGCCGAGTGCGTTACAGGCGCAGAGGGTCCAGACGCGTTAATTGTTGCAGGCATCTCTGCACGACCAAACCAAAAGGTCGACTGGAATGGCGGACTGGTGCGCGGGATCATTACGACCGAACCTGACCGGCAATCGTTGATCGCAAAGCTGTTTGCTAAGCCTGCCATATTGCGGCCGATGCTGGTGTCGCAAGAAGGCGTTGGCGGGCTTCGTACCGCCGAACCACCGTCGTTGGGCAAAATTCAGCGTAAGATCTCCAACAACGGCTTTTATGCCATGCAATGGTTTCTGTTCGCCTCCGCAGCGACGATTATCTATATTCTCGCTTTACGAAAGCGCGTCAGGGCATCCTGATCTTGCCGACGGATTTATTGTTTTATCTAGTCGCTGCTGTGGCGGTTATCTTGGTCGGACTGGCCAAGGGCGGCTTTGCGGGTCTTGGTGCGGCGGCCATGCCGTTGCTTGCTTTGGTCATGGACCCAGTGGCCGGGGCGGGGATGTTGTTGCCCATCCTCATGGTGCAAGATGTTGTGAGCGTCTGGGCCTTCCGCAGCAGCTACGATAAGCGCACGCTCATTCTGACCTTACCCGGCGCTGCGATAGGTATTTTTGTCGCATGGTTGCTCGCCTCCGTCATACATGAAGATGCGGTGCGCGGCTTTGTGGGCGTTATTTCGTTGGTCTTTGGGACATACCGGTTGCTGCCGCTCATAGGGGTGCAATTGCAGCTGGCGGGGCCAGCTCCGGAGTGGATCGGAACCGTGATGGGCGGCGTGTCAGGCTTCACAAGCCAAATCGCCCATGCAGGCGGCCCCCCATTTCAAATTTGGGCGCTGTCGCGCAACTTCCCGCATTTGGTGTTTGTAGGCACTTCGTCGATATTTTTTGCGATCATCAACTGGATGAAGGTGCCCGCTTATGCAGCTTTGGGCCAGTTCAACCGTGACAATATGACGCTCACGGCCATTTTCTTGCCGCTCGCGATCATAAGCACCATTGTTGGCGTAAAGCTGGTCAAACGCGTATCGCCTGCGCGATTCAACATCATAATCCAGCTTCTGATGGTGGTCATTGGTGCCGAACTGATTCGGCAGGCAATCTGGTAACTGCGCCCTATTTGGGCGACAGTACCATCAGCATTTGGCGACCTTCCATGCGGGGATGCGCTTCAATTTTTGCAGTCTCAGTCGTATCTGCCTGAACGCGTTGAAGCAGTTGCATGCCCAATTGTTGGTGCGCCAATTCACGGCCGCGGAAGCGCAGCGTGATCTTGACCTTGTCACCTTCTTCAATGAACTCTGCGACCTTCTTCATCTTGACCATATAATCATGGTCATCGATATTTGGACGCATCTTGATTTCTTTGATTTCTTGGGTTTTCTGGCTCTTACGGGCCAAATTGGCCTTTTTTTGAGCTTCATATTTGAACTTGCCGATGTCCAGGAATTTGCACACGGGGGGATCGGCGTTCGGGGAAACCTCAACCAGATCGAGTCCAACTTCCCCAGCCTGTGCTATCGCCTCACGGGTATACATGACACCCAAATTCTCGCCGTCATCGTCAATGACTCGTACTTTTTCGACGGTGATGAGATTATTGTAGCGCGGTCCACTTTTAACAGGTGGGGTCATGGCGCGCCGGGTCGGCGGGGTGGCGATAGTCAATACTCCTTGTGATGTTCTGCAGCGCCATTACAGCTAATTTGCCCACAGATAAAGGCTTTTAGCGGAATCGGGGCTGCTTTTACGCAGTGCGAGGTTGCAAGACAGGCCTAATCTCGATGTCACCGCGCCCCTATGCGGTTCAATCCGCGAGCGTCGTAAGATCCCCAACCGTCAATAATTGGGGCAGAACGCGGGCCGCACCATTTTTGGGAAAATACAAATAGAGCGGCACACCCGAGCGGCCATATTTCGCCAGAAAACGGGTGATGTCGGGGTCGCGGCGCGTATAGTCCCCCACCATCGTTACAATGCCGCCCTTCGCCAACGCATCAACGGTTTCTGCGCGATCAATCGCAGCGCCTTCATTCACTTTGCATGTCACACACCAATCGGCGGTGAAATACAAAAAGACGGGCTTGCCTTCCGCCCGAAGCGCCGCAAGCCGCGCCTCGTTAAAGGGCAAATTGCCGTTCTTGGCGATGTGTGTAACGGGTGCGTTCGCTGCCTTGTCCATCGCGACGACAGAAACCAGCGCCACGCCAAACATGGCGGCGAGCACCCATTGGCGCGACGTGCCCTTTTTCTGGCGTCGACCAATGTCGAACAGGGCCACTAACAACAACACAGCTGCGACAGACGCGATGGCCAAGCCATGAAGCCCTACGAGCTGGTACAGCAGCCAAAGCAAGGCAAGCGTGGTGAGCGCCATAGGCACGGCCATCCATTGCCGGAACCGCACCATCCATGCGCCTGGCCTTGGCATGCGTTTGCGCAATGCTGGAATGAACGCGATCGCCAAAAAAGGTAAAGCAAGGCCAAAACCAAGCCCAGCGAATATCAGCATCGCCAAAGCTGTTGGTAACAACAAAGCTGCGCCCATAGCTGCGGCCATGAAAGGCCCTGTGCAAGGCGTCGCCACGACAGCCGCGAGCACACCAGTCCAGAATGAACCAGCGATACCACCTTTGCGCGTCAGTTTTTCACCAGCCCCAATTCCGCCAATCTCGAAAAGACCAGCAAGATTTGCGGTGACGGATAGCATCAAAAACGCAAGCAACAGGACGACCGCGGGGTCCTGCAATTGGAATGCCCAACCCACCTCTTCGCCGGCCGCGCGCAAGGCAAGCATGATACCGCCTAGAACAAGGCAGCTCAATATGATGCCGATCGTGTACGCCACGGCATCACGGCGGGCTTCGCTTTCATTTCCGCCCATCTTGGCCAAGCTCAATGCCTTCAACCCCAAAATGGGAAAAACGCAGGGCATGAGGTTGAGGAGCAATCCGCCCAAAACGGAGAATGATAAAATCCAGCCAAAACCAAGCGCTGGCGGTTGCGTGTCTTGGGTTGCTCCATTGCCAAATACCGATACGCTGTCACCCCCGGTCGGAATGACACCGGGCGTTGCACGCAACTGAAGTCCTTGCGCGTCGTTAAACCGCAACAGTCCATCAATCGGTGCCGCGAACGGTTTTTTCACTTCTCCGCTGACGATAAGCCAGTCGCCCGTGCGGCGCGCGCTTTGCGCTGCATTGTACAAAAACAGATTTTCGCTTTCCGCGAAAAACCAAATGCTGCTGGCCGCTGCACTGCGTGGGTAGGGAATAGCAATGTCGATGCGTTTGCCGTCGATCGCATAGCGTGCCGTGCGGTCAAGCGGCACCGGCAAGTTGCTGCGCCATATATCGAAACGGGTGCGGGCAGACGCTTGTATGTCCCCTGTTCCGACGGTCATAGGCACCGAAAAAGAAGCGCTTTCGGGGACGCAAACTAGGTCGGAACAGGCCGACCAGCGGGCATTGACATGCACATCCAGAGGCTGACCGATTTTCACGCCCTCGGGGATTTTGAGGTCAATTAAAAAGGCGTGCTTTGCCTTGTAAATATGATTCATAAATCCGCTGACGACCAGAGTCTCGGGTACGGGTGCACGCAGTGGACCAGCGGTTATGCCCGCTGGCAATTGCCATTCCAGTTCAAGCGGCGTTCCCGCGTCACCAGGGTTAATCCAATAATCATGCCATCCCGCCTTTGGATCCATGATGATCGCGACCGTCACCACATCGCCTGCCGCGGGCGTGCGCGTTTCGACGTCGATCGACGCGCGGACATATTGCGCCGCCGGTGGCGGAACTTGCGCATGCGCCATTCCCGCAGTGCAGATGAGAAGCAGTATAATCTGGCACAATCGCGCGACAAGCGACCGGGCGGATGTACGCATGGGGAAAAAGACAATTGCGTGGTTCATGCGAATCGCAATGCCATAATCAGGTGGCTGTAGGACAGCGGATTATTCTTGCGCTGGTTGAATAGGTGGCCTGCCCATATTCGGCATGGCCTTTGCCTTTTTCCACCCGCCATGCACATAATAAGCGATAGACAGGAAACAGGACGTCATCGCCGTTGCGATGAACGCAGCCCAAATCGCCTCTGCGCCAAATCGGCCATAAAGGCCAAAGCCGACGGTGAAGCGCACAATGATCGCGCTGATGATCAGGATGAGAAGCGGGGCAATGACTGCGCCATTGGCCCGCACCGCAAAGCTTACGACAACCGATACACCCATCAAGATGAAGGTCCATCCGATGATGTGGTTGATGTGGATGGCAATGTCGATCGCTGGGCTTTGTGCCGGCAGGAACAGGCCAAGCAAAGGCCGCGCACATAAGGTCATCAACAAGATGAGTACGCCCGACATCAGCAGGTTAATCGCAATGCCCGACCATACGATGCGGCTGACGCGGTGCCATTTATTTGCTCCAATATTTTGTGCGACCATTGCGCTGACTGCACCACCGACCGCGACTGCGGGCATCTGCACATAGCTCCAAAGTTGGTTCATCACCCCATAGGCCGCCGTCGTATCGACGCCCTCTCGGTTGATCAGGCCAATCATCGCCAGCGCCGATCCCGACATAATGATCATCGATAACCCCATGGGCAGGCCCATGCGCGCTATCGGCTTAAGGTAGCGCGGGTCAGGCCGCAGCCATTTCAATTCCTCGCCGCGCAATCGGATCGTTAGGTCGAGCACATATACTTTGCGCAACAAAAGCCCGACACTGATCAGGCCCGCAACTATTGTCGCCAAGGCCGAGCCGGCAATGCCCATCGCCGGAATTGGCCCCCAACCCAAAATGAAAATCGGGTTCAATATGACGTCGAGGACGACATTCAAAACGGTGTTCCGAAAAGGCGTAATGGAATCGCCCACGCCGCGCAGCGACGATGAAATCAGCACCATCACGAAGGAGATAGGCATCGTCAGAAAAATGACGCGTAGATAGGCGAGTGCCAGCGGAAAAACCGCATCGGATGTTGCCAAAAGCCGAAGCAATTGTGGCGCGAAGATCCAGCCAGCGGCAGCAAAGACAACACCAGCCAGAAAAAACACGGTGGACGCGGTGCCCATAATCCGGCGCACCGCTTCAATATCGCGGCGGCCCATATTCTGGCCAATCAATATCGTTGTTGCCATTGTGAAGCCGAACAAGGTCGAGAACATCAGAAACATGATGAGCCCAGCATTGGCGGAAGCCGCAAGCGCCTCTTCACCCAAAAACCGGCCGATCCACACTGAATTGACGGAGTTGTTGAGCGACTGGAGTATGTTGACACCAAGCGATGGTAGCGCAAACACGAACAATGTTTTGGCCACCGGCCCCACCGTCAAATCGCGTTGATGGGCAGGCGCACTCATGTTGGTTGCGTCATGCCAAAAACGGGCAGGGAGTAAGCTGGGATTTGTCCTTCACTCATCCCAATCTGGCCAGTGCAACTGTCAATCGCTCGGCTTCGGCGGCCTTCTCAGCATGGTCGGCGCGCGCTTTCTCAACAGCTTCTGGCTTTGCCTTTTCCACAAACGCCGCATTCGACAAGCGCCCAGCCAGCGCGTCACGTTCCTTCGTGGCGGCTTCGATCGCTTTGGTGATGCGGGCGCGTTCGGCGTCGAGGTCGATGACATCATCAAGCGCAAAGACCACTGTGTCGCCGCCCACCACGATCTGCGCCACATTGTTTGTGGCAACCGGTGCATACACAAAGCTGTCAATGCGACCAAGCCGTGACAAGGCCGCTGCCTGCCGCGCGATGACCGAAATCGTCGACGCCTGTGGGTCTGCAATGTTAGCGGTCAGGCGCGTGCCCGGCGGGATATTCAATTCCGCTTTGAACGAACGGGTTTTGCTGATCGTGTCGATGACCCAATTGATTTCTGCCACGGCATCGGCGTCAATCGTTGCGTTTGGTGCGGGCCATTGCGCGTGAATGATGTCATACGCACGCGGCTGCGCTGGGTCGGACAGGGCATGCCATAATTCTTCGGTGATGAAGGGCATGAACGGATGCAGCATGACCAAAATTTGGTCGAGCGCCCAGCCGGCAACTTCCCGCGCCTCGGCGGCGTCTGCATTTACCAGCGCGGGCTGGGGCTCAGCTCCGTCGTCGCCGGATTGCACCTGTAGGATCGGCTTGAGCAGTTCCAGATACCAATCGCAAAATTGGTCGAACACGAAATGATAGATGACATCGGCCATGCCGTCGAAACGGAATTCGGCAAAGGCCTTGTTCAATTTCTCAACTGTGCTGACAACTTCGCCAATGATCCAGCGGTTGACGGCAAGCTCGGCCTTCGGCGCGTGCACGCTATGCGATCCACCAATGCCGTTGGACTGCGCAAAGCGGGCGGCGTTCCAAAGCTTGGTCGCAAAATTGCGATACCCTGCGACGCGGCTTTCATCCATTTTGATGTCACGGCCTTGGCTTTCCATCGCCGCCATGAAGAAACGCAATGCATCCGCGCCATATTGGTCAATCAGGCCAAGCGGGTCGACGGTATTGCCTTTCGACTTGGACATCTTGCTGCCATCTGCCGCGCGGACAAGGCCATGAAGATAGAGCGTCTTCCAAGGCACTTCGTCCATGAAGTGGATACCCTGCATCGCCATCCGCGCATCCCAGAAGAACAGGATGTCAAAGCCAGAAATCAAGACGTCATTAGGATAATGGCGGTCGAGCATCGTGTTTTGATCGGGCCAACCCAAGGTGCCGAACGGCCAAAGCGCAGACGAAAACCATGTGTCGAGAACGTCGGGGTCGCGCGTCAGTTCAACGCCCGCGCCCGCGAGCGCCTGCGCCGCATCTTCAGTCTCGGCGACATAGCATATGCCATCGGCATCGAACCACGCAGGTATCTGGTGGCCCCACCATAATTGCCGCGAGACACACCATGGCTGGATATTCTCCATCCAGTTGAAGTAGGTTTTCTCCCAAGACTTCGGCACAATATCGAAACCGCCATTGGCCTTGCCCTTGCGGGCGGCCTCAATGGCTGGCTTGGCAAGCGTTTCGGCGTCGACATACCATTGGTCGGTCAACCACGGCTCAATCACTTGGCCCGAGCGGTCGCCGAAAGGTGTTTGGATGACGCGGTCTTCGACCTTTTCCAGCAAGCCCAAGGCGTCCAGCGCCTCAACCACCATCTTGCGCGCGTTGGTTGGTTCGCCCTCGATGCCAAAGCGGTATTGCCCGAGATATTCTGCCGGAATAAGGCCATCGGCAGTCTGCACAACGCGGCCTTCGCCATCAAGCATGTTGAACATGTCGCTCGCCTTGAACCCGGCGCGTTTGCCAACCTCAAAGTCGTTGAAATCATGCCCCGGAGTAATTTTTACGGCGCCCGAACCCAATTCTGGATCGGCATGTTCATCCGTGACAATCGGTATCAAGCGACCTGTAATGGGCAAGCGGACATTTTTGCCGACGAGATGCGCGTAACGTTCATCCGACGGGTTCACCGCGACGGCCATGTCGGCGAGCATCGTTTCAGGCCGTGTGGTGGCGACGCTGATAAAGCCGCTGCCATCTTCTAAAGGATATTTGAAATGCCAGAATTTTCCATTGATCTCGCGGGTTTCAACCTCAAGGTCGGAAATCGCGGTTTTCAGGCCCGGGTCCCAGTTGACGAGGCGCTTGTCGCGATACAGCAATTTTTGGTTATAAAGATCGACAAACACCTTGATGACGGCCTTTGAAAAGCCCTCATCCATGGTGAAGCGTTCATTCTCCCAATCCATGGAGCAGCCAAGCCGGCGCAACTGGCCGGTAATTTCGCCGCCGCTTTCTGTTTTCCATTCCCACACTTTGGCGATGAATTCTTCGCGGGTGAAATCGGTGCGCTTCTGCTGGCGGGCGTTGAGTTGCCGTTCGACCACCATCTGTGTTGCAATGCCGGCATGGTCCGTGCCGACGACCCATAACGCATCTTTGCCCTGCAAACGCGCGTGGCGAACGAGGATATCCTGCAAGGTGTTGTCGAGTGCATGGCCGATGTGCAAGCTGCCCGTCACATTGGGCGGCGGGTTCACGATTGTGTAAGGCTCGGCATGGGGGCGATCGGGACGAAATGCGCCCGTGGCTTCCCAATGCGCATACCATTTCGCTTCAATCGCGGCGGGGTCGAAAGTCTTGTCGATAGTCATGGGAAGTGGCTTTGCCAGCGCATGCGCGATTGGGCAAGGTGTTCGCGGGAAATTCGTTGGCATATCCTACAACATTAGGCCGCGCGACGCCTAAAGACAAAGAAGGCTGCCGCGAATCCACCAGCCACGGCTAGGCTTAACCACAATTCCTTTGACGCCGATGGGTCCAGACCCTTTGCGACCAAAATCACCAGCATCGCCGCAATCGCGACATAGGTCCCATAAGGATGGAACCACATTTTGATCTGCAACCGTGCGGGATCTTCGGCTTCATATTTGCGGCGCAGTTTAAGCTGGGCAGCAGATGTCATGAGGTAGAGCAGAAGCATCGTGACGCCGCAGCTGTTGATCAGGAAGCTAAACACCACATCGCGCGACACGGCATCGGCGGCAAGCGCGGCATAGCTGAAAAGGCTGGCGATCAGGATCGCGCGGGCGGGTACCTTGCGGGCGTTGACCTGAACCAACCACTGCGGCGCGTCTTTATGCTTGGCTAGGCCGAATAAGGCGCGCGAGGTGACGTATAAACCCGAATTGAGGCAGGACAGCACGGCGACGAGAACGACCCCCTCCATGATCAATTTGCCCGCCGGCAAGCCCATATAGGCAAGCGTGGTGGCAAAGGGCGACACCTTGGGCACGATCTCGGTCCACGGCACGACCGATACGATCAGGAAGATAGAGAGCACATAAAAAATGAGTATTCGCATTGTGACCGAGACCGTCATGCGGCTGATGACCTTTGACGGCTCTTCCGATTCGGCAGCAGCTATGGTCGCAATTTCTGCGCCAACCAGACTGAATATAGTGGAGGTTGCCGCCGCGAGCACCACCCCCCAGCCATTGGGCACAAAGCCATCATGCGCCGTCAAATTGCTAAAGCTTGGACCACTGCCGGACGTAATGCCAAAGGCCCAAGCTGCGCACAGCAAAATGAAAACGATGATTGCCGCGACCTTGATCGACGAGAACCAGAATTCAAACTCACCATAGGCACGGGCGGACAGCAGGTTTACCGCCGTCAACATCGCCATCAAAGCAATGCCGATTCCAAGCTCTGGAACGGCAGGGAACCAGTTATGCAGAATTTGCGCGCCAGCAATTGCTTCAATGGCGACCACGACCACCCAGAAATACCAATAGAGCCAGCCCGATAGGAAGCCAGCAAGATGACCAAGGCCCGCGCGGGCGAAGTCCGGAAAAGTTTGCACGCCCTCAACGGCCAAGGCCATTTCGGACAACATCCGCATAACCAAAAGGATGATGAAGCCAGCAATGGCAAAAGAGAAAACAGCGGCTGGTCCAGCCTGGCTTATGGTTGTCGACGACCCAACGAACAGCCCAGCACCGATGATGCCGCCAATTGCGATCATAGAGACGTGGCGCGACTTCAAACTGCGTGACAGTTCCGCCCCGCCGCCGATTTCTGTTGCGACATTATGCGCAATGTCCGTCATATCTTCTCTCCAAACACGAACGCACCCCAGCTTGCACCGGGATGACGCCAATGTGTCCCTAGCTTATTTGGCTTTCAAATGTTTCCCAACCCAATCGAATACGGCCCGGTGCCATTGAATCGAGTTTTTGGGTTTAAGCACCCAGTGATTTTCGTCGGGGAAAACGAGCAATTTGGATTCAACACCCTGCTGCTGCAACGCCGTGAAGGCCGCAAGCGACTGCGAATAGGGAATGCGATAATCCTTTTCGCCATGGATCACCAAAGATGGCGTCTTCCATTTGGCAACATGGTTGACCGGGTTCCATTTCTCCGGGTCACTGCGCGTGGTCCATGGACCTTTATTGTCCCATTGGTCGAACCATAATTCTTCGGTTTCATAAGCCATGGCGCGCAAGTCAAAGATACCAGCATGGGTGACAAGGCATTTGAAACGGTCGGGCCAATTCCCCGCAATCCAGTTCATCATATAGCCGCCATATGATCCACCGAGCGCGCAGGCGTTGGCGGTATCGAGCTGCGTATCGATCTTGCTGACCGCCTCCATGCCCTTTTGTAAATCTTCGAGCGGCCAGCCGCCCCAATTTTTGTTGATGCTGTCAGTGAATTTCTGGCCATATCCCGTTGACCCATGAAAATCGACGCTTACGACGGCATAGCCCTGCGATGCCATGACGGCTGGGTTCCAGCGATAAGACCAACTATTGTTGAATGTCCCCTGCGGCCCGCCATGCACAACCAGAAGCACAGGCAATTTGCCCGTCGCACCCTGCGGCTTCACGATCTGGCCATAGACTTGGTCGCCATTGGCTCCGGTGAAATCGAATTTTTGGTAATCCACGGGATCGAGCGTGCGCAGCATATCCACATTGACGTTGGTCAACCGTTTCGTTCTGCCTTTGGCATCCATATGGACAAGGTCGGACGGCGCGTTGATGCTGTTGATCGCGTATACGACACCGCCATTTTTGAGTGGCACGGCTTCTGCAATGCTGCCGCGTTCCGTCAAGCGCGTAATTTTAGCTTTTAAGTCAACGCGGTACAGCGGGGTTTCCAAAATATCTTGTGCAGTCACCAGAAGGCTCTTGCTGTCCGCCGCCCATACAAGCGAGGCAACCGAACGGTCCCATTTGTCCGTAAGCGCTATAACCTTGCCGCTTTTCAAATCCATCAGCTTGACGACAAGCCTGTCCGCTTCGTAGGTCGCGCGCGCCATCGATGTCCACGCCAGCCATTTGCCGTCGGGCGACGCCGCCGGCGTTGTATCCATGCCCGCATTGTCCGTCGTCAGGTTGACGGGCGTGGGGCTTTGCAAGGCGGATCGGTAAATATCGAGATTGGTCGATTTGGCTTCATCGGCGTCGGCACGGCGCAATGCGAAAAGCACGGCACTGCTGTCTGCGCTCCAGCCAATTTCGTCGCCGCCACCAAAGGGCTTTGATGGCGCATCGCCGACCAAATTGCCGTCCATGGCCGTAGCGAGCGCGCCCAGCTTTCCATCCGCACCCAGCACCATTGTGAACACACGGCTATAATTGCCCGGTGTTTCCCATTGGTCCCAATGGCGGACCAACAATTGGTCATATGCACGGCCAGTGCCAGGCCCCGTCTTCGATGTATCGCCATCCTGGGCGCAACCAAATTCTATGCAGTCGCGGGCGATGTCGCCCCAGACGGCAAATTTTTGACCGTCAGGTGCAATTTTAAAGCCGCTGACATCGGTTTTGAAATGACTGGCCTGTGTGGTTTTGGCCGAGGCAATGTCATAGCGCCAGATCTGGTCCGAGCCGCTTTCGTTGCTGATGTAAAATATGCTTTTGCCGTCTGGCGCGAAGGCGGGGTCATGCTCATTCTTGTCAGGTCTCGAAGCAAACAATACGGGCTGCGCGCCAGTGCTGCCGAGTCTGAGCATATAGAGGTCAGTCTTGCCCTTATTCGCGTCCAAGTCGGTTTCGCGCAATTGATAAGCGATCATCGTTCCATCTGGAGATGCTGCCACCGCCGATAGCCGCTTCATCATCACGAGGTCGGTTTCGGTCATAGGGCGCGCTAAGGCGTGATTAGGAAGAACGCCAAGCGAGATGGCAGAAGTGCCCAGCAGGGCGGCAATCAGGAAGGTCTTTTTCATATGCCACACGCTAGTCAGCGAAAAGGCAGCAAGCAAGACAATTGCGATTGAAAAGCAACTGGAAGGGCCGCCAATGGCGCAGCATCAACGTATGATTTTGCCGTCCTTCATCACCAATGCGATACGCTCCAACGCGGTGATGTTGGTCAGCGGATTTTCTGTCACGGCGACAAGGTCGGCGAAACGTCCCACGGCAATTGTGCCCACCGCTTTCTCTTCACCCAACAACTCGGCAGCACGGATCGTCGCGCTTTGGATAGCTTGCATCGGGGTCATGCCATAGCGCACCATATAGGCAAATTGCTTCGCGTTTTGCCCATGGGGGTACACGCCGCTGTCGGTGCCATAAGCAAGCTTCACGCCCATCTTCACAGCCTTCGTAAATCCGACACGCTGGATATCGGTCGTCTCGCGGTTCTTGCGCAGATATTCTTCAGGCCAGCCCTCTTTGGTGCCGATGTCGTCAATATAGTCGCCATTATAGATATCCATGACAAGCCATGTGCCGCTGGCCTTCGCCATTGCAAGCGCTCGATCATCGATCAGGCTGGCATGCTCAATCGAGCGGACGCCCGCACGGATAGCATTTTGTATACCGACTGCGCCATGGGCATGGGCGGTTACGAAAACGCCTTTAGCCCGCCCGGTTTCCACAACAGCGCGCAGCTGGTCTTCGGTCAATTCGGGTTCGCCAGGTTCAGTGCCAATGGCAAGCACGGCGCCGGTAGCGATCGTTTTGATAAAGTCAGCGCCCTGCGCAATCAAAAAGGCGGTCTTCGCGGCGGCTTCTTCCGGCGTGCTGGCCACCCCAAGGCGCATGTCAGACGGAAGCTGATCATTGGGCATGACGCCGTTCAACTCACCGCCGCCTTTGGGGATGGTGATATATGCGCCCGCGACAAACATGCGTGGGCCCGGGACATGCCCGGCATTTATCGCGTCTCGCAACGCAATGTCTGTAAGGCCGCGATAGGTTCCGACGTCGCGCACAGTGGTGAAGCCTGCCTCTAGGGTCAGCCGCGCATTATGTGCGCCGATCAAGGCGGTGGCCGCGGGCGACGTCTTCAACGGCAACGCAAGGTCTGCGCTTTGTCCCGCATCGGCCAAATGGGTATGCAGGTCAATCAATCCGGGAAGGACCGTAAAGCCGGACCAATCGACGCGTTCGGCGCCCTTTGGTGTTGGACCACAGGATGCAACGGCAGTGATCTTGTCATCGGTGATGCTGATGCATTGACCCGTCAGAACGCTACCAGCTTGAACATCCACGAGGCGGCCAGCCTCTAGGTAAATGTCTTTGGCCAGCAGCGCGCTTGGGGCGAGGGACAGAGCCGCCGCCAATGCACACAAAATGGGCCGGGTAACACGTCGAGAGCCGGCGTGCTCCATCACCCTTTTTTAGTGATGCGCATGATTTCGCGTTCAACCATCGCTTCGACAATTGGCGGCAAATGGGCGTCGAGCCAGTCCTTCAGCATCGGGCGAAGCAAATCGCGCGTCAGGCCCTCAAGCGAAGTTTCTCCCGACCGCACGATTTGTGGGGCAGCGCCGGGCTCGGACAATGTTTGCAAAGCGGAAAAGCTGTGCCGCAGGCTTTGGGCTTTATCATCATCCAGCAGAACATCGCCGCGCATTGCGTTTTGGTCTGCTGCCGTCAGTTCAAGGATCTCGTTTTCATCCTCGTGACGTGCCGCTGCTTTCGCTGCGCGTTTCGTAGCGGGGCGATTTTGGTCGTCATCAGCGATGATGCGTTTGATGGACGACAGGATCTCGTCCATCGAAGGTTCGTTCCGGCCATCAGCCATATATCGTGCCTCTTGGCGTCGTTTAACGCGCTTTACCGTTGATAAGAATAGGCTCTATGTCCGCTTTTTGGGCCGCAGTGTCAACGGTGCGGGTCGACTTCGCGACAGGATCGGGTTGAGACGACCAATCGTTCCAAGCGCCATCGATCTTGTTATAATCGGCGACAGGATCATATAATGCGCCACCTTCAAGACCAAGGTCTCGCGCTTCGGCTTTGCCCATGGCTGCGAGCAACGTGAACCCCGCGACATAGGCGTTGCGGCGTGCAGCAACGAGTTGCACTTTGCTGTTCAGCAACTCCTGCTCTGCGTTCAAAATGTCCAAAATGGTGCGGTTACCGACGCCGTTTTCGGCGCGCGTGCCTTCAAGCGAAAGCTCGTTCGCAGAGACCGCACGTTCAGATGCTGCGATCACATCAAGTGCCGCGCGCCAGCTTGCATAAGACGCACGGGTTTGCGCAATCACCTCACGCTCGGCCGCGATTTCCAGCTCTTGGGCCTGGCCAAGGCGGGCTTGTGCCTGACGAATTTGCGCGGCGGGTTGTCCACCTTGATAAAGCGGTAAAGTCGCGCGGACACCTGCCTGAGCGCTCAACGCGCTGTTGTCGGCGCTAAACCCTGGAATATTTGACGAGATCGAACCTAAGGCGTTGCTATAGGTTGGCGCGGTAAAAACGCTGACCGACGGCAGCCGGGAGGCATTCGCAGCCCGACGATCAAAGCCGGCGGCTTGTCGCGATTCACGTGCAGCGATGAGGTCCGGGTTGCTTTCTAGCGCCACTGCTACCGCCGCATCTGGGGTTGACGGCAGGTTGGGTAAGGGCGGCGGCGCTTGCAGTTGCCCGGGTTCGCGCCCCACCAGTTGGATATAGACTTCTTTCGAACGAATAAGGTTGGCGCGGGCCGTTTCTTGGTTGCTCGTGGCCAGTGCAAGTCGCGCTTCGGACTGGGCAACGTCAGTGCGGGTCAGGTCGCCAATTTCGAAACGGTCGCGGGTGGCATCGAGATTGACCGTCAGCACGCCAACTTGGGCACGGTTGAGGTCGACAATAGATTCATCACGAATGACATCCATATAGGCGCCGACAACTGCCGAAAAGATTGCGCTTTCGGTTCCGCGCAAATTGGCGAATCCTGCCTCAACCCGATTTTCCGCTGCACGAACGGCGTTTTTAATGCCGCCGCCAGCGTATAGCGGCGCCGAAATCGTGCCGTTAATGCTGACGCCACGCGCCTGAACAACCGATGCGCCGCTATCCTGAAGGACATTTTCAACATAGGTCGGCTGCACGGTCACGCGCAGACGGCCGTTGGCTTTTGCCAATGGAACGCTTTCATTGGTGGCGCGCTGTCCTTCGCGCGCTGCGGTAAGGTTCGGGTTGGTCTCATATGCTGAAACCAAGGCATCCCGCAGGGTGTCCGCTGCGGCAGGTGCTGCCAAGCAGGTCGACGCAAGCAGCGCTATCGAGAGGAAGCCCCGCGCGCTCAAAATACGAACTCCGGCTTGCGGGCAAAGGCGGGAATGGCCGCTATTTCACTGTCGACAAATGGCTTCAAAGCGACTTTTCCTTTATGCACATAGCCTTTGGCTAACCGGGTCACAGCACCTTCAATCACGCCCGTGACTATTCGCGCGCCTTCGGCCGCAAAACCCAATAGAGCAGATGGCAGTTCTTCTGCGGCACCATCAATGATAATGAGTGAAAATGGTCCGCCAGCCTGCGCCTGATTCAAGTCATCGGCTGCGACGGCTATGACAGTTTGCACGCGCGACTTTAAAATATCAGCGACATAGCCATTGGCTTTCCCGATCAGCAACACGACGTCATCCGCACGCACGTCGGCAGCCTGAAGCAGCATCGCTGTTGATACGGCGGGATTCAGCACCGAGCCATCATCCAACAAGATCGAACGGTCCATATAAGCTGTTGTCCGGTGGGTCGCAGGCACATAATCCTCGCGCGGCACGCGCCCCATCGCGGCAACCACCCATGCGTCGTTTACGCCACTGGTCCGCAACTGGCTATCCACCATCGCGCGCCGCATATCTTCGAAATTTACTGATTCCATCGGATATTTCCATTAATCTTTCGGCCATGTGGCACGGCTGTGTTGCAAACACAATACAGCCTTTGAGATGTTCTCTACCTAGCCTTGCGCTTCGCGCCAAGCAGGATTCAGACGAACGCCCTATTTATAGGTGCAAATAACAATTTTTTCGGCGGCTTGTGGCGGACATAGCACAATGGGCAATGTGCTTACCAGATTGCCGGTTGCATTGAATTGGCCAAGTCGCTAAACGCCCGCCTTCACCACATGATGGCATGCTGTTTAGGCAAGTTGTTGTTTCGAGGCCCGATGGCGGAGTGGTGACGCAGAGGACTGCAAATCCTTGCACGCCGGTTCGATTCCGGCTCGGGCCTCCACTTTTCCATCCTAATCTTCTTTTGTTAAACCAGCTTTTGGACCCGCATTGCTGGCCATTCGCCAACCGCATTGTCATGGTATCCATGCAGGAGGTGCAAATGCCCTCAATGAAATCCGCAATGTAGATCCAGCGTAGCTTCCCAACATGGGTTGAGGGGCCAAAGGAAGTGCGATACATCGCCCCCTACTGTTTTTTGAACGCAGATTTTGGAGGAAAAAATGCTTAAGGTAAAAGCAATAGCTGTGTTGGGGATATCTGCTGCAATTGTTGCCGCTTGCTCCGATGGTTCGGTCAGCCAACCTGAGCAGGTCGCCGTTGCTGAGAAGCCGACAGCGTTAGCGGCAACGGATGTCACAACAGTTGACGGTACGATGTTAAAGAATTTTGTCGGCAATGCGGTGAATGGAAAAGCGGTGTTTGCCCAGTGCAGTTCGTGCCATGCAATGGATGCGGGGGTGAACAAAATTGGCCCATCCTTAAACGGTGTCATTGGCCGCATGTCCGGAACTGTGCCGGGATTTTCCTATTCGGCCGCTAATGCAAATAGCGGGTTTGTTTGGACGAAAGACAAGCTATTCCAGCACCTCGAAAAACCGCAGCGTGTGATACCGGGTACAAAAATGATGTACGCAGGATTGCCGGACGCGCAAAAGCGGGCGGACGTGATTGCCTATCTTGAAGCGCCAAACTGACGTTCATTAGCGTCTCCGATGAAACCCCAGCCGCACCGCAGCTTTCGGCATCAGTTCGGTTGTATTGCTCAGAAAGTGGCCATCGGCCGATTTACCGATGGCTCTTTCCCGATAGACCTTGCGTGCTTCCGATCGTGTCTCAGCCCGCGGTCCCTGGGTTGAAAGACGGTGGATCGCTTGCGGGGAAAGACGCATCCAACATGTCGTCAACGTCACTCCAATCCGCACCCGGGTCGTCGCGCATAGATTCGGCACCGGCATGCCGTGTCTGGTCAAAATTTTCGTAATCGGTTTCATCATCGGCAAAAGCGGCGGAAAAATCGTCCTTCCAGGCGTTTGCTTTTGGCATCCATTGGTGGCGGGTCGCGTAGAGCCCTGCGCCAACCGCAACACTTACGCCAACCGCGGATATCACGATGCCCAGCCATGACGGGACATCCGAGACGGGCTTTTTGTTGATACGCCGCTTGCGGACCTGCGTTGCTTTGGTGGCAGATTTCCGGACTTGTTTACTGCTGGCTTGAGCCGCCCCATGTGCGCCATTGCTTGCGCCGTTACCGGTTGCACTTTTGGTCGTGTCGGACTGTGTCATATATTCCTCGCTCTCATCAGTTGGGGGCCGTTCAATTCAATGTTCTTAACAAGCGGGGATGTGCCTTGGTTCCTCGGTGCGCCTTTCAAATCATGCGATTGAACCGGTATCGGCAAGATGGGAACCAAATGGCCCATGCGATGTTTTCCCCCGCACTCTGAAAGGGAGAAATAACATGAACATCATTATCTTACTGGTTGTCGGCGGCATTTTGGGCTGGCTCGCCAGCATCGTCATGCGCACAGATGGGCAACAAGGCATTTTCTTGAACGTCGTCGTTGGCATCGTGGGTGCCTTTTTAGCAGGATTCATTATCACCCCGTTGATTGGCGGCGCGCCGATTACCAGTGGCGGCTTCGATCTGCGTTCGCTGATTGCGTCATTCTTGGGGGCGATCGTTCTCTTGGCCATCGTCAACCTGTTTCGTCGAGGCCAAGCCCGCTAACCACGTAACAAGAGGGAAACTCCTATGAAAAAATCGATCATCATTCTTGCGGCGTCTTTGTCACTCGCAACACTTGCCGCATGTGACTCTGGCGCGGAAAATGCGCAGGAAAGCAAAGCCGACGCTGTTCGCGAAAATGCGGAGACACAGGCTGACGCTATGGAGAACAAGGCCGACAGCCTTGATACCCAGGTTGATGGCGGAGATTCGGCCGCCGAAAGCAAGATGGAAGGTCAGGCGCAAACGGTTCGCGAAAACGGCGATGCCAAGGCAGACATGATGGAAGATAATGCGGATAAGAAGGTCCAATAACCCTCCTGCCTATGCCAATAAAACGGGCCCGCCAGTCAACTGACGGGCCTTTTTGCCGCGTACATTGCAATTTTTGTTCGTCTTCTGGCGGATTTGATGAAATCTACCCGACATGCTTCCCGTCTCCCAACCCCTTCAGAACGCGGGGACGGATCCTAAAGGCGGCGCGTTGGTGATTGACATATTGGGTAAAGGGAACTTTAGGATAACCTGCGTGCCGGCGCCCTCACTGCTGATAATTGACAAGTTGCCTTCAACTTGCGTGGCAAAACCGCGCATCAATTCAGTGCCCATTTGACCCGCTTCGTCGGTGACGGAATAGCCTATTCCATTGTCTGAAATCTCCAGAATGGCGTCACCAGCTTGTAGATCTAAGTTTAAGTGCACCGCCCCGCGGGTTCCGGCTGGAAAGGCGTGCCGAAACGCATTTGTGACAGCTTCCACCACAAATAATGTCAGCGGCACTGCGTAGTCGACCGGAACGGGAAAGTTACGCGCGTGGCATGTGAGCTCCACCTGAAACATTGATCGACGGGCGCTGCGCAGTTGCAAGCAGAGCTCTGCCATCAGGTTATCAATCGCGACTTCTCCCCGATCATAGCCATTATCCTGCTCATACAGCAGTCGATGGATCAGTGCCAATGCGCTGATACGTGCGCGCGTCTGTGCCAACACTTCTTTCGCTGCACCCTCCCGGACACGACCTGACTGAAGCGTCAACAGGCTGTTGATAATCTGGAGATTGTTTTTGACGCGATGGTGCACTTCACGCGTTAGCTGACTTTTGGCTTCCAACGCTTGCGTCAAGTCCGTGTTCCGGCGGTCGATTACATCCGCCATAATGTGCAAGTCTGCACTGAATGCGGCAATTTCTTCTGGCGCTCTCTCAAATCTGGCTTGGTCGCCTTTGAAGTCACCCTTTGCAAATCGGGCGGACATATTCTGAAGCTCTCGAAGCCACGTCAGCGCCAGTCGGTTGGTACCTACCCAAATCGCAATGGAGGCCAGGAGAATGGATATCAGAGGCAGCAACATGCCTGCGCGCATCTGCGCCACCGCAGTTGCCATCAACTGCGCGCGCGGTTCGGCATAGACAACAAATAAATCGGAACTGTAGATTTTGTGCAGCGTATAGATCCACATTGTGCCATCTTTATCGCGCGCTTCAATTGGCTGGTCAGGCTCCGCGCCCATAGCGGGTTTAAAGGCAAGTGCATTGTTGCTGTCGGTGACGACCTTGCCATCGCGCGTCACAATTGCAAGCGTACCGGCATTGCGCGCGCCAGCATCGTGCAGCGCGCGCCGAAGATAATTGACATCAATGGCTGCCGTGAGCGTCCCATTTTGCCGCCCATCTCCACTCCGCAACGGTAGGATCAGAAACAAGACATCACGTTTGGCTATACGCCCATATATGGGTGCTTTTGTGATCGTCATACCTTTTGCGCTCACGCCGCGCTGCCACCACCCTTCCTGCGCAAGATTGATGTTGCCGGCAAAAGCGATTGCTGAACAGCGCACGGTTCCATCAGCCGCTGTGCGCGCAATATTTGTTATGGGCGGGTAGCTGCTGAGCGATGCACGCAGTGCGGCATCACATGTGTCCGTCATATCTGTAACATCTGGATTGGTAGCGTGCACGAGCAGCAGATGTTGACCAATAACGAAGGGATCGCGCTGACGCTCGGCCACTGCGCTGGCGGTGCCAATCATGCGTTCAAAAGCCAGTTTTCGTGCGTCCTCTAACGCGGACTGTCCTTGCAAAAAGCTAGCAGCGACTACGGGCAGTAGCGCCGCAAACACGACCAAAATGAGGCCTTGTCGCATGGTCAACGGTCGGGATTTTGCCACTCAGAACCTCGGTAGTTTGTTAGGTACCGTCAAAGACTTGGAGCAGCGCTGGAACGCTTGACGGATTCGTTGCGCACTTGCTTCGATGCCGCCGATTTCCGAACAACAATTTCGTCGGGTCCGTTGATTAAGGCGGCCAATGCCACGCGGCCGCGGGCAAGCCTGCTCTTGACGGTACCAATAGCACAACCGGTGATTTCAGCTGCCTCTTCATAGCTCGCGCCGCCAGCGCCAACGAGCATAAGTATTTCGCGCTGTTCGGCAGGTAATTTTCTCAGCGCCTTTTCCACGTCGGTCATGTGAATATGGTGTTGTTGCGGGGGTGCCTCGACCAATAAGCGCTCGGCAGCTTCTGGATCCCAGCTTGTCATGCGGGCGTTTTTCCGGATCGTCGTGTAAAACTGATTGCGCAGGATCATAAACATCCATGCCCGGAAATTGGTGCCCGGGGTAAAGCTGTGATGGGCGGCCCAGGCACGCATCATGGCTTCTTGCGCGAGATCGTCGGCCAATTCGCGATTTCCGCATAGGCCGCGCGCAAAGGCACGCAATGAGGGAATGAGCGCGATCATCTGCGCCCGAAAATCGTCAGATGCGTCAATATTTTGGTCTTTTGACCGCGGCCCCACCGGCGCGGTGCTCACGAAAGTTTCTGAGAAGCGGAAAATTTAGCCTCTATCTTGTCCAGAAGCGCAAGGAAATCATCGGGCACCGGTTCATCCGCTATACTATCGTGCATCTGTCGTAAGGCGGCCGTGAGGGCATCGAACTCCGGATCTAGATCGCCAACTGCTCCGTCTGCGCGCCGCTTACGTTTGTTATGCCCCAACTGATCTTCTCCATCGTTACGGGTATTCAGAAACGCTTCTGGTCCCAGGCGGCCACAATCTAACGTCGTGCCCACGCGCTAATACAGCGATCTTGGCAGAAGAAGATGTTTTTCCATATGGGGCTAAAGCGTCAAAAGTTGATATTGTTCCATATGTGGGGAACAAAAATGCCGTTCCTGCATTTTAGTTGAGCTAGAAAAGGGAGCAACTATGTCATTTAGGCAGCAACTGGCATCTCAATTGCCATTTCTTAGGCGTTATGCACGTGCCTTGACCGGCTCACAATCACTTGGCGATGCGGCGGTGCGCGAAACACTGGAAGCACTCCTTGAGGTACCCGATGAATGGGATCAAACCGCCCCTGTAAAGACGGAGTTGTTCAAAACATTCCATCGCATTTGGAAGAGCGAGATGATCGCGCCGCTAGAGTCGCGCGGGCGCAGCGGCGTTATTGCCGAATTCCCTGTTAAGCGCCGGCAAAGCTTGCTGCTTTCCACGGTAGAAGGCTTTTCTGCCGATGAAGTGGCCATCATTCTGGGGATAGGCGAGATGGACGTTACGCAGCATGTCCAAGCCGCACGCCGGGCGATTGAAGACGCCTTGTCTGCGCGCGTCTTAATCATTGAAGATGAATCGATCATCGCGTTGCACATTAAGCAGATTGTCGAAAGCCTGGGTCATGAGACAATCGCCATCGTTCGGACGCGGGCCGAAGCGGTTGCTAAGGCACATGAAGAGCGACCAGAGCTTGTGCTTGCCGACATTAGCCTTGCCGATGGATCGAGTGGGATTGACGCGGTGAAGGACATTTTGGCGGAACAAACCGTGCCAGTCATTTTTATCACCGCATTTCCAGAACGGTTGCTGACTGGCGAACGCCCCGAGCCTACCTATCTCATAACGAAGCCTTTTGAACCCGAAACGGTTATTGCGACAATCGGCCAGGCGCTGTTGATGCATCGAGATGTTGATCTGGATGCCAAAGCGGCGTGATCTAGGGAAAAATCCCCTGGTACGGCGATTTGCGTTGGCAAAAATGGGGTCACATTTTCTGGTACAAAATATCACCAAACCAGCTGCTTAGTTCCTTTTTCGTTTACCTTTCAGCAAGACCCAATTGCTATGTTGGAGCAGGACCGAAAAAAAAGTGATAAATAATGTCAGCGAAATTTGCATGGGGAGCACCAAGCACCGAAAATTTTCCGCCTGTTGGATCGCGGGGCTTTCTGGAACGGTGGACAAATACAAAGGCTGACATCAACCCACCGGGCAGCAGCTCTTTTGGGTCGCCGCATGAAGCCATTTTGTTGCTGCGCAATTTCGAAGCAAGTGGGCGTGGGTGGTTTTGGGCAACGGATGCCCAAGGGTTAGTCACCTATATCAGCGCGCCAGTGATCGCGCTTCTGAACAAAAATCCAGCAGAGATATTGGGCCAGCCATTTCTAAAATTATTCTGTGGCATAGAAAATGATTCAGGGCAGCGCACGTTGCCGTTCATACTCACCAAGCAGTCGAAATTCGACGATTTGCCGCTTCAAGCTGTGTCGGACGGCGATGAAATTTGGTGGTCGGTTTCGGGTAAACCCTTTCGCGACAAAGCGGGCAATTTCGCAGGTTTTCGTGGCAGCGGCACCGACATCACCAAGATGCGGCGTTCCGCAGAAGATAATTCGAAGCTTGCCACATATGACTCGCTTACGGGGCTTTTGAATCGTTTTAGAATGTCCAAACTGCTTGAGACAACTTTGTCCGCGTTTAAATTGCAGAAAAGATCTTGTGCCGTCATTTTGATTGATCTGGACCGCTTTAAACAGGTCAACGACACGCTTGGCCATCCTGCAGGGGACGCCTTGTTGAAACAGGTTGCCGGGCGATTGGTGAAAACCATCGGCGATCGGGAAAAGATTAGCCGACTTGGCGGCGATGAATTCCAAATCTGCTTGCCCGACGTGGAAGATCGCGCGGTGCTGGCGGACCTTGCCGAGAGGATAATCCGTTCTTTGTCGCAACCTTATTCGGTGGACGGCAGCCGTTGCATTATAGGCGCCTCGGTTGGCATCGCCGTCAGTCCATTCGATGGCCAATTGAGCGAGGATTTGATCCGCAATGCGGATTTAGCGCTTTACGCGGCTAAGGGCGGAGGGCGCGGCCGGTTCCGTTTCTACTCAAGTGAATTGCTGCAGGCTGCCGAGGATCGCCGGATTCTGGAAGAGGACTTACGTGACGCGCTTGCCAAGGAGCAGATGTGGCTCTCCTACCAGCCGGTCGTAGATTCCAAAACCAACGTTGTTTCGGGTTTCGAGGCATTGCTGCGCTGGAACCATCCCGAGCGGGGACCCATATCGCCGGCACTGTTTATCCCCATTGCCGAAGAGGCCAATCTGATTGGGGCACTTGGTGAGTGGGCATTGCAACGGGCTTGCGAACAAGCGGCAAAGTGGCCGGGTAAGTTGAAAGTGGCCGTCAATGTTTCGCCCTGCCAATTCAGCACAGGCACTTTGCCCAAAATTATCGAGGGCGCTCTGGCGACCAGCGGATTGCCGCCGACGCAATTGGAGCTTGAAATCACCGAGGGGGTTTTCCTGCAGGAATCGGCTGATACTGACAGCATGTTTACCGCATTGAAGAAAATTGGCGTTCGGCTTGCCCTTGATGATTTTGGCACCGGTTATTCTTCGTTGGGCTATTTGAAAACAGCGCCTTTCGATCGAATCAAAATTGACCAAAGTTTCGTGCGCGGTGCGACCGAGCCGGGTTCCCGCAACGGGGCCATTATTGCGGCCATTGTTGCGCTGGCCAATGCGCTGAACATGGAAACCACTGCCGAAGGGATTGAAACTCTGGATCAGCTTGATTTGGTCCGTAGCTTAGGGGTGAGCCACATTCAGGGTTATGTCTACAGTCGGCCTGTGGACAATGATAGTTTGCTTGAACGTTGCGCGGCAGGTGAATGGACCATCATGCCCGTGGGCCCGGCGGTTCAAAGAGGCGAGCGTTTTTCAATGTACCGTAAAATTGCCGCAGTCCACGATAACCATCGGTATGAAGTTGTGCTGCGAAACCTTTCCGTTTCCGGTGCGTTAATCGAAGGCATTTACGATGTCCCAACTGGAACAAAGTTCGTGCTGGATTTCGGTGATGGGCAGCTTGCGGTTGCGACGGTTGTGCGGTCAGCTGTATGCCAGCAAGGCGTCATGTTTGAGGAAAGGCTCGTCAGCGACGGTAATGGTGGATTGTGCACCAACCGGCGCGTTTCGCCTTATATGCTTGCGGCCGTTGGTCTAACCGCTGCGTCTTCGGCACAGGGTTCTTATTCTGTCGCAGACAACGACAAGCGATCGGCAGGATTGCCCGCGTTCAGTACGATGATGGACTGGAGAGCCGGCTAACCCAATTCAAAGCGCAGGCAGCAGTAATTTGGGATCGACCCGCGCGTTGTTCCACTTCATTCCCCAATGGAGATGCGGCCCGCTTGCCCGCCCGGTGGCACCAACCCGCCCTATGATTTGGCCTTGTTGCACGACGTCGCCCTCTTTCACGAGAAGTTCGGATGCATGCAAGAAGGCACTGTTAAGGCCCATGCCATGGTCGATCATCAGCAAATGGCCTTCAAGTGTGAAGGCATCTGCCGCGGCAAGAATCACCACGCCGTCGGCGGGCGCAACAAATGCGGTTCCGTTGGCCGCAGCGATGTCCATGCCGCTATGGTAGCTGCCGGGCATGCCGTTATAGACGCGCTGGGCACCAAATAGCCCGGATATCCTGCCTGCAACGGGCCGGATGAATGCCTGCCGCCAGCCGTTGCTTTGATGGATGAGCGCGCGCGCTGCATTGATCCGTTCAAGCTCTGCGCCGCGTCTCGCTTCAAATTCCGCTGAACTTTTGGCGCCGCCTGTCATATGCGCGGCGACATTTTCAATGTGCCAATCGCCGGCTGCAACGGATATATTGCGGGCTATCCTGCTGCCGTCGGCGAGCACGAAAACTACGCTTGCCTGCACCGGGGCATCACGGTCGAACCCCAACAGGAACAATCCGTCGGGGGCGAGCTGAAGCGCCTCGCCATTGAGAAACACATGGCGTGTGCTCTTGAGTGCGCGGGCGATGACAAGCCCGCCCTGGACCGGCGGGCCGGACATCCAGAAATCGGCCATTGGTGATTGTGGTGCAGCGGATGTTAACGCAGGCGTTTGTTGCGGGGCAGCTTTTAGCATGGCTGCAGTGGTTAGAAATCCAACCACTGTGAGCGATGCCAGAAAAGCGCAGCGCATGCGTCCCAAGCTTAGCCCTTGGCCAAAGCGGCGCGAGCCGACGCCTCCGCGCTCACATAAGGTTCTTGCTTGACGACGCTCCAATAGCGCAAATCTTCCAGCGCAATGGCTTGGCCAGTAACGGCGCACACGACATGATCACCCGCGGTGAGCATACGAAAATTATTTGCCATATAATGCAGGCGGGCGACTTTGTTTTTGGATGACATCAACATGAGTCTATTATGGCGCATCGGCGCGCGATGGGCAATGCACGCCTTCAGCCGTCGAACAGATTGCCTTGATTGCCCGTTGCCCTCATTGGTTTCGGCGACGCTGAGCGGGACGCAGTGGCGCCATGCACCAGTCCGCCGACTTCACCATCGACGAACCGCAAGGTCACTTCGCCTGCCTTCACGGCGGCGTCCCGGGTCATGATGGTCTTGCCATCTGCGTCGGTCACCCGCGCAAACCCGCGTTTTAGCGGTGCTTCGGGATGTAGACTGCCTGCAAGCCGGGTCAGTGCATCAAGCCTTTGCTGCCCTTGTTCCACGCGGCGATTCAACAGGCGGGGGTGCAGCATCATGGCTGGCGCTGAATAGGCAATCTCAGCTTTACCGACACGGGCGCGGAGCGATTGGCGCAAGCGTTCGGCAAGATCGTCGGTGCGTTGTTGATGCGGAGCGGCAAGCTCGGACAAACGCGGCATGAGCCGACGTTGTGCCTCAAGCCGTTCTGCGGCCAAGTCCACACGCTTGCGGATGGTATGCGACATGCGCAGTCCGAACTGTCCTACGCGTTGCAACAGATCACTGCGGACAGGAACCGCGATTTCTGCGGCAGCCGTTGGTGTCGGCGCGCGCAAATCCGCTGCAAAATCGCACAGGGTCGTATCGGTTTCATGCCCGACTGCCGAGATAATCGGTATCGTACAATTGGCGACTGCGCGCACCACCGCTTCGTCGTTAAACGCCCAAAGATCCTCAATCGAGCCACCACCTCGCGCGACGATTACCAGATCTGGACGGGTCGCGGGGCCATCTTGTGGCATCGTGGAAAACCCGTTCACGGCGCGCGCAATTTGGGCCGCTGATCCTTCGCCCTGCACCAATACAGGCCAGACGATAACATGCGTCGGGAAACGGTCGGCCAACCTGTGCAAAATGTCGCGAATGACTGCACCAGTGGGTGATGTGACAACACCGATCGTGCGGGGCAAGGACGGTAGCTTCCTCTTACGTTCCGGCGCAAATAGCCCTTCTGCCGCCAACCGCGCTTTTAGCTTTTCAAATAAAAGCATCATCGCGCCTTCGCCTGCAACCTCAAGGCTGTCGACGACGATCTGATAATTGGAGCGGCCTGCATAAGTGGTGAGCTTACCTGTGGCGACCACTTCAAGCCCATCCTCGGGCGCAAACGGCAGGCGTGCGGCGCCGCCTTTCCACATTACCGCGTCGAGCCGTGCGTTATCGTCTTTCAGGCAAAAATAGATATGGCCCGACGCCGCGCGCTTAAATCCCGAAATCTCACCGCGCACGCGGACATGGCCAAACCTGTCCTCAACTGTGCGCTTGAGTGCAAGCGACAGTTCGGACACGCTCATCGCCTGGGCATTGTCGCCGGGGCGCTCCTCGGCTAACAGGCGGGCGACTTGCGGGTCGGCAGTTTCAAAGGGGTCATTTGCGGACATGAATATCTTGCTCATCGGTTCAGGCGGTCGCGAACATGCGCTGGCGTGGAAGCTCGCGCAATCGCCAAACTGCGATACACTCTTTGCGACGCCGGGCAATCCCGGGATCGCGCAAGAGGCAGAGTTGGTGGATATGAACATCGCCGATCACGCTGCTGTTATCGCGTTCTGCGCGGGGCACGATATTGGCTTGGTTGTGGTTGGGCCCGAAGCGCCTTTGGTCAGCGGCCTGGGCGACAGCTTGCGCGACGCGGGTATCCCTGTCTTTGGTCCCAATCAGAAAGCGGCACAATTGGAGGGGTCGAAGGGCTTCACCAAGGACATGTGCGCGGCTGCCGGAATTCCGACCGCAGGCTATGCCCGTTATGACAGCAAGGCATCGGCGCTGACGGGGTTGGCCGCATTTGACGCGCCTTATGTGATTAAGGCGGACGGCTTGGCAGCGGGTAAAGGTGTCATCATCGCCGAAACGCGTGCCGAGGCCGAAGCTGCCATTGATGATATGTTCGGCGGCGGTTTCCGGGATGCCGGTGCGTCCGTGGTGCTTGAAGAATTTATGACGGGCGAAGAAGCCAGCTTCTTTGCCCTGACCGACGGCCGTGATGTTGTCGCCTTTGGTTCAGCGCAGGATCATAAGCGCGTGGGCGATGGCGACACTGGGCCTAATACCGGCGGCATGGGCGCCTATTCACCCGCTTTTGTTCTTACCGATGCATTGCAAACACAGGTGATGGAGGACATCATCAAGCCGACCGTTGCCTATATGGCCGCCAACAATATGCCTTATTCGGGCGTTTTGTTTGCAGGTCTTATGCTGACCGACGAAGGCCCCAAGCTCATTGAATATAATGCCCGCTTTGGTGATCCCGAGTGCCAGGTTTTGATGACCCGTTTTGAGGGCGATCTTGCCGCATTGATGCTCGCTGTTGCCACAGGAACGCTGGCGCATGCGGAACGCCCGCTGTTTTCGCATCACGCTGCCTTAACGATTGTAATGGCAGCGAATGGATATCCCGCAGGGCCGGAAAAAGGCGCGCCCATTGGGCTGGCGGCGGTTTCAGGCGCCATGGTCTTTCATGCCGGAACCGCTGAAATCAATGGTGCATTGGTGGCCATTGGGGGACGGGTGCTTAATGTTACCGCGACGGGCGCCAATGTCACCGAAGCGCAAGCTGCGGCTTATGCCGCGGTTGACTCTATCGATTTTTCAGGTGGCTTTTGCCGCAAAGATATTGGCTGGCGAGAGGTCGCGCGTGAGGCGGCCTTGGGCACGCTATGAATGGCAAAGCTTGCTGCCACGGATTACCACTTTCACGCGGGCATGAATTTGCTTAGTTAACTTCTATATTTTTACCGCGGTTCAGGGAAAACGAAGATGTCGATCTATCTACCTTTGCTTATCAGTGCAGTGCTTATCATTGCGATTATATTGTGGTGGTTGACCGCGCGGGGCGGCACGAAGCAAGTTGATGGCACACCGAAAGACATTGCAGCGCCGCCCGCAGCCGTGCCCGCATCGCCGATTGCGCCCGCTGCAAAAGCAGCAGTGCCACCGAAATCGATGGGTGATCCCGCGCCCGTAAAGAAGGCGGCAAAGGCGAAGGCTAAAGCGCCGGCTAAGGCTGCAGTGACGAAAAAGGCGCCCGCCGCGAAGGTTGCTGCACCGAAGGCCGCCGCCGCTAAAGCCGCTGCTCCAAAAGTGGCGCCAAAGGCAAAAGCAGCTAAGCCTCCTGTAAAGCCATCAATCCCCGACAATCTTGAATTGATCAAAGGTCTCGGTCCCAAGGTCAACAGCATGCTCAAGGCATTGGGCGTAAACAGCTTTGCGCAAGTAGCCAATTGGACCGCAGCCGATGTCGCCGAAATGGACGGTAAACTTGGCGCCTTTGCTGGCCGGATCACCCGCGACAATTGGGTTGATCAAGCCCAATTGCTTGCGGCGGGCGACGTCGCGGGTTTCGAACAAAAATATGGCGCGCTGGGGGCGGGCGTGAAGGCCTAAGCGCACTTATTTTTTTATGCGTTTTGGCCGGGGCTGAAGGTCGCCGCCACAATTGGGGCAATGTCCATTGAGTGGGCCTGTCACGCAGGAAGTGCAAAACGTGCATTCATAGCTGCAGATCATCGCATCATGGCTGTCCAGCGGCAGCGGTGATGTGCATCGTTCGCATGTCTCACGCATGTCTAGCATCGTCTTCTCCTTATCGTCCGACTCGTTGCAGTCCCGTGCCGTGCATTTTGAGCCATTGGTCGGCAGCCTTCCGGTTCCCGTCATACAGGGTATCAAGCCAGGTATAAAAGGCGGCGCTGTGGTTCATATGGCGAATATGCGCGACCTCATGTGCAATGACGGAGCGGCGCACATACACAGGTGCCATGATCAATCGCCAGCTTAGGGAAATAGTGCCTCGGCTCGAGCAACTGCCCCAGCGGCTGCGCGGATCGCCAATCGACAAGCGCGGAACCGGGTCGTTTGCCTTGGCGCAATAATATCCGATTTCATCTGTATAAACCCTGCGGGCTTCGGCCCTTAGCCAGCGCAAGATGCGCGCCTCGACCGACGATTTGGGCCCGCCGAGCATAAGCCTTCCCTCCGCACATTTGACGCTGCGCGGCCATTCTTCGCGCCATTCGATGATATAGCCTTCGCCCTCAAAAGCAATTTCACGGCCAGGGGCAATCGGCGCTGCGTCGGCTACGCTGTTGAGACGAGTGGCGATCCATTCGCGTTTTTTGGCAACAAAATCGAGTGCCACATCGGTGGGCGTATAGGGCGGCATAGTTATTCGAATTTCGCGCTTGACCGCGTCGGCCCGCATGGAAATCCGCTTGGCGCGGCTATTACGATGGATGCGCACGGGCACGCGCTCGCCTTCGATATCTACCTCGGGATCAGAGAGGCTGTTCGATAATATGGTTTTCAAGCGGTCCAGCATGTGTTTCCGATATAGCCCGACCTTTGACGGACATGCCAGCGTCATGAACCGTCTCGCGGCTGCCGCTAATCAAATAATGCCATTCGGGCAATGGCTGGCCCGCCGCCCGCAGTACATAAGCGCACGTCGATGGTAGCCACACATAATCGTCAATCTTGTTGGCGGTGAGCCTCAGGCATTCCGGCACGATGGCTTTGCGCCCGCGATAATCCGCACATTGGCACGTTTGCAGATCTAGCAATTTGCATGCGACATTGGTGGGGTAAATGCGCCCAGTATCCTCATCTTCCACCTTGTTTAAGCAGCATTTGCCACATCCGTCGCACAAGGCCTCCCATTGCGCACGATCCAAGCTTTCGATCGGCGCCTCCCAAAAAGGCGTGTCGGTCACATCAACGGACCCATTTGGAGAGTTCAGCCTCCACCAAATTCGGCGCGCCTTCATTGGCGTCCGTATTGGGGACATCGGCGGGCATAAGTGCCAAGGGTTCACCCGTTGGCCCTATAAGATAGGGCGTCTGGCTATGGCTCATCAGGTAATTTTCGGGCGAGGAGCCTTCAACCCGCCCAGAATAAATGGCGAATTTTTTGGTAACCTCGGCGATTTCCGAATCGCTACCCGTCAAACCAATAGCGCGTGGATGAAAGGCACTCACAAATTGCTTTAGAACGGCGCTGGTATCGCGCGATGGGTCGACGGTAATGAAAATAGGTTGAATTTTAGCGCCCAGCTTGGGGTTCTTTTTCTCATATGCTTTAAGGCCAGCCATCAGATTCTGCATGTCGGGCGTGCAGATGTCCGGGCAATTGGTATAACCGAAATACACAAGGCGATACGAACCATCAAACTCCTTGAAGCTGCGCTTTTTGCCATTTTGGTCGGTCAGGAGGAAATCGCCACCGATTTTTGCCCCCGCCAGCGGCGCCGCGCTAAGCGGTGGTTGCGGCGGTGCAGAGTTACAGGCAGAGACAAAAAGGAGGGCGGAGAGCGCGAAAAGTGAAGTTTTGTTCATAGCGAGGCCAGACATGGTCTGCTAACAACCAGTTATCAAGCATATTGGACGTGTAAATGGGACAGATTCTGTTGAAAAAGACTTTTTTTTGCGGGCTTATGGCCGCGTTTCTCTTGCCAACTGCTGTTGGTGTGGTCGCACCCGCCGCGTATGCGCAGTTTTCGGACAGTTATAATTTCTTAAAGGCGGTCAAAGATCGCAAGGGCGAAGAGGCCGAAAAATTTCTCTCCGAGCCGGGCACTGTCATCATCAACACCCGTGATGGAACAACCGGCGAGACGGCCCTGCACATTGTAATCCAGCGTCGCGATTCCACCTGGCTTGGCTATCTTTTGCAGAAAGGCGCAAACCCCAATCTCGCAGATAAAAAGGGTACGACCCCTTTGATGTTGGCTACCCAATTGGGTTATGTTGATGGCATCGATTGGCTCGTCCGCAAAAAAGCCGTGGTTGACCAAACCAACCGGTCGGGCGAAACCGCGCTTATCCTTGCGGTCCAACTGCGCAACCCTGAGGCTGTCCGTGCATTGTTAAAGGCTGGGGCAAATCCTGATAAAACCGATAGCCGTGCAGGCTATTCTGCTCGGGATTATGCCAAACAGGATGGGCGCGCTTCGGCGATTGCGACAATTATTGAAAATCACGGCAAGACCGATACTGCGGCAACGACAAAACCGGCTGAGTTGGATTTTTCCGGAATCGCAACGCCAAAATAGGTGGCGTACAGAACTTGCGCCTGGCGAAATCAGCTCGGCACAAACTGCATTGCAACGCCGTTCATGCAATAGCGTTTGCCTGTGGGTTTTGGCCCATCGTCAAACACATGACCAAGATGCCCGCCGCAGCGTGCGCAGTGCACCTCCGTGCGTGGGATGCCGATTTTATAATCCGTCCGTGTCCTCACCCCGCCCGACAGGGGCGCATAAAAGCTAGGCCAGCCAGTCCCGCTTTCAAACTTTGTGGTCGATGAAAACAGCCGGGTCCGGCATCCAGCGCACACAAAATCACCTTTGCGCTTTTCGCGGTTCAGCGGGCTGGTAAACGGGCGCTCGGTGTCCTCTTGGCGCAGCACGCGATACGCCGCAGGCGACAAGCGTTTCTTCCACTCTGCGTCGCTATAGGTGACGGCGAAGCGTGTCTTCGCCGTCGCATCCTTGCCACAACCAAAAACAAATGCCGCTGCGCCAACGGTGGCGAAGGACAGAAATCTACGTTTGCTCAGTGGCATGACATGTTCCTTGATAAGCTCTGCCTGTAACTATGCCGCAGAGGCCGAAAAGGTTCCCTATCAATAACGCGACAGTTCTACATCCATCTTGCGATAGCCGTGCACGAAGCATCCGGCGACGCGCTCGGGTTCAGCGACCACATTTGGCCGGAGCCGGCGCACAGCCATTTCCTCTAACAAGATACGGATTTGCAATTCGGCAAGCCGTGCGCCCACACAGCGGTGGATACCATAACCGAACGCCAAATGCCGGCGCGCGTTTTCGCGGTCGACAATCAACTTGTCAGGGTTTTCGAATACGGTTTCGTCACGGTTGGCCGACAGATACCACATGCCGATCTTGTCGCCCGCTTTGATAGGGGCACCAAATAGGTCGTGGTCCTGTGTCGCGGTGCGCCGCATATGCGCCAGCGGCGTCTGCCAGCGGATGATTTCGCTGACGGCATTAGTGATGAAGGCCGGGTTCTTTTCAAGCTTCTCCCGCTCGTCCTGAAAGCTGTGCAGGCCATAAGCATAGCCAGACATCGAGTTGCGCGTCGTATCGTTGCCACCCACGATGAGCAAAATAAGGTTACCCATATATTCAAACTGGTTCATGTCCTTCATCGGCGAATGGATCATCCGGCTGATGAGGTCAGGGGCTTCGCCGCGATTTTTGCGCTCTTCCCATAAATGCTGGAAATAGGCGCCCATTTCGAACATTTTGGCGAGCCGGGCTTTGCGCGTTTCTTCCGTGCGAACCAATTCGATGTCACCCGCCCAATCGGACCATTCGGTCAACTTGCGGCGATCTTCCCAAGGGAAATCAAACAGCAATGCGAGCATTTGCGTGGTCAATTCAATGGAGACGAGGTCGACCCAGTCAAATGTTTCACCCACAGGGAGCGAATCCAACAATTCGGCAGTGCGGCGGCGGATATCAACCGACATGCGGTCCATTTCGCCGGGTGTGAATGCAGGCGCAATAACGCGGCGTTCTTCAGTGTGCTTTGGCCGGTCCATCGCAATGAACATCGGCATGACCACTCTTTGGTCTTCCGGAATAGGTTCGGCGAGTGCGCTGTCGTCAATCAGCGTGATGCCGCCATGTTCGAACGAGGATGAATAAATATCGGGCAATGCCTCGACATGTTGGATCGCCTTCAGCGTCGTGACGTTCCAATAGCTGCCAAAGTCGGAGCCTTCGATTTTGTTAATCGGGGCCTTTTCGCGCATTTCCTTGAAAATGGGATGCCAACGATCCTCGGCGTAAATATCGGCTTTCGTCACATCCCAGTGGTGTGGCGCCTCATTAACTTCATAAGGTAGCGAATCGCTCTCAATTATCGGGGCAGTTGCCATTTTTCTCGACTCCTCTCAGACCAGAAAGTGCCACTACTGACAAAAATGTCAATCCAGTTTCGAACCGCAACTGATCATGCGCGCGACCAATTTCACCGGCGCACTTTGATCAGGCCGAACAACTTGCGCACACCCTCTTCGGACACCCGGCCAGCGCTTCCCGATTTCATCACATTTTTCTTGAACAGATACACGCCCAGCCGCAGCAGCAGCACCGCAAAGAGCATTTGGCCAGTAATCGCCACTGCATGATGCCATAATGTCGGTTCAAGCGCGGCACGCCCGATCATCGCAAAAGGCGAACTGAACGGAAATATCGCTGCGAATTTCTCCAACGGCTCACCTGTCTTCGTCAGCGCATAAGACGCGAAGAAGAAGTTGATCAATTGCGCCATGGTGACGGGCATCGAAATGGTCTGCACCTCGCGCACCGTTGCGGCCATCGCGCCAATACCCAGAAACAATGCGCCGAGCATCAGATACGCCATGATGAAATAGGTGAAGCATAAGCCGATGAACATTGGCCAACCAACCGCTGGGGTCGGGTAGCTTGGCAGGTCGGGTCCAACCGCCATAAAGCCAGCCAGACCAATAGAGGTCCAAACGGCTATGCCGAGCAACGCCATAGCAAGCATAGCAAATAGCTTACCCAGAAACACGGATTCCATCGGGATCGACGCCGCAAGGATTTCAATGATCTTGTTCGATTTTTCTTCGACCAAATTGGACAAAACCATACCTGCCAGCAACATGGTCAGGAAAAACACTAATATCTGCCCACCTTGGGCCGTTATGGTGCGCAACTGCTTGTCATTATTGGCCGTTTCTACAACGACATCCGGGGTTGCTTGTGGCAGTTGCAAGCTGCCGCCGCTTTGCGCGTAACCGGCTAACAGCTCAATATCGGCGCGTTCGCGGTCAATGGCGTTGGCTGTCCCGGTCACAATGGGCTTTGTTAGCGTACCTGTTACCACGACGCTTAAATTGTCTGTCTTTTTGCGCAGATAGGTTTGCGGATTGATCTGCGCCGCATCGGCATCACCCACAATTTTCATCTGGGCAAAATAACGATCTCCCAATGTTTTGGATAAGGACTGGCGTGCCGCCAGCATTTTATCGGAATCAGCTTTGGCCAGTGCGATCCCAACAACCGGTTGCGACACTTCCTTCGCGATTTGTCCACCTAAATTGCCTGCGGCAAAGCCGACCAGGACGGGAAAAAAGGGCCCAAGCAGGAAAAAAATAAACGCCTTGGAATAAATGATGGCCGTAAAATCGCGGCGGGCAATGACGAAGGCAGCACGAAAAATCTCTCTCATTTTGCTTCTCCCGCGGCCGCGTCATCCATTTCGGCTGCTACCGCTTCACCCGCAATGGCAACAAAGGCGTCATGAAGGCCAGGCCGTTCAATAGACAGCGATCGGATGCCTGCCTTGCCCTCAACCAACGCGGTCAACAGCGGCTCCACACCGGTTTCAGGCAGCGTAAAGTGCCAATAATGTCCTTCTGCCTTTGCCTCTGCTGGCAAAGCCTGACGCCAGGGACCATCGCGCGTTTCGGTTTCCAAATGCACTATTGGGCGCAAACGGTCGCGTGCTTCGGATACCAGCCCGTCAAAGCTGATCTTGCCCTTCGCGATAATGGCGATTCGTTCGCACAGACGCTCGGCATGCGCGATGACATGGGTCGAGAAAATGACCGTCACGCCTTTTGCGGCTTGCGCACGGATCATCTTTTCGAGCTTCGCCTGATTCAACGCATCGAGCCCTGAAAAAGGCTCATCAAGTACAATAAGTTTTGGGTCATGCACGATGGTGCCCATCAACTGCACTGTCTGCGCCATGCCTTTGGACAATTGTCGAATTTGCCGGTCGGCAGCATAGCCAAGGCCAGCTTCCTCAAGCAGAATGCGCCCTTTTGTCGCGGCTTCCTTGAGCGGAAGGCCGCGCAATGCACCCATGAAAGCGATAGTATCGACCGCGCGCATGGATTGATATAATCCGCGTTCTTCGGGCAAATAGCCAACGTGGCGCGACTGCGAAATGGGGCGGTCAGAGCCGAGCAATGTGCGGCTACCCGCGTCGGGGTCGATGATGCCAAGCAAGGTCCGCAGCATCGTCGTCTTGCCCGCGCCATTGGGACCCAAGATCCCAAAAATACTGCCTTCGGGAATTTTTAGGTCGACGCCATCGACGGCACGAAAGCCATCGAATTGCTTTACGAGTCCCTTTGCCTCTATTGCATACATTCTGCTGTGCCCCGGAGTGAGTGTCAGTGCTGAATAAGGTTGGCGTGTGAATAGAGACAAGACAAATTTGGTTAATTCTTTGGAACATCGCGCAAAAAGCGAAGGATTTGCAGCCTTCGGTATCGCGCCCGGACGCCTTGCGCCGCGCGCCGGGGAAAGGCTTCGCCAATGGTTGCAGGAAGGGCGCCATGGCGACATGCTCTGGATGGAGAGCCGCGCCGATGAGCGCGCCAATCCGGATATTCTATGGCCCGAAGTGAAGTCGGTCATCATGCTGGGGATGAGCTACGCGCCGCCGCAGGACCCAATGGCACTTGCGGACCAAGGCGATCGCGCGCGCATTTCGGTGTATGCGCAGGGCCGCGATTATCATGATGTCGTCAAAGGTGCGTTGAAGCGGCTGGCGGGATGGCTAGCGCATGAAGCGGACGCTGGCGTTAAGGTCTTCGTCGATACCGCGCCTGTTATGGAGAAAGCCTTGGCGCAATCCGCAGGACTGGGCTGGCAGGGCAAGCACAGCAATATCGTCAGCCGGGAACATGGCAGTTGGTTATTCTTGGGTGCAATTTACACCACCGCCGAACTTGAACCTGCCGTTGCGGCGGAAGACAGTTGTGGGACATGCAGTGCGTGTCAGGACATCTGTCCCACCAATGCATTTCCGGCGCCATATCGCTTGGATGCCCGCCGCTGTATTTCTTATCTCACCATCGAGCATAAAGGGCCAATTGATCCTGAATTGCGTCCCCTCATGGGCAACCACATTTATGGCTGTGACGATTGCCTGGCGGTCTGCCCATGGAACAAATTTGCCGAAACGGCGGCTGCGCACAAAGCGTTCTTGCCGCGCGCCGAATTGGTAGCGCCCCAAATTGCGGATTTATTGACTTTGGATGATGCTGCTTTTCGAAAATTGTTTTCCGGTTCGCCGATTAAAAGGATTGGCCGTGACCGGTTTGTGCGTAATGTCCTTATCGCTGCGGGCAATGGCGGCGATGCGGAGGTTGTTGCGCAGGTCGAAACGCTGTTGCACGACGCGGCGCCTGTCGTGCGCGGGGCAGCGATCTGGGCATTGTCGCGCCTGTCGCCTGAGGCGCTTGAGCGTCAGCGGCAGACGTTATGGGCGAATGAGCAGGATCCGTCGGTACGCGCGGAATGGGACATTGCATCTGGCGATGCGGAGATGGTTGCCCGTTAGCGGCGCTGCAATGCCTCAACGCATGCGGCACGGTCTACGGCTGCGCCGTCGCTGCGCCGTGCATCGACATAAGTGACCACTTCACGGCCACCTCTGCTCTCGGGATAGAGAAACGCGTCGAGGATGCAGGGTTTGCCGACAAATTGTAGTTTTCGGCCATAGACTTCGACAACATCAAGCCGCGGCTCGCCGAATTGGCGCTTTAATGCGTTGATGTCTTTGCCGATCACACCCTCAAGCCCGCGCGGGGCGATAACAGGCCGCGCGGAAAAAGATGCGGCGGTGTGCTCCAAAGGTACAGGTTGACGTGCCGCCGGGCGTGTTATTGGGCGCGCTTCCGGTACTGAAACGCAAGCAGCCAGCAGCAACGTCCCTAAAGTGAGAGGGATGGCTATTTTCATAATGATGTGTTTTCGGAATGCACCATCTTGACCATGACAGCAGCGACACGCCTGCCGGACAGGCTTTGGAACGAAAGCATCAGTGCGTGGATCATGTTGTCTTTCTAAAGCGCTTGCCGGAAATGTCCAACCCAACTAGGGCGCGCTTGGCTAAAATAGGAACGCTTATGACTGATACCCGCTTCGACGTCCTCGCAATTGGCAACGCGATTGTGGATATCATAGCCGACACAGACGATGCATTTATCGCAGGCGAGGGCCTGACGAAGGGCAGCATGCAGCTCATCGACGAAGCACGCGCGCAGGCATTGTATGCGCATATGGGACCCGCGCGCGAAATCAGCGGTGGTTCGGCTGCCAACACCTTGGCTGGGCTTGCGCTGCTTGGGCACAAGACCGCGTTTATCGGGCAAGTGGCTACTGACCAGCTCGGCGAAGTGTTCGCGCATGATATCCGTGCCGGCGGCATTCATTTTGATATTCCTGCCCGCGAAGGCGCACCTTCGACCGCGCGGTGCTATATTTTGGTAACGCCGGATGCGCAGCGCACGATGAACACCTTTTTAGGGGCGTCGCAATATCTGCCGGCAACCGTGATCGACAAATCGCTGATCGAAAGCGCCGCAATTTTGTATCTTGAGGGCTATTTGTGGGACCCAGAAGAACCCCGCGCCGCTATGCGCACCGCGATTGACGTCGCGCGCGCAGCTGGCCGCAAGGTTGCCCTGACCTTGTCAGACGCTTTTGTGATTTCACGCCACGGGCCGGATTTCTTGGCTGAGATGGAAGCCGGCCGCATCGACATATTATTCGCCAACGAAGTCGAAATTTGCGCGCTGAACAACAGCGATGATTTCGAAACCTCGGTTGCTGCTATCGCCGCGAAAGTCCCGTTGCTTGTGTGTACACGCGGCGAACATGGCGCCATTGCGGTCGAAAATGGTGTGCGCACGCAAGTGGGCGCGGAGCCTGTGGCGCAGCTGGTTGATACAACGGGTGCTGGGGATTTGTTTGCGGCTGGCGTGTTTGCTGGCCTTGCGCAGGGCCGTTCTATGGCAGATTGCCTTACGATGGGTGCCGTATGCGCGGCTGAAATCATTTCGCATTATGGCGCGCGACCCGAAGCGGATATCGCTGATCTCGTCACCAAACGGCTGGGTTAAGACCGCTTTTTACGGAACAGGACCCGGTCTTCGGCGGCGAAACCCCAGCGCCAGATGATCCAACCATAAAGGCCAAGGATCGCAGGGACGCCAACCGTCAATTCTACCCATTCGAAACGGGCGGGTAAGCTAATAAAGGCCATGCCAAGCAATGCCCCGGCCGCGACCGCGGATAACAATGCCCAGCGCAAAACACGGATGTTCTGCCCCAACAATTGTGCCAAAAACCGGGACTTCACCACAGACCCAATGCCCAGCGAAATCATCAGGCCACACGCAACGGCGGCGGCTTGATACAGCCCAACATATTCCGGTTTTACGGGCAAATCCTGTGCTAACTGGATGAGGCCGACGCTCACCAATGCCTGCACGACCAGCATGCCGAGGGAGATCAACAGGTTCCGGTGGCGCGCCATATAGACCAATGCGGACTCGCTCACGACCGCCGCAGCTGCCGCCACCTCGGCCGCGAGCAGAAAGACAAGCGCCCCGGTGCCGCCAACAAATTCAGGCCCAATCAGGCCCATTACCGCCGCACCGGGAATGCCGAGTGCTAAGGCGATACCCGCTTGTGCGGCGATGATCCAGAAACCGACTTGACCTATTTGCTTGGCAATTTCGGCATAATTGCGCGTTTGCAAGTTGCGGGTGATGACCGGACCCAAGATCGGGTCGAAACTGCTTTTCAACTTCTGCGGCAAGCTTGCGACCTGTTGCGCAACATAATAGATTCCAACAACGGCTGGCGAAGCGAACAGCCCCAATATGGCAAGATCAAGCCGCCTGCTGCCCCATTCGGCGGCATCTGCTGCCGCGAGCGGCAAATTCCGTTGCGCGATGCCCAATGCACGCGTCAGGCTTGGTCGCCAGCCACGGGGAGCGCCATAGCTGCGCCATAATGGCCAAAGCGCGAAGAACAACGCGGCCACAAGCGAGGCAACATAGGCTAGGATCAATCCGTCGCGTGCGGAATAAAAGTAAAATACACCCACAGCGATGCTGATTGTCCAAGGTTCAACGACCGCGCGTGCGCGCACCGTCGAGACAATGTCGAATTTATAGGCAAGGGCAGACAAGGCGATGTCGGTGGCCACAATCGCAAAAATCGCCAAAGGCAAGAAACGGTCAAGTCCGGTGATCCCGCTGTTGGGAAACATCAGCTGCGGCAATGTTATAAGAAAGGCAGCGCCCAATGCCGCCGCTGCCATTGCGGCGAGTAAGGCGTCTGCGACGATGTGCGCCTGTGGCTGGTCATCTTTTGACAAAAGCTCCGCCAAACCACGACGCAGGCCGAGTGAGGCCAATTGCGCAGCAAATTCGATGATAAGCAAAGCATAAGCAAAGCGGCCCAGCGCTTCTGGACCATAAAGCCGGCCCGCGATGAACAGGAAAGGGATCCGCGCCGCCAAACGGAGCACAAAACCAAAGACATTGGTCCGGCCACCCTTGGCGAGCGCTTGAATGTCTTCTTCATCGGTTCTGGCTGCGGTCAAGTGGTACCCTCTGTTCGGTAATTAGCGGATTTAGCCCGCCGTTACCAGCTTTCGGACCTGAGTGGCCGGGCAAGTAATGCAGCAACAATCGTGTCGACCGTGGCCGCATTGGTCAACAATGCGCAAACAGCTGAAACGATGGGCATTTCGACACCTAAAGCGTGTGCAGACTTTAAAAGTACGGGCGCTGTAAACGCGCCTTCGGCAATAGTTTGCCGATCGGCAAGCAAGCTTTCTGATGTGTGGCCTTGCCCAAGCCCACGGCCCAAGGAAAAGTTACGTGAATTTTCCGAACTGCATGTCAGCACGAGGTCGCCCAGGCCGGATAGCCCAGCGAGCGTTTCTGCTTTTGCCCCGCGCGCAAGGCCATATCGCTGCATTTCGGCAAAGCCCCGTGCGATTAAGGCGGCCCGTGCATTCAGGCCGAGCCCCGCGCCATCGACCACACCGCACGCAATTGCGAGCACATTTTTAACAGCCCCGCCAATTTCCGCGCCAACAACATCGTCGGTCCAATAGGTGCGGAAGGCGGGCGTTGCAATCATAGGCATAAGGACCGAAGCAAGCGCTTGATTTGTCGTAGCGAGCGTAACGGCTGTGGGTTTCCCGGCCGCCACTTCATGCGCAAATGTCGGCCCGGACAGCACCGCCAGAGGGTTGCGCGGTCGCACCTGCGCCGCGATGTCCGACAGCAGCATTTGGGTGCCTGCCTCAATACCCTTTGCGCATAAAATAAGCGGCGCTTGGGTGTCGGGCAGCGCTGCCAATGTGGAACGGACATATTGTGCGGGGGTAACGATCAACAATGCGCTGCATTCTTTCATGCGGGCAAGATCAGCAGTCGCTGCAATCCGGGACGATAATGCTGTGCCCGGTAGGAAGAGTATGTTTTCATGTTGGGCGTTCACACTGCGTACGACGTCTTCTTCGCGGGCCCAAAGCAGGACATGGTCATGGATGTGCGCCATAACGGCGGCAAGCGCAGTGCCCCATGCGCCACCGCCAATGATGCCTACCGGATAACGCGCACCGTTCATGCTTTCACGCCTGCACCGCGTGCGGGTGCGGCATGGGGGTCAAGTGGCCAACGCGGGCGCGCCACAAAGTCCAAACCGTCCGTCAGACCCATTGCGAAGCGCTCTGCGCCCGCCCATGCGATCATCACGCCATTATCGGTGCACAACCACAAAGGGGGTGCGACAAAACGCATATTGCGCTGTTCGGCCAGCTTTTCCAGCATTTCGCGGATCGGAACATTGGCCGCAACGCCGCCTGCAACGACTAAGGCTGCCGGCGCATCAATGCGATCAAGCGTATATGTGATGCGGTCATACAAACAGTCGATTACCGCCAATTGGAACGACGCGGCGATGTCCTCAACTTTATATTGCCCGGTTTCATGTGCACGAAGGACCGCGCTTTTGAGGCCAGCAAAAGAGAAATGCGGTTCATCCGCACCTTTCAATGGACGGGGGAGCGGCACGTTGCGTGGGTTGCCGATGGCTGCGGCGCGCTCGACCGCTGGCCCTCCGGGAAAACCGAGGCCCAATATCTTGGCGGTTTTGTCAAATGCCTCACCCACCGCATCATCAATGGTGGTCGCCAGCCGGTTATAATCGCCAACGCCATTGACCCGAAGCAACTGACAATGGCCGCCCGACACAAGCAACAGCAGATAAGGAAAGTGCAGATCGGCATCGATGAGCCGCGGCGACAAAGCGTGGCCCTCAAGATGGTTGACCGCAATCAATGGTTTGCCCGATGCCATGGCTAATGCCTTTGCCGTGACTAAGCCGACCATCACGCCGCCAATTAGACCGGGGCCAGCCGTTGCTGCAATTGCATCCACATCGTTCAGGGTCAGGCCAGCATCCGCCAACGCGGTTTCAACCAACGGCGTCATCAGTTCGGCATGCGCGCGGGCAGCGATTTCGGGGACTACGCCACCAAATGCGCGATGATGGTCCTCTTGTCCCGCCAAGGCATGGCTGAGTATCGCCCTGTCGGAACGCACAATTGCGGCTGCGGTTTCGTCGCAGCTGGATTCAAGACCAAGGATGATTGCCATTGTGCTTTCCCATAGGTGGACGTGGCGCTATGAACAAGCCGCATGACAGCTTCTACATTCACAGTCGAGCGCCCCTTACGGGTTGGAACGCGGCGTTCTCCGTTGGCTTTGGCGCAAGCCGAGATGACCAAGGCCGCGCTGATGGCAGCGCATAATTTGCCAGATGCGGCTGTAACCCTCGTCCCGATGTTGGCCACAGGGGACAAAATTCAGGATCGACCACTTGCCGACATTGGCGGGAAAGCACTGTGGACCAAGGAGTTAGAGCGCGCGCTGATCGATGATCAGATCGATATTGCCGTCCATTCGATGAAAGACGTGGAAACATGGCGCCCCGATATTTTCGTGATTTCGGCCATGCTGCCGCGCGCAGATGTCCATGACCGATTGATCGGAGCTTTGGCGCTTGAGAATATCCAGCAAGGTGCGCGGGTGGGGACGTCTAGCCCCAGACGTGCGGCCCAATTCAAACGCCTGCGGCCTGATGTGCAGATTGTGCCATTGCGTGGGAATGTCGCCACGCGGCTTGCCCATATTGATGCAGGTGACGCTGATGCGACACTGCTTGCGGCGGCCGGGCTTGACCGTTTGGGCATGGGTGATGTCGGCGCTGTATTGCCGCTTGACACCTTTTTGCCAGCAGCATCGCAAGGCGCAGTCGGCATTGATCGCTTGGCCAGCCGTGAAGATCTATTGCCCATTCTGGCGGCAATCAATGATGCCGATACGTTTATCGCCGTGACTGCCGAGCGCGAATTTCTCGCTGCCGTGGGCGGCAATTGCCATTCGCCAGTTGCCGCATTGGCGCAAGTCGAAGGGACGCAGATCAGGTTGCGGGCCGAGATTTTCACAGCCGACGGCAGTGAAATGCAATGCGGTGCAAATCTATATGCGATTGGCGGCGATGGTGCAGCGCAGCTTGCGCAAGAATTGCTGGGAAAAGCGAGCGCCAAGCTGCGCGGCATGTTTGCATCGTGAATTTGTTAATCATCCGGCCGCAACCCGGAGCGGATGCCACTGCGCATCGCCTGCGCGCCGCAGGACATGCGCCTTGCATCATGCCGCTATTTGCCATTGAGCATTTGCCCTGCCCGCCGGTGTCTGCGGAGGGTTATGACGCGATATTGCTGACCAGCGGCAATGCTGCGCGCGCGGCGGTGGATTTCCTGACATGCGACCATGATTTGCCAATTTATGTGGTGGGCAGTGCCACCGCCAGCGCGCTGCACAAGCTGTCGGTACCGGTTACTAAAACGGGTTCGGATGGCATGGAGGCGCTGGTGGAGGTTGCAGTTGCCGATGGCCATAGGCGCTTTTTGTGGCTGGCGGGTGAAGACCATAATGCTATCCCGCACCTAGACGGCTTAAGCATCGACATTGAAATTGTGTATCGAAGCGCCGCAGTTAACACGCCAGATGACTTTGCACGCAACGTAACCCAAAGCGACTTGGTTGTCCTGCATTCGTCACGCGCCGCAGCGCATTTTGCTGGTCTTTGCGATGGGTTGAAACTGCCCCGCCGCACCATTGCGCTTGCGACATTCTCAAACGCAATTGCGCGGTCGGCCGGCACAGGCTGGGCGTCAACGATCGTTGCAGATACCCCGAATGACGCTGCTTTGCTTGCGGCGATCCAGAGGCAATTCAAAATGGCGCATTGCGCACCTTGATGGAACGCGGCTATCGAAGGATCAACATGAACGATTTTCCAACGGCACAATCGGCACAGCCTGCTTCACGCGGCAAGTTGAAATTCAAGCACATCATGCTGCTGCTTGCGGTCGCCTTTGTCGGCGGCGCCGCGGCAACATGGTGGCTGGCCGATTCTTATGGCATATTGACCCCACCTGTGTCGGCTGACGCGACCGACGCAGTCAGCGATAATGCGCCACCATCGGCGGCGAATGTGGCGTCTGTTCCGCCTCCGGTTGCGGGCATGACGGCGCAGGTTGAGGGTCAGATCGTTCCCGTTTATGTAACAGATTCTGCCATTTCGAGTGATGCCCTGCGGGGCGAAGGGCTGTTGCTGACCTATGCCGTCCGCCGAACGCTCGATAATGGGGCACCCTTGGGATATCTGGCCGAACAGCTTCGGCTCCGTTTTGGTGCAACCCAGCCCCAAGCGGTTAGAGCTGTTATTTCAGCAGCGAAGGCTCCCGTCACAATCGCAAATTTGCAAGCCGAGTTAGGCGGTCTTGCGCCTGAATTGATGAGCGGTAACCGTGCGGACGGTGTCTGGACCATGATGCAGCAAGAATTGTCCCAGCTTTTCGTTCTGCGTCGTGATGCGGTGGCTATGTTGCCACCAGAGCAGCGGCTGATCCGCGCACAAGCGCTGGTCGAAGGTGGCAAAATGGCTGCCGCCATGCAGGAAGTTGCAGCCATGCCCGGTGCGTCTGCCGCGCAGTCCTGGATGGTCCGGGCAAAACGCTACACCGATGCGCGCAAAGCGCTCGACCGGTTGGAGCAAATGGCACTCATGCGTCCTGTGGTTGTGCCTATGGCCGTGCCATCAGCCATCAAGGCGCCGACCTCCGACACGTCCCAAGACCCGCTCTAAGCTTTTCAAGCCCGCAGCCCCGGCATCTCGCCGCAATTGGCACGATGATTGCTCACTTTGGAACATAGAATCCAAAGGAGCATATATGCTTAGCGTACTATTTTTACTCGCCACTGCGCCGACGCAGTTTGAGCAACTCGAGACCCTCGACCAGAATATCGCGCGTTACGCAGATGCCGAACCCATTGATAAGCGACTAAAACTTGCGCAATGTCCCCAATCCCCCATCGTTGCGCCCCCGGTTGACGGTGTCGTGATCGTGCGCTGCCCCGCCCTTGGCTGGCGTATTCGCGTTCCGGTCCGCACCTTATCTGGAGCCGATAACAACGCGCGCATCGTGATCCGCAAGGGCGATAGGATTGAATGCGTGACCGAGGGAATGGGCTTTGCTGTGTCTGCACAGATGATCGCGCTAGATGATGCCGGCATTGGCCAATCCCTGCGTGTCAAATCGCTGACATCTCAAACGCCTATGACCGCAGTGGCCAAAGCACGCGGGCGAGCAGTATTTTAAAATTAAAGAGACCCGACCTTCTGCCGTTTTTAGTTCCGTTGAGGCTGTCAGCTTTCCGACAGCCTAGCGGAAAGGGAAAGAAATGGTTCATTCGGTCACGTCCAAACCACCCATATTGGTGGCCGTTACATCGAAATTCGCGCCGGAATCTGCGGCCATGCGTAACGCAGCCGCTCAAATTCCACAGCCGACGACGCAAAATATCAGCCTTGCGAGCGCACTGGCCCAAAAAGGCCCGCCCTTCGACCCCGCCCGGATAGCGTCGTTGAAAGAAGCCATTGCCAGCGGCAGTTACCGCATTGACCTGGGTGCCATAGCCGACGGCATCATTCGTTTTGGATCGACTAACGCAGGCTGAGGTGATGATCGATCGCATCATCGCGCGCCAGACGGACTTGATCGCAGCGCTTGATGCGTTCGATGCTGCCGCTGTCATGTCCGCGTCGCGGGCGCTGGCCGAGGCGTTGACTGAATTGCCTCAAGACAACGATGTCGTCGATCCCGAACGGCTCGCTTATGGCATGAAGCAGGCCGAGGCCGCCCGCATCAGGGTCAAATATCTGACGGCATGGAACCGCCAGAAAATTGACCGACTGGCTGAATTGCGTGGTCAATCATCATCCCACACCTATGCGAACAGGACGCGGTAGCCCGGAAAAGCAACATTTTTTCAAATTGGCATGAGCGTTGCTGTAGTAAGGGCATGAACCCAAAGACGCCCTCATGACCGCTCCCCTTGCGGCAACAACATCGCAACAGCGCGTAACCGCAGCGATCGCCAACGCGTCGGCGCGCACGGGCGTCGGTTTCGATTATTTGATGGACCAGGCCCAGCTTGAAAGTGGCATGCGGCCAGATGCCCGCGCGCCAACGTCCAGCGCCACTGGCCTGTATCAATTTACCAAGCAAACATGGCTTGCAACTGTCAAGCGGCATGGCCCAGCGCATGGGCTTGAATGGGCATCTGCGGCGATCGCGCAAAAAGGTGATGGCAGCTTTTCCGTTGCTGACCCGGCGTTACGACATCAGATTTTGGAGTTGCGCACGCATCCGGAAACAGCCGCAGTGATGGCCGCCGAACTGGCATCCGACAATGGCGATTATCTCCAAGCACGGTTCGAGGGCAACCCCGACCCCGTTGATCTCTATCTTGCACATTTTTTAGGTGCAAAGGGTGCCGGCGACTTTCTCAATGCGATGCAGGCCGACCCCCATCAGGCGGCTGCACTTTTGTTTCCGTCCGCTGCTGCCGCCAACCGGACGATATTTTACCGCCCTGATGGGGCAGCGCGCAGTCTCAGCGAAATCCGCAATGGATTTTCAGCAAAATTGGCTTCGGCTGGTAACGCCGCGATGGCTTTCAGCACGCAGCAACGCTTTGCATCATCTGCAGTCCGCCGCGCTCCTCTTGCGATGGCGGGCATGGAACATATGCCCAAGGGTCTTGATCTGGAATTTGCCCGCAAAGCTTATCAGCGCCTGTCCGGAATGACAGTATGATGCGGAACCCGATATTTGCTGTGCCGCTGTCAATATTGAAGGGCAATGCCTTGCCCGTGGCCATACTGCTTTTGGTCATGTTGATGATCGTTCCGGTTCCGGCCGTGTTGCTGGATGTCGGCTTCATCGTAAACATCATGATCAGTCTAGCTGTGTTGATGGTGGCGATGAACGTTGCCAAGCCGCTCGATTTTTCATCCTTTCCAACCGTATTGCTGCTCGCGACCATCTTTCGCCTCGCGTTGAATGTCGCATCGACCCGCGTGGTGCTTGTCGAAGGCCATCAAGGCCCTGCGGCTGCCGGGCATGTTATCGAAGCCTTTGGCGCGTTCCTGATTGGCGGCGATTATATCGTTGGCCTTTTTGTTTTCGCGGTTTTGATGATCATCAATCTGGTGGTCATAACCAAGGGCGCTGGCCGCGTGTCCGAAGTTTCGGCACGCTTTACGCTTGACGCCTTGCCCGGAAAGCAAATGGCCATCGACGCTGACCTCAATGCGGGTCTGCTCACACCTGATGAGGCAAAAGCGCGGCGCCAAGACGTTGCCACTGAGGCGGATTTTTACGGCTCGATGGACGGCGCGTCGAAATTTGTAAAAGGCGACGCCGTTGCTGGGTTGCTGATATTGTTCGTCAACATCTTTGGCGGGCTCATATTGGGTATGGTCAGCCATGGTTTGAGTTTTAGTGACGCAGCGCAGACCTATATCATGCTGGCCATCGGCGATGCCTTGGTGGCGCAGGTTCCAGCCCTGCTGCTTTCGATTGCCGCTGCCGCCATTGTCACGCGGGTATCATCGCCGTTGGACCTGGCAGGTCAGATCTCTAACGAATTTGGCTTCTCACGCGCCTGGGGACCCGTTGCAGGCATCTTAACGCTGCTGGGTATGGTTCCGGCCATGCCGCAACTTGTCGTGCTTCCTGCGGCTGCTGTGGCCGGCGCAATCTACTGGACTTTACGACAGTCTGAAAACGCACCCGTCCGCGTGACCGAACCCATCACGGATGCTGCGCCAAGCCATGTAATCGAATGGCATGAGGTCGCCGACAGTGCGCCGATCACGCTTGAACTTGGTTATGGCCTTGTCAGCTTGGTCGACGAACGCAAAGGCGCCGCCTTGATGGGCCGCGTGACCGCGATACGCCGCCAATTGTCCCGCGAATTCGGCTTTGTCATGCCCATGGTGAAGGTCGCCGACGACCTGTCCTTACCGGGCAACGCCTATCAGATTCGCATATCGGGCGTGTTGATGGGCGAAGATCAGGCATGGGCCAATGAATTGCTCGCGCTCGATTCCGGCGATTGTTTGGAAGGGGTAAGCGGTCGCGCGGTCAAAGACCCAAGCTTTGGCCTTGATGCCCTTTGGATTGCCGAACGTGACCGTACCGATGCCGTGGCGGCTGGCTACACCGTCGTTGACCCAGCCACCGTTATTGCGACGCATCTGAACCAATTGGTCAGCACGTCGGCGGCGGAGCTGTTCGGTATGGATGATGCGCAGGCGCTGATTAACAATCTCAAGGAAAGCTATCCGCAGCTGGCCGCCGGGCTGACGCCTGCGCCTTACACATTGGCGGCGGTGACAGCGCTGTGCCGCGCCTTGCTCGCCGAACGTGTACCCTTACGTGATTTCCGCCGCATTGCCGAAGCCATGGTCGATCTTGCGCCGCGCAATATGGACATGGCTGAATTGGTCGAGGCGGTGCGGCAGCGGCTGGGCGGGCTGATTGTCCAGACCATTGTCCCCGTCAAAATGCCGCTACCCGCGATCACCTTCGACAGTGCGCTGGAATCGCTTTTGGTGCAGTCGGTGCAGGCGGCGCCGCAGGCAAGCTGGCCATTCGAACCAGATCTTGCCCGCCGGATTATCTCGGTCATCGATGAAGCGGTGCAGCCCATGCTCGTCGCAGCGCGCAGCTTCGCCATTATCACCTCACCGCTGTGCCGCGCAGCTGTCGGCCGCCTGTTGCGGGCACAGTTTAGCGACGTTGCTGTGCTGTCCTTCCTCGAAATTCCAGAAACCAAAAAGGTCGATGTCATCGCCGTTGTAGGCGGCGCGGTACACCTGCCTGAACCTTCTGCATCCGATGCACCGGAAGAAATTGGAGAACCTTATGCTGAATGAAGCCCTGACCGCATATGCGGCACCACAAACCGCTAATCCTGCGCGCCTGATCGAAGCGCATAGCGCGCTGGTGCGCCGGATTGCCTGGCATGTCCATAGCCGGATGTCGTCCGCCATTGAGGTCGAGGATCTCATCCAAATTGGCCTTGTTGCCCTTGTTGAGGCGGCACAGAATTTTGAAGAACGGGGCATTGCCTTTGCCCCTTATGCCGCGACGCGCATCAGGGGCAATATGGTCGATGCACTGCGTCGGGATGCCCGTATGGGGCGGGCTGGCATGGCCAACCGGCGCTATCTTGCTGCTATTCGTGCGCGGCTGGAACAGGAATATATGCGCAGCCCCAGCGATGCCGAAATGGCGCATGCGGCTGGGCTTGATCCTGCGGCCTATCATGCGATGGCTGCGTCGGCCCAGCCAGTTGGACAGGAGTCGATTGAAGACAGCTATTCTGACCATGACATGTGGTTTGCCGACATCTCTGACGGCGCTGACACTGCGCTCGAAAAGGAACAATTGCGTGCCGCGCTCATCACATATTTGTCGAAATTATCCGAACGTGAAGCGCTCATTCTGCAGCTCTATTTCGTCGAGGAAATGAACCTCGATGAGATTGGCGAGACATTAGGTGTCGGCGCGGCGCGGGTGTGCCAAATCAAAAAGGCCGCCCTCGACAAGATGCGATCGATGATGGCGGATTAATTGGGTTTCACTTGGCCTTGCGGCGAATGGGCACGGGAATATTACAAATATCCGCGCCGCCCGCGGGCACATTGAAAAACGGATCGCGCCGATTGGCGCGCGCGTCGGCATAAGCCGCGAAACTTGCGCTGTCAGTGGAGAGATGTTCAAACACGGGCACGTCCTTGGCCTCATTACCAAGCCGCGCAGACAAGATCGGCACGCGCTCGTTTTCCTTTTCGTAAAAGCCCAGTGCGCCAGTGCCGCGCGGCAGGCTCGACAACTGTTCAATGCCTTCAATCACGCGGCCAACAACCGCGATGTTCCGATCCAGATGCCGTGGCGCATGACCGATGACGGTATAAAGCTCTGCGCCAGTGCCCGTATCGGGCGAGAGATTGCGACCCACGCCGACCATGCCATAGCAATGGACTGGCCAAAGCCCTTCACGACCTTGTGCGAGTGGCCAGCCAATATAGAATCCATGGGCAGCTGCATAGGCGTCCGGCCTTCCATCTGCCCGGGCAAAAATCCAGTCCTTAGCCAGCCAATCAGGGGTGACGTAGTCCGTTGCGCCCATGGTCGCCAAACCTTGCGGCAAAGCTTTCTTCTCGGTCGCATCACCCCATTGCACGACATAATTGTCCTGCACGCGGTTGATGCTCGTACCGTCCCACCAGTGCGCTGCCGCCAGCTTGCGGATATTGCCGACCCAGCCTTGGCTGAAGGGTGCAGGCATCAACTGGATAACCACGCGGCGCGGATTGCCTTTCGAATCGGGCGCGAGGTCCATGACCAAAAGGTCAGATGGCGCAATGGTGACCCATTCGTCCGCTCGGGCCACAGCCACAATTTCCGACGGCGCAGGATAGGTTTTGGCCTCTTGCGCAGCAACGGGGAAGGCGGCGCAAATCGCGGCGATGGCAAACAAGGGCAGATATCTTTTCATCTGATGCAGTATGGCAAATCACTGTGCCTTGCGAAAGCGCAAAGGAGCGGCTAGGGGCGTGCGTCCCCAAGGGGAATGCGGAGACGTGGCCGAGTGGTCGAAGGCGCACGCCTGGAAAGTGTGTATAGGGGTGACTCTATCGTGGGTTCGAATCCCACCGTCTCCGCCACCGTCTCCGCCAGTATAATTCATAAAATCATTGAAAAATATAATTTTTTTATGAATTGTGAATGCCGGCCCCACTTTCGGCCCCACTTCTTGATCGGCGCTTTAGCTCTTCTACGAAACGTTGGCTGCGTCGATTGTTCGGGTACCCTCAGCCCCCGGGGAGGCACTTTTTACATAAAGGCCGCCCTTCAAATATAGTTAAATGTGAGTGTGGCTTTTAAATAGGTAGACCTGACCGCTGACGGACATTGCGGTCACTTGATAGCTAACATTGAATTGGTAGCCCCATGCGATGAACATCGTCATTCTAACTGGAGCAGGTATCTCAGCTGAAAGTGGGTTGCCAACATTTGTAGGGACTGATGGTCTTTGGAACGGACATCGCATTGAAGATGTTTGCACACCAGAGGCTCTTGAGCGCAATCCCGATGCAGTCTGTGCGTTCTACGATGAACGCAGATCAGAAGCTGCGTCAGCAGAACCGAACCCTGCGCACATAGCTCTAGCGAAGCTTGAGCGGCATTGGCGGGAAACAGGCAAGGGCGAGTTCTTGCTAATCACACAAAATGTTGACGATCTCCACGAGCGTGCTGGGTCAAAGAGCCTAATTCACATGCATGGCCTATTGAATTCTGCGTTCTGTGCAGAGTGTGGCTGGCAAGGTCCAAGGCACGGGCGACTGGAGGGCAATAGAGAATGTCAAGCCTGCGAGCGAGACGGCCTCCGCCCTGACATTGTGCTGTTTGGAGAAGCGCCTCGGCATATGCGACAGATTGAGGCGGCGTTAGAAAAATGTGATCTATTTATTGCCATCGGTACTTCAGGAACAGTTTATCCTGCGGCAGGTTTTGTTGAGATTGCCAAGTCTTATGGTGCCCAAACACTCAGGTTTGATATCACACTGCCGCCTAACGGATGCCAGTTCGATCAGTATTTTCATGCGGAGGCCAGCAAAATGATACCGAAGTGGGCTGGAGATCTAATTGGAGAAGCGCCGTCGGCTGAAAACTGACTTCAAAGCTGCATTGATGACCAAAGGTTCTGGGTTGACCCCATCGATCCCCACCGGGTCATCAGTTGGGTGCCTCGGCAGTCCCTCCACAACCGCGTTATTCCTATAAAAAACGAAAAAAATTCTTTTTTTAATGCTAAAAAATAACATTTTCGATGCTAATTTATAAGATATATAATCCCTAATAAAATTCCAATTAGGAAATGCTAGGAAGCCCATTGTGCGACATAATCTCTCCAACAAGACGGAGACAGAATATGCACAAAACGAATTCAGCTCAAACAACTCATGCTTTTATCTGCACTCATGCACTGCTGCGTGGTCAACAGAGAGGCATCAAGCAATCGGACCGGGAAATTGTATTCAGCCATGGCGATAGGGAGAAAAACGCAGGCGGAGGCCTTTATCGGCTTTCCATTTCAAGCCGGCAGATGAGGCTTCTCTTGGATCGTAAGATTATAGCTCCCAGCCAAGCCGAAAGGTGCTCACGCCTCACCCTCCTTACCGACGGATGGAAGATTGTTACAAATTACCGCACATCGCGGACACATTGAGAGACCACATGCACAACCAACTAACAAATCCACATTCTTCAGGCCGCCAGAACGACCTCCAGGAACTTTATGATCGCCTAGGCGGGCCCCACCGACTTGCAACTGCTGACAAACCTATCTTCGCCAGGAATTTGGGGGATCTTGCTGCTCGTCTATCTCCGGAGAACCCTTTAGAAGGCGCACGGCGCATCGTGATGCACTCAGGCAATGAGAGTCTTTGGCCGACTAAACGTAAAAAGTTTTTCCGCTTGCCGGGCGAAGACGCCCCAGCTGCTGGCAAAGACGGAGATTATGCCTCCTATCCGATCCAGTTCAGAAAACTTGCGGAAGCTGCGGGGGAGCTGCTTTGCAAAAGCAATAAGCCAGAACTCATCCAGAATTGGAAGATGCAGGCGATTAAATCTTTGGCCACTGGCAGTTCTTTCATGCCGTCTTTCCTGCCAGTAGGCATTTCTACTCAATCAGCCAAAGACTTGCTAGATGAATATGCGACCGTTCTCGCTGAAGCGGTGAAAAGCAGAACAAAGATCACAGAGTGTTGATTGTCGTTGAGAAGTGACCCGTTAGGGGCATAAGTTTTCACTGAGATTTGACCCATGTTTGAACCACACCCTGACCGACCGGTTGGGGGGA
>NCGG01000032.1 GCA_002278855.1 Sphingomonadales bacterium 28-55-16
CCTTTGTCTCTTGACTCCTGAAACTATGTTAAAACATAGTCTTAATGGGGAGGCCCGGGACGATGCAATCCATTGACACCAGAAACCTGAAACACGCTGCCGAAACGATGTTATCGGGTGAAGCGCAGCTACCCGTTTTTGATTTCATGACCGATGCGCAGGCAAAGGCTGACAGCTGCTGGGAAGAACATGGCTACCGCACACTGATCAACCATGAGCTCAAGCGCCAGGACCGACCCATCACTTTCCTCGTCAAACCATTGGGACGATCGCGCTCCTATGTTAGTCGCGTCTTGTCCGGTCAGAACAAGCTCACACAGGAACTGCGCGAAAAGGCGTTTGCAGCGCTCGAAATTGACCCCATTCGGGCCAATATATCCGTTGCATGGTTAAGAGACGTGGGCCTCTACCACGCCATGGATGTCCGGCATATCAGCGACTATTTTCGTGAATATCTTGCCGAGGTTATTTCGGTCCGCCAGGGCTGCATCAAACTCGCCGTGAAGCCGGCCATATTGCGGGAAGCGGCCAAACGGACAATCGACACGATCATGAAGCATCAGGAGCGCGTCTTCGAAAACGAAACGCAGCTGCTCGACTGAAAAATCGTTTTCCTAAAAGATAGCGGCCATGCTCAAAATGGCGGGGCAGTAGCAACGCTGTCATAGCGGACCAGAGAAACGCTGCGATACCCCGATTGGGTCACGGCCGCCGCTGCGATGGCCCCGCGATCCACACTGGAAATTTCGACATTGCGGGGTGAAAGCCGCGTCCAGTTGGTCATAATCGTCCGGACATAGTTAAGCGTTTCCGAAATCATCGGCAGACGCCCTTCGCGCAGCGAACGGCGATGTGGTCCTGCGTTATAGGCCGCTAGCGCCAGATCCACGCGCCCGAAGCGATCAAGCTGCTCTCGCAAATAGCGCGCTCCGGCGCGCATATTGGCTAGCGAGTTGAAAGGATCGGCAAGGCCGAGTTGGCTGGCCGTGCCGGGCATGATCTGCATCATCCCCATCGCACCCTTGCTGCTGATCGCCCAATATTTGTAGCCAGATTCCTGCGCGATCACCGCATCAAGGAGTGATGTCGGCACGCCATACTCGCACGCTACAGCGGCAACGGTGTCAAAGTGAAAGGCGCGGCGTGCTTCGACTTTCGAATCGAGCCACCAAGCGGGTGAGAAACCTCCGCCATCGCATCGATCAAAGCTCCCCCCTGACAAATTACTGCTGAAAAGCGCGGCGGATTGAAAATGGGAGGATAGGGTCGTTCGCTTAGGTCGCATCCATATCGGAATGCGAATCCCGGCCGTTGGCAACCTGTCGAACAGTTTTGGTTGGGTCGGGGTTGATAAAGAAAGGGAACGGACATCAAACTCGGCAGACATCAAATCTAACACCGGATGTGGTTGGGTTGAAGGGCCTGCAATTTGGATATCCGCCGGCAACGCTTCTGAGATTAACTCGCTGAAAACTCTGGCATTAGGTGCCGGGGCAGAGGCCAACCTTGCCGATGAGTCGGTAGTGAACTCAAGCAAAATTGCCTCGCGGGCGAAGAGACAAGGCGAATTTAACACCAAGCTTGCCGCAAAGGCGGCTTCTAGCAATTTCCGTTTGAGCACAACAACTCTCCCTAGAGCCGCGTGCTTGGTGGTTCGAACGCTCCTGCAAGGGACCAAAAAAATTCCACAGAGTCAATCAATACGGATTATGATTAAATCTCGCAGTGTTGGAAACGGCAGATCGTGGCTGTTGGGCTATGTGCCATCGGGCCTCAATGAATGGATCATTTCAACCCTGATGTTACTACCATCAGTGTTTCTCCAATGACCCGGGATTAACGTGGCCATCTATGATGCAGATCATCGATCATGAAATCATGCGCGTGACTGGATTGGCCTGCTCGGTGAACACTATGATGAGGGTGATCATCCGGAAGATCGGGATGTTCATGCTCTATCTCCTTTGGGTCTCGCGTGGGCCAAAGCCAGAGGGCGGCTGCGACACCAGAAAGTGCGAGCACGGCCAATGAGTAGAATGCGAACTGCTGTCCGAACCGTGCACCTACTTGCCCCGCGAGGGGGTAAGCAATCAGCCAGCAAGCGTGACTAAGCGCAAATTGTGCTGCGAAAACGGCAGGCCGGTCTTCGGCCTGAGCCGAGCGTCGGAGCAACAGCCCCGATGGCGTAAGGGCTGCCGCATAGGCCATTCCCATGACGAACCAGCCTGCAAGCAGAATGGGCCAGAATGTTGCCGTCATGCCTCCAGACCCAAGGCCCAGTGCAGCGAGGGCCGCTGCCAGCACCGCCGCGCCGCCGAGCATCACGGTGCGGCCTTCGATCCGATCGAGCAGGCGCGGCAAGGCCAGCGCGGCGAGCATCGAGCCGCCGCCATAGGCCGCGAGCGATAGAGCCACTTCGCGTTGCCCTAAGCCGAACGTGTCACGCACGATCACGACGGTGTTGACGATGACCATCGCACTCGCTGCCGCGGCTGCGAGATTGACCGCGAGCAACCCGCGCAAGCGAGGGGTTTTGAGGTAGATACGCATCCCGCGTGTGGTGCGCGCGTAAATGCCGCCCCCGCGAGGTTTGGCGGGCGACCGTGGCAGCGTTACCGACAGCACCATTAGTGCCGAGCCGACAAAGCCGATTGCGGTGCCGCCGAATAGCCAGTGGAAGC
>NCGG01000033.1 GCA_002278855.1 Sphingomonadales bacterium 28-55-16
CGGGTGATCGACAGGGTTCTTAGCAACACCACGCGTCAGCGGGCGAATGCCGCGCCAGCGATTGCGGCCTGCCTTGGCAAGGGTCGTGTTCGAGTTGTCAGGGTTCGAAACCGCGCCAACTGTCCCCATGCACGTACCGAGAATGTAGCGCTGCTCACCCGAGTTCAGGCGAACGATAACGCGGCCACCGTCACGACCAACGAGCTGCACATAAGTGCCTGCTGAACGTGCGATCTGACCACCCTTGCCGGGCTTCATTTCGATATTGTGGCAGATGGTCCCAACCGGCATCTGGCTCAGCAACATTGCGTTGCCTGGCTTAACGTCGGTCTTCTCACCAGCGACGATCGAATCGCCAACGGCGAGACGCTGCGGCGCAATGATGTAGGCCAGTTCGCCATCTTCGTACTTTACAAGCGCGATGAACGCCGAACGGTTAGGGTCATATTCCAGACGCTCAACCGTTGCAGGCATATCCCATTTACGACGCTTGAAGTCGATCAGACGATATTTCTGCTTATGACCGCCGCCGATACCGCGCGAAGTCACATGGCCCTTATTGTTACGGCCGCCGGTCTTGCTCTTGCCTTCGGTCAGACCCTTTACAGGACCGCCTTTGTACAAGCTTGACCGGTCAACCAGCACAAGGCCGCGACGGGCGGGGCTAGTTGGTTTGTAGCTTTTGAGTGCCATTATCCTGCCCTTAAATACCGGTGGTCACGTCGATGCTCTGGCCTTCGGCCAAAGTGACGATCGCTTTTTTGACATCCGAGCGCTTGTAGGGCTTGCCCTTCCAACGCTTGGTCTTGCCCTTTTGCACAAGGGTGTTCACGTTCGTGACCTTGACGTCGAACAAGGCTTCAACAGCTGCCTTGATCTGTGGCTTGGTCGACGTACCTGTGACCTTGAACACAACAGCATTGTGTTCCGACAACAGGGTCGCTTTTTCAGTAATGTGCGGGGCAACGATGACGTCGTAGTGACGCACGTCGATTGCTTTATCCTTAGCCATTAGTTGGCACCTCCCGTGAGGGCGAAGCGTGCTTCAAGCTTCTCAACCGCAGCGCGGGTCAAAACCAGAGTATCATGCTTCAGGATGTCATAAACATTCGCGCCAACAGCAGGCATCACGTTGATGCCGACCAAGTTAGCCGAAGCCAGACGGAAATTGTCGCTGACGGTGTCGCCATCGATGACCAGTGTCGACTTGCCGAAACCGAGCTTGCCAACCTGACCCATCAGAGCTGCAGTCTTGGCAGCCTTCAATTCCAGATCTTCAAGAACGATCAACGAACCCGACTTGGCTTTGCTCGAAAGCGCCATCTTCAGACCCAATGCGCGGATCTTCTTGTTCAACGAAGGGTTGAAGTCACGCAGACGGGCGCCATGGGCCTTACCGCCACCGATAAAGATCGGCGCAGCACGGTCACCGTGACGGGCAGTACCGCCACCCTTCTGGTTACCGAATTTCTTGCCGGTGCGAGCAACGTCCGAACGCTCACGGGTAGGACGAGCCGTACCGCGAGCCTTCTCACGCTGCCAGGTCACAACACGATGCAGAATGTCGGCGCGTGGCTCAATGCCAAATACGTCGTCATTCAAGTCGATGTCGCCCTTTGCTTTGGCGTCGAGGGTTTGAACCTTGAGCTTCATGGTTTAGCCCTCCTTCGTTTCTTCGCCGGCGTCTGCAGCAGGTGCTTCGACAGCAGCGGCTTCAACGGCGGGCGCGGCTTCAGCGGCAGGCGCTTCAGCTTCAACAGCGTGGGTGTCTGCAACTTCAACCTCGGTGTTGACGATGACGTCTTCAGCCAGTGGGGCTTCATTGTCATTCTTCAACGCGCCAGGAAATGGTGCAGCTTCAGGGGTCGGAACCTTGACGGCATCGCGTACCAGCAACCAACCATTTTTCGCGCCGGGAACGGATCCCTTTACGAAGATCAGACCGCGCGCAACATCAGTGCGAACGATTTCCAGATTTTGCTGTGTACGCTGACGGTCGCCCATGTGGCCGGCCATCTTCTTGTTCTTGAACACCTTGCCTGGATCCTGGCGTTGGCCAGTCGAACCATGGGCACGGTGGGTGATTGAAACACCGTGCGATGCGCGCATACCACCGAAGCCCCAACGCTTCATGGCACCGGCAAAACCCTTACCCTGGGTGTGGCCAGTGATGTCGACCAATTGGCCGTCAATGAAATGGTCCGCAGAAACAGTTGCGCCGACTGGCAGCAAGCCGTCGGCATTATCAACACGGAATTCAGCAACGCGGGCCTTTGGCTCGACTTGTGCTTTGGCGAATTCACCACGTTGCGGTTTGTTTACATTTTTCGCTTTACGGGCGCCGGCACCGAGACGGACAGCAAAATAGCCATCCTTCTCCGCATTGCGGGCTCCGACCACTTGGCAGCCTTCCAGCGCCAACACGGTCACAGGTACGTGACGGCCATCTTCATTGAAGAGGCGCATCATACCCATCTTTTTCGCGATCACGCCAGTGCGCATGATCCATACTCCAACTTATGTCAGAGGCCCGGCTGGCAGG
>NCGG01000025.1 GCA_002278855.1 Sphingomonadales bacterium 28-55-16
GCTTCCACTGGCTATTCGGCGGCACCGCAATCGGCTTTGTCGGCTCGGCACTAATGGTGCTGTCGGTAACGCTGCCACGGTCGCCCGCCAAACCTCGCGAGGGCGGCATTTACGCGCGCACCACACGCGGGATGCGTATCTACCTCAAAACCCCTCGCTTGCGCGGCTTGCTCGCGGTCAATCTCGCAGCCGCGGCGGCGAGTGCGATGGTCATCGTCAACACCGTCGTGATCGTGCGTGACACGTTCGGCTTAGGGCAACGCGAAGTGGCTCTGTCGCTCGCGGCCTATGGCGGCGGCTCGATGCTCGCCGCGCTGGCCTTGCCGCGCCTGCTCGATCGGATCGAAGGCCGCACTGTGATGCTCGGCGGCGCGGTCGTCTTGACAGCGGCGCTCACTGCTCTGGGCCTTGCATCTGGAGGCATGTCGGTAGCATTTTGGCCCTTTCTGCTCGCAGGCTGGTTCGTAATGGGTATGGCCTATGCGGCTGCCTTAACGCCATCAGGGCTGTTACTCCGACGCTCAGCTCAAGCAGAAGATCGGCCCGCCGTTTTCGCAGCGCAATTCGCACTTAGTCATGCTTGTTGGTTGATCGCCTATCCGCTGGCTGGACAGATCGGCGCGCGGTTCGGCCAGCAGTTAGCATTCTACTCATTGGCCGTGCTCGCACTTTCTGGAGTCGCAGCCGCCCTCTGGCTGTGGCCCACGCGAGACCCAAAGGAGATAGAGCATGAACATCCCGAGCTTCCGGATGACCACCCTCATCATAGTGTTCACCGAGCAGGCCAGTCCAGTCACGCGCATGATTTCATGATCGATGATCTGCATCATAAATGGCCGCGCTAATCCCGGGTCATTGGAGTTATACTGATGGCACCACGTAAGTTGAAATGATCAATTCATTGAGGCCCGATGGCACATAACCTAACCAACAACCGGGATTCGCATTCAGATACCTGAGTGATTCTGCCTTGGTCTAACCTTCATCAGGACGAAGAAAGGGAGATTGGAGAAATCCAGCGCACCTATCGTTCGAACGTATTTTACTTCCCAATGTTACCTAGAATGTTACCTAGAGCAGGCTTTAAGGGAGCGTCTCCCGATAGCCAATCAACTAAATACCTAATATACCACAATAATGTGGTGAGCCCTGCTGGGTTCGAACCAGCGACCTACTGATTAAAAGTCAGTTGCTCTACCGACTGAGCTAAGGGCCCCCGACCTGAACCTGCGTGGGTTCAAAGGAGAGCGCTCCCCCTAATGGCGGTGGGGGGTGCGGTCAAGCGCCTTTGGCCGGTTAAATCGCGATTGCAGGTGACGAATGGTTAAGCCTGTCATCGGGTCGCGCCAATCGGGTGCAACCATTGCCGCAGGCGTAAGGACAAAACCGCGCGAACGAAGGCCGGGGTGCGGGATGGAGAGCGCTGGATTGCTATCGGCCCACATGCCGCCCGACCATAAGAGAATATCAAGGTCAAGTACGCGTGCGCGCCAGCTTTGGCCGCGCCTTACGCGCCCGAAATGGCTTTCTATTTCATGGAGGCGGGCAAGCAATGTAGGGGGGGCAAGCTGCGTTGCGATCACGGCCGCCGCGTTGGCATAGCGACGCGACGAAGGGCCCATAGGGCTTGATTGGATAGTGGCCGAATGCGCGAACACATCGATATCGTCCATCTCCAGCGCGGCTATCGCTTGCGGGATGATGCGATCGGGCGTGCCGATGACTGGATGGGGTTGATTCGAGCCAAGGCCGATAAGATACAGATGCGACAGGCTAGAGATCCTCTGCAAGTCGGCCGTACAGTTGCGGGCGCCGGTCGCGGAAGAAGCCCATGCTGGCGCGATGCGCGCGCGCTTGGTCAAGATCGAACGTCGATACCAATATACCGGTTTCGGCATCATCAAGGTCGCAAACCACATCGCCCCATTCATTCGCGATGAAGCTGGTACCGTAGAATTTTTGAGCGATCAGCCCGTGCTCGTCTTCGCTACCCACCCTGTTTGCGGCAATGACGGGCATGCAGTTTGATACAGCATGCCCGACCATGGCCCGCCGCCACATATGCCGTGTGTCCAAGCTAGCATCCTGCGGCTCTGCACCGATGGCGGTGGGGTAGAATAACAGCTCAGCGCCCTTCAGAGCCATGGCACGTGCGCATTCGGGATACCATTGGTCCCAGCAGATGCCGACGCCGATAGTGGTGCCAAATACGTCCCAAACTTTAAAGCCGGTGTTTCCCGGGCGAAAATAATATTTTTCTTGATAGCCGGGGCCATCGGGAATGTGGCTTTTGCGATAAACGCCCATGATGTCGCCATTGGCATCAATCATCGCGATACTGTTGTAGAAATGTGCACCATCGCGTTCAAAGAAGCTAGCAGGGATAGCGACGCCAAGCCGCTTGGAGAGCTTTGCCATTGCCCTGACGGCGGGATGTTCCAAGACAGGGTGCGCCAGCGCAAAATGCGCTTCCTCCTGCGTTTTGCAGAAATAGGGGCCGGAAAACAGCTCGGGTGGCAGGATGATTTGCGCGCCCAGCTCGGATGCCTGCGACAAGAGGTCACTGACGGCATCGATGTTTTCGGCTTCGCTTGCCGATATGGGCAGTTGCAACGCGGCGACGGTGATTTCTCTGGTCATGCCGCGTCTATAGCCGCACCCCGAAACGTGCCGCAATCATGATTGTCGCCAAATACAATATAATTGTTACGACGATGCCCGACAATAACGCGACCCAGAAGTTGAAGCCTGCGCGCAAGAGCCATGGCATGAGTAAGAACATCGGTAGGCTGGGCAAGACATACCAAAATGTCGCTTCGGCGTGGTTGGCGATGAGCAACGGGTCTGTGGTATCGCGCCATAGCCAAATCATTCCAATTACCGAAATCAGCGGCAGCGAGGCGATTAACGCACCCACTGCCGGTGCTTTTCGACCGATGACGGCAATCAATGCGATAATGATCCCCGAGAGGATCGCACGAATTGTAAATGCCGTCACAACCCTATCAAGGCCGTTTTTTGAACAGCAGGGTCATGCGATCAGATTCACCAATCGCTTCATATTTCGCGCGGTCGACATCCTTCAGGCGCAATGCAGGCGGCAGGGTCCACACCCCATCTGGCCAATTTGCGCTGTCTTTTGGGTTGGCATTGATCTCGCTCTTGGCGACGAGTTCGAAGCCGTTTACCTCCATGAATTTGATGATATCCGCTTCGCGCATATAGCCTTTACTGCCATCGGTGTAGCTATAGGCGGCATCGGCCTTGGCGCGGTGTTGTTCGATGCCGATAAGCCCGTCGGGCTTTAGCAGGTCACGCATAGCCTTTATTTCGGCATCGGCGATGTTCCAGTTCATGATGTTATGCATCATGCGCATGATCAATATGCGGTCGAATGTCCCTTTCGCGCCTTCGGGCGTTTCGCTTAACGAAAAGGCATTGAAATCGGCGGCTGGCCGACCGGACACTGCGGCAACGTCGGAAGGAAATTTGCCGACAGCTGCGGCAAGGCCTTGCTTTTGCTGGTCGCTGAAAAAGGTTTTTGTGCCGAAATACAGCCCCGTATATTTACCATTTTCGTTGATATAACGGCCAAGTATGCGCGATACCCATTCACCGCCCGGTGCATATTCGCCGACAATATGGTCTGGGTGCACACGAAAGAATTCGAGTGTTTCGGCAGGGTGACGATATTTGTCCCTCTTTGCGTCATTTGCCCGGGCCGGGTCCGCAAGAATTTGCGCAAGCCGTTGCTGATGCGCCTTATGCATTTTGTCATGCTCGGCTGTATTGGACATATGGTGATCGGCAAAAACAGGCGCGGCTAAGGTTACTGCTGCGACTGCGTATAAAATTGATTTCTTCATGGGATATCCTCTCCAATACATCGAAATACTGAGATGGTTATTTGATGCCTAAATTCCAATACAACTACGCTGGTATTTGTTGGCTGGAACAATGAAAACTTCCCCCACCAGTTAAAACGGCGTCCGCCATTACGCCGACAATTTGTCGGTCGGGGAATAACGCCGCCAATGTGGCTATGGCAGCGACGTCATTCTCCGCACCATAAATCGGCACAATGACATTGTGGTTGCCAATGTAAAAATTCATGTAGCTTGCAGGAACAGTTTCCCCATCTTGCACAAAACGCCCGACTGAGGGCATGGAACTGACTTGGCATCCAAATGCTTCTGCGCGTTTGCGTGCATCGTCAAATACCGCGCTATTTGGGTCGTCGAACCCTGTACCTTGTGGAATGAGGATGTGGTTAACCCCAACAAAACGGGCCAGATTATCAATATGCCCGTCAGTGTGGTCATTACACAAGCCGTCGCCCAACCATAACAAGCGTTCAATCCCAAGATCGTCGTGCAGGCGGGCTTCAATCGCCGCCTTATCCAGCGTGGGATTGCGGTTGGGGTTTAGCAAACAGTCAGTGGTCGTCGCTGCAAGTCCTTGCCCGTCCACATCGATTGACCCACCCTCCAAGATCCAACCAGCTTTGTGTATCTCAAAGCCAGCGGACGCAGCAAGCTCTTCACCAATGGTCTTATCGCCAGGATAGTCATAACGGCCACCCCAACCATTGAATCCAAAATCGCGGGCAATGCGGCGGTCGCCATCCGTGACAATGATACACCCAGTATCGCGCAACCACACATCACCGATGTGGCGCTGCTCGACATGAATGCCATTCTCGACAAGGTCCGTGGCAATCGCTGCAGCACGGGGGTTGCCAGCAATTACATGCACGCGTTCGCCCTGGCCGGACGCGTGAACCGCATTTGCAAAGGCAGCCATTTGCACCTGCGCGCGGTGCAGAGGGGCTCCCCAGGCGTCGGCTGAACTGGGAAAACCAATCCAGACGGCTTCATGCGGAGCCCATTCAGCGGGCATGCGAAATGCCATTGGGTTACTTTCCGCTGCGGCTTTTGTCGCGGACCGCGCGGAATTCGTCCCCATCGTTCCAATTTGGCCACGCATCCGTCATCGCAAGCATCCGTCCAACGCGATAATAGAGTTTTAAGTCGGACATGACGCCGGACCAATCCCATTTTTCGTCAAACTCATCGCCTGGGGCGTGATAGCGGTTTTTCTCATAATCTTCAGCTGCGGCTTTGGCAGCAGCTTTTCCACCGGTCACCAAATCGTCGCCACCCTCGAAATAGACCATCGGCACGCCAAGCTTGGCAAAGCTGAAATGGTCTGAGCGATAATAAAAGCCCTTTTCCGGCGTTGGTTCCATCTCTGGCGTACGACCTTCTGATTTCGCCGCCGCTTCCAGATAGATGTCCAACTGCGACTTGCCTTTACCAATTACGGTGAGGTTCTTTGCAGGCCCCGACATAGAAAACGCATCCATATTTACGCCGCCAACGGTTTGCGACAGCGGGAAGATGGGATTTTCCGCGTAATATTTGGAGCCAAGCAGGCCGCTTTCTTCGGCAGTGACCGCAAGGAATACCACAGACCGCTCAGGTGCACCGGCTTTGGCAAAGCCTTCGGCCAGTGCGACCAGTGCTGCGCTGCCCGTGGCATTGTCGACTGCTCCATTGCAGATATCGTCGCCATCGGCCGCAGCGGTGCAACGTCCCAAATGGTCCCAATGCCCAGTGTACAGGACATATTCGTCAGGCCGTTTCGTGCCTTTCATAACGCCGACGACGTTCTTGCTGTTTTTGCGGGTGATGTCGTTGTCAAAGCGCAGCGACGCGGTCAGGTTTAAGGGAACGGCCTTAAACCCTTTTCGCTTTGCGGCAGCCATCTGCTTTTCGAGATCTTGACCCGCTGCCGCAAATATCTCCTTTGCGACAGATTTTTGGATCCAGCCATTGGCCTGAGTCTGGCTTTTGCCGCCATCTTTGGATTGAGCCAAAAACTGTGTGCCTGTCCAACTGGAGTTCACGACGTTCCAACCATAAGCGGCGGGGGCTGTGTCGTGGATGATTAGAACAGCAGCGGCGCCCTGACGCGCTGCTTCCTCATATTTGTAGGTCCAGCGGCCATAATAGGTCATCGCCTTGCCGCTAAAGGGGCCTTCTAGGCCCTCATTTTCAAAGTCGGGGTCATTGACCATCACGACGACCGTTTTGCCCTTCACATCTACGCCAGCATAGTCGTTCCAGCCCTTTTCAGGCGCGACAATGCCATGGCCAACAAAAACCATATCGCTTTGTTTTATTTCGGTTTTGGGCGTTTCGCGATAACTGCCAATGACATATTCGTCGCCGTAGGCAAACGACATGGCCTTGCCATTGCGGTCAGCTATATTGAGTGCCGACACGTTCTTGGCTGTGATTTCGATGAGAGGAACGTCCTGTGTCCAGTTTCCATTGTTACCGGGCTCCAGTCCCGCTGCTTTGAACCTGGATATCAGATAGGCAACGGTCTTAACTTCCCCAGCTGATCCAGGAGCGCGCCCTTCATAGCTATCCAGCGATAACTCGCGTGTGACGTCCTTCATGGTCTGTTCTGACAAAGCGGGGACATCGACTTGCGGCAGGGCCGAAGTTTCAACATCTTGCGAGTTCACATTTTGACAAGCTGACGTCAGTGCCAGCACTGAAACGAGAGCCAAGGAAAGCAGGCGCATGAAATTCTCCTAGGGGGAAATATAATGAGGTCTTCTGCCAGACCTGCCCGTCCGGCTCAAACAAAAAAGGCGGCCACAAGGACCGCCTTCGTTGTAAGTTTTGGTGTGAGATTAACGCGAATAGAATTCGACGACCAAATTTGGTTCCATCTTCACTGGATAAGGGACTTCGTCCAGCGTTGGGACGCGTGCGAAGGTGACCTTGTCGTTACCATCAACGGCGACATATTCAGGAATGTCGCGCTCTGCCAGGCCCTGTGCTTCAATGACCAAAGCCATTTCCTTAGCTTTCGCGCCGAGGCTGATGACGTCACCGACTGCAACCTGACGGCTGGCGATGTTGCACTTCACGCCATTGACGCGGATGTGACCGTGGCTGACGATTTGGCGTGCGGCAAAAATAGTTGGGGCAAATTTTGCACGGTATACAACCATGTCCAAGCGACGCTCAAGCAGACCGATAAGGTTCTGCGAAGTATCGCCCTTCATGTTGCTGGCTTCCTGATAAGCGCGCTTGAACTGCTTTTCAGTTACATCGCCATAATAGCCCTTAAGCTTCTGTTTGGCGCGCAGCTGAATACCATAATCGGAAAGCTTGCCTTTACGGCGCTGACCATGCTGGCCTGGGCCATATTCGCGCTTGTTTACAGGTGATTTTGGACGTCCCCAGATGTTTTCACCCATCCGACGGTCAAGTTTGTACTTCGAGCTTTTGCGCATCGACATATTCAGTCTCCAATTGCTAACAACGTTGTTTCCGGTCCCGCGCGACACGTCTGGGACGTGCCGGACACCTGCTTCACCGGAATGCAGGGTCAATTGCGAAGCGGCGCCTATGGCCGCTGACGGCGCTTATGTCAACATCTGGCTCGACTTTAGGCACGCTGAATCGTAAAGGCGCTGCGATGAGCAGCACAGTCGATCCCGTCAAGCCCGAAAATTGCAAGTCCATGGTTGAAGTCCGGGCAGGCGTCGACGCCGTTGACGCCCAATTGGTCGACCTTCTTGCTGTTCGCTTCGCTTATATGGACGCAGCTGCGCGGATCAAAACAGAGCGGTCAGCCGTCCGGGACGAAGCGCGAAAGCAACAGGTGTTGAACAATGTTCAGAGAGCGGCAGGCGCGGTCGGGATTTCCGATGTGGTTATTGCCGACATATGGGAATGTTTGGTCGAGGCCTCAATCGCCTATGAACTCGAAAAATGGGATGCCAATTCCGCCTAACAGCTGAACGAGGGGCAATTTACGCGCTGAGGCTTACGCCTCGGGCGGTCTGCGCCTGTTTAAGGTTGTTAAAACGCCACGCAACGTTCGGACCTCAAGCGCATTCCATGCAGGCTTTGTTAACAGATTGCGCAATGTGCGGCGCGTTACCGGCGCGCGGTCGATCGGCGTGAAATAGTTCAACGGTTCAAGCATGGCGTCCAATTGTGCTATCAAGCCATCAAGTTCAAATTGCGAAGCGGGTGGCTCCAGATCCGTTTTGGGCGGGCTTGCCAAGGTTTGGGTTTTTGACCACTCATACGCACATAGAATGACCGCCTGCGCCAAGTTTAGCGAGCCGAATTCCGGATTAATCGGCACGGTGATTATCGCGCGGGCAACATTAACCTCGTCGCTTTCAAGGCCAGATCGCTCGGCCCCGAACAATATCGCGCTTCGCCCTGCATTACCAAGAACCTCTTGGGCAGCGGTTTCGGGCGTGATGACTGGCTTTGTAACGCCACGCTTGCGCACAGTCGTGGCGTAGACATGCGCGATGTCGGCGGTTGCATCGGCAAGCGTATCGAAAACCTGGGCATTGGCAAGCACGATGTCCGCACCCGAAGCTGCCGGACCAGCGGAAGGGTTTGGCCAACCATCACGTGGCGCAACGAGGCGCATTTCAGTAAGGCCAAAGTTCAACATGGCGCGCGCAGCCTTACCGATATTTTCGCCCAATTGCGGACGGCAAAGGATAATGATGGGCGGCAAACTCATTTCTGTGCCGCTTCAACGACGCTCCCAGCGAAATCTTCAAAATCCTTAGCTTCGCTAAAATCTTTGTAAACTGACGCGAAACGAATGTAGGCGACGCTGTCGAGGGCCTTTAGCCCATCCATCACGAACTCGCCAATGCGTTTAGATTCAATTTCACTTTCACCGAGCGTTTCAAGTTGCCGCTGAATTCCGGATGCGAGCTTTTCAATTTGCATATTGTCTACGGGACGCTTCCGACAAGCGACCGACAGGGATCGCTCTAGTTTTTCGCGATCGAAGGGCTCTCGTTTACCTTCGGTTTTAATCACCAAAAGCTCGCGCAATTGAATGCGCTCAAAAGTCGTGAAGCGCCCGCCGCAACCCTCGCACTGCCGCCGTCGGCGGATGGAGCTATTGTCTTCGGTGGGACGGCTGTCCTTGACCTGGCTATCGTCATGTCCGCAAAATGGGCAGCGCAATTATTTTTCCTGATTCTTTTTCTTGTTTACGTGGCGGTAGGCGACAATGCCTGCGCCAATCAATGCCCCTGTGGCGAGCCCGATGGGGGCAATGATACCGGCAGCTGCGCCGATGGCTGCGCCACCAGCGACCTTTTTCACCGTGTCTTGGTCGGCCAGATGCTTGCCTGTGTGAAACGCGTCCTTGGTCGCGCCCCAAAGCTCATCGGCTGCTTCGCCGACATAATGTCGGGCTTGATTTGGAATACTCTCGGCCGCAAGCTGCTCGGGCGTTTTAGCCCCGCAATTGGCGCAGAACTTAGCGCCGCTGCCATATTCGGCATTACACTCGTTACAAAATCCCATGGTCATTTCCCTTCTGTGTATTAGATGGGTAAGTCACCTCTATAATTCAAGATGGGTAAATTGGGAAGCGGCTGCACAATGCGCGAACACGAAGCCGGACTTCGGCCTCGACTGCAGCATCGCCATGCTCGCCCTTTTGGCGCAGACCTTCAAGGACATCGGAGATCATATGACCAATCTCCCGGAATTCGACTGTGCCGAAGCCGCGCGTGGTGCCAGCAGGCGTGCCGACGCGGATACCGCTGGTCTTCATAGGGGGGAGCGGATCATTGGGGATGCCATTCTTGTTGCAAGTGATCGCCGCGCGTTCAAGCGCTTCGTCGGCATCGCGACCCGTAATCCCAAGCGGGGTGAGGTCGACCAACGCCAAATGGGTATCGGTGCCGCCTGAAACGAGGTTGGCGCCGCGTTCATGCAGCGTTGCGGCAAGAACCTTTGCGTTGGCGATCGTTGCTGCGGCGTAGGTTTTAAAGTCGGGGCGAAGCGCTTCGCCAAATGCTACGGCCTTGGCAGCGATGACATGCATCAATGGACCGCCCTGGAGCCCCGGGAAGACAGCCGAGTTGATCTTCTTGGCGATTGCCTCATCATTGGTCATGATCATGCCCCCACGGGGCCCGCGCAGCGTTTTATGGGTGGTATTCGTGACCACATGCGCATGTTCAAGCGGGTTGGGATGGACGCCACCAGCAACCAAACCAGCAAAGTGCGCCATATCGACATGAAAAATTGCGCCCACTTCGTCGGCAATCGCACGAAAGCGCGCGAAGTCGATGATGCGCGGGTATGCAGAGCCCCCGGCAATGATGATTTTGGGACGATGCTCTTTGGCTAGTCGTTCAACCTCGTCGAAATCGATGAGATGTGTCTCAGGATGCACGCCAAATTGCACCGCGTTGAACCATTTACCTGACATCGCCGCCTTTGCACCATGCGTTAGGTGGCCACCGGCATCTAGGCTCATGCCCAATATTGTATCGCCTGGCTTCACAAGCGCAAGCATGACTGCGCCATTGGCTTGCGCCCCAGAATGCGGCTGGACATTGGCAAAGCCGGCGTTGAACAGCGTCTTCGCGCGTTCAATCGCAAGCGTTTCAACCTCGTCTGATGGCGCGCAACCCTGATAGTAACGCTTGCCGGGATAGCCCTCGGCATATTTGTTGGTGAAAACCGATCCTTGCGCCTCAAGCACAGCTTTCGAAACAATATTTTCCGACGCAATCAGCTCAATCTGGTTTTGTTCGCGATCCAGTTCATGCGCAAGGCCAGCAAAGACCTCAGCATCGGTTTCGGCCAAGCCGCGCGTGAAGAAGCCGTCGGGCTGAACATCGGAAAGATCGTATGCTGGACGCGTGCTCATGCTGGTTCCTTGGTCGTGATTGGGTTGGATAACTTATCTACGCGGCGTTGGTGACGATCACCACCGAACTCCGTCGAGAGAAATGCGTCAATACAGGCTTTCGCCATTTCAATGCCGATCAGGCGCGCGCCCATGGCAATGACGTTGGCGTCATTATGTTCGCGGGCAAGCCGCGCAGAAAGCGGCTCAGACACAAGGGCAGCGCGCGCAGCCGGGTTGCGGTTCACGGCGATGGAAATGCCGATGCCCGATCCGCACAGGGCAACACCGCGCTCTACCGAGCCATCGGCTATCGCTGCGGCCAAACTATATCCGTAATCGGGATAGTCCACGGAAGTCTCGTCATGAGGGCCAAGGTCAGCAACATCATGACCACCCGCGCGCAGATAGTCGGCAACCGCTGACTTCAGCGCGAGTGCGGCATGATCTGAGGCAATAGCTATACGCATGGCACATCCTGTAGCAACATGAGTCGGACTATGTTTCCCCTATGGGAGCGTGCTGCAAAAGGCCATGCCGAATTTCCCCGATTGCGCGGCTTATCCACCATCTTTATGGGGTGGACATGCTCAATGCCGTTTTGTCCATCGCCATGCTTTCCGCCACCCTATTGCTGTTCGGCGCGTGGAAACGCTGGCGGCGCGATGGAACGAGCCAGCAAATGTGGCTGATGGTCGCCGCGGCTTTGGTCATATTCGCCAATGTTGCGATCTGGGTTGTGCCCGACAAGCAAGGCAAAAGCCTTGTCACCGCGACTGGCTAACTCACTTGATGGGTGAGTTAGGATCCAGTCGGAAGTCGAGATAGTTGTTCACTGACGCCATCAGCATATCCATTTCATTTTCGAAGAAATGGTTCGCGCGCGGAATTTCGTCGTGATGAATGGTGATGTGGCGTTGCGTGCGGAGCTTGTCGACCAGCTTTTGGACTGCATTCGGGTTCACGACTTCGTCATTTACGCCCTGAATGATGATACCCGATGAAGGGCAGGGTGCCAGAAAACTGAAATCATACATATTTGCAGGCGGCGCAACCGAGATGAAACCGCGAATTTCAGGACGGCGCATCAAAAGTTGCATGCCAATCCACGCGCCAAAGCTGAAGCCTGCAATCCATGTCGTTGAAGCTTCAGGGTGAAAGCTTTGTACCCAATCAAGCGCGGACGCTGCATCGGACAGTTCCCCGATACCATTGTCGAACTCCCCTTCGCTTCGACCGACGCCGCGGAAGTTGAAACGCAACACACCAAAGCCGCGCGCCACAAAGGTTTTATAAAGCTGCTGCGTGATGCGGTCATTCATTGTTCCGCCTGCTTGCGGGTGCGGATGCAATATCATCGCGATCGGAGCACGTGGGCGCGGTGGCGGCGAAAAACGGGCTTCAAGGCGGCCTTCTGGACCAGGGATAGCAATTGCGGGCATATATTAGTTCGATTCTTAGAAATGTTTGCCGAGCGTTACCCGACGGTTCGGGCTTTGCAGGAATCTGAAGCGCTATATAGGAGGAGTGACGATTTTCGCAACTGTCATGGAAATTATGCCCAACCAACCACGTATCTACCTCGATCATGCTGCCACCACGCCGGTTATTCCATCGGCACGCGCGGCAATGGCAGACGCGATGTTGCGTTGGGCCAATCCATCATCGCCGCATCAAGAAGGCAGGGCTGCCCGTTTTGCTCTTGAGGATGCACGCAGCCGTATAGCAGCCGCTCTGAATTGGGACGGTGACGTCATCTTAACGAGCGGGGCCAGCGAGGCTATAACACTTGGTTTGCGGGCCACAGGCGCGATAGCGAGCGCAGTCGAACATGACGCGGTGCTTGCGGTGGCTGGCCCATCACGCTTGCCCGTCATTGATAATGGATATGTCGACATCACTGCAATTACCGGCAATGGTCGGTTTGCCGTCCAATCGGTGAACAATGAAACCGGCGTTATCCAACCAATGGCAGATATTTCGGCGGCAGTGCAGATTGCTGGTGGGATATTGTTTGCGGATTGTTCCCAAAGTGCTGGTAAATTACCACTTCCCGATGCAGATTTGATTTCGATTTCTGCGCATAAATTGGGTGGGCCGCCGGGCATGGGTGCATTGCTTGTGCGCAATCTTGGACTGCTGTCGCCAACTGGTGGGCAGGAACAAGGCTATCGGCGTGGAACTGAGAATTTACCCGCTGTGATCGGGTTCGCAACTGCGCTTGAGGCGGGCTTCGCTTGGATGGAAACGGCGGTTCATCTCCGTAAAATCTTGGAAGATGCTATTGTCGCCGCTGGCGGCGAAATCGTGGCAGCGTCAAGCAACCGGCTGGCGACTATTGGCAGCTACCGCATGCCCGGCGTCGCAGCGTCGAGTCAGCTTATCAATTTCGACATGGCTGGTATCGCTGTGTCGGCTGGCAGTGCGTGTTCTTCGGGAACGCTGAAGACCAGCCATGTGCTTGGCGCGATGGGCTGGGATGAAAAATCGGCATCTGAAGTCATCCGCGTCAGCTTTGGTGTAGATACGAACGCCAGTGACATCGCGCGCTTTATCGACGCGTGGTCTGGCATTGCCGCACGGGTAAAAATTGCATGATCTATCTCGATTATCAAGCAACGACGCCGCTTGCCCCCGAGGCATTTGCTGCCATGGAACCTTGGCTGAAGAACGGCTTTGCCAACCCGCACAGCGCACATGCAGCGGGCAGGGCGGCCGCTGCTGCGGTTGAGGTGGCCCGCGATCAAGTCGCCGCTTTGTTGCCTTCGGGCGGGCGCGTGATCTTCACTTCAGGCGCGACGGAAGCTATCAATCTTGCCATCATGGGATGCGGCTTGCCGGTAAGCGCTATCGCAACAGAGCATGCTGCGGTCTTGGATTGTGTGCATGCGCGCCATGGTGACGTTCTTCGGGTAAATATAATGGGTGCCCTCGAAAAACCATTCGCATCGGGGAATGCGCTTGAAGAATGCAGACTGTTCGCCTTCATGCTCGTGAACAACGAAATCGGGACCATTCAACCCATCGCTGACATTGCAGAAGCCGTGCATGCCCAAGGCGGGCTGTTGTTGTGCGACGCTGTGCAAGCATTCGGCCGGATGCGTATCCCCAACGGCCCCGACATGATCGCGATCTCCGCGCATAAAATCCACGGGCCGAAGGGTATAGGTGCTTTGTGGTTGCGTGACGGGATTGCACTCACGCCACAAATGCTGGGCGGCGGGCAGGAGCAAGGCATGCGTTCAGGCACGCTATCGCCCTCTTTATGCGCGGGATTTGGTGCAGCAGCGAAATTGGCGGCTGATCGGATGGAGGCTGACGCGGCGCATGTGGCTGCTTTGTGGGACCACGCAACTGCGGCGTTTTCCGATTGGACCATTAACGGCCCGACAACGTCACGGTATAAAGGCAATCTGAACATCCGCCGTGACGGGGTGGACGCCGCGCGGCTGATCTCGGAATGCCGAAACATTGCCTTTTCCGCAGGTAGCGCCTGCGCAAGTGGCTCAGGGCGACCAAGCCATGTGTTGCGTGCCATTGGCCTTACGGACGCACAGGCAAATTCTTCGATCCGGTTGGGCTTTGGCCGCTATACGACTGCCGAAGAGATTGATATTGCGGCGCAGACAATCAATCGGGCAGCAGAGGCGATGTTATGATCAAAGTTACATTCATCAATGCCAATGGCGATGTTCAGAACGTTAATGGTGTTGACGGGCAAAGCCTCCTCGACGTGGCACAAGCGGCTGGACAACCGCTTGAAGGAACGTGCGAAAGCCAGATGGCTTGTTCGACGTGTCACGTAATTATTGATAAGGATTGGTTCGATAAGCTCCCCCGGTCTGTTGAAGATGAAGAGGATATGCTTGACCTCGCCAGCGGCGCACGACGCACGAGCCGCTTGTCTTGCCAGATTATCCTGACTCCTGAACTTGACGGGTTGGTGGTGCATATTCCAGCCGAGAGCCGAAATATGCAGGGCCTTTAGCCGCCTTCACTTCCCATTCACGAAAAAGCGCCTATATAGGTCAGTGCCGAGTTCGCTCGGCTATGGTGATAAATTGCGATGTGCAATAGATGCAGCGGACCCGGGGGCGGTACCCGGCAGCTCCACCAAAATCTCTGTTCATCAGAGGTCTTGGAGGGGCTGAACTAGGATCGACGTGCGTTGAAAAGCATTGTTTTTGCCCGGCATGAATAAGCCGTGAAATGGTTCATAACCAATAGGT
>NCGG01000034.1 GCA_002278855.1 Sphingomonadales bacterium 28-55-16
CCATACAGATGCCGTCCATGAAAGCGACCACAGGCTTCGGATAAGTGAACAATAAATGGTTCAACTGATATTCGTCGTGGAAGAATTTTCGGCCCGATACTCCGCCATCATTGATCGCTGAATTGCGTAAGAAAGCGATATCGCCGCCTGCGCAAAAGCCGCGCCCGTCTGCATGATCAATAACCACGCACTGCACCGCATCATCGTCGCGCCATGCGAGCAACGCCTGCGTCATCGCATGCACCATCGGCAATGTCAGCGCGTGCAGCGCCGATGGCCGGTTCAGGCTCATGAAGCCGGCATGTCCCTCGACCTTAAGCAAAATATCATCGGTCATTGGCGCGGCTCCATACGACGTTGGCGAGGCAGGTTAGAGGCATGTCTAATCAATTTGGCAAAAAGTCGTATTGCAGAGCGAGCACCTGCAAAAATGCGATCTTCCTCGACTTCAGAAAGAGATAGATTATCCAATGTTTCCTTCAATAGCAGCCATCGATACGGATTTTCTGTAAGCGGCTGCGCATCGTAGCCCGCCACATTTTCGGTGAGCTCCAACTCTCTTGCCAGTTCCCACCAGCTCGGAGCCATTTGAGTTAACCACTCTGAAATGTAGAGCCAGCCGAGACGGCTTACAAAGCCATAGGGCAAGCAATCTACGGCAGCGAGTTTATCCGCTCGTTTCAGTCCAAGACCTGCAAGATCAAGAATGATTTGCACGAGATTGTCTGTGCTGGTCAGCTGCGGAAATTGCCTTTGTATCAATGGATCATGATAAAGAGGACGAACCGACGAAAGCATCACAAGTTGCGCCGCAAGCAGGCGCTGGTAACTCTCTCGGCTCTCAAATAAGCAGTGCGCTTCCACCAATTTCGCAAATGCCGAGGGGGTGTTGCCTACTTCGTCTTCGATCCGTTCGGATAATTTCATTCGTAACGAAGCCGAACACCATGAATTTTCTAATGAATAATCAGCACCGAGCACGTCGCGACGTATTGCGTGTATCCCCGCCGAAGCTCCAGATAGCGAAGGACTAAAGATCATTGGCGCAACAAATCCCGACCGATAATCATGCGCATGACCTGATTGGTGCCTTCCAAAATCGAATGCACCCGCAAGTCGCGCCAGAAACGCTCAATGGGATAATCGCGCAAATAGCCGTAGCCGCCGAAAAGCTGCAGCGCTTTGTTCACAATTTCGCTTCCACTGTCAGTCGACAGCCGCTTCGCCATCGCAGAAAAGCGCGACTTGTCCGGTGCGTTCGCAGTCACCTTGGCCGCAGCGATGTAGAGCAACGCCCGCGCGGCTTCCAAATCGGTGGCCATGTCGGCGAGCATGAATTGCGTATTCTGAAAATCGGCGACGGGCTGACCAAATTGTTGACGCTCTTTGGTGTAGGCAACGGTTTCGTCGAGGCAGCGCTGCGCTCCACCAAGCGAGCATGCACCGATATTCAAGCGTCCGCCATCCAGCCCCATCATTGCAAAGCGGAAGCCATCACCTTCTGCGCCAACGCGGTTGGCAACCGGCACGCGGCAATCTTCAAAGATCACTTGCGCGGTGGGCGAGGCATTCCAGCCAAGCTTTTTCTCCGACGCTCCAAAGCTTAAACCGGGAGTGCCTTTTTCAACGACAATGCAACTTATGCCTTTTGCTCCAAGTTCACCCGTACGAACCATGCACACGTACAAATCGTTGTAGCCGGCACCGGAGATGAACTGTTTTGTTCCGTTCAAGACATAATGATCACCATCGATGCGCGCTGTCGTTTTTAACGCCGCCGCGGCTGATCCAGACCCAGGCTCGGTAAGGCAATAAGAAGCGATTTTGTTCATGCTAACCAACTCAGGCAAGTAACGAGCTTTTAACTCCGCGCTACCAAAACAATCGATCATCCACGCTGCCATATTATGGATAGAAATGAAGGCGCTGGTAGTGGGGCAGCCATAAGCCATGGCCTCCATGATCAACGCTGCTTCCAATCGACCTAATCCAGTGCCGCCGGCTTCTTCGGATACGTAAATCCCTCCAAAGCCAACGTCACCTGCAGCTTTCCAGACATCCACCGGGTAATGGGACTTTTCGTCCCATCCAGCAGCATACGGCGTAATCGCGTCAGCCGTGAATCGGCGTGCCATGTCTTGGATGGCGACTTGATCCTCGGTAAGTTCAAACTGGTTTTGCATAGCATCCTACCTCTAGGATTTCGATGTGCGTTCAAGAGGCGGAGCAATAATCATATCGCTCCGCCTCCCTGATTGGCTTAAAGGCAACGCCTTTACTGCGAGTACGAGTAGAGAGAGAGTGAATACTCGCAGCAGCCATCAACTTTGTATCCTTACCCCATGGTGGGAATGACGAAGGCGTTGCCGCCGTCTGGCGACCCATCTGGCCAGCGTTGCGTAACAGTCTTGACCTTGGTCCAGAACTTCACGCCCTCCATGCCGTGC
>NCGG01000035.1 GCA_002278855.1 Sphingomonadales bacterium 28-55-16
TTGCCGCGACGTGATGATCACCAGCGCTGCCGATGCTGTGAAGATCACCCATACGGCTTGCAGCGTCCAGGCGACCAGAAACCGTGGCGGATTGACCTTTATCTTTTCAAATCGCTGATCTGCACCGCCGGACGCATGAATGCGGCTGAAAAGGAAGCTTCCGAGCCGGATGGTCCATATGCCGACCATCGCTGCGACAACCATCGCTCTGGTATCGAGCGGCCAGGCATTGGACGCGGCGACCCCGATCACCGACAGATATGTCAGGGCGCCGACAGTGTCGTAATAGGTGTCTTTCTGCGCCAAAGCCGACGGGATGAAGGCCAACCAATTCACCGCAAAGGCGAGCATCGCGCAAACGAAAACGGCCGAATATGCGCCCATATTGATGCTGTTGGCCCCAGCGAGGTTAGCAAAGCCAAGTCCCAGCGCGGTCGCGAAAACGACAGTGAGCAGGCTTTGTCCTGCACCCTTGAAGGACCGTTTGGTCTGCGATGACATTGCCTGCTCCTCTTGATGGTGTTTGGCCGTATCATTTATAAGATTTGATCAGAAGCGGATCATCCGCTTCTGCCTGATGCCGTCATTCAGCGACCGCGTCGGGAAAGACCGTTATGTCCCTAGCTGCGGATCTTCGGGGGTGCCGGCCGCGATCCTGATGAAATGGCAAATGTTAGGAACGCCAAGCGCTGCATCAAATGACGACAATTGGGGCGCTAAGCAGCCGTTCAGCCCGAGCTAAATGAATGACAGGGATGACAGCTACGCGCTCCAAAGCGACCGGGGAGTCATCCACGCAAGGTGACTGACCACCCGATCCGATGAGCACTTAACTCGCCGTTTCGGCCAGTAGCTTTACAAGCTCGGCTTTCCAGAATTTGGCCCAGGTGTGTGTGCCGTGTCCCTTTGTCTCCGCGCTTGCGGGAATGAGGATAAAGCGTGCTCGCGGCATGCGTTTCACATCCTCCTGCGCTAGACCCAGTTCGGGCGGATTGATGAAGTCATCGGCTGAGTTGATCCAAAGCACCGGAACGGTGACACGATCGAGCAGCGGATATGGATTATAGGATCGCGACGACTCATACTGGTAGATGATGTCATTCGCGTCCTGTCCGCTGCCGCGCTGGGCAATGCCATCGGCCAACGCCTTCTCGGCCAGCTCACGCGTTGAAAAGCGTGCTTGCATGGCAACCGGATTACCGCCCGCCAGAATCGAAAGGTAATTCGCCGTGCGCAATCCCTGAACGGGCTGAGTCTGGTAATCGCCGCCTTCCCAAAGCGGATCAGCCCTGATCGCGTCGACCACCATTTTGCGCCACATCCGGTTCCGCCCAGCGATTTCCCGGGTGTTGCAGGCAAAAGGCGCAAGCCGCTCTGCGAAGCCCGGATGGGTCGTCCCCCAGACAAACGCCTGCATGCATCCCATCGACGTGCCGATAATCAGCTTCAGATGCGATACGCCAAGATGTTCGATAAGAAGGCGACGCTGGGCCTCCACCATGTCGTCATAATCATAATGCGGGAACCGCATGCGCAGTCCGTCCGAGGGCTTCGATGAATTTCCATGTCCGATATTGTCAGGCAGGATCACATACGTCGTGCGAAGATCGAACGGCGCTCCAGGCCCAAACAGCTCGTCTGCAAATGCCGGATTGAGGAGCGACCGTCCTGAACCGCCGGTACCGTGCAGTCCCATGACTGCGTTGGTGATGCGTCCTGTGTGATCACGAATCGGCGTGCCGAGCGTAGTATAGCCGAGCTTCAGTGCCGGCAGCGTCTCACCCGACCGAAACTTGAAGTTTTTGAGGGTGTAGCTGCCCTGAGTGTTGGCCCATTGCTTTGCGGGTTGAGCGGCCGGCGTGGCGACAGGCTGTGTCTGCGCGGCGACTTGCGCGGAGAACATGGCGATCAAAAGTGCGAGGATGTGACGCATTGGTAAACGCTACCTGTCTTGTAGGTCGGACTGCATCCTAATGTCAGCAGGGTCGACAACCGGCAATGCCGATCCGATATTGACTTGGCCCGCGTGCGCTCACTCGAGTTTTCAAAAAAGAATGTATGAGACCGGGCAATCGAAAATCGAGCGGCAATTCAGAAGGAGCAAAAGCCGAACGCTGACCCACGATCGTCGCCTCGGCACCCCACGACCAAACTACAGCCCAGACAAATCGAGCGCGCTCAAAGCCTGAACTCCATCGTCGAGAGACGAGTTCGCACAAGACTGGCAGCGCCCTTTCGATCGATGGACGACGTCGCTGACGCCGTATCCTCGCATTGCCGACCCTTTAGGCTTAGACTGGAGGCTTAGAGCGGTTTCCGACGATGGTGAATCGATTGGGGATTCCCACGGCTGACTTTTTCTGATTCACGATCTTTGCTGGTGAGGGAGGCCGGCAGAGATGG
>NCGG01000009.1 GCA_002278855.1 Sphingomonadales bacterium 28-55-16
ATCGTCGCGGGTCGGGTTTGGCGAAGTTGCCATAGGTTAGAGTTTCCTTACGTACTTTTTGTCCGGCCAGTCGGTTGGTTCCGACGGTCTTTGACCAGAGTTGCCTTGATGCCCGAATAGCAGCAAAGCGTTCGTTTTAAGAGGGTCACGAAGAAATGTACCTGTCACCCTGAACATGCTTCAGGGTCTTACTGATGAAGGCCAATGCCAAAGTAAGATGCCGAACCAAGTTCAGCATGACGCAGATTTCCTGCGAAACGCCCCGCCACTTACTTCTGACGGAGTTTCGACTCCACCAAAGATATCGCAGCTTGAACGGCGTCGCCTATAGTCAAATCGCCGGTATCAAGCAATAGCGCGTCTTCGGCGGGTTTTAACGGGGCATCCACGCGGCCCATATCGCGTGCATCGCGGGTGCGGATGTCAGCGAGGATATCTGCAAAAAGGACATTGATGCCCTGCCGTTGCATTTCATCATGGCGTCGCCGTGCGCGGATCTCGGCAGGTGCCGTGACAAACAGCTTTACCTCGGCATGGGGGGCAATGACTGTGCCGATATCGCGCCCGTCAAGCAATGCCCCGCCCGGCTGGTTGGCGAAATCCACCTGCCGCGTGTTGAGCGCTGCACGCACGTCGGGGTGGATCGACACGCGGCTAGCCAGGCCGCCAACCTCCTCATTGCGCAAAACCGGATCATTGAGAATGCTATCGGCAAAGCTACATCCGGCCAAAGCGTCCGCCGGATCGTCGGGGTTGCCCTGATGCAATTGCACGTGCCGCCCAACCGCCCGGTAGAGCAGGCCCGTGTCCAAAAACGGCAACCCGAAATGCGCCGCCAATGCCTTTGCCAACGTGCCTTTGCCAGAGGCAGTTGGCCCGTCAACGGCGATAATCATTGCGCAGTGCCTGTCGCAGCAGGACGCTTTAGGAGCGCCTTAACAATGCCAAACAGCGCAATCGCCATCCACACGACTTCCAAAACCATCGTCGGCAAATTGAAGTTTACCGTCAGCGATACCGTGAGCAATGCCGCGCCCAGTAAGTTTGTCACATTGAACCATAAAGCGTTCATCTGCGCCGTCACATTGCTGTAAGCGAAAGCCGCGACGATAAAAAAGCTGCCCGCAAAACCGATAAGATCAGCGGCAAATGGTGACAGATAAGCCGTCACTTTTGCGCCTGCAGATTCTTCAGGATGTTTTCAAATGTCGGAAAACTCGTCGCGATCGGCGAGACGTCGTCCACGGTGACCGCGTGATAGCAATTCTGCCCCGCCACGGCGAAGCTCATGGCGATGCGGTGGTCGAGCGCACTTGTCACGGTCGCGCCGCCTTCTAACGGTTCCCCTCCGCTGCCGTTGATGATGAGCCCATCTTCGCATTCTTCAACTTGTGCGCCAATGGCTTTCAGGCCAGTCGCCATAAGCGCAAGCCTGTCGGATTCTTTTACGCGCAGTTCGTCAAGCCCACTGGTCGTCGTTCGGCCTTGCGCCATGCTGGCGGCGACGAAGAATATGGGAAATTCGTCGATCATGCTTGGTGCGACTTCGGGCGGCACGTCAATGCCGCGCAAAACTGAGTGCCGCGCCGTGATGTCGGCGACTGGTTCGCCACCGACTTCGCGCTCGTTGGAAAAGGTCAGGTCAGCGCCCATCGCCTGTAGCATTTTATAAATGCCGGTGCGCGTCGGGTTCATGCCGACATGCGTGACGGTCACTTCGCTGCCGGGCGTAATCAATGCGGCGACCACGAAAAACGCCGCTGACGAAGGATCGCCGGGAACCTCAATGTGTTGCGGTTTCAGCTCGGCCTCACCCATCAACCGGATATGGCGTACGCCGTCTGTATCAACATCGACCGTCAAATCTGCACCAAAACCGCGCAACATCCGTTCGCTATGGTCGCGCGTGGGCACTGGCTCGATAACTTCGGTGATGCCCGCTATGTTCAACCCAGCCAGCAGAACGGCACTTTTGACTTGCGCCGAGGCTACGGGCAGGCGGTAGCTAATCGGTATGGCGGGTACCAGCCCACGCACCATCAGCGGCAGCATGCCACCGGGGCTTGGCGTGAACGCCGCGCCCATTTGGCTGAGTGGATCAATCACACGGCCCATCGGGCGTTTCGAAAGGCTTGCGTCGCCAATAAAGGTGGCGGTCAACCGGTGGCTGGCAACGAGCCCCATCAACAACCGTGTGGAGGTGCCGCTATTGCCCATGTCAAGCGCGCCAGAAGGCTGCATCAGCCCGCCAACACCAACGCCGTGCACGGTCCAGCTGCCTTCGCCGTGCCGTTCTATATGCGCGCCCATTGCGCGCATGGCGGCGGCCGTAGCCAATACGTCTTCGCCCTCAAGCAAACCGGAGATATGGCTTGTTCCCACTGCGAGCGCACTCAACATAAGAGCGCGATGGGAGATGGATTTGTCCCCGGGGACCTTAAGCGTCCCGCGTAACGGACCGCTGGGTTGGAAACTGCCGGATCGAGATTGGGCGCTGTGCATGATGTTTTGCGCTTTGCGGATGATGCGCGATCAAGTCAACGACCACAGTAATTTTTGACAGCGGCGCGTCGCTGTGGCAAAGGCCGCGCCAATTGACGGTGATTCACAGACGTGTATCGCCTTTCCAAGCCAGTTTAAAAGGATTTAAGCCCGCCATGATCAAGGCTGAATGGGGAACCAAGCGCACTTGCCCGAAATGTGGCGTACGTTTTTATGACCTGACCAAGGACGAACCAGTTGAATGCATTGAATGCGGCAACCAGTGGACGCCGGAGCCAGTTCTGAAATCGAAGCAGCCATTGCCGTTTGAAGAAGCCGAAAAGAAAAAGGACGACTCTGATCTGGCTGATGACGATCTCGACATTGACGTCGACGCTGTTGATGGTGACGTTTCACCAGATAATGATGTCGACCTGGGCGGTGACGAAGATCTTGGCGTTGCAAGCAACGAAGACGAGCCCGACGATATCTAATCTTCGCGCTTGATAAATATAGGCGTGCCCGTTAGGGGCGCTCCTCACCAAGGCTGTCCATTGGACAGCTATATGGGGCCTTAGCTCAGCTGGTAGAGCGCTACACTGGCAGTGTAGAGGTCAGGGGTTCGACTCCCCTAGGCTCCACCAACCTTCTGCTTCACGTCGTGCTGAACTTCGATCAGCATCCATTTGCGAACTTCACCTGAAGCGTTGAGACGCATGATGGATCCTGGAATGGAATGACCACTGGTCAAACATGTTCAGGGTGACAAGCTTGGGTAGCGAACCCAACACTGGCCAAAACCAGCATTCTCCCCTAAAGGCCAAAATATGCATTTTCTTGACCAAGCTAAGATTTTTGTCCGTTCGGGCGCTGGTGGCCCCGGGGCGGTCAGCTTTCGGCGGGAGAAATATGTTCAATATGGCGGCCCTGATGGCGGCAATGGCGGCAAGGGCGGCGATGTCATTTTTGAAGCTGTGGCGGGCCTGAACACCCTCATCGACTTTCGCTATGCGCAACATTTTAAAGCGATGCGCGGCATTCAGGGTATGGGCCGTGACCGCCATGGCGCCTATGGCGACGAATTGGTGATTCAGGTTCCTGTCGGAACGCAGGTGCTTGCCGATGACGAAGAACGCACGCTGTTGCTTGACCTGACCGAGGTTGGCCAGCGCGTCGTGTTCCTGCGCGGCGGCGACGGCGGCCGCGGTAACGCCTCTTATAAAAGCTCAACCAACCGCGCACCGCGCCAACATGGCCCGGGCTGGCCGGGCGAAGAAATGTATGTCTGGTTGCGGTTGAAGCTGCTGGCCGATGCGGGTCTTGTCGGCATGCCGAATGCGGGCAAATCGACGTTCATCAACCAAGTGTCGAATACCAAAGCGAAGGTTGGCGATTATCCGTTCACCACCACGCGCCCGCAATTGGGCGTCGTGGACCATAAATCGCGCGAGTTCGTGCTTGCTGATATTCCGGGCCTTATCGCAGGCGCTGCCGAAGGCGTTGGCATTGGCGACCGTTTCTTGGGGCATATCGAACGCTGCCGCATTCTCATTCACTTAATCGACGCGACGCAGGATGATCCGATTGCGGCTTGGCACATCGTTTGTGAGGAACTGAGCGAATATGGCGCCGCGTTGGATGAAAAGCCGCAGATTGTTGCGCTGAACAAGGGTGATTTACTTGACCCTGAATTGATGGCCGACATTGCACAGCAGCTCCACGCCGCGGGCGCGAAAGATGTCATCGCGATATCGGGCGCAACGGGCCAAGGCGTTGATCTTGTCCTCGACCGGATATTGGAGGCGCTGCCCGCCAAAAGCGGGATCGAAGGCGCGAAAGCGGACGGCATTTCCGAGGATGGGACATGGTCGCCGATCTGAACGCTGCATTCCTGCCAATATCTTGCCCCTTATTGGTGGTGAAGATCGGCTCGTCGCTGTTGGTTCAGCCCGACGGGAAACTGCGACAGGAATGGCTGCAAACGCTCGTCGCCGACATCAGCGCGCGGCATAAGGCGGGGCAACGGATAATCATCGTGACGTCCGGGGCGATTGCGCTGGGCGCCCGCCGCTTGGGCCTTGAAAAAGGTGGCCGCGCCAGCCTTGCCGATGCGCAGGCCGCAGCATCCGTGGGGCAGATTGTGCTATCTGGCATCTGGGCTGATTTGTTGGAAGCGCAGTCCTTGGCTGCTGCGCAGATATTGGTCACGCTTGATGATCTTGAAGACCGCCGCCGCTATTTAAACATCGCCGCTACCTTGGACCGCTTGTTGGGGGCGGGCGCGGTGCCTGTGATCAACGAAAATGACAGCGTGGCGACTGAAGAAATCCGTTTTGGCGATAATGACCGCTTGGCGGCACGCGTCGCGCAAGCGGCGGGCGCTATGGGCGTGGTGTTGCTGTCCGACGTCGATGGCTTGTTCGACCGCGCGCCGCATTTGCCCGGCGCTATGTTGCTGCCGCATGTCGACAAGATTGATGGCCGCGTGCGGGTGATGGTGGCCGAAGGCTCCTCCTCCGGCATGGGGTCTGGCGGGATGGCGTCCAAGTTGGATGCTGCTGACATTGCGACGCGCGCAGGCATTGGTCTTGTCATCGCATCGGGCCTGCGCGACCACCCGCTATCGGCACTGGAGCAAGGCGGCGCAGCGACCTTCTTCGCTCCGCGCGCAGGCGCATCGGCACGCAAAAGCTGGCTTGGCGGACGATTAACGGTGAAGGGCCGGATCCGTATCGACGATGGCGCGGTTCAGGCGTTGAAAAGCGGCAGCAGCTTGTTGCCTGCCGGCGCTTTGTCGGTTGAGGGCGAGTTCAAACGCGGCGATGTCATCGACATTAGCGCCGACGACGATACCGCAATTGCGCGGGGCCTTTCGGAATATGACGCGGTCGATGCCGCCCGTATATGCGGGCATCGGTCAAGCGAGCTTGCCGCAATATTGGGGACCGTGCCGCGCTCGGTCCTCGTCCACCGCGATCAATTGGTTCTTCTGTGAAGACAGTTGCGCTGACGGGGGCGACGGGCTTTGTTGGGCGGATCACGCTTGATAGGCTGCTTGCCGCTGGTTGGCATGTGCGCGCATTGACGCGGCGCGATCAACCTAAGAAAACCGGCGTAACTTGGATCCATGGGCGCTTGGATGATGGCGCCAGCCTCGTTGAATTATGCAACGGTGCTGATGCCGTCTTGCATGTCGCGGGCGTCGTCAATGCCCCCGATGCGGCCGGTTTTGAAAGCGGTAACGTGACGGGCACCGCACTTATGCTCGCCGCGGCAGTATCGGCCGGCATCGACCGCTTTGTCCATGTGTCCTCGCTGGCCGCGCGCCATCCTGCTTTGTCCATGTACGGCGCAAGTAAAGCGAAAGCCGAGTATTTGGTGCGCGGCTCCAAGCTCGACTGGACCGTCATTCGTCCGCCCGGGGTTTACGGCCCTGGTGACACCGAAATGTTCGACATGTTCCGCCTTGCCGCCAAGGGCTGGGCCTTGCTGCCGCCTCGCGGACAAGTGTCCATCATCCATGTTGACGATTTGGCGCGTTTGCTTGTCACTTTACTGTCGGCCGATGACGTATCGAAGCGGGTTTTTGAGGCGGATGACGCGATGGTGGGCGGGTGGAGCCATGACGGTTTTGCCAAGGCCATAGGCGCGGCAGTCGGACGTAAAATCACAACAATCCACGCGCCGCGCTTTCTGCTGAAAATTGCGGGATGGGCTGACCGGGCCGTGCGGGGATCAAAAGCAAAGCTGACGCCCGATCGCGCCAATTACCTCGCGCATCCCGACTGGACCATTGACCGGAACGCCGCGCCAGCGCCCGAACTTTGGACACCGGAAATAGCCACGCCAAAGGGGCTTCAGGACACAGTAACATGGTATCGCAAGCAAGGGTGGATGTAGCGCCTTGGCCTTGCCCTTTTGCCGCCTTATTCCCTTGCCATAGCGCCACGATATAGCGCATTAGTCGCAATCTATTTCGAGGATATATCCATGACTGACCGAAGCGAAATGTTTGATCGCCTAAAGGGCTTGATTGCGCCATTTAACAAAAAAGGCGTCGACGTCAGTGAGACAACGACTTTTGCTGGCGACCTTGAATGGGACAGCCTGACCGTCATGGACTTTGTCGCGGAAGTCGAAGACAGCTTCGACATCATCATCAGCATGAATTTGCAGGCGGAGATCGAAAATGTCGGCCAGCTGGTCGATGCCGTAACTAAGCTAACCGCGGCCTAATTTTGTACGAGAGACGGTAATGACTGACTTATTTTCCAAATTCGACGCTTTAATCGCCCAGCGCGAAGGTCTGCTCGCCACTGGCGTAAAAGACCCGTTCAGCCTGGTGATGGAAGAGGTGAAATCGCCCACCGTTGCTGTCGTCAATGGCAAGGAAACGATCCTGCTTGGCACCTATAATTATATGGGCATGACCTTTGATGATGATGTCATCGCGGCAGGCAAGCAAGCTTTGGACGAATTTGGCGCGGGCACGACGGGCAGCCGCGTTCTCAACGGCACGTTTCAAGGCCATAAGGAATGCGAAGACGCGTTGAAGGAATTTTACGGGATGGACCATGCGATGGTCTTTTCCACGGGCTATCAGGCCAATTTGGGCATTATCAGTACGATCGCGGGAAAGGGTGATTACATCATCCTCGACATCGACAGCCACGCGTCGATCTATGATGGCTGCAAAATGGGTGATGCCGAAATTGTGGCCTTCCGCCATAATGACGTGGAAGCGCTTGAGAAACGCCTGAAGCGGCTTCCTGCGGATGCGGGTAAGCTGGTTGTGCTTGAGGGCGTCTATTCGATGCTGGGCGATGTTGCCCCTTTGAAGGAAATGATCCGCGTTTCGAAAGAAGCGGGCGCGATGATCTTGGTCGATGAAGCGCATTCCATGGGCTTCATTGGCGAAAATGGCCGCGGCGTTGCAGAAGAGCAGGGCGTTTTGGATGATGTCGACTTTGTCATTGGCACCTTCTCCAAATCCGTCGGTACAGTCGGCGGTTTCTGTGTGTCAAATCATCCGAAGTTCGAGATCATGCGGCTTGTGTGCCGTCCTTATGTGTTCACCGCCTCGCTTCCGCCTTCGGTGGTCGCCTGTTCCGCCGCGAGCATCCGCAAGTTGATGCACAATAGCAATAAGCGCGCGCATCTGTGGGAGAATTCGAAAAACCTACATCAAGGCCTGCGCGATTTGGGTTTCCAATTGGGTACGCCCAATGCGCAAAGCGCGATCATTGCCGTGATCATGCCCGATCTGGAAAAAGGCGCAGCGATGTGGGCGGCGTTGCTTGAAAACGGACTTTATGTGAACTTGGCACGGCCGCCAGCGACCCCAGCGGGCATGACGCTGTTGCGGTGCTCGCTTTGCGCTGAACATAGCAGCGAACAGGTCGCGGACATTCTCGACCGCTTCGCACGCGCGGGCAAAGCTGTCGGGATTATCTGACAGCTGGCATATGACCAGGCTTGACCGGAATGCCCGTATATTGGCCGTGAGTTTCGCGGCCATGGCGGGCATGGTAGACGCGATCGGCTTTTTGGCCAGCGGCGGGTTTTTCTTATCTTTTATGAGCGGCAATTCCACGCGCTTTAGCGTCGGTCTGGTGGAACGCGCGCCTTATGTCGGCATGGTGTCGCTGTTGTTGTTGAGCTTTGTTGGCGGCGTGGTGGCAGGGTCGCTTATTGGCCGCAAGAATATATTGGCGCACGCGCGGCGGCAGGCGTTCATCCTGATCATCATTTCGCTCTTGCTGTTCGTCGCCCCGGTCATTGCGAGCTTGGGATATCTGCTGGTCGGCCTATGTTTTGCCGCATTTTGCATGGGATTGGAAAATACGCTTTTTGAACGCGAAGGCTCGGTATCTTTCGGGCTCACTTATATGACGGGCGCGCTCGTTAAAATTGGGCAGGGGCTCGCGACATGGATCACCGGCGGCGCGCGTTTTGACTGGGTGCCTTATATGTTGTTGTGGCTTGGCCTTGTTAGCGGGGCCGCCGTTGGCGCGCTGATGTTCGGTATCTTCGGATACAACAGCCTTTGGTTACCGGCCAGCTATGCGGGGGTCTTCGGGCTTGTGCTATTGGCTCAGCGCAGCCGCATCACGCCCTAACGCACCGCGCCTTTTGCCAAAAGCTTCGGGACCAGAAACAAGGCTGCGACCAATGGCCATTTGCGTTGCCATGGCCGAATATGGATCTGCGTGCCTGCATGCCGGTTTATCTTCCACGCCAGGTAATCGATTCCCCCAGCGTACGTGAAAGCGGCCTTCGCAAGCCGTGCAATCGTTAAAAGCTTGCCGCGCCGACGCAGGCCCGGCCAACGGTTTTTCTCTTGCGCTATCCGACCATCCACATCGGGCAGCAGTATAATTTTGTCGCCGCGCCGTGCGTTGGCGATATGCGTATGATGCAAGGCGGCTGCACCAACACGCGCGTAACGTTCCGGGTCAAACGCGATCACCGATGATGGCCGGTCTTTGCGTTCGGCGCGCAATTCAGCGCTATAGGTCATCTGAAACCCCGTTTGCCACAGATCAAGCACATCAACCTCGCGTGCGGCAAATGCCAGTGCCGCGTTCAACAAGGTTGGGGCCGCGCCGGAAATAGCAACGGCTGCAGATATTCGGGCCGCCTCGTCGGCGCACCAAACCAGGCGGGACGGCTGTGCAAAGCGGGCCCAGACCGATACTGCAGATGCAGCTGGTCGGTTGAGATCGTGGAAATCCGCTTCGCTCAACACCGCGACTTTGGCGATCAAGCCATCATGCTGAAACGGGAAAACATTGGGCGGTAAACGGCGGTTCCAGGTCGCAAGCCACGTCTTTCCATAAGCGGCTTCATAATCCGAAACGATGAGATAGAAATCGAGCATTTCGCCCTGCAATTGTTCGGATCGCAAGCAAGAGCCGTAGAATAAGACTGCGCGTGCGGCATCCCCATATTGCCCGGCAATCTGGGCTGCAAAGTCGCACACGCCCGCTTGTACCGGAACGGCCAGTTCTTCAGCCACAAGTTGCGTAAGCGAATGCATATCGGGGCTTTAGCCCTGTTTAGCGCAGCTTGTTAAGCGGCAAGTTTAAGGAAGGGGACCGGCGGCGTGGACCGAAGAACGATTGGGCTACCCAAATAGGCCTCAAACACTTCACCATCCAGAACGACGCTGCTTTGCTCGCTGTCGATACGGATGACATCGCCTTGTTGGAAATGCACCCCAGTCATCGTGGTCTGCCCCAATTTACCGCGCAGCGATGCGGCTATCATTTTCAGCATAGCCATTGGGGCCTGGTCAACCGCCAAAAACTTCATCAGCCCGCGTTGCTTGCTGTTTCCGGCTTGCCCGCCAAGCAATAGTTTTTCGAGCGTCGTCACAATTAACACAGCAAAAGTGCCATGTAATTCTCCGTTGCGAATGAATGAAATGCTGACGGGTTTGGAGCGTTCGGGCAAGAAGCTGGCTTTTACGCGGACGATGGATGAAAAGATGACGGCCATTGCTGTCAGAAAATGGCTCAGCCCGTTGGGCAGTCCCAAGGGATAAATTTTGTGCCGACAATATAGGATTGTTTCGGCAAGACCCGCGCCGCCAAGAAACATTCCAAGAACCGGACGCGCGCCTTCGCTGCCGTCGCTGAGCGCAATCAGTTCGCGCACCACGATATGTTTGGAGAGGTCGCCCTTTGCGACTTCGATGATCCGTGCGAGCGCCTCAAGCGGATCGCCCTCTGCACCCAAATCCAACGCAATCAAATTGGTCTTGCCGTTGGGCAACACCGCCACAGGTGGAGGCGTGCCTTCAAAATGGCCGCCATGGTACAATTCGGTTAGCGCAGACTGGACCGTGCCGTCGCCGCCATTGATGACAAGCACCTTTGGCTTCACACGCGCAATCATTTCCAACGCTTTGGCGATCTGGCCGATATCTTCGACTTCATAATGGAAGATATCGGGGTTCTTGGCGCAATAGGTGCGAACCGCCGGCAACAATGATCTGTTGCCGGTTGAATTCGGGTTCGAAAGGAGCGCGACTAAAGCCAAATATCGTCCTTACATATACTTCAAGTTGACGGTGATGCGAGTGACGCCGGGTCCTGCTTCAAAAGCAACTTTGGTGACCGATGGCTTGCCAAAGTTCAGAATGCTGATGCTCGGATTATTCGAAAAGCCGCCGCCATCTTGGGTAAAGTCGGTTTTTCCATTGCCGTTAACATCATGGCGAACGGCGATGCCATATTTACCCTCGGACGGGACGGGCATGCAAATGCTCATGCTAGCTGCGCTCGCGCGGGTTTCAACACGGTGCAGCCAACGGCCCTTTGCCAACCATGCGCTTGAAATTGCGGGATAGGATTGGACCCTGATGTTGCCGCTCGGCTCTTTAATGCCGCGCACAGTGACCAGCACCGCGGGGCCTTTGCCTGGCGTGCATTGCGAGAGATCGTTCGTCAATTCTTGGCCCGCACTTGCCGTGCCTGAACCAAGCATAAAACCGACCATAGCCATAAGGGCGACATAATTCTTCATATCAAAACTCCTGGAACTTTATGTCTGAAATCCGCACTTTTTGGGATAGCATCGATATTGCCCCTGAACCTGTAAGCGTCTATCGGGAGAGTTTGCGGCCAAATTAGGGTGACAGGGCGACCATAAGTTGAAATTTATTACTGCCACTGACCGTTATATCTTCCGGCTCGTGATGTTGCCGCTGCTTGCCACCTTGGCAATCGCTGCATCTTTGCTTCTGTTGGAAAAGATGCTGAACCTGTTCGACTTTGTTGCCGCAGAGGGCGGACCTGTCAGCGTTGTATGGCGCATGCTCGCCAACCTCATGCCTGAATATCTGTCATTGGGCATCCCCATTGGCTTGTTGCTGGGTATCTTGTTGGCCTTCCGTCGCTTGGCAACCTCTTCAGAACTCGACATTTTCCGCGCCGTTGGCATGAGCTATTTCCGGCTTTTGCGTGTTCCGTTTCTGTTGGCCATTGCGCTTGCCATGGTTAATTTTGCCATCGTGGGCTTCTTGCAGCCAAGCGCGCGTTATCTGTATGAAGAGCTGCGCTTTGAACTTCGGTCAGGCGCATTTGGCGCAAAGGTACGGGTAGGCGAATTCAACAATGTTGGCAAAAATCTGACCGTCCGCATCGACGAAAGCAAAAACAACGGCAATGAATTGTCGGGCCTGTTTGTGTTTGCACAAAGCAACAATGGTCAGTCCATCGCAGTAACAGCAGAAAAAGGGCAGTTTTTGCGCACGGATGATCCCGACACCATATTGTTACGTCTGCAAAAAGGCACGCTGATCCATGATGCACCCAGTTATACATCGCCACGCGTTTTAAGCTTTACCAGCCATGACGTGCCAATCCCGCTGCCGCAGATTGAGAATTTCCGCAATCGCGGCGGCAAGGACCGGGAATATTTGATTTCCGAGTTGGTACACATTGGGGGTGATGCCCAAAAACCAGCATCGGAACGCAATAAGGCGTGGGCAAATTTCCATTTCCGCCTTGTCGAGGTCGCGATGATGCTTTTGCTGCCGTTTCTGGCACTTGCACTGGCCATTCCGCCAAAGCGGTCGACATCCGCCCTTGGCGTGTTTTTGTCCATTGTAATGGTGGTAACCTATCACAAGATCAACGAATATGCCGAAGGCGTGGGCGGCATGGGCGTCATTGATCCGTTCTTCGCTTTATGGCTGCCATTCCTGTTGTTTGCGGGCCTTATCATCTGGATGTATCATGTCATCGCGCATGTGCCGGGTGGGCAGCCTATCGGTGCCCTAGAAGTGTTCGCATCAAAGACCGGCAAGTGGCTGAAGCGTTTGTTCCGATTTGGGCGCAAATCCCGGTTGGCGACCTTGGGCATGCCGGCGCCTCAGGCGGAGCCATAGCAGATGCATTTCTTCCCCTCGCGCAACATCACCATGTACATGGCCAAGCTTTTCATCGTGCGCAGTTTTGCGGTGCTTATGATGCTTGTCCTTGTGCTGATGACGCTCGATTTGCTGGGTGAAAGCGGCAAGATATTGGCCGTCCCCGGGAATGACCAAGGCGACGTTCTGCATTATGTTTCGATGCGCGCGCCGCAAATCATTGCCCGATTTCTGCCATTTTCTGTGCTGCTCGGAACGCTGATCGCCTTTGCTGGACTAAGCCAGAACAGCGAAGTTGTCGCCATGAAAGCAGCCGGGTTATCCGCGCACCAGATCTTGGCACCGATGTTCGTTGCCAGCCTTGGCGTTGCGCTTATTTCTTTTACCTTCAACGATACCGTCGTCGCCCCGAACACGGCCCGGCTTAAGGTTTGGCAAGCCGCAGAATATGGCGCGGTCGCGCCGGACAGTGACGTGCGAAATAATGTCTGGGTGCGTGAGGGGAATGACCTTATCAATGCGGGAAATGTGCTTGGTTCAGGCGATGGCACCGTGCTCGAAAATGTCCGCATTTACCTACGTGCAAATGGCGGAGTACGGCAAGTCGTGACCGGTACACGGGCGCGTTACAATGGCGCCGCTTGGCAGTTGGAAGACGCAAAATCCTTCGACGTTGCCACGACCACGGAAACCAAGCCGGGCAGTTTGATAATCGGCAGGGGCATTACGCCCGACCGATTTAATTATGTCAAAGTGGATGGCGACAGCTTGGCTTTTCTTCCGCTGATGCGGGCCATTGATGATTTAAAAGCCGCTGGTCGCCGCACGGATAATCTTGAAGGCATTTTGTGGCACAAGCTTTCTGGACCATTGTCGACCTTGTTGATGCCTTTGCTTGGCGCCGTCGCCGCCTTTGGCCTTGCCCGTTCTGGTGCACTTTTTCTACGGGCAGTGATCGGTATGGCATTGGGGTTCACCTATTTTGTCGCCGACAATTTCGCTTTGGCTATGGGTAATTTGGGCGCGTACCCGCCTTGGATTGCGGCATGGGGGCCGTTCTTATTGTTTTTCTTAATAGGTGAGACGGTTTTGGTCCGTACCGAAGAATAAGGTCTGCGCGCCGCAAAGAGTTTCAGGGATACAGAATGACACAGATACATATTCGCCCAGTTTTGACGGTGGCCGACAAAAAGGCGTTCGTTGACTTGCCTTTTCGCCTTTATGCGGGCGATCCCAATTGGGTTCCCCCGCTCAAAAGCGATGTGATGGCAACTATCACGCCGGGAAAAAACCCGTGGTTTGGCCATGGCACGGCGCAGCTTTTCCTTGCCGAGCGCGCTGGCCGTGTTGTTGGCCGCATTTCCGCCCATATGGACCATCTCGCGCTGAAACAGCCGCCAGAGCAAGGCATGGGACCGGGCGTTGGCAATTGGGGCTTTTTTGAAGCGGAAGATTCGGACGTTGCAAAACCCTTGATTGCAGCAGCAGAGGCGTGGCTGCGCGACAAGAAAATGGTCCGGTCACTTGGGCCGTTGAGCCTGTCGATCTGGGAAGAGCCGGGTCTGTTGATCGACGGCCATGATCATCCTCCAACGATACTGATGGGATATCATAACCCGGCTTATGGCGCGTGGATTGAAGCGGCCGGTTATGCGGGTGTCAAAGACCTCTATACTTACCAAATCCCGATCGACGTGCCCTTTCCACCTTTGGTGCAACGCATTGTCGCGTCGGGTGAACGGAATGAGCGCATTGTCATTCGCAAGGTGAACAAGAAAAATTTCGATGCCGAAGCCGCCATCATTCTGTCTATCTTGAATGACGCATGGAGCGGCAATTGGGGTTTTGTGCCGATCACAGATGCCGAGGTAGCGCATACGGGAAAACAGTTGAAACCGATCGTTTTCAGCGAGCTGATCCGCATTGCGGAAGTCGATGGCGAACCGGTGGCCTTCATGATGACATGGCCTGATATCAACGAGAAGACGGGCACCTTTGGTGGGTCGTTGTTCCCGTTTAACTGGGCAAAACTGCTTTGGTGGCTTCGCGCGCCGAAGGTCCGGACAATGCGGGTGCCGTTAATGGGTGTGGTCAAGAAGCTGCAGTCGACCAGAATGGCAAGCCAGCTCGCCTTCATGATGGTATCGTTGATCCGCGATTCATCGACGGCTGACTTTGGCGCGACACGTGGCGAATTTGGCTGGGTGCTCGACGATAATGGTCCGATGAATTCCGTCGGCGAGGCCATTAATGGCAAGATTAACAAAGTATATCGTATTTACGAAAAGCAATTGTGATCAGCCGCGATGCGTGACGCCCGTTCTTCAGCGGATTGACATGACCCGCGCCTATCGCGGTGCGCGTAATGATGATAATGAACCCGAAACACTGGGTGAGGCGGCACTGGAGCCTGACGACATCGACAGCCACGGCAACCGATCCCGTGATGGCTACTGATGCGAACCTGCGGTCCTGTTGGCGGCAATGCGCCGCCCACAGGGTTAGGCCTAATTTCTAGGTTTTGACGGCGTCGCCTATCGTTACGAACAGCATCACGGTCGCGAAAGACGCGATCATGCCGGTGAATAAAGCGATGGCAGGTATCAGCAGAATGTCCATATTGGGTTTCCTCTATAAGAACCCCTTTATGGCACGATGGACTCTATCCTGCTTTGATCTGGATCAAATGGCCAATGATTGCGCTCATCGGTAAGTCGCCATAAATATGCGGGAATAACGCCCCCCCGCGGGATATCTCCCATTTGATCACGGGCTGCAACGCAGCGAGATCGACTTCGGCGATCACAAGCCCGTCTTGTCCCGCAAAATGTTTGTCGAGCGTCCCCTGAACCTGATCCTGGGTGGACAGATGGATGTAGCCATCCGCAAGGTCAACAGGTGCGCCCTTAAACAGTCCGTCGTCTTGGAACTGCGCCCATTGCGCTGCTGTAAAAATTTTGAATGCTGTGACCGGATGCTGCGTGTTTTCCATTTCGTCCCCATGTCCAATTCGAACCGCCGGGGCAAGGTTGATCGCACCGTTTCTGCAAATGTGTCTATAATGTCACGCCGTTATTGTTGTTTTATATTCATGAAACTTACCGGTGCGCGCGTCCGTTTGGTGGTTGGCGTCGCAATGATGGCGTCAGTTTGACTGAAAATGGATTATAAAAATGCGTAAACTTCTTATTGGTGCAGCTCTCCTCTCCACTGCACTTGCAACCCCTGTCTTTGCGCAGGATACAGCGCCCTTCACCGGACCACATATCGAAGCCCTTGTCGGCTATGATGATGTCAGTGAAGCCAAAGGCGATCTTATGTATGGCGTATCCGCAGGCTATGACTTCCAACTTGGCGGTGTAATTGCGGGGATAGAAGGCGAATTTGCCGATTCCGACGTCAAAGGCGCTGCCAATGACCTCATCAGCACGGGCGATAGCTACAGCTTGAACACCGACCGCGACCTATATCTCGGTGCGCGTTTGGGTTTTGCGGTCGCCCCGTCGACGATGATTTATGTAAAGGGTGGGTATACCAACGCGAAGTTCGAAAGCCGTTTCGACAATGGTGCGGGGACGATCTATAATAATGGGGTGACTGCCGATGGCTATCGTCTGGGCGCCGGGATTGAACAGAAGTTCAACCTGTTCGGACCAAGTGGGTTTATCAAGGCGGAATATCGTTACTCCAACTACCAGAATCTGGACATCGGCCAGAATGATTTTGATCGGAAAATCGACATAGACCGTCACCAAGCGGTCGTTGGCGTTGGCGTCCGCTTCTAGTTTTTTAGCGAGAAGCGGGCATTGCCCCAAAACATAAAACCGTCGGGGGAAGCCCCGGCGGTTTTTTGCATGTCTTGAATTTTTATAGCCATTGCGGCCCACAAATTCTGCGTCAGGCGGTGCCGATAGGTCCGTTATGAAGCGGATGGAGGCGCGTGGTCCAGCGCGGCTGAGACGGCATCCAGCAGCGATAGGCGTTCCTTTTTCAATGCCTCGGTTCGATCGTCCGACGCCGCTTCGATGCCGGTGTCAATCCGGTGAATGTGCCGGTTCAGCATATGATAGCGATCAGCGAGCGTCGCAAAATGGGTGTCACTTTGCTTCAGATCGTGGATTTTCTGGGTGGCCAGGGGGAATAGATCGACCAGTTCATGTGGGGTATGTGACATATGCTATCCTCTCAACATTGATGTTATGTAGATGGATAACGCGCACCCGGGCGGTACGGCTTGCGCGGCTTGAAAATATCCAAAAATTTTCCGGCGCACGGACTGAGGTCCAAATCAGACCCAATGCGCCGCGCCTGCAGCGCGGGTTGAGCGATATATGTAAATCATGGTATCGCCGTGCAACATCACCGGAATATGGAACGCGGTCGTCTGTAACGACGCAGCGTTCGGTCTGCCGGGCTGGTGGTCACGCGCAAAGGTCCATTGCACTATGACTCGATTTCTTTCCCGCACTCTTATGCTTTGCGCCGCCAGCCTCTCTGGTGTTCTGGGCGTGCCTGCCCCCACGCTCGTGAGAGGAAGTGCCGCCTTTGCGCGCAGCGCGTCGGATACCGAAGCCGCGTCATTTGCATTCTGCCATAATGGGGGCGGCACCAACTGCGTCGTGGATGGCGATACGATTTGGTATCGCGGCACCAAGATCCGCATTGCCGATATCGATACGCCGGAAACCCATCAACCGAAATGCGCGGCTGAGGCGGAGCTGGGTGCTGCGGCAACGCGACGGATGCTTCAGTTGGTGAATGCGGGTCCCTTCACGCTGCAAAGCATTGACCGCGATCAAGACCGATATGGCCGCAAATTGCGCATCCTGTCACGGGGTGGCCAAAGCCTTGGCAATATTTTGGTCGAAGAGGGGCTTGCGCGATATTATGCTGGCGGTCGGCGCAGCTGGTGCTGACAAACGCCAAGCGCCGCCCCAATCGCGCGACAATGGTCACAAACAGACCGCAGCCAGCACGGCGGCAATGGCGTGTAGAATGGCGGTCTGGTGGAGGTGGCTGGAAAACGGCTGCTTGCGCGTCTTGTGCCGGAATATGGCGCGACCGGCATAAGCCCCAAAGGACCCACCGAAAAATACCCACACCAGCAATGTTCTTTCCGAAATTCGCCACGATCCAGACGCTGCATGCCGTTTATCAAATCCGAAAAGTATGAAGGTCACGCAGTTTATAAGCGTAAACGCCACGAGGATGTTGGGTAAGGTAAGGAGGTTATGGAGTGCCACTTCATGCTCATATCGTCTGGCTGGTGGATTTGCACCTTGGCAGTTTAGCGCTTGTCGAGTGGCTTCGCATGCGCAGCGCCGTTTTGAAGATTGTGTCGCAGGCCAAGAGGGGGAAATGGCATGGAAGTGACCAAGGGCCGCCGGTTCATGTGCCACTAATGAAAATGCACCTTGCCGCATTCCGTTTCCGAAACGCTACAAGGTGCATATTTAGTCGATTAAACGGAACTCACATGGCGCGATCGCTTACTCCGCAGCAACGCCTGCTTGTTCGAACATGTCCATGCCGTCATTTTCGGCGATGGGCTCGATGCCGATGATCTTCTTCTTGCGGCTGTCAAAGCTATCCCACACTTGGCCCCAATCACCGCGGGTGCTGGCTTTGCTATATTCGGTGGCGCGGGTTTCGAAGAAGTTGGCGTGCTCGACGCCGTTCAACAATGGCGCGAGCCATGGCAGTGGGTGGTCTTCGACCATGTAGATTGCGGGCAGGCCAAGCTGTCCCAAGCGCCAATCGGCAATGTAGCGGATATAGCGTTTGATTTCCTTGGCGGTCATGCCGGGCACTGGGCCCATTTCGAACGCGAGGTCGATGAACGCATCTTCCAGACGGACGACCTTCTGGCAGCAATCGATAATGTCTTCCTTCACCGATTTGGTGAGGCAGCCACGTTCGGCGCAAAAGGCGTGGAACAGCTTGGTGATGCCTTCGCAGTGCAGCGATTCATCGCGGACGGACCAGGATACGATTTGCCCCATGCCCTTCATCTTGTTGAAGCGCGGGAAGTTCATCAGCATCGCGAACGACGCAAACAACTGGAGCCCCTCGGTAAAGCCGCCGAACATGGCCAAAGTGCGCGCAATGTCTTCATCGCTGTCGACGCCGAACTGATGGATATAGTCGACCTTTGCCGCCATTTCTTCATATTCAAGAAACGCCGAATATTCGGACTCGGGCATGCCGATGGTGTCGAGCAGATGCGAATAGGCCGCAACGTGAACGGTTTCCATGTTGGAAAACGCGGTCAACATCATCTTGACTTCAGTCGGCTTGAACACGCGGCCGTAATTTTCGTGGTAGCAATTCTGCACCTCGATGTCGGCTTGCGTGAAGAAACGGAAGATTTGCGTCAAAAGATTGCGTTCATGGTCCGAAAGCTTCTGTGCCCAATCGCGGCAATCTTCGCCCAATGGCACTTCTTCCGGCAACCAATGGATCTGCTGCTGGCGTTTCCAGAAATCATAAGCCCATGGATATTCAAAGGGCTTGTAGCTGTTGCGCGCTTCTAACAATGACATTTCTGTTTCCTTGGGTCTTAAATTTCAATAACTGAGATAATCCTATTCGGGTGCCTTATTGGCAGGCCAAACACTCTTCATAATCGGTTTGCGCCGCAAGCTCGATGACGGGGGCTTCGGCGGTATTATCCGCCTCAACTCCACCAGCAAAACCAGCGCGCTGGATCGATTTCGAACGCAGATAATAAAGCGATTTTACGCCGAGCTCCCACGCGCGGAAGTGGAGCATGAGCAGGTCCCATTTTTCCACATCGGCAGGAATATAGAGGTTCAGCGACGTTGCCTGGTCGATATACGGCGTGCGGTCCGCGGCGAGCTCGATCAACCAACGCTGGTCGATTTCGAAGCTGGTTTTGAACGTGTCCTTTTCCTCTGGCGTCAGGAAATCAAGATGCTGAACCGAACCACCCTTTTCGAGGATGCTGTTCCAGACATTGGTCGAGTCCTTCGACTTTTCCTGAAGCAGTTTTTCCAGATAGGGGTTCTTGACGATGAAGCTGCCGGACAAGGTTTTGTGCGTATAGATATTGGCCGGAATTGGCTCAATACAGGCGCTCGTGCCGCCGCAGATGATCGAAATCGATGCGGTAGGCGCAATCGCCATCTTACAGGAGAAACGCTCCATAACGCCCATTTCTTCGGCGTCAGGGCATGCACCGCGTTCGTTGGCAAGCATCATCGATGCCTCGTCGACTTGGGCGCGAATATGCTTGAAGAACTTCATGTTCCACGATTTGGCGAGCGCGCTTTCAAAGCCAACGCCACGTGACTGCAAGAAGCTGTGATAGCCCATCACACCAAGGCCAATCGAACGTTCACGGCCCGCCGAATATTTCGCACGCGACATTTCATCAGGCGCACGATCAATGAAATCCTGAAGCACATTGTCGAGCATGCGCATCACGTCTTCGATGAAGACCTTGTCGCCGTTCCATTCATCCCATGTTTCAAGGTTGAGCGACGACAGGCAGCAAACGGCTGTCCGATCGTTGCCCAAATGGTCGCGGCCAGTTGGCAAGGTGATTTCCGAACACAGGTTCGACGTCGACACCTTCAGACCCAGATCACGGTGATGCTTTGGCATCGCGTTGTTCACGGTGTCGCTGAAGATGATATATGGTTCGCCTGTTGCAAGGCGGGTTTCGACGAGCTTCTGGAACAAGGACCGTGCGTCGATCGTGCTGCGTATTTCCCCGGTTTTGGGGCTGCGCAGATGGAACTCTTCGCCAGCGCGCACCGCTTCCATGAATTCGTCAGACAGCAATACACCATGGTGGAGGTTCAACGCCTTACGGTTGAAGTCACCTGATGGTTTACGAATTTCGAGGAATTCTTCGATTTCGGGGTGGCTGACATCAAGATAGCAAGCCGCCGAGCCGCGCCGCAGCGAACCCTGCGAAATCGCAAGCGTCAAGCTATCCATCACGCGGACGAAAGGAATTATTCCGCTTGTTTTGCCATTCAGGCCAACAGGCTCACCAATACCACGGACATTGCCCCAATAGGTGCCGATGCCGCCGCCGCGCGAGGCAAGCCATACATTTTCATTCCATGTGTTGACGATGCCTTCAAGGCTGTCGTCGACCGAATTCAAATAGCAGCTGATCGGCAGGCCACGACCCGTTCCGCCGTTGGACAAGACAGGCGTTGCCGGCATGAACCAAAGGCGCGAGATATAGTCATACAGACGCTGCGCGTGCGCTTCGTCATCGGAATAGGCCGATGCGACGCGCGCAAACAGGTCTTGGTAGCTCTCGCCCGGCAAAAGATAACGGTCCTGCAACGTGTCCTTGCCGAACTCGGTCAGCAAAGCGTCGCGTGACGGATCGGTAACCACATTGAAACGGCGCGCGTCGACAGTGTTGCTGGAGGCGCCTTTCTTGGTTTCGGCGATGTCCGCTTTTGCCGCTTCAGCTACTTTTTCAAGCATATCTGTCATCATTCCTGCGGTCATGTCGTCGGCCCCCTGGCCTGTGTCCCTAAAATCCATTTTAACCTGTAGCTCCATTCATTGCGGCGTACCGAAACTGATTGCCGGTTATCCGACATCCAGCGACCAGCTGTATATTTGCGGAAACCAATGTTCCCATATTGTTCGACTCAGGGCACGAAACTCCCTGTTAGCATTTTTTGGCCTTGTCGGGGGGAGTATTTTAACTTGTCCCCAGCTTATCGACTGGAAAAAGCTCCCCACCGACAGAATATCATCCTGCAGCTTGAAGCACAAATTGTGGTAACGCCCCCTATGGCCAACCGCTACCTATAGTGCCTTATTCATTTTGAGACGCAAGAGGGTAAATTGAAAACGAAGCCCTCAATTCGTCGCTAATGTGATTCCATTCGTCGCACCCATGGGGCGCGCTAGGGGCAGCGACGCGCGGACTTGCTAAGCGATATTCAGCGCGCAAGATGGAAAATGGAGCAATACATATTTTTTGCGGCCAATATGATTGTAACGGTCCGCGCCGCAAAATTACCATACTGACTGTACTTGCGACGCAGTATTTGAGGTGTCGGGTTCAGCCGACAATTCTTTGACCGCCCTGAGGCTGACGGGGCATTACATCAGCCATAAATGCGTTGGCATCGTTTTAGGTGAGACCTTGATAAGACTTTTCACATTATGACGGCTTTCAGGCGAAAGGCAGCCAATCAAAGCCGTACCTCCGGAGCCCTTTCGATAAAGCCATTGTTCGCGCGCCATCCTTCGACAGTGCGCCACCGAATGGCGCTTGAATCGATGGTACAGCACGTTAATGACGTGGCACATCTAGAGCGCAGGGGCCAATATGACCGTAATCATCCGCAATGCAGATTTGATCGACAGCGTCGCCGACGCGTTGCAATATATAAGTTACTTCCACCCCATGGATTATATCCGTGCACTGGGTGACGCTTATGCGGCCGAACAATCGCCCGCAGCCAAAGACGCCATCGCGCAAATCCTGACCAACAGCCGCATGTGCGCAGAGGGGCATCGGCCGATTTGCCAGGATACAGGCATCGCCAACGTCTTTGTCAAATGGGGCATGGACTGCCGCTTGGAGGACATCTCCGCATCATTACAGGACGTGGTCGATGAGGGCGTCCGCCGGGCCTATTTGCATCCTGAGAACAAATTGCGTGCTTCGGTACTCGCGGACCCTGCCTTCACGCGCCGCAACACCAAAGACAACACGCCGTGCGTTCTACATGTGGATCTGGTTCCCGGATCTAAGGTGTCGGTCGATGTGGCGGCCAAAGGCGGCGGCAGCGAGAATAAGTCGAAGTTCAAGATGATGAACCCTTCGGACAATATCGTCGATTGGGTGGTCGAGATGCTGCCGCAAATGGGCGCTGGCTGGTGCCCGCCCGGCATGTTGGGGATTGGCATTGGCGGCACGGCGGAACATTGCGTGCTGCTTGCGAAACAAGCGCTGATGGAGCCCATCGACATGGGGCCTCTCAAAGCGCGCGGGCCGCAAAATGACATTGAGGCCATGCGCATCGAGATTTTTGACAAGGTCAACGCGCTTGGCATTGGTGCACAGGGTCTTGGCGGGCTTTCGACGATATTGGATGTAAAAATCATGGATGCGCCCTGCCACGCGGCGGGCAAGCCAGTGGCGATGATCCCCAACTGCGCCGCCACGCGCCACGCGCATTTCACGCTCGATGGTACTGGCCCGGCCTATCTTGAGGCGCCGAAACTGGATGATTGGCCTAAGGTCGATTGGACACCGGACGCAGCGGCCATTCGGGTTGACCTTGATACGCTGACGCCAGACATTGTCGCAGGTTGGAAACAAGGCGACCGCCTGCTGCTGAATGGCAAGATGCTGACCGGACGCGACGCAGCACATAAGCGGATCGCAGATATGCTGGCCAAGGGCGAAGAACTGCCCGTCAGTTTCAAAGGCCGGATGATCTATTATGTGGGACCCGTCGATCCGGTGGGCGCAGAAATTGTTGGACCAGCAGGGCCGACAACCGCGACGCGCATGGATAAGTTCATGGACATGATGCTTGCCCAAGGTCTGCTCGCATGCGTCGGTAAGGCCGAGCGCGGCCCGGCAGCAACCCAAGCTATTGCCAAACACAAAAGCGCATATCTCATGGCCGTTGGTGGTGCAGCCTATCTCGTGGCGCGTGCGATCAAAGGCAGTAAAGTTGTTGGCTTTGCCGACTTGGGCATGGAAGCGATTTACGAATTTGAAGTGCAGGATTTCCCGGTGACAGTCGCGGTCGACAGCGACGGCAACAACGTCCACCAATTGGCGCCGGCTTATTGGCAAAAGCGGATCAAGGATGAAGGATTGTTGGAAGGGGCCTAGCGGCGAAGCGTCTTGAAGCGTCGCTGGTTGACATTGGTGTCTACTGCGCCTGTTATCGCCAGCAATGCAAAAGGATGAAACATCGCGCAGCAATTTCCTCTCGCGCTTAGGCCCTGGACTGATAACCGGCGCGGCGGATGACGACCCCTCGGGCATTGGCACGCATAGCCAAATAGGCGCCCAGTTTGGTTATGGGTTAAGCTGGACGTTCTTATTCAGTTTTCCGTTGATGGTCGCCATTCAGGAGGTCGCCGCGCAAATCGGGCGCGTGACTGGGGCAGGGATCGCGCGCAACTTGCGCCGCCATTATCCCCGGCCTTTGCTGGTGTTGATGGTCGCGCTTTTGTTGATTGCCAACATCGTTAATCTGGGTGCCGACTTGGCGGCCATGGGCGCGGCAGTGGGTTTGCTGATCGGCGGCCCCTTATGGCTGTATACGCTGTTATTCGGCGTCTTCTGTGTCGTCGTTGAGGTTTGGCTGTCCTATGAGCGATATGCGTCGGTCCTTAAGTGGACCACTTTATCGCTTTTTGCTTATGTTGCCGTTGTGATTGTGGCGCATGTCCCTTGGGGAGAAGCACTTACCTCATTGGTGGTTCCGCGGATCGAGTATACGGGCGCTTACGCAACCGCTGTCGTCGCGATATTGGGCACGACCATTAGCCCCTATCTCTTTTTCTGGCAGGCCAGTCAGGAGATTGAAGAGCAGAAACGGCATAAGGCCAAACCATTGTGCATCACGCCAAAGGATGCAGGGCCGGAGCTGAAGCGCATTCGGATCGATACACTGGCGGGCATGGCGTTCAGTTCGATTGTTTCGCTGGCAATTGTCTTTGCTACCGCCGCAACGCTGCATGCGAATGGTGTGCGCGACATCGAAACGTCGGCGCAGGCGGCGGAAGCATTGCGGCCAATTGCCGGCAATTTTGCCTTTGCGCTGTTTGCTCTGGGGATCATTGGAACTGGCTTGCTTGCCGTCCCGGTGCTTGCCGGATCAGCGGCGTATGCGGTGACCGAAATGTTTGGAATAGCGTCTAGCCTCGATGCAAAACCGACGAAGGCACGGCTGTTTTACGGAACGATCGCCGTGACGACGATGCTTGGCGTATCCTTGCAGTATATAGGCATTGACCCAGCACGCGCGCTGTACTGGGCCGCTGTTGTCAACGGCGTCCTTGCTGCGCCTTTAATGGTGATGATGATGCTGATTGTCCGCAATCCACGCGCGATGGGGCGCCTCACATTAGGAACGCGCGCAACGATTACCGGGTGGTCTGCAACGCTCGTGATGGCCGGCGCAACGATCATATTTTTCGCAACGCTATAGGTTCACCAATGCCTGGTCTTTTGACGGTGCAGGCTATTTCTTGCTTGGCTTTTTGGTCCCGGGCAACGAATCCATAAACTCTAGATCCGCAAGATTGATATCCGCATTACATCTCTTGCCCCTCAGGACATCGATCTCCGCCTGCCGCTTCTTCAGATAATATTCGCGCATCGCAGCATAAGGGTTCCCGCTTTGCTGAATGCGCGTTAGGATCTCGTCATTCTCAACGCGGTCGTCGATCGAAGAGAGTGCACCCTTGGTTGCCGATACCAACGGGTTGGTAAATGGCTTCCCTACGGCCGTTGGTAACAACGATAGGTCGACAATACGCCCGATTACGTCCCGTACGGTCGTGGACCCAATTAAAGGCAGAAATATATAGGGTCCGGGACCCACGCCATAATAACCCAAAGTATCCGCCAGACCATTGGAACGGCGTGGCAGTTTGAATGGCTTCTTTTCGGCAACGTCAAAAAGTCCCGCCGCACCGATCGTCGAGTTGATGGCAAAACGTCCCACGGTCTCCACGGCCTTGCCGATTTTGAGCTGTAACAGGAAATTCACGAACACGATCGGCTCATCGAGATTGTTCAACGCATTGTGGATCCCGTCACGGAGCGGTTCAGGCAAGCCTCTTTGATACCCATAAGCGACAGGCGCGATGACAGCTTCATCGACCGCTTGCACGGCGACGAAGGACACCTCATTCACGACTGCAATCGGGTCGCCACGGGGCGGGCCCTGCCTTGCGGTCACGATGATGGTAGCCCTATCAATGGTGGCGGTCGCCGGTGTGTCCATCGCCGTCGGCGGTTCAGTCCGCGGGGTCTGCGCAACTGCTATCTCGGTTGCCGATGTCGGTTGTGGGGCGCCCGTTGCCGGCGACGTTGCAGCGGCGACACCCTCCTGGCTTGGTATTGCGGGCTCAACGGCGACATTATTGGCCGTATTCGCAAGGGTCTGCTGTGCAGCCACGTGAACCACAGGCGTGGCGTCCAGCACTTTTACAGCATTGCCCAAATCGCCAACGGGAGGACATTGTGGTGATCCCGAGAGCATCGCAATAGCCACAATATTGGTAATGCTCAACTTCTGCCCCTCCCGATGATATTCGAAGTAAAAAGGCCCGTCTAAAGATAGGCTGCCGCTAGAAAACCACTATGCGCGGCTTGCAATATGCGGGTTACATCGAATTATATGAACGATTTCTGTATGGGGCCGCACATCGTTTCCGACTGCAACCCCATTTTGTAATTTAACGCGTATCGCGTCGGTGCCAGCGCAAAACGTCTTGCACCTGGTTATTGCGCTGGCGCTTGCCCTTGCTGCGCCTGCATCTGCGCGTCAATTTGCTGCTGAATTTCAGGGGGCAGGCCTTGTGGTGCACCACCACCTTGCCCACCGGCTGTTCCAGCTTGCTGCTTCTGCATTTCCTGCATTTGCTTTTGCATAGCTTCGATTTCAGCGCGTGATTTGAACTCAAGTAGCTCGACGTCAAAGGTCAGTTCGCTACCACCCGGAATGGCGACTTGGCCCGTCTGAGGGTTGCGCTGATCTTCGGGACCGTACCCAAGCTTGGCTGGAATCCAGAGGCGATATTTGCCGCCACGCTGCATAATCTTGAGGCCTTCGGAAAAGCCAGGCACTACGCCAGTGACCGGAAAGCCAGCTTGCGGGTTTTGGTCGAAGACGGTGCCGTCTTTCAACATGCCCTTGTAGCCCACCAAAACCACGTCATTGTTGGTAGGCGTTGGGCCTTCGCCGGCTTGAATGATCTTGTAGCGCAGGCCGGAAGATGTGGTCACCACGCCTCCGAATTCCTGACGTACGTCGCTGGTGCCCCAATAAGCAAGGCCCCCACCGGCGGCGAGAACCAATGCAATCGCGGCCCAATATTTGGTGAGCGAGCCTTTTTTAAGTGGTTGGATCGGAACGGCAGTGACGGACATACAAAATTCCTGTTGGCTAAGTTGCGCGCTGACTAGCAGAAAGCAGCGCGGATTCTAGATACAAAAAAAGCGCCGGTAAAAGGCGCCTTCCTTGTCACAAGTCGCAAAGGCCTATTTCGCCCCGTCACGTTCCTGTTGCTTGCGCTCCATTTTCCGTGCGCGACGAACGGCTGCAGCCTTTTCACGGGCGCGCTTTTCAGATGGCTTTTCAAAATGACGACGCAGCTTCATTTCGCGATAGACGCCTTCACGCTGCAACTTCTTCTTCAGCGCGCGTAGGGCTTGATCAACGTTATTGTCGCGAACCATGATTTGCATAAAAAACTCAACTCCGCATCGAATCGGCAAAATGGCTTAAAACGGCCACTTTGAAAGGCTAAAAACGAAAATCGCCGCATTCACAGGCGGCGTGTTGATGAGCCCCCTAAATAGTTCGGTCCGAAATATCAAGCGGAAACGGCGCTTTTATGCGCGTCGTTGCTGTTTGTCAGCGCTTTTTGTGGTCGCCTAACACTTGCCCTCGCGCATTGTTCGTTTCATAAAGCAACGTAATGAATGAGCAGGAGAGCGCGCATGGCCACCCAATTGAAGTCAAACAGCAAGTATAGCGAAGCCGAATGGACGGCGCGGCAGGAGCTTGCGGCCTGTTATCGGATATTTTCGATGTTTGGTTGGGACGAACTGGTTTTTAACCACATCACGGTCAAGGTGCCTGACGAAGACGGCGCGTTTTTAATCAACCCTTATGGCATGCACTTCGGCGAGATCACCGCATCAAGCCTTATCAAAATCGACATCGATGGGAACAAGATTGACTCGGACAATCCATGGCATGTGAACAAAGCAGGTTTTGTTCAGCATAGCCTGTTCCATCGGACATTGCCTGACGCCCATGCGATTATCCACACCCACACCACCGCAACGGTCGCGGTGTGCAGCCTTGAAGGTGGTTTGCAACCCGTGAATTTCTACGCCTGCAACTTCATGGGGCAATTGGCCTATCATGATTTTGAAGGCGTTACCGTGCGCGAGGAGGAAGGCGTCCGCCTTGTGGAACATCTGGGTGACAAGCGGATATTGATGCTGCGGAACCACGGCCCTGTCGTCATGGGTAAGACGCTGCCAGATGCATTCATTAAATATTGGGCGCTGCAACGCGCTTGCGAGCATCAGATGGCGACCTTGCAAATGGGCAAGCCGATAACGGTGTCGCCAGACGTCATCGCCGTGCACCAACGCGATTTGTATATGGCGTCGCCCCCGGGTGGGTCGGGCCGTGTTGAATTTGACGCCATGGTCCGCAAAGCTGACCAGATTGACACAAGCTGGCGGGATTGATTCTAGCCTGAAACATTACCCGTTCGCGGCGAATGTTGGCGATGATGGCATTCCCCTCCCGCTTGCGGGAGGGCTTAGGGGCGGGTAACGGCAGACCATGACCAAATTCACCGTAAACGACCGCCCCGTTCAGTATAAAATGGACCCGCAAACGCCTTTGTTATGGGCGTTGCGCGATGCATCGAATTTGACGGGCACCAAATATGGCTGCGGCAGTGGCGATTGCGGTGCGTGTATGGTCGAAATCGACGGCGAATCGATCCGCGCCTGCCTTGTGACCATAGCCGAAGCCGAAGGGCGCTTCGTCACGACGATTGAGGGCCTTAGCCGCGACCGCAGCCACCCGTTGCAGCAGGCGTTTGTTGCAAGCAACGTCCCGCAATGCGGTTTCTGCATTTCCGGCGTGATTATGGCGGGATCGGTCTTGTTGAAGAAAAACAGCAACCCGACCGACGCGGAAATTGACGCGGCTATCACCAATTTATGCCGGTGCGGCATTTATCCGCGATTGCGCGATGCAATTAAACGCGCTGGCCGTGTGATGCGCGGCGAAGAACGCATCGCTGCTGCGCCGCCGCCTGGGATTACTCCGGAAGACGCCGCACGCGCGGTGCCCGCCTTAACGGTAACTGAGTAAGGGCTTAACCCTCCAGTTCAATATCCCAATACAACCAGTCGTGCCATGTTTCATGCAGATGGTTTGGCGGAAATGCACGGCCGCGGTCCTGTAATTGCCAGCTTGTTGGCCGGATCGCTGCCATATTCAACTGCATTTGCGCTTGTTTCGGCGTGCGGCCACCTTTTTTGAGGTTGCAGTGCAAACAAGCCGTCGTCACATTTTCCCAGCTGGTGATGCCGCCTAACCGGCGCGGGACGATATGGTCGAAAGTCAGATTGTCACCTGATCCGCAATATTGGCATTCAAACTTGTCGCGTAAAAACAAGTTAAAGCGCGTGAAGGCGGGATATTCAGAAGGCTTCACATATTGGCGTAGCGCAATGACGGACGGAATCTTCATGTCCAGATTTGGGCTATGCACATGCCGATCGTAATTGGAAACGATGTCCACCTTGTCGAGGAAAACCGCCTTGATAGCAGTCTGCCAGGGCCATAGGCTAAGCGGATAATAGCTTAACGGTGTATAATCAGCGTTAAGCACCAGCGCGGGGCAATTCTCCGGGTGCCTTGCCCGGCCAGCTGCCTCGAAAGTTCCGGTATGCAACATAAGTCGAACCCTACTCCCCTTTTGTCATACATGCTTTAAGCCTATCAGCGTTACAGCATTCTGACAGTTGCCAACCTATTTGCACATATTGTGACGTCAAGGGGTTAAAGGCACCGGATATAGTATAATTGGGGATAATTTTTGGTGCCGCGGGACTTTGTAAATCAATATTTACCCGACATTTCCGCTCCGAAGGGCAGGGTAGTGACGCGATTTGCTCCGAGTCCCAATGGCCAGTTGCATTTTGGGCACGCCTTTTCTGCACTTTGTGCGCATGATTTTGCGCGGACTTTTGGCGGTGCGTTCCAGCTGCGTATGGAGGATATTGACGGCACGCGCAGCAGACCGGAGCATGTCGAGGCCATCATCGCGGATATCGATTGGCTTGGGCTCGTGCCTGACGGAGACGTGCAGTTCCAATCGCAGAATATCGACCGTTACGCGGCTGCGCGTGACCGTTTGATTTCGGCGGGCTTGCTTTATCGTTGCGGCTGCACGCGAAACGATATTGCCGCAGCTTTAAAGTATAAGTCGGTCCCACATGGTCCCGATGGCCCGCATTATCCCGGAACCTGTCGCGCCCATCCGTTTAACGGTGATGCCGCATTTTCGTGGCGGCTGGATATGGCAAAGGCGTGCGCTTTGGCGGGGCCGCTAACATGGATGGATTTGGTGGCGGGGCAGCAATATGCCGACCCTATGGCCTTTGGCGATGTGGTGTTGTGGCGGAAAGACGCGCCTGCATCCTATCATCTTGCTGCAACCGTAGACGATGCCGCCAACGGCATTACGCACGTGGTCCGTGGCAAAGATTTATTTGCATATACCGCTGTTCATCGCCTGCTTCAGCATCTCCTTGACCTACCCGAGCCCGTATATTGGCACCATCCGCTGTTGCTCGACAGCAACGGCGAGAAGTTGGCAAAGAGCAAGGCATCGCCTGCTTTGTCGGTCCGCCGCGCGGCAGGCGAAAATGGGGCTGAACTTATTGATAATTTGCGTCACGGAACGCTAATGCTTGGAATCTCCTTATCGGATGCCTAGATAGGCGCTGCGGGGTATTGGCCCTGGACAAGGACTTTTTCCTCATGACTATATTGTTGGTTCTCCTCATCATTGGCGCTGCTGGTGCCGTGGCTTTTGCGCTGATCCGCGGGTTGCATGCTTTTGCGAATTTGCGTCCAGCGGACTTAGATGAAGCTGGTCTGCCTAAGTCGCTGACAGTGCAGAACAAGATGATGTTTGCGCGTGTGAAGTGGCAGGCGATCACCATTGCCCTGCTTGCGATATTGGTGCTCATTGCTGGATCGCAATAAGCCCGTCTCATGGTCAAGCTGAACAAGATTTACACCCGCACAGGTGATGATGGCACGACTGGGTTGGTCGATGGCTCACGTGTTTCGAAAACCGCGTCACGGCTGCATGCCATTGGCGAAGTGGATGAGACAAACTCCGCGCTTGGCTTGGCGATCCAGTCGCTGGCTGCCGATGAGGGCGATTCGCCATTGGTTGCGGAGCTGCGGCGTGTTCAAAATGACCTGTTTGACTTGGGCGCTGATATCGCGACGCCGGGGGAGAGCTTTGAACCCTCGCCGATGGAGTTGCGGATAGTTGCATCACAGGTCGAATGGCTTGAGGCGGCGATTGATAATGCCAATGCGCAACTTCCGCCGCTCACCAGTTTTATTTTGCCCGGCGGCAGCTTGCCTGCCGCGCACATGCACATGGCGCGTGTCGTAACGCGCCGTGCAGAACGCGCATTGGTTGCGGCATCGCTTGATGCGGCGATTAATCCTCAGGCGCTGAATTATCTTAACCGCTTATCAGATTATCTTTTTACATTGTGCAGGTTGATTAACGCGTCGCGTGGCGGCGATATCTTATGGGTGCCGGGCGCCTCGCGATGACGATCGCCCTGAAGGGCACATTTTTTGAACCGCGAGCGCAGTCGGCGGCGCCTTACCTCTGACCTGTTACCGTTTGCGGCCGCATGGGCCAAGCGCATCTACAACGAACTTATAATCGGCTTCGGCCCGCCGCGCGTTCTCGCTGCTGGCAGCTTCGATCCGGTCGGACGGAAGCGTGGGGGGCAAGCCACATGCGAGGCGATACCATAACAAAGTGAAACGTTGTGGCGCAGTCGCAGAGGCATCGATGACTTCAGCGGTCGATACCGCCCATTGCTTTTGCTGGCTCGGTCGGCTGAGCACGGTCAGCGATAAGGGCTGGTCCTTGTCGGTTTTTAGAAATATCTGCGTTTCGCCTTCGCCTAAAACGGTTCCTGCGCTGTGAAAGGCGCTGCCAACCGATATAATCCGCTGCGGCGCATCTAATTGAACTGCTTCTTTCGTGATGCCACGCACCAGCGCATCATTATTTGGGCTGAACATCGCCAAAGCGTTTGGGCGCGACAATTGGATCTCACCTGGACGATTGATCACCTGTCGTCCGAACAGGAACATGCGTTGTTTTTTTAACTTGGGAATGTTCCCCTTCGCGTCCTTTGGGATATCAAGAAGAAACCTGACGCGCGGGGTGGTCCCGCCATCACCACGAATCAGCGCCATGACGTCAACGTCGACGAGCACACGCTGGAGTGTCAAAGGTACACCGATAGCTTGTGCAGCTGAAATTTTTGTAACGTTACGCACGGTTCCGTCGATGATCAGAGGGGATATCACTACCAAATCGGCAATATCTGCATAGCTTGCCTGCTCGGCTTCAATGGCAACGGTAGCTGGGACTGCGACAGTCTTCTGGGCTGATGCCGAAACGCCAAGCCCCAGAAAAATAAAGCCCAAAGCTATTCTTACGTGCATTTGTCGCATTAAACTTCCCTTTGTTCAGTCATCTTTTGACGGCGTTTCTAGCTGTACCATATTGTAGCATAAAGCCGTTATGTCGATGAATTGCAGATGAATCGCAGAATCCGGATTGCTTGGCATGATAGGGTTGGCTAATGCACCGTGGAATCGAGCAAAAAAAAAGACAGAATTCGATATCGCGGGGGTACGTCGGGCGCATGTGCAAGCATGCGTCTTCGTTGTACTATATTGATTTGAAGGTAGGAGAGTTGTTTCCGCATGGCATATGCTGATCAAGATGGGATGAGCACGAACCGTTTGGTTTCTGTCGTCATTGTACTCCTTCTTCACGCCTTCCTGGGTTATGCCTTGGTGACTGGCCTCGCATATGATGCGGTCATCGCCATCAAGGAAAAAATGACCGTGGTCGACGTGAAAGAAGAAGAACCACCCGAAGAAGAAGAGCCACCACCCGAGCCTGAAAAGCAGATCGAACCACCAGTGGTTTCGCCTCCGCCTTTGGTGCAGACGGTTTCGCCGCCGCCAACAATTCGTACAGTCGATACGCCGCCACCTGCGGCACCGGTTGTTCCGACTGCGGCGCCGCCAGCGCCACCACCACCTCCAGCAGGTCCTACTGCTGAGGCGAAGCCACGCGGTAATCCAGGTAACTGGGCAAACACGAACGATTATCCATCGCGTGCTCTGCAGCAGGAGCGTGAGGGTACGACTGGTTTCCGCGTCACCATCGGCACGGACGGTCGCGTCATTGACTGCGTTGTTACCCAATCAAGTGGTCATGACGATCTCGATGCCGCAACCTGCACCAATGTTAAGCGCCGTGCGCGCTTTACACCTGCCGTGCGGAACGGCGAACCCGTTCAAGGTTCCTATTCGAACCGTGTGCGGTGGCAGATACCGAAATAATTTTGTGGCCCGGTATAGGGGGCAGCCTTGGCGCCGGGTCTTTTTTGCTAGCAAGTAGTATTTTTTGAGAGGTAGTTAAAATGTCGATTTTGTTTTTGACCGCGGCTGGTGCCGCACCTGAGGCCGCCGCACAATTCGGCCTCATTCCTGCACTTAAAGAAGGCGGCCCGATCTCCATCGCGATTTTCTCGGTGATGGTTATCATGTCGGTTTTCTCATTCTACATCATGTTCACAAAGTTGTTTGAACAGCAGAAGGTGTTGAATCAGTATAAGCAAGTACGCGCACAATTTTGGCGTGCAGCCTCGCTTGAAGAAGGTGCAGCGAAGCTCGACAAGAACAGCGCATATCGCCAAGTTGTCGACGACGGTATTGCAGCAAAAAAGCAGCACGCTCTTTTGACTGACCCAATCGAAGCACATGACTGGTTGCACGGCGCGATGTCGCGTTCGGAAGAGGCCATCAACAACAAGCTCTCCACGGGTCTGCCTTTCCTCGCCACCGTTGGTGCAACTGCACCATTTGTTGGTCTGCTCGGTACGGTTATCGGGATTTACTCGGCACTGATTAAAATCGGTATCGCAGGTCAAGCGGACATCGGTAAGATTGCTGGTCCAGTGGGTGAAGCATTGATCATGACCGCAATTGGTCTGTTCGTTGCTGTTCCTGCCGTTCTTGCATACAACTGGCTTCAGGCGCGTAACAAGACAATCGCACGTAGCTTGTCTACTTTCTCGAACGATGTGCTTGGTTACATCTCGTCGGGTGGTAACTTGAAGCCAGCGGTGACTGCAGCAGCAGCACCAAGCAAGCCAGCTCCTGCCGCAGTAAAGAAGTAAGATTGGGTGAGGGCTACGTTTCGGCGTAGCCCATCCGCCAGCATAATGCTGGCGCTCGATTTTGACCCAATTTAGTTAGAGAGGATTGGCCAATGGCAATCAGTTCAGGAGGCGACGGCGGTGGTTTTACGCCGATGTCTGACATCAACACGACGCCGCTCGTAGACGTCATGCTGGTGCTCCTCATCGTGTTCCTCATTGCAATTCCAGTTTCGATCCAATCAGTGAAAATGGATATTCCGGTTATCAAGTTTGAGCCAACCAAGGCAAAGCGTGAAAACGTTCTGTTGTCGGTGACTACAACTGATGCAGCCGGACGTGATCCAGGTGACCCAGCATATGAAGGTGCAAACCCAGGTGGTGAGTGCCGTATTTACTGGAATGTCACGCCGGTCGATTCGACTGAACTGGTGGATCGTGCTGCAAAGCATTTGAAGGCTGAGTTTGAAAAGCTGGGTGGCCCAGAGGCTGCTGCTGCCGGACTGATCGAGCCTGATATGCTTCCAGAGGCGCATATTCGTGGTGACATCAATACGCCCTATCGTTGTATCGGTGGTGCAATTTACACCATGCAAATGGCTGGTTTCGCGCGCGTTGGCTTCATTTCGTCGCCATTCGAAAACGCGAACGTTCAGTAAGCAATTTAAGGAACAAACATCATGGCAATGAGTGGCGGTAAAGATGATGGCCAGCCGATGATGGAAATGAACACGACGCCGTTGATCGACGTCATGCTCGTTCTCCTCATCATGCTGATGATCACCATCCCCCCGGTTTCGCACGCCGTAAACATCGACCTTCCGGTCAATGACCCTAACGCGCCTCCACCGGTAGATCCGATTGATCCTGTTATTAACAAGATCATCATTCTTCCGGATAGCACCATTCAATGGAACGGCACATCTGTGACGTTGCAGCAGATGGAGCAATATCTGGTGCGCACCAAGTCAATGAGCCCTGAGCCAGAACTTCAGTTCCAGCCAGCGCCAACGGCGCCTTATGACACCGTTGATAAAGCATTGGTTTCGGTGAAGCGCAGCGGCATTACGAAGTTTGGTTTTGTCGGAAACGAACAATATCGCGTCTTCGGTAAGGCTTCGCGTGAGGGACGTTAGTCTCTAACGCTTTAAACTGATCAAAAAAGGCGGTGCAGAAATGCGCCGCCTTTTTTGTATGAACTGAACGTCCGTGGGGTTATGCCCCCAGCCAGAGCGGCTGATAGGTTGCTACGGGGATTTGAACCGCCAAATTCTAAATGATCGCTGTGGTGGCCAAAACACCAAGGCATGCCCGATTGCGGCTATCCCCGAATGCTATTTTCCGTGTGTTAAGCGCATCATCAATATGGCCGCGCGTTTGGCCTGCCGTTTGATGCTCGCAAGGTCTACCGTTTCGCCTGGCGCATGATCGCCCCGGCTGAAAGCGCCAAGACCCACAAGACCGTCAACATCGTTGGCAACGAAACTGATGTCCCCTGCACCGCGCTTCAACGGATCTAGTGGCGCTTGTTCAGCAAGCCCGAGATCGCGGTTCACAACATTCAAGTGCGCGAGCAACGCTTTGTTGCCGTCCGTTGGCGCCATCGCGGGATAACCGCCTGGGTCAAATGTGATTTTAGCGGTGGTTTTGGGTGCTGATGCCGAGACAATGCTGATCATTTTTTCGCGGACGCGGGCGCTCTGATCTTCCGATAATGTACGAAAATCGCCGCGCGCGAGCGCAATGCCGGGAATGATATTCGTCTTTCCCTTTGCGCTGATACGCACGCCGTCAGTATCCAAGCTTGCCTCTTGCCCAGCCGCCACAAGGCCAACGTTAAATGTCAGGTTGGGCTCGGGCAATTCCGTGCGGAAGCGATGCAGAATGCGGGCTAATTCAAATGCCGCGCCATCGCCATAAGTGCTATCGAATATCAACGAGCTATGTCCAGTGATGCCCGATACCTCCAATTTCCAGCTGTTCGATGACCGACGGGAAATGACGCCCATATCCTTGCCGTTCTCAATTGACAGCCCTTCGAAATCCAGTGCGACATCGGCGGTCTTGCCGGCAGCAATCAATGGTGCACGGGTAACTTGAATTGGGTCGCCCGAATCTTCTTCATCGCCGGTCATATGGATTTCGATCGCAGCGTCTTTCAACGTGCCCGCTGCCTTCATGGCGCGAAGCGCCGACACAATGACGACCATGCCACCCTTGTCATCACCTGCGCCGGGGCCCACTGCTTCATCACCCTTGCGGACGAATGTCTGAAATGGGCTGTCTGCTTCAAACACAGTATCGAGATGGGCAATCAGGAGCAATTTCTTGGTGCCCTTCTTACCGGGCTTTGTCGCGATTAGATGGCCAGCGCGTCCAGCCTTAGCCATGTCGATCCAGTCAACGTGGAAACCCAGAGGTTCCAATTCAGCCCGCATCATGTCGCCGACCGTCTTCACGCCAGCAAAATTCATCGTACCCGAATTCTGGTTGACCAGCCGCTCCAACAAGGCAACCGACCGCTCATATTCGGCGTCTATGGTTGCGACGATTTTGGTCTCGGGTGTAGATAATTGCGCATGTGCCGCAGGCGAAAGGGCGATACAGGCGACGCTGCTGCACAGCATCAGAGTGCGGAATTTCATAGCATACTCCCGATTAAGACAGCGATGATGTGCCGCGCTTTGGTCCGTGAGGCAAGCGCATTGAATAGGGCGGGTTAAGCCCGCTGCTTATCCGACAATAAATATTCCAGAATGAAATGCGGCGCCGTTAGCGTCGATATCAGAATGAAGGCTGACCGGACGACTCCCATGTCTGCCGGAACATCGCCCTGATATAAGAACATCACTACACCTATCCCAAGTGACAATGCCGATACTGCCGCAATGATTACTGCCTTTTTAAAAGGCGAAAGCGCGCCTGTCTCGCGCAAGGCGTCTGCCATATGGCGGGGTGAATGCAGCCCGCAGAAGAAAACCGCAAATGCAACGAGTGGCGGCAGCAACAGCGCTGCAATGACGCACGCAAGCACCTCAAGTGCACTTTGCTTATCATTATGACTGAACGCCCAATATGCGAAGACCAAGCTTCCCAATGCGGCTGGAACCGAAGCTGCGCCGAGTATGGCGGCGATTACCACACCATTTTGGCTACCCGTCAACGCCGCAAATATCATGGCGACATCATTTGGGCTTGCAAGCGCGGGCAGCGCAACCAAAGCCCACCCGACCATCATAGCCAAAAACGGGTCAACTCCGCCACGCCAGTCACGGCTGAAATGCACGATAGAGATGAGAAGAAAAGAAATGAGCGCCAGCTCAGGAAGCACAACCCATAAAAGCACCATGGCCGCCGCGCATATAAGATAGCTGCCAATGATCTTGGCCTTACCAGCCATGCCCTTTTGTCCGAAATGGGCCGCGGCTATTTCAACGTCGAGCGTTCCGTGCGGGATGCCTGCAAGGACGATTGCCAAGGCAGCCAGCATATTGACATGCGTGCCACCCATGACGCCCCAAAAGCGATCAACGATAACGAGCAGCAGAGTAACTAATGGTAAAGCAAACAGGCGCAACATTTTTGAGAATGTTGCGCCTGCATAATGCGAGTATGAAATTGTATTCATATAGGAATGTACGCCACCGAAGCGGCGTACGTCCAAGTTCTTAACCGAAGGCCTTGTCACCATATTCGGCGCGCGATTTGCGTACGGCGATCATGTAGATCAAGACGCCAACGCCTGCCTTTGCGATCAAATCGGCAATTGTGTAGCCGACTTGCACGCCCACGGTTACATCCGAGCCGCTCAGGTTCGTGTACGGGATCATGTATACGATTGGGTAGAAACCCCATGATGCGAAGGTCAACAAACGTGCCTTCTTCACCAACTCACGTACACTGTCTGGCTGGCTGTTGATCGATGCACCGAGACCGGCAAACAATTGCCACATGATGTAGACAAAAGGAATTGCCGACAATGTGCCCCACAATACGCGGGTTGGAATGTCTGCAGCGATTTCGCCTGGATAACCTAAGATGATCATCAATGCCGCTGCACTTCCAAGCTTGAATGCTTTGGAGACGGTTTCTTCTTCGCTCAAACGCATCACGAGGATAAGTTCAATAAGAAGCAATGGCACGGTCAGCAACCAATCGACATAACGGTAGGCATCGTTAAATGCATAACCGCTTGCGGCCACTATCCCGCCTTCGACGGAATAGGCACCTTGCCAGCTTTCGAAAATACGGAAATAATGATAAGCCGCAATGGCCGTAACCAAACCGGAAATGGTAAGTGCGGTCTTGTAGGCTGGCCCGACTTGCGAACGGCCGAGCCACAAAAACAGCGTTGCCGCTGCCATGGTGGCAAATGTAAATGAAAATGCATTGTAGACCAAAGAATATTGGCCAAATGTAAGATTTTCCACGTTTCTCTCCCCCTTTTAGCGACACCTCTAGGGTTGTCGGGAGCGTAGAAGGTAACCTATGCTTTCGATGTGTCAACCTATCCTTTATACCATGTTTCTCTATATTGCCTCCTGCGGCCGGTTAGTGCAGACATTAGAAGTACGTGCTGCAATGCGCCGATTGGATAGTGAGGAGGCAGTCCAATTTGTCTGTTCTTGGCCACAACAACCCGCGGCTGCATGCCCTTATCTCGAACAGTCCGATAGCGTCGGTCGTCAGTGATCCGCGTCAACGCGATAACCCTATCATTGCCTGCAATGCCGCTTTTTTGGAGCTGACGGGGTATGCCGAACATGAAATCATAGGACGCAACTGCAAATTTTTGGCTGGTCCAGGCACTGAGCCTTGGTTGAGTGAAACAATAAGCAACGCAGTTAAGCGCCACACACCGGTTCTTGTCGAAATCCTCAATTACAAACGCGATGGAACGCCCTTTCGCAATGCGGTGCTGGTTGCGCCGATATTTGACGAAGAGGGCGAGCTTGAGTTCTTTCTCGGCTCACAGGTCGAACTGGAGGCTGGCGCGCCCATGTCGTATGAGAACCGGCGGATTGCCGCAGCAACGGCGGTGAAGACGTTGTCACGGCGGCAACGCGAGGTACTGGCCGAAATGGCGCTGGGGCATCTCAACAGGCAAATTGCGTTCCGGCTTGGCGTCAGCGAACAGACGGTCAAAATGCATCGGGCATTATTGATGGAAAGATTGGGCGCCGCGACTTCCGCCGATGCCATTCGCATAGCTGTCGAGGCTGGCCTTTGAACAGGCGCTTTCGCCGGCAAAGTACCGCTCCGAATGGTGGCGACATGGAACAATCAGGCTTGGAACCAATTAGACTTTCACGAAACAATTACGTGAAAAGAAAATCTTATGAAAAGTCGGATATTATTCGCCGGTGTTGCGCTTGCTGTTCTTACCCCTTCTATGGCCGCTGCGCAGGATGATGGATGTCGCCGTGATGGAAGTGGCCGTATCGTTGGTACCGCAGTTGGCGCCGGCGCAGGCGGTGTGCTTGGCAATGTGATTGCGGGGCGTGGCGACAAGACCGAAGGTGCCATTATCGGTGCGATCGTTGGTGCCGTTATAGGCAACCAGGTTTCCAAGTCGGACCGTGGCGATTGCCGCACCGCTTACGGCTATTATGACGAACAAGGACGCTGGCATTCCACAGGCGTTAGCGTGTCTGATGCGCGTGGCTATTATGACCGCAACGGCAGTTGGGTCGATGGCCAACCGAACGGATATTATGATAATGGGCGCTGGATAATGTCAAACGGCGACCGGAACAACGCAGGTTATGTTGACCGAGATGGCCAATGGGTGCCTGCTTCATCGGTCGGCTATTATGATCGCAACAACCGCTGGGTGGGTGGCACCGCAACCGGCTATTATAACAATAATGGTCGTTGGGTCGCGGGCGCTACACGCGGCCGTTACGACGCGCGTGGCCGTTGGATCGCCGGAGACACCGGTTATGCCAAAGAAAACAATGCTAACTGGAATGCGGTCGAGCAATCCGGATATTATGACAATAATGGTCGCTGGCAAGTGGGCAGGGCATATGGTTATTACGATGCCCGTGGCCGGTGGATCGCGACACGTGTCGACAACTATCAGTCAAACGATAACCAATATCGTCCAGGCATGGGGCCTTATGACCTTGGCCAGATGCCGACCGATATTGCGACGCGCCTTATATGGATGCGAGAATATGTGCGTTCTGGGTTGCAATCGCGACGCATCACTCAAAACAGCGCGCAATATGCCCGCCGTGAGCTGACCGCGATTGAAGCCCAGAACCGGCAGTTCAACCGCGATGGTCGCTTGACGCAGCGTGAAGCGCAGACGCTTGAAAAGCGGCTTGATCGGCTGACCAAACGCCTCGACAAAAATTGGCGGAAAGCTCGCAATTACTGAGCTACATAAAGATAAGGCCCGGCAGTCCCCCAACTGCCGGGCCTTTAGCTAGTGATCCGATGCGTCGAGATCAGTAGCTATAGTACATGTCGAATTCGACGGGGCTTGGCGTCATTTCCCAACGGGCGACGTCTTCCATCTTCAATTCGATATAGCTTTCAATCTGGTCCTTCGAGAACACGTCACCCTTCAAAAGGAAGTCGTGATCTGCGGCGAGACAATCCAATGCTTCACGAAGCGAACCAGCGACCGTTGGAACTTGGGCAAGTTCTGCCGGTGGCAGGTCATACAGGTTCTTGTCCATCGCTTCGCCAGGGTGGATCTTGTTCTGGATACCATCAAGGCCAGCCATGAACAGCGCAGCATAGCACAGATATGGATTGGCCATTGCGTCTGGGAAGCGCACTTCCACGCGCTTCGCCTTGGAGCCTGCGCCATATGGAATACGGCAAGAGGCTGAACGGTTACGTGCCGAATAAGCAAGCAACACAGGCGCTTCATAGCCCGGTACCAAACGCTTGTAGCTGTTGGTGGTAGGGTTCGAGAACGCGTTGATCGCCTTGGCATGCTTGATGATACCGCCGATGAAGTAGAGGCACATGTCCGAAAGACCAGCATAGCCGTCGCCAGCGAAAAGCGGTGTCTTGCCTTCCCAGATCGACAAATGGGTATGCATGCCCGAGCCATTATCTTCCTTGATTGGCTTGGGCATAAATGTTGCGGTCTTGCCATAGGCATGCGCGACCTGATGCACGACATATTTGTAGATCTGCATACGGTCAGCTGTCTGCGTCAGCGTGCCAAAGGTCAGGCCAAGCTCATGCTGGGCTGCAGCCACTTCATGGTGATGCTTGTCGCACGGCAGACCCATTTCCAACATGGTCGAAACCATCTCGCCACGGATATCTGTAGCACTGTCGACAGGTGCTACCGGGAAGTAGCCACCCTTGGCACGGGGACGATGGCCCATGTTGCCGCCTTCATATTTCGTGCCGCTGTTGGTCGGCAGTTCAATATCGTCAATCTTGTAATAGGATGTGTTGTAGCTGTTTTCGAACCGCACATCGTCAAACATGAAAAATTCAGCTTCTGGACCGACATAGACCGTATCACCGATACCCGTCGTTTTCAGATAGGCTTCGGCGCGCTTCGCGGTTGAACGTGGGTCGCGGCTATAGAGCTCGCCAGTTGACGGCTCCACGATGTCGCAGAAAATGATCATCATTGGCGTTGCGGAGAATGGATCGATGTACACCGCTTCAAGATCTGGCTTAAGGATCATGTCGGACTCGTTGATTGCCTTCCAGCCCTCGATCGAGGAGCCATCAAACATCAGGCCGTCTTCCAGCTCATCTTCGCCAATGACGCCAGCGCACATCGTCAGATGCTGCCACTTGCCCTTGGGATCAGTGAAACGGACATCAACCCACTCGATTTCCTCGTCCTTGATACGTTTGATAATGTCCTTGGCTGAAGTGCCCATAGTGCGTTCCTTCTTTTGCTTGTCTTTTTTGACTGACTAAATTTTTAAACGGCGTCGTTATCGCGTTCGCCGGTGCGAATACGCAATGCGGTCTCAACGGGAATAACGAAGATCTTGCCATCGCCGATGCGACCGGTTTGCGCTGCGGCGGCGATTGCTTCGACCACGCGGTCGGCAAGGCCGTCTTCGACGACAACCTCAAGCTTTACCTTGGGCAGGAAGTCGACCACATATTCTGCGCCCCGATACAATTCGGTATGGCCCTTTTGGCGTCCAAATCCCTTGGCTTCAGTCACGGTAATGCCCGATACGCCCACTTCGTGCAGCGCTTCTTTCACCTCATCCAGTTTGAACGGCTTGATGATCGCTTCGATCTTTTTCATGACTTTCCCCTGTATAGCGCGTGGGGCGGAGGCTCCGCGCGCGCGGATGATGGCTTAGGCTTATCAAGTATCGTGCCAGTTGACGCTGCACACAAACACTGGATGTTCCGGCCATAGGTAGGATAGCATCTGCCTAAAATTTAGGCAGATGCTAGATTCATGGGCAGCAGCTTTTACTGCGCTGCCTTTTTGTTGCCCCCGCCCAAAGCAGCGTCGTTTGTTTTGGCATAATGTGCGCGGCTAACAACATAAGCGCGCATTTGTTCAGCCTCTTTCGCGCTCAGCACGCTGCTAAAGCTGACCATGCCATTAGCCTTCAATATGCCGTCGATAACAACGGATTTCCAAACCGCGGCGTCTGCAATTACGCCAGATTTGCGCAGGTCAGGCAGCACGCCATTTCCAACCGCACCTGGGCCGTGGCAGACAAGGCAATAGCGCTGGAAGTTTGATCCGCCCGCAGCGATATCGGCGGGTGTGCCGAACTGCTTGGGTGGCGCCCAGACATAAGGCGGCGTTTTGGGCAGGGCGGGCAGGGCAACTTTGCCACCCAGCTTAAGCACGATCAATCGTGGCAGATTAGGTACCGAGGCACTTGTCGCACCGGCATAACCCGACACAAGCGGGAATGCACCGCCTTTGCTGGTCAGGAACGCAACATATTGTTCGCCATCAACGGTATAGGTCGATGCGCCTGATAGCACACCTGATTGTACATTGAGATTAAGCAACTGCTTGCCTGTATCCGCGGCATATGCTCGGAATTCGCCCATCGCCGTACCTTGAAATACCAGGTTTCCGGCTGTGGTCATCGTGCCGCCATTCCATGATGCGGGATGATTAACCGTCCATTTCGCTTTGCCGGTTTTTGGATCGAACGCCACCAGCTTGCCTGTGGTTGCCGCTTTTACGGCCTTCACGAAATTGGTGTCATCGGGAAGGTCGGCCGTGGCCATTGCTCCGCCGACATTAAAACCAATCGGTTTGCGCTCCTGTTCATTCGGTGCCACGGGCGGCAGATAGGCGCCGCCAATATACAAAGCCGGAATATACACGAGGCCGGTGGCAGGGTTATAGCTCATGGGGTGCCAGTTATGCGCGCCCAGCGCCGACGGGTTGGCCAAATAAAGCTTGCCGGTTTTTTCATACCGCGCTGCAGGGTTTTCGATCGGACGTCCGGTCTTCAGATCGTAACCCGTCGCCCAGGTGATGCCGTCAATGAAAGGGTTGGCCGACAGCAATTTGCCATTCATGCGGTCGATAGTGAAGAAAAACCCGTTTTTGGGCGCGTGGTAGAGAACCTTCCGATCCTTGCCGTCCCGCTTTTCTGTGGCCAATATGATCGGCTGGGTCGCGGTATAATCCCAGCTTTCAGCCGGTGTTTCCTGATAATGCCAGACATATTTGCCCGTATCTGGTTTCAGCGCGACAATGGATGACAGGAATAAATTGTCGCCTTCGCCATTGGAACGAATACCGTGGTTCCAAGGGTTGCCGTTGCCGACACCCAAATAGAGTTGATCCAGCTCCGCATCGTAAACAATAGCATCCCATACGGTGCCGCCGCCGCCGCTTTCACGCCAGTCGCCCTTTTTAGGCTTGCTGCTCCACGTGCTGGTTGCTGCAGTTTTCAGAATGTCGTCACTTGCGGCGTTGTCGGGTTCGCCTTTGGGGTTTGGCGTGGTGTAGAAACGCCATGCTTGCTTGCCAGTGGCGGCATCATACGCGGTGACATAGCCACGTGCGCCAAATTCAGCGCCACCGAAGCCGATGACGACCTTGTCCTTCACGACGCGCGGTACGCCGGTGATCGTGCCATTGGATTTGAGATCCAGCGTCTGCGCGCTCCAATTTTGCTTTCCGGTGCTGGCATCAAGCGAAATCAGGCGACCATCAATTGTGCCAACGAAAACGCTGCCCTTCCAAAACGCAACGCCGCGATTGACGACGTCGCAGCAGGCTTTGACGCCGCGCGCCTTGTCGACTTCGGGGTCAAAGCTCCACAATGGCGTGCCGGTTTTGGCATCATAGGCAAAAACCTTCGACCATGCGGTCGACACAAACATCTTACCGTCGACCACGACTGGCGTCGCTTCTTGGCCGCGCGCATCGGGGAGGTCTGCAAACCAAGCGATGCCCAAATCTTGCACATTGCTGTCATTGATTTTCGTGAGCGGACTATGCCGTTGTTCGTCATAATTGAAACCCGTCATGGCCCAATTGGAGCCATCGCCGCCGGTTTTCAGATAATCACCATCAATCGCGGCAAAGGCTGGATTATCAGACTCGAGCGTCGTTTTTTGACAAGATCCCAATAACAATGCCGCGCTTGCAAACGCTGTTGCGACCAAAAGCTTTTTAATCATGTTTTCTCTCCCGAACGCAGAAGCTATGCCGATGATCGGCCTGCGTCCAGTCGAAATTTAATCAACGGATTAAATTATAGCTTTGATCGCGATTTCCATTTCAGCGGCAGCCTTGTCGTAGACGCTTGCGCGCAGGCTGCGCACCGTGTCTGCCTTAGAACGCGCGAGTGAACCACCACCAAAAGGTGGGGCGGGATCATATTCCAATGCAAGCTGGATCGTTCGGGCGACATCCTCACCCGAGATTGCTGCAATAAGCGCAAGTGCGAAATCAATGCCTGATGTCACCCCACCTGCCGTTATTACATGGCCATCATGCACGACACGCGCTGTTTGGTGCGTTGCGCCGACGAGGGGAAGCAATTGCGTATAGGCCCAATGGCAGGTTGCTTTTTTGCCTTGCAGTAAGCCCGCCGCGCCAAGGATGAACGCACCTGTGCACACGCTGGTTACATATTCAGCGCTCTGTGCTTGCTGACGCACAAAATCAACAAGGGCTGTATCTGCAATCGCGTTACGGACGCCATGGCCGCCGGGTAGGCATAAAATGTCCGCTTGCGGGCATTGCGCAAAGCTGGATCGTGGGAGGATGGAAAAGCCGCAATCAGTCGTAACCGCTGTGCCGTCCTTGCTGACAACATGCACCTGGGCGTTGGGCAGGCGCGACAGAAACTGCACTGGCCCGGTAAAATCGAGCTGTGTGACATTGTCGAACAAGACGAAAACGATATTCATAATGCCCAGCGTTGTAGGCTTTTAGATAAGCTCAATCGCAAGCGCCGTCGCTTCGCCGCCGCCAATGCAGAGCGCCGCTAAGCCGCGTTTCTTGCCATGGCGTTGCAGCGCTGCGATCAAGGTGGTGATAATCCGCGCACCCGATGCACCAATAGGATGACCCAATGCCGTGGCGCCGCCATGAACGTTAATCTTGTCATGCGCTATGCCCAGATCGTGCATCGCGAACATCGCGACGCAGGCAAAGGCCTCGTTCACTTCGAACAGGTCAACGTCGGCGATGGTCCAGCCTGCCTTTTCAAGGCATTTGTTGATTGCGCCTACAGGCGCAGTGGTGAAGGCAGATGGTTCTTGCGCATGTGCGGCGTGGGCGACGATGCGCGCAATGGGGGTTTGTCCGTTGGCTGTCGCTACCGACTGACGGGTGAGTACAAGCGCAGCGGCACCGTCGGAGATCGACGAACTCGTTGCCGCCGTAATCGTTCCATCCTTAGCAAAGGCAGGCTTCAGCGCCGGGATCTTTTCGGGCATGCCCTTGCCGGGTTGTTCGTCGGTGTCGACGATGACGTCACCCTTACGTGTGGAAACGGTCACCGGAACGATTTCCGCTTTGAACGCGCCTTCTGCAATCGCGCTTTGCGCGCGGCGTAACGATTCAAGGGCGTAAGCGTCCTGTCCTTCGCGGGTCAGCTTATAATCGTCTGCGGTGTCTTGCGCGAATGTGCCCATAGCGCGGCCTGCGTCATATGCATCTTCAAGTCCGTCCAGGAACATATGATCATAAGCCGTATCATGGCCAATGCGCGCGCCGCTGCGGTGCTTCTTGAGCAAATAGGGCGCGTTCGTCATGCTTTCCATACCGCCGGCGATGACATAATCAACAGAACCAGCGGCCAAAGCTTCGCTGCCCATGATGACGGTCTGCATGCCCGAGCCGCACACCTTGTTCACCGTTGTTGCTTGCACCGACTTGGGCAAGCCAGCCTTGATCGCGGCCTGACGGGCGGGGGCTTGTCCCAAGCCTGCGGGTAGAACGCAGCCCATGTAAATCCGTTCAATCATTGCGCCATCAACACCAGCGCGCTCAACCGCAGCCTTGACCGCAGTCGCACCAAGTTCTGTCGCCGAGACGTCAGCCAATGCGCCTTGCATCGCCCCCATTGGCGTGCGTGCGTAGGACAGGATTACGACGGGATCGGCATGGCTCATGGGAGATTTCCTTTAATTCTGATTTCGCGCCTTATAGGGCGGCGCCGTGTCAAAAACAAATCGGAATACGCCCATCGCGCCGCTTCAGAACAGGGCCTTCAAATCGCGTTTCAGGATTTTGCCGTTTGCGTTGCGTGGCAAAGTATCCTGCGTAAAAATGATTTTTACAGGCACCTTGAACTTGGCCAGCCGTTCGCTGACCCAGCTGCGAAGTTCGTCCTCTGTGGCGCTTGCGCCCGGTGCCAAATGCACGACAGCAGCGGGTTCTTCCCCTAATGTCTGGTGCGGAATGCCCACCAAGGCAGCGTCCGTGACCGCCGGATGCTCATAGAGAATATTTTCGACTTCCGACGAATAGATATTCTCGCCGCCACGGATAATCATGTCTTTCGCACGGTCAACAATGAAGCAGAATCCTTCGTCATCTACCCGCGCAAGATCGCCTGTACGCACCCAGCCATCGATAAAAGTCTCAGCGGTGGCATCGGGCCGGTTCCAATAGCCTTTAACGATTTGCGGGCCGCGCGCCCATAATTCGCCGACTTCGCCGATTGGCAATTCGGTGGTGCCATCCTCCGACATGATTTTCAGGTCTGACACGGCAACAGCCGGACCGCAGCTGTCAGGGCGATTCAGATAATCTTCGGCAACATGCGAGGTTACTGTTGCCATGGTTTCTGTCATACCCCAACCATTGCCCGGAAATGCGCCGAAGATTTCGTAAATCTTGCTAACCAGTTCGGGCGCAGACGGTGCGCCCCCATAGCTTATCGCGTCGATGGAGCTGAGGTCATATTTTGCGCGGTCGGGATGCTCAATCAACTGCCAAGCGATGAAAGGCACGCCGCCCGTGGCATTGATTTTCTCGCGCTCGATAATCTCAAACGCCTTCACAGTATCCCATTTGTGCAAGAGCACGATTTTGTGGCCCGCTTGGATCGTAGGCATCATCGATGCGGAGCAAGCCGTGACGTGGAACATCGGGATCACAAGCAATGAAGCCCGAATGCTTGGCTCAGGCAAAGAATCACCACGACGCAGCACCGTCGCGGCCCCTGAATAGGCGCTGGAAAGACCATTGGTGAGCAAATTGCGATGCGACCCTAATGCGCCTTTGGGTTTTCCGGTTGTGCCGCTGGTGTAGAAAATAGTGACTGCATCGTCGGGCGCTATTGCGACGTCGGGCAATGCCAAATCTGGCAAATCGGCATAGCTTTTTGGTCCGCCAATCACACTTTCGAGCGTGATTGCGGGTGCGACCATTGCAGTGTTGTTGGCACGGGCCACCAACACATGTTGAAGTGCCGGCATCTCGGCTTTGTGGGGCGCGATGCGGTCCCAGCGTTCGGCGTCGCAGATGAGAATTGCCGCGCCCGAATCAGCCAAGCCAAAGGCCAGCTCTTCGCCCGTCCACCATGCGTTTAAAGGCACGACAATCGCGCCTATTACTGCGCCTGCAAAAAAGGCGACGGGCCATTCGGGTAAGTTGCGCATGGCCAGCGCAACGCGGTCGCCCTTTTTGACGCCACGATCTTGCAGGGCCTGTGCGAGCGTTGCAACTGCACGGTGCCACGCCGCATAGGTCACGCGTTCATCCTCGTAGACCACGAATTCACGATCACCGAACGCCATATTGGCATGCCCGGCAAGCACGGCGAGATTGGGTAACGCGTTCTTCCAGACGCGCGTGGGCACACCTTCGATCTCGGCAGTTTCCATCTCGAATGGCATACCCGGCGCGCACAAAGCGGCCTTTACCTGATCGCGCGTGATCACTGGCCAACCCGCAGGTGGCGTCCATTTTTTTCCGGCCTCGATCATGTTCTCTCCAATTTATTGTCATGCTTTGCGCATGTTCGCCCCTTCGATACGCCAAAATGGTTTCAATGTGCAACGCTTCGCGCTAGCAATTCATCAACGGATTAAACGGAGAGAGAAAATGCCCGCAAATATGCAGACTGTATTGGAAAAGCAGCGCGCCGCGTTCACCGCTGCAATGCCAGAATCAATGTCGGTACGCCGCGACCGAATCGACCGCGCGATTGCCATGTTGGTTGACCATGCCGAAGATTTTGCAAAGGCCGTTTCTGCGGATTTCGGGCATCGTAGCCGTGAACAAACGCTGCTGACGGACATCATGCCATCGGTTAGCGCGATGAAGCATGCCAAGAAGCATTTTGAAAGCTGGGCTAAGGGTGAAAAGCGCAAACCAACCTTTCCGCTTGGCCTGCTCGGTGCAAAGGCCGAGATTGTGTATCAACCCAAGGGTGTTGTCGGCGTTGTTGCGCCTTGGAACTTCCCGGTTGGCATGGTGATGGTGCCGATGGCCGGTGTTCTTGCCGCCGGCAACCGCGCCATGATTAAGCCATCTGAGTTTACCGAGCGCGTATCGGCCTTGTTTGAAGAGCTTGTACCGAAATATTTTGCTGAAGAGGAAATGGCGGTTTTTACAGGCGATGCTGAAGTGGGCATGGCGTTTTCCAAATTGGCCTTTGACCATATGATCTTTACCGGCGCGACAAGCGTTGGCCGGCACATCATGCGCGCCGCTGCGGATAATCTGGTGCCTGTAACGCTCGAACTTGGCGGCAAGTCGCCGACAATCGTTGGCCGAAGTGCGGACAAGAAAAAGGCAGGCGAGCGCATCGCCCTTGGCAAAATGATGAACGCCGGGCAGATTTGCCTTGCGCCCGATTATCTGATGGTGGCCAGCGATCAGGAGCATGATCTCATCGAGGCTGTGAAAGCCGGCGTAACCGCGCAATATCCGACATTGCTGCACAATGATGATTACACGTCGGTGGTGAATGGTCGCAATTATGAGCGGCTGCAAAGCTATCTTGCCGATGCGCGCGAAAAGGGTGCCGAACTGATCGAGGTCAACCCGGCTGGCGAAGACTTTGAATCATCGAACGGCAACAAGATGCCGTTGACCATCGTCCGCAACGTCACCGACGATATGAAGGTGATGCAGGAGGAAATCTTCGGCCCCATCCTGCCCGTGATGACCTATTCATCGATGGACGAAGCGATTGATTATGTGAACGCCCATGACCGTCCGCTTGGCCTATATTATTTCGGCTCTGACAAAGCGGAGGAAGAACGCGTGCTGACGCGCACGGTCTCTGGCGGCGTTACCATTAATGACGTCGTTTTCCATAATGCGATGGAAGACCTGCCCTTTGGCGGTGTTGGCCCATCGGGCATGGGCAATTATCATGGCGCCGACGGCTTCAAAACCTTTAGCCATATGCGCGCCGTCTATCGCCAGACCGGCGTTGATGTCGCAGGCATTGGCGGGTTCAAGGCCCCTTATGGCAAGGCCACGCTCAAGACGCTGGCAAAGGAACTGAAGAAATAAGGATGCACTTGCATCGAAGCGGAGGCTCGGTTAGAGGGTCCTCCGCTTTAACGGGTTCGCCCGGCAAAGATGTGCCCCAGTGGTGGAATGGTAGACGCGCTGGATTCAAAATCCTGTTCCGAAAGGAGTGCCCGTTCGAGTCGGGCCTGGGGCACCACCATATTTTTCGGACATCGGCCACAGCGCCGCCGATGTCCCTGCTGATGAACCTCTAAAATTTGATCATGATCCGCCGCGTGAGTGCTGGCGATATCGAATACACCAGGCGAAGCAGCTTCACCATGCCGACATTGGCTTCCTTGGCATTGGTCGCAATCGCATCAACGATCTCCGCCGCGCATTCCTTGGCCGACATCTTCTTACCGTTCACGCGGCCGCGCGTCATCGCGGTATCGACAACAGGCGGAAGCGCTTCAATCACATGGACATTGGTGTCCCGCAAATTGTGGCGCAGCGACTGTGTGAAGCTACGTAAGCCAGCCTTAGTCGCGCAATAAACGGGCCCACCAGCGCGCGGCGCAATGGCAAGGCCCGAGGTTACATTCACGACCACCGCTTCGGGGCGCTTCAACAAACCCGGCAAAAAATGTCCGATCAGATGCAGCGGCGCGTTGAGATTCAGAAAGATGGCCTGATCGGTCAGTGCCAGATCGAGCGGTTCATCAGGGCCGAAATTGCCGCTCATCCCTGCATTGTTGATAAGCATGTCGATTGGCCGGTCGGCCAAAGCAGTGGCGAGCGCGGCACATCCAGCGGCGGTGGATAGGTCGGCTTGTATCGCCTCGAGCCCCTCCAGACGCGCAGACTCCAGCAGGTCTTCGCGGCGGCTGCAGACAATAACGTTCGCGCCTTTGGCCAGCAGTTGGCGCGCCATTTCGAGACCAATGCCCTCTGTGCCGCCAGTAACCAATGCCGTCTTGCCGTTGATATCCATGATAATCCCCACCCAGTTAGAATGGAGATATCTAGCGATTATTCAGCGACATACCAGACCGAATTGTTACTTTATACCCGCTGGCATCAGCACCGAGGAACCAATGGTCTTGCGCGCTTCCAAATCGCGATGCGCTTGCGCGGCATCTTCCAGGGCATAACGTTGCCCGATGGTCATCTCGATAATTCCCTGCCGGAACATATCAAAAACATATTCTGCGCCGGCCGCGCGTTCGGCTGGATTATCGTAATAATCAAACAAGGTGGGCCGCGATACGTAAAGTGATCCCTTTTGCGCAAGCGTGGCAAGGTTGACGCCGCTGACAGGGCCGCTGGCATTGCCATAGCTGACGATTAAGCCGCGTCGCGCCGTTGCGGCAAGCGACGTTTCCCAAGTCTCCAGTCCAACGCCGTCGAACGAAACCTCAACGCCCTTGCCACCGGTCAAGTCACGCACCTGCCGTGCGACATCTTCTTTGCCATAAAGAATCACATGGTCTGCACCCGCAGCGCGCGCCAGCGCGGCTTTTTCGTCCGTACTGACCGTGCCAATCACACGCGCGCCGACATGCTTGAGCCATTGCACAAGCAATAATCCGACGCCGCCAGCCGCCGCATGGACCAAGACGTCCCATTGCGGTTGCACCTTCGCACAACGTTCGACCAAAAATTCCGTGGTGCAGCCTTTAAGCAAACCTGCCGCAGCCAATTCGTCGCTTATATCGTTTGGCACGCTGAACAGGCTGTTGGCCGCTATGTTTCGCGCCGTACAATAAGCGCCAATCGCTGGTCCAAAAGTCGCTACGCGATCGCCCACTTGCCAGTTGTGGACGCCGTGACCGACAGCCTCGATGATGCCGGCAGCCTCCATGCCCAATCCGCACGGCTTCGCGATCGGATACAGTCCGCTGCGATGATAGGTGTCGATAAAGTTGAGGCCGACCGCAAGATTACGCATTCGGACCTCGCCTGGTGCAGGTTCAGTTAGGGGGATATCCGTCCACTCGATAACTTCTGGTCCACCAGCGGTCTGAATTTGCGCAAGTTTTTCCATTGTCCGGCAACTCCTGATTGATACCAAGCCATTTAATCATTGTCACAAAATGGGACAGCTGGGTTGAGCAACTGTACAACTGGCCTTTTCGAGTGGCCATTATTTCCAGTGACCTTTATACTTAACAACATGTTAACGTTTTATGATGATGAAAACATGATCGGGCAGGCTGGCGAAGCCGCGCTTCATCCATTCCGCCGCTTGCTCCCGCCGTCATCGGTGGGTTTGGAGTGCACCACGCCGCGACTGAAATCTTGGTTGCATAACGAAGATGCCCATTTGTTCATGTTCAGCTTTGGCGCTTTTTTCTTCGCTATCACCGGTTTTATTGCGTGACCTGAAGCGTGACAATGTCGCACGCTTTGTGAAGACGCCAAGCAATCCACGCAGACACCAAACAGGCCGCGGCGATCATGAACAAGGTATCGGCAATGCTGACGCCTGCGCTAACGAGTAGCCCGTACACGATCGCGCCAATGACCATCGCGCCGGAATTGACTATGTTATTGGCGGCAATGGTGCGGGCGGTCTGGGACTTTGCAACCGTAGTGGTCAAAAACGCATATAATGGAACGACAAACATCCCGCCCGCGATAGCGATGCCCAAAAGGTCGACGATTAATCGCTCGCCAGCGCCCAGTTTCAGGAATGTCAGCCAATTCATAAGTTCCGGACCGACCGGCCCCCAATGGCTTACGGTCCACCATAAATCGAGAACGAATAATCCCATCACAATGACCGATGCCGGAGCATATCTTGCCGACACGGTACCCTTTAGAAGGCGGTTAATGGCGATTGAGCCAATGGCGATGCCAACCGAGAAAAACGCCGTGAACAAGGTTGCGACGGTATTATCGCCCCCAATTGCATTCTTAACCATGGGCGGAAAAATGGACCCCAGCACGGCGCCAATACCCCAGAAAAAGCTGATCGCGATAATTGCCATGAACAGATGTGGGACATGCATCGTGTCCCGCACAAGCCGCCAACTGCTGCGGAAAATGTTCCAATCCATTTTGGCAGTCGGTGCGTCGCTTTCTGGTGGCGCGGCAGGGACCGACTGGGCCGTTACCCGTCCAATGATCGCGACAATGATGATGCAGGCGCCTGCAATCTTGCCCGGGATAATCCCACCCGCAATCGTGCCGCCCAATATTGCAAGATAGGTCCCCGCCTCCACAAGGCCGGTTCCACCGAGCACTTCGTCTTTTTCCAAATGCTGCGGCAGAATTGCGTATTTGACAGGTCCGAAAAAGGTGGAGTGCACGCCCATCGCAAACAATGCGGCGAGCATCAGCGGGATATTGTGCAGATAAATGCCAGCCGCACCAAAGAACATGATGAAAATCTCCGCCGTTTTCACCGTGCGGATGACTTTTGTCTTTTCAATCGTATCCGCCAATTGCCCTGCTAACGCGGAAAAAAGGAAAAACGGCAGGATGAACAGTGCCCCAGCAATCGCGTTAAAGCTCGCCTCTTGCGTTGGGTCCGAGTAGATCTCGTAGGTGACCAATATCACCATGGCCATTTTGTAAAAATTGTCGTTGAAGGCATTTAGAAACTGGGTGACGAAAAGCGGCAAAAATCGGCGCTTATTCATCAAAGACATTGTGGTGGCCATTTTGGTTCCGGTTTCCCATGCGAACGTTGCACGTGCCTTAGCTGCCCGACGGAAGCATGGCAAAGCGCATTTCGGCAGATGGCAAAATAGCTGCGTGATTTTGCAAAGATATGCCGCTATCGCATGTTTCATGCTGAGCCTGCCCAACATTTTGACGATGTCACGTATCTTCGCCGTGCCGATATTGGTTTTCCTGTTGTGGCCCGGAACCAAGCCATTCGGCGAGCAGCCGGTCCCACTCGATTATGCGTTCGCCTTCATCTTATACTGCCTGATGGGCATTACGGATTATTTCGACGGCTATCTCGCCCGCGCGCAAGGGACGGTATCTAAGCTGGGGGTCTTCCTGGATCCAATTGCCGACAAAATCATGGTGGCCGCTGTCATATTGATGCTGGTTTTTACGCGCGATGTTGATGGCTGGCATGTGATTGCGGCTTTGATCATCTTGCTGCGAGAGATGATCGTGTCGGGCCTTCGCGAATTTCTTGCGGGGTTGCAGATTTCAGTGCCCGTGTCGAAGCTCGCGAAATGGAAGACAACATTTCAGCTCGTGTCGCTTGGCGGCATTATATTGGCTGGATCGTTGCCCGACTTGATGTTGCTTAAGCAAGCCGCACTGACGTTGTTGTGGATTGCAGCGGTGCTAACGATGATCACCGGTTGGGATTATCTGCGCGTCGGCATCAAGCATATGGATTGACCCCGTGAAACTGGTTTATTTTGCCAGCGTGCGCGAAGCGATCGGTCTATCTTCCGAAGACCGCGATGTCCCACATGATACCCGCACAGTTGGCGATGTAGTCGTTTGGCTTCGTGGCCAATCCGCAGAACACGGCCATGCCTTGAATGACCTTTCGCGTCTGCGTTTTGCGTTGGACCAGAATATGGTCACCGCCGATGCGCTTTTGGCCGACGGGCAAGAGCTTGCGATTTTTCCACCGGTAACCGGCGGATGAAGCGAGTGCGCATAAGCAGCACGCCGATTATGACCGAGGCGGAGCTTTCTGCGCTTGCGGGCATAGGCGGCGGGGCGCTGTCCAGTTTTACGGGCATTGTGCGCGATGATGGCGGGGTAACCGCCATTGAGTTGGAGCATTATCCCGGCATGACCGAGGCGTGCCTCTCGCGGCTTATAGAAGCCGCTACAGCGCGATGGTCGCTGCTTGGCGCTGTTGTTACCCACCGCGTCGGTATCGTCCCTGTGGGCGATCCTGTGGTCGTTATAGGGGTGGCATCGTTGCACCGGGCAGAGGCACTTGAGGCAACCGCTTTCCTCATTGATCGTCTGAAGACCGAAGCACCATTTTGGAAGCGCGAACATTATGTCGACGGCACCGTCAAATGGGTGGAAGCGAAATCGACTGATGACACGCGGTCCGAACGCTGGGCCTAGCTTTTAGCCTGCGTGCAAGCCCCGAAGCGCTTCCGCTAGCAACTCAAATTCTTCACGGCGCGGGCTGTTGGTGCGCCACACCAATGCAATCTCGCGTGACGCATGTTCGGCATTCAATGGGCGGGCTTGGACATCGGTTCCGTTGAGCAAGCCCGCCTTAACAGCCATTTCCGGGATGATCGTCAGGCCAAGCCCGTTGTCGACCATTTGCACCAATGTGTGCAATGAAGTGCCCAGCATAGTCGCAAAGGCCCGCATTTCGGGTCTGTTGCAGGCGGCGAGAGCATGATCCTTTAGGCAATGGCCATCAACCAAAAGAAGCAAACGACTTTCGTCAATCAATTCCGGCTTAATGCTCTCGGGCGGATCGCGCGGGTCGTCTTTGGGAAAAGCGACATAAAGGCGGTCGTCAAAAAGTGTCGCCTTTTCAACATCTCCGGACGCAAAGGGCAGCGCCAAGAGAACGCAATCGACCTGGCCGTGGTGCAGCGCTTCAATCGCAGCAGCGCTGGCTTCTTCGCGCAAATACAGCTTAAGATCAGGATATTGCTTGCGGAGTGCAGGCAGTAATTTGGGCAGCAAAAACGGTGCGATCGTCGGAATGACGCTCATGCGCAGATCGTCCGCCAGCGGCTTACCCGCTGAACGCGCCATTTCGGCGAGCTCTTCTGCTTCGCGCAGGATGCGGTGCGCCTTTGCTACCATTTTATTGCCAAGCGGTGTGAACCGCACAACGCGGCGTGTGCGTTCGACAAGCATTAAGCCAAGCAGCGATTCAAGCTCTCGGATCCCAGCTGAAAGCGTAGACTGGGTCACGAAACACGAGTCCGCAGCTTTGCCAAAATGGCCATGCTCTTGCAGCGCGACCAAATATTGCAGCTGTTTCAACGTCGGCAGATATGTGCTCATAAATCGATCCTATTAATCAATATTGATTGTATAATCGTTTTAGGCGATTTTTCTAGAGTTATTTATCGTAAGGATGCATCCTTCGCTGGAAAAGCCACAGCGAACGTCTTAACTTGGGCCGTATCAACAGGTCCGTAGAAGGACAGCAGGGTCATTTATGTTTATATCCAATCTCATTGATTATTTGGACTCGATCAAAGAGCGAGATCCAGCGCCGCGCTCGCGGTGGGAGATTTTATTATACCCTGGTGTATGGGCCGTGGGCTATCACCGCGTCGCGCACTGGCTGTTTTTGGGCCAGATGTTTTTCCTGGCACGGCTGGTAAACCATTTCGCGCGTTTCATGACCGGGATCGATATTCACCCCGGCGCAAAAATCGGAAGCAATTTTTTCCTCGACCATGGTTTTAGCGTCATTGGTGAAACGGCAGAAATTGGCGACAATGTGACGATGTACCAGAATGTTACGCTTGGCGGTACGAACCCGACGACGGGTGTTGGCGGCAAGCGGCATCCGACGATATTGGATAATGTCATTATTGGTTCGGGTGCACAGATACTTGGACCAGTGACTGTGGGCGAACGCGCGCGGATCGGGGCTGCTGCGGTTGTGACCGACGATGTGCCTGCGGGCGCGACCATGATCGGGCAAAAAGCACGCTCGACATTGGTGAAAGCAGAGACCTATGCGCGTGACTTCATGCCATATGGCACGCCATGTCGCGAAATGTTCGACCCTGCGACTCAAAGCCTTGAGATCATGCAATGCGAAATTGAAACTTTGCGCAAAAAGGTCGCCGAGTTGATGGCAGAACGTGATGCCTCCGTCAGTGCAGCGCCAGCCAAGCCGCCGCGTCGCGCTAAAGGAAGCACAACCCGTTGAGCGCTGTCATAACGCCCTTTCCCGGGTTAAATCGACATAATCAGGTCGGCTTTGAAAAAAGTGAGCTGACGCAGATCCTGAACCTCTATGGACGGATGGTTGCCGCCGGAAACTGGCGGGATTACGCGATTGACTTAGGCCGAGACGCTGCTGTGTTCAGCATGTTCCGGCGCGCTACCGAACGGCCCGAATATCGTATAGAAAAACGACCTGCTTTGCGTAACCGTCAGGGCATGTGGGCCTTGGTCGGCGAGGGTGGGGCAATACTCAAACGTGGCCATGACCTTGGGCCAGTGCTGGCGCCCGTTGAACGCAAGCTGATGAAATTGGTCGACGCATAAAAAAGCCCGGCCAATGACCGGGCTTTTTAGATTGGCTTTAGGCAGGGCTTAACCGAGCGCTTGAAGCGCCTTCATGACGGCGATCGATTGTTCGCCGCCCGACTGGGGAACGGTCTCACCGGTGCGGTCAATGATCTTGTCCCATGCGGCGGCAAAACCTTCGACATTGCGGTCTTCCTGACGCAGCGCGACACCGGGCGTCATGGTGACATAAGCTGCATGATAGCCGCCGCCACCAGCGCCAATGATCATATTTGTCGGTGCGTCTTCGCTCACCAGATAGAGCGCGGCTGGTACCACATTTTCAGGGGTGAATTGTTCGAATAGACCTTCTGGGAAGATGTCTTCGGTCATGCGTGTGCCAGCGACCGGCGCGAGTGAATTGACGCGGACATTATATTTTGCGCCTTCAAGATGCAGCGTCTTGGTAAAACCAGCAAGGCCAAGCTTGGCTGCGCCATAATTGGCTTGTCCAAAGTTTCCGTAAAGTCCAGTCGACGATGTGGTCATCAAGATGCGCCCATAGGCTTGGTCACGCATGGTGTCCCAGACCGCCTTGGTGCAGTTGGCAGAACCCATGACATGCACCTGAAGAACGAGGTTAAAATCGGGCATATCCATTTTGGCAAAGCTCTTGTCGCGCAGGATGCCGGCATTGTTGATCAGAATATGTACGCTGCCAAAAGCCTCTTTCGCCTTCGCAACCATTTCGACCATCTGCTCAAATTCGGTAACGCTGCCGCCATTTGCGATAGCTGCGCCGCCAGCCGCTTTGATTTCCTCAACGACCTGCGCTGCGGCATCGGATGTGCCGGTACCATCGCGTGCGCCGCCGAGATCGTTAACCACCACTTTTGCGCCGCGTTTGGCGAGTTCAAGAGCGTAGGCCTTGCCCAATCCGCCGCCTGCACCGGTAACGATGGCAACTTTATCTTTAAAACTGACGGTCATACCCTATCTCCATAATGAACAACGAACGAAGCCGCGATTTATCGCCGAGCCTTGGCATGCGCGCCCACTTGACGCAAGCGTAAAGCAATGCGTTCTTGTTGTGCGGGTATTGTGATCTATTCTTCGGTGACGCGGCGATGGGTTGCACCTGTGGCGGGGAACAGCAACCCAACCGGGGGGCCTGCGCGATTATCCAGCAGACGTCGTTGCGGCTCGGATGCAGTGGGATATTTAGAGAAGATGCAGTCCTAAAAAGCGCTATCCGAAAATTTTGGTTTCTGCGCCCGTGAGCAACGCCAAATCACTTGTTAATGTTTGTGCTGACCTTCGTGAAGGTGTTTGACAGTCTTGTGCCCAATGTTGTCATGGCGGTGATCGCAGCAACGGCGATCAATGCGGCAATTAAACCATATTCAATGGCCGTCGCACCTTTTTGGTCTTTGGAAATTGCCCATATCAGCTTCATCTGCTTGGTCCCATGCCGTCTTCTGTCTGGTCAGCGAGCAAAACTTCCGGCTCTGCCAATACTCATTTTGCAACATTACACGTGAAGTGCTTACGGGGTTCTTAACAGTAAAGGTAAATATGGGTCGGTTTTCGACGACGCTTTACTACACGGCGTCTTGATCCAAAGAATAGCCAGCTGACCGGACCGTGCGGATGATGTCACTGTCAAAGCCTTCGTTCAACGCCTTGCGCAACCGGCGGATATGGACGTCCACAGTGCGGATTTCGATGTCGCTGTCATGTCCCCAGACACTATCGAGTAAGCGTTCACGTGAAAATACATGGCCTGGATATTCCAGAAAATGCTTTAATAAACGATACTCGGTTGGACCCAATGGAACCTGTTTACCACCGCGCTTTACTTTGTGTGCAACGGTGTCCATTTCGACATCGCCAAACCGCAAAGCTTCGCCGGCCAGCGCTGGGCGTACGCGCCGTAAAACTGCCTTTGCACGGGCAACGAGTTCACGTGGCGAAAACGGCTTCGTGACATAATCGTCAGCGCCGATTTCAAGTCCACGGATACGGTCATCTTCTTCGCCGCGCGCCGTCAACATGATGATGGGCACATTGGCCGTATTGTCGGATTTGCGGAGTTGGCGACAAACCTCGATACCAGAGAGATTCTCAAGCATCCAGTCGAGCAACACGAGGTCAGGCGTGCGTTCCTTCGCCATCAACAGCGCTTCTTCGCCGTCTCCGGTGTGCTGAACATCAAACTCCTCACGCTCGAAATGCCAGCGCACCAGCTCGGCAAGCGCACTGTCGTCTTCTACTAATAGCAACTGCGCCTTGGGCATATGTATCTCCGCTTTAAGCGTCGGGCAGGTTTTCACCTGTTTCGGTAAAATAAATCATCTGCGCCACGTTGGTTGTGTGGTCGCCAATGCGTTCCAGATTTTTGGCGGTGAACAGAAGATGTGCGACTTCCGTTGCGTTTTGCGGATTTTTGACGACATAGGCAACGAAGTCGACGAACAAATCCTTGTTGAGTTGGTCAACAACATCGTCGCGAACGGTAACTGCACGGGCCAGATCAACGTCGCGCTTCGCATAAGCATCCATCGCGGTCCGGATCATCTCCACCACGATTTCACCCATGCGCCCCAATTGCTCAAGGGCAGATGCGGGAATTTTGCCACTCATTTGCGGAACGCGCTTGGCGATATTCTTTGCATAATCGCCAATGCGTTCAATCACTGCCGACATTTTGAGCGCTGCGATTAACTCACGTAAATCGTCAGCCATAGGCGCGCGCAAGGCGATTGTGCGCACCACAAGCCGCTCAACGTCGGTTTCTAGGCCATCGATGATCTTGTCTTCCGCACGGATAGTAGCGGCGGCGTCGCTATCATGCTCACGTAAAGCCTTCATGGCGGCAATAACCGCAGCTTCGGCCCGCGCGCCCATTTCCGCAATCAGTCCACGGATTTCATCCATGTCGTCGTCAAATGCGGTTATCGTATGCTTAGTGCCAGTGCTCATGTCGCAATTCCCTAACCGTAACGGCCTGTGATGTAATCCTTAGTGCGGTCTTGGCGTGGATTGGTAAAGATCTCGGAAGTCTCACCAAATTCGATCAGATGACCCAAATGGAAGAATGCTGTCCGTTGCGACACACGTGCCGCCTGCTGCATATTATGCGTCACGATGATGATCGCATATTTCCCGCGCAGATCGTGAATCAACTCCTCAATGCGCGCGGTGGCAATTGGGTCAAGCGCTGAGCAAGGCTCGTCCATCAAAATGACTTCAGGATCAACGGCGATGGCGCGCGCGATGCACAGGCGCTGCTGCTGACCACCCGATAGGGCAGTCCCGCTCTCACCCAAGCGATCTTTTACCTCAGTCCACAAGCCGGCGCGTGTCAGAGACTTTTCGACGATATGGTCTAATTCCGATTTGCCGCTGGCAAGCCCATGAATGCGTGGTCCATAAGCGACATTGTCGTAAATCGATTTGGGGAATGGGTTCGGCTTTTGGAATACCATGCCGACGCGCGCGCGTAGTTGCACTACGTCCATGGCCGAGGCGTAAATATCCTGCCCGTCGAGCAAAATCTCACCTTCGACACGAGCACCCGCGACTGTGTCATTCATACGGTTCAAGGAACGCAGAAATGTTGACTTTCCGCAGCCAGATGGACCGATAAAGGCGGTCACATTTTCACGATCAACATCAATTGAAACGTCGTTAATCGCCTGCTTATCGCCATAAAAAACATTCACGTTGCGCGTGGATATTTTCGAGTTTCCAGGGGTAGCACCCACATTAACATCCTTCATGTTCATAGGTCACCAACGCGTTTCAAAACGGTTGCGAAGATAAATAGCCAGTGCATTCATGCTCAACAAGAATATCAGCAGCACAATGATTGCGGCACTTGTTTTTTCAACAAAGCCTTGATTGACCTCATCCGACCACAGATAAATCTGCACGGGTAAGGCGGTTGTGGCGTCCGTGAAACCTTGAGGTGCTGCCGGAATAAAGGCGCGCATCCCGATCATTAGCAACGGGGCGGTTTCGCCCAAGGCACGGGCCATACCGATAATGGTTCCGGTCAATATGCCTGGGAGCGCAAGTGGGAGCACATGGTGGAACACGACCTGCACCGGTGAGGCGCCGATGCCCAATGCGGCTTCCCGAATGGACGGAGGCACAGACTTTACTGCATTGCGGCCCGCGATCACGATGACGGGCATTGTCATCAGCGCGAGGGTTAGCCCGCCCACAAGTGCAGAGGATCGCGGCATGCCAAACATAGTCAAAAATACCGCAAGACCGAGCAACCCAAAGATGATCGATGGGACAGCGGCCAGGTTGTTGATCGAAACTTCGATTATGTCCGTTAACCGGTTCTTCGTTGCATATTCTTCCAAGTATAATGCGGAAAGCACGCCAATGGGAAATGCGAGTAGCAGCGTAATCCCCATGGTCATCAACGATCCCTTAAAAGCGGCCCAAATACCAACTGATGATGGGTCAGTTGCATCTGCACCGGTCAGGAACGTCCAGTTAAAGCCAGTGCGCAGCGCGTCTTTTTGTGAGAGCGTTGCGACGGTTTTCTCTGCTGCTGGCTCGCCGCTGCGTTTGAAGGCGACGTCGAGCCGCGTATCTGCCGGAATCCATAAGGTCTGCTTCGACGTTACAAGGTCAGGGTTTTCGATAAGCATCTGCCGGACATTGTCCGCCGCTGCCGATGTCAGCAGACCTTCTTCAAGACCCGCATATTGCTGCCCAACGGCGAGCTCAACCAGTCCCGGAATATCCATAGAGTTCAGCGCGGCATCCGCATTTGGCCCCGTGATCGAAGCTGCGCTCGTGCCAGATGTCAGCGCAGGGAAATCAAATTCCACAGCAACCTCGGTCCGCTGAAAGCCCCGCAAACCCTGACCAAGCATCGTGAATAACAGAAAAGCAAGGAACATGGTGGACAAAGCCACCGAGAAAAAGCCCATCGCCTTAAAACGGCGCTCCGAAGCATAGCGTCTTGCGATGCGCTTTTGCATGACATTCCCATTCCAGTCGGTGGGCGTAGGGGCGATAACCTCGTTATTCATAAGCTTCCCGATATTTTTTCACGACCCGCAAGGCCACATAATTCAGGAAGAATGTGGTCACAAACAAAGCAAGTCCGAGCGCAAATGCCGCAAGGGTGTGCGGGCTGCCAAAATCTTGGTCGCCTGTTAACAAAGCGACAATCTGAACGGTTACGGTGGTGATCGTATCAAAGGGATTTGCAGTGAGATTGGCGGTGTAGCCAGCCGCCATAACGACGATCATCGTCTCGCCAATGGCGCGGCTTACCGCCAGCAACACACCGCCTACCACGCCCGGTAATGCGGCGGGCAGGAGGACCTGCTTGATCGTTTCACTTTTTGTCGCGCCCATTGCGAGGCTACCGTCGCGCATTGCATTGGGGACAGCGGCAATGCTGTCGTCGGACATTGACGATACCAAGGGAATGATCATGATGCCCATAACAATACCAGCTGCCAAGGCATTGTCCGATGCAGCGTTGCTGACGCCGAGCGTCACCGCAAGATCACGGATAGCTGGGGCTACGGTTAAGGCGGCAAAATATCCATATACGACCGTTGGAACGCCGGCGAGGATCTCGAGGATTGGCTTCATCCATTTGCGGACGTTGGAAGACGCATATTGCGTGAGGAAAATGGCGCTCATCAACCCCAAAGGAATGGCGACAATCATCGCGATAATCGCCCCGATATATATCGTGCCCCAGAACAAGGGGATGGCGCCATAGCCATTGTCGGCGCCCGGCGTGACGGTTGATTTCGGGTTCCAGTCGGTGCCAAATAAAAATTCGAATGGCGAAACCATCGAGAAGAAGCGCCAAGATTCAAAGATCAAAGATGCAAAAATGCCAAGCGTGGTCAGGATTGCAATCAGCGATGCGACCAGCAATCCGAACATTACGACACGTTCGACTTTACCGCGTGCGCGGAAATCGGGTTTTATGCGGGTAAAGGCAAAGGCGCCGCCGGCAAACAGAAGCGAGAGCGTCGCCGCAACGCCAATCCATTGGTAATAAGACAGCGCGCCTCTATACAAAGAAACAAGCTTTTCGCTGCCGTCCTGAAACGCAGTTGCCTGAAACCCCTGCGCGATAGCGCGTGCTTCCGACAGGATTGCGGCACGCGCGAATGTATCTTGCGGCAGGTCCGCCGCCGCTGGGGCCGACAGCACCATGTTGGTAACCAGTGATGGTGAAATCGACTGCCATACAAACATGAAGACCAGGGCAGGGGCTATGGCACAAATCGCAACAAACCAGCCATGGTAATAAGGCAAGCTGTTGACGGTACCACGTGGACCACCCTTTGCGCTGCGCACAAATGCAGCTGCGCGCGCGCGACCAGAGATCCAGCCGACAAGGCCGAGACCAAGAACGAGGAAGAGCAATGCCGTTCCAGTCATAAACTTAACCATGCCCCCCTGGACGAAATAATCCAATAGCCGTCATAAAACCCGAAAAAAACAGCGTTGGCCTGGATCCAACCGAGATTCGATCCCGGCCCATAGACGCCATCATTGTTGCAGATTTATTTCAAATCAGCGCCTGTCATGGCGGAGAGGCTGTTTGCAGCATCCGTCGCAGACTTATAGTCTGCATCACCCGATGCAATCATTCCCAATTTCGTAAGATATCCGCCAACGGCGCCACCCTTAAGGAACTCAACGACGAATTCCTTGATGCCCGGAATTTTGTCGATGTGCGCCTTTTTCACATAAATGAACATTTTGCGTGCGCCGGGGTAGCTGCCATCCGAAATGGTTGCGATCGTTGGGCTTACGCCATTCATCTGAATGCCGTGCACCTTGGATGCATTTTCTTCCATGTAGCTATAGCCGAAAATGCCGATCATATCAGGGTTGGAGGATAGCTTCTGTACGATCAGATTATCGTTTTCGCCCTGTTCCTTGAATGCGCCATCGCTTCGGACTTCGGTACAGATTGCTTTATATTTGTCTTCGTCGGTTTCTTTCAAAGCCTTCATCGCTGCGTCGGTCTTACAACCGGACTCCATGATCAATTCATGAAAGGAATCGCGCGTGCCCGATGTCGTGGGCGGACCATAAACGGAAATTGGCAGTTTTGGTAAAGCGGGGTTCACGTCGGACCACAGCTTTGCGGTCTGCGGCTTGCCAAATGGGTTGGCGGCGAGCGCCTTATAAACGTCGGCGGTAGTCAGTGCGAATTTGGCCCCCTTGTTCGACTCTGCAAGCGCAAGGCCGTCAATGCCTACTTGGACTTCGATTATGTCCTTAACACCATTTTTCTGGCAATTTTCAAATTCGCTTTTTTTCATGCGACGCGAAGCATTGGCGATATCTGGGGTTTCTGCGCCGACGCCTTTGCAGAATTGTTCAATACCCCCGCCAGTGCCGTTCGATTCAAGAACGGGCGATTTGCGCGACGCATCCGCTTTTGCAAAAGCTTCGGACGCTGCCTTTGCGAAAGGAAATACCGTGGAGGAGCCGACGATACGGATTTCCTGACGCGAGCCACCCGCTGCACCGCCGGTGCTGGCTTGGTCATTACAGGCCGAAAGCGCGAGCGCACTTATAGCGATCAGGGAAATTTTCTTCATCATATTGCAGTCCTCGTGATGGATTTGTGCTCTGTATTCTCTAACTGAGAGGCCAGTAGACGGCCCCCGTGGCTCATAAATGACTATTATATTACACTAATGTTACAATCAGCTATGGGCGACGGGTAACAAAATCGACACTGTAGTGCCCTTGCCCAATGTGCTGCGAATTTCCAGATGTCCGCGGTGTCTGTCGACAATATGTTTGACCAAACTAAGACCAAGTCCAGTGCCACCTACCAAACGGCTTCGTCCTGAATCGACACGATAGAAACGTTCCGTCAGACGCGGTAAATGCTCCGGTGCAATTCCGTCACCGACATCCGCCACGGCGAAGTTTATCATCGCGCCTGATCTGGAGGGCGTTAGGGAAACGGAGACAGGTGTTCCCGCGCGGCCATATTTCATTGCATTGTTCAATATGTTGCTCGCCAACTGGCGCAGCTGCCCCGCATCTCCCATGACTGGAGGCAAATCAGAGGTGATATCGACTGCAATATCTGCGCCGCGATCCTTTTGGCTGTTCCGCAGATGGTCAACCGTTTCCATGATGATATTGGCAAAATCGACGGGCGTTTGGGGCGGATCATATTTCTCGGCTTCAATCCGGCTAAGCGACATCAGGTCACGCACCAGAGCTTGCATCCGATTGGTTTCAGTGGCCATGATGGCCAAAAATCGACTGCGCGTTGCCGCATCATCGCCTGCGGCTGGATCATCCAGTGTTTCTATAAAACCCTTGATCGCGGCCAATGGTGTTAGCAGCTCGTGGCTGGCATTGGCCACAAAATCGACGCGCATTTTTTCTGCCGCCTGCGTCCCGCTGCGATCTGCGAGATGCACGATTTTTTGCGCGGGACCCATCGCTTGAATGCGCATGTCCCACAGTTGGTTCTTTTGGCCGATACCCGTTAACCGTATCGGGTGCCCGCTGTGATCTGCATCAGGGTCCGATAGCCGTTCAATGGCACCCGCATGGCGAAATGCCATTCGCACATTCTGACCGACGATATTGTTGCCCAACAGCCGAAGTGCAACTTGATTGGCTGCTGATACTCGCACGTTTTCGACCATCAATATGGCGTCCGCCGAGGCATCGATGAATGCTTGCAGCTGTGGGTGCGAGCTTAACGCGGGCATCTGCTGCGCATTGGCAGCAGAGGAATCGAGCACGTTCGCGGGTGCATCATCGTGATCATCCGGGTTTGCGGCAACGAACAAGGCGATAAGCATCGAGACAAAAACAACGAGGATGCGTTCTGCCGGGCCAACCATTTGGCCTGCAAAGACGGCTCCGACAAACGCCAAAGCCAAAGCTACAAGAATGCGGGGAGATAACCAATTGTTCACTGTTTTCGCCTGCTGCAAATCAGCCTGATTTACCAAGAATCTCGGTTTGGCAATCTCGGCTTGGATAACCGACATATAGACGCAGCTTTGACATGCAAGCAACGCCAATGGAATGTTGTAGCTTTCCGTAGTGGATCAGCGCCTGCGCGAGGAAAAAGCTGGGCCTCCAGTGCGCCCCTGCGTCACGCATGCCGTTGCATCTGCCTGAGGCATCCCAAAAGTTCGTCAAAATGGTCAATCACCGCATCGGCCCCCATATCCTCAACCGGACCGTGCAGAAAGCCGAAGCTGACGGCCACGCTCGGGACGCTGGCATTTTTTGCTGCCATGATATCGTAGATGGAATCGCCGATATAGGCTGCACGACCACCGCCGCAGCGCTTAATCATTTCAAATATTGGTGCGCCCGACGGCTTAGCATTTTCCTTACCCAAGGTATCTGCGCCCAATATACATCCCATGCGATGTGCAAGGTTCAGGTCAGTGAGCAATTTGACCGCAAGGCTCTCAAACTTGTTGGTCACCACAGCATAACGGACGCCCATTTTGTCCAGTGCATCCAACACCGCGAGCGCGCCATCAAACGGACGGCTGTACGCGGAAACATTGGCTTCGTAATAGCGGAGCATCTCGCGATACAGTGGTTTGAAATCATTATCAGGAATACCGCCGGTTGCCTCAAGCCCCTGTTGCAGCATGAGCTTCGCCCCGCCGCCAATATGCTGCTTCACGGTGTCGGAGGAAAGCAGTGGCCTGCCGACGCTTGCGAGCACATGGTTGACCGCAGCAGTCAAATCACCGCTGGTGTCGACCAAAGTGCCATCAAGGTCAAAGCCGATGATATCGAAAGGAAAATCCAAACCCAAACTCCCCATAATCCGTTTATAACGCGCATAACCGAAAAATCGTCCAAACGCGCTTGATGCATTGGTATCTCGACGACGCGCGATACAAATGGTTTTAATATGTTGGCTTAATTGAAGTGTTGTTCTGGAAACCGCAACAATTTGCTGGCATGAACCTGTATATGACTGAATTAGCTGCCATCATCCTCGCCGCGGGCAAGGGCACCCGCATGAAATCCGACCTGCACAAGGTGCTGCATCCCATTGCGGGGCGGCCCATGTTGTTGCACCTGATGGCTTCGGTCGATGCCTTGAGTCCTTCCAAAAAGATTGTGGTCGTCGGCAGCGGCAAGGACCAACTTGAGGCCGCTCTGGCGGGGTCGGCAGAGCTTGCGGTGCAAGAGCCTCAATTCGGCACTGGCCATGCTGCGCAGCAAGCACAGGGCGCTCTCGCGGGCTTTGAAGGCGACATCCTCATTCTCTATGGCGACGTTCCGTTTGTGCCAACCGCAACGATGCAGGCAATGGTCGATCGGCTCAACGCGCCTGACGCTCCGGCGGTCGTCGTGCTGGCTTTCGCGCCCGAAGACCCAACGGGTTATGGCCGCGTGATAGTCGAGGATGGCCGCATAATGAAAATGGTCGAGCAGAAGGATGCGACCGAGGCAGAAAAAGCGGTGAAGCTGTCGAACTCCGGATTGATGGCGGTGAAAGCGCGCGACCTGTTCCCGCTTCTCGATCGCGTGACTGACGACAATGCGCAAAAGGAATATTATCTCACCGATATCGTCAACATCGCCAATCAAGATGGCCGGATTTGCGTGGCCGTGACGACTGAACCCTACGACGTGGCAGGTATCAACAGTCGTACGCAACTGGCTGAGATGGAGGCCGAATGGCAAAAGCGCCGCCGCGCACAAGCGATGGATGATGGTGCCAGTTTGATTGCGCCCGAAACCGTCTGGTTCGCGTGGGACACCCAGCTTGGCAGAGATGTCCTCATTGAACCTAATGTCTTTTTCGGTCCCGGCGTCCGCATCGCCGACCATGTGAAAATTCGTGCCAACAGCCATATTGAAGGCGCGCAGATTGCCAGCGGCTGCGAAGTCGGCCCCTTTGCGCGGTTGCGCCCCGGAACGGTGTTGGAAGAAAAGGCCAAGATCGGCAATTTCGTCGAAACAAAGAAAGCGCATTTGGGTAAGGGCGCAAAGGCCAACCATTTGACCTATTTGGGAGATGCAACAATTGGTGCCGGTGCAAATATCGGTGCAGGTACGATAACCTGCAATTATGATGGCTATTTCAAATATCAGACGGTGATTGGCGAAGGCGCTTTCATCGGCAGCAATTCAGCTTTGATCGCACCGGTCAAAATTGGCCGTGACGCGATTGTCGCAGCAGGCAGTGCAGTATCGCGCGACGTCGCCGACGGTGATCTCCGTATGGTCCGCGCCGAGCAACTGGTAAAGCCCGGCTGGGCAGACCGCTTTCATGACGCGATGCGGAAGAAGAAAGACGGGAAGTGAAGGATGCTTGATGTCAAATGCCTGATATCTTCGTTCATTCAGCCTTGGCGCACCTCCCGATTTACAGATATCCATCAGGCCCCGTGGGATTTTGTCGGCGATATTGAGGCTTTGCTCAGGCAACAAATTGCTGGCCTCGACCCGTTATATACGTGCGTCGAAGATGTTGCAGTCCATCACTCAGCGACGATTGAGGCAGGTGCTGTTGTCAAAGGGCCCGCGATTATTGGTCCTAATTGCTTTATCGCCGCCACTGCATATCTGCGGGGCGGAGTGTATCTCGAAAGGGATTGCGTAATCGGGCCGTCATCTGAACTCAAAACCACAGTTGTGTTCGCAGGGTCGAAGCTGGCGCATCTGAACTTCGTGGGCGATTCTGTTATCGGTGCTGATGTCAATATTGAAGCAGGTGCGATTATCGCAAATTACCGAAACGAGTTGGAAGGTCGCAATATTAGGATTGCCAACCGTGGACAGGTGATTGACACTGGCGTAAACAAATTTGGCGCGTTGGTAGGCGACGGAAGCCGGATTGGCGCTAACGCCGTTATTGCGCCGGGGGCATTATTGGAGCCAGCGTCGATTGTTGGCCGGCTTCAGCTAATTGACCAAAACTCTGAAATCGAATTGACATGATATCATGACATGATATCAGTATATCATTATGGGTAGATTCCTTGTAGATGTTCCGGCGGACGATGTCCGCAAGCTGGATGAAATCGCGAAGCGAGAGGGCAAGTCGCGCGCGGCCGTGTTGCGCGAGGCAGTGTCCAATTATCTCGAAGAAATTAGCAAAGAAGGTTTCGAAAAATATTTCGGCCTTTGGGAACGGCATGGTTCAACTGTAGATGGTCTCGAATACGAACGCGAGTTGCGCGCCGAGTGGCCCGACATTTGCGAAATTGCGCCTCCTAAAAAGAAACGCAGTGCTGCGTGAGTGAGCGCTTTTTCGATACTAATATCGTGATCGACATGCTGCACAATCGGCCAGCGGCATGGGCGGAGGTGCGCAATGTCACCCGCGCATGGATTAGCCGGATGACGTGGATAGAGGTTATGTCGGGCGTTCCCGATGATGCAGCGACCGAAACGGAACAATTTTTGCGCCTCTTTGCAATGAGTGAAATCGATGAGGAAATTGCACGGCGCGCCGCTGCGTTGCGACACCAGCGCAAGTCATTAAAATCGCCAGACGCCGTGATCCTCGCCTCGGCGCAGGTGTCAGGGCGCATACTCGTTACAAGAAATACGAAGGATTTTCCGCCAGAGATGCCGGGTATTAGGGTCCCCTACAAAGCAGATTGGGAAACAAAATAAATGTGCGGAATTATCGGAATTGTGGGCAAAACACCTGTGTCGGACCGGCTGGTCGATGGGCTGAAGCGGATGGAGTATCGGGGCTATGACTCCGCGGGCATCTGCACAATTTTTGACGGCCAACTCATCCGCCGCCGCGCCGAGGGTAAGCTTGCCAATCTCGTTAGCGTTCTAAAAACCGACGACGCGGCTGGGAACATTGGCATCGCGCACACCCGTTGGGCCACACATGGTGCGCCGACCACAAGCAACGCGCATCCGCATGCAACCGGCGAAGTTGCTTTGGTGCACAACGGCATTATTGAGAATTTCAAGCAGCTGCGCGACGAATTGACTGCGCGCGGCAGGACCTTTGAAAGCGAAACCGATACCGAGGTTGTCGCGCACCTTGTCTCGGAGCAGGTTGAGGCTGGCCATGCCCCCGCTGATGCCGTCAAGGCTGTGCTTCCGCGCTTGCGCGGTGCATTTGCTTTGGCGATTGCATTTCGGCAATTTCCCGATTTCCTGATCGGCGCGCGGTTAGGTAGCCCGTTGGTTGTGGGCTATGGCGATGGCGAAACCTATCTGGGTTCCGACGCGCTTGCCCTGGCGCCACTGACGCAGAAGATTGCCTATTTGGAAGAAGGCGACTGGGTGATCGTCACGCGCGACGGCGCGCAGATTTTCGACAAGGACAATAAATCGGTCGAACGCGATGTCACCACCTCGGGTGTGTCCGCCGCACAGATCGAAAAGGGCAACTATCGCCATTATATGCAGAAAGAGATTTTTGAGCAGCCCATTGTGGTCGCACAAACGCTCTCCAGCTACATCCGCCCATTGGAACAGACCGTTGCCTTGCCGCAGATGGATTTCGATTTGGCGGGCGTGAAGCGCATCACGATTGTTGCCTGCGGCACGAGTTATTATGCCGGCATGGTCGCAAAATATTGGTTCGAAACCTTTGCCCGGGTGCCGGTCGACATCGATGTGGCGTCGGAATTTAGATATCGCGATCCCGTGTTGGAGGAAGGCGGCCTCGCACTGTTCATTTCCCAATCGGGTGAGACTGCAGATACCCTGGCTGCGTTGCGCCACTGCAAGGAAAACGGCCAGACTATCGCTGTTGTTGTGAACGTGCCGACGTCAAGCATGGCGCGTGAGGCCGATCTTTTATTGCCCACCCATGCCGGCCCCGAAATTGGCGTTGCTTCGACTAAGGCGTTTACATGCCAACTTGCGGTTCTCGCGGCGCTGGCAGCACATCTGGCGCTGGTGAAGGGCAAGTTGAGCGCTGAGGAAGAACGCGAAATCGTCCGGCACCTTATTGAGGCACCAGCCGCGCTCAACGCCGCTTTGGCGCATGACGATGACATTGCCGCGATGGCGCACCTTATCGCGCCTGCGCGCGACGTGCTTTATCTGGGCCGTGGCCCCGACTATCCCCTGGCGATGGAGGGTGCTTTGAAGCTGAAAGAGATCAGTTACATTCACGCCGAGGGTTATGCCTCAGGTGAAATGAAGCATGGCCCAATCGCGTTGATCGACGAAGCGGTGCCCGTCATCGTCCTTGCGCCGAGCGGGCCATTGTTCGAAAAAACCGTCAGCAATATGCAAGAAGTCAGGGCGCGGGGCGGCAAGGTTGTTTTGATCTCCGATGCCGACGGAATTGCCGAAGCAGGCGAAGGTTGCCTCGCCACTATCGAAATGCCGACCGTTCATCCGCTCATTGCGCCATTGGTCTATGCCGTGCCCGTCCAGTTGCTCGCTTATCATGTGGCGTGTGCCAAGGGCACGGACGTTGACCAACCACGCAATCTGGCAAAGTCTGTTACCGTGGAGTGAGTTTGCTTTACCTAAAAATGCTTCCGCAACTGGGCTGCTAAGCCACGGACACGGACCGAGTTGCAAAAAAGTAAACTGAGCATATCTGTTTTCGTGTTGCCCGATACGGCTTGGTGCGCGTTAAGTCGCTAACCAAACATCGGAACAAACTCATGCCTGACTGCAGCGATATTCAAACCACCCATCATAAGACGCTCGGCTTTTCGGACTGGTTTGCCTTGCGCATAACCAAAGCATTGCGCTGGGGAGCCGACACGTTTTTCGCCAAGCGTTACGGCAATCGTGCGATTGTGTTGGAGACTGTCGCCGCGGTGCCCGGCATGGTCGGTGCGACCTTATCCCATTTGCGAGCGCTTCGCCTGATGCAGGATGATCGCGGTTGGATTAGGACATTGATGGACGAAGCCGAGAATGAACGGATGCATTTGATGACATTCATCGAAATCGCGCAGCCGTCATGGTTTGAACGCATTGTTATCCTGACCGTGCAGTGGGTTTTTTATGTCTTCTTTTTCTTCCTCTACCTGTTTTCGAGCAAGACGGCGCACCGTCTCGTCGGCTATTTCGAAGAGGAAGCCGTGCTCAGCTATACCCTGTACCTAGCCGAGATTGACGAGGGCCGGCACCCGAACCCGCCTGCGCCGCCCGTTGCGCTGCGCTATTGGAATTTGCCGGAAGGCACGACGCTGCGCGATGTTATTCTGATCATCCGCGCGGATGAGGCGCACCACCGGGATACCAACCATTATATGGCCAACACGCTATCGGGTCGCGATGCCGACCACACCGCCATCACCGCATGCCCACCCCATGTGTCGCTTGGTACCGGATTACTGCAATAATTTGGGGTTGTTACGATCGGGGCCAGCGTTATGGATGAAACCATGAGCGCTGCTACCAAAATGATCATCATATTCATCCTCCTGTGGGTGGGAGTGCATTTGTTGCTTTATGGCTATTTGCGCCGCCGTATTGCCGCTGCCAAGCGCGACAAGGATGCCGAGGCATAGCTTGATTTGCACTTTTCGCATGCCTATAGCGGGAAGGCAGAAACAAGCGGTCCTAACGGGCCGCTTTTTGGCTTTTGGAATATGCCAACTATTTGGCCGGAAGGAAGAAAACCATGTCGATTACGCCCTTGATGCCCGTCTATCCGCGTTGCGGTTTTCGGCCGGTCCGTGGTGAAGGGGCTTGGTTGATTTCCGAGGACGGCAGCCGTGCTCTGGATTTTGCAGCGGGCATCGCTGTGAACCTGCTTGGCCATGGCCATCCGCATTTGACCAAAGCCATTCAGGACCAAGCGGCAACGCTGATCCATGTATCGAACCTTTACGGTAGCCCGCAAGGCGAAGCTTTTGCCCAGCGGCTTGTGGATACCACTTTTGCCGATACCGTATTTTTCACCAATTCCGGCGCTGAAGCCGTGGAGTGCGCGATTAAAACTGCCCGGGCCTATCATCAAAGCCAGGGCAGCGACCGTTTCGAGATCATTACGTTCAAAAACGCTTTTCATGGCCGGACGATGGCGACGATTTCGGCGAGCAATCAGGAGAAGATGCACAAGGGTTTCATGCCTTTGTTGGAAGGCTTCAAATATGTTGATTTTGACGATCTTGAGGGCGCCAAGGCGGCTATAGGGCCAAAGACCGCTGCATTTTTGGTTGAACCCATTCAGGGTGAGGGCGGTGTGCGCCCTGCATCAGACGCTTTTATGCAAGGCCTTCGCGCGTTGGCCGATGAACATGGCATCATGCTGATCCTTGATGAGGTTCAGTGCGGTGTAGCCCGTTCAGGCACGCTGTATGCCTATGAACAATATGGCATTATTCCCGACATCATGGCGACGGCAAAGGGTCTGGGCGGCGGATTTCCGGTAGGCGCATGCCTAGCCACCGAAGAAGCCGCACGTGGCATGGTTGTTGGCACGCATGGTTCGACCTATGGGGGCAATCCTTTTGCGATGGCAGCATGTCAGGCAGTTTGGGATGTCGTCGCAAACGAAGAGTTCCTGACGCACGTGCGATCGACGGGTGAAAAATTACGTTCAACGCTTGAACAATTTATCGGCAATTATCCTGACCTGTTTACCGGCGTGCGGGGCAAGGGGCTTATGCTCGGCGTAATGATGACGCATGAAACGCGGGCCTTTGTGGCGCATTTGCGGGACAATCACGGGTTGCTGCTAGTTGCGGCGGGGGACAATACCTTCCGCGTTTTGCCACCGCTGAATATTGGCGACGCCGAAATACAGATTTGCATGGAAAAGCTGTCGGCCGGCGCCGCAAGCTACCAAATGCCGCAAGCGGCATGACGCGTCATTTCCTGAACTTGAGCGATGCCGGCGGCGATGCAATTGCAGCGATGCTGAACGATGCCGTAGCAAGGAAAAATGCTCGGCAAGCATGGCCCAAGGGTCAGGCAGATGCAGATGCCCCGCTTGCGGGACATATGCTGGCAATGGTATTTGAGAAAAATTCGACCCGCACCCGCACATCCTTTGAAATGGCGATGAAGCAATTGGGCGGCGATAGTATATTCATGGCGTCTGGGCAGATGCAGCTTGGTCGCGGTGAGACTATCGCAGACACAGCCCGCGTGTTGTCCCGCTATGTCGACGCCATCATGATCCGTACCGACGACCATGACAAGGTGACAGAGCTTGCGCATTACGCGAGCGTGCCGGTCATCAATGGCCTTACGGATTTGTCGCATCCCTGTCAGATTGTGGCCGACCTTCTGACCGTGATGGAGCATGGAAAAACCTTGCCCGGTCTGGAACTTGCGTGGCTTGGTGATGGCAATAATGTATTGAATTCGGTCGTTGAGGCCGCTGGTTTGTTTAAGTTCAATCTGCGCATCGCTGTTCCAGAAGGCTATGAAAGCGACAGCAACTTTATCAAAGTTGCCAAGGTCGCTGGCGCGAACGTCACGCTGACGCGCGATGCGAACGAGGCTGTTGCGGGCGCAGACGTTGTGGTGACCGACACCTGGGTGTCGATGGGCCAGGAGCATGCCCACAACAAGATGGCGGCAATGATGCCGTATCAGGTGAACGAGCGCCTGATGGCTACGGCAAAACCAGATGCTGTGTTCCTGCACTGCCTGCCCGCGCATCGTGGCGAAGAAGTGACCGCCGCCGTGATCGACGGGCCGCAGTCCGTTATCTGGGACGAAGCGGAAAACCGACTGCATGCGCAAAAATCGATTTTGTTATGGGCCCTTGGAAAGTTGTGATGGCGGAACAATCCGAAACATTGTCCAATCAGCCATTGCGCTTTTCAATCCCGACGCGCGATGCGCGCGGGCGGTTGGTGCGTCTCGATGATGTGCTCGCTGAAATTCTAGCGGCCCATGCTTACCCACCCGTGATTGAACGCATTTTAGCTGAAGCATTGGTGTTGACCGCCCTGCTCGGCTCGTCGTTGAAGGAAAAGGGCAGCCAACTTACGCTGCAAACCCAGACAGAAAAGGGTGCGATCCGGCTGTTGGCCTGCGACTATAAAGACGGGGCTTTGCGTGGCTATGCACAGTTTGATGCCGCGACCGCGGCTGCTTTGCCGCGGGATGCGACGCTGTTTGGTGTATTCGGTCAAGGCTATCTTGCGATTACCTTTGACCGCATGAAGCCAGCCAGCGAAGGCGGTGGCCGCTATCAAGGCATTGTTCCGCTTGAGGGCGAGACGCTTGCCGATGCAGCGCAAAATTACTTCATGCAATCCGAACAAATTCCGACATTTATTCGCGTGGCGGTGGACCGCGTCGATGGCCGCTGCGTGGCTGGTGGTCTGTTAGTGCAGCATCTTCCAGAAGGTGAGGAGGGCCGTGAACGGCTCCATGTGCGGCTCGACCATCCCGAGTGGGCGCATATTGAGGTGATGTCTTCTACCATTGCGGCGGCTGAGTTAGCTGACCCTGCGCTTCCCCTTGAGGAAATCGTTTGGCGGCTTTTCCATGAAGAGCAAGAAGTGCGTATTGAGCAAGGTGATCAACTGTCCAAGGGTTGCCGGTGCGACCCTGTGCATATTCGTGATGTGATCGCAAAGTTCCCCGCCGAAGATCGCGCCGAAATGGCGGATGATGGCGGCGATATTGTTGTCGATTGTGAATTTTGTTCGCGCCGATTTCCGATCAGCCTGGCCAGTTTCAATAACTAACGGGCGCTGCGCAAAACAGTTTAGGTCAACTATCGTTCGCAGTGTATATTCAGACGTGCAAAATGTTAAAATTTGTGTCATTGCTTCCGTAAATTAGAAATTACTTTGCTGAAGTTTATGGATGTACGGACACGAGATTATGCGCCTTCGATATTTCCTCAATAGCATGCTTTTGCTGTCGGTGGCAGGCGCCGCGGTTGCTGTTACGCCAGATAACGGTTTGGCGCTGCTGGATACGTTAGAGCGCGGGAACTGGCAATTGCGGGCAATCGGCAGCGATCAACCCCTTACCAAAATCTGCCTTGGAAATCCGGATGCTTTAATACAAATCCGACATAACGGCGTAGCCTGTGAACAATATGTTGTACGCACAACCCCGACGTCGGTCACCGTCAGCTATACCTGCAAAGGACAAGGCCAAGGCTTGACGACTATCCGCAAGGAATCGGATCGGATTGTCCATATCCAATCGCAAGGTATCCGGAACAACGCCCCCTTCTCATTTGCTGTGGAGGGCCGACGAACTGGGCCTTGCTGAACGGAGAAATGCGGGGCTCCTTCGTTAACGCAATATTCACTATCGTAACGCTAGAAACAAGACGGTCGTGTTACGCGACACACTCTCCTACTAGCATAGTTGTCAATAATCACTGGGCCGCCGCTGCAAAGCCGGGCGGCCCATTTTTGTCAGAACGCTGCAATCCCCGTAATCGCGCGGCCTAATATGAGTGCGTGGACATCATGCGCGCCTTCATAGGTGTTCACTGTTTCCAGATTCACCATATGACGCATCACTTGATATTCTTCGCTGATGCCATTGCCGCCATGCATGTCGCGGGCGGCCCGTGCGATGTCGAGCGCCTTGCCAACATTGTTGCGCTTGACGATCGAAATCATGTCCGGCGCCAGCTGGCCAGCGTCCATCAGGCGGCCCACACGCAATGATGCCTGAAGCCCCATGCCGATATCGGTCATCATGTCGGCCAATTTCTTTTGATACAGCTGGTTTGCGGCAAGCGGCTTGCCAAATTGGTGGCGATCAAGGCCATATTGCCGTGCGGCATGCATACAGAATTCGGCTGCACCTAATGCACCCCAGCTTATGCCATAACGCGCGCGGTTGAGGCATCCGAATGGACCTTTTAGGCCTTGCACATCGGGCAGCAACGCGTCTTCGCCGACTTCGACATTGTCCATGACAATCATACCCGTGGTCGATGCGCGCAGCGATAATTTGCCCTGAATTTTGGGCGCAGTCAGGCCCTTCATGCCCTTTTCCAAAACAAAACCGCGAATACCGCCGCCGTGCGCCTCGGACTTAGCCCAAACGACAAATACATCGGCAAAGGGTGCGTTGGAAATCCAGGTCTTCGACCCATTGATGACATAACCGCCATCGACCTTTTTGGCGAAGGTGCGCATGCCGGCAGGGTCAGACCCGGCGTCGGGCTCGGTCAGCCCAAAACAACCAATCAGCGTGCCCGCGGCAAGCCCCGGCAGATATTTGCGCCGCTGTTCCTCTGAACCGAATGCGTAGATGGGGTGCATGACCAGCGATGACTGCACCGATGCCATCGAACGATAACCAGAATCGACCCGCTCAATTTCGCGGGCAATAAGACCATAAGCGACATAAGACGCGCCAGCGCCGCCATATTCTTCAGGGATAGTCGCGCCTAACAAACCGGTTTGGCCCATAAGCGGGAATAGTTCAGGCGCATCGCATTCGGTCCGATAGGCATGGATAACGCGGGGCTGCAACTCGCTTTGCGCAAAGGCATGGGCGGAGTCGCGGATCATGCGTTCGTCCTCGGTCAGTTGGTCCTCAAGACGAAAAGGGTCAGACCAATCGAATGCTGCCAGTTCGGCCATTTTTATCTCCATTTGGAAGGTCCACTGTATAGCGACCTGTGTCGTTTTTTGCCTTATAAGTGTGCGGGCAAGACAGCAACCCTTGCTATCGATCGTACGCCTTGCCATGCCCAGTTGGAATACAGAGCAAAGACTGGGGGCGATGATGGATTTAGCGCAAGATATGGCAGTTCTTTTCGATAGACTGGGCTGTTCCTTCGAAACGGGCGACCTTGAAGTGCACAGCCCGATTGACGGCAGGCGCATTGGAGCCGTGGCCACAGCAACTGCTGGTGACATCGATGCTGCTGTTGGACAATCGCAGACCGCGTTTCTTCAATGGCGCAGTGTTCCTGCGCCGCGCCGGGGCGAACTTGTCCGCTTGTTCGGCAATGCCTTGCGTGCGCACAAGGATGACCTTGCGCGGCTTGTCACCGTTGATTGCGGAAAACCGCTTTCCGAAGGGCTTGGCGAAGTTCAGGAGATGATCGACATTTGCGATTTCGCGGTTGGCCTCTCCCGGCAACTGCATGGCCTGACGATCGCCAGCGAGCGGCCTGGCCACCGGATGATGGAACAATGGCATCCTTTGGGCCCTGTGCTCATCATCTCGGCGTTCAACTTTCCTGTCGCGGTCTGGGCATGGAATGCAGCTTTGGCTCTCGTCTGCGGCAACAGCATCATTTGGAAGCCATCCGAAAAAGCGCCATTAACCGCCATTGCGGTGCAGGCCATTTTTGAACAGGCAGTTGCTGCATTTGGCGATGCGCCCGCGCATTTGTCGCACGTCCTGCACGGCGGGCGCGACACCGGGGCAGCCTTGGTTGCCGATCCGCGCATAGCGTTGATCTCCGCAACCGGAAGCACGGATATGGGGCGAAAGGTGGGGCAAGTGGCGGCCGCGCGCTTTGCCAAGACTATCCTTGAGCTTGGCGGGAATAATGCAGCGATTATTACCGAACAGGCTGACCTTGCGCTGGCGCTGCGTGGAGTGCTGTTTTCGGCGTTTGGAACAAGTGGCCAAAGATGCACCAGCCTGCGCCGCCTTTTAGTGCACGATGCGATTTACGATAGCTTCGTCGGTGCGTTGAAATCTGCAAGTGGCTCGATGGCCGTCGGCAATCCGCTCGACAGCAGCAATTTGGCCGGCCCCTTGATTGACGAACAAGCATATGTGGGCATGCAAGTCGCGCTTGATGAAGCCAAGGCGTTGGGCGGAACCATCGCTGGTGGCGAACGCCTTGCGTTGGACGGCGTATATGTGCGTCCAGCTATTGTCGAAATGTCGGCCCATATTGGCCCTGTCTTAAGGGAGACCTTCGCCCCCATATTGTACATTTTGCGCTATCATGATTTGGCTGAAGCTATCGCGCTTCAAAACAGCGTCGGCGCAGGATTATCCTCATCAATCTTCTCCACCGATATGCGTGAGTGCGAGCAGTTCCTGTCTGCCGAAGGTAGCGATTGCGGCATTGCCAATGTTAACATCGGTACCTCGGGCGCAGAAATTGGTGGTGCGTTTGGCGGTGAAAAGGAAACCGGCGGTGGACGCGAGTCTGGTTCGGACGCTTGGAAGGCCTATATGCGCCGCGCGACGAACACGGTAAATTACTCGAATCATCTGCCACTTGCACAAGGGGTGACTTTCGACATAGGCTGATTGCCTAGAGGAGAGAATAATGCGGGTCGAAAAATTGCCGCCGGTCAAGGCAACATTGCAGCCGAGCAACCACCCCTATCTCAACGGGGCTTGGACACCGCAGCATGAAGAGGTCACTGCGACCGATCTGGATGTGATTGAAGGCCGCATTCCGAACGATATTGACGGCGTCTATCTGCGCAACACCGAAAATCAGGTGCATCAACCACTTGGCCGCTACCACCCGTTTGACGGGGATGGGATGATTCACCAGATTGATTTTGCAGATGGCAAGGCCAACTATCGCAACCGCTTTGTCCGCACCCGTTGTTTTCAGGCGGAGCAGGAGGCGGAGGGATCTCTATGGGGTGGCCTCATGGATAAAGCATCTGTGTCGCTGCGCCCTGGCTTTGGCGCGCATGGCAGTCTTAAGGATTCATCCAGCACCGATATCATTGTCCATAATGGTAAAGCTGTGTCGACATTCTACCAATGCGGCGAAGGCTATGTTCTTGACCCCGCAACATTAGCGCAAGAGGGCGTTGCGTCTTGGGTGCCACTCGACGGCATTTCTGCCCATCCGAAGGTCGATCAACGTACCGGTGAGTTGTTGTTTTTCAACTATTCCAAGCATGCGCCTTACATGCATTATGGGGTGGTAGATCGCGGCGGCGCGCTTGTGCATTATGTGCCCATTCCGCTCCCTGGACCACGCCTGCCGCATGATATGATGTTCACGCAAAACTGGTCGATCTTATGCGACTTTCCGTTGTTCTGGGACGAAGAACTGCTGAAGCGCAACGTGCATGTGACGCGCTTGCATGAAGGACTGCCATCCCGTTTCGCGCTCATTCCCCGCTTTGGCCAACCCGAAGACATCCGCTGGTTTGAAGCTGACCCGACCTTTGTCCTCCACTTTATCAATGCCTATGAAGACGGCGATGAGGTCGTGCTTGACGGCTATTTCGAAGAAGACCCCTATCCACCGCCCATCGATAATGCCGACGGCTATGGCCATATGATGGCCTATGTTGACGAACATAGTTTCAAGCCAAAACTCCATCGCTGGCGGTTCAACCTTGTGGACGGAACAACGCGCGAAGAGCGGTTGGATGATCGTATTTTCGAATTCGGGATGATGAACCAACGCTATCTGGGGCAGCCTTATCGATATGCCTATAGCACGACGTCTAAGCCCGGCTGGTTCCTGTTCAACGGCTTTGTGAAGCACGACATGCTGACGGGCAATTCATGGTCTCTACAGCTTCCTGAGGGCGTTTATGGCAGTGAGGCACCCTTTGCCCCGCGTGTCGGCGCGGTCGACGAAGATGATGGCTATCTCGTCAGCTTTGTCACCGATGAAAATCGCGGAACATCCGAATGTATTTTGATTGACTGCAAACGGTTTGAGGAAGGGCCCGTTTGCCGGATTGCCCTTCCACATAAAATCAGCAGCGGTACCCATGCGCACTGGGCGGAACGATCGGTCCTTTAAGTGGGGATGCTGTGGCCTATTTCATAAAGCCCAGATTATTTGTGCTAAACCGACCTATATTTGGTGCCACGCTAGGAAGCTCGCTGGGCGAAACGCCGAACCATGTGGCGAATGTAGACGCAAATTGATCGACCGCCACTGTTGGCAAAAGGCGTCCTCGGCCGACTTGGTCTGGGCTGGTAACCGAAATCTGGGGGGCCACGCCAAAATAGCGTCCGCCATTAACGGCGCCCCCAATGACAAAATGATGCGATCCCCAACCATGGTCGGACCCATCACCATTATACTGCAATGTCCGACCAAAGTCAGAAGCCGTAAACGTTGTCACTTTGTCAGCTATGCCCATTTCGACCGTGGCTTTGTAAAACGCGTCTAACGCAAAATCCAACCGATCCATTAAGCTTGCATGGGTCTCTGTCTGATTGTCATGCGTATCAAAACCGCCCAAACTGACCATGAATACCTGACGCTTCACGCCCAGTGGTTGGCGCGCTGCTATAAGACGTGCAACGATCTGAAGCTGGTCGGCAAGGGGGTTGGTGCCCACGGCCGGACGGAATGATGTGTTTAGAGAGATTGGCTGCAATGCAGCATTCACAACACTTTCCGCGTCGATGGAACGCTTTGCGACCCTATTATACTCGGCTTCATACATGTTGTTGCTTGATTGCGACATCAAGCTGCGCAGCGCCGCACTACCCGCGGCTGAATCAAACAGTGGTGCTTTGATGCCAGCAATGGCGGGGGCACCTTTGGTCGACACCTGATAGACAAGTGCGTCTTTGCCTGCGAGAAAGACTGCATTGCCGGCTGCAGAAATGCAGGTGAACAAGGCGTTCGAGTTGCTCGACATCGCCAAATCACCCATGCGCCCGCCCCAGCCATCTGATGAGCCTTCGGGCTTTGACGACTGCCACGTAGACTGCTGGTCATTATGCGAAAACAGTTTCGCCGGGCGCGGATTAGCGTTGTTTTGATACTGCGCTAATGTCAGCGGCACCACCAAGGGGCCGACGTTTAGCAGGGGGGCCATTTTCCCAGTGTCAAACAATGCCTTCATGCGCGTCAGCCGTGGTGCCAACGCATATTGAAGATTGTTGGTCAGAGTCTGCCCGCCGCTGGGTGTTAGCGCGGTGTCCGCAAGCGCCGATCGCGCGAGCGTAAGGCCGCCAGCTGTTTGGCCCGGCCCTCCGCCTCGGATCGCACTATAAAGATTATAATTCACTGAATCATATGGAATGAGCGTGCTGTTATGATCGTTGCCGCCGTATAAAAAGACACAGACAAGCGCCTTATAATCATTTCCTGCGCTGAACGCGGCTGCTTCGCCGATGCCAGCGAGCCCCATGGCGAAGGACCCTGCCGTTCCTGCGACCGCAACCTGCTTGGAACGGCGCAGAAACGCGCGCCGCGACAATTCTTCCATTTTGCTAATGTACACCATTACAATATCCTATTTCTGAATGAGGTAATCCGGCGAAGCCATGATCAACAATATGGCGAGCTGAACGCGCTTCAGTTTCGTGGCTGGTGCGTTTGTTGTGAGGACAGTTGTTGCGTCGAGTGCCGTTTTAATGGTCGTTTTTGTGGCATCCGATAGCTGGTTCGCCGTCAACAACAGGTTTAACCTGTCAAGCAAAGCGGTGGAATCGTGGGCTATTGCCAATTCCTTGGTGTAGGTCGCCAGCACATCCCAGCCGGTGTCGGTCATTTCGCCTTTGAGGACAGAAACCATGAAGTTGACGTAGCCAGCGACAGAGACTTCACTTACCAGCTGAAACTCTGGCGCGACGAGCCCATTTGTGGCGATCGCAGTGTTGGGTGGTACATAACCTGGCCGAAAGAAATTGAAAACCGAGGGCGCGCGGAGCGGACTTTGACCCAGGCTTGTCGCTTGGTTGGCTAAGGTCGGTATGCCCCAGTCCCCCTTTTTCGATACGGCGCCAAAGGTTCTGGCCCATTGCGTCAAACGCAGCACGGGTTCGCGCAATTTGCCGGCAGTTGGGGCCGTCGCGCTTGGCGGGTTGATGGCTTCTGTGTCAAGCAAGATAGCCCTAAAAACCGCACGCAGATCACCACGGACGCCAGATCCATTATTGTTAAAAACGCTCGCGACCCGGTCCACATAAGCGGGGCTTGGGTTGCTGGTTATAAATCGCTGGATCATTTGTTTGGAAAAGAAAGGCCCCACATTGGGATGGTTGAACAATCTGTCCAAGGCCAATCTTAGCGATGTTGGCGCATCGGTATTGGCCGGAATAGTAATCCCAAGGAATTTCTTTTCAAACGTCGAATGCTCACTCGTGGCTTGCGGATTTTGCCATTTGCTGGGGTCACTCGTCATTGGCTTCAACACGTAATTGACGCTGTTAACAAAGGTGGTGGGAACTTTGATCGATTGCGTTCTTACGTTGCCGGTAAAGTCATTTTGATAACCGGTAAAAACACGCGCCAGATTGGAGACGTCATCGTTGGTGTATGACTCAATGGGTTGGCCATTCGTGCCTAATTTCTTGCTTCCGTCGTTGTTCAGTTCGTACAATCCGATCGTGAAAAGCTGCATAATTTCACGCGCATAATTTTCGTCGGGTACGCGGTTGGTTGAGGCTTCCTCTTTTCTATTTCCAAGCGTACTTAGATACACGCCCATCGCGGGGTTCAACGTTACATCTTCAAGCAGTTTTCTGAAACTCCCCAATGCGTTGCTGTTAAGTTGATCCCAGAAATAGGCCACGGCATTGGAGCGCCAAAAAATTTCCAATGGCGACAAAGACACGACAAAAAAATGGGATAGCGCAAGCGCAATGCGTTTACGTACCGCATCGGGACTGGTCATCAATTGGTTCCAGAGCATAAAGTCCGCCTGCCCTGACAAATGATAATATTCCTCTATCGTTACCTTGTCGAAATTGAGTGACGACAGCCAATCAACACCAGTTTGAGCAATCGGCTTGGCCAACTGCTTGTCGAGCCACGCTGTGTGGCCGATCGCCTTAATGTCGCTTATCTCGTCTTCTGTGACCGAGAGGCTTGCTTTCAGGATATACGCAGCCGCCTCCGCATCCGTTGTAGGCTTTGTGATTGCAGTCGGCGGCGGCGGCGGTGGTGGCGCAGGCGGCGGCGGTGGCGCAGACGGTGGCACAACCGGCGGCACAACGGGAGGTACCGGGACGACAGGTGGCGGCACAGGCACAGGCGGGGGTGGTGGCACAGGCACAGGCGGCGGTGGTGGCACTGGCACAGGCGGCGGAGGTGGTACAGGCACAGGCGGCGGTGGTGGTACCGGCACAGGCGGGGGTGGCGGCACAGGCACAGGCGGAGGTGGCGGTACCGGTACAGGCGGGGGTGGCGGCACAGGCACAGGTGGCGGTGGCGGTACCGGTACAGGTGGCGGTGGCGGCACAGGCACAGGTGGCGGTGGCGGCACAGGGACAGGCGGGGGGGGCCTGATAATAACGTCTAAGCCGGGTGGCGGGGTGGTGCCTGCAGATGAATCCAGCTGACATCCAGCGGTCAGAAGTGACGCTCCGGGAAGTGCATAGACGACTGGGGATCGCGCTGCCCCCTGCTTATCAAGCGTTGCTGTAGACCCGGGGCGCGCCGCAACTTCAGATGTGCCCTCAATATCATCCGGTGATACTGTCCGCTTCATCATAACCCTCCACCGATCACTTTAAATCGCACCACGAGACATTGGAGCGACTCATTAATGGAGCATTTGTTATCTTGGCTTGATGAATATACGGTGGTCAGCTGTGGTTAAAAACGCCGTAACCTCAATGTTTTGATGTGATGTGTGTCCGCTTTGGTAACCATTTATAAATTTGTGCCGATTAGGCTTAAGATATGGTCAATAGGCGCTTCATTCTCTCCATATTTGTCCTTCTACCGCCCGCGGCTTTTTCGTCGGGCGCGCACGCAGATGTTTTCGAACTGCAAAGAAATGGCAATTTGGTAGAAATTTCCCGGACGGCTTGGAAGCCGGATTTGCCTTCAAATGTTGGCGGCCCATCTGATAGTGAAGTGTCACTTTTGTCTCCGCTGTCCCAAACGCAAAGCACCATAAGGCAACATATCGAGGTCGCTGCAACGCGCTTTGGCGTCGATAGCAATTTGGTTGACGCGGTCGCTTGGCAGGAATCGCGTTATAACCCGCGGGCACGGTCGTCGGCTGGCGCAATGGGTGTGATGCAGCTCATGCCCGGAACGGCCCGGCAACTGGGTGTGCGTGACCCGCATGACGTGCAGCAAAATGTCACGGGCGGCACCGCATATTTGCGCGCACAGCTTGACCGCTTTGGCAACAATGTGCCGCTCGCATTGGCCGCGTATAATGCCGGGCCTGGAGCAGTTCTAAAATATGGGGGCATTCCGCCCTACCGCGAAACACAGAATTACGTTCGACAGATAATGCGGCGTTTGTCGGCAACGTCGGCCTATCGCGCTGGATATTGAGGTTCATGATGGCACATAAGATCGGCACATTTTTTGCACTCGCTGCAGCGGCATTGGCATTACCCAAAAACGCGATGGCGCAGGTTACGGCGGTCGATCCGCAAGGCTCTGGCCCAATCGTTAATGCCCTTGGTTGGATGCAGGGAACTTTGCTGGGCAATGTCGCCACGACTGCAGCCGTGATTGCGGTCGCGGTGGTTGGCTTGATGATGCTGACGGGCCGAATGAACTGGCGTTTTGGTGCGACTGTCATTGTCGGTTGCTTTGTCCTTTTTGGCGCAACAGCAATTGTTTCTGGAATACGCGTCGCAGCTGTCGGGGGCTAGGCCGTGACACCGCTGAACCGAATACCGATATTCCGCGCGCTCACACAGCCGCAGATGTTTGCCGGGGTGACCTATAGCTATTTTATCATTAACCTGGTCGTGACTACGGAGATTTTTCTGATTACCCGCTCTTTTTGGGCGATCCCTGCAGCTGCTGCCATTCATGCCATCGGATATATGGCCTGCTTGCGAGAACCACGGATTTTCGACCTCTGGATTACGAAGGTCAGCCGTTGCGGGCGCACGCGCACACATGATTTGTGGCGCTGCAATAGCTATCGGCCCTGACCCGTGAAAACGGCGTCCCAAAAAGCAGCAGCTTTGGACCCCCGTGCGGGGGATCGCTTGCCGTATGCCGGGCATGTGAATGACCATACGTTGCTGACGCGCGCTGGCGATCTGATCCAGATGATCCAGATCGACGGCATTGCATTTGAGACCGCTGACAGCGAGACGCTGAACCATATGGCGGCGGTGCGTGATGTGGTGATGCGCGGCATCGCAAACTCCAATCTGATGCTATATTGCCATGTCATCCGCCGTCAGGTGACTGCTGAGCTGTCGGGCGCCCAACCAGAGGGTTTCGCCCGCGACCTTGATGATGCGTGGCAAGATCAGCTGCGCAGCAAAAGGCTGTATATAAACGACATGGTGTTGATGCTGGTGCGCCGTCCCGCGCGGGGCAAAGTTGGGTTTTTTGACCGCCTCACCAAATGGGGCAATGGCAAACGCGACAGCGCGGAATCATTGGCGGAGCAGGCGCGCGAATTGCGCGACTTGGATGCCGCACGGACCAACCTGTTGTCCGCGCTCACACGATATGGCCCGCGATTGCTAAGCCGCTATCAAGGCGCGAGCGGCCTATGTTCCGAACTGCTTGAGATATTGTCGGCTTTGTACAATGGCGACATGCAGACTGTGCTAGAGCCCATCGGCGATGTCGGGCATTACTTGCCGTATAAGCGCATCAGCTTTGGCCTTGATGCCCTTCAGTTAAAGGGCGTTAGCGCAGATAACTCGCGCTTTGGTGCCATTGTTTCGATCAAGGATTATCCGGCCAATACCATGCCGGGCATGCTCGATAATCTGCTGCGTCTGCCGCACGAACTTACGATGACCGAGAGCTTTGCCTTCATTGACCGGCAAATTGCCGATGAACGCATTGGGCTCGCGCTCCGCCGGTTGCGGGCCGCGTCCGATGAAACCACAACTTTGCGTCAAGGTCTGCTCGGCGCGAAAGATGACCTGACCGGCGGCGCAGCGGCTTATGGCGAGCATCATCTGACGGTACATGTACGCGCGATGACCTTAGCCGCATTGGACGCCGCCGTGGCCGATGTGCAGGCTTCACTGGCCGATATTGGCGCAGTCGCCGTGCGTGAGGATCTCAATCTGGAAAGCGCATTTTGGGGTCAGTTTCCCGGCAATGCTGATTATATTGCGCGCAAGGCATTGGTGTCGACGGCCAATCTGTCCGGCCTGATTTCGCTCCACGGATTCCCGATTGGCGTGCCGTCTGGCGGCCCATGGGGTGAACCTATCACTGTGCTCGAAACCACATCAAGCACGCCGTATTTCTTTAATTTGCACAGCGGCGATCTGGGCAACTTTACGCTTATCGGGCCATCAGGATCGGGTAAGACGGTGGTGCTGAACTTCTTGATTGCGCAGACGCAAAAATTTCAACCACGCACATTTTTCTTTGATAAGGATCGTGGCGCAGAGATTTTCATTCGCGCAATTGGCGGGCATTATGATGTCCTCCGTCCCGGCGTAGCAACAGGGTTCAACCCGCTTCAACTGCCGGAAAATGCAACAAATCAGGCGTTTCTGCGTCATTGGCTGTCACAATTGCTGACACCGATGGGGGGGCAACTCACTGCCGATGAAAACGCGATTATCGCGAGCGCGGTGGATGCAAATTTCGGTCAACCGGCCGAGTATCGACAGCTGCGCTATTTGGTCGAGTTGCTCGCAGGTGGCGCGCGTCCCGTGCGCGGCGACCTCGCATCGCGGTTAGCGCCTTGGTATGGGGCGGGTGAACATGCATGGCTGTTTGACAATTCCGCGGATCGTTTGAATCTCGATATGCGCACCGCAGGCTTTGACATGACTGCGTTGCTTGATAATCCGGCCCTGCGCACGCCTGCGATGATGTATCTGTTCCACCGCGTTGATGAACGCTTGGATGGCAGCCCGTCGATGATTGTTATCGATGAAGGGTGGAAAGCGCTTGATGATGAGATCTTTGTCCACCGCCTGAAAGATTGGATGAAGACCATCCGCAAACGCAATGGCGTGGTCGGTTTTGCAACACAAAGCGCAAGCGATGCGATTGAAAGTAAAATTGCTGCGACCATAATCGAACAATCCGCGACGCAATTGTTTATGAGCAATCCTAAGGCGCAGGCTTCGGATTATTGCGGCGGCTTTGGCCTGACGGAGCATGAACTCGAACTCGTGCGATCGTTGCCCGAACATTTGCGCTGCGTCCTCATCAAGCAAGGCGGGAACAGCGTCGTGGCGCGTTTGGATATGGGCGATCTGCCTGATGCGATCACTGTTTTGTCCGGCCGGGAAACCAGCGTACGCCGTCTTGATGAACTGCGCCGCGATCTCGGGGACGTTCCGTCCGAATGGATGCCGCAATTGCTGAAGGCAGCCGCAGAGGGTCCATCGGCCCTTTGGCAGGCCGCCAAGACAGGGACGCTGGGCTAATGGCCAATTGCGCCTCCATAAATCCGGCTGCGGGGGCTGCTGAAACGATGGTACGCAGCGTCGATTGTTACATGCAGTCGACGGTGCAGGCTGGTTACGCCAATTTGCTTGGCCAAGGCAGCGCATTTAGTGCCGCGCTGACAATTGCGCTGACGCTGTACGTTGCGATTATTGGGTATCGGCTGATTTTTGGCCACTCAACGCTTAGCATGAGCGCGATGATGCCACGGATGGTCATGATCGGGGCGGTGTTGGCACTGACCAGCAATTGGGCGACATATCAGATTCTGGTCTATGACGTGCTGACCGACGGGCCACAGGAAATAGTGCGCGCGGTAAACCCGGCGGATGGAGATGCACGCGGCATCACGGAACGCATTGATGTTCTTTCGGGGCGCTTAGTTGATCTTGCTGATGCTTGGACCGAATTCGATGCACGGCCAGATCAAATACTACAGAAAAACGCGACTGCGCTTGCGCCTGACGCGTTGCCGACGATGGTAAGTGGCATCACCGCCTTTGTAGCGCCAAAAGACTCGCTGGGGCCAAATATGCTGCTGTTCAGCGCATTGTTTCTGGTGCTGGCGTCAGCAGGCGTATTGGTCGTGGCGAAGATTGTCCTCGGGTTGTTGCTGATGCTTGGCCCCCTTTTCGTGGTGCTTGGGCTTTTTGCCTCCACACGAGGCTTAACCCTTGGCTGGGGTCGTGCTGCCGTCCTGATGGCTCTGGTGCCGGTTATGGCTATGATGACGTCTGCAGGCGCTGTGGCGGTGCTTGAGCCGGTGTTGGCGCAAATGTATGTGTCTGCAAGCCAGGGCGTTTTCTCGCTACGCGCTGCCTTGGCGATATTGGTTATCGTGCTCATCATGGTGGCGGTGTCGCTGCAATTGTTCCGCATTGGCCGCACGATTGTAAGCGGTTGGACCTTATCCTTCGGTCAACCACGATCAGCCGATAATCTTGTGTCTGTTCAAACGCATGTCGACCCGGTGCCGTCAGCTAACATAGTTTATAATGAACGCCTGCAGTCGTTGGTTGGGGCAATTGAACGCTCAGCCGGCACTGCGACAGCCTTCAGTCCGGTTAGCCAGCGCGCCATTGTTTTGCCGGCACGATTCCATGCGGATGCGGCCCAAGGTGGCCGGCAAAACCTCCAGACCGACCGCCGTATCTCGCGCGGACCCGTCAATGCCGTCCGTGCCCCCGTTAAAGCCTTCAGGAACGCCGGATGATCCGCAAATATCTTTGGGCCGCGCTTGCTGGTTTGACCCTAACGGCGTCTATCGGCGTGCCTGCCACAGCCGCATCACAAGTTGCACCCAACATTCGATACGTCGATTACAGCCCTGATGCGGTTATTCGTCTGACAGGCCATACGGGTTATCAAATGATGCTTGAGTTTGAACCCGGGGAGACAATTGAAACCGTTGGTATTGGCGATTCATCGGGTTGGCAGGTGACGCCAAATGGGGCCGGGACGATCATGTTCCTTAAACCCATAGGTTTGCCGCCGGTAACCAACCTCTCGATTATCACTAACCAACGCCGGTATAATTTGGAGCTGGTTGCAAAAGCAGGCCTGCGCGTACCACAAAGCCAGATCACCTATGCCGTACGTTTCCGCTACCCCGAGAAAGCGGGCGCGGTTGGGCCAATGATAGCGGCGCCATATCTCATTGCGACAGCGTCTGAATTATGGAACCGCGCCTATAGCTTTGATGGTGCGAAAGCCAATGTCCCTGAACAGGTATTTGATGATGGCAAAGCGACATATTTTCGCTTCGCGGCTGGATCTTCGACACCCGCAATATTTAGCGTCACGCCGGATCAGGGTGAGAGCATCGTAAACTTTGCGATGCGCGGACCATATATTGTGGTGGAGCAAATCGCCCCGCAATTTGTGCTGCGCGATGGCAAAGCCGTGACCATAATCTTCAACGATGCTTACACGACGCTGACCCCGGGCGCGGATGCGCCAAGGCAACGCCCGACGAAAAAGAAATGTGGCATATTTGGCTGTAAATCCACGGAGGCTAAGCCATGAATATGCTCAAATCGGGCAGCGTCGATCCCCGTGTCGGGATGGATGCAGGCGTGCTTGAAGATGCCAATCAGCAGATATTGTCACCCGTTGCCATGCCTGAGGGGCTATCTCCGGGTATGAAACTTGGCGTTCTTGGCGTTGGCTTACTCGGGATATTGACGTTCACGACCTTGGCCACCAGCCGCAGCGACGCGAACCAGTCTGCCGCACAGCTTGCCAAGGCCGTTCCCGGCGCCACAGCGCTTCCCAAAAGTGGCTTTGTGCCGCCTGCAACTTTGCGGCCGGGGCCACCGGAACTTCCACCTCCAACGCTTTTCCCGCCGTCCGCAGATGCCGCTGGCGGTTTTGCACTGGGTATCGTCGGGCCAGCAAGCGGTGGTCCAAATCGTTTCCAGTCGCCTGGCGTTGTCGTCGACACGACAAAAGGCGGCGCAGCCTTGTTACCCCCGACCCCAGGTCTCAATGGCGTAAAAGGGGATGACCTTAGCGCCGAAGACAAATTTTCCGATCGTGTTGCGGCAGCCGAAAATGCCCCTGCACGGGCGGTGCGTATCGCCAATAGCAGCTATACTGTGCCGCAAGGAGCAATCATTGCCGGCGTTCTGGAAACCGCGATTAATTCCGACTTGCCCGGCTATGTCCGCGCCGTCGTGAGCCGAGACGTTATGGGCTTTGACGGGCGGCGTGTGCTCATTCCAAGCGGCAGTCGCCTGATAGGTCAATACCGATCTGGCCTAACCGCTGGACAGTCTCGCGCATTCATCGTTTGGACCCGCCTTACACGGCCTGATGGCGTTACGGTCGCGCTCGGCTCACCTGTGACCGATCCACTTGGTCGTGCAGGGCTTGGCGGAAAAGTTGATAGCCATTTCCTGAAGCGTTTCGGGTCAGCGATATTGTTGTCGGTCGTCCAATCTGGCCTTGGGCTTTTGCAACAAGGTGGGCAGGATGTCGTCGTGCGCACTGCCGACGATGCCAAAAGCGTTGCTGGGATCGCACTTCAGCGGGACATCAACATTCCGCCAACAATAAAGGTTGCGCAAGGCACCGCGATACGCATTTTCATTGCACGCGACCTCGATTTCTCGGGCACCGACGGCACCACAGAATGAACCACATGACCTCAGTTGCCGGAGATTCAGGAAGTGTTTATCTGAACAGCTACCTTGCGCCGTTCAGCACATGGCTTGCATCCGACGATGTCACAGAAATACTGATCAACCGTCCCTCTGAAATATGGGTAGAGCGTTTGGGCGTTGCGCAGATGGAGCGCCACCACGCGCCTCAAATTGACAAGCAGCTGTTGGAACGACTGGCCTACCAAATTGCGCGGATAAGCCACCAAGGCGTCAGCCGCGAAAATCCTCTTCTGGCTGCAATCCTACCTGGCGGCGCTCGGGTGCAGATGGTGTTGCCGCCCGCGACCCGAGGAGAGGTTGCGCTTGCGATCCGCAAGCACCGATTGCAGGATATGACGCTCGAGCATTATGTTGAGCAGAGCGGACGCGCGTCAGCACAAGGTGCCGGTCAAAGCGCAAGCGATGTGCAGGCATCGTTGGAGATGTACCTGCGAAACAACGACATGCTGGGTTTCTTTCGACTGGCGGTTGCCGCGCGTAAGACGATCCTCATTTCTGGCGGAACGTCATCGGGTAAGACGACATTGCTGAACGCTATGTTGAAGGAGGTTCCGAAACACGAACGCCTTATCGCCATTGAAGACACGCCGGAAATTCGTCTTGGTAGTGATAATGCGCTTGGACTAGTGGCCGTGGCGGGCGATCAAGGCGAAGCCAAAGTGACTGTCGATGACCTGATGCGCGCGTCGCTTCGTATGCGGCCAGACCGGCTTGTTGTCGGGGAACTACGCGGGAATGAAACCGTTACCTTTCTGCGCGCGATTAACACGGGTCACCCCGGATCTATAAGCACGGTGCATGCCAACTCCGCCCAAGGCGCATTGGAGCAAATAGCCTTCATGTGCATGCAGGCAGGACTGGGTCTTGGCCGCCAAGAAACCTTTGATTACGCCCGTTCGATGATCGACGTCATCATTCAGCTGGACCGCAAAAGTGGACAGCGCACTGTTAGCGCCATCGAGCTAATCCACCCTGCACGCTGAGCACCCGCCTGCGCTTTCGATGTTGCGCGCTCAAGACCTTCATTTGCAAATATTGGTAACTGTGAATTCAAATCCCAAAATCTGCAGAAAAGATTTTCCGCAAAATGTTAGCGGCACAGTTCGCAATTGGCGCACCCTGAATGATGAAACCGATAACATTTATATCTTTGATATTATGATATAAAATGCATGATTAATTTTAATTCGGAAACAGTTTGTTGTTTCTTGCCCGAGTTGGCGCGCGTGGTGCTTTGTGCGATTATGCGCTTGAAGGCACTGTATCGTTTGCTGGCAGCGTACTGTCAGAAATTCGGTTTATCTCGACTTTGGCGTATTTGATGTATCTGAGAAATATGTGCCTTCAGGCTGCGCCGGTGAAAAAAACTTAGGCAAGATAGCTCTCGATTTTTGCCCTAAATCTCCGGATGGCCCTCAGCGACTGTCCAGGTTTGTCCCTTTGCCAGCAGCTTGCCGAGGTCAGGTGTCTTTCCTGCACTGGCCGACTCGTTCTGGGCAATGACGGCGTCGTTAAACGTCGGGCGTGGATCGTCGTACAGGACGCCGAGTGCCATGGGGAATTCGCCAAATGGCATTTCCACAAGCATGTGCGCGAGCGAACGGTTGGTCACGTCA
>NCGG01000036.1 GCA_002278855.1 Sphingomonadales bacterium 28-55-16
CGACGTTCTGACATAACGGAGGCGCACTAGCATGACTCGCCTGCGAGGGCGAGCGGCTGTTGCCCAACGGCTCCGCCGCCTTCGCTCCGAGCCCCTCTGCCGGGATTGTGCCCGCGCCGGGATAGTGCGCGAGGCGACTGTGCCTGACCACATCGTGCCGCTTGCCCACGGCGGATCGGACGAGGACAGCAACATCCGCTGCCTTTGCTCCGAGTGCCACGCCAAGCGGACTGCCGAACAATTCGGCCAGCGCAGGACGGTCGCCGTAGGGCCCGACGGGTGGCCGATCGGGTGACCAGGCCGGGGGCGGTGCGAAAGTCTGGGGCTTTGGCGGGGGAAACCGCGCATGGTCCAAAAAACACGCAACCGCGAGTTAGCCACCGGGGGTCAAAATACAAAAAGTCGAGCAATCACGTCTATTTGACTGAATGTGCGGATCGGAAAGAGCGTTAGTCGTTTCACCAAAATGAAAGCAACGCAGATGACCATTGAGACCATTCCGACCACCAACGCAGCCTGGGGTTTCTTCGTCGCAGCAGGTGGCTTTACGGATGCCCAGGCAGCCTGGACCATCGCCTTCCCAGCGGTTGCCATTGCCACCGGTGGGAGCACTGAGGGGATTCGGGATTTTCTCGACAGCCGGCACGGGCGCCACTTCGCTGATGATGTCGCAAACGGCATCCACAGCGGCCTTGAGCTCAAGACTGCCATTGACGCGGCAATCACCCTCTGGATGGGATGGACCATCAACCGCGCTAATTCGCGTGACCACGGCATTCCGGCGGGGCTGCCTTACCTAGCCGGCTTTGTCGGCCTCTATGAAATATTAGCAGAAGCGGAATGATGGCATGCGAACAAACGCAACTGCTTTACGTGTCTTGGAACTTCATCGTCCGAAGAGACGTGCAAAGAGGCTGCGGGGCGGAGGGGCGTCCGGCACACTCTGTTCTGCCGCCTCCGGTCGAGCAAGCGCACTGATTCCCCCTATCAAAGTGGTCCGGTGTTTGGCCCTAATTTCGACCAGTTTGCGCTCCTGTTCATTCCACAAGGAGGCGTAGAGCTTATGGGCGGTGGTATGAGATTTAGGCTCACCCCATGCTTCACGCATTATCTTCCGATCAGTCTTAGTAAGGTCTGGAAGTTCCTCGTTTCCGATTACTTCATAGGAAAGGTCAAGTTCGGCTAGCCTCGCATAGGGTGTGCTCTCCAAAACATTGTAGCCGGGCCCTTGCAATGCTTCGCTGTACGGAACGCTCCAGCTATTTAGAGCCGCCCAGAAGTGAAGTTGACGCAGATCATCATCGAAGGACCGTCCGTCCTTTCTTAGCTGCCGGATAATCGCACGCCGTGCGAACGCCATTTCGCGGAATGCACCTGGCGCGGGTAAATGGCGATGCGCCATAGCGAGGCGCGCATACGGGTCATTCTGAACTTCCTTGATTGCATCGGCCCAGAAAAGACCATCCACTTTTTCCGTCCCTGGCACTACCGCCGAGGCACTGCCGTCTTTATGTTCTGTCCAAACTGGTGTCCACTGCGCTTCACTGCTTCGGCGCACGTCTTCATCCGTTTTTGTATCAATCCAAAGCATCACGCTACCGCCCAACTCATGCCGCGCCACCTCGGTCAGGTTCACGATCGAGGTCTCCGTATAACCCGACCAGCTGTGCGAGGCTACCAAGGTTCTTAATGAGCTTGAACTGGTTTGATTGGTAGGCCCGGCAGGACTCAAACCCGCGACCGCTCATAGCGGCATCCAAACATTGCAAACAAGAGTCGCAAGCCTTCCCGGCCCCTGCGCCCGAACCCGTTTCAAGGACAGCCATGGATCAGAACTGGCCGGCCCAGAGCAGCGAGCTCTGGCCGATTGAAAAAATCACGCCCTATGCGCGCAACGCCCGCACGCACTCGGACGATCAGGTCGCACAAATTGCAGCCTCCATACGCGAATGGGGTTGGACCAATCCTATTCTTGTCGATGAAGTGGGCGGCCTCATTGCTGGTCATGGGCGTCTACTTGCTGCGCGCAAGCTTGGACTGACCCAAATCCCGACCATGGTAGCCAGTGGCTGGAGCGAGCCCCAAAAAAAGGCGTATGTTATCGCCGACAACAAGTTGGCACTGAACGCCGGTTGGGACCTTCAACTTTTGGCTGTCGAATTGGAGGATCTGCAAGGCCTCGACTTCGACCTAATGCTGACGGGTTTTTCGGACAATGAACTGCAAGGGTTACTAGCCCAAAGTAGTGAAGGT
>NCGG01000010.1 GCA_002278855.1 Sphingomonadales bacterium 28-55-16
TGACCCCATGATCACGCATGTCATGGGTCTCGAAGAGATCAACAAAGCGTTCGATTTAATGCATGCTGGCGAAAGCATCCGCAGCGTGGTGGTGTTTTAATCTAAGGGAGAAGAGATAATGTTTAGTCATATGATGGTTGGCAGCAACGATATTGCTCGGTCAAAGAAATTCTACGACGCGACCTTTACCGCCATGGGTGGAAAGCCAGGCATTCAGGATCCTAAAGGGCGTTTAATCTACGCGCACAATGGATCGCTGTTCCTGGTTACGCCGCCCATCGATGGCAATCCAGCAACGCATGGCAATGGCTCGACTGTTGGCTTTGCGATGACACCAGAGCAGGCCAATGCATGGCATCAGGCAGGCGTCGACAATGGCGGTGAAGCGATTGAAGATGCGCCTGGCATTCGCGAAGGCAATGGCATGAAATTGTATCTTGCATATTTGCGTGACCCGGACGGCAATAAGCTGTGCGCCTTGCACCGCGTTACTGACTAATACAGGATCAGCCATGACCGATGCCGAGACGCAGCTTTATGCCGACTTGACTGCGCTCGGCGTCGGCTATGCAATTTATGAACACCCCGCCGTCTTTACGGTGGCGGAGAGCAATCTACACACGGACAATATTCCCGGTGCGCATACCAAAAACCTATTCCTCAAGGACAAAGCGGGACAGTATTTTCTCGTAACCGTTCCGGCTGAAGCGCGGGTTGATTTAAAGGCATTACCAAATGCGATTGGTTGTGGCCGAGTCAGCTTTGGTAAGGCGGAGGATATGGAGCGCTTACTGGGCATCACGCCCGGGTCCGTAACCGCTTTGGCAGCGATTAATGATGTCAGCGACGCAGTGACTTTCGTGCTTGATGCGTCCTTGTTGCCGGCGGCGTTTATCAACTGTCATCCATTACGAAACAGTGCCACGCTTGGCCTTGCGCCGGATGACCTTGTGCGTGCACTAACCTTTTGGCGGCACCCACCGCAGATCAGCAATATCCCAACATTGGAGCCCGTATGACCATCGAAACCTTGTCCACCAACACATCTTTTGGTGGCGTTCAAGGCGTGTATCGCCACGCATCAAAGGCAACCGGTACTGACATGACTTTTTCGGTCTATGTCCCACCGCATGCAGAGGGCGAAACCCTTCCTGTTGTGTGGTTTCTATCGGGCCTGACCTGCACCCATGCCAATGTGACGGAGAAGGGCGAGTTCCGCCGTGCCTGCGCGGAGCTTGGGCTGATCTTCATTGCACCAGACACCAGCCCGCGCGGCGAGGGCGTTCCGGATGACGCCGAAGGCGCATATGATTTTGGCCTTGGCGCGGGATTTTATGTTGATGCCACACAGGCACCTTTCGATACGCACTACCGGATGCGCGAGTATATCGAAACCGAGCTGCCAGCGGTCATCGCATCGCATTTTCCGGTCGATATGCAGCGGCAAGCAATCATGGGGCATTCGATGGGCGGACATGGCGCGCTGACGATCAGCTTACGGAACCCGGGTCGGTTCCGATCCACATCGGCGCTCGCGCCTATTGTCTCGCCGCTCAATTGCTTATGGGGTGAAAAGGCGTTGGGTGGCTATCTTGGGGAAGACCGCGCGCAATGGCGCGCCTATGACAGTGTTGCGTTGATTGCAGATGGTGCGCGCTTGCCCGACCTGTTGGTTGACCAAGGAAGCGACGACAATTTTCTTGAGGCACAGCTCAAAACGCATTTGCTTATCGAGCAATGCGAGGCCGCAAACCAGCCAGCGACAATCCGGATGCAGCCAGGTTACGACCATAGCTATTATTTCATCTCTACCTTCATGGGCGCGCATCTTACTTGGCATGCTGAACGCTTGAAAGGCTGAGATTTTGGGCATTGGCAGAATCCTATTTGGCGGGATAAAATGCCCAAAGGCGCGCGGGTGTAGCTCAATGGTAGAGCAGCAGCTTCCCAAGCTGAATACGGGGGTTCGATTCCCCTCACCCGCTCCAACACGCTGCCGCATCCGCATAGCCATGGCATGATCTGTACAGAGGCCCCTTTCGTTTTACTCGACGACGCGCGGGCAATTGGCGCGTCACCAGCCCGGCTATATACCAATCCTGTTGCAACATTGACCGCCCATAATGGCGCCGAACTTGATGCCTTGTGTGTCGCATTGCGTCAGGCGCAGCAAAACGGCCTGCATGTGGCGGGATTTTTGAATTATGAGGCGGGCGCACATTTTCTGCCGAACCTGTCCCCGCTGGCAGCTGGATTGCACGCGTGGTTCGGCGTGTTCACGGATTTTCAGACGATAGCTGCAGATGTCGTGCCATCGCTGTTGCCTGATCCGGCGGGCGCGTGGCTTTCCGAACTTCGTCCTGGAATATCGCGCGCTGATTATAGCCGGGCCTTCGCGGCGGTGCAGGACTATATCCGTGCAGGCGATATATATCAGGCCAATCTGACATTTCCTCTATCGGCGAGCTATGCTGGCGACCCGTTAGCTTTGTATGCAGCGTTGCGGGGGCGGGCCAGCGCTGGCTATGGCGGCGTTATCTGGACCGGGCGGACGCATTATTTGTCCTTTTCGCCCGAGTTGTTTTTCGCGTTGAAGGACCAAAGAGTTACGACCAAGCCTATGAAGGGTACGGCCCAACGGCAAGCCAATCCGCAAAAAGACATCGAAGTTGCCGAATTTCTCCGCACGGACCCGAAACAGCGTGCGGAAAATCTTATGATTGTAGACCTGCTGCGCAATGATCTGTCGCGCGTCTGCGCAGCCGGCAGTGTAAAGGTGCCCGCGCTTTTTCACATTGAGAGTTACCCAACCGTTCACCAAATGACCTCAACGGTGACGGGCGTGTTGCGCGAAGGGGCGGATGCCGTTGAAGTTATAAAGGCTTTGTTTCCTTGTGGTTCAATCACGGGCGCGCCGAAAATCCGCGCCATGCAAGTGGTTGAAGAAGTAGAGATCACCCCGCGGGGCATATATTGTGGTTCCATAGGGCGCATAGACGCCAATGGCGATGCGGCCTTTAACGTAGCCATCCGGACCCTTAGCCTGTGCGATACAACAAAGTCGCTGTCCTTAGGCCTAGGGTCGGGGGTTGTAGCCGATTCTAACGAAGCGGATGAATGGGCCGAATGTTTGGCCAAGGGGGATTTCGCCAAGTCGGATAATCAAGCGTTTGATCTCATTGAAACCATGCGTTTTGAACCCAACCTAGGCATCTTGCGGCTTGAGCAGCATCTTGAACGCATGAAGACCAGCGCATCGTCTTTTGGTTTTGAATTCGACCTGCACGAAATTCGCAATCGTCTATATGCAGCTGTTTTGCACCTCGAACATTTGTCAAAAATTCGGCTGATGGTGTCGCGGCACGGCGCGCATGCATTGGAAATTTGGCCCTTGGCAGATGTGACCGAGTGGCGCGTTGCTATTGTCCCGCTGCCCGTCGACGCCGCAGACTTTCGACTTCGGCACAAGATTACCGACCGTGCGTTTTATGACAACGCCCGCAAGGCGCGTTCCGACTGCGATGAAGTGGTCTTTGTCGGAACCGACGGCCTGCTAACCGAAGGTAGCATTACCGCGTTGTTTGTGGAACGCGATGGTAAGCTGTTCACCCCGCGGCTGGAAACGGGACTGCTTCCCTCGATATTGCGGGGCGACCTGCTGAAGTCTGGGGAAGCGATAGAAGCTGACGTAAGGATAGACGATCTGGCTCACGGATTTTTGGTCGGAAACAGCCTGCGTGGATTAATAAGGGCCAACAGGGTTGCGTAACATTTAGCGAGCCATTAGGGGCAGGCGGGCAATTTCTGTTCCATGTTTCCGCGAAAGTATGATGATGATTGACCATCTGTCGGCTGCCCTCGGGCGGATTGCTCCTTCTGCGACGCTCGCCATGTCGGGGCGCGTTATTGATTTGAAATCGCAAGGCATTGATGTCATCGGTCTGTCGGCTGGCGAGCCTGATTTTGACACGCCTGACTTCGTCAAGGACGCGGCCATTCAGGCCATCCGGGATGGAATGACGAAATATACCGCGGTCGACGGTATCGCGCCGCTGAAGCAAGCGATCATCGCCAAGTTCAAACGCGACAACAATATCGATTATACGCCTAAGCAAATCACCGTGAACTCGGGCGGCAAGCACACTTTGTTCAACGCGCTTGTCGCGACCATCGACGTCGGTGATGAGGTCATCATTCCTGCGCCTTATTGGGTCAGCTATCCCGACATCGTGCAATTCGCGGGCGGCACGCCTGTCATTGTCCTGGCAACCGCTGCACAAAATTACAAAATGACGCCCGAACAATTGGACGCGGCCATAACGCCCAAAACGCGCTGGCTTATTTTGAATTCACCATCGAACCCGACAGGCGCGGCTTATGATGCGGATGAACTCAAGGCGCTTGGCGAGGTGCTGTTGAAGCATCCGCATGTCATGCTGTTGTCGGACGACATGTATGAGCATATCTGGTACGCGCCAAAGCCCTTTGCAACGATGCTTCAGGTGTGTCCGGCGCTCTATGACCGTACGCTGACCATGAATGGTGCGTCGAAATCCTATGCCATGACAGGATGGCGGATTGGCTATGCGGGTGGCCCTGCCTGGTTGATCAAGGCCATGGCGGATCTGCAGTCGCAATCCACCAGCAACCCTTGCTCCATCAGCCAATATGCGGTGCTTGCTGCGCTCAACGGGCCGCAGGACTTTTTGCGGGAGCGCAACATGGCCTTCCGCGAGCGTAGGGACCTTGTGGTCGCCATGCTCAACGATGCGCCGGGGTTGAGCTGCCCGACACCCGAAGGCGCATTCTACGTCTATCCTGACGCGACTGGCGTGATGGGCAAGACCACGCCGCAGGAAAAGGTCATTCAAACCGATGCTGACCTTATCGACTATTTCCTCGACGAATATCGTGTCGCGGCTGTGCATGGCGCGGCTTTTGGTATGTCGCCAGGGTTCCGGATTTCTTACGCCACCTCGTCAGATATCTTGAAAGAGGCATGCACGCGTATTCAGGCAGCTTGCGCGGCCTTGAGCTGACGGCAATCCGGCTAAGCGCGCGTGCGTTAAGCCGACCTTAATCTCGTTTCTGCTTGAAGCCAGTTCAAGCATATTTGTGTTTCTGTATCGGCGGCCAATTTGGAGCGCCAGATGGCGAGAATATCATGGACGGCATTTTCAATTTTCTGCGATCAGACCTGTTCCTTAGCCTGTTTGGTGGCTTTGCCCTTGGTGTTGCCGGCCTTGCCCTGATTAAGCCAGCAAGCGCGGGCGATGTCACGGTTGAGGCTTCGCAGGCTATCACCATTGGGTACGCGCCTCATGGCACGGTTTACCATGCGCCATAACCGCATGTTCCAAGCGGCGAGCATTCCGCTGCTCCTTGCACTGGCAACGGCCTGTGGGTCCGATTATGCATCGCCAGTCAGTATCGCGCAGGCAGCTGAAGGCATACGGATTGCAGCACCGGTGGCGCGCATTGTTGAGCCTAAGGGGCAGCAGGTCGCTATATTTGCCGGCGGCTGCTTCTGGGGTATTGAGGCGGTGTTTGAAAGCCTGAAAGGCGTCTCGCGGGTCGAGTCTGGCTATGCAGGCGGCACGCGGGCCACCGCCGACTATGACACCGTCAGCAGCGGCATTACCGGCCATGCAGAGGCTGTACGGATCTATTATGATCCAGCGGTTATCAGCTATAATGACCTGTTGCATATATTCTTCTCGGTCACGCATGATCCGACGCAGCTTAATCGGCAGGGGCCAGACCGCGGGTCGCAGTACCGCACAGCGATATTTCCGAGTGGCGTGGCGCAGCGGGCTGCGGCGCGGGCCTATATCACCCAATTGGATAAGGCGGGCTATTGGCGGAAGAAGATTGTAACGCGGATTGAACAGGGAGGCTTCTATCCTGCTGAATCTTATCACCAGAACTTCATGGCGAACAACCCGCGGCACCCGTACATCGTTCAATGGGATAAACCAAAGATCGCGAACCTAAAACGGCTATTCCCAAATCGTTTGCGTTGATCAGCCGCGATAGGCCGGGATTGCCCAACCCTTCCAAATGGCCATTGCGCGCAAAGCAAAGCCGGCTAGCGCGCTGATAATCGCGGCAGGCAACACCGATAGACCTAAGAACATCAACAGTCCAAAAAGGCCGGACGCCAGCGCAGCGGCGGTCACGTAGATTTCTGGCTTGAGCAGAATAGATGGCTCGCCGGCCAACACATCGCGGATAATGCCGCCAACGCAGGCCGTAATAACGCCCATCATCATCGCGGGAAGCAAAGGCACACCCAGCGTAAGCGATTTCCACGTACCAAACACCGCGTAAAGCGCGATACCCACGGCGTCGAACCAGTCCAGCGCGCGCGCATTCCAGACGGTGCGCGGCGTGACCCAGACAAGCCCTGCGGTAATGAGGCAAGTGGCGCCAACGCGCCAGTCCTGAACCCAGAATACGGGCGCGCCAATCAACAAATCCCGCACGGTGCCGCCACCAACCCCCGTTACAAGCGCGAAGAACGAGAATGTCACCAGCGTTTGTTGCCGTTGCGCCGCGGCCAAGGCGCCAGATGCTGCGAAAACAGCGATGCCAAACAGATCCAACCAGGAAATCATCGCTGGACCGATTTGGACCGCTTGCGCCACCATCACATGTGGATCGGCTTGCCCGTGACCGCCATTGCCGCCTCTTTCAATGCTTCGGCCTGAGTCGGATGGGCGTGGCAGGTATAGGCAATGTCTTCGGATGTTGCGCCAAATTCCATTGCCACGCATGCTTCGGCGATCATACTGCCTGCAATCGACGCAATGATATGCACGCCCAAAACGCGGTCTGTCTTGGCATCAGCGATAACTTTTACAAACCCATCAGTGTCCCGGTTTGTCTTCGCCCGGCTGTTCGCCATCATCGGGAATTTGCCAACCTTGATCTCGCCACCGGAAGCCGCTGCTTGCGCTGTTGCCTCTTCCTCGGTCAAGCCGACATTGGCAATTTCAGGGAATGTGTAGACCACGCCTGGAATGACGTCATGATTCACGATTCCCGTCAGGCCAGCAACAAATTCTGCTGCGGCGATTCCTTCATCTTCGGCCTTATGCGCCAGCATTGGACCGGGGCAGACGTCGCCCACGGCGTAAATGCCCGGAACGCGCGTCTGGAAATCATGGCCGATGTCAACCTGGCCACGCGCGTTGACGCTAAGCCCGGCCTTATCAAGCGCAAGGCCATCGGTATTGGCACGGCGACCAATGGCGACAAGGACGCAATCAGCTTCAATGGTTTCGCTTGCACCGCCACTGGCAGGTTCGACAGTCAATTTCGCCGTAGCGTCGTTGACGATTGCGCCAGTGACCTTTGTTCCAGTGCGGATGTTGAAGCCTTGCTTCTTGAATATTTTCGCGGCTTCCTTGCGGACTTCACCGTCCATGCCGGGCAATATCTGGTCGAGATATTCAACGACCGTGACTTGCGCGCCAAGGCGCAACCACACGCTGCCGAGTTCAAGGCCAATCACACCGCCGCCGATCACGACCAAATGCTTTGGGACTTTGGGCAAGGCCAATGCGCCGGTTGAATCGACGATGACTTTCTGGTCAATCTCAACACCGGGCAGCGGCGTGACAGAGGAACCGGTTGCGATCATGATATTCTGCGCGCTGTAGCTTTTGCCGGCAACATCGATGCTGTTCGCTGACGTAAAGGCCGCATGTCCCTTAAGCCAGTCGACCTTGTTCTTTTTGAAGAGAAACTCGATGCCGCCAGTTAATTCGCCAACGGCCTTTGCCTTTTCCGCGTGCATTTGGTCCAGATTGAGGGAGACGCCCGTGAAATCGATCCCGAATTTGGCGAGTGATCCCGACTGCGCCTCGTGAAAAATTTCGGACGCGTGCAGCAATGCCTTCGATGGAATACAACCAACGTTTAGGCATGTGCCACCCAAGGTTTCCCGGCTTTCAACGCAAGCCGTTTTGAGCCCGAGTTGTGCAGCGCGAATAGCGGCGACATAGCCACCAGGACCTGCACCAATAACGATCAGGTCATAATCATGTTCTGCCATGGCTCAGGCTCCTTAAAGGTCGATCAACAACCGTGTCGGGTCTTCAATCGCCTCTTTGACGATCTTCAGGAAGGTGACAGCCTCGCGGCCGTCGATAAGGCGGTGGTCGTAGCTTAGCGCCAAATACATCATCGGGCGCACGACAACTTGCCCAGCGCGCACAACGGGACGGTCTTCGATCCGGTGCAGGCCAAGCACGGCCGATTGTGGCGGGTTGATGATCGGGGTCGACATCAGGCTGCCAAATACGCCGCCATTGGAAATTGTGAACGTGCCGCCGGACATGTCGTCCATTGTCAATGTGCCCGCCTTAGCCTTGGCACCAAAATCGCCAATGGCTTTTTCAATCTGCGCAAAGCTCATTGCATCTGCGTTGCGTACGACCGGCACCACAAGGCCATTTGGCGCGCTGACCGCTACCGAGACGTCGAGATAATTGTGGTAAACGATTTCATCGCCATCAATTTGCGCGTTGACCGAAGGTACATCGCGCGCGGCCAAGGCAACGGCTTTTGTGAAGAAGCCCATGAAACCCAAACGGACACCATGCTTCTTTTCAAACAGGTCTTTGTACGTTGCGCGCGCTTCCATCACCGCCGACATGTCGACATCGTTAAACGTCGTCAGCAACGCAGCCGTGTCTTGCGCGGACTTCAGCCGTTTTGCAATTGTCTGACGCAGGCGCGTCATGTTCACGCGTTCTTCTTGCCGCGGGCCAGTTGCTTGGGTTGCGGGAGCGGCAACGGCGGTGGCAACGGCAGATGATGCAGGCGCGCCCTTAGCAGCTGCGACAACATCTTCCTTTGTCAGGCGGCCATCTTTGCCCGTGCCTTTGATCTTGCTTGGGTCAATGCCAAGTTCAAGTACCAGTCGGCGCACGGCGGGGGAAAGTGGCAGGTCGCTATTCTCTGCCTGCGCAACCGGCGCAGCTGTGGTCGAAACTGCCGGTGCGATCGCCGCCGCAGCGGATGCAGGGGCGGGCGCTGATGCGCCGTTTCCAGCATCGATGGACCCAATGACCGCGCCGACATTGACCGTGGCACCTTCTTCAACGGCATATGCGCCCATGATGCCAGCGACCGGTGACGGCACTTCAACAGCGACCTTGTCTGTTTCCAGGCTGGCAATAGGCTCATCAATGGCCACAGGCTCGCCGGGCTTTTTTAGCCACTGGCCAAGGGTCGCTTCTGTAATCGATTCACCCAATACGGGGACTTTAACTTCAGTGCTCATAATTTTATCCTCACTTGGATGGAGGGGTAATTGATTTGGTTCCACCGGTACGCTGACGACGGATTTCTCCGCGGACATTGTGGCCAAGCGCGTCGGCAACCAAAGCGGCCTGTTCCGCCTGATGGCGCTTTGCAAGTCCTGTTGCGGTTGCCGCGGCCGCCTTGCGTCCGGCATAACGTGCACGGGCCGGGCCGACACCGGCTGCGGCAAGGCATTCTTCCAGATAGGGATCGACGAATGTCCAGCTACCGGCGTTGCGCGGCTCTTCTTGTGCCCAAACCAACTCTTCCAAATTGGTCATGCGCTTCAGCCGCACAATCAATGGCTCCGCTGGGAATGGGTAAAGCTGTTCTATGCGCACGATCGACGTGTGTTTGTCGCCCGAAGCGTCGCGCGCTTCCATCAGGTCATATGCGACCTTTCCGGAGCACAATACGAGGCGCTTGATGTCCTTGTCGGCTGGCGCATTGATGTCGGACAAAATCCGCATGAAGTGGCTTTCGCCTTGGAAATCCTCTGTCTTTGAAACCGCCATTTTATGCCGCAACAACGACTTTGGCGTCATGACAATAAGGGGCTTGCGGAACGGGCGCGCCATCTGCCGACGCAGCAGGTGGAAATAATTGGCTGGCGTGGTGCAGTTTGCGACCTGGATATTGTCTTCGGCGCACAATTGCAGAAAACGTTCAAGCCGGGCTGAGCTATGCTCGGGACCCTGACCTTCATAACCATGTGGCAGCAGCATTACCAAACCGTTAGCGCGAAGCCATTTCGCCTCACCCGCTGCAATGAACTGATCGATCATGGTCTGGGCGCCGTTGACGAAATCGCCAAACTGCGCCTCCCAAAGCACGAGCGTTTTCGGTTCGGCGCCAGCATATCCATATTCGAAACCAAGCACGCCAAATTCCGACAATGGGCTGTCGAGGATTTCAAACCGGCCATGTGGCAAAGTCGCAAGCGGCACATATTTGTTTTCCGTGGTCTGATCGACCCAGACGCCGTGCCGCTGGCTAAATGTACCGCGGCCTGAATCCTGACCGGACAGACGCACGCCATAGCCTTCGGAAAGCAGCGAACCAAAGGCAAGCGCTTCGCCTGTTGCCCAATCGAAATTTTCGCCAGAGCTGAACATCGTCTTTTTCGCATCCAGCACCCGGCTTAACGTCGGGTGGATGTTGTGGCCTTCCGGGACGGTCGTGAGTGTCCGGCCAAGGCTGTCAAACAGTTTGCGCGCGATACCCGTTGGCACGTTGCGCCGGGCCGTTTCAGGATCGGCAGGTTTGGATAGACCAGACCAGCGGCCTCCGAACCAGTCGGCGGCGTTGGCTTTATAATCCGCTGCGCTGGCAAATTCTTGTTCAAGCGTTTGAACGAAGCGCGTCGCGTGCTCATTCGACCAATTGGCATCAATAACGCCTTCCGCCTCCAAGCGCTTTGCATATAGCGCACTAACGGCAGGATGGCCTTTGATGACTTTGTACATCAACGGCTGGGTAAAGCCGGGTTCATCGCCTTCATTATGGCCAAAGCGGCGGTAGCACCACATGTCGATGACGATGTCGCGGTGGAATGTTTGACGGAATTCGATCGCAATTTTACAGGCGAATGTCACCGCTTCAGGATCGTCGCCATTGACGTGGAAAATCGGCGCTTGGACACCTTTTGCCACATCGGAAGGATAAGGCGAAGACCGCGCATATTGCGGGCTGGTGGTAAAGCCGACCTGATTGTTGACGATGAAGTGGAGGCAGCCGCCTGTATTATACCCACGAATGCCGGAGAAGCCGAGGCATTCCCATACAATGCCCTGGCCCGCAAATGCCGCATCGCCGTGAAGCAGAACCGGCAAAACCTGCTCATGCTTTGCAAGATCGTCACGCGCCGTTTGGTTGGCGCGCACCTTGCCAAGGACAACGGGATTCACCGCCTCAAGATGCGATGGATTCGGAACAAGGCTCATATGCACCTTGATACCGTCAAATTCGCGGTCCGTGCTCGTGCCGAGATGGTATTTCACATCGCCTGAGCCGCCGACATCGTCAGGATTTGCGCTGCCACCGGAAAATTCGTGGAAGATGACGCGATATGGCTTTGCCATCACATTGGCGAGCACGTTCAAGCGGCCGCGATGCGGCATGCCATAAACGATTTCACGCACGCCAAGTTGGCCACCATATTTGATCACGGCTTCAAGCGCAGGGATCATGGACTCGCCCCCATCAAGGCCAAAACGCTTTGTGCCGACATATTTGCGGCCTAGGAATTTTTCATATTGCTCGGCTTCGATCACCTTGCCGAGAATGGCCTTTTTGCCCGCTGGCGTGAACTGGATTGCGGCATCCTTGCCTTCCATCCGCTCCTGCAAAAACCGGCGTTCTTCCACGTCGGAAATATGCATATATTCAAGGCCAACTGGCCCACAATAATTGGCACGCAGGGTATCGACCAGTTCGCGAACGGTGGTCCATTCGAGACCAAGCGTTCCACCAACATATACGCGCTTGTCGAGATCGGCGCCAGCAAAGCCATGATATTCGGGCGTAAGGTCTGCCGGAATTTCCTGCTTCGAAAGGCCAAGCGGATCAAGATTGGCTGCGAGATGCCCGCGCACGCGGTACGTCCGCACCAACATCATCGCGCGGATCGAATCGCTTGCCGCCGCAACCGCATCGGCTTCAGCCATCGGCTTGCCAGCGGCTTTCGCTGCTGCCTTCACTTCAACCGCCATCTGCGTGGGGTCAAGCGATGCCGTCAGATCGTCCGTTGTCGACAATGGCCAGCTCGCACGCGCCCAGCTTGGCCCGCGCTCTGCTTCGAAATCCTGGTTTTCTTCGCCCATCCTACTTCTCCAAATCCTCCCCGTCATCGGGAAGGGGGACCATCCAACGGATGGTGGAGGGGGTTTGCCGCCCTAACCCAGCGTCAGACCGAAAGGCCCCCTCTGTCATCCGGCGCGCACGCACCGGTTGCCACCTCCCCGCGGACGGGGAGGATTAAAAATTAACCCTTCAACACCTCGACCAATGTCTTGCCGAGCAAGGAAGGTGAAGGCGAGACGCGGATACCAGCGGCTTCCATTGCGGCAATCTTGCTTTCGGCGTCGCCCTTGCCGCCCGACACGATGGCGCCAGCATGGCCCATGCGGCGACCTGGAGGCGCGGTGCGTCCGGCGATAAAACCAGCCATCGGCTTTTTGCGGCCCTTTTTGGCTTCGTCGATCAGGAACTGCGCGGCTTCTTCTTCTGCGCTGCCGCCGATTTCACCGATCATGATGATAGACTTGGTCGCATCGTCTGCGAGGAACAATTCAAGACAATCGATGAAGTTCGTGCCGTTGACGGGATCGCCGCCAATGCCGACCGCAGTCGTTTGGCCAAGGCCTTCGGCTGTGGTCTGGAAAACGGCTTCATAAGTCAATGTACCTGAGCGTGAAACAACACCAACCGAACCCGCCGAGAAAATGCTGCCGGGCATGATGCCGATTTTGCATTCGTTCGGTGTCAAAACGCCGGGGCAATTTGGACCAATCAAACGCGATTTTGACCCCGAAAGCGCACGCTTGACCTTCACCATGTCAAGCACTGGAATGCCTTCAGTGATGCAGACGATCAATGGGATCTCTGCGTCGATTGCTTCGAGGATCGAGTCCGCTGCAAAGGGTGGCGGCACATACACAACCGACGCATCGGCGCCGGTGACTTGCTTTGCCTCAAGCACAGTGTCGAACATCGGCAGACCGATATGCGTCGTTCCGCCCTTGCCCGGGGTCACGCCGCCGACCATTTGCGAGCCATAAGCAAGCGCCTGTTCTGTATGGAAAGTACCCGTCGCGCCGGTCATGCCCTGCGTGATGATTTTGGTGTTTTTATTGACGAGGATGCTCACAAACGTCTCCTGAAATCTTGGGTTGCGCTTAATTCAGCGACGGATCGATGGCCTTGCACGCCACCAGCAATTCCTTAACGGCATCAACGCTGACGGCCAGGTTGGATTTGGCTTCGTCATCAAGTGCAATCTCGACGATTTTTTCAACGCCGCCCGCACCGATCATCACCGGAACGCCGACATAGAGATTGTCGACGCCATATTGGCCCGTCAGATGAACCGCCGCAGGAAGAACCCGCTTTTGATCGTACAGATAGGCCTCGGCCATCGCGATACCGCTGGTGGCGGGGGCGTAATAAGCCGATCCTGTTTTCAGCAACGCGACAATCTCGCCGCCGCCGCTGCGGGTGCGTTGGACGATCGCGTCAATGCGTTCTTGCGTCGACATGCCCATCGCGATCAGGTCAGGCACCGGAATGCCGGAGACGGTTGAATATTGAATGACAGGCACCATTGTGTCGCCATGGCCGCCAAGCACGAAGCTGGTCACGTCCTTCACCGACACATTAAATTCATCGGCCAGGAAATGGCTGAAGCGCGACGAATCGAGCACGCCGGCCATCCCAACAACCATATTGTGCGGAAGGCCGGAAAATTCGCGTAACGCCCACACCATCGCATCGAGTGGGTTGGTGATGCAGATGACAAATGCATTCGGCGCGTTGGCAGCGATGCCTTCGCCCACGGCCTTCATGACCTTTAGGTTGATACCCAGCAAATCATCGCGGCTCATGCCGGGCTTGCGTGCAACACCAGCGGTCACGATGATGACGTCTGCGCCTGCGATGTCGGCATAATCATTGGTGCCGGTGATCGTCGCATCAAAACCCTCAACTGGGCCGCATTGCGACAGATCAAGTGCCTTGCCTTGTGGGACGCCTTCCACAACGTCGAAAAGAACGATGTCGCCAAGGCCCTTTAATGCTGCGAGATGGGCGAGGGTGCCGCCGATATTACCGGCGCCAATGAGTGCAATTTTCTTGCGAGCCATGAAAAAACTGTCCTTCCCTAAGGGCTTTGAGCGGAATTACGGCGGCGTTACGCCGTTTCCCGCTCAATAACAACCCAATAAAGGCGAGAAGTTAATGCTTTTTATGATAACAGTTCGCAATAGCGATAATTGCTATTTCCCCGCCAGTTCGGACAGCATCAACTTCCAGTGAACGACGTTGTCATCAAGCGCCTTTACGGGGAGCCGCTCATCTTTGCCATGTGCGCGAAAGTCGACTGGGACCACCACCCAAGCGCCGTTTGCGCCGTAAATCGGGATGCCCGCAACGCGGAATGGCCGGGCATCACTGGCACCTGTCGACATTTCTGGCGAAATCGGCGCACCGGGATGCAAGCTGTGGACGGCCTTGGTAAAGGCGTTGACGACATCAGCCCGCAACGGTGACGCCAAGGACGCTGCATAGTCGTCATTGCGCGTAACTTTGATATCCGGGTCACCGACTATCGTCGCAAGATCCTTTTGAACGTCATTAGGATCGACGCCTGGGAAGATGCGGCAGTTGATCATTGCAGTCGCCAATTGCGGCAATGCGTTGTCGGCATGGCCTGCAAAAAGACGGGTGGGTACGCAGCGCGTGCGCGTCAGGCCGACCTCGGCTTCGTTGGCTTCGATTACATCGGCAGCCGCACCGTCCTTGGGATTGGCCAACCATGCGCGCATAGCATCGCCGAGTTCACCCTTTTCCTGCTTCTGACGCTCGGTGAAATAGGCGCGCGTTGTCTCGCTCATCATCGGTTCAAACCGATGCGCCTCGATCTTGTCAATGGCATGCGCGAGACTGTAGATTGCGTTATCCTTGCGCGGCTTCGACGAATGCCCGCCGCGGTTGCGGACGGTGAGCGTATATCCTGCAAACGTCTTTTCAGCCGTCTGCATCAAGAAACCAGCTGGCCGCCCATCCGCAAAAAAACCGCCGCCGCCACCATCGGCATTCAAGCCATATTCGACGTTCAGTCTGTCTTTCCATTCGGTCGCGCCCTTGTCGGCGCCGACGCCGTTGGTTTCCTCGTCACCTGTAAAGAACACGACTATATCGCGCGTTGGCTTGAAGCCCGAGGCCTTGAGGTCAATCAGGGCCTGCGTAATGCCAACGATGCCGTCTTTCATATCAATGGTGCCGCGGCCGTAATAATAGCCGTCCTTCTCGGTCAGGACAAACGGATCGGTCGTCGAATCTTCCCGCTTGGCTTCCACCACGTCCATATGGCCCATAAGCATGATTGGCTTTGCTCTGGCCTTGCCCGGTGCGCGCCAACGGACGATGAGCGCAGCGGTTTTCTCCGTGACATTGGAAACCCCATCGGTGCTTTCATAAGGCACAACTTCAACATCGGCTGCAGGAAACCCTGCCGCTTTATATTGGTCGGCAAGATAATTGGCCATTTCCGGTACTTTACCGCGACCAAAGACTGTGGGAATATTCACCACATGCTCGAACATATCGTGGGTCGCCTTCTGCCTTTGGGCCGATACTTTGCCCGCTGTCGGTGGAGCGGCGATGACGGGCATCGCGCTTAGTAAAGCAGTCGATATCAACAAGGTTTTCATGCGCATAATATATCCCCTTTAGTCAGCGGCGCCGTGACCCAGCGCCAGATATTCTTCCGATTGCATTTCAAGCAACCGCGAAACAGTGCGGTCAAACTCAAACCGCCCGTCTCCTTGCGTATACAAAGCATCGGGCAAAGCATCCGCGCTTGCAAGTAGCTTTACGCGATACTCGTACAAGGCATCGATTAACGTCACAAAGCGCGCGGCTTCGTTACGATTATGTGCGCCCAAAACTGGGATTCCGACCATGATGATGGTGTGAAAACGCCGTGCAATGGCGAGATAGTCCGCTGCGCCGCGTGCCTCTACACATAAGCGCTTGAATGAAAACACCGCGACGCCTTTCAGCGCCTTGGGCACGTGCAACATGCGTCCGCCGCCTAAGTCCATCTCTAACGCGGGCACATGTGCACGGTCTTCGGGTGGATAATCGGTCATACGAAAAAATGTTTCGGAAAGCGCGGCCGTTGCCTCTGGGCCATTTGGGACAAGCCATATCTGCGCGCTGCCCAATCGGTCCCGTCGGTAATCCGTAGGTCCATCGAGCGTGATGATATCCAGCCGGTCCTTGATCAAGGCGATAAAGGGTAAAAACAGCTGCCGGTTGAGGCCATCCTTATACAGATCATCGGGGTGACGGTTTGACGTTGTGACAACCGTAACGCCTGCCGCGATAAGTCCCGCAAAAAGCCGGGACATGATCGCTGCGTCGGCCATGTTGTTCACCACCATTTCGTCAAAGCATAGTAAGCGCGATTCGTCCGCCAATGCTGCAACGATCGGCGGAATGGGGTCGCCTTTTTCCTTAACGCGCTCGGCCTTCAGCCGGGCGTGGATTTCGAGCATGAATTCATGAAAATGCGCGCGGCGTTTGCGCTCGATCTGAACATTGTCGAAAAACAGGTCCATCAGCATGGATTTGCCGCGCCCGACACCGCCCCACAAATAGAGACCACGGGCCGGCTCCGGCTTTCGCCCCAAGAACCGAAAAATAACGCTGCCACGTGGCGGAACCGCCTCAAGCTCGGCTTGCACTTTTGCCAAAGCGTTCACTGCAGCCGCCTGATCGGCATCGGTCTTAAGCTCGCCAGCCGCCACCAGCGCTTCATATCTGTCGGTGACGCTAACCATGCCCAGCTTCATTTTTGTTCACGCAGAGGCGCAGAGGACGCTGAGTTTCAGGCCAGCCTATCCACTCTGCGCTCTCTGCGCCTCTGCGTGAAATGATCATTTTTTCGACGGTTTCCGGATGGTGCCCGAAAAGGCCGCTACCCGGGATTCGCCTTGCGAGACAATCCCGCGCATAAACAAAAGCCGCCCGGTTTCTTTGAGCAACTCGACCTCCGCCTCCAGCGGCTCGCCAATGACGCCAGCGCCGATAAACTGCACAGACAGGTCCAAGGTGACTGCTGCGCCCGCCTCAATCAGGCCGAACATGCGTGACGCGCCGAACATGGCCACATCGATAAAGCCCAAAGTGACGCCACCATGCACCGCGTTGCGCAGATTGCTGTGCCGGTGTTCCGGATACATGCGCAGGCGCGCCTTGTTATCGCCGTCGCTGCGCACAAGCATCTTACCCAGCACCGTGCCATTATAGCGCGTAGCATCGGTCATCTGCCAGTTCAGCCAACCGGGATTATCCGGATCAGGGCTGCTGTCAAAAGCGGGTGTGTCCAACGGCAATCCTAAACGAACAGGGCTTTACGATCCAAATCACACTTAGAGGTGGCGTTCGGCCACCATCTTTTTCGTTTCCGCAATGGCCTTGGCTGGGTTCAAACCCTTGGGGCATGCGTTGGCGCAGTTCATGATCGTGTGGCAGCGATACAGACGGAACGGATCTTCCAGCTCGTCCAAACGCTCGCCAGCCATCTCGTCACGGCTGTCGGCCAACCAGCGATAGGCTTGAAGCAAAATAGCTGGACCCAAAAACTTGTCGCTGTTCCACCAATAAGATGGGCAGCTGGTCGAGCAACAGGCGCATAATATACACTCGTACAAACCGTCGAGCTTCGCCCGATCCTCTGGCGACTGAAGCCGCTCCTTGCCAGATGGCTCAGGGGTTACGGTCTGGAGCCAAGGCTTGATTGACGCATATTGCGCGTAGAAATGGGTGAAATCGGGGACGAGGTCCTTGATCACTTCCATATGCGGCAACGGGGTCAACGTGACTTCGCTTTTGCAATCTTCAATCGCTGTGGTGCAGGCAAGGCCGTTCTTGCCGTCAATGTTCATCGAGCAAGAACCGCAAATACCTTCGCGGCATGAACGACGGAAGGTCAGCGACGCATCCTGCTCACCCTTCATCTTGATCAACGCGTCGAGCACCATTGGGCCGCAATTTTCGGTATCAACCTCAAACGTATCGTAGCGCGGGTTCTGCCCGCTATCGGGGTCATAGCGATAGACCTTGAATGTCTTGGTCTTGCCGCCGGTTTTGGCAGCATGCGCCGCGCCCTTTTGGACTTTGCTGTTCTTAGGAAGGAAGAAATCGGCCATATCAATATCCTGTAGACTCTAAAGTCGTGCTATTCCGTATCAGTAAGACGCCCTAACCAAGCGGTTAAGCAATCACAAGCCCTCAACTGCGTCTGCTTTAGTTGCCTTTTCTGCAAGTCGCACCCGAAGCTTGTCAATCTTGCGTCCATCCATATCGACAACTTCAAAACGCCAGCCTTGATCCGTGAAGGCCTCACCCTCTGAAGGCAAATGCCGCAATATGTGCAGAACATGGCCCGCCGCCGTGGCGTAATCGCGATCATCGGGGAGGTCGATTGACAAGGCTTCTGCCATGGCGTCGGCTGACATGGCCCCAGATACGAGCATCGACCCGTCGTCGAGTGTAATGATATTTGGCGCGCTGCCCTGCGCTTGATCCGAAGCAAACTCACCTGCAATTGCGGCCAAAAGATCGTTCGGTGTAACAATGCCCTCAAAATGGCCATATTCGTCATGCACCAACAGCATAGGCACATCGGACGAACGCAATATCTCAAGTGCGTCCATGGCATCCAACTGATCGGGAATGATTTCGGCGCGGCGCATCAACTTTCGAATGTCGAGTAGCTCGCCCCGGATTTGCGCTGCGACAATGTCGCGTGATTGCACGACCCCGATGATATCGTCGCCATCTTCGCCCGTCACAGGCAAGCGGGTATGAAGCGAATTCAAAAGCGAATCGCGCACGGCATCTTCGGATGCGTCGGCAGAAATACGGTCTACATCGGTGCGCGGCGTCATGACCTCGCGCACGGGCCGATCGGCAAGCCGGACCACGCCCGCAATGACCTTATGCTCATGTTCTTCAATGATGCCGGCATGGGTGGCTTCAGCAAAGACCATGCGCAATTCTTCGGCACTCAATGCGTCGCGGCTATCCCGACGCAGCCCAAGCGCGCGAAAAATGGTCGCGCTTGATTTGTCGAGGGTCCACACGATTGGCGCAGTGATGCGCGCCAGCAGCTCCATCGGGCCCGCCATGAAAACGGCGATTCTTTCGGGTGCAATCAGTGCAAATTGCTTTGGCACCAGCTCTCCGACGACCAATGACGCATAGGTTGTGATGCTAATAACGATACCAAAGCCAAGCGTTTCAGACCATTCACCGCCGATACCCAATAAGGCAATGCGATCAGCAACTGGGCCGCCCAATGTCGATCCCGAATATGCGCCTGCAATAATGCCAATGAGCGTGATGCCGATTTGCACTGTGGACAAGAATTTACCGGGGTCGCGCCCAAGCCTAAGGGCCGCCGCCGCCCCGCGTTTGCCGTCTTCTGCCATCGCTTTAAGCTTCGCTGTGCGCGCGGACACAATAGCAAGCTCCGACATCGCAAACACGCCATTCAAGGCGATAAGCGCTAGGATGATGGCGGCATCAAGCCACGGGAAAGGAAGAAGAGGCTCCATAAGGACGCGAGCGCCATAGAACCAAAAAGGGGCATTTGGCAACAAAATGCATAGCGCCGCGTTATGGGGAAAGGGTGCAACCGATGGAAATCATAATCACAGGTTCATCGCGGGTGTCGTTTAAACGATGTTCTTGTTGAAAGGGAAGATCATGAAAAAGAACCAAATGATTACGCTGGCACTTGTTGCAGCAATGCTTCCATTGTCGGCTTGCGTCACTGATCCTACGACCGGAAAGCGCACGATTTCTAAAGCAGCAATTGGTGGCATAGGCGGAGCACTCGGTGGGTATCTTCTTGGCGACTTAATCGGCGGCAAGCGCGATCGTACAGAAAAGATCGTAGGTGCTGGGATTGGCGCCTTGGCGGGCGCAGGCGTTGGCTACTATATGGACGAACAGGAAAAGAAGCTGCGTCAGCAAACCGCTGGCACCGGCGTCAACATTATGCGTGACGGCGATAATCTTGTGCTCGATATGCCATCGGAAGTGACCTTCGGGGTCGATAGCGCGAATATTGACGCTGGTTTCCGCAATACCCTTGACCAAGTCGCATCGACATTGGCTCAATATGAGAAAACCTATGTCGATGTGATGGGCCACACCGATTCCACAGGGTCAGATGCCTATAACCAGACATTGTCGGAACGCCGGGCCTCGGCAGTTGCCGATTATTTGTCGATACGCGGCGTTCAGTCCGCGCGTTTGGCGACACGCGGTTATGGTGAAAGCCAGCCAAAAGCGAGCAATCTTGACGCCGCCGGTCGTTCGGCGAACCGCCGCGTCGAAATCCGCCTCGTACCTGTCACACAAGACTAATCGGTTTTAAACCGCAACACCTTGTAGCAATTTGGGCAGCGCGCCGCTTTCCCCCCGCGCCTCGGCCATGAAAAAGGCCTTGGCCGGCGCGGCGCGTTGCACCATTGCCATGCCAAAGCGCCGCACTACCGAGGCCGCTTTTCCAGGAATCGAGAACAACCGGTTCAGCCCGTCTGTAGAGACCGCAATCAGCAAGGTATCAATGCTGCGCCAACGGCCATAGCGATCCAGCAACTGCGCATCGCCGAAATCGAGGCCCAAACGCATCCCGTCGACCAAGACCTCAGTTAACGCTGCTACGTCCCGAAGGCCTAAATTAAGCCCCTGACCGGCAATCGGGTGAATACCGTGCGCGCTGTCGCCAATCAGCACCATCCGCTGTGCGGTAATCGATGCAGCATGATGGAAACCCAATTTGTAGGACGACAACGGCGCCGACAATTCGACTTTGCCTAATAATCCGCCCATGCCCTTTTCAAGTTCAGCAGCATAGCTGCGCGGCGATAGCTTCAGATATCCGGCAGCATCCTTGGATTCGACTGACCAGACCAGCGCCGAACGGTGACGGCCATTTTCGTCATCCAACATCGGCAGCACCGCAAACGGCCCAGTGGGGTAAAAGATTTCATATGCAATATTGTTATGCGGCCGCTCGTGATAAATTGCGCCGACAATTGCATGGTGCGCATATTGCCATTGCGCGATGTGAATTCCCGCCTCTTCACGTGTTTCGCTTTTTCGGCCTTCGGCAACGATCATCAGGTCGCCGGTCAGCAATTGTCCGTTTTCCAGGGTAACAGTCACAGCGCCCGAATCACGCGATTTGCTGATGATATGAGCGGGCATATGCAACTGGATTGCGGCATGCGCCTGTGCGGCCCTGTACAATATGCCGCGCAAATAACGACTTTCGAACATTTGGCCCAAAAATCCGTCATCTTCGGCTGGGGCGAAATCAAGCGATCCTGATTTCAGGCCATCGCTGACCCAGATTTTCTCGATCGGGCAGCCTTTGCCCGCCAAAGCATCGCCGAGCCCGATTGCTTCGAATAATTTGTAGCTTGAGCTCGATATCGCAAAAGTGCGTCCATCATAAGCAGCGTCAAGCATCCCTGCTTGATCGGCGCGGTCGATGACATGGCTGGTGATGCCCTGCGCCGCGAGCGCCAGAGCCTGCGTGAGACCAATAAGGCCACCCCCGATGATGATTACGTCTGCCTTGTTTTCCATATGGCGCTTATGCCGCAAGGCGGCGCTGGATTCAAAGGAGGATTTTGACCGTAGCTTGCGTGCATGCGTTCGCCATTTGCCCTGTAATACTTGACGGGGAGTCCGCCGAAGGCGAAAAGGGGCGCATTCGGTCCTTTGCGACCTCATTCATACTGGCATTACTCACATGGCCTCGCGCGTTTCTAAATTCACCTCGAAATCGAACATGGCCAATTGGCGCAAGATGATGCGGGCCTCATTGATCCGCAGTGGCGCATTATTTGGCGCTGCCGCTTTAGGCCTGTTTGCGTTATTCTATGGCTTGGCGGTGCTCAGCTATTCAGCTGGAGACGCTGCGTATAATAGCGCAGCAGCGGACGTACAGCATAACTGGATGGGCCAAGGCGGCGCGTATTTGTCAGATGCAATGCTGTTTGTCTTTGGCGTGCCGGCGATTTTTCTTTTCCCATTGCTGTTGGTGTTTGCCCGGCGTTTGTGGCGCGATGTTCCCCAGCCTCAGTGGAAGCGGCAATTGGGTTTGTGCCTGATCGGCATGCTGTTGATCGGGTTTGGCATGGCTTATTGGCAACATGGCAGCAACATCGGGCTTCCCGCCGGGTGGGGCGGAGTAATCGCATTATTGTTAGACAATGGGGTCAGTGCGCTTGTTGGCCAAATCAAGGGCGTATTCGGGACCATATCGCGGGTTATCCTCATTCTTGGCACGTTGGCGGGCGGTGTGGCATTAGTTATCCGTTCGCTTCAGCTTGAACGGCCGCTTTGGCGCATACCATCGCTTGCTATGCCAAAAATCGGGAACGTCATCGGTGACGCGCGTGCCTTGATGGGCGATGATTTGGCGGCGCCGCAGATTGTCGAACCTAAACCGCCGCGCAAATCGGTCGAGCCTGATCAGCGCAAGCCGCCCGTGATTGAAGATCGCACGCTGGCGCCCAAGAAAGCTGCTTTTTCTACAGGCGCACGACAAGGCGACTTCTTCGGCAGCTTTGTTTTGCCATCGCTTGAACTGCTCGATCCTCCACCTGCCGTCTCGGTACCCAAACTCGACAAAACCGCACTGGAGGCAAATGCGCGGCTGCTTGAATCGGTTCTCGACGATTTCCATGTCAAAGGGCAGATTGTCGCGGTGCGGCCAGGCCCAGTGGTGACAATGTATGAACTGGAGCCCGCGGCGGGCATTAAATCAAGCAGGGTCATTCAACTGGCTGAAGATATAGCGCGCAACATGTCCGCGCTTTCGGCGCGTGTTTCGACAATCCCTGGCCGGACGGTTATGGGCATTGAATTGCCTAATGCGCACCGTGAGGCTGTGGTCTTTCAGGAAATGGTTGGCTCCGATGCATTTGCCGAGCAGAAAGGCGCGTTACCGATCATCTTGGGTAAAAATATTTCGGGCGATCCTGTCATCGCCGATCTTGCGCCCATGCCGCATCTTTTGGTCGCAGGAACGACCGGCTCAGGCAAGTCTGTCGGCTTGAACTGCATGATATTGTCGTTGCTGTACCGTCTCACACCTGACCAGTGTCGGATGATCATGATCGATCCCAAAATGCTCGAATTGAGCAGCTATGATGACATTCCACATCTGCTGTCGCCCGTTGTAACGGAGCCTGCCAAAGCCATCCGCGCGCTGAAATGGGCCGTGGAGCAGATGGAGGAGCGTTACAGGATGATGTCTTCGCTTGGCGTTCGCAACCTTGCGAACTTTAATGAAAAGGTCCGCAACGCAAAGGCAAAGGGGGCGCCATTGGGACGCAAGGTCCAGATCGGATATGATCCGATGACGGGCCAGCCACAATATGAGGAAGAGAGCCTCGCATACGAGCCGATGCCGCAGATTGTGATCATCGTCGACGAGCTTGCGGACCTCATGATGACGGCGGGCAAGGAAGTGGAATTCCTGATCCAACGCCTGGCGCAAAAGGCGCGCGCGGCGGGTATCCACCTGATTATGGCAACGCAGCGCCCCTCGGTGGATGTCATTACCGGGGTTATCAAGGCAAACTTGCCGACGCGTATCTCTTTCCATGTGACGTCGAAAATCGACAGTCGAACCATTTTAGGTGAGCAAGGCGCAGAACAGCTGCTCGGCAAGGGCGACATGCTTTATATGGCGGGTGGCCGCGGGCTGACGCGTATTCACGGACCCTTTGTCTCCGATGATGAAGTGCGGCGCGTTGCGGACCATTGGCGTGGCCAAGGGCAGCCTGAATATATTCAGGCGGTGACCGAGGAGCCCGAAGACGGCGGCTTTGACTTTGGCGGCATGGGCGGCGACGATAGCGAAGAAGATTCACAATATCGCAAAGCGTGCCAAATTGTGTTCGAAAGCCAGAAGGCTTCCACAAGCTGGATCCAGCGGCAATTGCGCATTGGCTACAACAGCGCGGCGCGGCTGATTGACCGGATGGAAGAGGATGGCTTCATCAGCGCACCGAACCATATCGGCCGCCGCGAAGTGCTGCGCGATCGGAACGGCGACCCCGTTTAGGTGTTCAGACAGGGTTCAAGGCCATAGCGATAATGGTCGCGTGCCCCTCGAAGGAATTAAAGATGACATATCTGAAATATGCCCTGTTTTTCGGGCCTGTTGCATTGTTGGCGACCGCGCCCACAATTGCACAATCCTCGGCCGAACGTCTCGCCCGCGTGGTGACGCACATGAAGGCGGTAGGCACGATGTCAGCTGACTTCACGCAGACGGATCGAAACGGCCGAGTATTGACGGGTAAGCTGTTGCTAAAACGCCCGGGGCAAGTGCGCTTTGAATATCAAAAGGATGTGCCGCTTCTGATCGTGGCCGATGGCCGCGCGCTGACCATGGTGGATTATGAGGTTAAGCAAGTGCAGCGATGGCCAATCCGTAACAGCCCGCTTGCCGCGTTGCTTGACCCAGGTCAGGATCTTGCCCGTTATGGTAAGGTGATGCCGTCGTCCACGGACGATGTAATCAGTGTTGAAGTCCGCGACACCAAACGGCCTGAATTTGGCACAATCACGATGATTTTTGTTGCCAAACCCGGCGCGCCCGGCGGACTGACGCTCAATGGCTGGGTCGCGCTCGATTCAAAAAATAACCGGACCAGCCTTCGGCTCAGCGACATCAAATATAACGGAGTAATCGGTCAAAGCGCCTTTGCGTGGAAAGATCCGCGCCCTGTGCGTAAAAAATCCTAGTTCTGGCGACGAACCGATGCCGATTGCCGATGAAATGCAACATTAGGGGTGTTTGTTCATCTCAACGACAGGAAAGTCTTACTATAAAAAGATGGTCAGCGGTTGAGAGTGCGTGTGGTTTTCCCCCTGTTGCCCACGAAATGACATCATCGCTGATACCCGCGTGACGAACGCAAGCTTAGCCCTCATCCCAAATGCCCCCGGGATGAGGGCTTTGCTTTTTTAAGGCTCAGATGCCTTCACTGGCTTGCTCCATCGGCTTCTGACATCTAGGGCCATATTCCTATGTCCCAGACCATCCGTATCGCCTCGTGGAATATAAACTCGGTTCGTGCCCGGATCGACATCGTTGAACGATTCTTGAAGGAAGAAGCGCCAGACGTTTTGTGTCTTCAAGAAACCAAGGTCATCGATAGCCTGTTTCCCGAAGGATTGTTTCGCCAACTGGGCTATCGGCACTTTGTTGTGAACGGCATGCCTATGCATCATGGCGTCGCGATCGTAAGCAAACTGCCCCTGATCAACCGCCGGGTCGAAGACTGGCAAGCCAATGGCGAAGCGCGCCATGTTGGCGCAGAACTCAACATTGACGCTGCGAAGGGTGTACGAATCGACAATGTCTACATCCCTGCTGGCGGCGAAGTACCTGATAGTGAGGTCAATTCCAAATTCGGCCAAAAGTTAAGCTTCCTAAAGCGTATGGCCGAATGGTCGCGCAACGTTACGCATCCCACGATCCTGACCGGCGATTTCAATGTGGCCCCGCTCGAACAGGATGTCTGGAGCCACAAGCAATTGGTCAATGTTGTTAGCCACACGCGTATTGAACTTGAGCATCTCGCTGAAATTCAGGCTGCGGCTGACTGGGTGGATATCGCGCGGCATTTTGTCGACCCGTCGAAAAAACTGTACACGTGGTGGAGCTACCGCGCGCAGGATTGGGAAACATCGGACCGGGGGCGTCGGCTCGACCATATGTGGGTGACGCCCGACCTTAAGGAAAAGGCCAAGGCGCACGTCGTGCACAAACATGTACGTGGATGGGGCAAGCCATCCGACCATGCACCTATCGTGACGGAATTCGCCTTTTGAGCGGCGCCAGCGCAGCGTTGGGGGACTCGCGCCGCGCTGCTGTCGCGATTGATGCGCTGCGTCGTGGCTGGCCGGTTACCGTGCAGCATGTGGACAAGCTGCTCACGGTAACGGCGGTTGAAACAGCGCAGGATGTGTCGGGCGTCCACGCGATGTTGCTTTCGGCAAGCCGCGCTGCGACGCTGAAATTAACCAATCAGCATGCTGCGGCGCATGGTGACCTTCCAGTGCTTATAAAAGCGCCCAACGACCTTGACCTCAGCCTGGCTTTGGCGATTGCTGACCCAAGTCTTGATCTTGCATATCCGATGAAGGGCCCGTTTGTCGCGCTGGCTTTGGAGGATGGCCAATCTGCGGCTGCGGCCGTTGAGCTTGCGCGGTTGGCAGGTTTGCTGCCTGCATTTCTGGTCTTGGACAGCGTTGATCCACATTCCGTCTATGTCAGCCCGCAAGATGTTGCATCGTTTGATGACAGCGGCGCCCTGCGCATCGCGGCGCGGGCCAAGCTGCCCGTTGCTGCAAATGCCGATGCGGAGATTGTAGCATTCCGGACAGCCGTCGATGCCTCCGACCATGTGGCGTTGCTGATGGGAACGCGCGATTCCTCGCCACCCGTCGTTAGGTTGCATAGCGAGTGTCTCACCGGTGATGTTCTGGGCAGTCTGAAATGCGACTGCGGCCCGCAATTGCATGAGGCGCTTCAGCAAATTTCGGACGCGCGGTGGGGCATATTATTATATCTGCGGCAAGAAGGACGCGGCATTGGCCTGATTAACAAATTGCGGGCATATGCGCTTCAGGATCAGGGTTTTGACACCGTCGACGCCAACACACGCCTTGGCTTTGCCATTGACGCGCGCGACTTTTCCGTTGCGGCAAGAATGCTGCAGTTGCTCGGCGTCGAACGGGTGCGCTTGCTCACCAACAATCCTGAGAAAGTCGGCGGCTTGCAAGATGCTGGCATCACCGTTGAAGAACGCTTACCCCTCAAGATCGTGGCCAATCCACATAATGCGCATTATCTTGAAACCAAGAAAAGCCGGACAGGGCACGCGCTGTAGATTTTGTTAAAAGGGACGCGGCAGCCCGCGCGCGTCTTCCGTCCCTTCGGGCGCAGGCCGAGGTTCGCGCCGGCCGCCAATCGCCCGTTCAATAAATGCGTCGTCGAGTGGTTGTGGTTCAGCCGTCGGCTCGAGACCTGGGTCTTCGAGCATAGGATCGCCCTCAATCGGCATCCCGTTTTCATCCAGCTGCAGCAGCCCTTCTTCGCCCAGCAATGACTCTTCGCCTTCAAGCTGTTCGGGGAAGGTGACTTCGGTCGCGAATTTCTCGACCGGGCGATTTGCTACGGCGATGCGCATATATGCGGCCCATGCCTGCGCCGGCGCCCGTCCGCCTTCAAGGCCCCCAATCGACCGTGCGTCATCGCGGCCCATCCATACACCTGTTGTAAGTCCACTGGAAAAGCCCAAGAACCAGCCGTCCTTGTTGCTTGACGTTGTGCCTGTCTTGCCCGCAACGGGACGCCCTATATTGGCGGCGCGTCCTGTGCCTGTGGCGACGGCGCTCTGCATCAAATCGGTCATGGCGCCGGCCACCCAATCATCCACCAATTGTACCGAACGGGAAGGCTTGGCTGCGTACAGCGTCTCGCCGTCAATCGTCGTGACTTTGGAAATGCCATAAGGGGTTATATTGCGCCCCTTAGACGCGATGACGGCGAATGCCTGGGTCATATCGATCACGCGCGCTTCCGAAGTGCCAAGGACCATCGACGGCTGTGTGTTGATCGGCGTCGTTATCCCGAACCGGCGCGCCATATTGGCGATACTGCTTGTGCCCACTTCCTGCCCGATCTGCGCAGCCACCGTATTTTTGGAGTAGGCAAAGGCCGTCCGCAACGAAATGGAACCCGCATATTTGCCGCCGCTGTTTTTGGGTTGCCAGCCTTCGATTTCGACGGGCTTATCCTCGACCATGTCTTCGGGACGGAACCCAGCTTCCAAGGCGGTCAAATAGACGAATAGCTTCCATGCGGAGCCGGGTTGCCGAACGGCAGTCACTGCGCGGTTATAGTTGCTGGAGACATAGTCTGTCCCGCCAACCATGGCCTTAACCGCGCCATCGCGGTCAATCGAGACCAAGGCGCCCTGCGCCCCGCGGGGAGCATTTGCCGCTATGGCCGCGGTTGCAGCGCGCTGCATTTTCAGGTCCAGCGTTGTCCAGACATCAATCGGTTTCTCTGTTTCATTGATAAGGCCGTCCAGTTGCGGCAAAATCCAATCTGTAAAGTAGCGCACGCTGTCCTGTGGCGATTCAGCGGCAAGCTTTACATCGGCTGGTTTCACGCCCGCTGCTTCTGTCGCGGTAATCATGCCTGCATCTTGCATGATAGAAACCACCACTTCGGCGCGTTCAACCGCCGCTTGCGCATCGGCCGTTGGCGCATAATGCGAAGGTGCTTTGACCAGGCCAGCAATGATAGCGGCTTCGGCCAAGCTGATATCTTCAGCGCCATGGTCGAAAAATCTCCGGCTCGCGGCATCAATGCCATAAGCGCCGCCGCCGAAATAGACTTTGTTCAGATATAATTCGAGAATTTGGTCTTTGGAAAATTTGGTTTCCATCGCCAGCGCCAAAATGATTTCGCGGATCTTACGTCCGAATTCCTTGTTGCTGTTCAAATATATGTTGCGTGCAAGCTGTTGGGTGATGGTGGAGCCGCCCTGAGTCCATCGGCCCTTCACTGCCCTTGCGTAAAATGACCGCGTTATGCCGATAGGGTCAACGCCCGGGTGCAGATAATAACGGCGATCCTCCACCGCGACCATTGCATCCTTCATTTCAGATGGCAGTTGATTAATCGTCAGCCAGCGACCGAAACTTGGGCCAAGCGATTGAATGACCGTGCCGTCGGCGGCACGTATGCGGATCATTTGGCCATTGGGGGACGCTTTCAAATCTTCAAAGCTGTCGATTTCGCCACGCGCTATGGCGACAAAAATGCCCAGCACCATCATACCCAGAAAGGTGGCGATAACGCCCGCTTTGACGATGCGGTAAATCCATGTTCCCATTGGGCCACGTTCTTTCGAAATCTTGCGTGCGCGTGCCATGTGCCGACTGTTAATCGGTCACGGACTCGCCGACAAGCAGCTTCTTATTCAGGATCAAAAGCGAGCGCGGCGCTGTTGATGCAATAGCGTAAGCCCGTTGGTCCGGGGCCATCGGGAAACACGTGCCCCAAATGTCCTTCACAGGTGGCACAGCGCACTTCAATACGGATCATACCATGCGAAACGTCGCGATGTTCTTCGACAACTTCGCTTTCGGCTGGCGCTGTAAAGCTTGGCCAGCCGGATCCGCTGTCGAATTTCGTGTCTGACGCAAACAAGGTCGTACCACATCCAGCGCAGCGAAATTCGCCATTCCGCTTTTCATCGGTCAGACCGCCGGCAAACGCGCGCTCGGTGCCTGCCTCACGCAGAACATGATATTGTACCGGGTCCAACTCTGCACGCCATTCGGCATCGGATTTGATAATTTTTTCCATGGATCAGGGCCTTTCGTCTGCTTGATGTGGTAGTAGTGCGCCGATGGTTCAAGAACCAGCCTTAACCGTGATCCGACCGCGGAACACCGAAGACCCTTATCTAACGCAATCATCACTAAGCGGGATGTTAGCCGCGCCGGGCCGCTGCCCGCGCGATGCGCACCAGTTCCTCTTCCAATATGGTCACGCCGAGCCCGTCGCGCACCTGCATCAGCTTTGCCTCAACCTCAAGCAAATGGGCATTAAGCCCCGCAAGCCGTGCAGACGGCCATCGGCCGAGCTGCTGCACATAATTGTCGGCATCTTTCCAGAAAATGGAGCGCGTTGCCTTCACAACCGCACCCGGATTGGCACCATTGTCGACCTTGGTACGCATCGCGGCGAGCATCGTTACCCGGCGTTGCATTGCGCGAATGATTCGGATGGCATCAACGCCCATGTCGCGCGCGGCGATCAATTCGCGACCCGTCCCCCGCAAGTCACCGCCCATGACAACATGCACGAGACCATTGACATTTTCTTCGCCGGTTTCGGCCGATAATGCTTCGAATACAGGTACTTCGACCGTTGCCGGACGCTGGGGCGACGCGTCATAATATAATGCCAGCTTTTCAATTTCGGCCTGTGCCAACTTGCGGTCTTGGCCTGTGTACCGCGCGATGCGGGCGGCTAGGGGCCGATCGATTTTCAGCCCTGTCGTTGCCGCATAGGCCATCACGGCTGCTGCCGCGTCGCCTTCTTCGGGCAGATAGCAGATATGTGCCATCGCGCGAGGGTGCGCCTCCAATAGCTTGCGCAATTTACTGGCCTTGGTCAGGTTTCCTGCGGTCGCAATGACCGGATTTGCATCCCCTTCCAGTGCCAGCAGATTTTCAACCGCTGCCAGCCCTTCTTCGCGCCGGAAATTAAGACGGATATGTCGTTTGTCCCCAAATAAGGAAAGCGCAGACGCCTCATCCGCCAATAAGGCAGGGTCATTGCGCATGCGGTCGCTGTCGATATCTACACGCTCTGATCCGACCAATAGCGCTGCCATTTGCGATGCAATGTCGGCAACGGCGGATTCATCCTGGCCGAAGATGAAAAACATCCGAACGTCGGGACGCGCGCCAATGGCGCTAATAAAGCTGCGTTCTTTTGCGTTGCTCATTCGCCGCGGGCGTACATGGAAAGCCGTGTGACAATCTGGTTCGCCACCTTTTGCGTGAGGTTTTCGAGCGCACTATTTTCACCAGCAATGGTCGCATATTCGGAACTGACGACGTCGATACCGGCATCAGACCCAGCAGTGGCATCAAGAACCGTTTCGCCCGTGGCGACAGAGATAAGCTGATATCGCGCACGCAATGTCCGCCTTTCACGCGTCACCGTGTCGTCGGCGCGCACACCAAAGCCCGAGATTTGGTCATCAAGCGTCACGACCAAGCGGAACTGTGCGGAACCAACATTGTCCGCACCTAAACGGTCGTTCAATGCATTGCGCATCAACCATCCGTTCTTACCCTCGATAGCGGCAACGCTAATGGTTCCGAGGGTGCTTGCAACCGCTCCTTTTGAACCCCCGCTATACAAGGGCTGCAAGCCGCATGCGGACAGCATTGATAGGAGAAAAAGGGGGGCGATGTAACGTTTCATAAGACGATGTTGACTAGCCTGTCGGGTACGACGATGATCTTTTTGATGTCCGCGCCGTCAATCGCATGCTGAACCTTTTGGCTGGCCAGCGCAAGCGCCTCTGTCTCGGCTTGCGGCAGGCCCTTGGCGACGGTCAGCGTGTCCCGCAACTTGCCCCTGACCTGAATGGCAATCGTCACTTCATCTTCTTCAAGCAATGCGGGGTCAACCGCTGGCCATGCTGCGTCGGCAATAAGGCCGCCGCCCAATTCCGCACCAAGCACAGTCCACGCTTCTTCGGCCAAATGCGGCACCATGGGTGATGACAGCAGGACGATTGTCCGGATAGCTGCATCGCGGCTGGCCGATGGCGCAGCCTTCTCAATGGCGTTGGCAAGGTCGTAAATCTTGGCGACCGCCTTGTTGAAGGCGAGCGCCTCGATATCGATGCCAACGCCAGCAATGACCTGATGGGTTTTGCGGTCCAATGACTTGTCCGTGCCGTCTGCACCGCTCACTTGTGATGTCAGGCGCCACAAACGCTGGACAAAGCGCCAGCAACCTTCAATGCCCGCTTCTGACCATTCCAGATCGCGTTCAGGCGGGCTGTCGGACAGCATGAACCAGCGCACGGCATCTGCGCCATATTGGTCCACAATGTCATCGGGATCGACGACATTCTTTTTGGACTTGGACATCTTCTCGATGCGGCCTGCGACTGCGGGCGCACCGCTGTCGATAATCGTCCATATGTCGCCTTCGCGCCGGACTTGATCAGGGCTCAGCCATGTGCCCTTTGCGTCCTGATATGTTTGGTGCGTGACCATCCCCTGCGTAAACAAGGATGCGAAAGGCTCCTGCACATCAATCAAGCCGATATGGCTTAATGCGCGGGTCCAGAAGCGGGCGTAGAGCAAATGCAAAATCGCATGTTCAACGCCGCCAATATACTGGTCAACCGGAAGCCATTTTTCCGCAACCGCGCGATCAAATGGCTTGTCATGGGGTTGGCTTGCAAAGCGGATAAAATACCAGCTGGAGTCTACAAAAGTATCCAGCGTGTCGGTTTCACGGCGTGCGGGCTGATGGCACTTTGGACAATCAACTTTACTGAATGTTGGGTGCCGATCAAGCGGGTTTCCGGGGATGTCGAAACTCACATCTTCGGGCAATTTTACCGGCAATTGATCGTCGGGCACCGGTACCGCGCCGCATGTCTGACAATGGATGATAGGGATGGGCGTGCCCCAATAACGCTGCCGTGAAACGCCCCAGTCGCGTAAGCGATATTGCGTTTGGCCAATGCCCCAGCCTTCGGCCTGCGCGCGCGCGATCACATCGGCTTTCGCTTGGTCAATGGTCATGCCATTCATCCAATGTGAATTCACGATCGTGCCGGGTCCCGTAAAGGCCACATCGCCTTCAAATGCGCTGTCTGTCAGATCACCATCAGCGACAACGCGCGTCACGGGTAAGTGATATTTGCGTGCAAAATCAAGGTCGCGCTGGTCATGCGCCGGACATCCAAAGACGGCGCCCGTGCCATAATCCATCAGCACGAAATTGGCGACATAGACAGGCAAATGCCAACTGGCATCAAGCGGATGTTCAACTGTCAGCCCTGTATTGAACCCCCGCTTTTCGGCAGTTTCGATATCCGCCGCAGTCGTGCCGCCTTTGCGGCATTCTTCGATAAAGGCCTGTAAATCAGGGGCATTGGCGGCTAGTTTTTGCGCGACCGGATGGTCCGCAGCTATTGCGACAAAGCTTGCGCCGAACATCGTGTCCGGGCGCGTGGTGAAAACGTCAATGCCAGCCGTGCCGCCAGGAAAGCGGAACGTGCATTTCAACCCTTGCGACTTGCCAATCCAGTTTTCCTGCATCAGCCGAACCTTGTCGGGCCACTGGTCAAGCGAGCCAAGCCCTGTGAGCAATCCATCGGCAAAGTCGGTGATTTTCAGAAACCATTGGCTCAATTTGCGCCGCTCAACGGGCGCGCCGGAGCGCCAGCCCTTGCCATCGATGACTTGCTCATTGGCAAGCACCGTCATGTCAACGGGGTCCCAGTTCACTGCGGATTCCTTGCGATAGACAAGGCCAGCGGCGTACAGTTTTAGGAACAAGGCCTGTTCATGCCCATAATATTCCGGCTCGCATGTGGCGAGTTCGCGCGTCCAATCAATCGCAAAGCCAAGCCGCTTCAGCTGGGCCTTCATGTTGGCGATATTGTCGCGCGTCCACCCGCCAGGGTGCACATTTTTCTCCATCGCGGCGTTTTCCGCGGGCATGCCAAAGGCGTCCCAGCCCATGGGGTGGAGCACTTCATGCCCCGTCATCCGCTTGTAGCGCGCTAAAACGTCACCCATCGTGTAGTTGCGGACATGGCCAATATGGATTCGGCCTGACGGATAGGGAAACATTTCCAAGACATACGCGCGCGGCTTGGACGAATTGTCATCGGCGACAAAACTGCTGCGTTCTTCCCAAATATTTTGCCACCGCGCGTCGGCGACGTGCGGGTTAAAACGCTCTACATTGGACATAGAAATTACCCGGTGATGGACGACCGACGAAGGTCACGTGCCTTGGTGAGGATGACAGCTTCAAGCTTCTGAACGGTTGCGGCGCGCAGTGGCGCTGCGACCCATTGTCCGTTTTGCGAGACTTCGCGGCTGCCGGCCACGCGCAGGGCGTCGGCCCGCAGATCTTGGTCAAGGATTGAAATGGTCAACTTTATGCGTTCGCCAGGGCTTTGAGGATTTACATACCAGTCGGTCACAATGACGCCGCCTGCCGAGTCGGTTTGCACCAACGGCATGAAGGACAGAGCATCAAGCGATGCGCGCCATAAATAGCTGTTTACGCCGATGGTTGTGACTTGGCTTGCAGCCAAGTCAGCCTTTGGACGTTCCCGGCCGCCACAGCCGGAAAGCAGTCCCAAGCTTAATAAGCTGCCGGTCGCAACGATAAGTGCCAGGCGAGTGGTGCGCATAAAATGTCCTTGAACAATGAAATATCAGAAACCTCTATAGCGGCTTGTTGTCGGGAGCAAGCTTTCTGGCTGCTGAACGGCGTGCGGTTCATCTCAAGCAAAGCTTCAATGGGGCATGGATTGTGGACATCATGCAACATGTCACCATAAATCGCTTCAATGGAACGCATTTGATGCCAGAGCTCTTTTGAATCTGCAAATTGCAGCCTATGGCAAACGCAACGGAAAAGGAATCGGCACACAGAGCCATGAACGAACATCGGGGACATAAGCGGCAATATGCGACCATTGCAGCAGCTGTGCTTGCATTGGGTTCGCTCGCCATTTCTCCGCTGGTCGTCCCTGCTTTTGCGGCGAAATTATCTGGCGATGAACAAAAGGCCAATCCGAACTGGATAGCCATGTTTACGCCAGCGGGCGGTGACAGCGTTTTGGCGCAGAAATTGTCGGCCGCACAATTCGCCGCCAATGCACGCTTCCCATTCACACCGGCTGGCGCCAGTGAAGGCCATAACCGCACGATCACAGTGGCGGCGCGTGTCAATTCGCGCCTCACCTCTGGTGCTGTTTCTATCCGCAATGCCTTGGCGACCAATGAAGTGGGCGCTGGAAAAGGCGTGCGGCTTGCCGCAGTCGACTATCGTTTGAGCGCGTCCAGGGGCTGGCAGGACTTTGCGTTGCCGAAGGCGCAGGCGCGCGCCGCCAGAACACCTTTGAGCGACTTGGGTAAGGGTAGCTTCCGGCTGGACGATGCCACGCCGAAGCCAAGCAAGTTCAGCACAAATATAGAATTGGGCCAAAGCAAAGAGATGGCCCCTCCCGCGCGCGGTAGCGCAGCTTCGGGCGACTATAAGCTTGATGTCGGCGGCAGCTTTTCTATCAGCCGCAAGATCGACGTCACCGCCGGTGTCCGTTACGCCAGCGAAAATGATCGCGTCATTCCGTTGGCAGACAACCGTAAGGACAGCGAAGCTGTCTATGTTGGAACCAAAATCCGCTTCTAAGCGGTCTTTTTCCTGAAAGCATCAATCGCCGCCCAGCCATGGATAAACCGTGGATTTAGCATCTTTGCGTTCTGACGGGTCATGCCGCCCAAGGCGATGACATTTTTGTGCCCCGCCAATTTTGCGAGCTGCTGAAACTTCAATGGACCAAGGGGCCGTGCGCCGGGATGGCTGGTGGTGGCGAACAGCGGCGAGAGGAAAAGCAGGTCGGGTTGGCTTGTCTGAATGCGCTCAATCTCGCTTGGATTATGGACCGGAGCACTATGCAGCAACTTCGTTTGGCCCCGGCTGCGGTGATGAAAGCCATCCGCATGCCAGTGCAACGCCGTCCGTTCATCCCCTGCAAGCAACGCGATATGCCCGCGCCGTCGGCACATCCGCAGCACTTGGGCGAACAATGCGCGCCGTTGCTGCGTGTCCAAATGATAATGGCGGAATACCACACCTGACCGCGATGGTAGCCGCTGAATGGCAGGCAACAGGTCGTCGCCAAAGCGTGCATCGGTCATCAGCCAGATTTTCGGCAGGGGGTGGCTTCGCGGCATGCAACTGCCTATAGCGACGGCTTATGCAGGAAGCGACACCAGAAACATCCGCCGACCGTTTGACGGCCATCCGTGGACGCATAGCAGCAGCTGCGAAGCTCGCGCGCCGTCCGTCGGAGAATATCCACCTCATCGCCGTATCGAAAACGCGGTCGGCAGAGGACATTGCGCCGCTCATTCGTGAAGGGCAAAAATTGTTTGGCGAAAACCGTGTGCAGGAGGCTGCGAGCAAATGGCCTGCGCTCAAGGAACGGCATCCAGGCATTCAGCTGCACCTCATAGGTCAGCTGCAATCGAACAAGGCCGAAGAGGCGGTCGCTTTGTTTGATGTGATACATTCGGTCGACCGGCTGTCGCTTATCACTGCGCTCGGCAAGGCGATGCACAAACTGCAGCGCGCGGTGCCGTGCTTCATTCAAGTCAACATTGGCGCCGAGGCGCAAAAGGGCGGTTGTGCGGTTGCGGAGTTGCCTGATTTGCTAAAGGCCGCGCAGGATGCAGGCATAACGGTGGCTGGGTTGATGTGCATTCCGCCCGCCGATGTGGAGGCTGCGCCTTTCTTTGCGTTGTTGGCCGAATTGTCCGCGCGCTATGCTTTGCCGCAACTGAGCATGGGCATGTCGGATGATTTCGAAACGGCAATCATGCTAGGCGCGACCCATGTCCGCGTTGGCACCGCGTTATTTGGCGCACGTACCGGCCCTGTTTAAGGCAAAACGGGCATAGCCTGTTTGCGTGGCGACCAAGGCTTCGGCCACTTCACCACTTACCAAATCGCAGGCCTTAAGGATCGCCATATCCTGCACATCCAGACCGCCAGTTAGCGCGCCAAAGGCAGGCATGATCATCTTACGCGGGGTTTTGACAAAGCAGCGCCGCGATACCATGCGTCCGCGCAGCACTTGCCGGAACTTTGGATGGAAATGTCCCGAAATCTCGGGATTGGGGTCCCCGCTTAACGCCTCATGCCGAAGCGTGATCCCCGACAATATCAATTCGTCAAACGCCTTGCCGCCCCAAATCCCCGCTACCGCGCGGTCATGGTTTCCGGTGATCCAGATCCATTCGGTCTCGCGGGCCAAATCGACCAACAATGCTGCAGCGGGTTCCGCGAGCCGGTGTTCGCCGTCGTCGTCGTGAAAATTGTCCCCGAGGGAAATTATTCTCGCGGGGCTATATGTGCTGCACAATGCTGCAATATCCTGCAGCGTCGACACGCTGTCATAAGGCGGCAGCATTTGGCCATATAAGGCAAAGGCGCTCGCCTTTTCCAAATGCAGGTCGGACACCAATAACGCATCTTGCGCGCGCCAATATATGGCCGCCTCGCCAGCTACCTCAAATGTCTCGCCGCCAAATTCGAAATCCTGTGCCATGGCCAGAGGCTATGCGGATTGTGGTGCGCGACTGCAAGCGGATGTGCGTAGTCCGCTCTGGCCCCATCTCTATGCGCTTAAGGTGTCATCGCCACGCCGGCCAAAGTCTCTGCCTCCATCAATAAGGCATCGTCCACCGAACCCTGCGCCACACTCTCGCGGCCAATCATCACCAGCAATGGTACGGCCAGCGGACTGACGCGCTGCAGGTCGACGTGCAGCATCGTGTCGGCGGCGCGGTCCAACAAATCGCCAAGCCGGCCCACATCGGTCAACCGTGCCCGCGCGTCGGCCCATGCCGCCTGAAGCAGCAAATGGTCAGGCTCATATTTGCGCAGCACATCGTAAATGAGGTCGGTGGAAAAGGTAACTTGCCGGCCCGTCTTGCGCTTGCCGGGATGTTGCCGCTCCACGAGCCCACTTATGACCGCCACTTCGCGAAACGCGCGTTTGAGCAAATAGCTGGATTCCACCCAGTCAACGAATTCGTCGGCCAATATGTCAGCAGAAAATAAGGGCTGCGGGTCTGTGATGGGCTTTAGGCTCCACACGCCCAAGGCATAATCGCTGGCAACAAAGCCCATGGGCATCAGGCCACGGCTCTCCATCCGCCGCGTGATGAGCATGCCAAGCGACTGGTGCGCGTTCCAGCCTTCAAATGGATAGGCCACCATATAATGGCGTTTGTCGTGCGGGAAGGTTTCGACCAGCAACTGCCCAGCCTTTGGCATTTGGCTGCGATAGGCCTGCATCTCAAGCCACTCGCGCACCTCGTCGGGAAAGCGCGCCCAGCCCGGCCTGTCGGTCAGCATCTGCCGCACGCGACCTGCCAGATGCGTGGTCAGCGGCAACCGCGCACCCATATAGCTTGGGATGTTGGTTGCTGGCTTGGTTGCCGCACGCACGATGAGGTCGAGGTCTTTGATCGATTCCACCTCAAGCGCCATTCCGGCAAAGGTGAAGCAGTTTCCAGGGCTAAGCGTGGCGGCAAAATTTTCCTCAACCTTGCCCAATTTGCGGCCATTGCGGAAACGGATCTCCAGCATCGGCGCATCGACAATGATGCCTGCGTTGAGGCGATGCTGCGCCGCAAATTGAGGGTGCGCCAATCGCCACCTGTTGTCAGGGTCTTTGACCAATTTTTTAAAACGGTCATAGGCTTTCAACGCATAGCCGCCGGTCGCGATAAAGGCGATGACACGCGCAAAGGTCGCGGCGTCTAGTGCCGAATAGGGCAAAGCAGATTGGACCTCGGCCAGCAGTTCCGCTTCGTCAAACGGCCCCGCGCACGCGATACCCATGACATGCTGCGCCAGCACATCATAGCTGCCGGGGCGGAAGCTTTCGCCGTCGCGCACCCCCTCTGCCACCGCGTCATAGGCAGCCTGCGCTTCAAGATATTCAAAGCGATTGCCGGGGACGAGAATGGCCTTGCTGGGTTCATCCATGCGGTGGTTGGACCGGCCGATACGCTGCAGCAGGCGCGACGAGCCCTTGGGCGCGCCCATTTGGATCACGCAATCAACATTGCCCCAGTCGACACCCAGATCAAGGCTTGAAGTGCAGACTAAGGCGCGCAATTTGCCCTCGGCCATGGCGCCTTCAACCTTGCGCCGCGCCTCGACGGACAAGGAACCATGGTGAATGCCGATGGCATATTTGGGTTCATTCGCGTCCCATAATTTCTGGAAGATAAATTCGGCCAGAAAACGGGTGTTGCAGAATATCAGCGTGATTGTGTTGCGGCCGATTTCCTCGATGAGCTGCGGTATCGCATGCTGCCCGCTATGCCCTGCCCATGGCACGCGGCCTTCGGGCAGCAGGATCGTCAGATCAGGCTCAGCCGCGGCTGCGCCTTCGACCAAGCGCACTTGGTCAATGTCGCCATTGGGGGCGAGCCATGCGCGGTAATCGCCTGGGTCGGCCACTGTCGCGGACAAGGCAACACGCTGCAGCTCCGGCGCGAGCATTTGCAACCGCGCAAGCGATAGGCTCAGCAAATCGCCGCGCTTGCCATTGGCAAAGGCGTGCACCTCATCGACAATGACGCGCTTCAGTGCGGCGAACATGTACGCGCTGTCTTCATGGCTGAGCAGCAACGACAAAGATTCAGGCGTGGTCAGCAATATCTGCGGTGGCTTGACCCGCTGCCGCGCCTTGCGGTCGGACGGCGTATCGCCGGTCCGCGCCTCAACGCGAATAGGCAGGCCCATTTCCTCGATCGGGATCAGCAAATTGCGGCGGACGTCGGTGGCCAATGCCTTGAGTGGAGATATATATAGGGTGTGGAGGCCGTCCGACGGGTGGGCAATCAAATCATTGAGGCTCGGCAAAAACCCGGCCAGCGTCTTGCCCGCACCCGTTGCGGCCACCAGCAAGGCGTGTCGACCGTCCCGTGCCGCGTCGAGCATTTCCAATTGATGCCGTCGCGGCTGCCATCCGCGCGCGGCGAACCAGTCGAGGATGATGGGCGGTAAAATCACAACGGGCTTAATGCCCGACAGTTTGCCCGCGTTCCAGCCCTGATGCTGCCAATTGCGCGTCAATTTGCGCCATCAGGCGTTGTAGGCCTTCTTCGGATGACGCCTCGGCGCGGGCGACGAGGACATCCTGCGTGTTCGATGCACGCAGCAACCACCAGCCATCGGGTGTGTTGACGCGCGCGCCATCGGTGTTGTTCACATCTGCGCCAGCGGCTGACAGCCGCTTGAGCACTTCGTCGATGACCGCAAATTTGCGGCTCTCGTCGACTTGGAAGCGCATTTCCGGCGTGTTGATTATCACCGGCATGTCGCCGCGCAATTCGGTCACGCTTTTGCCAAGCTTGGCCGACGCCGACATCAATCGGACGGCAGCATAAATGGCGTCGTCGAAACCATAATATTCATGCTTGAAGAAGATGTGACCGCTCATTTCGCCTGCGAGCGGCGAACCGGTCTCTTTCATTTTGGACTTAATGAGGCTGTGCCCGGTCTTCCACATCAATGGCTGGCCGCCCAGTTCGGTGATACGGTCGAACAACGCTTGCGACGCCTTCACATCCGCAATTATGGTCGCGCCGGGGACTTCGGCCAGCACATCGGCGGCATAGATTTGCAGTAACTGGTCGCCCCAGATCACTCGGCCCTCGCCGTCGATTGCGCCGATACGATCGCCATCCCCGTCAAAAGCTACTCCAAAATCGAGCTGCTTTTCGGCGACAAGCCGTTGCAAGTCGACTAAATTTGCAGGATCGGTTGGATCGGGGTGATGATTGGGAAATTGGCCATCTACATCGACAAACAAAAGATGATGCTCGCCAGGCAACATCTTGACCAGCTTTTCAATAGCCGGCCCCGCCGCGCCATTGCCTGCATCCCAACCGATGCGGAATGCCTTTTGCGGCGCGGCCTGCGCCACGCGGGCGACATATTGGTCAAGGATATCGAAATGCGCCGAACTGCCCACGCCCTCAATCCAATCGCCTGCCGCCGCCATGCGACCCAGCTTCTGGATGTCCGCGCCAAAAAACGGCTTGCCCATGAGGACCATTTTGAAGCCGTTATAATTGGCTGGATTATGGCTGCCGGTTATTTCAATGCCGCCGTCTACATCCTCCAGAACGGCTTCGGCATAATATAGCATGGGCGTTGGCCCCATGCCGATGCGCACCGCGTCCACACCGCTGTCGTTCAGCCCCCTGACCAAAGCCGCCTCAAGCATGGGGGAGCTCACGCGTCCGTCATAACCGACCGCCGCCTTCTTTCCGCCCGCGCGCACAAGGCAGGTCCCGAACCCACGGCCAATGGCATAGGCATCCGCCTCCCCCAAAGTTTCGCCAATGATGCCGCGAATGTCATATTCACGGAGCGAGGTGGGGTGGAAATGATGGGACATGGGGATACCTCTTCTTTTGGGGAGACTGGCGCTTAACGCCGTTTTTCGTTCAAATCATCTAACAATATATCGCGCGCTTTGTTCAAATCGGCCGCGCTTGTGTCACTGCCACCTGCGTCCGGATGGCTTTGCGCGATCAGCGTCCGGTGGCGCGCGCGAATGCGGTCGGCCGTATCGAAGCGCGACACGCCAAGCAAAAACCGGGCTTCATCCAGATTGGATATTGCGGTTGGTTTTGTACGGCTTCCCAAAAGCCGTAAATGGAGACCGCGATACCAAGCCGCGGCAATGATGACGGCGCCCACACCAATCAGCAGGCTGCCCCGCGCCGTGAGAAATGCCCCGGCAAGGCCAAGCAAGACCGGCGGCAATTGCTGCGCATGAAGCTTGCCCTTCCAAATTGCCCAGCCAATTGCGGCGACGGCAAGAAGAGCGAGAAACCCCATTATATCAAAGCCGCTTGATGCACTTCGGGCAACGCAAGTCCGGTCACCAACTCACGCAATTCCTGCCGCGCGACAATATGCGCCGTCGCCAATTGGCCCAGATGGCCCTTATCGATGAGCGTCAATCCCGATGGAAATAGCTCGCGGTAAATGACGCGCTCGTTCAGGCCTGGCAAGGACCGGAAGCCCACGCGCTTCGACAATTCGGTCAAGGCATCGGTCATGCGCTGCTGGTTGCGCGCCTCCATATTATGCAGGCGATTGCGGACAACAACCCAGTCGATTGTAACACCATCTGCCTTGGCCCGCTCCTTGCGCGCATCCCAGATCAGCTCGGCGTAAAAGCTTAACTTGCGGACTTTGAAATTTTCGGCGTCGACTTGGCCAATGAGGTCAAAATCGACAAAGCTGTCGTTGATAGGCGTCACGAGCGTATTTGCGCGCGTCGCCACAAAGCGCGCATATTTGTCATCGCGGCCCGGCGTATCAAAAACGAGAAAGTCATTCTCGTCGCCGAGCCGCTCCACTTGGCGTTCAAGCGTTGCCTGCGAATCATGTTCAAACACTTCAAACGCAGGCATCGGCAAGGTGATTTTACGTCGCGCAATCGTGTCGCGCCGGTTTTCCATGTAACGAAACAGGGTGCGTTGGCGTGAATCAAGGTCAATACACGCCACGCGTGCGCCGCGTGATGCCAGCGCGATGGCAACATGCACCGCTGTCGTTGACTTGCCCGTCCCGCCTTTTTCGTTCGCAAAAACGATGTGATGTGCCTTGGTCATATTTCCCCAAACTGCCTCAATTTCGTGCCCACCGCGACATTTGCCTTGAAATGCCGCCGCGCCCTCCCGCATAGGCGGGTTTCACCCAAGCCAATAAACAAGGCGGCCTATCCGTGCAAACCATCAATCAGCTTGACTCGTTACGGCGGAACATACGCGCCTTGCGCCAAGCCAAGCGCCGCATTGCGCTGGTTCCGACCATGGGTGCGCTGCATGACGGGCACATGACATTGGTACATGCGGCACAGGCGCATGCCGATGCGGTGGTCGTGTCCATATTCGTCAACCCCACCCAATTCGGCCCGAATGAAGATCTCGACGCCTATCCGCGCACAATGGCGCGCGATACCGAAATGCTTCGCGCCGCGGGTGTGGACATTTTATGGGCGCCAGATGCGGACGCTGTGTATCCGGCGGGCTTTGCGACTAAAGTCCATGTGGATGGCCCAAGCCGCGGTTATTGCGGCGGCGACCGTCCGGGGCATTTTGACGGTGTCGCGCTGGTGGTGGCAAAATTGTTCAATCAGGTGCAGCCCGATGTCGCGCTATTTGGCGAAAAGGATTTTCAGCAACTGGCGGTCATCCGGCAAATGGCGCGCGACCTCGACTTCGCGTTGGACATATTGGGCGTTCCGATTGTGCGTGATGCGGATGGCCTCGCTCTGTCCTCGCGCAACGCCTATTTAACGGCAGACGAACGCGTGGCGGCCTTAGCCTTGCCCCAGGCATTGGGCCGCGCGGCCGACAAGATCCGCGCGGGCACGGATGTGGGGCATACGCTTGCACAGGCCATAAAGGATGTTCTTGCCGCTGGGTTTGCGCGCGTGGACTATTTCACGCTCGCCGACGCGGTGACGCTAGAAGAACTGCATGCCTTTGATGGTCGGCCGACGCGGTTACTGGCAGCCGCAAAGATTGGCAAAACGCGGCTGATCGACAATCTTGCTGTTTAGCTATCCAAGCAGACCTTTGTATCGAAGCTGATTTTCGGGTTTTTCGTTAACCTTTTTTTATCCATGATAAGGGAAATTGCACCGCATAGTGAATGTGGGGGCATGAAAAATGGCTGATAGCGCTGAAAATGCAGACTTTCTTATAGAAAGCCGTCTGGCTGACGCGGCGCGCGGCGCTGCAAATGCTTTATATGATTTGGGCGTCGCGTTTTCGACCGGAAGCGACGGTGTCACGGCCGACCTGATTGAGGCGCATAAATGGTTCAATCTTGCGGCGCTTAACGGCAGCGAAAGGGCGATGCTGTGCCGCGCCGATATCTCGGATGATATGACGGCGCGCGAAATAGCAGAGGCGCAGCGACAAGCGCGGGCTTGGTTGCAGGCAACGAACAAGCACCGTGTGGCTTAGTGTGTTCATAAGTCCCACAAGGTAAAATTTCCGCGCGTTACGGGCCTAGCGAGGCAATGCCCGACATTGCATGTGCAGTATTTTAAAAAGGTCATATCGCCGTCCAGCTAGCGATGCTATCCGGCCCACAATCCGCGGTACAAGGACGCTTTAAGATATGACTTCACCCATACTCGTAACAGGCGCAGCCGGGTTCATCGGCCACGCTGTGGCGCACCGCCTTTTGGCGCGCGGCGAACGCGTCATTGGGGTCGATATCGTCAACGATTATTATGACCCTGCATTGAAAGAGGCGCGGCTGGCGACCTTTGCCGGGATAAACCGCTTTACCTTTGAACGCATCGACATTGCCGATGCCGACAAAATGAAGGCGCTTGTGTGTGATAATGATATCGTCCGCGTTGTGCATCTCGCGGCGCAGGCAGGGGTGCGCTATAGCATTGACAACCCCTTCGCCTATCAACGCTCAAACTTGGCCGGTCATTTGTCGGTGATGGAGGCGTGCCGCCATGCACCGGGCTTTGAACATTTGGTTTATGCCTCTTCGAGCTCGGTCTACGGCGACAAGCCCATGGGGGGAGAAGGCTTTACGGAAGACGAGCCGGCAAACGACCCGGTCTCGCTGTACGCCGCGACCAAGCGCGCGTGCGAATTGATGAGCCAATCCTATGCCAGGCTTTACGGCTTCCCGCAAACAGGCCTCCGGTTTTTCACGGTCTATGGCCCGTGGGGACGGCCCGACATGGCCTATTTCAGCTTCACGCAGAAAATCCTCAAGGGGGAGGCGATTGAGGTATATGGCAATGGGGAAATGGCGCGTGATTTCACCTATATTGACGACATTGTCGATGGCATCATTGGCGCGCTCGATCACACGCCAGAGCGCGGGGAACACCGGGTTCTAAATATCGGCGATAGCCACCCAATTGGCCTGATGGAAATGATCGAGACGCTTGAAAAAGCCATTGGCCACACGGCGGTCAAAATCATGCGGCCAATGCAGCCGGGCGACGTCACTGCGACCTATGCCGATGTGTCCAAGCTACACGCGCTTACCGGATACAAGCCTAAGGTCATGCTTGCGGAGGGATTAGAGAAATTCGCCGACTGGTACCGGCAATATTATGGAACCGCCTGGTAAACTTACGGCTTCAGCTGCGCCTGCCATTCATCGAACGACGCTGCCAGCTTGCGGCCGGCAATTTGGCGGCCAGCTTCGCGTGGTAACCCAAGTGACGTCGACAAGGGCCCGCCAAGCAACGCATCACCGAGTGCCATAAGCACCATTTCTAGCGTCAGTTCATGCAGCGACGTATCGGCGTGGCCGTCTTCGCCAATTTCATCAACCAGCTTGTGGATCGCTTCGACAATGGGGTCGAGCGCGTCCTCATTGCCCGATAGCAGCATCCAAGACGCAAGAGCGCCCGCGCCCTCGCGGTCGAACTGATCGAAGATCAGATCGGCAAGTTCGTGCGGCGTGACGACCCCGCCGCGCATTTGCACCACAGCTTCGCCGATTTTTCTGCAGATATTGTTGCCCATATACGCCGCCAGGGCGCGCTGTAGCTCCGACGCTGACCCGAAATGGTGCAGTAAATTGGCATGCGTCCGCCCGATCCTTCCAGCAACCGCCTTTAAGGTAACGGCCTGCGGACCTGCTTCAAGTAACAGGCCGCGCGCGGCCTCAAGCGCCGCCATCCGGCTCGCCTCGGGGCTCAATCGACGCGGCATACCAACGTCTTTGAAATCGATAATCTTGGATGCCTCTGTTGCCATAGTCGCCGCTACTCCGATAATTTTACAACGCTACGCCAATTCAGGCGCTTCTCCAAGAGCGTTGGGAGGCAGTGCTACGGATTGTTTTGGGGTTATTGCGGAGTTGGCTTGTGCGTGTCGACGGACGCTTCGCTTGCGAAATCTCTAACCTTTTGGCTCGTTCCTCGGGGCAAGATCATCACTTCATTGCCATTTGCAATGATGAGCAAATCATCAACTCCATGCACCGACACGCGGATGCCGTCGGCGTGGATAAGGTTGCCGTGGCTGCTATCCAACCGAACAGCGCCGGACGTAACATTTCCATCGGCGTCCTTGTCACCGATATCGTGCAACGCATCCCAGCTGCCGACGTCTGACCAGCCCATGCTCACCGGAGCGACCGCGACCTTCGATGCCTTTTCCATAATTGCGTAGTCAATACTGTCTGCGGGACAGGCGGCGAAGCTATGGGCGTCGGGATTTATGTGATTGCCGCTCCGCTGGGCCTTCGACATTGCGTCACGAACGGCTGCGCCCATTTCCGAGGCATGTGCCTCCACCGCGTCCAAATAAGTATCTGCACGAAAAAGGAAAATACCGCCATTCCACACATGGCCCCCAGCCTCAATCATGGAGGCCGCGCGGGCGGCGTCAGGCTTCTCGACAAAGCGCTGCACGGCTTGAACGCCGTTACCAACGACGGAACCCATCTGGATATAGCCATAGCCTGTCTCAGGGCCCGTGGGATTAATCCCATAAGTGGCAAGCCAGCCATCTTGAACTTGAGGTAAAAGTGCCTCCGTTGCCGCGTGAAACGCCGCTTCGTCGGCGATGACGTGGTCGCTTGGCATCACCAGCATAACCGATTGCGGTGTACTGACGGCGAGAGCCGCCAGTCCAATTGCTGGCGCCGTATTGCGCGCACATGGCTCAAGTAAAATAACTGCGTCGGTGACGCCGATTTCGGCCAATTGGTCACTGACAATTCCCGCATGCACCGCGTTGGCCACAATAATCGGCGCTGCAAAGCGTTCACGGTCCATGACCCTCAGTACCGTCAACTGAAACATCGTGTGCGCATCCGTCAGCGCCAAAAATTGCTTCGGCGTTTTTGGCGTCGATAACGGCCAAAGTCGAGCACCGCCGCCACCCGATAAAATTACAGGACTAATGATCGCGAAGTCTCCAGCTGCAGGGCATGATAACAAGGGTCTATCATTTCTGATCTGGCATTATCTGTCAAACCTGGAAATAACGATTACTCTTTTGGTTCTATAAAAGGCTAGACAGAAATGTAATTGCCATCGCGATTTACTTATTTGAGTACGCGCCCATAAAATTTTTGCAGTGGATAAGTGGTTCGGTCCTGCTATTGATCGTGGTATGAAGTTAGCTCGGCATCTTGTTGATAAACCTTGGGGACGAACGGACATTCCTGCGGAATTCGGCACAATGAGTGACCGCCGGGTTGGTGAAATTTGGTATACTGCCGAAACCAAAGAGCGTTTGCCGATTTTGGTGAAATGGCTTTTTACGTCTGAGAGGCTTTCGATCCAGGTGCACCCTGATGACGCGAACGCGCGCGCGCGCGGTATGCCCTCAGGCAAAGAGGAGTGTTGGTACATTGTTGATGCAGAGCCTGGCGCGTTAGTTGGAATTGGGACGAAGCGTCGGCTTAGTAGCGCCGAACTTTACGCGGCCTCGCTTTCAGGCGAGATTGAAGGGTTGATGGACTGGAAAAAGGTATCCGCGGGAGACTATTTTTATATTCCCGCCGGCACCGTCCACGCGATCGGAGCCGGGATACATCTTGTCGAGGTTCAGCAATATGCTGACATCACATATCGCCTTTATGACTACGGCCGTGATCGCGAGCTGCATCTGGATGACGGTGTGGTGGCATCGACTGCGACGCCATATACGGACATTCGGTCGGGACATGCCGAAACCGGAACGCAGCTCGTCGATGGCCCACATTTTCGGCTTTGGCTTGTGTCCGACATCAACGAAGTTAAAGTACTTCGGTCTTCGGGGAATATCTGGATTATTCCCTTGTCAGGCCAGGTTCAAACAGATGGAGAGGTAGCTGCCAAGGGTGACTGCATAGTCACATCTGTCCTAGCAAAGATCACTTTTTCAAGCGATGCAAAGGCGCTTGTTGCCTTCTAGAGTTTAGATGTTTCGGGCACGTGTGCCCTCCAGATTTACTGTTTCTTAAGCCGCTTGCAGGCGTTCCATCTGCTCACGCATGCTGAATGCCGCAGGGCGCGGTCTGGCGCGCGGTTCCGAATCGGTTTCATCCAGCGCCTTTTCATACATCACGCAGGCGTCCGCTTCGCCGCGGCCAATGCTATGCCGCCGGGCGGTCTCGCCCGTGTTTTGAAAGCCAAGCTTACGCAAAACATTCCCCGAAGCAGGGTTATCGATGAAGTGGCTGGCAATGAGCTTTTTATGGCCAATCGTCTTGGCGATGTTGACCACGGCGCGGCTTGCCTCGGTTGCAAAGCCAAGACCCCAATAAGGCCGGGCAATCCAATAGCCCAATTCAGCGTCGCCATCGAAATTGCTAATGCCGCACGCACCGATCAGGCGCGGTGCACCATTTGTGCGCAGCATCAGCAAGAAAGCAGGGTGCTGCGCGTCAGGTTCCTGCACAACAAAGTGCGCCGCATCGTCGGCAGTATAAGGCCATGGCGCGCGTGCTAGGTTTCTCACGATACCCGCATCGGCAATCGCTTGATACAGTTCCTGCGCATCCTCGGGCCAGCTCGGCCGCAGCAGCAATCTTTCCGTTCTCGCGAACATCGTTTCTCTCCGGTTCAGCGCTGCCCCCTTGCATGACAAAGCGACAGCCATGTTACACTTGCCCCTCATGGAGCTTGGAACAGGGAGAATACGGCAAAAAGAAAGGGAGACCGGTTGCCCCGTCTCCCTGTTCAAAGGTGGAAACCACCTAAAATGATTTCCGGGTCATCCGTCTGGACAACCCGGCTATCGATTGTCCTGTTTATTCGGCGGCCATAGCTGGCATATCGACCGACACATATTTGCGGCCGAGTTTGCCAGCATGGAACCGCACGCGGCCTTCGACGAGCGCGAACAAGGTGTGGTCTTTGCCGAGGCCAACGCCCGAACCAGGATATACCTTGGTGCCGCGCTGACGAATGATGATGTTACCGCCGATGACGGTTTCGCCACCGAACTTTTTCACGCCAAGACGACGGCCTGCTGAATCGCGACCGTTGCGTGACGACCCACCTGCTTTTTTATGTGCCATGGTCTAAACTCCTACTTCAGAGCGTTGCCGCTCAAGCTTCCTTAGGGGCTGCAGCCTTTTTAGGCGCAGCGGCTTTCTTCGGCGCAGCTTCCTTTGCAGGAGCGGCAGTTGCGGCGGCCTTCTTATCTTCCTTGCCAACGGCAAGAATGCGCAGAAGCGTCAACGACTGGCGATGACCTTGCTTGCGGCGATAATTGTGGCGGCGACGCTTTTTGAAGACGATTACCTTTTCACCGCGCTCTTGCGCAATGATTTCAGCAGAAACGGTCAAGCCGTTCACGTCCTGTGCCTTGTCACCGTCACCGGCGAGAAGAATGTCACCCAGCGAGATCTTGTCACCCGCTTCACCAGACAGTTTTTCAACTGCGATTTTGTCTCCGGCGGCGACGCGATATTGCTTGCCGCCTGTGCGCACGATTGCGAACATGGCTTTAACTCATCCGTTTCTACAGCTTAGCGCCTTATAAGGGCGGGTTGCTCAGGCGCGTGACAGAGCGGAGACGAATCTCAACAGGGTCACGCAAGAATGGGCGCAGCTAGTCCAAGCAAATATCTATGTCAACGTATAATCCAGCCTTTAGGCGCCTGCGTTGCCCGTTTGCGATAGCCTTGCATGGGCCCTCATGCAGGCTTAGACGTTGGTCATGTTGAATTTCAAGCCCGCATCCTCGTTGCTTCTTCTGGTCATTCTTGCCGCATGCACCGCGCCAGGAGGCCATTTTCCGTCTTTGGCGCCGCGGCTTTCTGAGGCAAACGTGCCCTTTGTTGCGCTTGCCGAATCGGCTGCTCCATCGGCTGTGTTGCCGGCGGAGCTGGCCGCAAAATCGAATGCGCTGCTCGCAAGGCACCAGGTTGCGAATCAAGAATTTCTGCACGGATTGGGCGCTGTGCGGTCCACAGCATCCAAGGCAGCTAGATCGTCCCCAGGCACTGAGCCATGGGTTAATGCGCATATGCTGCTGTCGCGGCTGGACAAGGCCCGCGCCGATTCGGTCGCCGCGTTGCGCGATTTTGAGGGGTTGATTGACGATGTCGGTGCGCGCGATGCTGCGTTAGCGACTTTACTGACCGAAGCCGCAAAACCGGCGGCCGAAGATGTTGCAGCCCAAAATGCCGAAATCGCGCGGCTTTCGCGGGTGATTGGGGAGTAGTGGCAGAAACTTTAATTTCTTCTGGCATCGACAAAGACCTCTGCCCTTTCGACAAGCCGTAAAGTCGGCCCTTCCCCTTGCCCGCGGGGCTGATATGAGGTTGGCATAAACATGATCAGGAGAGTTTTTATGCGCATCACCAAAACCGCTATTTCTGGCCTTGCCCTTGCCTTGGCCTATATGGGTAGTCCGGCCATCGCGCAGACGACCGGGACGGCGCCATCGGCCGCCGCCGAAGTCGATCAGAACGCTGCCATCACGGCTTTTTTCGAGGAATATGATGCGCAGCAACTGGCGCTATCACCGCTCAGCAAATCCTATCGCGGCATAAAGGACAGCGATTATGGCCGGTGGGGGGATTTCACCACCGCTGCCGAGGCACGTGCCAATGATGCCGCGCGTTCGGCGCTGAAGGAAATGCGCACACGCTTTGACCCTGCAAAGCTTTCGCCTGAAAACCGTTTGTCTTATCGCTTGTTTGAAAAGCGCGCTGAACGTAGCGAGGCCGCCTTTAAATATAATGACTATGGCTATGTCTTTGACCAGATGAACGGCGCGCAAAGCCAATTGCCCGCCTTCCTCATCAACATCCACCGCGTCGACAATAAGCCGGATGCGCGGGCTTATGTGAACCGCCTGTACGGCATGGGCCCCGGTATGACCGAACTCCTCGCGCAGGCCAAGGCACGCGCAGCAGAAGGCATTATGCCACCCAAATGGGTTTATCCTTATGTCATCAACGACGCGCGCAATGTTATTACGGGCGCGCCCTTTGGCGATGGTCCGGATGCACCATTATTTGCAGACTTTAAAGCGAAGGTCGGCAAGCTGAATATCAGCCAGATCGAAAAGGACCTGCTGGTCGCTGACGCGGCGCAAGCGCTCAATAATTCGGTGAAGCCCGCTTATGAGGCGTTGATTGCCGAGATGACGGCGCAGGAAAAGGTTGCTGGAACCGACGACGGCATTTGGCGCTTCAAGGACGGCGCAGGCTATTATGCCGAACGCCTCGCTAACTACACGACGACCGATATGACGCCTGACCAAATACACAATCTGGGTCTGGCGCAAGTTGCGCGCATTCATAAAGAAATGGGTGTCGTCCAAAAGAAGATGGGCGTGAAGGGCGACCTTCAAGCCTTCTTCAACTATATGCGCACGGAACCCAAATTCTACGCGCCGGAAACAGCAGAAGGCCGCGCGCTGTATCTTTCGGAAACACAAAAGGCGCAGGACGCTATTACGCCGTTATTGCCGCAATGGTTCGGCACTCTGCCTAAGGCGCCATTGGTCGTGAAACCAGTGGAGGCATTCCGCGAGAAATCGGCAGGAAAGGCATTCTACCAGCGCCCAGCACCGGACGGCTCGCGCCCTGGCACTTATTACGCCAACTTGTATAAAATGGCCGACATGCCGTTGACCGAAGTCGAGGCATTATTTTACCATGAGGGTGTTCCCGGGCACCATTTGCAGCTCGCGATCCAGACCGAGCTGAAAGACGTACCAGCTTTCCGTCAGTTCGGCGGCGTTACCGCTTATTCCGAGGGCTGGGGTCTGTATTCAGAGAAGCTGGCTAAGGACATGGGGCTGTACACTGATCCCGCGCGGGATTTCGGACGGTTGCAGCTCGAACTGCATCGCGCCATTCGCTTGGTGGTCGACAGCGGTCTGCACCACAAGCGTTGGACACGTGAAAAGGCAATCAAATATGTCGAGGACAATAGCGCCGACGCGCCGGGCGGCATCGTGAAAGCCATTGAACGCTATATCATCTACCCCGGCCAAGCGACGGCCTATATGGTCGGCCGCCTGAAAATCAGCGACCTACGCGACAAGGCGCAAAAGGCGCTTGGCAAGAAATTTGACATACGCGGCTTCCATGACACGGTGCTTAAATCAGGCCCCGTTCCATTGGATGTGCTCGAAGAGCAAGTCGATGCGTGGATCGCTGCGCGTAAATGAAGCGGATTGGAGGGGATCCGCGCTGAGGGCGACCCCTTCGTCTAACTTTGAGAACAAATGGCGTTTGGGGCATTGGTAACCATCCGATAACCATATTGTTGTAAGCACAAGGCCATGGAGATAGCTAAAAGATCTATGGCCTCGTTGGCTAAATGCCGCGACCTAAAGTCTCTGCCGTTGCTTGTGATAGGCTTGCTAGTAAGCGTGCTTCTGGTGCTAAACGGCGTCCTATTTCCCACGTACACGGTCTCCATGGCGTCACCAGCGTGGGAGGCTGCGCGGCAATTGGGTCTGCCATATGTTATATCCGAAATTGGGGTCATCATTTATGCTCTGCGCGGAGGACTTCACTTATGCGAGGTGTGGAAGCGATTTCCACGGAATGTGCAGTATTGTGCCATCCTCTTTTTGGCGTCGTTCTGGGTAGGCAGCGCATTTTATTCCAAGGTTACACCACTCGCAATTGTGCAGAACATTGTATTCCTAATTCATCCGCTTTTCGGGATAGCCGTCTATTATTCAGCATCACGCGCCGACGCCCGAGGGTTAAGAGCACTCACTCTCGCCCTAGTAGGCGGCTTGTTAATATTCTGCGGGATGACGGCGTCCGCATTCCTAAACCATCCGCCCTTGGCAACGATGCCAGATAACACGATCGTGTGGCAGTTCATCATTCCCGGCTTTATTTCGGTACGTCTGTTTGGGGCATTTTGTGGTGCAATTTTCTGCTTCCTCTTGGCGCAGTTTCTGCTGGATGAAGAGCGAGGTGGCAGAAGACATTTGCCCTATTTGTGGCTCACTTTATGTGCCGCAATGACGATATGGTCGGGTACAAGAAATGCGGTTCTTGGGATAGTCGTCGCAATGACGGTGACCCTGATTTTGTATCGCCTGCATCCGATGAAAGCGAAATCGGTCTTTTTGTTGGCGCTCTCAGCTCTGGTTGCAACGCTGTCAGCGACCAGTCTCATTCCCTATAATGATCCAGCCTTTATGCTGATAGCGGGCGAAGACGTGGCAACATCCGAGAGCATTTCTGGAGGGCGCGCGTCCTATTGGTTTGCGCTCTGGCATGCCTATCAGACCGTTCCCGCGTTTGGCGCGGGGCCGTTTGCATCTTTTTGGATTTTACCCGCCGGCGAGCAAATTCATGTTCAACCGCACAATATTGTACTGCAGTTTCTTCTGACGTGGGGGCTACCCGCAACTGTCGCAGCGCTCGCATTGCTGGCCTACGCAACGTGGAGAGCTCACCTTGCCGCTCTCGAACATCGCGATGTGTTGCCATTTGTGGCGATGCTTGACTGCCTTCTGGCGATGTCCTTTTTTGACGGCATGTTTCATTTCGCGCAGCCACTTATGTTGATCATGATTTCGTTTGGGGTCATTTTTGGCGCGACTAAACTGCAGGATAAACCTTTAGCTGCACTCGGAAACTAAGTGCCCGGTTAGAAGCCCATTCTACTGTGCCATTTCCGGCTCAACCGCCTTCACCTCAAAATCGAAATGGATGCGCACCCACACGCCCAACTGGGGTTTGTTGTCGACGCGCGGCGGCTTCACGAGGAACTGCCACGCGGCGAGGCGAAGCGCTTTGGCAAGGCCCGTGCCGCGCGGGTTTTCGCCGATGATTTGGCAGTTTTCGACGCGATTATGGGCCGCCATGCGGCAGGCAATGTCCGCCGACGCGCCAGGCGGGATCCGCTTGAGCGCGGCCAGATAGGGCGATAGTTCGCTGTCATAGGGTTCGCGGAGCCATGCCACGGGGTAAAGCTGCGCGCCGCCTGGGCCAAGGCCTGGACCCATGATACCCTTTGACCCTTGTCCGCTTCCCTTGCCTTCGGCTGAACCGCTTTCGCCGCTTGCCGGCAGCTTTGATAAGTCCATCGCGTCAAATTCGCTTTTGCTCACCTTGATAAAATCGGGGCTTGGCGGCGGCACTTTGACCGGGTTGACCGGCGGCAGCAGCGGCGGGGGAATTGGGGGGGTGACGACGCTTTGGACTTTTTGGGTCACGGGCGTTTTTGTTTCACTCTTTTCAGCGGATGCTGCTGACTCCGCCTCTGCCGCAATGGAGAATGTGCTGAGGCCGCGTTTGCCGGCTTCTGGGCCGCCCGCGCGCATGCTGAGGCTCAATATCGCAAATATGATGATGACCTCAAGCAACAGGGCGATGGCAAAGCCAATGCCACGCCGCCTGAGGTCGTCACGGCTCCAATCTGTCTGTTCTGAATAGGCCATGCGTGCAGCGCGCACCTTTAGTGCGCTAGGCGCTGCTTGCAATGCTGCATTATAGAGGCGTGAACCGAACCTTCAGCCCATCTTTTGGCTTTGGTATGGGCCAAGCCTGCCAATCGGGCGCGTAGCCATCGGCAATCTCCACCTGCACCGACGTCAGCAAATGGTGCATAAATAGCTTTGTCTGCATGTAAGCAAAGTGCAGCCCAAGGCACATATGCGCGCCGCCGCCAAAGGGCACCCAGGCATATTTATGTCGCGCCTTCACCTTATCTGGGGTGAAACGCATGGGGTCAAATTCATGCGGGTTTGGCCAATATTCTTCCATCATATGGACATAAGACGGGCTGATGCTGACCGACGTGCCCTTGGGAATATGATAGCCCATGAAATCAAAATCGCGCAGCGCGCGGCGGGGGATCGATGGAACCGGCGAAATCATGCGCAGCGATTCTTTAAACGCATATTCCGTCAACTCGAACTTATCGAGGTCGGCAAAGGCGATGTCCGATCCCGCGGGTGCAATCGCCAGGCATTCTTCGCGCAATTTCTGCTGCCACTCGGGATGTTTGGCGAGATACCAGATCATCGATGTGACTGACGATGTGATTGTGTCATGCGCCGCCATCATCAGGAAGTTCATATGGTCGATCAGCTCGCCGTCGGACATATATTCGCCGTCCTCGCGCTTCGACCGACAGAATTGGCTGAACATGTCTTGGCGGTTTTCGTTGCGGCGGCGCTCAGCGATTTGCGGGCCGAAATAATCGATGAGATATTGGCGTCCGGCAACGCCCTTGCCCATAGATGTAAAGGGGATCGGTGCCCGGATGGGTGCAACCGACGCCTGTACCATGTCGACGAAGGCCTTGTTGATCTTGTCCGCTGCGGGTCCGAGCGGAATGCCTAAAAAGCTGCTGGCCGCGACATCGAGGGTCAGTTGCTTGATCGCCGGATAGAAGAGCATGTCGCCGCGCCAATCCTTCAACTGCTCGGCAAAGATGCGGTTCATGTCTTGGGTATAAGCGCGCATAGGCTCTGGCTTGAACGCGATGCCCAATGCGCGGCGGTCCATGCGGTGATGGTCGAAATCCATCAACATCAAACCGCGCGGAAACAACAGGTTTAGGACGGGCCCCCAACCTTGCTCCGACGAAAACAGCTTTTCACGGTCAAACAGCAACAACTCGTTCGCCTCTGCCCCTACAAGCGAGACCGTCGGGTTGCCAAAGGCGTTGGTGCGGAACACCTTGCCATAGGTTTTGACCATGCGCGCGCCATAACCGGGCGGGTCACGCAATACGCGGAATGTGGTGCCAACAACCGGCAGGCCATTTTCTCCAGGAATATGGGCAAGCTCACCAATTTTCTTGCGCGGCACCCAATGTGGGTTCGCAGCTTCGCTATGGGCAAGGGCCATGGGTCTCATTCCTGATTAATTGCGCGGTTAAGGTTTACTGCCATGGATGTTAATATGGCGCAAGTGGGACATAAGCGTGCCAAATATGAACGGCACCAAACAACTATATTCATGTGCAATTCAACTGCCGGTTAATAAGCATCGCAACACGGGCCAGATGCAGGCGGATTGGCCGAAAGAATTTCGCAGGGAACACAGATCATAGCAATCAAGAGACAGTCATTTTTGAAGGCGGGGCTGCTCATTGCGGCAAGTGCAGGCCTATCGGATTGATGACTCCCAAGACCGAGGCTGAGGGCCGGAATATGGTAAAGCCGATGGCCGGCCCGACCGGCGCGTCAGCGGTGGTTCAAATGCCGATACCGCTCCGGCGCCTCGGCGGCAAACCTCGCCAATCCTAGAGAATGTTGTGTCCGTTGAAAAATTGCCTGAACCCAGCCCCCAGCCGCGACAGTCAAAGGCACCCCGTCGGCGTGCGCCTGAGGGTGGTGTTGAGCGGCCTGAGTGATATGCCTTTAATGGCCCCTGAGCGACAAAATTGTTCCGAATTTTGAGAACACTCAAAAAATGGCGGGCGCGAAAAATTAGCTCCCAATGTACCTCGGAGAGCCACTGCAGCATAGCCAATGCCATCGATACTGAATGCGGTGGCGACCGCCAAGGCTTTACATCATAATAAGGCATGCACTATAGTTGTGGAAATTAAACAATCTATTAAAACATAGTAGGCACACGCCAAACCATGAACAGCACCTACTATATTGCTCTGCTTTGCGCAGGCGTGCTGATGGCAACTGCACTATGCTTTAATGCAGTGCGAATTGCTAGTTCACTGAATTTGATGGATATACCGGCAGGCAGAAAACAGCACGTCGCTCCAACCCCGCTGATGGGAGGCGTCGTGCTCCTTGTCGCCTTTGTGCCCGTCGCTCTTATCTGCATTGTCGCTTTTGCTTCCGAGCGTTGGTACGGGTCTTTACTGATTTGGTTGGGCTGCGTATCGGTCATGGCGTTAGTCGGGTTGGGCGATGATAGGCACTCTCTTTCGCCACGTGTAAGGCTTTTGATTTCTTTTGCCGTGTTCGCCGCCGCCGCCGCAGTTGATCCGACGTTCAATGTTCGGGTGCTTGATTTCAACATACCCCCATTTTCCTTAGGATTGGGCACGTGGTGGGTAGCGATCGTCTTTACCGTCGTCTGCTGCGTCGGCCTTTTAAACGCGGTTAACATGGCTGACGGTAAAAACGGTTTGGTTTTGGGGCTTTCCCTGGGCTGGTTAGCAATTTTAGCAACCCGTGCGACCGGCCCTTTATTAACATTGATCGGCTTGTTCGCAGGCGTACTGACAGTTTTGCTTGTCTTTAACATTAGAGGACGGCTGTTCCTCGGCGATGGCGGAGCTTACGCAATCGCGGCCGCAATCGGATTGCTGGCGATTATGGTTTACAATACGCCGGGGACGCATTCGATCCGGGCAATTAGTGCAGATGAATTGGTAATATTGTTTATCGTGCCAGTGGCGGACTCTTTCCGCTTAGCCTATAAGCGGCTTCGAGCAGGAAGGTCACCAATGTCTGCTGATAGAGATCATTTACATCACCACTTGCAGGATAGGTATGGGTGGCCAGGAGGTTTGTTAGTGTATTGGGTCGCGGCTTTTATGCCGGCTTTTATCCTAGTAGCCATAAGCATTTAATGAAGTGTCGCCTGCGCGCGGCCACTTTTTATCTCTTCTTCACTAATCAAAGTTCGAATTATGCAGGCAGCTAAAAAGCTACCTTGAAACAAAGCCAAAAAGATTTCGAAACGCTTTTTTCAAAAACCATACATTCTACGAATTTTCAAAATTGTTAACTTCTAAGGTTGAACCCAGAGCAAATAAGCGCGAATGGTTTCCGTATGATGCATCACAAGAAACTTATCATCGCTGGAATGATGCTAGCGTTCCTGCCATGGGCACCAGCCCATGCTTATGTTGATCCTGGCACCGGACTTTTGTTGGTGCAGGGCCTCGTGGCATTCATTGGCGGCGTAGTAGTTTTTTTGAAAAACCCCATCGCGTCGATCAAAGCGCTCATTGCTCGGCGTCCTAAAAAGTGAGAGATCCGATTGGTCGGGTAGAAGTGTCTGTGGATAGTGTTCTGAGGCATGCCTTCGCACCGCTGGCTGAGCCTCACTTTCTTGACACTTCAACGGCGGCCCAACTGGTAAAGCGGGGTTTATTGACCCCATTTACCTTCGAAAGCCGAAGTCTAGTCAGAGCGCGTAAAGTTGGATTTGCAACCTACCCCTGGGAATGGACTCACGGTCAGTTACTGCAAGCCGCATCTGTTACGCTCGACGTGGCAGAAGCAGCGTTGACAGAGGGACATGAGTTGAAGGATGCTTCCGCCCTTAATGTTTTGTTCGAGCGGGACCGGCCAGAATTTTGCGATCACTTTTCAATGCAGCCGATCCAGCGCCGACAGTGGTGGGCTTACGGCCAGTTTTTAAGGCACTTCTTGTTCCCGCTGGCAGTTTCGCGTCATTTGGGCATGGAGCCGGCGGAGGTGTTCAAGGCCAGTCTCGATGGCCTTTCGCTCGAAAACACCCGGACGTTACTTGGTTCGAAATGCTGGACTTCACGCATTGGAATTGCGCTTCTGCGGCGGCAAGGTCACAATGGCAGATCGAAATTAGCGCTCCCGTCCCCCAGCGATAATTCGCCTAACCCTTTGCACCAGAGACTGATAGACTTCTTGCGCTGGCAATTGTCGGGGCTAGAGCACGTGCCGCGCATTTCCGAGTGGGCTTCCTACGAACAGACACGCAATCACTATCCGTTGATTAGTCTGGAGTGTAAGCGCGGGACCGTTGCTCGCTGGTTGTCCCTTACAAACCCGAGGTGGGTAGTGGACCTCGGCTGTAACCAAGGCGAGTTCTCGTTTGTCGCCACGGGAATTGCCGCAGCGGGCGTGATCGCTGTCGATGCTGACATGGCAGCAATCGGTCGCCTGCGCGCGAAGCTAACCAATGAGACCTCCATCTACACCGTCTGCGCAAACTTAGACGATCTGCCGAGAGGCCGCGGATGGATGGGGAAGGAATATCCCGGTCTTTTGGAGCGAATAAGCGCGCAAGCCGATGTCGCAATGGCGCTTGCTCTTGTTCATCATCTCGTGATCGGCCGCAGCATTCCGTTGACCGAAGTGGCCGAGTTGATGGCTGCCTCCACGCGTCGCTATTTGATTGTAGAGTATTTGGAGGCTGATGATCCGATGGTTCAGGCGCTGCTTCTCAGTCGCGACCGTATCGACGACACCGGTTTCACGCTAGAGGATCAGCGGCGGGCATTTGGGCAACGGTTCCAAACAATCGAAGAAATCGTTCTAGAGGGTTCATCGCGGCGCTTGGCATTGCTGGAGAAGCTTACACCGGCATGAAGATTTTGAAGATCCATCATCGCCTCAGCCATTGGCTCGCGCACGCCTCCGTAATCGCGACGCTGATGTTGCTATCGCGGTCCCATTGGGTTTTTAGCAAGCTGTATCATGGCGGGCAATCGGTAGAAAACATCTGTCTGGCCATCGCCGTATTCCTTGGTTTTGTGCTGCTAATGCTGGTGCCGGTCGCAATACTATTACCTATCAGGATGGCCGAGACCGCGCTGCGGATCTTGACAGTTTCGGTAACGCTCTATGTCTTTTGGCCGACCATACGGACGCTGCCTATCGTTTCACAAGAGTTAGGCGCTGCCCAAAAAATCGGTTTGATTGGGGGTACGTTGATACTTGCTGCGTTGGCAGCAGCCAAGCTGACACCTGAACTGTGGCGCCGCATGCAGAAAGCGATCGTATTTGCAGCCATTCTGTACATAGCCTTTCCAATGTTGCTCGCGCGCGTGACCGACCCGCTTGTTTTGCAGATGCCGAGGCAGGGCCCACTGGTTGTGCTATTATTGGACGAGCTAAATGCCGACGCCGGCGAACAGATCGCCGCTGCGATTGCCCTAGAGGGTGGAGAGCCGAGAACACGCTTGATCCAGGCAGTTGGGCCCTCTACGATCACCGTAATTCCGGAGTTTTTGGGCGGCCCTCACATGCCGCAGGCTCGGGTCTGTTCGCCCACGGCGGTGTGTGACACCTCGGGCGTTTTTGACTTTTCAAGACTGCGCTTCGACCCGACAGATAGAATGCACATTGTCGGCTTCTTCCACCCATATTGTTCTGCGAGTGGACTTGCTTCATGCGCGGGCGTGTCAATCCCTTCTAGCGTTTCGCCAATTATCGATCTGCTGTGCAGTTTTGGGCGGATACTACCCGGAAAGAAGGCTGACGACTGCGTTTGGTTTGACGCCCGGAGCTGGCAGGCGTTTCGGATGCGCGCGCGCGACACGATGTTTTTATCGCCATTTTGGCAGGAGGGCGGAATTCTTTATGCACATATGCCCTTTCCGCATCCACCCGGAAACCTACAGGGAGCAGGGCTAGCGGCCGACTACGGTGATAATTTGAAATTGGCGGCTAACACTGCTGCGCAAGTCTGGAAGCGGGGACGCGCCCGTTTTGGCGACGATTTCCGGCTCATCGTCACTTCTGATCACCCTCTTCGGCCTGAGCTGTACTGCAGGCATGAAAAGTACCTAGAAACCGGCTGCAATATTACACCCTCGGCTTTTGAAGGGTTCGTTCCTTACATCGAGGTGGGACAAAGATTTAGTGATGTATTAAAAATTGAAGACAACGCAAATATATTTAAAAAAAATTAATCTATTGAAAACTTAATTTAATGACGTTCATAATTTTCAGAATGTTAAATAAAAATTTTTTGTATTCAAGCGCGAATTGAGACGATGTGGATTGCATCGCGGCATCTGCATGCCGCTCTACGAATGAGCGCTTAGCCCGCAGGCTTTTGGCTTGCCGAAACACTATTTTGGGCGAAGCAAAGATTTTGGGATCGACGGTCAGTTAGATCCGTCGCTTCCGTTTGGGCAGGTTTGTTGCGTCACCGCGTCTCCGTTCCATATACTCAAGGATGAAGTTGGCGTTATCGTCCGTGTTGGCCAGCGGCACTTCGGGCGCGGGCCCGTCAGTGACCATGGTTGGCATAACACCTTCGAGGCCGGAGATTTCTCGTCGTTCAGGACAAAGGACTTTCGCTTGCATCGTTAGAAGCGCTCGGGTTGAAAAACCATATTACGAAAATAGCCATCACTGCTATCATGATGGGTGTCCTTAATGGATAATCGACAGTGCTTGCTATAGCGAGCAATCCGATCCCAACACCCGCGGCCCGGCTCAAGATGGACCTGCTGCCGGGTTCGGCGCCTGGGCGCCACAAATGGTACATACGCCACAAATAAAACACCACTGCAATCGCCAATAGAACGCAACCTGGAATGCCAAATGTTAAGGCAGTTTCTATCCAATCATTATGGGCTCTGTTAAGATATGAATTATCCAAAAGCCGGTTAGGTTCCGCAAGCTGGTAAGCCTGAACAAAAGACCCTGCACCAGCGCCCCATGGAGCAAAATTCGATATAATTCCCAACGAAACCGAAACAAACTCTGCTCTGCCGTCCTCATCAAGCGACTGGGTAAAGAGCCTTACCATTGCCGCGTCTCGTGAAAATAACAAAGTTAAGGCGCCGAGTACTAGGACTATTCCTGCGCCCAACACCCGAATTTTAGCAATTAAATCAGGCTGGTCTTTTAGTGGATTTTTTGACTTCGGTCTTGCGTATAAAATGCCAGCCGCTGCTAAGCCAATAGCGCCAGTTACAAATCCCGAACGGGACCCTGTGACTAATATCATGGGGACGACAAAAACTCCAATTGCTAAGCACAATAGCTCTCGGGCACGCTGCTTTTCTCGTGTCTCTGCTCTGCCTGAGGCAAAAGCGGCCAACATAGGAATTAGGCAGGCGAGCAATGTTGCTGCGTGATTGCGGTTAGCAAAAAACCCGGTGGCGGAGCCATTGTTGCCGATCCTGTAGAAGTATAATGGCCCAGTTGGGCTACTACCGAGTTGAATAAGGCCCAAAAGTCCAGACAAAGCTGCGAGTGTTATCAAAAAAGGGAGAAGCAAATCCTTTTCACGCTGACTAAGCTGAATGCCGAGTAGAATTATCGATAAGGGGACCAGTAGGGCACAAAATGCCTGCCAGCCATCAAAGGGTGACAGTGTAAATTGGTGCCAAATACCATCATTTCCGATGAGTTGTGATATTGCTACTAGGCTTGTGTTGTAACTTATTGATGTCCATGTGGCGATCGGAAGGGGCATAACATGAGTAATGGTAAGTCCTAAAGCGCCGCTTAGGCCAACTAATGGCAAATAGTATGGTCGAAAATGCTTTGCCTGTAACGTTGATAGTGCGATACCTAAAAACATGACCGACACTGGACGCAAAATTGCTAATGATTGCTCGTCTGTTCTCGACGAACCGCCTGTTGCGAAGATGATGCCCAGCAGAACAGCAAGCAACCAGAATTGCATAGAGCGGGTTTTTAGGTGTAAAATGTTGTGTAACAACAGACTGCCCTCATGAATTGATAACTCGAATAAGAAATAAAATAAAAACACTTAAATAGGTCGGCAATAGCAAGTGCGCTCTGCCTTCATCGAAGCAACAGAGAAAAATTCTGGAAATCCCTTTCACTTTAGGTTAGCTGCCTGCATCACAAACAGAGTTTTACGGTTGCTGGTTTGCTCCTAGCACGAATCGAAAAATTCGGAAGTCGTTAGGATAACGAAAAATGTTAAATTCTACAGCTGGGGTGCCTGATTGGAATGGCGCTAGGGCTCCCTTGTCAATGGAAAACGAAGGCTTGACTGGCATTGCCCCTCCAGCTCTGCTGCAGTACTGGCAGGTGGTGCTCAGATGGAAGTGGGCGATTGCCGGGATCGTTTCTGTGACGCTGGCCCTTGGGTTGGTGGCTACCCTATTGCTTACCCCACAGTACACGGCCACATCTCGAATTGAGATTAGTCGCGAACAAAAGAAAGTAACAAATCTGGAGGGGTTGGAGTCGCAAGACGCGGGCCGCGATTTGGAGTTCTTTCAAACACAATACAGCTTACTGCAAGCTCGCTCTCTTGCAGAGAGAGTTGCGCGGAAATTGCGGCTTAGCGATAATAAAGCGTTTTTTGATGCGCATGGTGTTGAGTCAGGTGAAGGCGGCCTCTTCGCGCAAAATACAAATGGCGCACGAACCTCGGCTGAACGTAGAAAAAGAGAAAAAGTGGCTGTCGACTTGTTGCTAGGGCACATATCGATATCTCCAATTCGCACATCGGCTCTAGTGGACATTAGCTACACGAGTGCGTCTGCTGCATTATCCGCTGAAATCGCAAACGCTTGGACGGATCAATTTATTTTGCAAAGCATGGATCGTCGATTTGCTTCTACGGCCGACGCGCGAACGTTTTTGGAACAGCGTCTGTCGAACTTGCGTGCTCGCCTCGAGACTTCTGAGCGCGATCTAGTTCGCTATGCCGAAGACAAGGGCATCGTTGCCTTGAGCAAAAGTACCAGCGCGGATGGCCGAACGGAGGTAGCAAGAACTTTGGTATCCAGCGATTTGGAGGCTCTTAACATGGCTCTTGCCGAGGCAACCGCTAACCGGATAGCGACAGAGAGCCGGGCAGCCCAGCGGAACGGCAGCGCCAGCAGCGAGGCGTTTAATAACGCCGCCATCGGGCAATTGCGGCAGAAGCGAGCTGAGGTTGCTTCTGAATACGCTCGGGTTATGGTCCAATTTGAGCCAGGTTACCCCACCGCGGTGGCTTTAAACGAACAGCTGAAGGCGCTTGATATGAGTATCGCGCGAGAGGAGGGTCGGGTGGTAAACAGCCGTTCCTCGGAGTATCGCGAGGCAGCATTACGCGAGGCTGATTTGAAGCGGCGAGTTGAAGAGCTGAAAGGCAGATTGGCCCGTCAGCAACGTGACAGTATTCAATACAACATCTTTCAGCGTGAAGCTGACACCAACCGCGAGCTTTATGACGGATTATTGCAGCGGTACAAAGAAATTGGCGTTGCTGGCGTAGGGGTAAACAACATTGCTATCGTTGATATCGCAAAATTACCGGAAAAGCCGTCGTCTCCCAATGTCCTGTTAAATCTATTGATTGCCCTTGCCGTAGGTTTAAGTTTAGCTGCCGCGGCAACGTTTGCACTAGATCAAATTGATGAGGGTCTACGAGACCCTACCCAAGTTAGTCGACTACTCAGGGTGCCATTTCTCGGGAGTGTTCCGAACAGTGAAAACGATGATATGCTTGATTTATTGAACGATCCAAAATCTGTTGTTTCTGAAGCGTACTTAAGCGTTAGGTCAAATCTGGCATTTTCAACAGATCACGGAATTCCTCATTCGTTAATGGTTACAAGTACGCGGCCTTCAGAAGGCAAAAGTACCACGAGTATGGCCTTGGCTATGGTTCTTGGTAGAACTGGTAAAAATGTTCTTTTGCTAGATGCAGATATGCGGTCGCCGTCAATGCATGCTTTCACCGGACAAAAAAATAGCTTCGGGTTGAGCAACTTTTTGGCAGGAGAAAACGATTGGCGGAGACTTGTAAGCGACACCGCAATTAAGGGTGTAACTCTGATGCCAGCCGGTCCCCCGCCGCCAAGCGCCGCAGAATTATTGAGCAGTGACAGAATGATGATTTTAATCCGACAGTTGTCGGAGCAGTTTGATCATGTAATCGTCGACTCGCCGCCGATACTTGGGCTTGCAGACGCGCCTTTGTTATCGCGCGCAGTTGAAGGCTGCGTTTTTGTGGCTGAATCTGAAGGTGTGGCACTTCGTGGAATTAAGACTTCGCTCGGACGCCTACAGAGTGTGCATGCCCACATCTTTGGCTTAGTTCTCACAAAGCTACGGCAAAAGCATGCAGGCTACGGCTACGGCTACGGCTACGGCTACGGTTATGGAAATTCAGATACTTAGTTGCGTAACATCTCCACGTGAAGACACGTGGGTAATTGACGCACGCGATGCTTGCTACATCCACTAGGGCAGAAGCTAGAGAATTGGGTAGAAGATATTGCAATGACCGATAAAAATGCGTTGATCTATATTGCTGGCATGAACGGTATGGTCGGGAGCTCTATTGCCAGGCGCTTAAAGGCCAGAGGTTATAATAATGTTATCGGCCCAGGGCGTTCCGACTTAGATCTACTGGACAGCGCGGCTGTGAAGTCTTGGTTTATGGATCATCAGCCTGACTACGTGTTTCTTGCCGCTGCAAAAGTTGGCGGAATTCAGGCAAATAATACCCAAAGGGCCGAATTCCTTTATGAAAATCTAATGATGGAAGCCAATATTGTTCATGCTGCGCACCTTGCTGATGTGCAGCGCCTGTTGTTTTTGGGGTCGAGCTGCATTTATCCCCGTGACTGCGCACAGCCCATCAAAGAAGAATATTTATTGACGGGAATATTAGAAAAAACAAATGAGCCTTACGCTGTTGCTAAAATCGCCGGGATCAAGCTTACTGAAGCATACAATGCACAATATTCGCGAAATTACATAAGCGTAATGCCTACTAATCTTTTTGGTCCCAACGATAATTATGATCTTCAAACAAGTCATGTGCTTCCCGCTCTGATCAGGAAGGCTCACGAGGCAAAGACGAGCGGAGCAGAATCGATTACTGTTTGGGGAACGGGTACGCCCAAGCGAGAATTTTTGTATGTCGATGACCTTGCGGATGCCTGCATCCATTTGATGGAGGAATCTTATAACGGATCTTTGGTCAATATTGGCACCGGCGAAGACATCAGCATCGCTGAATTGGTTACTATCGTAATGGACGTAGTTGGATATCGGGGGCGCATTGTATATGATGCGACAAAACCGGATGGCACGCCGCGTAAGCTCCTAGATGTTTCAAAAATGCAGCAGCTCGGGTGGTCGGCGCAGACCTCTCTGCGCGATGGAATTGCCAAAGCGTATCGTGCTGCCCCCTTTTATGATAATCAAGAGAGAGTGTGAAGGAAATGACACTGAAGTCGAAAACAGCTTTGATTACAGGGGTCACGGGCCAAGATGGCGCCTACCTGGCTGAACTTCTGTTGAAGAAGGGGTATATAGTTCACGGTCTTAAGAGGCGCTCCAGTCTCTTTAATACCGATAGAATTGATCACCTCTACCAAGACCCGCACGAAAAAAATCCACAGTTCACACTTCATTATGGAGATTTGACGGATAGCACGAACCTAATCCGGATCGTACAGCAGGTTCAGCCAGACGAAATTTATAATCTTGCAGCCATGAGCCATGTCGCGGTGAGTTTTGACACACCAGAATATACTGCAAATGCAGATGGCATCGGGACACTGAGGTTGCTGGAGGCAATTCGCATACTCGGCTTGGAGAAAAAGACACGTTTTTATCAGGCGTCAACAAGTGAGTTATATGGCTTGGTTCAGGAAACACCCCAGAAAGAAACCACGCCTTTTTATCCCCGCAGCCCTTACGCTGTTGCGAAATTATACGCATATTGGATCACGGTAAACTATCGCGAGGCTTATGGCCTATATGCCTGTAACGGAATTTTGTTTAACCATGAGTCTCCGATTAGAGGTGAGACTTTTGTAACCCGCAAAATTACGCGGGCCATTGCACGCATAGCGTTAGGTCTTCAAGACTGCCTATATTTGGGAAATATGGATGCCCTGCGCGATTGGGGGCACGCGCGTGATTTCGTCGAAATGCAGTGGCGGATGTTACAACAAGAGCAACCCGAAGATTTTGTTATTGCAACTGGGGTACAATATAGCGTTCGCCATTTCGTTGACTGTGCCGCACGAAATTTGGGGATCAATCTTCGCTTTGAGGGGGTTGGCCTTGATGAGGTCGCCATCGTAGATTCGGTCAGCGGTAGCCAAGCGAAAGTGTCATTGGGTCAAACTATCGCGCGAGTAGATCCTCGCTACTTTAGACCGACAGAGGTAGAAACGTTGTTGGGCGACCCATCGAAAGCGCGCGAGAAACTGGGATGGGTTCCAACTACTACATTTGATGAGCTCGTTTCAGAAATGGTTTTGGCCGATTACGGCTCTGCACGTCGGGATGCACTGGTCAAAGACGCCGGCTTTAAAGCATTTGACTACAATGAATGACGCCCAATTGCCATTTACGCTCTTGGTCAATTCATGTGATGCGTTCGAGGATTGCTGGCCCCCCTTTTTTTGCCTGCTTGAACGTTACTGGAGCGCACCGCGGCCTTCAATAGTTTTGAACACCGAGCGTAAACTGTGGGCGCATGATAATCTCGATATCCGTTGCACGCAGGTTCAGATGGAGACGGAACGTCGCCTGACATGGAGCGAGTGCCTCAGCGCCGCCTTGGTATCCATTGATACCCCACTCGTGCTTTATATGCAGGAAGACTATTTTATCGAAAAGCCGGTCGATGTTGAAGCGATTTCTGTGCTAGCCCAACGTATGATCGACGATCCGTCAATCAAGCACATTGGTCTAACCCATTTTGGCGCTGGATCGCCAATATTGCCGGACAGTCGGCCCATGCTGTCACGGATCGGGCCCCGTGCGACATATAGGGTGTCAACGCAGGCAGGACTCTGGCGCAAGGATGCTTTGCAATCTTATCTTTTGCCTTGGGAAAGCGGCTGGATGTTTGAACTTTTTGGAACCATCAGATCGTGGAAACGTGATGAGTTATTCCTCACGATTGATCGCAATCTGACTGCCCCCGCAATCGAATATCAGCATACGGGAATTGTAAAAGGACAATGGAGCAAGTTCGTGCCTGCGCTTTTTGAACGCGAAGGGATTGCAGCAGATTTTGAAGCGCGCGGCTTTTTTGATGACGACGGTTCCAGTCTCCTGCGGCGTATAAAGTTGTTGTCCAACATTGCCTCAAACCCAATAGCTACATTCAATAGTATAGTCCGTAATTGACATGTCACTCAAGCGACCTTCAAATTTGCTGAAAACACTTGGACGACTGTGGCCTAGCATTTTGATCATGCCTTTTCGAATAATCCTATATGGGAGTGGAGGCATAAGCTTCGTGCATCCGTTTGCCTTTATCCGAGGAAAAGTGACTTACGGCCGACTCTGCGAAGTTGGACCATTGGTCTTTATAAATGCTGGTCCCCGCGGTGTGACCCTTGGCAAATATGTGCAGATAAATCCAGGCACGTCTCTGATAGGAAATATAAAAGTCGGTTCTCGCACCCTGATCGCTCCGTCCGTCGTTATTGCCAGCGGGGGGCATAAGTTTGGGCGTGGAATTCAACCGCGCTTTTCGGGAGGGCATAATGAGCACCATACTGTGGAAATAGGGGAAGACGTTTGGATCGGAGCGAACGTTTTAATTGCGGGTAATGTTAAAATAGGCAGAGGAAGCGTGATTTCTGCGGGTTGCACGGTAACTCAGGACGTCCCCGATTTATCTCTTGTGAAGCGCAATGGGTTGAATCCGATCGTTACAGAATTGTTGTGAGTTCTTTTCACATGCCCCAGGTACCAACCAATTCCACCGCGTTGTTTAGTAAGTTTCTCGCAACACTGGTGTCCTCATGGGTAGTGGGGCCGGTGGGCGTTCTCTTCCTGCACTCTTGGGGCTGGGGCAGCAGCCCCATCCTTATCGCGCTGTTGCTTGCTTTAAGCGCGGGAGCGCCAATTCAACTTCTTTTAAATGAGTTCGTCGCACCGGGTGCGGTCGCCAGAAAGTTTTATGTGGGGCGGTTTCAAATCTTATCCATAATCGCCGCCACATTTGTAGCAATTTGGTTTGTTCTTGTGTCATCCCATGTCGTTCCTGGCGGTGGGCTTGCCACACCTATTTATCTCGGCTTAGCACTATTCGCATCGATATCAGTTTGGCTCTCTTATCGCACATCTCATTATTACTACCGGGCGGTTGTATCGGGCGACGTTGGGCACCAAGGAGCGATTTATGTTGGCTTAATACCAGGTCTGTCAACGTTAATGATATTTGCGGTTGCCGCTCTCACAAACACTCCTGAAATTCTTGTTATGGCAGCTGTATTGCCTGCGATCGCTCAATCAATATTTTTAAAGCGCTTTCCAATTACTACAACCATCCAAGGCGATTCCAATGGCGTAAATCATCTGATGCTCGCTCACACGACGCTGGTTGTAATGGCGCTTTCGTTGATCTGCATTGGCTTCGGAAGCGCGTTGCTTAGGGATGTGATCGCCGGTCACCAGCAAGATTACGCAGCGTTAATTTTAGTCAGCCTCAACCTATTCGGCACTTTAGTGAATTCAATCAGCAGGGCGGCTTATATTTCGTCAGGACAAAGCCTGGGTTCGATGTCTGGGATCGCTGTCGCAATATTGCTGCTGTGCGCAGCATTGTCATTTGATTTTAGCAAGGAAATCAGCGCGTTTCTGTTGCTGTTCGCTTTACAATTTTTGATCGTTATAATCTTGGCGATAGGGCGGGCCAACGCACACGCCCTCAATCTCCCGACTGATAGGCAATAAAAGCATTGGAAACACTTCAAAAACGCTTTGAGGTAGCAACGCTGGACGCTGCGGCTACTCTTCGAAATGCATTTCTTTTTTGTGCTGCGGCAGGACTGTGCTGGTGGGCTGCAAATGGTTTCTCCGTAGCGGCGCCTGACGGCTTCGATCCGCTTCGGTACGAGTATTATGCCCGTTATGGGCTTCCTCAAGCATTTTCGGATTCATCTTCATACCGCATGGTCTTGGTGCTTCAGTACATATATGAATTTTTACCCTACTACATTGGATACTTAGCACTTATGGCGGGCCTTTGTTTTGGTCTACGTTACTTTGATCCGACAAGAATTGTATCTATCGCTATATATTCGCCAATAAGTTTTTATTATGTTTCTCAGACCGGAAAAGATGGAATAGCTGTTCTGGCAGCGATAGCAGCCGCAATATTTGTCACGTCGCGCAAAAATATAGGCATTATCGCGCTCACTATTTTTGTAGTGGGGCTAGCATTTTATATAAGACCAGCAGTTATTTTAATTGTACCTGTAGTTATTGTTCAATTTAGATATGGAACATTTTACGCAATAATATCGGCCATTTTTTTAAGTCTTATATTTATTCTTGCATCTGACTCATATTCAATATTAAGTAATCTTGAAGGATTGACAGGAGACGAGGGGGCTGGGCAGTTAGCCCAGTTACTTCGTCGTTTTACTTTCGGATATGAATTAGCGCCAGTGATAGCGAAGCTGTTGCTTCTTAGTGGTTCTGTTTTCTTTCAACCGATTTTAGGAATATGGAAATTCTATGCGGGGTCTCCATTTTTCGTTTTGTTTGAAGGCCTTTCATTTTTGGCGTTCCTAATTTTTGTTGCGAAAGATCGTCTTCTATTCAAATTTATGGTATCCTCCATGCCCTATGTTGTAACTATTGGCGTTTCGTCGCCATTTTATCATTTTCGATATCTTGCAGTGGCATATCCGGTGATCTGGGCCTATAGTCGTTATTCGGACGGATGGGGATTTCGGGCAACGCGATTTAAAGCGTAGCGTGAAGAAATAGCGCTGGTTTATTATAGCTGCATTCAATTTTTGAGAAAAGTGAGGTTCACGTGCAGAATATTAGAGAAAAGTTGCGGAATGCGCTCAGCAATGAACGAACGCGTATGCTATGGGTGGAGACGGAGCTAGCTCGTGTTCCCGCAAATTCTCTAATACTTGATGCTGGATGTGGGAGTCAGCAATATCGAAGATTTTGTTCTCACTTGTCTTATCGGGGGCAAGATTTTGGTCAATATGAAGCCGATATAACTGACGGCTTCGCTTCTGGTTTGGGTGGTGTATCCGGATACAAGTACGGTGCGTTAGACTACGTTGGCGATATTTGGAATATACATGAACAGGATTCTACATTTGACGCTGTATTGTGCACTGAGGTTTTTGAACATATACCGTACCCGACTGAAACACTATTTGAATTTTCAAGATTAATTAAGCCAAAGGGGACATTAATTCTAACACTTCCATCTAATTGCTTAAGGCATATGGACCCATATTATTTTTATTCAGGATTCTTTAATAGATATATTGAAAAATTTCTTGGAGAAGCAGGGTTTGAAATTGAAAAATTAGAACCGGTGGGGGACTATTATTCTTGGCTTGCGGCAGAGGTTGCTCGTTCGATGAATACTCATGGATTATTTGCGAAAATTATACTTTTACCCGCTTTGCTCTGGTTCATGGGGCGTCGTAAAACGGCATCTTCGATAAATACACTGTGCATGGGTTACCATGTTGTTGCCAAGCGGATGGCAGGGTAGCATAATGCTTAGAGACATTTCAGTAATAGCGGGCGGCTGTGGGTTCATCGGTAGCAACCTTGCCGCATCGCTTGTTGCGCGCGGGCGCTTCGTTGTCGTTGTTGATAACTTGTCTAATGGAGAGCGTTCATACCTGGAACGCAACCCGACGCTGCGAGAGATGCCGGTTGTCGTTGCGAATTTGGCCAATCGCCGTGAATGTTCGGACGCGTTCGACCAAGTGTCAACGTACGGTAGAATTTTTGACGTGTGGCATATGGCTGCTAATTCCGACATACCTGCGGGCGTAGCCGATCCCGATGTCGATCACCAAGATACGTTTCTTACGACATTTGAAATACTCCGCGTGATGCGGGACAAGGACATCCGGACCTTACATTTTGCTTCCAGCTCCGCGATTTATGGGGACTTGGGAGAAACTGCACTGCACGAAGATATCGGGCCTCTTTTTCCGATATCAAATTACGGTGCTATGAAGCTAGCGTCCGAGGCGCAAATCAGTGCAGCAGCAGAGACATTTCTGAAAAGGGTAAACATATTCCGCTTTCCAAATGTTGTCGGTGTCCCCGCTACACATGGCGTGATACTTGATTTTGTTAACAAGCTTATAGCTTCCCCTGAGAAGCTAGCCGTGCTTGGCGATGGCACCCAGCAAAAAGCATATCTGCATGTCACTGATTTAATAGAGGCAATGTTGATGATCGCAGATCGTGATGTTGCTAAGCTAGAGCCAGTTAACATCGGACCAATAGATAGAGGCGTTACCGTAGGTTGGATTGCCGAACAAGTTATTGCTCGCGTTTCCCCTAAGGCGCATATTGCATTCGGTGTGGGAAATAAGGGTTGGGTTGGAGATGTGCCAAAATTCAATTACTCAACTGCGCGTTTACAATCTTATGGATGGCAACCTAAAATGGGCTCCCACGAGGCCGTTGCGCGCGCCATAGATGAAATCGCTTCACAGCAGGGTTTTTGACGCATTAGGAACAAGTGTCTTGCAGAATTTGCCTCAGATTACATTTGTAGTGCCGTGCTTCAATGAGGCGCCGCATATTTTAGCGAACAGTCTTGGAAGCGTTGCGTTGCAGAACTATCGTGACTTTGAGTGTCTAGTTATTGATGAAAGCACTGATCCTGCCTCTTCACAGGCAGCGGCGGATTTTTGCAACTCCGATCCGCGTTTTCGTCATGTTATCCCGACGCAGCGAATAGGCCTTGCCGGAAGCTTAAACCTCGGGATATCTCAGGCGCGTGGAGAATTTATTGCGCGGTTCGACTCCGACGATGTTTGTTTGCCCGACCGTCTCTCGTTGCAGCTAGATTGGATGAAGAAAAATCCTCGCGTGGATGTGCTGGGAGGTGGCATTGAAATAATTGACCGCGAAGGCAGAACCCTTGCGTTCCGGGACTATCCGCTGGAACATGAAGCGATATCTCGTCAATTCAACAGAACGACAGCGGTTGCGCACCCGACAGTCTTAATGCGCACCGCTGCACTTAAGGCTATTGGCGGGTATGATCCGCAATTTCGATTTGCAGAGGATTTGGACCTTTGGTTGCGGATGCTCAATAGTGGAGTACGTTTCGCAAACTTGCCACAAACGTTGGTAAAATACCGTCAGAATAATACGAATCGTAATCCAGACCATTGGCGCTACAATCTGCGCGCGCGGAAGAAAAATTTTACGAGTTCCAATTTTATAGGCCGCCTCATCGGCATCGGTTTGATAAGTACTTGGTTGTATACGCCAAGCTTCTTACAAAAACTGGTATTCAAGTTGGCGTTGTTGCGTTCCAAACAAAGGATGGTAGCGTAATGGCGCTGGAAGGGAATGCATGCACCGTTGCTATCCTTGCGGGAGGCATGGGAACTCGTCTGAAGTCGCGAACGGGAGCTATACCCAAGCCCATGGCGCTTGTGTGCGGCAAGCCCGTATTGGAGCATTTGATCAATCTTTGTGTTACACACGGATTTCTGACCATTGCGCTTTTGGTTCACCATGAACATCAGGTTATTTCCGACTATTTTGGAGACGGCAGCAATTGGGGCGTCCGGCTAACTTATTGCATTGAACAGGAGGCTCGGGGAACTGCGGGGGCCTTGAACGATGCGCTCCCCGTGCTGGCAGAGCGCTTTCTTGTTCTCTACGGCGATACTTATGCGGATGTTGATCTTAATCGCATTTGGTCCTGGCATCATACCACAAAAGCTGACGCCACGTTATTTCTGCATCCAAATGATCACCCGGCGGATTCAGATATAGTTGAACTGGATGCGGATGGCAGTGTCATCGCTATCCATCCATACCCGCATGAACCTTCACGGGTATTTCGTAATCTGGTTAACGCGGCACTGTATGTCTTCGAGAAAGTCGGGCTTGTTGGCTCTTTACCCGCTGCTGGGAAGGCTGACATCGCAAAGCACACCCTTAATGCCCTGTTAGCAAAGGGTAGGCGTGTTGTAGGCTATATTTCTCCAGAGTATATTAAGGATATGGGGACGCCTGATCGATTAGACAAAGTGGAGCGAGATGTGCGAGAAGGCATGGCGGACCGCCTTTCGGGAAGAGCCCCGCGCACTGCTATTTTTCTCGATAGAGACGGTACAATCAATGTTGAGGTAAGTCACCTATCCTCTCCCGACCAACTCACCCTTATACCTGGCGCAGGTGAGGCTATCAGAGCTATAAACCGTTCAGGAGCATTGGCCGTTGTCGTTACAAACCAGCCAGTCTTGGCGCGCGGCGATGTAGACTGGCGAGGTATGGAGGCAATACACGCGCAGCTTGATAAGCTGTTGGGTGAGGAGGGCGCCTACATTGACAGGCTTTATCTATGTCCTCATCACCCAGACACTGGTTTTGAAGGTGAAGTCCTGTCATTAAAAAAGATCTGCGAGTGTCGTAAGCCGGCGAGTGGCTTAATTGAACAAGCAGTTGCCGACCTCGGGATTGCAATACAGCAATCGTGGATGATTGGTGACTCAACTGCTGACATTGTTGCCGGAAATAATATCGGGCTGCAGACTATTTTAGTAGGCACCGGAAACGCGGGTAACGACGGAAAATATACTTGCAAACCAGATTTTGTTGTCAGCGATATAAAGGCTGCTGTGTCTAAGATCCTCAGTAGGCGTGACTAAATTGCAAGGCAGTTAACCTAATTATTTACGAAATCACTGAAAAAATTTCTTCTGTTCTGATGCCAGGTGAAATTAATTGCTAAGAAGCCTATTTTAGATTTAAAAATGTATACGCCAAGCGCATTCTTATGAGTGAGAAATTGTTATGATATTGAGCAAAACGCCTCTCAGGATGAGCTTTGTAGGTGGCGGTAGTGATTTGCCGGCTTTTTACCGCGACACACCGGGCGCCGTTCTCTCGACCGCAATCGATAAATACATTTATCTGGCGGTTAACCGCAAGTTCGATGGCCGGATCCGATTAAGCTATTCGAGAACCGAAGAAGTAGATCATTTCACCGAAGTGCAGCATCCGTTGGTACGTGAGGCTCTAGCGATTACCGGCGTTGAAACTGGAATTGAAATAGCTTCACTTGCGGATATTCCTTCCACGGGATCGGGCCTTGGCTCCTCTAGCAGCTTTACTGTGGGGCTATTAAACGCCCTAAATGCGTATCAGGGACGCTACATAAGCAAGGATCAGTTGGCGGAACAGGCGTGTGAAATCGAAATTGACAGGTGCGGAGAACCAATAGGGAAGCAAGATCAGTATGCGGCGTCATTCGGAGGGCTCAACTTAATCCAATTTCACCCAGATGAAACAGTGACCGTAGATCCCGTGCGTTGTTCTTTACCCACAATCAAAAAATTTGAAGATCACATTTTAGTTTTCTTTACTGGCAGAACTCGAAGTGCATCCCAGGTTTTGGTGAAACAGTCTGCGGAATTACGCGCTGGAAATCATCGCAAGCTAATGCAACGTATGGTTGAGTTAGCATTTGAACTTAAACAGGAGCTTGAGGCAGGCGTCCTCGAAGCCGTAGGAGCGCTATTGCATGAAAACTGGCGGCTTAAAACTCAGCTTGCAAATGGCATATCCGATCCCGAAATTGACGGTTGGTATGAAGCCGGGATTAAGAATGGTGCGACCGGCGGCAAGCTCTTAGGCGCTGGTAACGGCGGCTTCATTATGTTTTACGCACACCCTGAAACTCATCTTGCGATCACAAGTGCGCTTGCAATGCTGGAGCCTATAAAATTTGGTTTCGATCGTGCTGGCGCGCAAATTACATATTACCAACCAGAAAGCAGGTAACCAAAATGACAGCTTTTTCGATAAAAAATTATTTTTCGGCCCACGCGGATTTACATGCCCTCTGTGACACTTCTGCTTTTCAGGCTGGTGTTGACCTTGTCGCAAGTAAATTTAGAGAAGGCAAAAAGATCATAACGTGTGGAAACGGCGGCAGCGCCTCCACCGCCTCACATTACATCACCGACTGGAACAAGATGATAAATCTTGCCACAGGAAAGAAATTCCGTGGCGTGAGCTTATGCGACAACATCGGTCTGATCACTGCGTACGGAAACGATCTTTCCTATGACGAGGTGTTTGCTGGGCAGCTTAAGGCCTTGATGGACCCAGGCGATTTGGTCATTGCGATCAGCGGAAGTGGCAATTCACCAAATGTGCTGAAGGCAGTGGAATATGCCAACGAGAATGAAGGAACTACGCTTGCAATTGTAGGTTATGACGGCGGCAAGCTCATGCCCATGTGTAGCCAAGCAGTATTGGTTCCCTCATTTGATATGCAGCTTTGTGAAGACGTACATTTGATGTTCGGTCATATGGTTATGAAGACGCTATGTGGGAATGACATAAAGTCTGCATGATTAGTATTCTACGGGGAGGTGGTAACTATTGCATGAAGGCGCCTCCCAGACATTGTGTTCGGCAAACTCCAGGTACCGCGCGAGTACATTTGTCGATCTCCACCCGCCGGCGCGCATGATGGCGGCTGTGTCGAGCCCTGCGCGCAGTAACTCCTGCGCCGCGCCGACCCTGAGCGAGTGGCTTGAGAACGCCGCCACTTCCTCTGCGGGTAAGCCGGCGGCCAAAATCGCCTCCTTGACGATGAGCTTTACCTTCGTCGTCTCAAGCGACCGATTGATGGCCCTGCCTCGATAGATGCCACAGAACAAAGGCGCGATGTCGTCTCCACGCCACGCAAGCCACTCACCCACCAGTTGTCCCGACCGACGCGAGGTGAACCCAATGCGGCCCATGCCGAATGGGTCAGTCTTGCCACGCCGGATGACTGCCCGCAGCGTGCCGTCACTTCTAAATTCAATGTCGTCCGTCATCAGCGCGACGAGTTCCGAGCGGCGGGTGAGGAGGTCGTAGCCCAGCGACAGCAGCGCGCGGTTGCGCAAGCCCCACGGACTGTCGGGCTGGACGGCGAGGCAGAGATCGAGATGCGCGCGCGTCATCCCCTTGGCCTGCCGCGGGCGCCCGAGCTTCGCGCGCCGCAGCCTGCGCATGGCCAAATTGACATCCTCGTCTGTCGTCGGGTCGGGCAGGCGCAGCAGATGGTGGATCTTACGTATTGCGCACAGGCACCGGCGGACGCTGCCGGGGCTCAGATCCACGCCCTGCGCCGCAATGAAGTCGCACACCATAGCTGCATTGGCGGGGAAGGGCTCAAGCCCCCGCGCACTGCAATAGACGGTAAATTTTTGCACGTCCGTGTAGTAGGCACGCAATGTCGCCTGCGCGTAGGCACCTTCAAGACGCTTGAATTCCCTGCGCCAGTCAGGCATGGATGTTCGCTCTATGTGCATATAAGTGCTCATTATGAGCAATATTGGGATAAAGTCAAGTGCTTGTTAGTAGTCAAATTCGAGCCGCAAGGCACGCTTTGGGTTGGTCGGCGGAGAACTTGGCCATTCAATCAGGCGTCGCGCGCAGGACCATTGTATCCATCGAGCAAGAGAATGGAGTACCTTCGGCTAACGCCTCGACATTAACAAAAATTCAGGCCGCCCTCGAGGCCGCCGGCATCGAGTTTATTGGCACTCCCCACGACGGCCCAGGCATCAGGATGCGTTCCCCCGCTAGCCGCTGACACCCCACCCGCCCGCCTTAATTGGCCGACGATCGGGGATGAGTGGGTCACCACTGCGGCGCGGAATAACCTTAGTCGCGGGCGCGCTACGTACAATTGGCTTAACCTGCACCGCAGGCGTCGGGAGACTGGGCGCTTGGGAGCAGGCCGGTGCGTCTTTAGGCGGCTCGGGCAGATTGTCATGCGCGGCTAAGTTAAGACACGCGCTGTGGGGAGGCGCGTCGCGTTGCCTATCGGACCAATCACCCCACGCCTCTGGTGCGTCACTGGGGCGCGTCTGATCCTCCACCTCGGCGCCAACGCTCTCGATGTCTGATGCCGGCGGCTCTAGCTCCGCACGGTCTGGCCCGTCACGCTTTGCGGCGCGCAGGCTGGCCGCTATGCGCAATGCAATCTCTGTGTGATCGGCAGCCTCCACGCGCTGCCGCAGGGCGTCAGCCTCGGCCTCCGCCTCACTGTGCAATCCGATGTAGACCTGCGCCGCGCGGACATTCCCGTTCCTTGCCGCCTCGGCAAGACCCTCAACGGCGGCCTCGACCTGCGTCATCATCACCTTGCGCCCACCGCGGCGGACCTCAACCTTGGCCGCGCCGACATCCAGCACGGCCCTGTGGATGGCACTGAGCCCACTGGCCGCGTTGGGTTTTTGATGGCCCTTGGCCTTTGCCTTGGGCGGACGGCCGCGTGGGTTGCCCGACGTCTTGGGCGCAAATTGGGTGGCGACTGGCGGCCGGCCGTAGCCGACCTCATAGTCAGGGTTGGTGGATTTCTGGCGTGAAGATTTGGACATGGCGAGGCCTTCCGAGACAGTGTTGTGATTGGAGGGTCAGGGGCTTTCGAACAATCCCGCCGATAGGCGGCCGCGCAAGTCTCGCAGACTAATTCTTGCATAGCAGAATTTAACAGACCCCACAACAGCTCGCCGCAAGTCTTGCGCGCGGCGATATGTATTCCCTGAAATGCGGGAGCCAATTGCCTGAAGTCACGGAACAGGGAATTGCCGATAAAATGTCAGGTAAGGCAGTGGGTTACAGGTGCGCAACAGGGGTCAAACACCCCACTTTGTATAAATTTCCCTGTTAATAGCCGGAGAACAGGGAAATACCGCGGCTTTAAACTCCCGATAACGCCGGACATCCACATGCAATGTATTTGCCACTCGCAAATGCATTTTTCCTGCTGCCAATCGATCAAATGTCATCAATTCTGCCATTTCCTCAGAAGATATTCGAACCGCGGCGCAGCCGGAATTTTGGCGGTAAATGCCGTTTGTTATCAATTGTGTCTTATCCCCAAAAATGTTTGACAAAGCGGCGCTCTGGCTGTTTTGGCATGTTATATGTCAGTATTTTTATGCATGTTTTTTAATGCATTAAAGTTCTGCTCGCTGATCAAATTTTTATTCAAGTAACATTCTCGGGATTTTTCACATGACTGCCACGCAAGATAACCAGACACTTCCTTTGTTTTACAAGGAGTTGACGCCCTTGAATTCTGGTGTGCACCAAGCGTGGCGTACCCGGACAACGGACAAGGCGTCATGGATGGCGAACCAGCACGCGGTGCCGCTGACGACAGAAGAGTTCGCAAAGGCGCAGCGTTCCTTTCCGATCATTTTTTCATCTGCAGACGCGCCTGTGCCGTTGGCGCTCATGGGGCTGAACGAGGGCGCAAACGTATATGTGGCTGACGATGGCGCGTTTAACGCGGAAATGTACATCCCCGCATATGCGCGGCGTTACCCGTTCCTGTTGGCACGCCTTGAGCCAGGCGAAGACACCCTATCCCTGTGCGTAGATCCCACGTCAGACCTCGTGGGCGCTTTCGATGATGGTGAGCCGTTGTTCGACGGTGTCGAGCCTTCCGAGCGCTGCAAGTCGATTTTGAACTTCTGCGAGCAGTTCGAAGTTGCCGCGCTGCAGACCACCGCATTTGTGGACCTACTGGTAAAGCATGACCTGCTGACTGAAGGTGAGTTCACAATCCAGCGCGAAGGTGACCAGCAGCCGTCTGTTTATCGTGGCTTTAAGATGGTGACAGATGAAAAGCTAAGTGCGCTTCCAGCCAAAACGCTCGCAGCACTTAATCAAAGCGGCGCGCTGCGTCTCATCCACCTGCACCAAGTCTCACTGGGCGTCGTGTCCGACATTTTCACGTTGCAAACTAAGCCGGTTTGACCCGCGTGCCATATCCACCAGCTCTACAAGAAATTTGTGCCAAGGGACCCATGATGCTCAGAGATTTGAAAAAGTTCACTGTGGCAGCGGTCGGTCTTTGGATTGTCTTGGCTGGTGTTTCCGAGGCCCATGCACAGGTGCAGCCCGATAATGTTGGTGCGCAGATACTAAGGCAGACAGAGCCACAGGCAGTTCCTCAGCAGTCGGTGAAGGTGCGCCCAGAAGTTACGGTGGTAGAGCCTGCTAAGGCAGAGGGTCCGACAATCGTTGTGTCCGGATTTTCATTCGACGGTAATAAGGTGTTTCCGGCAGATGCTCTCGCGCCCGTCTTGCAAAGTTTTGTCGGGCAGGGGCTGACTTTAGCAGAGCTTCAATATGCCGCTGATTTAATAGCCAAATTTTACCAAGATCAAAGTTATGTCGCGCGGGCCGTTGTTCCAGAGCAAGATGTTGTTGGCGGCATTGTCCGCATTCAAATCGTGGAAAGTCGCCTCGATAAAATTGAAATTGACGGATCAGTTGGCGACCAAGAGCAAGGGCGGATACGGCAGTTTGTCAGCGCAGGCTTAAAGTCGGGCGATAATCTCAATCTGCGCCGTATCGAACGTGGAACGCTTTTACTCAATCAGCTTCCCGGCACTGATTACCAAGCGGTACTTCGTGCTGGCGCGTCCGACGGTACGTCGTCGGTTGTGATTGTGCCCGCACTTGATCCTGCGCAGTCATTTGGCGTGGTGGTTGACGGGTCCGGCTCCGCGCGTTCCGGCCAGGAGCGCATAATGCTAAGTGCTAGCGCCCACCCAATCGCAATGTTCGGCGACGAGCTCTCGATGACGGCCTTGGCTTCGCGCGGCGTTCTCTATGGCCGCGCGGGATATAGCGTGCCAATCGGCAGCGATGGGCTTTCGGCGAACCTCGCGCTGTCTGGGCTGCGGTATGATCTTTTGAATACACCCATCGACATCAAGGGCAGCAGCGCGGCTGCGATCTTCGGTTTGCGTTACCCCGTAGTGCTCCAGTTTGATGCCGCCGTGATGTTCAGCATCGAGGGTGGCTATCGGTCCTTCTCGGATCGTGTGGTGACTTTGACGACCAAGAGGTCCTTGGTTTTTGTTTCAGCGGCCATCGACGTCACGTCTGCAGATAAGGTTTTGGCTGGGGGCACGTCTGCGTTTGGCATTAACGTTCTGTCAGGGCGTACAGCCGGGCAAGGGGGCCATCTCCGAATATCGGGTTACATAAACCGTCGCCAAAACTTAACCAAAAAAGACGCGATTATAGGGCGCGTTAGTGGGCAAGTGGCCACGGAAAAGCTAGATCCGTCCCAGTTGCTGATGATTAACGGAACAAGCGGCGTTGCAGCTTTTAGCAACGATGAGGATGTGTCCGGTCGGTCTGGTGTAAACGGTCGCATTGCTTTTGAGCACAGTTTCGCGCCGACGCTGACTGCGTCCACCTTTTATGATTTCGGTAAAGTCTATGGCGCGGCGGCCAACCGCCCCACTCGACTGCTTGGTGTGGGTGTGGGTGCGTCTTGGCGCCCCCTGCCAGGGCTCACGATTGACGCATCCGTCGGGCGGCCAATCCGCGCGCCGGATGCATTTGATAATAATATGAAAACATGGATCAGCGCGCGGCTGAGCTTTTGATGTCTGGAATGAATATGTTGCAACGATCCATCACGCTTAACCCAGGTCAGGCTGTGCCAACAAGACTGAGGAAACTGTTCCTCGCGGGCAGCGCGATCACTCTGGTTTTGGGCTGTCCAGCCAATGCTGAAGACCTGCCAACAGGTGGATCCGTCACCGCGGGTGATGCCACCATTTCGCAGTCGGGCTCGAAGATGGTTATCAACCAGTCGACCAATAAGGCGGTCATTAACTGGAATACATTTGACATCGGCTCGGGTTCGAGCGTCAATTTTGTGTTACCAGACAGCGGATCCGTCACGCTCAACCGCGTGACGAGCGATGACGCCAGTAAGATTTTTGGTTCGCTGACGTCGAACGGCCAAATTTTCCTCCTGAACCCGCGCGGGATTGTTTTTGGCGCCGGTAGCCGGATCAATGCCGCCGGTCTTGTGGCAAGCACATTAACGCTCTCAGACGAAGATTTTCAGGCTGGCCGCTACGACTTCAAGAGCAACGGCATTAAGGGTGCGGTCGTCAATCAGGGCGAAATTGTTGTAAACGGTTATGCGGCTTTGCTCGCGCCTACTGTACGCAACGAAGGTATTATTTTTGCCCAGATGGGCACGGTCGCTTTGGCTGGCGGGCAAGGTGTTACGCTGGACGTCGCGGGCAACAACCTTATCTCGGTTCAAGTTAATCCGGCCCTTGTCGATCAACTGATCGAAAACCGCGGCCTGATTGCGGCGCCGGATGGACGTGTCATCATGACGCTGTCGTCCGAGCGGCGGCTTATGGATGACGCCATCGCGTCCAATGTGCAGCAGGCGCAGGCGATCGTTGCCGCCGGTGACGGCATAACGAGCCGGATTGTTGCCGGCGGAAAGATTGAAAGCGGAACGATTGCGATTGCGGGCGGTGCAACCGGCCGTGTTGAGGCAACTGGCGCAATTTCATCTCAAAATCTCTCGGGCGCTGGCGGCCAAATCGCGATAACTGGCGGCGATGTGTTCGTGGGCAGCGGCGCATTGGTCGATGCGTCGGGCAGCACCGGCGGCGGTGTGGTGGACATTGGCGGCGGCTTCCAAGGGGCGTCGCCCGATCTTCTGAATGCCCGCACCACCACGGTGGATGCGGGCGCCTCGATCAAGGCTGACGCTCTGACCGCCGGTAACGGCGGTAATGTTGTTATATGGTCGGATAAGAATACCCAGTTTGCGGGCAACGTTTCTGCGCGCGGCGGCGCGGAGAGCGGCGACGGCGGTTTCGTCGAAGTGTCGGGCAAGCAATTGCTTGATTTCACAGGGTCCGTTGATCTGCGTGCAGCCGCTGGCAAGACAGGTACGCTGCTGCTTGATCCAAATAATCTTACGATCCAGGCGACTGGTCCGGACACGGGCGTAACCGGTACAAACGCCTCGGCGTCGGGATCCATCCTCACCGTATCGACCATCCGTAACCTTCTTGACGCTAGCAATGTTGTGGTGACCACGGGGTCATCCGCCGATGCAGAAGCCGGTAATATCACCGTAGCCAGCGATATCAGCTGGGTCACCTCTAATGACTTGACGCTGCGGGCCGCAAACAACGTTACCATCAATGCCAATATCCTCGCCCTGTCCGGTGGCCTAACGCTTGAAGCCGGCCGAACGGCAGACGGCTCCAGCGCGACTGCTTCGGGTACGGTATCACTCAACGCAGCGAACAACATTCGTCTACTTTCCAAGGGACTTACGGTTAGTGCAGTGAGTGGCATTGCGCTCAGTGGCTATGTTGAATCCAAGACACTCGCGACGCTGACTACATCCGCGACAGCCAGCAACGTCGTCGCATCAAATGCATCCAATATATTCTCTGCAGGGGTCACCGCGACTTCTGGCGGCGCTGGATTGATCAATCTCAAGGGCACTGGAAATACCGAACTAAAGGCGATTAGTGCCGGTTCTGGCGGCGTCACTATTGAAGTGGCTGGCAGCGTCACCAGCACGTCGGCGTTTACTTCGCAAGGCGCAGTATCGATTACCAGTTCGACCGGTTCGGACGGCAACATTGATTTGACCGGCGCCTTTTCGGTTGCCGGAAACGTAACGCTTTCGGCAGATAAACCCGGCTTTATCCGGATCAACAACATCACCCGCGACACTGTGTTCAGCTCGGTTACGGGCGGCGGTGCTATCACACTAACCAGCGCGGCGAATGCCATAACCCTGGGCGTGAGCGCGCAGGCCATTACGGGGCAGGGCGGCGACGCCGGCCAGGCCAGCGGACTGGTGTCGATTTCTGCAACTGCAGTGAATATTGCCACATCAATCGTCACACAGGGCGGTAATGTGAGTATTACATCAACTGCCGGAGCTGTTACCGCAGCCGCTGGTGCGAATATTACGACCACGGCTATTGCGAACACAGGCACTACTTCGGGCTCGGTCACCGTGGCCGGTGCGGGCGGCGTTACGCTGAATGACGTTACGACAACTGGTGCAGCAAATAACGTGGCGGATGGTAGTAACGCGGCTACTGTTGCCATCAGTTCATCAGCCGGCAATATCTCGGTCGGTGCCATTACGACATCGGGTGGGCAACCGCAGCGCGATGACACGCCTGGCGACGGTGGCACCGGGCTCGACAACGGCGGTAACTCTGCCTCGATTACGTTAAGCACTACTGGCGCTAACCGCACGATTTTACGCGGCAACCTGACGGCTATTGGTGGTGAGTTTAACGGTACCAGCGTCGCGGCGCAGGGCCTGGGTGGCAACATCACGGCAAGTGGCAAGGTCACCTTGAGTGAGCACATCACGATCGATACTGGTGCCACTACTGGGTATATTTTTCTGCTCGGAACAGTGGACTCCGAATCCAGCTCCGCACTCAAAGCGCTGACCCTTCGCGCGGGTGCGGGTAGCGTGCGCCTTGGCGGCGCGGTTGGCCAGACCGCGGCGCTCTATTCGCTGGATGTGACTTCTGCGGTCACGACTGATATTTTTGCCAGCCTCAAGACAGATGGCAGCACCAATATCAGCGGCAAGACAACTGGCGTGCGCATTGCCACGTCATCCAAGCTGAACATCGGAAATGTGACGACGCAGGCCGATAACACCGCAGTCGTTATCGATACCAGCGGCGGCAACGGCGTATTCACGCTGAATAACGGCGTATTCACAACGATTGCCACGGAAATGCACGCGCCTGTTACATTTACGCGCGGCACAGGACAGATATACCTGAACTCGACGCTCTACAGTCGGACGAGTGAATTTAACAATCTGGCGTTTAACACTGTTAGTGGCACGGGTGGCGCTGTCACGGTTGTGAGCACCATTGGCGGTGGCACGTCGGGTAATACGACTGCACTTGGCGACATTTCCCTCTCCAGCGTTAGCAATCTGAGTTTCGCAGCCAGTATTTCTGCCAAGAGCTTGGTTTCGCTGGGCGGCACGGGCTCAATAACGCTCGCGACAAACAGCAGCGCCTTCCAATATTATAGTGGCGCAAATGGGCTGCAGTTGTCCTCTAGCTCTGCTTCGGCACTCTCCGTCAATATGAACGCGACGCTGACGCAGAGTGGCGCGCCAGTGTCGGTGTCCGCAACGGGTGCAACCACGCAATTGACGATCAGTGGTACCACAACGACAGCCGGTGGCGCTGTAACGATTTCAACAAAAGGCTTGTTGCAGGCCACGCAGAACAACAGCAGCATCTTGACTTCCAACGGTGCCATTACGCTGACGGGCCTTGGTGGCATCACCAACGATTCCTATAGCTCAACCAGTGTTTACAATGCCGGTACCGGGAAGATCCGGATGTTCGGCGGCGGAAATACCATTACGCAATATGCACTGTTGTCGACGACTGATGCGGATACGAATGGCACGCCGGCTGTGCTCATTACCGATGCGGGTGCGGTCAATCTCTCGACTGTTAATATCAACAATGGCACTTTGGGCCTCGGCACCCTTCAGGTCGGCCTTGTTGCCTCCGATACTGCCGTTGCGCGCGCGCAGGGCGTTGCGGCGGGTGGCGCTCTGACATTGGTGCACAGCGGGCTGCGCTTGCGGACGAGCCAAGCTCTGAAATTTACATTTACGGGTAATGAGGCTTCTAACAGCTTTGTCATCACCGGCACGGATGCCAGTGGCAATGCGCAGTCTGAAACAGTTTCTGGGGCGTCTGCCACCAGTGTAACCTCGACTAAATTATTCAAATCAATCACGAGCGTTGTGGCCACAAATGCCACGGCGGCGAATGTCTCTGTTGGCCTTGCGGCCTCCGACACGATTTCTGGGGCGCTATCTCAAGTCGACGTGTGGAACCAAACAGATAAGATTGACATCGCTAACTTGACCGTGTCGTCGGCAAGCTCGATTTCCATTACATCATCTGCCAACAAAATTGACACGCTGGCCAGTTTTGATGTGGGTAGCAGCCTGACCGTGAAGGCTGTGGGCCATACAGCGGGCATGGCACTGACGGGCAATGTGACGGCGACGTCGGTCGACATCGGGACCGGTAATGGCGCGCTCATTCTTGGAAACTTTAACATTACCGCGACTTCGGGGGACGTAACGCTCACCGGCTTTGGTATTACTCAGGGCGCATCCTCAAATATTACCGCGTCCGATCAAGTATTCCTTTATGGTTACGATTATAACAATGGATATAATCGCGGCGTAATCAATTTTCTCGGCAATATTATCGCCGGAAATACGTCCTCGAATTCGGTTATGGTTCACGGCTTCACTAACGCCGTTCTCGGTAACATTACTGCGGGCACCTCTGGCTCTCGCGGCGGCTTGGTTATGGGCGACGATTCTGGCTACTATATAAACGGTCAGGGAAACTGGGATTACTTTAACTGGTACACAGGTGCTATTTCCCAAAATACTGGGACGGCGGTCAAGGTTGGCCAACTCTACATCAGGGCGCGCGACGCTTCGGCTGGCTCGGGTATTATCAACCTAACCAACCCGAACAATGAATTCCGCGCCGTTGATCGTATCTTACGTTATGGGTCCTTCTCGATTTTTGATGCTGACACGGAAGGCAACAATCTCGTCCTCCAGAGCAGTCTTCATGAAGGCAGCAATACCTCAGCAATCAAAATCAAAACCATGGGTACTCTGACAGCCAATGGCATTGATATACAAGGTTATGGTGTTACCCTCGAGGGAACGTCGATAACGTCCAGTGCAAATATCTGGTCGGGTATTGGTGACTTAATATTGCGTCCAAACGGCGGGAATGTGACCCTCTCGGGGACGCAGCGTTCAAACTCATCGGCGCAGAATTATTACATTCAGAATTCTAATAACGTTCAGTTGGGTTATACAGAGAATAATTTTGCCAAACTTCAGTTCGGTGCGGATGCCGTTACAGCATCTGTATCCGCAAGCCAGGCCGTTACGGCTCTCGGTGGCGTAGTTGCCATTAATGGTAGCGCGGCAGCTAGCAGTGTAGCAACATCGTCCACCGGCAACCGTATCGTCATCACAAGCGTTGCGGACGATAGTGCACGCAGCTTTACGGTGACCGGTACCGACATGTTTGGCCGCGTTTTGACCGAAACAATCACGGGCGCAAATGCTGCGGCCGCCACTGGCAGCAAATATTTTGCAACTGTGACCTCTGTCTCGGCTGGCGCGGGTGGAAGTTCCTCCGTTGCAGTAGGTTGGGCGGCAGAAAATGTTGCTGGTAATGTTACGCAGCAGAACGACCTCGATTTGACAGCGCTGTCCGGTAAGGTAGGTGGATCGATTACACTGACCCGCACGAATAACAGTTTCAGTAGCATTACAAATCTGACCGCGGTTGGCGCGATCTCCCTTCAGACGGACAATAGTTTGACAGTCTCGGGAGCCTTAACCTCGACCGCCGGGGCGGTGACACTTACAAATTATTATTCCCAGACAATCTCTTCCACCGGGTCGGTGACTGCAGCGGGTAACCTTTCAATGACGTCGTCATTTGGCGCTATGTCAATTGCCGGCGCGGTTACATCGAGTACGGGTGCTATAACTCTTCAGACGAACGATGGTAGTGGCACGATTAACGTGACATCGGCGGGATCCGTAACCACGCTTGGTACAACTAAATCACTGACAATAAACGGATATCGCGGCGTTACAATTGGCGGAGCGCTGAATGCGACAGGCAATATTGCGATTTCTACTGACTACACAAGCGGCTCAAGTGGGGCATTCTCGAATACGGGCAGTATCACTTCTTCGGGAGCTTCGTCCTCCATTGTGATTACCACGTATCGGGGCGATACCTTAACCGTCGGCGGCGCAATTTCTGCTGCAGGCAGTTTGCAGCTCCTTGCTGGCGGAACATTCTCCAGCACATCGGCTGGTGTCATTTCCACAGGCGCGTCTGGTTCTGTCGCAATCCGTTCGGGCTATCAATTCGCTACGGCCAATACGTATAGCGTTAACATCGCTGGTAACCTTACCGCAGGGTCGGGTGGGGTTCAGTTTTATTCGAATGATAAGATCACGCAGACCGCTGGCGTCATTACAACCACGGGTAACCTTGTGGGGATCAACTCCAATGGCGGGACGCCAAATTATGCCACGCCATCGGCGCAGGGCAACATCACCCTGAACCAGAATAACCAAGTTGCGGGCATTGGGTCATTCTACATCAAGGGTGAGAACAACGACAGCAATTTCAGTTTCAATAACACCGGCGGCGGCCTGCGTATTTCGGGCGACATTAGTACATCTAACGGCAGTGTAACGATTAGCACAGCGGGTGGCTTGCTTGATCTTCAGTCTTTCAACATCAAGGCTGGCGAATATCTGACTAACGGTGGCGGCAATATAACCCTCGCTGGGCGTGGGATTAACCAAAGCCTTGGGACGATTAACGCGAACGGTTCCATAAGCGGCGCAACCGCCGGTGACGGAACCGCGGGCGGTATGATTTCGTTGACGGGTCATGACGGCACTGCGTCCGGCACTATCACCCTAAATGGTACTGTAAATACACTCAATAATACGGCGACCGCGGTTACTATCCGTGGCACAAGCAGCCTCACGCTTCCTAGTATCGTCGTGCCCAATGGCACGCTGATCCTTGGGGACAACACAGCCACTGTCGGCCTGATCACTGGCAATATATCGCAGGCGAACGGAACCAGCGTGAATGCCAAGACGCTGACGCTTGGCTCGGCCACCAATGGTATCGGTGGTTCAGTTGTTCTGACAAATGCGGGTAATAAGTTTGAAAACCTTGGTATTTCCAAAGTTGGAGATGTCGGCGCTACGCAATATGATCTGGATATAGCAGATTCGACTGCAGGCCTTTCGATTACCGGTGCCATTACGAGTGCTGGCGGCGTTCGGATTACCACGACGAAAACAGGCGGCGATGCCTCTGGCGTTCTCGCGATCGGCGCGAATTCCGTCACGGCGCAAGGCGATATTTATCTTGCAGGCGCAACTGTAAGTCAGTCGACCGCCAGCACGATTAACGCGGGAAGTGGCGCAATCGCCATTAATGGCGGCGGCGGTGCTGGCAGCAACAGCATCACATTAAGCGGAACTGTTATAACGACAAGCACTGAAGCGGCGGCGATCCAAATTCTCGCGGCTGCCAACGCCACGGTGAATGTTGTGACCGCAACCAGTGGCGGCGTGGTCCTCGGCACGAATGCTTTGCCATTGTCCGGGACCGTGTCGCAGACGGCATTGACTGGTCTGATTAGCGCCGCAACACTTACTGGTTCTGCAGGGGTGCTCACGGCAACCAATATTGCCATTGATAATCTTGGCACCCTAACTGCAACCGGCGCGCTTTCGCTGAAGGACATTGGCGGCGCAGGCGCTGCCGGTCTGGCTGTAACGGGTACGGTAACGGCCGGCGCCGGATCTTCGATTGAGACGACGGGCGGTGCTTTGAGCATCGGCGCGCAGACACTGAATGTTGCGGGTTTCAACCTTGTTCTCAAGGGCGTTGGGATTAGCCAGACAACTGGCTCTGCCGTTTATGCGTCAACAGCAGATATCAATGCAGGTGCCTCGACCATCGACTTGGCGAGCGAACTGAATAACTTCACCGGACAGGTAACGCTCAACAGCACAGGGTCATCGGTCAGTATTGCTGACATCAACCAACTGAGCCTGAACTCGCTAACGGGGAAGCTGGCGAGTACGACATCGATCAGAGCTGTTGCAGGCACCAATTTGGTCCTGACGCCTGAAGATCTTACCACCACAACCGGTAACATCTATTTCCAATCGAAAAATGGTGACTTGTCGACGCCAGGTAACCTGACCACAGGTTCAGGCAGCATCACACTGATCGCTAATTTTGGTGCAGCGACAACCGGTGATACGCAGGTCAACAACACGATTACCACGACGTCGGGTAATGTTGTCATCACGGCCGATCGCGAAGTCAATCTTGCCAAGAGCATTCTGTCAACTTCGGGTAATATCACCGTTTCTGGTCAGACCATAACCCACTCGACCGGGTCATCGACTGATATTCTAAAACTCAAAACTGGTTCAACTGGCAACATTTCGGTTAGCGCGACGGAGCCGGGCGGCCTGACGATGGGCCCATTCTATTATTATGAATCGGGCACCGGCTCGATTTCTATTGCGGCTGGTGGGACCATTCGTCTGTCCAACATCACAAGTGGCGGCTTGCTTGATATCAGCGGCGTGGGACTGATTGAGCAATATAATGGTGCAGCAATCAGCACATCTCAGATCAGCGTGACTGCGCGCGATAATGCGACAGCTGGGTCTGGCGCAATCACTCTTTCAAACCTTTTGAATGATGCAACAACGGTCAAGTTGGTCACCCGGAACGCGGCAAACACGGCGGCGGGTGCAGGCGCAATCAGCTATTTTGACGCTAACGCCTTTAGCGTTGCGCAAATCCAGTCCGCAGGTACGGTCACCTTGACATCCAAGGGTGTCATCTCGACCGCCGCATCCAGCGCCTTGGGCACCGGATCGGTTGAAGCCAACACGCTTACGATTAAGACGCTGAATAATGCTGGCGCTGGCGTGTTGTTAACTGCGGCAGACAATAATGTTGCCACACTCAACATTTCGATCCGCAATGCCGCCGACACTGCTGGTGCTGGCTCTACTTTGGGTGAAGATACGAATACCGGCGCTACCGGCACCGTGCGCTACACAGACAGTAATGGTTTTGCCGTATCGTCGATTAGTACTGGTGCATCCACTGTTCTGACAGCCGGCGGTTCGGTTACGCAATCTGGCGCCATTCAGTCGGCAAAGCTTGGTCTTAGTGGCGCAGGTACCTTCACGCTCAATCTGGCAGATACCTTCTCCAACCCTGTTAACGTCGTTTCGGTTTTTGCATCGGATGCGACAGGTGCCGTTACCTTCACCACCTTGTCGGCGCTCACAATCGGCGCGGTAAACCCGACTGGCATCGTGTCGGGTGGCGCGGCGATTACAATCGCAGCTCCGTCCATTGATTCCAGAAGTACAACGATTGACACGCAAAGTACAACGGCCGGCACATCAGGTGGTGCCGTTACGCTCACGTCGACCGCGACCGGCGCAGATGGCGCCTTGCTTGTCGGCACCATCATTTCTTCGGGTCAGGCTGCTACAGCAAATGACAGTAATGGCGGTAATGCGGGTGCCATCACATTGACATCTGGCGGGTCTACCTTGTCTGTCGCTGGGACGATTACGGCCCGTGGCGGAGCCAAGACTGGATCTGGCGTCTCCGGTGCAGATGGGACCGTAAAGCTCCTCACTACCTCTGGTGCCGTTTCGCAAGCCAATGGCAGCACCGAGATAAGTGCCGGCCTGCTTATTGTTGATGCGGCCAATGCTTCGGCACTAGAAGATACAGACAACTCTGTAACGCGGCTCATCGCCCGCATTACCGGAGAAGGCCAAGGCTTTACCTATCGCAGTACCAATGCGTTCAACGTCGATGGCGCCGCGACCGCAGGGCTCACCTGGCGCGGCATCACCACGCAAGGCGGCGCGGTCACCTTGGGTTCAACTGGCGCTGCCATTACTGTATCTGAAACAATCACGACGCGCGGCGGCAGCCTTACCGCGGGAGCAGTGTCTTCGGAAATTGGCAGTTTCAACTCCACCGGTGTCACCCTATCAACTGCGGGCGACATCACGATTGGCAGCACCACGGCTTATTCCAGTGGCGGGGCCATAACAATCCGCACTTCCGGCGCGATCACCACGGGGACAGTGACCGCCAGCGGTGATACTTCTGCTGCTTCGGCCTCGGCAGGCGCGATCAGCCTGACGTCTACTGCAGGCACAATTAGTGCTGGGGCGCTCTCGGCAAATGGCCGCGATGCGGCAGGCGGCGCGATTACTTTAACCGCAAGCGCAATTAACTTGCTCGGCAATATTTCGACGACTGCAAATACAACCGATGTAGCCAAAAGCGGCGGGACAATTACGTTTGACGGCGCCACGATCCTAAATGGCGACCGTATTATCACAACGGGTGCTACAAGTGGCGGTGACATTCTGTTCCTTGGAACCTTAGATGCACTCGGCTCGGCCTATAACCTCACCCTCACGGCCGGGACAGGTAACATCCGCTTCGCCGGCGCGGTCGGCGGCGATGGAAGCCTTATGGCTCCTGGCTTGATTTCAGTTTCATCGGCGACGGACGTCAGTTTCGAAGCTGCTGTTACGGCCGGTGGCTTCCAACAGTTGGCGGGTTCTAACCTGACCTTGGTATCGGGTACGACAACACTTACCAACGGCTTTAGCTTTATCGGAACGAAGCTGACGATCAATGGTGCGGTAAATACGGGCACAGGCTTTACAGTCGCCAATAGCGGGTTGTTCACAACCTCGGCCACTGGCGACATCGTGGCTGGTGGCGCATTTAGTCAGACGGGTTCGGGGCTCAACAGCCTCAATAGCTTGGCTGGCGACATCCAAACGAGCAACGCGAATATTTCGTTCGAGCGCGCAGTGACGCTCACGGGGGATGTCACTTTCGCGTCATCCGGTGGCTCTATCACCTTAGCATCAACAGTCGATGGTGACGGCGTTTCAGCGCGCGCGATTACACTGAGTTCCGGCAGCGGCAACGCGACCTTCTCCGAGAAGCTGGGCGAAACAGTCGCTTTGGGCAGCGTTACCGTCAATAGCGCCGGCACGACGAAGTTCGCAACGACCGTTAAGGCAGGCTCCGTCAGCACAGATGCGGCTGGTTCGACAGAGGTTTTTGCGAATGTCGAAACTACCGGCGACCAATTTTATCGCGATGTTCTGACGCTAAAGTCAGATGTGACGCTGACCGCCGCGACGTTGAAGGCTTATGGATCTGTCAATGGCGGCAGTAAGACACTGACCGTCGTCGGCAATGCAGAATTGGGTAATCCAAGCGGCACGAATGACACTGTCACGGGTCTCGCTTCACTTGATATCAGCGGTACGACGCTGATTGAGACGGCAACGCTGACAACCACGGGCACGCAGAACTTCCAAAGTGATGTAACCCTTGGCACGACGACGACGCTGACAACAACCAACAGTGCAATAACCTTTGGCACGACACTGGATTCAGCCGCTACTGAATCCAACGCTCTGATTGTAGCAGCTGGTAATGGCGCGGTCACTTTCACGGGTGATGTGGGTGCAAAGACGGACGGCCGTTTGGGGAATGTGAGCATCGGCAGCGATGGTATTACTTCATTTTTGGCTAATGCTCGTGCCTTGTCCTTGGAAACCAATATAGGCGGCACAACCAAGCTTGGTGGCACCGTAGATACGACCACTACGCAAGTTTTCAATGATATGGTTGTGTTGACCGGTGGTGTAACGCTTACCGGTACGGACATTACTCTTGCGCAGACGGTGAACAGTGAT